>CAWDVD010000002.1:0-1360229 GCA_963805745.1 uncultured Solirubrobacteraceae bacterium
CTGTGGCGGCGTGTGAGCCTGTGATCAGAAGCTGACACAGAGTGAGTGAAAGATGTAACGGTCGGTGGATGCTTCGGCGAGGCCCGGTTGCCGGCCCTTCGGTGACGCTATGCCGTCACACGCTCCCCGTAGCGGCGGCTTCGCTCTTGGAATGCCTCCCGTCCGCCCTCCATGATCTTGATGACGGCGTCGATGATCTCGGGGCGGTCGATGTTCCCGGTCGTCTCGACCTGTGCGCTACGGCCTGTCGGCGCGTCGAGCACGACGACTTGCTCGGCGTCACCGCCGACAACGATGTTGGGGTTGTGGGTGGTGACGATGATCTGCCGGTGCTCCTTCAAGCGCGCGAGGATCGAGGAGAGCGTTTGTCCGACCATGCGGTTGTCGAGGTTGTCCTCGGGCTGGTCGATGATCAGCGGCACCTCGTCGGAGAGGGCAATCAGTGGCAGCATCGCGCTGCTCCGGCCGCCCGGGGAGAGCTCGTGCACGGGCCGGTTGTCTGAGAGGATCGTGACGAGATCTTCCAAAGGCTGCTCCTGCAGTTCGAGCAGATCAAGCAGCTCCTTGGCGGTGACTGTGACGCCGGCGTCCGCGTCCTCCTCGAAGACAGTGAAGGCACCGAGAAGCCTGGCGGCCTGCTCGGTGTCCAGTAGCTCATCCCCCACGAGAGCGTTGGTATCTGCGGTACTGATCGCCCAGGCGAGGGCTGTCGGCGTGAGCTGAGCAAGCCTGGCCGCGACGCCCCTGGCATGGAAGCGTCCCCCGCGTTCCAGGTTGAGGAACCGCTCGTCTAGGTAGCGCTCGTATGCGCTGCGGTCCGCGCTCTTCTCGACGTCGATCGTGATCTTGGGGCCCTGCTGGTCGATCGCATCCAGACGGCTGGCGAGCTCATCGGCGATCTGCACGCGAGCGTCGCCCACCGCCTCGATCACGGTCTCGAGGTCTTTCAGTGTTTGACCACGTTCGGTGAGAAGAGTTTGCAGCGAGCCGTACTCGGTCTGGTAGCGCTCACGCAGCGCGCTGGAGATCTCAAGCTGGGCGCGGGCCTGCTCGCGTTGGTCTCGCCGCACGGCGCTGTCTGGCGTGGCGTTGGTTTGCTCGCGGATCGCGGTCTCGTGGGCGTCGGCCTGCTCCTGCGCCTCGACGACGCGCTTGGAGATGACATCGCGGCGTTGCTTCACCTCGGCCGCGATCTGCGCCGTGTGTGAGGTGATTGACTGCTCGAGGGCGGCCAGGTCGAGGTCGGAGGAGACGTTCTGCTCCCACCATTCCTTGATTTGCTGGTCGGCCTCGTCAAGGCCGCCGATGGCCAGGAGATCTGCCTCTGAGCCGTCGAGGCGCTCCGCCGCCGTTTCGATCTCGGTGAGACGCACGTCGAGGGCCTGCAGGACGGTGATCCGTGCCCGCGCGTGGTCGAGGTCGCCGAACAGGTTCCTGATCTCGGGAGTGTTGAGGCGATCGTAGGCGCCGGAGTGCTCCGTCCAGCGACGTAGGGCGCCGTGGTTCTCGCTGAGAATGCCGGCCAGCGTGTTGAGGGTGGCCTGGACGCGTTCGCGGTTGGCGACGAGCTCAGTGCGTAGGGTGCGCTCCTGCTCCTGGAGCGTCGGTAGCTGCTCCGCGAGCCGGTCGACGACGAGCCGTTGGAGGCGCGCCTGGCGACCGAGAGTCTCAAGCTCGCTCCAGCTGAAGATGCGTACCGGGTACGCGGCGGCCACCTGCTCATGCGCGACCCGGCAGTCGTTGCCGTCGAGCGTGAACACGCGTGTGGTGACCGGCTGGGACGGGTCGTATGTCGCAGCCAGAACGTGCCGTTCGCCGTGGTGTTCGTAGATGAGCTCGATCTCGCTGTCCTTGAGGTTCGCGTCTTGGGTGGCGATCGCGAGGCTCGCGTAGCTGCGGTCATCCCCGCCGCTGGCGCCGGGGTCCTCGAGTAGCGGGCGCTGTCCGAGCACGTAGCGGAGTGCCTCGACGATGGTGCTCTTTCCGCATCCGCGCGGCCCGATGAGGCAGTTGAGGTTCTCGTTGAACGCGATCGTCGCGTCGCTGAACAGGCCGCCACCGCGGAGGCGCATCCCGATGAGCCTGGGCGATGGAGTGGCCGGTAGGTCCTCGGCGAAGCGCACGCGCGTGGCGTGGAAGAGCATGGCGTCGCGTACGCATGTGATGTCGCGGCGGGAGAGCTTGACGTGCGTGATGGAGTTGGGGTCGCTCATCGCCTCGATCGAGTGGTGGTCTGATTTCGCGATGCAGGCGAAGGTGTGGGTGCTGCGGTCGGCGGCGGTGACGGTCCAGTAGTGCCTGCGGTCGTCGTGGCCACGGACCTCGACGGCGTTGGGGCCGAGCGCGATCAGGTACTCGGCGTACTCGTTGGAGACCGCTCGCTTCTCCTCGGCTCCGTCGGGGTCGATCGCGAACATCCCGAGGCTGTCGCTGCGGGCGCTGCGCACGAAGCAACGGTGCCCGCGCGGGAGTTGGTCGATATGCGCGAGCATGAACAGGCCGCCGGCGCCGTTCACCATCTCGCGGATGTCCGTCAGGGACGCGAACTTCGCTTGCTCTGTGCCGGCACGTTGGGGTACGCCGGGCAGGTGATTCTGGCCGGCGAAGAGTCGCTCGATAACGTCGGCGCTCGCGTCGGGGGGATAGATCACGAGGATGTGGATCGCCTCGCTGTGTCCGGGGGGGACGAGACAGGAGATCTCCATCCCAGGGAACACCGTGATGTCGTCGCGGGCGGCGGCGAGGGCTGCCAGCTCGAACGCGTAGTTGGACTTCATGTGGTCGGTTACGCAGACGAGTTGCAGGCCCGCGTTGGCGAGCGCGTCGAGGTAGCGTTCTTGACCGTTGCGGCCGGTGAATTGGTCGCGTTTGTTGGTGGTGGGGTCGGCCTCCTTGCCCCAATCGTGGCTGTCGATCGAGTGGACGTGGAAGGCTGCTCGAACGAACCTGGCGGTACGGTTGAGCTGCTCCTCGAGGGCGCTGTTGAGATCGGCGTAGTCGGCCATCGCGATCAAACTACCTGCCGCGAGCTGCCGGCGGCCGGCGGCCGGCGTGTTCCGGCAGCCACCTCGGTTTGTGAGGATGAACTTTCATTTGTCTGCTATTGGCCAGGGCGATGCTGGTCGACGGCTCGGGGCGATCGATCGCTCTCGGAGGTAGAGCGCCACAGCCGTGGCGCTACTGGTCTGCCCACTCTGGCGGTATGCCGCCGGGTTTCCATGCCTTTGTGACGCCGCCGCCTTGTTGTTGGAGTGTGCGGCCGTAGTCGCTGATCTGGTGGTGGAAGGCGATCTCTTCGCGGGGGTCGTGGGGGCCTTCGTCGAGTTCGCCGCGCCATACGGCGAGGGCACAGAGCATCTCGGTTTCGTATTCGCTGGTCCACCATTTGTCCTTGAGGGCTTTCAGCTGTTCGGGGTAGCGGCCGTGCAGCGCGACAATGGCGCCCCACATCTGCCGGCGCCAGTCGGGGTCGCCGCCATAGGGCTCGAGGTATGCAGGACGCTCGCCGCCGTGGCTCGAGACGGAGGGCGTGGTGGGACGCTCCGGGCGGACCTTGCCTTCTTTGGCTGCCTTGGCTACGCAGCTCTCAACGAAGTGAGCGGCGAGGGTGGCGGGCGGCATGTCCGATGCGGCTGCGAGCTCGATGAGCTGGTCGTCTACGGGGTCGCGTAGCACGATCTGTTTGCGGCGGCTCATCTGGTGCGCTCCGGTGCTGGCGGGTTGATGATGCGGCTGATCGTCTCGCGGACGATGCCCGGCATGACGCTGGTGCGGCTGGGCGCGATCGGTGGGGCTGTGAGGCCGGGTCCCCAGTCTGGGTCGGGCAGCTCGGGGTAGGAGAGCGATGGCGTCTGCGCGTGGCTTCGGCTCATGTTCTGCGCGAGCCGTTTGATCCGGTCGGTGTCGTGACCTTCGACGCCGAGGTCTTGCCGGCTGACGTACCAGTCGGTGCCTTGGCGGGCGCGGGATGCCTCGACGTAGGCTGGCTCCTTGCTGGTCTGCCAGCCGCCGGTGATGACGAGGGTGCGGGTGACGGTGGCGCCTTGGGCGCGGTGGATGTGCTGGGCGTAGCCGAGCCTGAGCTTGGCGAGCTCGTCCCCTGCGATGAGGGCTCGGCGGCCGGTGACGTCGAACTCGACGAGCACCTCCGCCGCCTCGGTGATCGTGATGATCTCTCCGCGACTGCCGTTCTCGACCCGCTGGGTGCCGGGCTGGCGGTGCTGGTCTATCAGCGCTACGCGGTCGCCTTGCCGGACCCCGTAGTGGACACCGGGGATTGCGACGTCGAGGTCGCCGAGTTCGCCGCGTTCGGCACGGAAGTGCTGGGCGCGGGCGTTGAGACGGTTGATCTCCTGGTTGGAAGCGTCGGAGATCAAGGCGACCTGGCTGGGGTCGTGGGTTTCCGTGAGGGTCGCCCATTCTTGGGCGGCGTGCTCGACCGCTTCGTCGCGGGTGTCTGTCATGTGCAGCTGGCCGCGGGCGTGGTAGTGGGCCATCGCGCGATCGGAGCGTCCGGCGCGCAGGTCCGCCCAGGCGCGCTGTTCCTCCGGGTCCAGTGTGCGGCGGATGTTCGACAGCTCGGCGCTCGGGGCGATCTCGGTGAGCCGCGCGAACATGCCGCCGGCGCCGATGGAGGGGAGCTGGGCGGCGTCGCCGATCGTCACGAGCTTCGCGCCGGTGTCCTCGATGACCTGCGTGAGGCGGTCGAGCCGGTCGGTGTCGGACATGCCTGCCTCGTCGAAGTAGATCGTCGTGCTGCGGTCGATGTGGAGCTGGCCGCGGTCGGCGCGGTAGACGAGCGCGTCGAGCGTGAGGGTCTGCCCGGCGAGCGCGGGGCTGTCTTGGCCGAGGCGCTGTGCGGTGGAGCCGGAGACGGCGATGCCAAGGGTCTGGTGTCCGACGTGTTGCTCGGCGCGGGCGGCGGCGTCGATGACGACGCCCTTGCCGGTGCCGGCGGGGCCGACGAGGATCGCGGCGCGCTCGGGGCCGGTGATGACCTGCAGGGCATTGGTCTGCTCCGTGGAGAGATGAGCGCCGATGCGCTCGGCGATCTGCTCGCCCGCGAGCTGGCGGGCCTGCGCGCCTACGTCGCGGCCGGCGTCGAGCGCGAGCGTTGTGATGCGCCGCTCGATCGCCTGCTCGCGCGCCCTCACGGCGAGCGTGGTCATCAGCCCGCCTTGCAGCGGCAGGATGCGCCGTTCGGCGATCATGCCCGTGGCGCGATCGAGGGCCTTCTGTGGTGAGAGCTCGCCGACGGACTGCTCGAGCAGGACGGCGCGAAGCTCGCCGGGCTCGAAGGTGGCCGCCTTTTCGGTGAGGCGCTGCTCGACGCGATCCTCCAGCGGCTGCTCGACCGCCGAGGTTGTGGCGGCGCGCGGCGTGCGGTCAGGCTGCTGGATGTAGCCGTGCTGGGCGGCAGTGTCGTTCCATGCCTGCTGCAGGTCGGTGCGGGTGATGAGCGTCTTGGCTTTGCGGTTCTCGAGCTTGAGCGCTCGTAGCTCGCCGCGCTCGGGTGCCCTCCCCCACTTCGCACGGAACCGCTCGGCGGCTCTGGCAACCTCACGACTGCGCTGGGAGAACGCATCGAGCAGGCCACGCGGAACGCCGGCTAGCTCGAAGTAGCGGCCATGTTTGCCGGTGCCCGCCTCGACCACGTACCCGCGCTGCCGGAGCTGGTGGGCGAGCGCCGAGCGGTAGTAGGCGCCAAGCTCGCGGGCGGAGCGGAAGATCGGACGCGAGGCGACTGCGACGATCTTGCCGTCGTCGCGGATCGCGCTTGTGATGACAACGTGGCTGTGCAGCTGCGGGTCGGGTGCGTCTCCCTCGAGCACGCCGCGAGAGGTCGTGTGCCGATACTCGGCGGCCACGAGGTCGCGGGCGCGCTCCTCGCTGACCTGGCCGCGGTACTTGCGCCGGACGGTCGGCACCGTCTCGGTCAGGTGGCTGATCGTCTCGGTGACGGCGGCGGCGTGCGCGGCCTCGATCTCGCGGCGCTGGGCCTCACCGGCGAGCGCCCACACGGTCGAGACGGACTTCGGTGCGGAGAAGGTCAGGTCGATCCCGCCGGCACGGCTGCCGTCGGCGCCGGCGTGACGAAGCCACCTGCCGCTGCGGGGGTGCTTGCCTTCCATGAGCGCGATGAAGTCGCGGCCTTCGACGCTGTTGCCCTCGATGCCCAGCTGGGCGAGCGTGTCGGGGCTGGCGAGCCACTGGCCGGGCGCCTGTGTGGGCTCCCCGGTTGGCGAGAGGTAGTAGTCGCCGCGCTCGGGCTCGATCGTCTTTGACTCCAGGTAGCGGGCGTAGCCGCCGCCTTTGGCGGAGCCGATACTGGCTGCGGTCATCACATGGGGTACTGACCCCAACGCGGTCAGACCGGCCAACGAATTGCATGGCGCGAACATGGCGCGCGCACAGCGGTGCATCTAGTCTGTCCTTTCTGCCAGCTTGTGGAGACCGCGAGCTTGCTCCGGGAGCAGGGAGCTGGTTTGCGGTCGCAGCGGTCGGCTCGTCGGACGCGCAGTTGGCAGGAAGGAGTGCCGTTTGCCGTGCCGTCCGGTGAGCCGGGTTTGGTCCTGGACTGGTGACGGGCTGACTCTGAGTCTGTCTGTCGGCCGTCCTGGCCTGACCGGCGCCCGTTGTGTCGCCCGCCACCACCCAGGACCTGCGGCGTGACCTAATAGGAGCGTGGCAACCGCCCCAAGAAAGGCCTGTCCGCCGAGGGTCCAGTCAAACAAGACCCATCGATTGAAGGGACGGGCTGGATGATCGTGATCGGAGCGGATGTCCACAAGAGCACCCACGCACTGGCGGCCGTCGACGCGGCGACCGGCCAACTGCTGGGCGAGCGAGAAATCCCGGCGAAGGAGCAAGGCCATCTCGAAGCATTGCGCTGGGCGCGAGCGCTCGGCGAGGAGCTGGTGTGGGCAATCGAGGACTGCCGTGACCTCTCCCACCACTTCGAGCAAGCGCTCATCGCCGCCGGCGAGCGAGTGCTGAGGGTCGCGCCGAAGCTGATGGGCGTCTCGCGCCGCGGCGAACGCGAGCCCGGCAAGTCCGATCAGATCGACGCACGAGCCATCGCTCGAGCTGTGCTCAGAGATGGCATCGAGCGGTTCCCCGCCGCCTACCTGGACGAGAACGCGGTCGAGATCCGGCTGCTCTGCGATCACCGCGGCACGCTCGTCAACGAGCGCACCAGGCTAATCAATCGGCTACGGATCAACCTCGTGATCCTCGACCCCGAGCTCGAGGCGAAGATCCCATCACGCAAGCTCGACTACCCCGGACAGCTTCAGCGCGTCACGCGCCGGCTTCGATCGATGCCTCAAACCGCAAGGGTTCGGATCGCGCGCGAGCAAACACTGCGAATTGGCGCACTCACCCGCGAAGCCGAGACGCTCAAGCGTGAGCTGCGCGACCTCATCCGCGTGCAGCGTCCAGAGCTGCTCGAGGAGACCGGCTGCGGGCCCCTGACCGCTGCGATCCTGATTGGCCAGACAGCCGGTGCCGAGCGCTTCAAAAGCGATGCCCAGTTCGCAAGACTCGCGGGCGTCGCACAGATCCCCGTCTCCTCGGGCCGACACGACCGCCATCGCTTGGACCGCGGCGGCAACCGGCAGATCAATCGGGCACTGCACGTCATCGCCATCACCCGCGGACGCCTGGACCCTGAGACCCGCACCTACCTGCAGCGCAAGGAAGCCGAGGGCAAGACCCGCATGGAGGCCATGCGTTGCCTCAAGCGTCACCTCGCACGCAGGTATCACCGCCTGCTGTCGACCGGCTCACTCCCCGAGAAGAGCCGGGAGCGCCGCGAGAGAGTCGAGGCGTGCATCAGCGAGCTCAACGGCCGGAAGATGAGCGTGGACGTGGCCCCACGGCCCGCGGCGGATGAACACGGCGAACATCCCGGCGTGCTTGGCGGGAGCAATGTCGTTGTCGATGCGATCCCCGACGTAAGCAATCTGCGACGGCGGAGCACCGGCCTCGTCGCAGACCCGAGCGAAGAACGCCGGATCGGGCTTCTCGACACCCCACCTCGCCGAGGACGCGATCAGGTCGACCGGTAGATCAAGACGCGCCAGGTGCTCCTCGGCCATGGCTGGTTGGTTGCCCGCCAAGCCGATGCGGTAGCCACGGTCGCGCAGCAGACGTAAACAGGGGACGACGTCGGGATACAGGTCGGACGCCTCGATGGGCACCAAGCCGAGGGGGGCCGGGACACCCAGAAGCTTCCAAACACGCCGGTGATCTTCTCCGCGCGCGATAAGTGCGCCCAACGCTCCGAACAGCGTGAGTTGAGTGACGCCCGCTTCGTCGGCGCGTTGGGACCAGGCGCGCGTCTCATCGACCAGCGTCTCACCCACGTCGAACACCACAACCTTCACCCTCGGCACGCCACCGACGCTATATGACGAACCCCGGGAAGACGACGGCGACACGCAACAGCTCAGTATCCGCAAACTCCGGGTTTCGCTTGACATAGGAGCAACGGGCTTGGCGGTGTGCCGCCGGCCGCGTGAGCCGGTGAGCGTCAGCGAGCGGCGAGCGGGCAGCCCGCAGGGCTGCCAGGCCGGCGTGTCACGACGCCGGGGTCGGTGGAGAGCCGACCTTGGGAGGCTCGGTTACAGCCGGCGCAGCCGGCGTGCGGTATCTGGCCGTGCGGGTGTTGGGGCCGCGCCGTCGGCGGTCGTCGGCGCGGCGATCTGGGGAGCTGGGCGCGAGCCCGCGCGGGGCGATCCCGCACAGCGGGGAGCGAGCGCACCGGTGCTGCCAGCTTGTCGCTGTGGGCCGGCAGAGTCGGTCAGGGAATCCGGCTGCTTAGCGCGCGCTCGCTGGGCACTGCCAGTATCCGTATACGCAGCGCGTTCTCCCGCGGCTCGGGTCGTGGGTGTCATGGGGCACGCCGTCGATCACCGCGCAGACGTGTCGCGAGAGCCGCACGATCAACCGGCCGGCGGGCAACTCGTGGGCGTCCAGATGGATGGTGCAGCCCTGGCCGATCTGCATGGTCGGTGTCCACGTCCAGCCGATCGTGCGCAGATAGCGGCGGTACACGCGCGGGTTGACGCCGGCACGCGGGCTGGCGTGGCGTCGCGCCTGCGCGCCGTAGCTGAGTTCGAGCTTCGCCATCACCACGCGGTCGGCGAGGGTCGCCTGATGCAGCGCGTGGTAGACGTCGGCGTAGGGCAGCTCGCAGGCGATTGCAATGGCGCGGACCACGCAGTCGCCGGTGTGGCCGGCGAAGCCTGCGGCGGCTCGGCCGCCGTCGTCGCGGACCCACATCACGCCGTCTTGCGCTCGGGCTCGCAGAGTTCGAGCTGCCGGTGGAGGGGCACGGGGACCGCGGCGACGGGCGTTGCGATCGTGGTCTGATCGTCATGCGCCGGCTGGCCGGCGGCGTCTCGGTCGAGGCCGGGAAGCGCGTGCTGAGGGGGTGCGCTGACGGCCTGCAGAGCTTCGGGCAGGCGGATGTTGCGCCAGCGCATCCAGCCGGTGCCGTCGATGCTGTCGCAGCCGATCTCGGCGGTATAGGCGATTCGCTTGAGGCTGTTGACGCGCCCCATGTGAACCCATAGGCCCCGGCGCTTGGCTTCGCGCACGAGGGCACGCGTGGCCGCCCCGAGCTTCCAGTCGGTCGAGCCGCCGATGAACAGCGCGTCGATGCGCGGCCACGCCGTGCTCATCCACTGCTCCATGCGCTCGAGGCCGTCCTGTGCCACCAGGGCGACGGGTAGGCCGCGGCGCGCGGGGCCGGTCCACCAGCGCTCGAACTGGCGTGCGGTCTGGTGGGCGTCGCCAACCACGTCGGGTACGGCCACGAACAGGCACCGGCCACCGATGTGATGCAGGCGGTCGAGCATCGCGTCGTAGGCGCGGTGCTCGAGGCCCTGGTAGCAGTCGTTGTCGGCTGCCCAGGGCACGCCGCGGTCGATCGTCTTTGCCAGGGCGTTGTGGTCGCGCGGCTGGATCAGGCGCCCGAGGTTTGGGTGGGCGTGCTCGATCATCTGCGGCTCGGCCTGTGTTGCCAGCAGCAGCATCAGCTCGCCTCCAGCGTCAACTGCTCGTTGCCGCGGGCGTGGCCGCTGCTCTCGAGGATCGCGCCGGCGCCTATCTCGATGGGGTCGAGGCTGCCTACATGGAGCGCCACGTCGGCGAGCCAGTCGATCGCCGCCGGCGATTTCAGGTCGCGGGCGCAGTCAAGACCGGAGCGCATCAGCTGGCTGGCGGCCTTGCGGGCGGCGTTTCGGCGTTCGGTGAGGGCGCTCACAGTTCCACCTCGCGGGGGCAGACGCCGAGCCCGTCCCGTGCGATCAGCGCCAGCACGTCACTGTGAATCCACGGGCAAGGGCGATCCTGGCCCCCTTCGGGCAGCTGGCCGATGCGGCGGGCGAGCCAGCTCGTCTCGCCACTGACGTTGCCGCGAGCGTCGCGCTTGACGCGCCCGCAGCGCAGCGCGATCTCGCTCATGCTCAGCGCGCCAAGATGAAGCTCGCGGTGGACTGCTTCGCGCAGGCCCCGGTTGAGCACGATCACGCTGTTCGTGAGCCGCCGCTCCTCCTCTCGCAGTCGAGCGGCCGAGACGCACTGGCCGCAGCGGCTGAGCGCGTCGCGCGTGAGCGAGCGCGCTGGCTCATAGACTTCGAGGCTCCCCACGACGTCGCGGAGCGTTACGGCGTCAAAGCTGTCCTCGCGGCCGGGAAGCCGGGAACGGGTCCAGCGCAGCTCACGGCGCCTGTCAGCGAGCGGTGCCCCAGCCAGGGGCACCTCGCGGATACGGTAGACGCGGCCGGCGGCGTCCTGCAATCGGCTGACATCAAGCGGCGCGTGGCCGCTTGAGGGGGATGGTTTGACGTGACGAGTGACCTGGAAGTCCTCGGGCGTCACTGTGCGGCAGCGACCCCTGCGCTCGTCATCGGCTAGGTACAGGTCGCTGACGATCCGCGCGTTCTCAGCCGGCTCGTCCGGCGATAGGTGGGCGATCAGGCGTCCGTCGCAGAGGGTGCCGAACTCGTAGTCGACGACGAGCGCGCTGCCGTTGGGGCGCTGGACGCGCAGCACCTCGCGCTCCTGTCCAGTGTCACGCACGCGGTATCTGCCGAGGTTTTGGGTGCGCCGCGTGCTCGCGTCGGCTTGCGGCGATGAAGTCGTCGGAGGGTTCGGTGGTACTGCGGTGGTCGTGCTCATGGTTCTCCCTTCGCGGGGGTCTGAGCCCGCCGGGCGGCGGGCCGTTGCCCGACTCCCGCGCACGCGCAGCGTGCGATCATCGGGAGGGGCGAGGCCCGTCGTCCGTGCTCAGGCGCTACGTCGCCCCGCCAGCAGATGCAGCTCGCCGTGCCCGTCGGGCGCCAGGCGATAGCCGACGCCGCGCACGGCGATAAGCCAGTCGGCCGCGCCGGCCTTGGTGAGCGCGCGTCGCAGGCGGCAGGCGTGCGTGTCAACTGTCCGCGTAGAGCTGGCGTCCTGGTAGCCCCACAGCTCGCGGAGCAGATCCTGCTTGGTGTGGACGCGGCCGGGGTCGCGTGCGAGGTGAACGAGTAGCGCGTACTCGAGGCGGCGCAGACGAAGCGGCGTGGATGCGAACGTGGCTGCGTGAGCGTTGGTGTCGATCCGAAGCGCCCCGAACTGGATCACCCCGGCGGAGCTGAGGACGCCGCGGCGCAGGAGCGCACGCACGCGGGCAAGCAGCTCTGCGTGCAGGAATGGCGAGCGAAGCACATCATCGGCGCCGGCCTCAAACGCGCGCAGGACCTCGGCGCTCTCGTCGGTGGCGCTGATCCAAAGGACGCGCACACCGGCGTTGATCTCGGGGTCAAGCTCGCCTGCACGTAGCGCGCGTATCGAGTGAAGCCGGCTGGCCTGACGTGAGGTTGCGGTGAGGATGATCAGGTCTGTCTCGCCGGGCTCGGTGAGCACATGCGGTCGCTGAAGGCGAGGGGCGCGGAGCACCCGGTAGCCGTCGAGGGCGAGCTCGTGCGCGGGTGGGTCACTCACCGGTTTTTCACCAACGATGAGGATGACCTCGGGGTCGTTACCCATTGTCGGGCCTCCGATCTGGACTGTGGCGCCGCCGGGCGCGGCGCCGTGGAGCCCGACCCCAGGCACGCCCTGACGGGCGTGCCACAATTCCGAGGGCGACGGCCACCGCGGCGGCCCCCGTCGATCGAGTGACCAACGAGGGGACGCCGGACATCGCAGGTCCGCTAGGCATCTGCGACCAGCTCCTTGCGCTCGCGTGGCGCTGGGGCCATCGGGATGCGCCCGATCTGCTGCGCCTGCTCTAGATAGTCC
The DNA here is from genome assembly GCA_963805745.1 of uncultured Solirubrobacteraceae bacterium. Classification (GTDB taxonomy): domain Bacteria; phylum Actinomycetota; class Thermoleophilia; order Solirubrobacterales; family Solirubrobacteraceae; genus Palsa-744. The sequence goes on from CAWDVD010000002.1 coordinate 12,292, forward strand.
GCTACCAGCGCCTTGACTTCGCCATAGCCGCCCTTGTCCCGCAGTTCCTGCTCGACGGTGAAGATGCGCCCCCTCCCCTCTGCGGCGGCGTCGATGATCCTCGGCTCGCCATCCACGCGGATGCCGTACAACGCTCGCTGTTCCCCCGTGCGCGTGACGTAGCGCCCCAGCTCGAACGGCTCGCCCTCGGCCCGCCTCGGCGCCGGAGCTGAGCGCTGCGGGGCCGGGTCGCCGCGCCGCGCCGTCGCACCGTAGCCAATGATCTCACCGGGCTTCTGCTCGGTCGCGTAGGGCTGCTCCACCGGGTCGAGCTCCTGCCGGGGAGTTTCCAGGTAGCGTCCGCGCCGCGCCTTGAGCGCCTTCAGCCGTTTGATTTCGCGCCCTGCTTGGTAGCCGCTGCGCGGGAAGGTAAAGGTCGTGCCGGTCTGCGAGGCGAGATCCTTAAGGTAGGAGATCTGCGCTGGGGATGCACCGCGTCCTTTTGTGTGAGGGCTCATAGTGTGAAAGTCCTTTCTGTGTGGTGAGCTTGTGAACTTGCCCTCTACTCATCACGCCCCGGAAGGCGAGTCAAGCAATTGATAATGTGAACTCTGTGCGCCCCCGCAGGGGGCGACTCTCAATTGCTTGAAGGCGTAAGCCGATCTCGCAGGGAGGGGTGTGATAGGACTCTCGTGTTAACCCCCCTACCACCTACTGCGTCGAATGGCGAGTGCGGCGTTCATACCTCTCTCTTTTGGTGTGCATCCGCGGGGCGCGGACGCCGGTGGCGGGCCGACACGGCACCCTCGAGGAGTGCGCTCCTTCCGGCCCGCCGGCGCATTCCCCTACGCAACGAGCGCCAGCCAGCGCTCGCGCTCCGCCGTGTTCGCGTTCGCCAAGTGCACCAGCACATCGCCGTGGCAGGCGCGCGGAGCGCACCAGCATCCGAGCACCAGGCCGCGCAGCTCATCGAGCGCCGCCAGCAGCGCCGAGCTGCGCCTGAGCCAGCTCTCATAGAGCGCGATGCACTCGCCGCGCTGGCCGTGCTTGCCGACCACGAATGGGTTGCCCCACTTCGAGGGGCGCCCGATGTAGACATGGTGGCGCTCGCGCTTGCAGTGAACCGCGCGTGGCCTGCCGAGCTGCACGTGCGCTGGGACGAGCAGGCCGCTGGGCCGCCGTGTGGGGTTGTTCATCGCTGTCTCCTTGAGGTCGGGGTTGGGCACGCCCCGGCCTGAGCGGGCCGGCGAGGCGGGTCAAGCCCTGTCCCGCCAGGGATCGCCGCAGGCGACGCGAAGCGCATGGCTTGACGCGCCACAGAACCGGTCTGCTGGCCTAAAGGGGTGGGCGAAACCCGGCCCGAGCAGCGGTAAGCCGCCGATGACGGCTACGCGACAGTTACTCGCTCTCCTGCCAGCGGCGAATGTGACTCTCGCGGCCGTTCGGGGCGCGAAACCGCGAGCCGCCGTTGTGGGTGAAGTCAGTTGGCTGAGAGCTGCGCGTCGGGCTCGCCGGCTAGTGCCCGCTCCAGCATCGCTGCGACGTCTTCGATAGTCCCGGCGTGCCATTCGTAGGTCGCTACGTCGTCGTAGCGCTCGGGAAACAGGTACCGGTGCAGTTGAAGCAAAGTCCGTCGCGCCTCGCTGTCGCCACCGGCGCTCAGACCCTGGCGATCGATGCGGGCGGTGTGCTGCTCGATCTCACCCAGGAATGCGCGGGCGTCGCCGAGCGTCCGTGCGTGAACCACGCCGCTGCCATCTGGATCAGGGCCGGCGAGCTGCCAGGGCATATGTGGCATCGCTGTCCTCTCGACCTCGACACCGAGGCGATCGTGCCGGTAGCGGCCAGCGGCGAGGCGAGTAAGCGGACTCACGCGCCATCACCGCCTCCCTCGCACGACACCGGGGCGGGCGCGAGCGAGTGCCCGTAGCGTGCCTTTGCTCCTGCCGTGACTACGCCGGCCGGCTCGGTCCCCACGAGCGCGTAAAGCTCGTCTCGTCGGCGTGTCGGCCGGTGCGGCAACTGGTCGGGGTTTGCGGCTGGATGGATGAGCTGCGCGCGCTTGGGGCCAAGGCGTGTTACTCGCGCCGCGCGGAAACGGCCCATCGCGTGGATCACCACCACGTCGCCGGCCTGCGCTTGACACCGATATAGGCTGGTGCCCGGGCGGATGATCTCGTTGGGAACCGCATCGTGGCAGGCCATGACTAACGGCCCCCCTGGCGCTCTATGAGCAGGCACGCGCCCGGCGACCCCTCGACCGCACCGACCGTCTCGACGGATTCGTCGGGGTCCTCGTCGTCGGGCACGGTCACGATCGTCACCTCGTGGGGATCGAGGTCGGTGAGCTCCTCGGGTGTGGGCAGCCGCAGCCATCCTTTGATGCTCTCGAGCAGCGCCTCGGCGGTGCCGAAGCGACCCTCGAACTCCTCGAGGTCGCTGGCGGTAAGCACCGGCTCGCCGTCGGCCATGACGCTGAACTGCCGCTCGATCCCGCTGTCAGGGTCAAACGCGCGGCCGGTGCCGGCGATCTCGCCATCGCGCACATCCCAGGCGACGTAGGAGATGCGCGCGAGGCGCAGCGTGGCGAGCACCGCTTCTAGGCCGGTGAGCCCATACTGGCAGCGCTCAAACGAGAGGTCGAGGACGACAACGCCCTCGGGGGTGCAGCGTGTGGAGAAACGGCCGTCGTTCACCTCTTTCGCGGCGAGGTCGACGCCGGCGCTGTGCAGCTCAGCGGCGACGCTGGCGGGCAGTGGTGTGGCGGGCCAGAGGGTGATTGCTGCGTGGTAGGACTCGTTCATGGCGAGTGTCCTTTCTGACAGGGCTCCCGTTCCGTGCGGGTGCCGGTAGGCAGCCCTCCGCACCCCGTTAGGGGTGCGATAATTGGGCTGCTGGCGCCCCACCGTTCACACTTCTGTTTTTGTGAATGTGTGAGTCAGCGGCGAGCGAGCGTCATACTGCGGCGTCTGCGAGCCGCTGCAGATGCTCGCGGCGGGCGAGGTTGAACACGGGGATGCGGCGGTGGTGAGCGATACGCAGCGCCTGGCCGGTCCCGCCGACGCGCCGCCCTCGACCGTCGAGGCTGCCGTCAGGCGTCCAGCACAAGACGAAGCGTGCCGGGCTCCGCAGGTCCGCGCCGAGCACCTGATGACAGTTGCGTGCGTGCAATGCGCGGACGGCCCGCGGCAGCCGGGACCACGCAGGGTGAAACGTGGCCGCGAGCTCGTAGGCCGCTGGCGTGGGCTCGCCGAGCACGAGCTGCCCTGCGCCACAGCATGCAAGGCGGGCGCTGGCCTCGAAGCTCGGCCACGGCAGGTAGAGCTCGTGCGGCCCGTGCGTGCTGGCGCCCCGGTAGAACGCCTGGTCGGCGCCCGTGGCCATGCCCGTGCGCAGCACCCATCCCTGCGCCGACAGCCACGACGCCGTGCGGGTCATCAGGTCGAGCACGGCAGGGGGTGTGGCGCGTGAGCCGATGCCGGCGTAGGCGGGGAGTGTCTGAGCGGGCGAGCTGGTGGCGTCGTGCGGCATCGCGCTTCCTTTCGATAGGCGGCCCTGCCGGTGCGGAGCCGATCCCCGACCAACACGCACGCGCAGCGTGCGATCATCGGAGGGGACCTCGGCTCGACGCCCGTAGCCAGTGGGGTCGCTCAGGAGGCCAGCGCGTGCTGCGTCGGCGTCAGCGGGGCTCTACGCGCTCTAGGTCCTCGAAGGCGTTGTCGGGCACGTCGATTGCGGCCTCGTACCCGAGCTGCGTGAGCGTCGCAAGGACGATCTGGATGTGCTCGTAGGCGCACTCCCTGGCCCTGAGCACCGGGTCGAGGCTCGCGTGAGGGTGTTCGACCTGGGCGATCGTGGGGTCGTGCTCGATGGGTCCGAGCGTTAGGTGAGTGACGCACGTCGGCACGCCCTCGTGGCCGACGAAGGTGGAGTGAACCTCGAGCGCGAGTGTGTGATCGGGCAGCGCTGTGGCGATCGTCAGCACGTAGGGTCCTGCCCACGTGCAGGTCGTCTCGCTGGTCACTTGGCGATCGTCGAGGGTGACTGCAAGTGGGACTGTGCGACGCTCGCTCATGCTCGCCGAACCGTAGCGCGGCCGGCACGGGTACTCCAGCGCTGACCTTCAGGCTGGCGGGAGGATCGCTCATGCGCCGGTGGGTGCTGTGAGACCAAAGGTTCGCGCGAGGCGCCGGCGCAGCTTCAGGAAGTCGTGTTCGCGGGTGCCGCTGCCCCACAGGGCAGCGGCGAAGTCGAAGATCGTGCCGCCCTTGCGGCAGCGTGCGCCGAAGCAGTAGAAGGTGGCGTCCGGGTAGAGCTGCAGGCTTGGGTCGGTCTCCTCGTGAAACGGGCACAGCACCTTGCCGGCCCGGTCGGGCTCGCGGCCTGCCAGGACGCGCACGTACTCGGCTGCGGGAATGGCAAGCAGCTCGCGGTCAAGGGCGGTGCGCCCGCGACGAACGCCCGACCCGGCCGGGCGCTCGTCGCGGGGCTGTGGATCGTGGGGAAGCCGGGCGAGCACGTCGGCGAGTGCGTAGCACGCGCTGGCGTTGTGTTCGAGGAGCCTGACGGGCGCCGGTGGCGTGTGCTTGTGGTTGAGGGTGCGGGGTGGGCGCAGCATCCGCACGATGTCGGTGCAGGCGGGCTCGCCGTTCAGGCCGAGCGCGAGCCTGCGGTTGGTGGTCTCTATCGTGGCGGTGCTCACTCGCTCGCGCAGCCGCCAGTAGAGGTGAAGGTGCCCTGGTGAGCCGGAGGCGATCACCATCGAGGGCGAGCAGGCGAAGTCCTCGAGGCGCTCGCGGGCGGCGGGATCGTCGCACTCGATGTAGAGCAGATGCGAGCCGCTGATCGCGCTCTTGCCTCTGCGGGCGCGGTCGCGTAGCGCCGCTCCGACATACACGTCGACGACGGGCGCCAGCTCCGTGATCCGCTGTGCGATCTGCTGCAGGCGCAGCACAGAGACATACCGGCGGCGCATCACTCCTGCGGGCGGGCTGTAGCGAAGGTCGAAGAACTGGTTGGGCCGGGAGCCGTCCGCGAGGATGCGCAGATATGTCAGCAGTTCGCCGGGGTGATTCTCAGGGAGGCTCAATCGCGGACCTCCGGGGTGAAGGCTGAGAGGTACGCGAACTCGCCGTTGAGCAGCGGCACCTGCTCGGGGTACCGGGCCGCCCAGGCGGAGCACTGCTCGAGGGTGAGCTCGCCGCGGCGCATCGCGGCGATCCGCTGAGCGACGGTCATCTCCCACAGCGCGCGCAGCCGCGCGTCGCGGGCTCGAAGCCCCTGGAGAGCTTGGTCGAAGGTGGTGGTCTGGTTCATCCTCGGCGTCCTTTCTGTGAGAGCTTTCGGCCCGCGCCCGTCCTGGGGCGCGGGCCGTGGAGCCCTAGAACTCGATGTCGTCGCCGGCGCCGGCGCCGGCGCCGACCAGCTCCGACTCCTCGCCGCCGTTGCCCGCGCCGTTGGCGCTGCCCAGGAACTGCACGGAGTCGGCAATGATGCTCACGGCCTGGCGCTTGCCGCCCTCCTGGGTCTCCCACTCGCGCCACTCCAGGCGCCCGTCGACCGCGACGCCGCGGCCCTTGGTGAGGTGCTGGGCGACCGCTTCGCCCTGGCCGCCGAAGACCGTGACGTCGAAGTAGTTGGGCTTGTCGACCCACTCCTCGCCGTCCTTGCGGCGGGTGTTGACCGCGACCCGCAGGTCGCAGACTGCGGTGCCGCTGGGCAGCGAGCGCAGCTCGGGGTCCTTGGTCAGGTTGCCGGTGATGACGACTCGGTTGATGTTCATTTGCTGTTCCTCCGTTTGTTGGTTGTTGGTGCTAGTGACGCAGCCCAAAAAGACGCCGACCGGCGCGCGGAGCCGAAGCCCGTGAGGGCGTAGGGAAGCCCCCGTAAGGGGGCCGAAGCGCTAGTCCGGCGGTGTCCAAAATGGGCAAGACACGACGCGCCGACAACCAGGGGGGGCTGCTTGAACAGCGAGTCTGTTCACCTTTCGCAGCTGGGTGTGATCGGTGCTCGACCGCTGCCTGAGCGGCATCCTTGGCTCTCCTTGCGTGTGTCCCGGCCGCCTCGGATTGGCGGCCTTTGTGGGTACTGACCACAACTGCTCGCCAGCGGCCAACGAGTTTGCGCAGCGCTCGACCGCACGAGAGAGCCCCGCGGAGGCGACCGGCGTGACGCGCTGCTTGCGCGGAGTTGAAGTCGTTGGCCGGTGTGGGCCGCTGGAGGTCAGTAGCAGCGATGACCGACACCGGACCAGCGCGCGCAGCGCAAGTGGATGCGTCTCTTGTGCCTAGAGGGAGGCCGGGGGCATGAGGGTTCACACCGTTGGGTGGCGCCCCGTGACGAGGATGCTCGTCTGCGTCCTCGGTCTGCTCGCGGTCGCGGGTCTCGTGAGCGGCGTCGTGCCGTGGTGTTGGACGCAGGCGGCGTGCCTGGTCTCGCTTCACGCGCCGATCAGGCTGCCGGCGGCGGACGCCGCGGCGGCGATGTGGCGCCTGTTGGTCCGCGGTGGTTGGAGCACGCCATCCCGTGCATTTCCGACGTCAGCGGAGCGCGCGGCGGCGCCCGCCGCGCCCGCCTACGCGCTCGTCGCGGGCTTCTCGCTCGTGCTCTTCTGCTGGGCGGCGTGGAGGGTTCACCGTCGTGTGCGCTCCTGGCGGGCTGGCTCGCCGCTGGGCAAGGAGCAGCGGACGGTCGCGCGCCGTGCGGTGGATCGCGGCTGGGTGCGCCCGCGCACGTGGGCGGTGCCGGCAGACCTGCGGCGTCTATGGGTGCATGGGCCGGCGGCGGGGCGCCCGTATCTCGGTGTGATCGGGCGTGTGCCGGCGCGGACGCTCGCGGCTGAGCTCGAGGTCCAGCCGATGGTCGTCGCGCCGCCGCGTGCGGGCAAGTCCAGCGGCTATGTGGTGCCCTGGCTCTTGGATCACCGCGGGCCGGCGCTGGTGCTCTCCACCAAGCGCGATATCTACGACGCCACGGCTCCGTTGCGGCGCAGCCTCGGCCGCGTGTGGGTGTATGACCCGTTCGGCGACCGTGCGAGCGCGGGCTTCACCCCGCTGATCCCCGCGCGGAGCTGGCCTGGCGCGATCCGCGCGGGCGAAGCGCTGGCCTCGGCTGCGCACCCGGACAGCAGCAACGCCGCCAACGAGTTTTGGGACAAGGAGGCAGCGAGCATGTTGGCGCCGCTGCTTCACGCCGCCGCGATCAGCGGCCAGAGCATGAGCGAGCTGGTGAGGTGGCTGGACGCGCGTGACTTCACGGACGCGATCGCCTGCTTGAAGGCAGCGGGCGCGTCGGCGGCGGCGGACCAGCTCGAGGGCGTGAGCCGCCGCGACGAGCGCAACCGCGAGACGACGGTGATGAGCGCCTTGAATCTCCTGCGCGCCTACCGCTACCCGCAGGTCGCGGCGTGCGCCGTCGGCGATCTCACCCCCGAGCGGTTCCTCGACGGGCAGGCCAACACGATCTATGTGGTCGCGGCAGGGCACGATCAGGATGCGCTGCGGCCGGTGATTCTGGCTCTCGTGGCCGCGATGTATGAGGCGGCGATCGTCAAGGCTCGCACGAGCGGCGTGCTCGACCCGAGGCTGTTCATCCTGATGGACGAGGCCGCGAACATCGCCCCGGTGCGTAACCTCGCGTCGTATCTTTCGCAGTGCGGGGATCACGGCATCGTGATCGCAACGATCTGGCAGTCGATCGCGCAGATAGACCAGCGCTACGGCCGTCCTGCCCGCGACGCGATCTGTGCAGCGTCGACCGCTCAGGTGTTCATCCCGCCGTTGGCGGAGCCGACGAGCGCGGGATACCTCACGGAGCTGCTCGGCGAGGAGCCGGTCGCCAACGCCTCGACCTCGACCGGGCTGGCGCGGCACACGTTGAGCGTCGGTCATCAGAAGGCGGCGCCGTCGCCGTGGCTGCGGCAGATCGGCCGCGGGCGCGCGGTGCTTGTCTACCGTGATCTGCCGCCGGCGGTCGTGCGCGCGCCGGGCTGGTTCGAGGACCCGCGGTTCGCGCGCTACGCGCAGCTGCTGGGTGCCCGCAGCTAATTGTCTGCCACTCACGTCGAGTGCCTGCTTGGCGTCCGATGCGAAAGCGAGCTGCGACGTGGGAAGGACGGTGGCAGCTCGTCCAACTTGGCGTCTCGCCGGCTCCGCGGGCGGCGCCTGCTTTCCGCACAACTCAGGTCTGCCGCGCCAGCTACGAGATGCCTCTCGGCCACGAGAAGCAGGTGCCGTCCGCCGTCGCCTGCGTGACACGAAAGCGCCGTAACCCCGCCGCACGAGCAGCTGGATGACCCACCGCCGCTCGGGTGCCTATTAGTCTGGTGCCAATGGCAGGTCGTGAACCGGCACCCGAGGAGTTGGCAGCGGCCGACGTTGTCGTCGGCGCGCTCGGCGGGCGTTGGGAGTCGCGTGACGGCGAGGACGACCCTCCGGGGATGCACGACTTCGACGTGATCCTTCCGGGCGGACGCTGCATCGCGCTGGAGGTCACGAGTGCGATCGACGGCGCAGTCGTCGCGCTCTCGGATGCAGCTTTCGGAAGAGAAGGGCGGCAACAGCGCTGGCCCGCTCCCGGTCTCGCGAATGATTGGATCGTGACGATCCCGCAGCGCCCGGTCCGCGTCGCCGAGATGATGAGCGCGATGCTTCCCATCCTGGAGGCCTTCGAGGAGCACGGCCACGCCGATGTCGACCCGCACATCACCTACGCGTGCGTCAGCCCGCGCTCTGAGATGCCTGCGCCGGTCGTTGAGGCTGCCCGACGGATGGTCGACCTCGGGGTAACTCGAGCACGGGTGCTCGCGCCGCGGGCCGACGGCGACGCGGAGGTGTTCGTCACGATCAGTGGCGGGTTCGCGGGCGACCCCGGCGCCGTCAACCGACTGGTCGCCGAGCGGGCGGAGCCCAAGCGTGAGAAGCTCACTAGAGCTAAAGCCGACCGCGCGAGCGAGTGCCACCTGTTCATCTGGCTGGACGGGACCCAACCAGGCGCAGAGTTGGCAGTGGCAACGATGCCGCCGCCCCCGGGGCCTGACATCCCGTCGGAGGTAGATGTCGTATGGCTGGCGACGCCGCCGCTGGCCATGCCAGAGAAGCTCTGGAGAGCGCGGCAGTCGGCGGGCTGGGAAGTTCTGCGCTAGCGCGCGTGCAATGCCGCTGGCCGGCACGACGCGCCGGAGTGGTGCTTCCGACGTCTTGGTCTGTCGAAAGGCGCTAACCGCGTTCGAGTCGCCAAAGCCGCGGGGCGACGGCCTCCCCCGCTTCCGCTCGCCGCGCAGCCGAGGGGCGTAGGAATGCAGGTGCAGATGCTCGTCGGCGACGACGTGAGCAGACGGCTCGAGCTTGATAGCCGCGACGCTAGAGCAGTGGAAGTCGGTGTGGCACTCGGTCGCTACCGGCTCGCTCGAGCCCGGGGCCCTCGCTCGGTGCGGACCACCCCGCGAGCGCGGTTCATCGCCCGACCGAGAGCGAGGAGGCGACGCTGTGGGAGGAGTCGGACGCGAACGTCGGGTGTGTCGCCCGCACGCCGGTAGGCGCGGTAGCCCGCGATCTTGGCCGTATCGGGTGGAAGCGCTTTTTGCATCGCCCCGATCACCCGGTGGGCGAGGTTGTCGAGGTCTGCGTGATCGCCACTTCCTGCCCGGAAGCCAATGTCGAGGGCCACGGTGCCCTCGAGCCGCACATTGCTCATCCGGTCGCGTTGAAGCTGGCGGCTGATCACATTCTCGAGGAGTTCATCTCACCGCGGCTCGCCGTGCTTGCGAGATCGCCGAGGTGGTGCCGGTAGGACGAAGCAGCCAGGACCCGTATCTCGGAGCCCAACAACGTCGTGCGTGTCAAGCGCCTGTGCTTCGGCGAGCCAGCCGGGGGGTGGACCTGGGCGATCGCGATGGTCGAGACCTTGGTCGGAGAGCCAGGCGCCGCGGTAGCGCGCGATCGATCCGATCAGATGCTGGCGCGCCGACTCGCGCACCGTCCAGTCCTCGAGTTCGATCATCGCGGCTGGAACGTCGAGATCCACCGAGGCATCTGGATCCTCGGCGAGTTGCTCCTCCTCTTGTGCGTCGATGTCGAGCACGGTCCGCAAAACGGACTCGTCGTGGGTGAGCAGCTCCCGGTAGGTCTCATCGAAGTGTCGCCCCCAACCTCGGTCAGGAGGACGGAACCCCAGCTCGTCCCAGACCCTAAACGCCCGATCGAAGTCCGCAATGAATACGGCGAGCGGGAAGCAGCGAATCACCGCGAGCGTTCGGTCCCGGCCAGTGCGGCGACGGTGGACCTCCACGTGGTCGATGACGGCGTCATCCGAGTACACGATCCCACGCATCAGGTCGATGTACTCCTTGGCGACACGCCGGAGGCCGAGGCCGGCGTCAGCGGGGGCGAGGGCCACGTCGAGCCGGACGGCGACGCGCCCGCGGAAGGCCAGACGGTGGCGCTCGGCGAGCGTCGCGATCATGATCTCTCGCGCGTCCTCGCTCGCGCGCCGTGTCCAGCCGGACTGGCCCGAACGGGCTTGCGCAGCGTCTCATCGGTCGGCAGCAGGAATCGAACCTCGCGTCGCGTCGCCTCGATCACCTTGATGGCATCGAGCTTCTCCGTGCGGGATGTCAGCAGCACCTGGTTAATGAGACCACGCTTTGGCAGCGAACCACATCGCGCTTTCGCGCGTTGCGTGATCGACCGTAAAGCTTGCGCGATGAAGGGGAATCTTGCGATCCGGTGCCTAGCCGGACACGCGAGCGACGGGACACCGGCGCAAGTGTCCGACCATGGTGGGCGAGCTACCCTCGACCTCATGGTCGAGATCGTGTTGTCCGAGGCCACCCGGAAGCGGCTCGCGCCCGTGCTCGACAAGTTCGAGCCGTCCGAAGCCGCGTCCTACCAGGCGCGAGTACCGGTGGAGCGTGAGCGCATGCCGGTGCCTTGGCTGCCGTACATCGCGCTCGTGCAGGTCATCGGCTGCCGGGACCTCGGTCCTGCTGACAAGACGATGTGGCGGGTGCCGTTCCGATACGACGGTATCGAGGTGATGCTGACCCACGAGAAGTTTGGTGTACGCCTTTACCTCGGTGTCGCGGAAGACGGCGGGGGCTCCCAGCGGCTGGCGGCCGAGATCGTCGGGAAGCTCAACGCGATCGTCAAGACGATCGAGAAGGAGGCGTTGCAGGACCTCGCGGAGCAGAAGCTGGACAATGGCGAGGTCACGTTGCGCAACCAGCACCACCGGTTGCGCCGGGCGTACGAGCACTTCCGCACTGAGGCAGAGCAGATCCTCGCCGCTTCAGAGGCTGACGACACCCGCGAGCTCGGGACCGTCGAGGAGGACGATTTCCTCTCGCGCGGGATCTCGAAGATGTTCCAGCGACTGGAGGTGGGTGGGTTCAACGCCATCGCAGCCATCAACGCCTACTTCAGCTGGCTGGAGCACGTGCTGACGCTAGCGTTCGCGTTCGGCGGCGCGGATCCGGCCGGCGGGACGCTCCGTGACCACATCGGCAACCGGTGGGGCGACAAGTTCCGGCGCGTCTTCAACACACAGGACACGGATGCGAACCGGATCCTTGGTCGGCTGCACGAGGTCGCCGAGGACTACCGGAACACGTTCGGGCACGGCGGATTTGACAAGTTGGGTGCGACGGTTGGCGTACAGATCGAGGGCATCGGCCCGATCCCCGCACGGCTCACAGATGTTCGCCGCTCCCCCCACTTCGAGCTGTACCCCTTTGCGCCGCTGTCGTTCGAGCAGGTGACGGCGGTGCTGGACGAGGTCGACCGCTTCCTCCACGAGCACCCCGCCACGAAGTACGCCGTGGCGTTCATCGAGAGCGGCTTCGATGTCCCGTTTGACCCCGACTCCCGCGGCGAGTACGCGGACGCGATGAAGAGCGAGGACCGCTTCACGAGGTTCTTAGACGAGCGCGGTGAGGAGATCGACCGCATCGCCAACATGGAGTTCTGAGCTGGATGCGATCCGACGCATCAAGGGTGCCCGCGATCTTGTGGGTGACCGCGATCGCAACGATGCAGGTGTCTCGGCATTCTTCGGCCGAGACCTGAGGAGGGACCGCATCGCGCCGGCACTCGCCTCGATGCGAGCGTCTGTGCGAGCCCCGGCCACACTGCTGCAGGGGACGAGCAACGAGAGTCCTCCGCGCCTCGCAGCTCGCACTTGCGTCCCAAGTGAAAACAGGCACCAGCGAGCCGATGCAGCAACGGTAGGTAGACGGCGTCGGGTCTCGCCGGCCTGTCGGGTACGCGGTGCCCGCCGGGGCGCCCGCGGGCGCCCTGGTCGGGTGATGCTGCGGCCACGGTAGGCGGCCGAAAACTCGTTGGCCGGTCTGAGGCGCTTGGGGTCAGTAACGCCGATGACCGAGAGAGCCGCAGTTCCCGAGCGTGTGAGTCAGCGAGCGAAGACCGCCCGCCGTGGTGGTGGCGCTGGCCCGCAGGCTGTCGGCGACTACGTGGGGCAGCCGGCCGGCGAGGCGGCGCAGGCGGTGCGTCGCGCCGGGCTGCGTCCTGGTCTTGATCGCTCGTTCGGCTGCCCTGCGGAGCTGACTGGTCTCGTCGTCGCGCAGGACCCTGCGGCCGGGAGCGACCTGGCTCGCAACGGGATGGTGACGTTGTACGTCGCGGCTCCAGGAGGCGAGCCGCTCGAGGGCGATGCGGATCTCGCCCCGCCAGCTGCCAGCGCAGCGGAGGGCGAGCCGCGTGCGCCGGAGTCAGCTGACGAGCCGCCGAGCACGACGCCTTTGCCGGCACGCCCGCGCCGGCGCAAGCACGGCCATGCCCAGCGCGTGCCAGCGCCTGTGGAGCCCCCGCCGACGCCCACCGTGCCCCGCGAGTCGGCGAGCGAGCACGTCCCCGCGCGGCCCACCGTGGAGCCGTCGGGCGAGTGGCCGGCAGCGGTCGATGCGCCGGCGAGCGCGCTCGAGGACGAAACCACGGTCGAGCTCGGCGAGCGCGAGCTCCCGCACGACGAGGAGTTCGTGGTGCAGGTCGAGGACGTGCTCGCTGGACGCAGCGGCCCGCCCAGCTGGCGCGGAGCCTATCCGCGGCGGCGAGCAGCGATCCGCGGACTTGGCGGCCGGGGGCGTGTGCGTGGGTGGTTCAGAGAGCACCGGAAGCTCGTCGGCGCAGTCGGCGCGGCGCTGGCCCTGTGGACGCTCGTCGGCGTCCTCTCGGCGATGGACGGCCACCACGCGCGCACGCCGTCGGCCAACGTCCTTGCCCCGAGCCGCGCGCCGGCGGTGAGACGCCCCGCGCTAACGCCCAAGCCGTCGGCCGCAAAGACGCTGACGCCCGAGGCGTTGGCGCGATCCTCACGGCCACGCACCGCCCGGCGGCAGATGTCGAGCCCTTCGCCACGACGGCCACTCCAGCGCCACGCCCCGCAGGCCGTGCGCCAGATGGCCGCGCCTGAGACCGGGGAAACGGTCGTGTCCGCAGCCACATCGGCGCCCGCGCAACCACCGGCGCCACCCTCAGCGGCTGCGCCACCGCCGAGCACGCCGCCGGCGCGAGCGCCTGAACAGAGCGGCGGGGGCCTGTTTTCGCCGTGAGCTTGCAACCCAACACAAAGGAGGTGCGGCCAGTGATGGCGCTCACATTCAGACAGGCGCTTGCCTGTCGAGATCGAAGGCAAGCGGCTCTGCTGCTGGCCTTGGGGATGTTGATGGGGACCGTGATCGCAGTCGCGATCCTGGTCGCATTCCCCGAGTCCCGCGCGCACGCACTGGACGCGGCCGGGTCATTTAAAGGCACGCCGATTCCCGAAGTGCAGGCGTTCGTGGAAAAGCTGAAGGGCAGCCTCGTCTGGCTGGGGATCACTCTGACGAGCCTGGTGATCGCGGTGATCGCGCTCATGTTCCTGGCTGGGCACAGCCGGGCGCATGACTTGGCGATCAAGACGGGTGTCGGCCTGTTGATCCTCGCGTCGATCAGCGGGATCGTCGCCTAGAGGGGCGTGCGCAGGTGGCCTCTCGCAGATACACAAGCTCGCTGGCGGTGGCCGTGGCGGGCGCGCTCTGCGTGATGCTCGTGTGCGCGCCGGCGGCGTCCGCCGCCACGGGCGGCGGGCAGCTCGCGCCGCTGGCGTTTCTCGGCCTGCCGAGCCTGCACGAAATCATCGAAGGGATAGCCACGGGGTTCTTCTCCGCGTTGGCGGGCGCGCTGGTCCCCGGGTTTCTCAAGCACGGCACCGTCGCCACGATCCAGCACCTCGTCGCGCTGCCTGACCCCGCGACCTGGGGGCACGTCGGCGAACTGGAGAGCGACATGACCTACCTGGGCATGTCGCTGATGCCCGTCACGTTGGCGGTCTGCACGCTGCGCTACTGGCTGATGGGCCTCACCGGGGCGGCGCATCCGGTCACGGCGCTGGGGCGCTGTGCATGGGCGACCGGCGTGTTGGTGATCTACCGCTGGCTGGTCGAGCAGACCGTCGCGGCGACGAACACGATCACGCACGCGATCCTCGGCTTCCCGGTCGTCGCCAACGGCCTGGCCAGCATCATCACCGTCCTGTTCGGCGGCGCGCTGCTGCTCGGCGCCGGCGGCGTCTTCGGCGCGTTCCTGGTGATCGTGGGCGTCGTCTTCGCTGCCGCGCTGTTCGCGTCTTCGGAGGCGCTGACGGTGCTGTTGGCGCTCGTGTTCTGTGCGGGGCCTCCGTTCATCGCGCTGGCACCGATTCCCGAGCTCTCGCATCTGGCAAGGGTGTGGAGCCACGCGCTGACGGCGATCGTGCTCGTGCCGATCGGCTGGACGATCCTGTTCGCCACCGCCGGCGCGCTGACGCTGGATGCGACCAGCGTCACCCACGGCGCCGCGGGGCTACCTGGACATATCGCTGCCGCGTTCGCCGGGCTGATCACGTTCATCCTCGCGGTGAAGCTCCCGATGATGCTGTTCGGGGAGCTGCGGCACATCCTCGGCGGCGCAGTGCGCTCGGGTGGCTCGACGGGTGGCTCACAGATGGCGAGCTCGATGCCGGGAGCGGAGCGGATGCGTGCCGCCCACGCGCGGCTGCGCAGCTTCGCCTTCGAGGGGATGCCCGCGCTGGGACGCAGCGCAGGCGCTGCCGCCGGCGCGTTGGGCGCCCCGGCAGGAGGGCCGCTCGGCGCCGCTCGCCGAGGCTTGACGGGCGCAGCACAACGCACCGGCCTCGTCTCCAGCATGAGCCCCGCCGCCGCCAGCGCGGGCGCGGGCGCCTTGGGTGGCGTGGCAGCCGGCGCGGCGAGCCGTGCAGACGGGCGAGCTGCCGCACGGTCAGGCGGGGTGCGCGAGCGGATGACGCGGGCACGCGCGATTCTCGCGGGCGCCCCGCGCGAAGCGCGAGCAGCGATGGCGAAGGGCTCGCGCTCAGGCGCCCGTCGCCCGCCGCGCGGACCTTGGGGTGCGAGCAACACGACGGGCGGGCCAGCTGCTCGCGTCGGCACCACCAGGACCGCCGGCTCCCGTGGTGGGCAGGCAGCCGCACCAGGCGGCGCCGGCACATCTGCGGGCTCGAGCACGAGCACGCCAAAGGTGGTGGTCAAGCCAGCGCCAGCGGCGCCGTCGGCGGGCCCGGCTGGCACAACGCCGCCCCAGGCTGGGGCTGCTCATCCGGGGCGCAAAGTCACCGCGAACGCGCGCAGCGAAGCGAGCCCGCCGCACAAACCGGCGAACAGGCCCTCAAGCAAACGTGGCCCTGCGCGGGGCGCCGGGGGCCAGCCGCCGAAGCCCGCGCCGCCGCGCAAGCCGGCTGGGAAGCGTAGGCCGCGTCCTCGGAGCGGGCCGTGATCCACCGCACTTTTCGTTCGCTGGATGAGGCGCCCAAGCTCGTCGGGTTCACCGTCAAGCAGTGGGCGGTGCTGATCGCGGGCAGCGCCCTGCTGCTCGGCGTGATCCACCTCGCGCACGTGCCGACGAAGCCGGCGATCACGATCTGCGTGTTCGTGATCGGGCTGCCGGCCGCGATGACGTATGTGTCTGAGAGCGGCGGCCTGCAGCTGAGCGTGCTGCTGCGCGCTATGTGGCACTGGCGCTGGAGCGCCCACACGCTGCAGGCCACCTCGCCGGGCGAACCGTGCCAGACAAGGGGAGTCGTGATCCTCACCGAGCGCGAGGAGCCCGGCGAGCCCTCCGGTGAGAGCCCGCCCGAGCCGCTGGACGAGCTGCCTTGGGAGCGCTGGGGCTGATGCGCCGCAAGCGCCACGCTTCTGACCTGCTCGGTGTCGCCGCGATCGAGCCTGACGGGCTGGTGCTCAGGCAGGACGGCACGTATGTCCGCTACCTGGAGGTCGGGACGGTCAACCCGCTCGCCGTCGAGCCCTCCGAGGGCGAGCAGATCTCGAGCGCGTTCGCGCAGATCGCGGCGCGCCTCCCGGATCGCCAGTCGCTGCAGCTGTATGTGCAGGGCACGACGCTCGACGTGCAGGAGTTGTTGGCGGAGGAGACCTACCGCTGCGAGCGCGCGGCCGGCGCCGCCGAGGACGCCGGCCAGCCTGATCGCGCGACCGCGATCCGCCGCCTCGGGATTGCCCAGGAGCAGTCGATCCGAAAGACCGCCAGGGCGATCAGCCCGCTACGGCTGCGCTACCTGGTGGTGTGCCCGTGGCAGCCCGGGCGCCGGCCACTGGTGAGAGCTGGCCGTGGGCGGGCGCTGCGCATCCGCGAGTCGGTGCATCTGCGGGCGATCCGTGACTCGCTGCGCCACACCGAGGGGATACGCACGGACCTCGACGCGATGGGCATCGCGGCACGGCCGCTGTCGGGAGGCGAGGTGCTGGACCTGCTGCACAGCCGCTTTGATCCGGACGCGCAGAGCTCGGGTGCGCTGCCGGCGAGCTTCATGCGCAGCGAGGTCCTCGCGCCGGTGAGGGTCGGAGAAGGCGAGGATGAGGCGGGCGCTCGCACACAGGCGTTGAGCGAGGCGATCTGCACCGCGGAGATCGACCTGTCTGACCGCAGCCGCATACGGATCGGCTCGACGGTCGAGCAGGTCTCCTATGTCTCGCTGGCGCCAGAGCAGACGTGGCTTGGCTGGCTGCTCCACATGATGCAGTCGCCCAGCCCGTTCGTGCTGAGCGTGCATATCGAGGCGACCGAGCGCTACCGCGAGCGGATGGCGCAGAAGCGCCGCTACAAGCGCCTGTACGGCGTGAACCGTGGGGTCGAGGGCAACGGACGTCCGCTTGATCCCGACGCGCGGGTGCGCGAGCAGGAGGCCGCCGAACTGGTCGACGAGCTCGCCGCGAGCGTCGGCTCGGGCATCTACCGCGTGAGCATCTACCACGCGACCAGCGACCGCGACGGCGACGGCGAGCGGCTGGCGGAGCTCTGCCAGGCGACCGCGCGGGAGGTCACGATGGCAAGCGACGCGCGCGTCAACCACGGCCTGTTCGCCCAGCAGCAGCTCTGGTGCTCGACGTTGCCGCTCGGGCGCGATGTCGCCGCCCGCAAGCGCAAGTACATCAGCCGCAACGTCGGGGACACCTTCGCGCTGGTCGGGACGAGCTGCTCAAGCCCTGGCGGCATCCCGCTCGGCTATGCGCTGCCGGGCCGCACGTTGGAGCGGATCGACCCGTTCGACCCAGCGCACACGAACCACCTGATGCTGGTCGCGGGGATCACCGGGTCGGGCAAGACGATGGCGACGATCATCCTTTTGATCCGCGCGCTGGCGCAGGGCGCGACGGGGTTCATCATCGACAGGGCCGGGCACTTCGCGTTCCTGGCGTCGCTGATCCCCGGCGCGGCGTCAGTTGAGATTGGCGCTGACGCGCACGCGATCAACTCGTGGGATGTCGAGGACCCGGCGAACGTGCCGCCGGAGAAGATCGACTATCTGCTCGCGCTGCACGCGCAGCTGCTCGGCGAGCACCATGCCGAACGCGACAGCTACGGGCTCACGGATCTCGAGAGCAACCTGCTTGGCCTGGCGATCGCCGAGGTCTATGAGCGCTGCGCGCTGACCGGCGAGGAACCGCGCGAGCTGTTGCTCCAAGAGGAGCTCGAGCGTCGCTACCAGCTCGAACGTGAGGAGGGCTCGGCGGGGGTCGCCGAGGCGCTTCGCAACCTCTCGATGCGGCTGAACAACTACGTGCTGGACGGCCCCTACAGCTACCTGACGGACAAGGCGACGACGATTCTGCCCGACGCGCCGCTGATCGTCTTTGACACGCAGAGCGTGCCGGAGGCGAAGGCCGCCGCGGTGCTGTTCGTGCTGTGCGAGCACGTCAAGCGCAGGATCGAGCGCACCCGCCGCGAGTACCTCGCAGGCGAAGGCCCCAAGCACGCTTGGGCGGGCCGCACGATCCTGGCGATCGACGAGTGCTGGAAGTTGACAGAGCGCCCCTCGACTGGACGCTGGTTTAACGAGTTTTGCCGCCGCAGTCGCCATTGGGCGACGTGGGTGATCGCGATCTCCCAGCAGATCACCGACTTCGACACCGAGTACGGCAAGGCGCTGTTGGCGAACGCGCGGATGCGCGTGTCAGGCCGTCAGGAGGCGCGGGAGCTCGCGCGGATGCGCACGGCACTGAGCAACACCGAGGAGCGCGAGGCGGCGATGGCGCAGCTGCGGACCGTGCCTGGCGAGTACGCGCTCGTATATGTCGAGAACGGCACCCGCGGCGAGGCGATCGTGCAGGTCGTCGTCGCCGAGCTCGAGTATTGGATCGCCACCTCGAGCCCTGCCCGCGATGACCCGGTGCGCCGCATGGCGCTGCGCCAGACCGGCGATGAGACCTGGGAGGCGCGCTGGCAGGCGCTCTTGTTGTGCGCGGATGAGCGCTGGCGCACACAGGCGATCGCCGAGCTGGAGCTGGCCGCGTGATGCAGGCGCGCATCGCGATAGCGCTCCTGAAAAACCGGCAGGTCCAGACGGTCCTGCTGGTCTGTGTGCTGATGGTCGTGCTGCTGCCGGTGCTCGTGGCGGCCGGGATCGCCGGCTTGTTCAGCCAGGAAGCCGAAAGCGCCTGCAGCGGCGCGAGCGTCGGCGCGGTCAGCCAGCCGGCGGGCGGCGGCCCGCTCGCGCAGGGCCTCTACGCGGCCCCGCTGGAACTCGCGCCGGGCCGCACGTATGAAATCGGGGCGACCGCCTACGGCGGGCCGGGCGGCGGAGCGAGCGACTACGGCGCGATCCCCGACCCCGGCGAGTCCTACCTGCCCGCGCACCCGGACTCGTTCGCCGAGCTCTCGGTGCTCGACAGCAACCCGGCCAACACGGGCAGCTTCACGTTCGCCGACGCGAACGCACTCACTGCCCTCCCCTACCTCACCGGCCTGCGCGTCGCTCACGATGGCCGCGAGCAGCTTCTGCTCAAGCGCGACGTGGGCTATGGCCAGGGGCCTGGCCAGTTCATCGGAAACGGGCAGCCGTACCGCATCGACGTGTGGTGGCAGGCCGCACAGGAATTGGGGATCAGCAAGAGCGCGGTCAGGGTGCAGCTCGCGCCGAGCACAGGTGCGGCCGCGACGCTCGGTGCGCTGCCGTCCTCCAGCGAAGGGAGCGGCGCCAGCGAAGCGGGCACCGCCTGTGAAGCGGTCGAAGGCGCGGGCAGCATCCCGCTGCCGCTCACACCGGGCACGCAGACGAAGATCCTGCCGAGCGGCCTGGCCGCCGCTGGCGAAGAAGCCCCCGCGGCGGTCAAGCGCATGGTCGCCGCCGGCAACCGCCTGTTCCACGCCGCCTATCTCTACGGGGGCGCGCACGGCACGCCGCTCAGCGAGCTACAGCCAGCGTATGACTGCTCCAGCAGCGTCAGCTACCTGCTGTTCTCGGCTGGGGTGCTCGGACGAGAATACGCCGAGGACTCGACCGAACTTGAGTCCTACGGCGAACCCGGCCCAGGCCGCTACGTCTCGATCTACGCCAACGCCGCCCACGTCTTTGTCTACGTCGGCGGGCTGCGCTTCGACACCGTGGAAGCGCCGGAATACGACAGCGGCCCGAACTCGGGCAAGCCGGGTCCGAAGTGGCGCGTCTCGGCATCGGTCCCCAACTGGTCGACCTGGGTCGTCCGACACCCGCCCGGCCTATGAGCAGCCGCGGCCCCAGCGGAATGGTTGCGGCGTGCCTGGTGGCCGTTGCGGTTGTGCTGGCCGGCTGCAGCAACCCCGACGCGCCGGGCGCAGGACCGAAGACGATCTCGACGAGCTCTGTGCAGGACGCGGGCGAACCACCGGCGCCAGCGCCCGCCTCCCCGGCATCCCAGGCGCCGGTGGGCGTGCAGAGCACACCGTCGGCGGCGCTTGAGGCGTTCAGCCGCCTCTACTCGAATTGGACCTATCGCACGCTCACGCGCGATCAGCGCAGGCTCGCGGCGATGTCGGTCGGCGCGGCACGCCTGGCTGAGCAGCAGGCGGCGGCATCGAGCCAGGCGGATACGACGATCACGCGCGGGCAGATCTGGAACAGCGGGCAGATCGTCAGCGTCACGGGCGACCTCGCGCAGCCTGGAACGTGGGTGGTCGTCACCCGCGAACAGACCGGCGGCTCGACGCAGTACGAGGGGCTTCCGGCGTCTTTCCATGTGGTGCTGGCGCGGCTGGCGCGCGTGCCCGGCGGCTACGCGGTGAGCGAATGGCTACCGCAGAGCTGAGCCGGCAGGTCGCCCGCCGCCGGTGGCTGCCGAAGGGCCTGCTGCGCCTATGGCTCTACGCCTACGCCGCTGTCTGGGCGACGACGCTTCTGCCGGCGGCTGTCGTGTGGCTGATCGCAGGGAACCTCGCAGTCGATGTGCGGCGAGTGTTCGTAAGGCACCGAAGCCCGGCGCCGCACATCGCGCACGTTCTGGTGCTGGCGGCCCACAACATCCCGATCGTCTCTTGGCCGCTCCTGCTCGGCCTGTGGGGAGCGCACCGGCATTCGCGCTCGACGCGTATCGCCGACGCACTGCTGCTGGCGTGCGTGATCGCCAATGCGGCGCCGGTCGGGCTGGAGCTCGGCGCATACGGCACGACGCTCCTTGCGTATCTCCCAAATCTCCCCTTCGAGTGGGCAGGCATGGCGCTCGGTGCGAGCGGCTGGCTCGCACAACGCCGACGGGCGCTCACCGTCAAGGAGGGACTCGCCATGTTCGCGCTGATCGCCGTAGTGCTGCTGTGCGCGGCAGTGCTGGAGACGTTCGCGGTGCCGCACCGATGAGCCCTACGAGCCGCACAGTTGCGCATGTTTGGCCTGCCGAGACGAGTGGGCTTCGTTCCGCGCGTGGGCGCTTGAAGGAAATGTTGCAAGTAGAATGGTGCTCCGCAGAACTGTTCCGGTTTGCTGGGACTTTCTGCCGTGGTCACGGCTGACCTGGAGGTCGAGGGATGGCGGTAGGAGAGCGAGGTTCGAGGGCTGGATCGCCCGGTGAAGCACCGGGGGACGGAGCCTCGCTTGCGTCTCGAGCCGGCCGTCGGCCATTCGACGCACAGCGGGTGTGGGAGATCCTCGGCGAATGGCAGGACGTGGAGCTGCGGATCGCGCGTAGCTTCGCGGAGTGCCGCGGCCTGAGCAAAGAGCAGCTCGAGGACATCTACCAGAACACGGCGTTGGCGCTCTACCGGCGCCCCTACGCGGGCGAGGAGCACCTGCGCCATGCGCTGCGGGACGGGATCAAGCGGCGTGCGCTGCGGATGCACCGCGACGAGCGGCGGCACAGTGAGATCCTCGCCCGGAATGCTCCGGGCTTCCGTCAGGTGGCCGAGGCTCAGGAGGGGCAGCGCGCGCCCGAGCCGTCGGTGCTCGCTCACGAGGATCGTCTGATCGCCACCGAGTTTCTGACGGAACTGAGTGAGCGCGAGCGCCGCGTGTTCGGCTGGATGGTTGAGGGTCTCGCCTACCGGGCGATCGCCACTGCGGAGAACATGCCGGTGCCCGAGGCGCGCAACCTCGAACGGGCGTGTAATCGCAAGCGCAAGGTCTTCCAGTTGTTGCATGACTCTGGCCGGCTGTGCGGATACCGGGCGCAGACGATCCTGGCGTTGCAGGCCGGTGAGAGCACGAGCGAGGAGCTGGCCGAGCGTGCCTTCGCGCACCTTGAGAGCTGCGTGCATTGCCGGCTGGAGCACAAGACGAACGCCAAGCGGCTGCGAGCCAGCTTCCGCGACCAGGCCGCCGCGCTGCTGCCGCCTGCCCTGCTTGGTCGTCTCGGCTGGCCGACAAGGGTTGCCGTGCGAGCGAGACTTCTGCTGCACCGCCTCGGGATCGAGACGGCGCCATTCGGGCAGGGCGGTGTGCGTGAACGCGCCGTCGCGATGCTGGCGGGCGCCGGCGCCGGCGCGAAGATCGCCGTTGGCGTTGTCACGATCGGCGTGCTGGCCGGCGGAGCAGTCGCAACGCATGTCCTCGAGCACAGCTCCCACGCCGAGCACCGCCATGCCGGGCACAGCGTCGCCGTGGCGCCTGCGCCAACGGCGCTGACTCCCTTGAGCGCCCCGTTCTCGACGCCTGCGCCACGCGCGAGCGCTTATCGCAGCGTGCATCCCTCGCGCCGTGCGCGCAAGCAGCGCTCGGGCGCGCACCGTTCGCCCCGCACCACGCGCCTGGCGCAATCGAGCGCCGCTGGGCAGCGCGAACCGGGTGGCTTCGCCTATCTCGGCGTCCCCACAACGGCGAGCGCACCGGCCCCGCAGGCGCAGGTGGCGAGCAGCTCCGAAGACCAGCACGGTGGCGGGCCGTTCAGCCCATGAGCACGGTCGAGAAATTCTTTGGCCGGTTCGGGTCGGTTGGGGTCATAGACCTGCGAAGCCCGAGAAAACGGGCCTGAACACGGAATGAACGCGATGGAGAACATGCAGAAGGAACGGGCTGGCCGCCGGGTGCTGGCGCTCGCGGTGACGGTCACACTTGTCGTGCTGGGAGGCTGGCTGGCGAGCAGCGCATCCGCAGGGCAGTGGATGGAGGTCAGCTGCGTGAACCCGAGCCAATCGGCAGCGCCGAGCGAAGGCTGGTCGAGCTTCGCCGGCGGGGGCGGCTATGGGTCGAACAACAGCACGAGCTGCGGGCCGGGGAGCCCCATGTATGCGATCCTCAGCACCGACGCGGGCGTCGGCGTGGGCTCCAACGAGACACTTCAGTACACGCCACCCAGCGGTTCGACACTGGTTGGAGGCTCGGTCGACGTGAGCCTGTACGCCGACGGATACGGACAGGACGCCTCGGGCACAGCGGTCGCGTAC
Organism: uncultured Solirubrobacteraceae bacterium; assembly: GCA_963805745.1. GTDB lineage: Bacteria > Actinomycetota > Thermoleophilia > Solirubrobacterales > Solirubrobacteraceae > Palsa-744. The sequence continues at coordinate 35,421 of CAWDVD010000002.1, forward strand.
TCGCCCGAATTTCAGTACAACGGCTCGAACGTCTTCTTCCAGTGCGCCGCGGGCCTGACGCCATGCGCGAACGGCACCAATGACTTCGCCGGGGTGCTCGGGATTCCGAGCGGCCGCGGCGGGGATCTCTACTTGAGCGCGGGGTGCGGCGGCGATGCCGGGCAAGCCTGCGATGAGGGCGGCAGCGAAGGCGCTTGGTCCCTCGTCCGGCTGTGGTGGGCAAACCTGTTGTTGTCCAGCGAAGCTACGCCGAGTGGCAGCAACGTCGGCGGCACGCTGCTGAGCCCGAACGCCGAAGGCACCGCAGAACTCACACTCGACGCCGCCGATCCCGGCGGGCCGGGCGTGTATCTGGTGATCGTCGAGGTCGACGGCAAAACGGTCTACTCCGGCACGCCGAACACGAGCGGCGGAAAGTGCGTCCCGGTGGGCAGCAGCGGCGCCGCGCTGATGTTCGACTACAGCCAGCCGTGCCCGGCGAGCGAGTCGGTGGACCTTCCGATCAACACGACGAGCATGCCCAACGGGCAGCACACGTTGAAGGTGATCGTGCAGGACGCGGCTGGCAACTCGGCGGTCGTCTACGACGGCAGCATCTCGACCAAGCAGCCGGCGAGTAACTCGCTCGGGGCGCTGCCCGGCCCTGGCATGGGCAGCTCTCAGGCCGCCGCGGCTGCGACGCCGAACGGCGCGACGGCGAGCCGAACGGCGCGGATCACTCTCGGACTCAAACGCCGGATCACCCGCACATATGCGCGTCGGGCGCTGCGCGTTGGCGGACGTCTTCTCGGCCGCGAAGGCCGCCCGATTGCCGGCGCGACCCTGGACGTGCTCCAGCAGGTCAGCGGCTCGCCGAGCCTCAGCGTGATCGGGCGCGCGCGCACACGTGCCAACGGCACGTTCATCGCCACGGTGCCAGGCGGCCCGACGCGGAGCATCGAGATCGGCTACCGCGCGTTCTCGACGGACGCAAGCTACACGGCGGTGGCGAGCATCGCCGAGACGGTCGACGCGGGGGTGAGGCTCAGCGTGAGGCCTCGCTGGACGGGCTCGGAAGGCACGATCACGCTTGGCGGCACGGTGCTCGGCACGGTGCCGGCGGGCGGTGTGGTGGTGGAGCTGCTCGTTCACTACCGCGGCCGATGGGAGCCGTTCCGTGCTCCGCGCACTGACTCGCGCGGCCACTTCCATGTCGCCTACCAGTTCGAGGGCGGCGTTGGGCGCTTCCCGTTCAAGGCGATGGTGTTCGGCGGGCAGGGTGGCTTCCCGTTCACCAGCGGAGAAAGCAGGACGGTCGATGTCACCACGCGCTGAGGGCAACATGCGTCTCCCCTCTCGCGGCTTCGGCGAGCTGCTGCTCGCGGCCATCGCGGGCGTCCTGCTGGTGTTCGCGCTGTCAGCGGCGGGCGCGCAGGCCGGCACGTGGACGCTGCTCTCGTGCCGGCAGCCCGACGGGCTGCCGGCACCCACGGACGGGTGGAGCACGAGCGCTAACGGCGGCGTTGGCGCTGACAGTGGCGACACGAACTCGTGCGCCTCGGGTGGAGCCCTGACCGCAATGACCAGCGGCGAAGCGCCCCAAGGCGCATACGAAGGCCCCGAGTGGGTGTTCACCGCGCCGCCGGGCTCGACGATCGCCGGCGGCACGATCACCGCGACGTTGACCTCCCCGCACGGGCAGGCGTGGTTGGCGACACCAACCTCAACCTACGATGCCGCGAACGTAATAGCCAACTGCCAGTACAACTTGCCCTGCGGGGAAGACGGCAGCTACACAGGCGTGTTCCCGATCACGCATGTCGGCGGGAGCAGCTTGTACGCCGTGGCGGTGTGCGTAGGTCCCTATGAAGGCGCGAGGACCTGCCCGGCTGACGGGGGCATCGACGCGGCCGTGAGCGTCAGCAGCGCGTCGATCGAACTCGCCACCGATGCAACGCCGGCGGCGAGCGGTTTCGGCGGGACGTTGCTGAGCCCGAACGCACAGGGCACACAGGAACTGACCTTCCAAGCCAGTGATTCGGGCGGCCCAGGCGTCTATCTCGTGGTCGTGCAGATCGACGGCAACACCGTCTACTCGGGCACACCCGACGACAACGAAGGGCGGTGCGCACCAGTCGCGCGCAGCGCGGGCACGCTGGTGTTCGAGCACAGCCAGCCGTGCCGCACGAGCGAGTCGGTCGACGTGCCGGTCAACACCGCCACATTGGCGAACGGCACCCACACGCTCAAGGTCATGGTCGAGGATGCCGCACAGAACACGGGCGTCGTCTACGACGGCCAGATAACGACTCTGCAACCGTCGAACGTCTCTCTCGGCGCGCTGCCTGGCTCCGGCGCTGGCGAGATCGCGCAAGTCGCGCGGCCCAACGGCGACGGTGCGAGCGAGGGAGCACACCTGGAGCTGGGCCAGCACCGTCAGCTCACGCGGTCGTTCGCCAAACGCGCGCTGCGCATCTCGGGGCGCCTGGTGAGCGCCCAGGGCCAGCCGATCGGCGGCGCGAGCCTCGACGTGCTCCAGCAAGTCAGCGGCTCAGCGACGCTCGCCGTGATCGGGCACGCGAAGACGGCCGAGAACGGAACGTTCCTGGCGAGAGTGCCGGGCGGCCCGTCACGGACGATCGAGATCGCCTACCGCGCCTTCTCCACGGACACCGCCTACGCAGCGGTGGCGAAGATCACCGAGCAGGTCGAGGCAGGCGTCCAGCTTGATGTGAGCCCGCGCAGGACGGGATCGGAAGGCACGATCACTTTCACGGGGCGCGTGCTCGGCTCGATCCCGCGCCAGGGCGTCAGCGTCAACCTGCTCGTCCACTACCGCGGACGGTGGGAGCCGTTTCGCACGCCGAGGACGGACGCCGCGGGTCGCTTCACGGTCGTCTATCAGTTCGAGGGAGCGCTGGGCCGATTCCCGTTCCGAGCCGAAGTGCCCCCAAGCCAGGCCGACTACGCCTTCGGCCGCGGGTTGAGCAAGGTGGTCGATGTTCTCACCGACTAGCAGCTTCGATTGGTGTCGTGACGCTTGCGGGGCGCTCATCGCGGTAAGCGTCCTGTTCGTGGCGTGCCTGCTGTTCACGGCGGGCGCGGACGCGGGCACGTATCCGATGTACCAGTGCGCGGCGGGGATGCCGGCTGTCTCTGCGGGCTGGAGCGTGTTTGGCAACGACACGCTGGCCGATACGGTGCTGTCTGACAGCTGCTCGGCCGGCGGCAGCATCGGCGTGTACGTGTTCACTGAAGAACATGGCGGCGTCGTGACCGAGAACGGTCACAGTGGAAGCCAGGTCGGGCTTCAGATCGCCGTTCCGGGCAGTGTGCCGGGGGTCACGATCCACTCGATCAGCGCTGAGGTCCTCGGGTCTCCTGTCACCGGCGATGATGCCTTCCTGGGGTTCTCCTCCGCCGGGCAGACGCTCCCCGGCGGCGCGGAGCTGCCCTACGGCGGCGGGAGCCCGTACACGGCGAGTGAAACCTGGACCCTTCCGCAGGGGGCCCGTGATTTCGAGGCATACGTCAACTGCTCCACCGACGACAGCTCGCCTTCTTGTGACTTCGCCGACGCGACGGAGGCGCCGGCCCTCACCGACATCACGCTGAGCCTGGAAGACGACACACCGCCGCAAGTGGCGAGCGTCAGCGGCCCGCTCGCCACGGCCGCTGCGACTGGCGCATCGGTCGCGGGTGCGCAGGCGATCACGTTCACCGCCACCGACGCCGAAAGCGGTGTCCGCAGCGCAGCTTTGACGCTAAGCCCGCTGAGCGGCGGCACGCCCTACGTTCACACGTTCGACTTCGCGGGCGAATGTGCGCATGACTCTTGGAACGCGTGCCCGTTGACACAGACCGTCAGCGGCGTTTCGGTCGACACCGATGCGCTTACCGACGGCGCCTACGCGGCGAGCTTGACGATCACGGACGCCGCGGGCAATGCCACCAACGATGCGCTCGGCACGGTCACGGTGAACAACCCGGTCGCGGTGGCCAGCTCGCTCGGTGCGCTGCCCGGCCCCGGCGCAGGATTGTCGCTCGGCGTGGGCGGCCCCAACGGAGCGGGCGCCAGCGAGGGCGCGCACCTGCAGCTCGGCGTGCGGGCGGCGATCTCCCGCAGCTACGCCAGGCGAGCGCTACGGGTCTCTGGGCGACTACTTAACGCTCAGGGCCTACCGATCGTGGGCGCAACCCTGGACGTGCTGCAACAGGCGCCTGGCGGCACCCTGGAACTGATCGGCCACGCGCGCACGAAGACAGACGGCACGTTCGTCGCCGCGGTGCCCGCGGGACCATCGCGCACGATCGAGCTCGGCTACCGCGCCTTTTCGGCGGACAGCAGCTACGCAGCGAGCGCGAAGCTGCACGAGTCGGTGCGCGCGGGCGTGCAGCTCACGGTGAATCCGCGTACGACTACGTCGGACGGCACGATCACGCTCAGCGGCAAGGTGTTCGGCTCGATCCCGCCGCAGGGCGTCGTGGTCGAGTTGCTCGTCCACTATCGCGGGCGTTGGGAGCCCTTCCGCGACCCACGCACAGACGAACGGGGCCGCTTCCATGTCGTCTACCAGTTCCAGGGCGGCATCGGGCGCTTCCCGTTCCGCGCGGTGGTGTTCGGCAATCAAGGCGGCTTCCCGTTTGCACCCGGCGAAAGCAGGACGGTCGATGTCACCACGAACTAGCCGACGCAGATACGCGTCCCGCGCACCGCTCGTAACGGTGGCGTGCTCGCTGCTGCTCGGGCTCTTGGCGCCGACCCCAGCGGGTGCGCTTCCTTCGGATGGTGGCGGTAACTACACGCAGATTCTCTGTGCGAACCCGGCCACAGGAGAAGGGCTCGGGCTCCCGGGGATGCCGGAAGGGCTCAGCAACCCTGCCAGCATCGACCTCTGGCAAGCGACCGCCGCCGAAGTCAACTGTGGCACCGGCCCGATGAGCTCGAGCCGAGGCGTGCCGATGCGAGTGGGTCAGACGAACACCTACGCGCAGGGCACATGGTCGGCTCTGCTCTACCAGGCGCCGCCGGACGCGACGATCAACGGCGGCACGATCTACCGAGCCGAGAAGGCCGAAGGCCCAAACAACGGCTTCATGGGGATCATCCAGCAGGGCGGCGAATATCAGGTGCTGTATTCGCTTCCGCGAAACCCCACCGATCAGGGAGACTGGTATGTAGGCAACGTCGCAGCGAGGGGCACCTTCGCGGCTGCGTTCTCACAGGAAAACATCGTCAATCTGACGATCTCCCCCGACGGCACTCATTGGGATGTCAACGCGACCTGTGATCCCAATGGGAACAACAACAGCAGCTGCACGCTCACGGCAGGCCAGTGGGAATACCGCATCTTCGGGGGTGAAATCAGCCTGTACGCGCCCCATGACCCACAAGTGAGCAATATCTCGGGCTCGCTGGTCACAGAAGCTCCGCTGCGAGGTACTCCGTCGATCACGTTCTCGGCCACCGATGAAGGGCCGGGGCTGGCCTATGTGAAAGTGCTCGTCGACGGCTCCGTCGCGCAGTCGCAGATCATCGACACGAACAACGGGCACTGCATCCCCGTTGCCGGCCACGACGCCTATACATGGGCGTATCAGGTGCCCTGCAAGACGTCGCTCGGTGGACGCACGTACTCACTGAACACCGCCGAGCTCTCCAATGGCGTGCACCATATCCAGGTCATCGTCGAAGACGCAGCGGGGAACCAGTCCGAAGTGCTCAACCGCACGGTGGCGATCGAAAACCCCGGCGTGGGATCGCTCGGAGCACTCCCCGGCCCAGGGTCGGTGCTGCTCGCGGGAGCCCCGAACGGATCGAACGCCAGCACGAGGGCGCAACTGCATCTAGGGGTCTCGAGCAGGATCTCGCGGTCGTTCGCGCGGCGTGCTCTGCGAATCCCGGGCCGGCTGGTGAACGAGACTGGCCAGCCGATCGCCGGTGCAACGCTTGACGTGATCCAGCAGGTCGCGGGAACAGATCGCAGCGAGCTGGTCGCGCGTGCGCGCACCGGCGCGAACGGCGATTTTGTTGCGAGCGTCCCAGCCGGCCCTTCGCGGCTGATCGAGGTGGCCTACCGCGCGTCCACCGGCGAGGCGGGGTATGCCGCTGAGGCCAGGGTGCAGGAGTCTGTCCACGCCGGCGTCCTGCTTGACGTGAGCCCGCGCCTGACAGGATCGGAAGGCACGATCACGCTGAGCGGTGAGGTCGAGGGGCCGGTCCCTCAGCAGGGTGTCGTCGTCGACCTGCTCGTGCATTACCGTGGCCGCTGGGAGCCGTTCAGGACCCCACGAACGAACAGCCACGGGCGCTTCCACGTGCTCTACCAGTTCGAGGGCGGAGTCGGGCGCTTCCCGTTTCGAGCGCTGGCGTTCGCCGGCCAGTCAGGGTTCCCATTCAGCAGCGGCGAAAGCGGAGTGGTCGATGTCACCACGGGCTGAAATGACCCCGCGTGCCGTGGCCGGCCGTTGCCGGCGATCGTTGCGCAGGTTCGTGCTGATCTCGCTCGCCGGCGGCGCTCTGGCCTTGACGCTCGCCTCGGGCGCGAGCGCCGGAACGTATGTGATCGACAACTGCCCTGCAGCCGGGAACGGGAACGCCGGAGCTTGGACCGTGTTCGGCAGCCCACAGAACGTGAAAGGAACATGCAGCGGCGGTCCCGGCGACTTCATCGGCCCGAGGGGCGGCAGCATGAGCCCCGGCACGACCGCGGGAGTCCAGATCGGGGTGCCGTCAGGGAGCGGCATCACGATCCTCGAAGCGAAGGTGTGGTGGCAGGCGTCAGAGGAGATTTCCGGCGCCACGACTTTTGCGATCGCTGCGGACAACGACGGCGCGGTCGGCGAAAGCCTCACGCCGATGACGGGTAGTGAACCGGCTACCTACGTGTTGCCGTCAACGACTACCGAGGTCACGCTTGCCAACTACTGCTCGAATGACGATGCGGGCGCCGGGTGCACGTTCGGCTCGGGTGACAACAACATCCTCGAGCTGTACGGCTCCCAGCTCACGCTGCAGGACACGACGCTGCCGAGCGGCACGATCACAGGCGGCGCGCTTGCGAGCTCCGGCACGGTCTCGGGTACGACGTCGATCAGCTACCAGGCGGCTGATACGAGCTCGGGCGTGCGGCTCGTGCAGCTTCGTGTCGACGGCGAAGCGGTCGCTGATGAGAACTACATAGCGAGCTGCTCGTACACGACGTTCCAGGCGTGCCCGCCGAGCGTCTCGGACTCGGTGAGCTGGGACACGGCGATGGTGGCGAATGGTCAGCATCGCGTCGAACTGGTCGTCGTGGACGCGGCGCAGAACTCGAGCGTGATCTATAGCGGCGAGGTCACTGTGCAGAACGCTGAGAACGGCTCACTCGGGGCGAGCCCCGGCTCAGGCGGCGCGGCTTCGCTTGGCAGCGGGGCTCCGAACGGGACGACGGCGAGCGAGAGAGCGCAGCTGCGACTCGGATTGCGCCCTGCGATCAGACGCCCCTACGCGCACCGTGCGCTCGCGGTTTCCGGGCGCTTGCTGAGCGCGGAGGGCGGGCCGATCGCTCATGCGAGTTTGGATGTGCTCGAGCAGATCGTCGGGACCACGGTGCCGAAGCTGCTGACTAAGACGACGACCAGCTCGGACGGCACTTTTACGGTGCGTGTACCGGCCGGACCGTCGCGGCTGATCGAGGTCGCCTACCGTGCGTTCTCCGGCGACGCGAGCTATGCCGCGACGGCTGGTGTCAAGGAGACGGTCGAGGCTGGGGTGCGACTCAGGGTCAGCCCGGCACGCACTGGCTCGGAAGGGACGATCGTTCTCTCGGGCGAGGTCGAAGGTCCGATCCCACAGCAGGGGGCGATCGTGGATCTGCTCGTGCATTACCGTGGCCGCTGGGAGCCTTTCAGAACTCCGCGCACGAACCGTCGCGGTCGCTTTCGCGTGCTCTACCAGTTCGAGGGCGGCGTCGGCCGCTTCCCCTTCCGCGCTGAAGTGCCCGGCGGACAGGCGGGCTTCCCGTTCGGCAGCGGCGAGAGTCAGGTGGTGGATGTCAGCACGAGCTAAGCGTGATCGCCGAGCATCGGTGATGCTCTCTCGCTGTGCGTGCATCGTCGCGGTCCTTGCCCCGCTGGTGCTGCTCTCGGCGCCGGCGGCGAGGGCTGAGACCGCGATCACCACGCAGGCCGTAGCCGACAACGGCGCCTTTCTTCCCTACGCTCCCGCTCCGGCGCAGCTCGCCGGCATGTGCCTTGTTGATACCGGCGTGAACCTGAACCCTGACACGGAAGGCGTCGTGGCGGAACGCACGGCGCTGGACGGTGGCTCGGGCGGGGACGTCTCGTCGACGCTGCACGGGACCGTGCTGGCGATGATGGCGGGGGCACCTGCGAACGGGTGGGGCATGGTAGGCACGGCTCCACACTCAATCCAGATCGTCTCTGTACGCATCCTCGAGCCCGATCAGACGACGTTCCCGTTTAGCGCCTACGCCACTGGGATCGACGCTTGCCTGCGCGTTCGCTCCCACTTCAACATTCGGGTGATCAACTTGTCACTTGGCACATCTGAAACTCCATCCGGCCGAGACTACGAAATGCTCGCCAATGCGATTCAGGAAGCAAGCGACTACGGGGTCGCCGTCGTTGCCGCCGCGGGCAACGACGACGGTGGCCCGGTCGAGTACCCCGCGGCTTACCCTGGCGTACTGTCGGTTGGAGCTACGGACACGCAGGGCGGCGGCTTCTGCTCGTTCAGCAACCGTGGCGAAGGGCTGCGGCTGCTGGCGCCCGGCTGCGACCTGGACGGTGCGGAACCGACGAGCGGCGCCCCGAACTACAACTACTGGCAGGGCACCAGCGAGGCGTCCGTTATCGCAGCCGCGGCGCTGGACGCGCTCTACTCCTACCAGCCGAACTTGTCGCCCGAAGCGGGCGAGAAGGACCTGACAGAAGCCGACAATGGCGTGCTCGACATCGCGCAGACATTCCGTAACGCCGGCCTTGGATCTGTGGTTTCGGCCGGCGAAGCGGCGGAGCCGGGTGCACAGACCAGCTCAACCGCGGGATCGTCTCCCCAGCCAGTGGCACCATTGACCGCAATGACGCTCACCCGACCATTCGCCCGACCTCAAACGCGACTGCGGCGGATCAAGCACAGGCTCGTCCTCGCGTTGCTCGAGCGCCCCCAGGAAGCCGAGGTGCAGGTGCGCTACCTCGGCCGTCGCGGACGCTCGCGCCATCTGCGCGTCCTGCGCACGCTCCACGGCGCCTTCACGAGCCTGACTCTCCCGGCCTCCGGCATCTCGGAGGTCTCGGTGCGCTACGTCGATCCCTTCGACGTCGAACGGTCGAGCCCCTGGACAACACTCCGTCTCCCCGCGGCACCGAGCACAGCCAGAAAGGCAGGGCGCTGACGATGAGAGCATGGAGCGCAACAATCGTGGTGATGCTCGCCACGGTGGCCTGGGCATCGCCGGCTCCTGCGGTCGCGGCCGGGAGCTATCAGGTCAGCGCTTGCAACTTCGCCCCGGAAGCGGCCAACAACTCCTGGACGTGGACGACGAACGACCCGGCCAATCCTCCCCACTACGCCGAGCACGCCAACTGCCCGTATCGCCTTGGAGGCTCAGGCGGCAAGGAAGACCAGGAAGGCGGGCTGTCAACCACTGACGCGCTCGGCCTGTCGAGCGGCGCGACACCTGGCACAAGCGCGGGTTGGACGTTCACCGCCCCAGCGGGCACGACGATCACGGCGCTCACATACGAACGCTATATCGGACACCAGTTCGACGGCTTCAATGATTGGTCGCCAGCTCTGAGAGCTGACGGGAACATCGTGCCCGGTGAAACCTGTCTGGATACGCCCGAAGATGGCGAGACGTGTTCCGTCGGTGGGCCACCCGGTACAGGAGGGGAACCGGCGAGGATCACGGGACTCTCGGCGCACGAACTGTCACTCGGCATCGTCTGCCAGGCGCCATCAGGAGACGAATGTGTTACGGGTGCGACTGAACACAAAGCATGGGCCGCGATGTATGGAGCGACGGTGACTCTCGCCGATCCGACGCCGCCAACACTGAGCACGCCCTCCGGCGCGCTGTGGGGACCGGGCGAAGCGGACGGGTTCCACAAGGGCACAGAAAGCGTCGCCGTCTCCGCCCAGGATGCAGGCGGCGGCGTGGCGAACATAGTCCTGTCAGCCGACGGGCATCCAATGGAGACCTACACAGCACCGTGCAACTTCACCTTCGCCCAGCCGTGCCCATCATCGACGGGCACGCAAACGCTGAGTCTGCCGACGACTCAGCTACCAGACGGCAAGCACACTCTGACCCTCGTCGCAACGGACGCCGCCGGCAACGAGTCGACGATCGCCTCTGAGGAAATCACTGTGGACAACAGCCCGCCAGCGGCACCCGTCGGCCTGGCGGCGACCCCCACTCAGACAGGTGGCTCGACGTTCACGGTCACGTGGAGTGATCCACAGGACCAGCCCGCGCCGGTCACGGGCGCGCTCTACCAGGTGTGTCCGACAACCGGGTCGGGAGCTTGCACCGCTCCCGCGGCGGCACCCGCGGCCGGACCGGCGACCGTAACCGTTCCCGGCGCTGGAAGCTGGAGCATCGCCGTGTGGCTCAGCAACGCGGCGGGCAATGCGAGCCCGGCCGACGCCGCACACACCAACGTCGTCGTGCCGCCCTCGAGCTCGGGCAACTCGGGCGCAGGCCACACCGCAACAGCGACCACGCCGAGGGTTCATATCAGCGAGACCCTGCGCGGGCGCGAGCTGGTCGTGCATGTGTCCGGCCCGACGAGCGGAAGGGTCCGCGTGGGCTTCACCGGCCGGCTGAAAGGACGGATCATCGCCTCCGGCGCCAAGACCGTCGTCCTCAAGCACGGACGACTGACTGTGACGTTCAGACTCGGGCCGAGGACAGCAGTCCACGCCTCCATCCGCGTAAGCGCGAGGCTGGACCACCAGGCCGCCGTGACGAGCACGTTGCATCGTCGCAAGCCTCGTCCGAAGCCGACGCGATAGTTGCCCGGTGCCGTACCCCGCGCGCTCCTACGTCGGCTATGTCGATGACTCCGGCAACGAGGATCTTGGGCTCCTGTGGGTCGCCCTGCTCATCCCGTTCGAGCAGTGGACTGAGTACCTGCAGCGTTGGCTCGGCTTCCGCAAGAACCTCTACGCCAAGACGCGCGTACCGGCGTCGCACGAGCTGCACGCCCAGGTATGGCTCTCGCCCGATCCCCTACAGGAGACAGAGCCGGAGGCTCTGGATGCGCTGCGAGACGACGCCGGCGAGCTACCAGGCGTTCTTCTGAGCGGCAAGGCGACACGCCGCGAGCGAAGCCGCTGGTATGAAAAGGGGCTGCTGACGATCGGCACGTTCACCGACGCCAGGGTCCTGACCGTCTACACGTCCGAGCACTCCGGGCCAGCGAAGATCGCGCTGTACGACGAGCTGCTGTGCTTCATCGAGGAGTTCCTCGCGCCCGAGAAGGCGCACGCGACGCTGCTCGTCGACGGCGCGATGGACGGCGGCAGCCACCTTCGCGCCGCGCATCGCGCGCTGCTCATCAAGCATCGGCGGATCGTGGAGGACGCCGCGCTGCGTCGATCCTCCGACAGCCAGCTTCTGCAGATGACCGACATCTGCGCTTACGCGGCCTTTCAGAGCCTCCAAGGCAAGCGCAACCCGGCGTTCGCCTCCCGCTATGAGACGCTGCTGGACCGGTTGATACAACGGCCGTTCGGCGTGGACGCGGGGCGGTGCATCCGGGGCTTCGACTACGCAGCCGACGTCGCCAACTGCCCGAGCGAGCGGATCGCCAGGCGGCGTTAAAGCACAAGCCCCGGTCTCCCAGGGCTTGTCTCAGATCGGACTGTAGGCTCACCTGTGCAGGTGTACAGCCCACGAACAATGTAGCAGCCCTCGGCGTCGCCCTCAATGCCGTAGTCAAGCTGGAGTGCGCGATGACTGCCCCGACTACATCGGTTACGCGTTCCTTGCCCTTGACTCTCGATGGTAGGCCACCACGCAGCTCCCGTGGCTCGCTGCGCGCGCCGGCTAGGCCGCGAACAGCTCCAGTTGCTCGGTTTCGCCGAGCGGCTGGATCGGCGCCGCCGGCTTGGGCCGCGCCACGAACGGGATCACGTTGCTGGTGTTCTCCCACGCAGCCTGCAGCTCGGTCTCGGCGATCTCCTCGCCGGTGAGCGGCACGCCCTTGGCCTGCAGTTCCTTGAGCACTTGCTCCATCGATATTGGCTCCTCGCGCTCGTCCATGAGCTGCCCGTCGAGTGCTAGGTCCGCAGCGGCGGCCTTGGCTGTCAGCAGCGCCCACTTCTTCTCGTCGAGTGAGCCCTTGGTGAGCATCACGTAGACGGTGACTGGCTTCTTGCTGCTCAGCCGGTGGGCGCGGGCGATGAACTGGTCGAACATCTCGTAGCTGAAGACCAGTCCGTCGACCACGACGACCGAGGCGGTGTCGAGGTTGTGCCCGAGTCGGATCGCCGGGATGCCGCAGAGCAGAACCTGCAGGCTGCCGTGGCGGAAGTCGCGCATCACGACCGAGCGCTTCCTGGGGTTGACGGTGGCGGCCTTGCCGTCGCGTTCCTCGACGATGTGCCCGGCGCGCACGCCCTTTTCCTTGAGGCGGTCGCATAGCCAGCGGCCGGTCTCGATCAGGTCAGAGCCGACGAGGATCTTCTCGCCTGCCTGGACGTGCTGGAGGATCAGCTCCAGCGTCTTCATGTTCTTCGGTGTCCAGTTGGAGTGCTCCAAGCCCTCGAGGCCGGGCCAGTCGCGATCAGTCGCGGCCTCCGGGACGGTGGTCGCGTACTCCAGCTTGGTGAGCTGGCCGCAAGCGGCGGCGAACCGCTCGATCTGGCCGCTCTGCACGAGCGCGTGGTCGGGGTACTTCCAGGTGAAGAACCGAGCGAACGTGCTCTTGCTGAGCCAGTGCTTGTAGAGCTCGTGCTGGGCGACACCCATCGGCGCGTAAACGGTCTTCATCGTGCAGGCGACGATCGGCTCGCCGAAGTCGCGCTTGCGCCGACGGATCATCGCCGCAGCGGACAGCCTCCAAAACCGGCTGACGTTCGTGATCTGCGGCAGCACCTTGCGCTTCTCGCGGCGGTGCGCGGTGGCCGAGCCCCGGCGGCCGTAGGTGTACTCGATGACGCAGAAGTCGGACTCGAACGCGGCGAGGCCGCCGTCGTAGCTGTAGGGGAAGCGTAGGCTGGAGTCGCCCAGGCACCACCACATCAGCCAGAAGATCTGGTTGACGTAGTTGGAGATCGGCGTGCCGGTGGCCAGCAGCTTGTTCCGCGCTTGCAGGCCGCGGATCGCCTTGCTGCGCTGGGAGGTGTCGCCCTTGATGAGCGTGCCCTCGTCGATGCAGATCACGCCGTCGCGGAAGGCGCTGGCGAGATGGTGCGCGGCGCTCTTGACGCGCAGGCTCTTGTGGACGTAGCCGCAGGTGCGCGTGCGCTCCTCGCCTCTGACTTCCTCGGTGTGGACGGCTGAGCAGACCAGCGGGCTGTGCTTCTGCCAGCCGCCGTCGCGCGAGGCTCGGCAGGCCGGGCAGAATTCGGTGGAGTCCAGCACGACGCGCTCGCCCTCGGCTTCGTGGACGGGCACGGCCTGGACGGGCAGGGCCTCGTTCTTGACGCCGAGCAGTGAGAGCACCTCGTAGTGGGTGATGTACCAGCCCTCGCCGCCGGCGCGCAGATGCTTTGCGACGCGCCGGGCCTGGGAGGGCGTGGCGATGTGCTCGACGGTAATCCCGAGCTTGTCTGAGATGTCCTGGCGGTACTGCGGGATCAGGTCCTGTGGGACGATGAACAGCACTTGGTTGCGCGCGCCGTTGCGCACGGCACCCAGGGCGTAGCCGGCTGCGCCGAGTGTCTTGCCGCCGCCCTGCTCCCAGCTCAGGATGAATCCCCCGCCATCGCGCGTCTTGGTCAGGGCGCGGGCTAGGTCCTCGCGCTGGAAGCGCTTCCACGCGAACGCGCGGTCCTTCCCGTTGTCGCAGCCTTCCGCGGCGATCTCGTCCAGTAGCTGGCGTTGGCGCTCGACCTCCTCGGGGAACCGGGTGGCGATGTCGCCGGGGTTGGGGATCTCGAAGTGCTCAAGGAGGAACTCGATGTCCTCGGTGGACTCGCAGAACTCCGTGTCGGCGACCGAGATGACGAGGACCTTTGCCTCCTCCTCGTACTTGCGCACGACCGGCTCACCCTGCTTGTTGCGTGTGACCTTCTCGCCGCTTCTGACGTTGATGCGGGAGTCGGTGCGAAGCGGGTAGCGCGTGCCCTGCTGGAAGCCGCGCTCGGGGTCCGAGCGGGTGCAGAGGATCGAGTCCAGGTCGGTGAGGTAGCCGAGCCGCATCTGCGGGCGAACCTCGTAGAGCGGGATGACCTCCCGCTCGGCGGCGGAGGCAACCTGCGCGACGGCCTCGCGCACGGCCGGCGCGATTGTCAGGTCGCACTCCTGCTCCAGCTCGCCCAGCAGCCGCCAGTCCAACGCGTTGAGTGCAAAGTGCCCGACCGGCTGGTTGTGCAGGGTCTCGATGAGCTTCAGCCGTCCGGCCTTTGCGAGCGCCTGGCGGACGAAAGGGCCCGGCCGGATCGCCAAGCGATCGCGCCCGCGCAGTTCGACGGAGTACGTCGGGCGCTGACTGGCTTCCTCGCGGCGCCGGCGCTCGAGCTCACGTGCGACGAGCCGCCACGGCTCCACCGGACCTACCCGCGGGTAGGAGAGCGAGCCGGTGTAGTAGTGGCCTGTGTCGCGGAGCGCCCGCTTGATTTCGTGGCTGAGCGCGCGCTCGGCGAGCTCTTCCCTTGAAGCCTCAGCCTCCACCAGTAGGCCACCATCGTCGCGGCGGTCCTCCGGCCCGACGAAGAAGGCGATCAGGCACGGCAGGTCCACGCCGTCGAACAGGTCTCCGCACTCGACGGTGGCGAACACGGCCGCCGCGTCCTCGCGCGAGAGCACCTCGCGCCGGAAGCGGTCGCGGCCGCAGATGAACGCGCCAACGCCTTCTGGGGCCAGCAGGGCGAGGCTCATCCGCCACACTGCGACGGTGCTGTTCTCTGACCTTCCGACGCCATCGGTCCAGTTCAGCCCGAACGGCGGGTTGGCGACGATCTGAGGGAACTGCACGCCCAGCTTGCGCAGCATCGGAAAAACGCGCTGCAGGTCGCCGGTGATCGCGTGGTAGTCGCCGGCCTTGACCTGATCGCCG
Source organism: uncultured Solirubrobacteraceae bacterium (assembly GCA_963805745.1). GTDB lineage: Bacteria > Actinomycetota > Thermoleophilia > Solirubrobacterales > Solirubrobacteraceae > Palsa-744. The sequence continues at coordinate 50,634 of CAWDVD010000002.1, forward strand.
TCGATCTCGATCCCGAAGCGCTGATCGCTCGGCCACGGAGCCAGAAGCGCACCGTTGCCGGCCGTGGGGTCGAGCACCGGCACGCGCCCCAAGGGGTCGATTGCCTGCTTGATGAACTCGGCCGCCTCCGGCGGCGTGTAGAACTGCTGTAGCCCGCGCGTGTGCCCGAAGTGCGTTGTGCCGAGCACGCTGCGCGAGGAATCGAGCGCTTCGTCGGTGAGCGCCCCGCCGAACAACTTGCCGCCCTTGGCACCCTGTGCGGGCTCTGCAACCGCAACCGCTTGAGACATGGCCGTCCCTTTCGCAAGGGCCCCACCCCGTGTGAGGCCGATGCCGGACGCGCGGCACGCCCAACGGGCGTGCGAAAATCGCGCGGGCATGGCCGCACGCGGGAGTTGCGGCTGCAACCCCTAGTCAGATATGCCGAGCAGCTACACGCGGCCGACAGCGCTACGCGCGAGAGAACGCCGTTTGGGATCTAGTAGGCCGCGGAATGAGCCCTCCGCATGCTTCAAGCGTCCGGCTGTCGCCGGTGAACGCGCGAAAATGCCTGTGATGGGTCGAGACGCCTGGCTCTTTGTGATTGTGAAGGACCGGATCGGCCGGTCTGCGAGCTGAAGGAGCAAGCATATGAGTGCAGGCGACAACACACGAGACGACCGCTGGCGGCCGGGATTTGCATCTAGCGAGCGCCGCGTCCGGGAGGAGCTGGAGGACGCAGAGCGACCGATATTCAGCCGCGAGCTGTCGTTTGTTCCCGCCCAGAGCACCCCGAAGTTCGAGCCCCACGACGCGCAAACACGCGCCTTGATCGCCGAACACAAGCGCTTGGAGGACCTGCGGCACGGCCCCTCCGTGGTTGGGCGGCTGGACAGGTGGAAGTGGATGGACGCGATGCAGAGCCCAGAGGAGAAGCAGGCTTATCTCGAGCCGCTGATCGATGCCGTACGCCGCGACGTCGCCGCGAACGAAGACGTCCTAGTTTTTCTCCTGATCGCGCTGGAGCCGATCCGCCGCGGTGTCAGCGCCCGGTTCGTGCGTGCGCACGGTGGGGTGAGCCGTCCTGAAGGCGGCGACTGGCTCGACCGCACGCAGGCGCGGACGATCCAGGAGATCGAGCGTCAGACGCTTTACGACGTCACCCGCGAGGCTGTGGTCGAGGCGATCTTCCGCTACCCCACGCCGTCACCCGACAGGCTGTTCCCGTGGTTTCGTACGGTCGTCTCGCGGCATGCATTGATTCAGCTGCGCAAGGACCTCACCGACGCCAAGACGTCGATGAGCGCTGCCGAGTCCGGGGCGTTGCAGCTGGCGCTCGCGGGCCTTGAGGATGTCGAGCCGCCGGCAATGCGCGAGCGAGCCGGAATATGGAGGTGGCGGCGGAGCTTCGACTTGCGCACGGTCTACGAGACTGTCGAGGCGTTCTACGACCAAGGTGCTGTCCGTGCGGCGTGCGCCGCGGCGATTGGCCGGCTGCCGCGTGTCCAGGCCGAAGTGATCGACGGCCTGTTCTTCCAGAACCAGACAGCCGAGCAGCTCGCGTCTGGCCGCGAGGTATCGCGCAGCACGATCTACAACAACAGCGCCAAGGCGAAGAAAAACATGGAGAGCGATGACTGCTTCTTCAGTGCGCTGCTCCGGCTCGGAATCTTGCGCGACCAGGCGCGTGCGGCCGAGATCGCGGCTCGCTATCCCAGCGGGCGCCTGCCAGACGGACGGCGGATTGTCGTGATCGAGCAGGCGGCATAGCCGATGAGCGTGCTATCCGAGATCGCGTTGATCAGTTCCGCTGCCAGCAGCTCGGCTGCCTTCGTGCTCACGCTCTTGAAGATCCTCGAGCGCCGCGTTTCTCCTTCGTCAGGTCGGTCAGCGCAGCCGACGCGACCTCTCGACCGCGAGTAGATCGTGGCCCACTCGGTTGACGTCGTGTTCTCACCAACGGACATCGGCGAGCGGCTGGGCGATCCGGTCGAGCGTGAAGGGCAGGAGCGGCCGTCTCGCGTAGAGATGCTGCCTCTCCTCGTCGCCGTCCACGGTGGCAAGTTCGTTGAGGATGCGTTCGGCGAGGGCTCGTGCGAATTCGGGCTTGCTGATACGGACAGGTCCTCCGAACGCAGGATCTTCGGCGAGGCCGAGCAGGACCCCGGCGGTCCCCGGATCGTCGCGCGCTTTGTGTCGGCGCTCCTCGTATTGGTCTGCGAGATTCTGCACGGTGATTTGGAGCGTGACGGGGGGCAGCCCGTCCTTGGGGTTAGCCGCGAGCGCGGTTAGGACTTCGATCTGCTCCTGTGCGGTGAAGTTGCTGTCCTCGAGATTACGCTCGAAGCGCAGGATGTCCTCAGCCGGGAGATCCCCCGAGCGTTCGAGGCCAGTCGCGTACTGCGCCATCTCCCCCTCCCGATCGACGATCACGACCGTGCGATGCGCATAGGACGTGAAGCCGCCCACCATCGTCCGTAGCCGACCGGCCGAGCCGCTTCCGCCGAGGTCGGTGAAGCCAACCTCCTTGGCAGCGCTACTGCCCAGGATGCCGGACACGAGCGTCGTCACGAACTCTCTCTCGCTCTCGCCCTCCCCCACGACGTGCACCGCATGCGGGTAGAGGCCCACCGCGACCAGCTCGTCTTTTAGCTCCTCTCGCGTGAGGTTTGGTACAGGTCCGTGGTCATAAAGTGCGCCGCGAAAGCGCTGGCGTCCATCGAGCGGCCAGCCGTCGGGTCGCGCCGGAGGAGTGCCTGTCAGGTCGGCGAGGAATAGACGCAGCATTTGCGCAGCTTGGTAGTGGTCGTGTGCTCGGCGCGGGGCGCCTCGCCACTCTTTGTACGCAGAGCGTGGCTGCGCGCGACGAACCCACTCGAGCGAGTCGCGAGGCTCGCGGTCGATCCCTCGTTCCGCTAGGAACCAGTAGGTGCGAAGGATCTGATCCTGCTCGACATCGAGCTCGGATGCCACGGCGCCCGCGTCGAAGGACTCCAGCTCGTGCTGCCAAGGTTCGACGTCGACTTTCCGCTCCACGTCGCGCAGTAGCGTGCTGCGCCTCGTCACTTCTGGCAGATAGCGATTCTGGACTCGCACGAGGAGCTTCATCAGCGGCGTCCACGCTTCATGCAGGGCCGCCCATGACTCGCGAAGCCTCGCGACCAGGCCCTGAATGGGCTCGATCCATGCCGTGAGCTCCTCGGCCGAAGATGCCAGGACGCTTAGCGGAAGGGTCTCATTGCAACGCTCGAGCACGTCATCGATGTAGAGCACCTGCCAGGGCGAGTACAGCGCCGTGATCTGTGGATGACCCCACGCCTCCCACTCGTAGGTCGACCACGGCGCGTGCGGCTGCTCCTCGCGGAACGCCATGTTCGGCTCGTAGGGCGCGCGGTCGGTGACAGCCGGTGGCTCCCCGCCGGCAGCGAATGCGATGGGCTGGAAGGCGCCTGCCTCATCGAACTGTTCGAGCCAGTCCTGTCGGACACCGAACGGAGGCAACCGCTCCTTGACGATCGAAGCGAAGCCGGACTGGCTTTCGAGTCTGTTCTGGACGAACCCGCCGGTACGCCAGAGCTCGCGCCAGCTTGAGGCGATCTCGAACGACGGGGGGAGCTGCGGCGGCATAGCACGCACTCCACGCATTATCGGTCCAGCTGACGGCCGCTACTTCGGCCAGATCCGCCGTCCGGCGGACTTGAACTGCGAGACGCTGAGCTGACCTCGCTCGTTCCGTGCCTTCGAGCCAGGACGTTGGAGTGCGTCAGTAAGGGCCGAGCGATCTGCTTCATAGATCGCGGTAGGCGCGAACTTCTCATTGAGCAAGACCAGGAGCACCGCGTCCCACTCGCGCTTTAGGCTGATCGCGCCCACGCGCTGGGAGCCACCGCTCGCAGGAACACAGCGACCCTTAACCTGCAGGAGCTGGTCCCTGCATGGTGTCTTGCGGATGGCGTCATAGCCCTTTTGCCGAACAGGAGCGAGTTTCAGCTTCAAGAGCCGTGCCGCTTCGTACTCGGCTATTTCGGCGGTAACACCGAGCGGGCGCCCTGTCAGGAGGTAATACTCGTGCGCGAGGACCTTCACCTCGCCGATCAGCTTGCGCAGACGCGCAGCATCTGCGCTACGCGACATCGTCGTGGCCGTCATCGGTGTACATAGGCGCGATAGCTAAAGCGGCTGCAGAGCCGCGTCAGCGATCGCAATCGCTTGCTCGGTTGGCACACGCCTCGCGGTGATCTCGACGCAGCACTCGGGGCAGGTGTCTCGACCGCCGACGAGCTCGGGCTCGTGGTCCCTCACATGGACCCAGGCGTCTTGGGGCGCGTCAGCCGTCACTGCGTACCACTGCCCACGAGGCGGCTCGTCGAGTCCGAGCAGGTCAGCGGGTGAGCGCGGTAGGTCGACGTTGCCTTTGCCGACACGTATGAGAAACAGACGATCGAGGTGCTTGACGGTGTCATCCAATCCGGCGAAGGCTCCCTGCTCGATTGTCTGCATCAGATCCTCCCAGCGTCCCTGCCAGATCATCTCGCAAGGGAACCTGGTGGTCTGAAAGCCCGGCCGGTGCATGAAGCCAATGCGGCCACCACGACCGGCCTCGATGAGCCCCTCGCCCTCGACCGCGAGGAAGACGGTGTAGTCCCATCCGCGCTCGCGCTCGCACGCTTCGGGCACCTGCTCGAGACGCATTGCACAGGCACCTCCGCCGTCCGGCGCTACCGCGGCGACCATGGGTGAGCGGGCCAGCGGCGCCGGAAAGAGGCGGCCCCCCGGCGTGTCGTGACCCCACAGCTTGTTGATCACCTCAGCGACATCGCAGAGCGTCCGAGCGGAGTCCACCGGCATATTGATCGCGTGTCCCACCGGATGGGCCGCGTGGTTACGCCGGTCGGACAGGACGCCCTCGATGATCTTCGCCCTCGTTCCGACCAGCAACTGCTCACGGCGCGCCCAGGAGAGCAGAGCGTCGGCGCCCAGCGGAAGCGGATGGGTAGCACCGGCGGCTCCGAGCAGCTTCGCACCGCGCGCAGCAAGCACGTCATCGAACGTGCTTGCTTGCAACAGCTCCTCGCCCCCGGCGCGCACGAGAGGAACGCCATCGCTGTAGAAGGCGAGAAATCGCACGCGCAGGGCACCCTCGAGCACGAGCAACGCGTAGTCGCCGGCTGCCGTGAAGAACTCGTACTCCAGTACGCCGTAGAGATGAAGCTGACGTGCCCGCTCGAAGTTGTCGCGCACATCGTCGGGCACGTTCTCGGCCAAGACTGCGCGAGCGATGGAGGCGGCCTGAAAGTCCGCGGCATCCTCCGGTGCCAGGCGACCCCCGAGGCCGAAGCTGTTGAAGGCCAACGTCAGCTCGTCGGGCGTCTGAAGCTCGTGAAGCGTGGTTGCACGCTGCGACTCCATCGCTGTATTGAAGCGGGCGCGCCTCTACGCCGGCACGCCCCAGCTACCCGGCCCCGGCTTTCGCGCCGGTTGCCGTGGCAATCTGGGGGCATATCGGGACTGGCACCGTGACCAATCGAGCTTTGGCACGACTTGGGCGTGGCCCATCTCTGACCCAAGTCATGTCGTCCGATCTGTCCGATGCGTCCGCAAACCCGCATAGAATGGACGATATGGACACGGGCGGACCCATATTTCACGGGCGAATGAGGTTGAGGGCCTTGTGGGGAGATTTCCCCGTGGTGGTTCGAGTCCACTCGCCCGCACCAGATGTTCGCTAATCGAACCAACGCGAAGGCTCCCGGCCCCTGCTCCCGGGCGCGGATCCTCGCGCATCTGGTACGCTACAAGTACACAGCAGAGAAACCAGGACAGAGAAACCATGGCAGAGAACACAACTACACGTCACGTCACAATCGCCGGAAGGCCCTTTACGCTGCGGCACAGCGATGTCCTCAAAGCGTTGCGCAACGTAGACCCAGAGCCGATCTCCAGCCACTTCGTTGTAGTTGGCTCGCGTCGATTCCCGCCCAAGCAGGTGATCGGCGAGCTCACCGGCCTGGACCGTGCAGACTTCACGACCCACCAGGCAAGACGGACACTCTTGCGCCTCGGATTCACTGCCGGACGCCGCGGCTCCCGGTCACGACCAACGCTCGCGAGAACCGAAGCGACGGACGACAGCCTCGCAGAGCGAATGCGAGCATTCACCGGCGAGTGGATCGCGATCAGGGACGACGAGATCCTGCACGCATCCAGCACACCCCAAGCACTCGTCCGCTGGCTAGGCAACCACGGCCAGAAAGCCGACAGCGTCTTCCGCGTGCCCGAGGACGACCTCGCCGCAAGCGGCCTCGCACCCCTGTGAGATTCAGCTTTCGCGAGATACCGGACGCCGGACGAGCAACCGTCCGCGCGCTACCGGTGGTCGATCTCGTCGTCGAAGGACTTGACATCGCCCCCCAGGCCTGCCTGCTCGATACCGGTGCCACCGCGATTCGCCTGGGTGCCCACGTCGCCGAGCTCTGCGGGATCGACACTACAAAGTCCCTCGAGACGAAGCTCGTCGTAGGAGGCTCATTGGTCACCGCTCGCATGGCAGTCGCGAGCCTCCAAGTCACCAGCGATACGGACACGCACCAGTGGAGCGCACCAGTCTGGTTCTGCGAACCCTGGACCCCGGCATTCGGACTCCTCGGGCTCACTGGATTCTTCGACCAGTTCCACGTCACCATCGCCGCCTGCGAAGAGTGGCTCGAGCTCACCCCGGCAAATGCATGACCAACATCCTCGCCACGATCCGGATTCAAACGGCAAATGTCATTTCGTCCGATCCCGATCTCACAGCCCGTACCCGATGGCGGCTCGTCGTACCGAGGCTGCGAGAGCGATCCACTCGCGGTGGAGCACGTCGAGAGCAAGGGCCTCCTCGCTGGGCCACCACCGGCTGATCGTCTGTTCGCTCACGCCGGCTCGGGCAGCCACAGCATCGAGCGTCACCGCGCCCAGTCCGCTGACGACCAGCAGTTCGCCGGCGGCATCGACGATCAGATCACGTCCACGCGCGTCATCCGAGCGCGTCCTTGCCGAAACCGGTCGATATGGCATCTAGCCGAGCTCCTCGTCGAGGCAGATGGCAGCGCTGATCAGCGCCAGGTGCGTCAACGCCTGCGGGAAGTTCCCGAGCAGCTCGCCGCTGGGACCCACCTGCTCGGAGTAGAGGCCGAGGTGGTTGGCGTAGGTGAGCATCTTCTCGAACGTGAGGCGCGCCTCGGCGAGCCGGCCGGAGCGGGCGAGAGCCTCCACGTACCAGAAGCTGCAGATCGAGAAGGTGCCCTCGACACCGTCGAGGCCGTCCGGCGAGGCGGCGGGGTCGTAGCGGTAGACGAGGCTGTCGGCCACGAGCTCCGTGCTGATCGCGTCGAGTGTGGAGAGCCAGCGCGGGTCGGTCGGGGAGATGAACCCTACGAGGGGCATCAGCAGCACCGACGCGTCGAGGACCTCGCTCTGCTCGTGCTGCACGAATGAGCGTCGCGACTCGCTCCAACCGCGCTCCATGATGCGCATGAAGATCTCGTCGCGCACCGACAGCCATCGCGCCAGGTCGGCCGGGAACCCTCTCTCGCGCGCGATCCGGATGGCTCGGTCGAGCGCGACCCAGCACATCAGGCGGGAATGGGTGAAGCGCTGGCGCCCGCCGCGCGTCTCCCAGATCCCCTCGTCGGGCTGGTCCCAGTTCTCGCACAACCAGTCGGCCACCGATGCGATCGCGCTCCACACGCCGTAGGGAAGCGGCTTTTCGTGGCGATCGAGCACGTAGGCCGCGTCGATGACCTCGCCGTAGATGTCGAGCTGGAGCTGGTGGGCAGCGTCGTTGCCGATCCGCACCGGCGCCGATCCTGCGTAGCCCTCGAGATGGTCGAGCAGCTCCTCGGGCAGATGCGATCTGCCGTCGATCCCGTAGAGCACCTGCAGCGGCCCGTTCCCCTGGCTCGCCGGCGACTGGAGACAGCCCGTGAGAAAGCGACCGAACGCCTGCAGCTCGTCCGAGAAGCCGAGGCTCAGGATCGGCTTGAGCGTGAGCGCGGAGTCGCGGATCCACGTGTAGCGGTAGTCCCAGTTGCGCGCACCGCCGAGCTGCTCCGGGAGACTCGTGGTGGGCGCCGCGACGATCGCCCCGGTCGGTGCGTAGGTGAGCAGCTTCAACGCCAGCGCGGAGCGGTTGACGATCTCCCTCCAGCGTCCGGTGTACAGCGACTGCGAGATCCAGTTCTGCCAGTACTCCACGGTCTCGACGAGAAGCCGCCGGGCAGCCGCCTCGCTCACTCGCGACCCAGGTCCGTCGGTCTCGGAGAGCACGAACGTCGCCGTCTCGCCGGCGTCCAGCTCGAGCTCGGCGGTGACACCCTCGGCGGTCCGCTCGAGCGTGACCGGAGCTCCCAGCGCGAGCGTCAACGAAGGGGAGCGGAAGCACGCGCCCGCATCGGAGACGGCGGTGGCGTGTCGATCCCTGCCGTAGTTGAAGCGCGGCTCGCACTCGAGCCGAAAGCCCATCGAGCCGCGCACGCACGCCACTCGCCGGATCAGGCGTTGCTCACCTTCCACAGGCATGAAGTCCTGCACCTCGCCGACGCCGTCGGGCGAGAGGAAGCGCGTGATCAACACGTTGGTGTCGGGCAGGTACAGCTGCTTGCTCACGCAGTCGCGCACAGGCGCGATCCGGTAGTGGCCGCCGTGCTCGTGGTCGAGGATCGCAGCGAAGACGCTCGGCGAGTCGAAGGCCGAGGGGCAATACCAGTCGATCGTGCCGTCGGTGGTGACGAGCGCGACCGTGCGGAGGTCGCCGATGACGCCGTGGCTCGCGATCGGGGGGCAGGTGCGGGAGCTGATGCAGGCCTGTTGTTGGGCGAAGGAGTGCATGGCTGCCACCGTATGGCGCCCGGCGCGCCCTCGCCTCGGGTGCTTCCCTGGTCTCGCCCCTAGTCCCTCACGAGCGCTGGCGGCACCGGCGACTCACGGGCGAGCCGGAGTCGCGCTCGCCGGGCTCAGCTTCGCCACTCGGCTCGACTGGACCCGCGCGGGACAAGGATCGGATCCGGCCACGCTGGCCGCGTGCGCGAGAAGCGCACGGGCGGGGCGAGCATGTGGACGTCCCCGAGCGGAGTCGGAGCATCGTAGGGGGCCGGCTCGCGGAGGCTGTGCTCCTCGCCGGAGCCGGCGAGCGCGGGGTCGACCAGGCCGAGCGATCCGCACCACATCGCCGTCCGTGTCAGGTTGACGGTGACGTGCCACGAGCCACCCTCGGTGGCGCGCTTGACGAGCGCGGCAGCAGCTCCGACCGCGCCCATGTAACCGGTGATGTAGTCGTTGATCAGCCCGGTCACGGGGAGCCTGGGCTCAGCCTCGCTGCCCTCCGTGGTCATCAGCCCGGACGCAGCGGATCCGTTCATGTCGAAGCCCCCGCGCTCGGCCCACGGGCCGCTCGAGCCGTAGCAGGTGAGCGAGACGTGCACGAGGCCCGGGTGGCGTTCCGCCAGCTCTCGAGGCCCGAGGCCGCGCCGCTCGAGCGAGCCGCGCCGGTGGTTGTTGACCACGACGTCGGCATCCGCCAGCAGACCGGCGACCCGCTCCTTCCCGGTCTCGCTGTCGAGATCCAGATACGCGCTGTGGGAGCCGACGTTGGCCTCGTCGTAGATGAATTCGTGCTCATAGTCGTTCGGGCGGGTGGCGCAGAGCACCTCCGCCCCCTGCTCGGCGAGCGTCCTGCCAACGGTGGGTCCCGCGACCGCGTGCGTGAACGACAGCACGCGGACGCCGTCGAACGGCCGCCGCGCCGGGCCGAGGTCCCGCGTCGGGGCGTCGCCGATGCGCTCGAGGCCGATGACGGGCTGGGTGGCCAGGAGCGCTCCTTGAGCGTGAGCGAGCCATTCGCCCGGAGTGCGCACGACGGTCACCGGCAGGCCCGAGGCGCTCGCGACCTCCTCCAGCTCGAACGCGTTCCAGCCGGCCACCGCGGCGGCGACCCTGCCCATGTCCGGAGGCACGTCCAGGAAGCGGCACCACATCGCGGCGAGGCGCGGATACACGCCCGTCAGCAACACCCAGCGACCGTCCGCCGAGCGGTAGGGCAAGACGAGGAAGGGATTGTCGAGCACCAACGGATGCGGCGCCGGCTCGCCGTTGACGGTCGGGTGCCAGAAGGCGCTCGGGTTGATGCTGTGCACGGCCTCGCGCAGATCCAGCTCGAGATCCTGCGCCGGGCCACCCCGGAGGCGATGGAGGGCGAGCGCGGCGACGGCGTTCGCCATCATCGGGATGCCGATGCACGCACCGAGACGGTGCGCGGCCGCAACGATCGGGTCTTCGCCCGCGAAGGACACGGTGCCGCCGGTTTGCGCCCTGGACAGGCCGACAGCCGACAGCAGCTCGTCGAGCGGCGCGAGCGGATCGAAGGCGCTGACGGTGCGCCGCGCCGCCTCCGAGACCGCGAGATCGGCGTCCTCCGGGTCCTGCAATGCCTGGGATGTCATTGCCGCCACGGTAGGGCGCCATGCTCGGCTTCGACTCCGGCTTATCCCTAGTCGCGCCCCTAGTCCGTCGCGTCGGCGGCCACGGGCGCCAGCGGCTGGCGTGCGAGCTCGACGCGCGAGGACAGGCCGAGCTTCAGGTAGACCTTGCGCAGGTGGTACTCCACCGTCTTGGGGCTGAGGAACAGCTGGTTGGCGACGTCGCGGTTGCTCGCGCCGCCGGCGACGAGCTTGGCGATCCGCAGCTCCTGCGGCGTCAGGGTGTCGAGCGTCGAAGGGTTTCGCTTGCGCGCGGTGATGCCCGTCGCCTCGAGCTCCGCACGGGCGCGCTCGGCCCACAGCGGCGTGTTCAGACCCTCGAACGTCGCGAGCGCCGCGCGAAGCTGGACGCGTGCCTCGGTCCTGCGCTGCGCGCGTCGCAGGAACTCGCCGTAGGCGAGCTCGGTCCTCGCGCGCTCGAACGGCTGCGCGTGCTGTCGCTGGTGCGACAGCGCTTCGCGGAACAGCGGCTCGGCCAGCTCGGCGGACGGTGCCAGCAGAGCGCGTGTCCGCGCGACGATGGCCAGCCGACCGGGATCCTGCGCCTGCTCGCCGAGGCTCGCCAGTGCGCCGAGGGTCTCCGGCCCCGGCTCGGGATCGCCGCTCAGCAGCGTCGCCTCCACCAGGATCGGCGTCGCTACCAGCCTGAACAGCGGATGCGAGACCGCCTCGATCATGTCGCGTGCGGCCGCGCCGTGCGCGAGCGAGAGCTCGAGCTCGGCGATCCCCAGGCGGACGTCGTCGGCTGCGGCGGCGATCCCGTGAGCCAGCGCCCGGTTGAGGGTGACCTCGCCCAGCTCGCGGCACTCGTCGATCTGGCCCCGCGCGGCCAGACAGCGCACGAGGATCGCGGAGAAGCAGGTCTCGAGGTTCTCCTGCTCGAGCTGGCGTGTGAGCTCGATCCCCTCCCGGGCGCACTCTTCGGCCGCGTCGAAGGCGCGGGCGTTGACGTCGAGCCTGGCGGATCCGAGCAGTGCGATCGGCAGTGTGTTGAACGATCCCGCCGCTCGCGCCAGTGCCACCGCGCGCGTGGAGATCTCACCGGCGCTGCGCAGATCTCCCAGGTACGCGCTCGCAATGGCCGTCCATATCATCATGCGGAAGTCGTCCGTGGCGGCTCCGATCCGGACGGCCTCGGCGAGTCTCGCGCGTGCCGCGTCCCGAGCCCCGTCTCCGGCCGAGACCGTCGAGCTGAGAAACAGGCGCAGGAACGGCTCGTGCGGCCTGCCCGTGGCCGGCAGCTCCGCGAGAAACCCGTGCGCCTCTCCGAACGCGCGCTCGGGCCAGCCCGCGACGAAGGCAGGGGTGATGGCCTGTGCCTGGAGCTCCAGCGCTCGTGCGGGGTCCTCGCCGGCCACGGCGTGCGCTCCGGCGAGCAGCAGCTCGTACGCCGCGGCCGGTGTCCCCCGCTGCAGCTCCAGTGCGCCCTGCACGCCGGCGAGCGCCGCCTGCTCGGAGGCGGTGCGGGTGTCCGCAAGCGCCCGCTCGGCCAGACTGGACGCCGCGTGCGAGTCGCCCGCATCCAGATTCGCCTGCGCCGCGGCGATGAGCCGCCGCACGCGAGCGCCGGCATCGCTCGACAGCTCTGCCGAGCGCGCGAGCACGCCGGCGGCCGAGGCAAAGGCACCTCGCCGGGTGGCGGCCGACGCTGCCTCCTCCAGCTCCGCGGCGAGGGCGTCGTCAGGCTGGCTGGTCGCGGCGGCGAGGTGCAACGCGCGCGCGAGCGGATCGCTCGCGCCCGACGCGAGCCGGCGGTGCGCCTCGGCTCGCTCTCCCGGGGAGGAGGCGTTGTACACGGCCGAGCGGGCCAGCGGGTGGCGGAAGACGACTGTGTCCACGTCGCCGATCAGGCCCGCGTCCACGCCCGCGCGCCGAGCCGCCGGCGGCATCTCGCCCAGACGCGCGAGCTCGCTCCACGTCCTCGTCTCCTCCGACTCGCTCGCCGCGGCCAGCAGCAGCAGAGCATGCGACTCGCGTGGAAGCCCTGCCACTCGAGCGCGGAACGCGCTGTCGAGGCCGCTGGCCCCGACGCCGGCGAGGTCCTCCACCGGCAGCTCGAGCAGGGCGAGCGGATTTCCACGTGCCTGCTGGAGCAGCTGCCGTCGCGCGGCCTGGCCGAGCGACGTCCCGCGGACACTGCCCACCACCTCGCGTGCGGCTGCCTCCGACAGCGGGGCGAGCGTCAGCTGCGCCAGCCCCGGCGCCTCGAACCAGCTGGCGGGATCGTCACGTACCGCGAACAGCATCACCACCCCCTCGGCGCCGAGCCGCCGGGCGACGAACAGCATCGCCTGCGCCGAGGGGCCGTCGAGGAACTGCAGGTCGTCGACGACGCACAGGAGCGGACCGTCTCCGGTCGCCTCCGCGAGGAGGTTGAGAGTTGCCAGCCCGAGCACCAGCCGATCCTCCACGCGCTCGCCGCCTGTACCGAGAGCGCTCCTCAGCGCAGACGCCTGCAGATCCGGGAGACGCTCGACGAGAGCGTGCAATGGCCGCAGCAGTTGCTCGAGGCCGGCGAACGTGAGGTCGTGCTCGGGCTCGGTGCCTGCACAGCGAAGAGTCCGCAACCCCGAGCTCTCGGCCGCATGATCGAGCAGGGCGGTCTTTCCGATCCCGGCCTCGCCGCGGATCACCAGAGCTGCGCTCGCTCCGTTGCGAGCGTCCTCGAGCAGGCTCTCGATCAGCCGCTGCTCGGGGTCACGGCCGATCAGCATCGCCCCATCCTACGCCCGTGCATTCGCCTCCCCCAGGAGCCTAGGTCGCAGCCTCTCTCAGATGACGACCAGGGATGCGACTAGGGTTCCGGCCGATGCGAAGGCGGCCGCGCGCATCTAGGTTCGGCAGCGTCGATCAGTCCACCGAAAGGACCAGCATGAGCGTCCGCCGCCCACATCGCAGCTCGAGGTTCAGCAGTTCCGGCAGGAGCGCGTCGCTCGGACGCGCAGACGCTGCGACCCCCTCCCGCCACGGGGTGATCACAGCCGTCGTCTGCCTCGCGCTGGCGGCAGTCGTCGCCGCGATGGCGTCGCTCAACGTGGCCCTGCCGGAGATCGCACGCGACACACACGCTTCCCAGACGGACCTCGTGTGGGTGATCGACGCGTACTCGCTCGCATTCGCGTCGCTGCTCCTGATCGGGGGCGGGTTCGGCGATCGCTACGGGCGCCGGATGGCCCTCGTCGTCGGGCTCGCGATCTTCGGCGCAGGCTCCGCGATCGCGATGGCCGCGACCACGGCGAGCGAGCTGATCGCGCTCCGGGCGACCCTCGGGCTCGGCGCAGCGCTCGTGATGCCCGCCACGCTCTCGACGATCACGAGCACCTTCCCCGAGTCCAAGCGCGCCGGAGCCGTCAGCATCTGGGCCGCGGTCGGCGGCGGCGCCGCGATTCTCGGGCTGCTCGCCTCGGGCGCTCTGCTCGCCGCCTTCTCGTGGCGGTCGATCTTCGCGCTGAACGTGGTGCTCGGAGTCGTGGCCCTGGCCGGGACGCTGCGCTTCGTCCCCGAGTCGGCCGACCCGAACGCGCCCAAGCTCGATGTCGGGGGCGCCGCCATCGCAGTGGCAGGCCTGGTCGCGCTCATCTTCTCCGTGATCGAGGCCCCGACCTACGGCTGGCTCGCGACGCGCACGCTCGCCGGGCTGACCCTCGGATTCGCGCTGCTGGCGGCGTTCATCCTCTGGGAGCTGCGACAGGAGCACCCGCTGCTCGACCCGCGCGTGTTTCGCAACAGGGCCCTGTCGACGGGGAGCATGTCCATCTTCGTCCAGTTCTTCGCCTTCTTCGGATTCACGTTCATCGGCATGCAGTACCTCCAGCTGGTACGCGGCGATTCGCCGCTGCTCGCAGCGGTCCAGGTGCTCCCCATGGCCCTGGCGATGATCCCCACGTCCCGTCTCGCCCCGCCGCTGACGGCGCGCTACGGCACGCGCGCGGTGTGCGCCGGCGGCCTCGCACTGGTCGCCGCGGGCCTCGCGATCATCGCGCAGGCCGGCACCCAGACTCCCTACGCGCTGATGGCCGGCGGTCTGGTCGTCCTCGGCATCGGCATGGGAGCCGCGATGACACCGGCGACAAGCGCGATCACCGAAGCGCTGCCACCCTCCCAGCAGGGCGTCGGCTCGGCGCTCAACGACCTCTCGCGCGAGGTCGGCGGCGCCACCGGCATCGCGGTCATCGGCAGCATCCTCACCTCCACCTACAGCAGCCATGTGAACCTCACCGGACTCTCCAGCCGAGTCGCCGCCGAAGTCAAGGCGTCCTACGCCGCCGCCTCGCGCCTCGGCGCGGAGGTCTCCGGTCGCGCGCACACGGCGTTCGTCACCGCGATGCACGTGGCGCTGCTCACCGGCGCCGGCGCCGCGCTGGTCGCGGCGCTCGCCACCCTGATCCTGCTGGCCCGGCGCCGGCAGGGGACTTCCTCACTTTCAGAGAATCCAAATCGAAAGGAAAGGCAATGCGCCAAGTTCGTCTCACCGCGCTCTCACTGTTCGGAGCCGCCTCTCTCCTGGTCCTGGCCGGGACCGCTCTCGCCAGCACGCACGCCACCAGTTCACAGGCCGGAGCCGTGGCGAGTGCCGTGAGGAGCAGCCACGTCGACGACATCGACAAGGTGCCCACCAAGCGCTACACCGTCACCAACGTCCGGATCTCGACTGTGAGCAAGGCGTGGGCCATGGCCTCCCTCGTGCCCACCAGGGCCTACAGGAACTCGTTCCAGCCAGCAACCGTCGTCGCCGTCAAGCCGGCCGGCACGCGCGAATGGGTCGTGGTCGACCTGGGCACGGCCGAGGTCGGGTGCGGAATCGCGCCCAACCGCGTGCTTGCCGATCTGCTCGGGTTGAAGGGCACGGAAGTGCCCTGTCCCACCGGGACGGGGATCTCCTGACCCTTCGGCGCACGTCGGTCGGTCGAGCGGTTGACGCCACCCGCGGCGCACCGGTATCCTGAGTATATTAATATTCAGGATACCGGAATCGACCACGAGGTGGTCATCGTCGGCGCCGGCTTTTCGGGCATGGGCGCGGCGATCAAGCTCGACAAGGCGGGATTTCACGACTATGTCGTGCTCGAGGAGGGCGACGGCGTCGGCGGGGCGTGGCACTGGAACACCTACCCCGGGATCGCGGTCGACATCCCCTCGTTCAGCTACCAGTTCTCCTTCGAGAAACGCAGCGACTGGTCGCGCCTGTACGCACCCGGCAAGGAGCTGAAGGCGTACGCCGAGCACTGCGTCGATAGGTACGGGCTGCGCGATCGCATCCGGCTGAACACGAAGGTCGTCGGCGCCACATTCGATGAGCAGGCGCACGCCTGGCGGATCACGACCGCCAGCGGCGAGGCTGTCAGCGCCCGCTTCATGATCGGCGCGACCGGCGTCTTCACGCAGCCGACGCTGCCCGACATCCCAGGGCTCGAGAGCTTCGCAGGGACCACTATGCACACGGCGCGCTGGGACCACGACGTCGAGCTGCGCGGCAAGCGCGTCGCCGTGATCGGCACGGGCGCCTCCGCGATCCAGGTGATCCCCGCGATCGCGCCCGAGGTCGCACAGCTCACCGTCTTCCAACGCACGCCGATCTGGTGCCTGCCGAAGCCCGACGCACCGTTGAGCCCGGCCGCCAGGCGGGTGCTGCGCTGGGTGCCCGGTGCGAAGCTCGCTGCCCGCCTGGCGAGTCAGGCGTTCGTGGAGACGACCTTCGTGCTCGCCGCGCACTTCGCCGGCACGTTCCCGAGCCTGCGCGCGCGCGGTGAAGGCGCCGCCCGCAAGCTCCTGCGCAAGGTCGAGGACCCGCTGGTGCGCGAGAAGCTCACGCCGCACTACTCGCTCGGCTGCAAGCGCCCGAGCTTCTCCAACGAATACCTCCCGGCCTTCAACCGGGAGAACGTGCTGCTGGAGACCACCGCCATCGATGCGATCACTCCGACGGGCATACGAACGGCCGAGGGGGCCGAGCACCCGATCGACGTGCTGATCCTCGCGACCGGCTTCAAGGTGTTCGACTCCGGGAACATGCCGCCGTTCCCGATCCGCGGCGCAGGTGGCGCGTGCCTGGAGGAGTGGTGGGACACCAACCGCCTCCAGGCCTATGAGGGCGTCAGCGTGCCCGGCTTTCCGAACTGGTTCTCGATCCTCGGTCCGTACGGCTTCAACGGCCAGTCGTACTTCGGGCTGATCGAGACGCAGATGCGCCACATCGTGCGCTGCCTCAAGCGCGCACGCAAGGACGCCGCAACGCGCGTGGAGATCACACCCGCAGCCAACAGGCGCTACTTCGAGTCGGTGCTCTCGCGCCGCCACAACCAGGTCTTCTTCCAGGGCGCGTGCGCAACCGCCAACAGCTACTACTTCGACCAGCACGGCGACGCGCCGTTCCGGCCGAGCCTTACCCTCGAGGCGGCGTGGCGCAGCGCCCGCTTCGACCTGGACGACTACACGTTCGCCGCCTGACCCGCCTCACGTGGGCGCGTGAGGCCACAAGCACTCGCTGAAGCTCGCCGAATCGGTCGAAGGCCCCCGCCGCATCCCCAGGATGGGGATCACCACTCATCTTGGCAACATGGCTCGGGTGCGCACCGATCCCTATCGCCGGGTGCTCAGCGTGCCCGGCGCACGCTCGCTCTACGGCCTCTGCCTGATCGCCCGCATCCCGGTCACAGCTGCCTCGACGGCGCTCACGCTGCGCGTGGTGCTCGGTCTGCATCGGGACTTCGCCGACGCCGGGCTGGTGGCCACATCCGCGGCCGTCGGGGCTGCCTTCGGCGCGCCGCTGCTGGGGCACCTGGTCGACCGCCGCGGCGCCAGGACGGCGCTCGTGCTCACCACTCTGTCGGAGGCCGCCTTCTGGACCGCCGCCGCGTGGTTGCCATTCTCGTGGCTGCTGCCCGCGGCCTTCCTCGGCGGTGCGCTGGCTTTGCCCGCGTTCTCGCTGGCCAGGCTGGCGATCGTCTCACTGCTCCCCGCCGAGGACCGGCAGGCCGGCCTGTCGCTCGACTCGATGTCCATCGAGGTCTCATACGCCATCGGTCCCGCCCTCGGGGTGTTGGCGGTCATCCAACTGGGATCGGCCACCGCCATGCTGACCATCGGCGCCAGCCTCGTCGTGGCCGGTATCGGGCTGATCGTGCTCAACCCGGCGACGGCATCGTCATCGTCGACGCCCGAGGACCCGGTGCAGGCCTCCTCCCCTGTTCGACCCGGCCGTTGGTGGCTGGCCCCGCTGACGCTGGCCGCTCTGGTCGCGACGTGCGGCGCCACCTTCACCCTCGCCGGGACCGAGATCGCCCTCACCGCGTCGATGCGCGCGTTCGGTCATGTCAGCCTGCTCGGCGTGGTGATCGTCGCTTGGTGCCTGGCCTCGATCGTTGGCGGCTTCGCTTACGGGACCATGCCCCGCCGGCGAGATCCACTCCTGCTGCTGGCCATCCTGGCTGCCCTCACCGTGCTGCTGGCCTTCGCCGACGCATGGTGGGTGCTCCTGCTGCTGATCGTCCCCTCGGGCCTCTTCTGCGCGCCGCTGCTCTCCTCCACGGCGGAAGTCATGGCCCACGTCTCCCCGCCCGGCCGCCGCGGACGCACCCTCGGGCTGCACACGTCGGCGCTGACGTTCGGCGGCGCGCTCGGAGCGCCGCTGGCCGGAGCCGCGATCGACAGATGGTCACCCGCCGCGGGCTTCGTGACAGTGGGCATCATCGGCTCCTCTCTGGCGCTGGTCGCGCTCGCGCTCCTGCGCCTCCGTGGAAGCCCACCAGACTCACCGACGCTGCCACGGCAGGCACGACTCAAAGCGTGAGCGACACGCCCGGTCAACTACGCTCGCAGCGCCAACGCTCGACAGCCGACGAACCGGGGGCACTCCGATCGCCCTGAAAGACGACTCGCAACCCACCCACCCCGCCGACTCCCTCGGCGTGGTCGCGGACGCCATCGCGCGCGCGAGAGAGACGTTGGACCTGGCCGCGAGCCACCTCGACCCATCGCTCGTCGACGTGCTGGGCATCCTCGGCTTCGACGAGGAGTACGTCTCCGCACGGGGGTCCTATCTCTACGACGCCGCCGGGCGCGCCTATCTGGACCTCCATACGGGAGAGGGGTTCGCCAGCCTGGGCCACAACCACCCCGACGTGCGCGAGGTCCTGCACGCCACGCTCGCCGCGGACCTCGTCGATGGCGTGCAGATCCACTACTCGCCGTTGGCCGGCATGCTCGCCGAGGCGCTCTCGCAGCGGCTGCCGCGGGGACTCGACGCCGTGTTCTTCGCGAGCACGGGCGCCGAGGCCGTCGACTCGGCGATGAAGTTCGCGCGCGCCGCCACCGGCCGGCCACGGCTTATCTCCTGCGAGAGCAGCTTCCACGGCGTCACGCTCGGGCCGCTGTCGCTGGTCGGCGACGAGTTCTTCAAGGAGGGCTTCGGCCCGCTGCTGCCGGGCTGCGAGCGCGTTCCGTTCGGCGACCTCGCGCGCCTGGAGGCCGCCCTGCGCGCACGGGATGTCGCCGCCTTCATCGTCGAGCCGATCCAGGGCCGCATGGTGACCCTTCCGCCCGAGGGCTACCTGCAGGGGGCGCAGGAGCTGTGCCGGCGCTACGGAACGATGTTCGTGCTCGACGAGATCCAGACCGGGCTCGGACGCACCGGCAGGTGGTTCGCGCTCGAGCACTGGGCGCTGGAGCCGGACTTCGTGCTCGTCGGCAAGGCGCTCAGCGGCGGCTACATGCCGGTCGCCGCCATGGTCACCACGCGCGAGATCTACCAGCAGGCCGTGGGGACGCTCGAGCGCTCCTACGTGCACCAGTCGACGTTCGGCCGCAACCGCCTGTCCATGGCCGCCGGTCTGGCCACGCTGCGCATCATCGAGCGCGATCGCCTCGTCGAGCACGCCGCGCGCATGAGCGATGTGCTGCGCGATGGGCTCGCCGAGCTCCAGCAGCGCTACGAGATGCTGAAGGAGATTCGCGTCAGTGGGCTGATGATCGGGATCGAGCTCGGCGCCCCGAGCGCCCGCGTCGCCCGGCTCAACTGGCGCCTGATCCACATGGCCAGCGAGGGCCTGTTCCCGCAGCTGATCGTGATCCCGCTGCATCGCGACCACCGCGTGATCACGATGGCCGCCGGCAAGAACGACGTGATCAAGCTGCTGCCGCCGCTGACGCTCTCCGAGAGCGAGGCGCACAGCTTCCTGCGCGCGCTCGACGCCGTGCTCGCCGAGTGCCATGGCTCCTCCAGCAGGAACCTGGCCATCGTGCGCGACATCGCCAGCACGACGCTCCGTCGCCGAGCACGCGCGAAGCTCCCGTGAGCGAGCAGCCGCCGCCTCCCGCCAAGCCCAGCGGTCCCCCACACGCCGAGGTCTGCCTGATCACCGGCGCGACCGGTTTCATCGGCGGGCGCCTGGCGCGACGACTTGCGCTGGAGGGCCGCGCCGTGCGCTGCCTGGTGCGCGCGAGCAGCGACACCTCGCGACTGGAGGAGCTCGACGTCCAGATCGTCGTCGGCGACCTCACGAGCGCAC
Organism: uncultured Solirubrobacteraceae bacterium; assembly: GCA_963805745.1. Classification (GTDB taxonomy): domain Bacteria; phylum Actinomycetota; class Thermoleophilia; order Solirubrobacterales; family Solirubrobacteraceae; genus Palsa-744. The sequence continues at coordinate 70,633 of CAWDVD010000002.1, forward strand.
GGTCGCTCGCTCGCGCCGTGGAGGGCTGCCGATACGTGCTCCACTGCGGCGCGCTGGTATCCGACTGGGCCACAACGCAGGAGATCGCCCGCACCAACGTCCAGGGCACGCGCAATCTGATCGAAGCCTGCCTCGGCGCATCCGTGCGGCGCTTCATCCACTTCAGCACCACCGATGTCTACGGTTATCCCGACGGCGCCGCGATCGACGAGACCCACGCCGCGACGCGATTTCGCAACTGGTACGCGCAGACCAAGCTGGACGCCGAGGTCGAGGTCCGTCGGGTGCAGCAGATGGCCGCGCTGGAGGCCGACGCGCCGGACGCGGCGCTGGAGGCCGATGCGCCCGAGGCCGCCCCGCCGGACGCGGCACTGGAGGCCGCCGCGCCCGAGGCCGCCGCGCTGGAGGCCGTCATCCTGCGCCCGGCGACCGTCTACGGACCCGGCTCGACGGATGTCATCGGCGAGATCGCGCGCGCGATCCAAGACCGCCACATGCTGTTGATCGACCGCGGTCGCGCGGTCGCCGGCCTGTGCTACGTCGAGAACCTGGTGGATGCGGCGCTGCTGGCGCTCCGCCACGAAGCCGCGCCCGGCCACGCCTTCAACGTCAGCGATGGCCTCGACGTCACCTGGAGGCAGTTCACCGACGAGCTGGCCGACGGCCTCGGCTGCGCGAGGGTTCGCTGGAGCCTGCCCTACTGGCTCGCCAGCAGCGTCGGCTTCTCGCTCGAGCACGCCTACCGAATCGTGCGCAGGACCACCGGTCTGAGCGCGCCGCCGCTGCTCTCGCGTCAAGCCGTGCAGGTGCTCGGCAAGAACCAGGATTTCAGCAATCGCAAGGCACGAGAGACGCTCGGCTGGGAGCCGCGCATCGATTACGCGACCGGCCTGCAGGCGACCATCGCCTGGCTGACAGCCGAGCACCTCCAGGCCACGTCGACCTCACGCGGCGACAGCGTGGCGCAAGCCAGCTGAGCACCTCCAGGCCAGGTCAACCTGACGCGACGGTGTGGCCGCAAGATGGGTACGTGAACGTATCCGCCTGCCATATCCCCGGTTCGGCCTTGTGTCCAGGTCGCGGTGGACGCGCTCAAGTGGTCCCGGAACGCGGCCGAAACCGCAATCAATCAAACAAAAGTCGCTCAGGGCAAACCCGTCGTGAGACGGGGACGCAAAGCCAGGGATCTCTCCGAGACCGCCCAGCTGCCGACCTCAACGGTCGCGCAGTGCGCGATCTTGACACGGAGGTCCTGAGATGCCATACATAATTCGCCCCCGGGGGGTCGTGAGGATTGCGGCCACCCTGTTCGGCACCGTGCTGCTGGTTGGCGCTGTGCCCGCCGCGGCCAGCGCCGCGTGTCCCTCCAACCCGACCACCGCCGTGCTCGCGCAGTACGGCGACAACGCGCAGTACAGCCTGCTCTCCGGCAGCTCGTTCGAATCCGGTGCCCCGGGCTGGTCGCTCTCCAACACCGAAATCGTCAGCGGCGAAGGCGCCGGCGAAGAAGGCGCCAACGGCGACTCGTACTCGCTCGCGATCGGACCCAACGGCCTCGCCGTCTCACCGCAGTTCTGCGTCAGCGACGAATATCCGGCGTTCCGCTTCTTCGCCCGCCAGACCGGCGGCGGAGGTTGGGGCTCCGCGCTGAACGTGAGCCTGCGCTGGACGACCGGCTACGGGTTCAAGATCACGACCCCGGTCATATCGCTCCAGCCCAGTGGCGAATGGACGCTCAGCCCCGTGCTGAAGCTGGCCGGCGCGCTGCCGCTGTGGATGCCGGGGAGCACGCTCAAAGTCAGGCTGGCGTTCCAGCCGACCGGGGGCAGCTCCTGGGCGATCGACGATGTCTACATCGATCCCTACAGCCGATAGGAAACCGCGGTGGTGGCGGCATGCGACCCATGCCGCCACCTGCGCACGGGAGGCGTGTGATCACATGAATGAACAAGCCCTAGACGACGTTCGCTCCGCCGATCCGGTCGAGCGCCTGCTGGAGGACTCGTGGAAGGCGCGCGGGCGCCGCTTCAACCGCCGCGAGCTCGTCGTCGAGACCGTGGCGTCCGCGCTGTTCCTCGGCTGCGCCATTCCCCTGGCGCTCGCCGGCCTGCACTCGCAGCCGGTGGATCCGCTGCTGGCCGCCCTGCTGGTGGTCCTGTACGCGCTCGCCTCGCGGATGATCAAGTTCCCGATCGGCGCCGGATACGTGGTGCCCTCCTACCTCGTGCTCGTGCCGATGCTGCTGCTGCTGCCGCCGGGGATCGTCCCCCTGCTGGCCGCCGGCGGTCTCGTGCTGGGCACTCTCGGCCAGGTCGCCGCCAGTCGCGTCGGCCCCGAGCGAGTGCTGTTCTCGATACCGGACGCCTGGCACGCGCTCGGACCGGCGCTCGTGCTGGTGCTCGCCGGCCCACTTCACGGCGGCGTGCGACTCGCCATCGTCTACGTCGCCGCCTTTCTAGCCGGCTGCCTGCTCGATCTGGTCTCCGCGACGCTGCGCGAGGCGGCCGCCATGGGGATCGCCTCGCGCGTGCAGATCCGCGTGATCGCGCTGGTGTGGCTGATCGACGCGTGCATCGCGCCGCTGGGCCTGCTCGTCGCGGACACCGCGCACCGGGACCCGGCGGAGGTCCTGTTGATCCTTCCGCTCGTCGGCGTGCTCCTGCTCCTCTCCCACGACCGCAGCACACGCATCGCGCAGGCCCAGCGCCGTCTGGACCTGGTGGCGCACCAGCGCACCCGCCTGCAGGCGGCCGTGCGGCGCCTGGGCGACGCGTTCGCCGCCAAGCTAGACCTCGAGGCGCTGACCGACATCGTGCTGCGCGGCTCGATCGAGGCGCTCGACGCCGACGCCGGCCACCTCACGCTGAGCGGACCGCTGGACCCGCGTGTGCTCGAGATCTCCGACACGCCGCGGTTCACGCCCGCGCTGCAGGCGGCCGCCACCGCGGCGCACACCGGCGAGGAGCCCTGCCAGCTCGAGCGCGAGGGCGTGTGGGCGCTCGCGCTGCCGTTCGGGTTCGCCAGCGACGCCGGACGCGCGCACGGCGCGCTCGCCGTCGCGCGGGCGGATCGGCCGTTTCGCGACGACGAGGAGGCGGTGATGTTCGGCCTGGTCGAGCGCGCGCGCCAGGCCGCCGCGGACATCCTCGCCCATCAGCTGCTGCGCGAGCAGGCCCTCACCGACGCGCTCACCGGGCTCGGCAACCGGCGCAAGCTCACCACCGACCTGGACGAGCGGCTCCCCGCCGCGTCCGCATCGCGGCCGCTGGTGCTCATGATGTTCGACCTCGACGGCTTCAAGAACTACAACGACACGTTCGGCCACCTGGCGGGAGACGCGGTGCTCGCGCGCCTCGGCGGCAAGCTCGCCGCCGCCGTCTCGGCATATGGAACCGCCTACCGCCTCGGCGGCGACGAGTTCTGCGTGCTGGTGGCAGCCCGCGCCGACGAGCTCGACGCCGTGCTGTCCAACGCCGCCGGCGCGCTCCAGGAGCGCGGCGAGAACTTCGCCGTCGGCGCCTCCTACGGCGCCGTGCTGCTCCCGCACGAGGCCGTCAACCTCGACCACGCGCTGCAGCTCGCCGACGAGCGCATGTACACGCACAAGAAGGGCCGGCCGTCGCTCGCCGGCGACCAGACACGCGACGTCCTGATCCGCATCATCGACGCCAAGCAGCCCGCCCTGCAGGACCACTCCAGCGAGGTGGCCGAGCTGTGCCTGCGCGTCGGTCGCCGGTTCGGCATGAGCGCCGAGGAGCTCGACGAGCTGGCCCGCGCGGCCGAGCTGCACGACGTCGGCAAGGTCGGGATCCCCGACGCGATCCTCGAGAAGCCCGGCCGGCTGAACGACGCCGAGTGGGAGTTCATGCACCAGCACACCGTGCTAGGCGAGCGCATCCTCAGCGCCGCGCCCGCGCTGCGCCCGGTCGCGGCGATCGTGCGCGCGAGCCACGAGCGCTGGGACGGGCACGGCTACCCCGACCGTCTGGCCGGCGAGGCGATCCCTCTGGGCGCGCGCATCATCGCCGCCTGCGACGCCTACGAGGCGATGACCGCCGACCGCTGCTACCGGCGGGCGATCGGCCGGGACGATGCCTGCCGGGAGCTGCGCCGCGAGGCCGGCCGCCAGTTCGACCGCGCGGTCATCGAGGTGCTCCTCGACGAGCTGCTGACCATGCCCGCGACCCACCCCCCCGAGACAGAGGATGTGATGGCCCACCTGCGCGACGTGCTCGCCCGCCAGGTCGCTGTAGAGTCCGCCCTGTGACGTTCGTCCTGCTCACCGGGGCCACCCGCGGCATCGGCCAGGCCGCCGCGATCGAGCTGGCCGGCCAGGGGGTCGAGCTGGCGCTGGTGGGGCGCGAGGCCGACCGCGTCGAGGCAGTCGCGCGAGAGGCCACCGCGACCGGAGGAGGCGCGCCGGTCCATCAGCACGTCGCCGACCTCACGTTGATGGCCGACGTGCGGGCGCTGGCCGAGGAGGTCAGAGAGCGCCACCAGCACATCGACGTCCTGGCCAACAATGCCGGGGCGCTGTTCAGCTCGCGCAGGCAGACCGCCGAGGGCTTCGAGCGGACGTTCGCGCTGAACCACCTCGCGCCGTTCCTGCTCACCAGCCTGCTGCGCGACCGCCTGGGCGGCGGGCGCGTCGTGACCACCGCCTCCGACGCCCACACCGGCGGCCACCTGGATCTCGAGGACCTGCAGTCGCAGAAGGGCTACGCGGCCATGCGCGTGTACGGCACCTCCAAGCTCTGCAACATCCTGTTCACGCGCGAGCTCGCCAGGCGTGCGCCGGAGCTGCACGCCAACTGCTTTCACCCGGGCGTCGTGCGCACCGGCTTCGGCAAGAACGAGAACGGGATCTGGAAGCTGCTCACCACGCTCGGCGCGCCCTTCTTCCGCTCGCCCCAGCGCGGCGCGCGCTCGCTCGTCTGGCTCGCGCTGTCCGAGCAGGCCGCGGCCCTCACCGGCGAGTACGTCCAGGATGAGAAGGTCCTCACACCAAGCGCCCAGGCCCAGGACGACACGCTCGCCGAGGCCCTGTGGGAGCGCAGCGCCGAGCTCGTCGGCCTGCCCGCCAGCGCACCCGCCTGAGCGCGCGTCCTACACCTGCAGATGGAACGGGACCGACGTGACCACGATCTTGGGCAGGGGTCGCAGCGCGCGTCGCAGTCGCGGCGCGATCCGGTCGTGCAGGACGCGGTGGCGCCAATGTGCCACCACGATCTCCGGGACGATCACCGTCAGCGTCAGGTCCGGGCTCAGCCGATGAAGTGACTCGATGTAGTTGACCATCGGGGCGACGATCGCGCGGTAGGGAGAGACGACCACCTCCAGCGGCAGGTGATCGCCCCACGTGCGCCAGTAGCCGCTGAAGCGTTCGGCCTCCGCGTCGGTGGGACTGACGTGCAGCGCCAGCACCGGCTGCTGCAGCGACGCCGCGTAGGCGAGCGCGCGCATGCTCGGGAGGTCCAGCGACGCGACCGGCACCAGTATCAGGTGGTGAATCTCGTCGGGGCTCTCCTCGCTCTCGATCTCCTGCGCCCTCGCCGCCTGCGCCGTGGCGCGCTTCGTCGGGTCCGCCTGCGCCGCACCGTGCTCGCTCGCGGCCGGCGCCGCCGCCGCAGTCGCGCCCGCGCGCACGCTCGGCGCGATCGGGTGCTCGGGCACCTCGATCGTGTGGGGATGCAGCGCGATCGCCTCGCCGACCAGCCGGTAGTGGCGGCGGATGCTCGTCGCCAGCACGATCACCAGGCCGACCGCCAGCAGGGACACCCACGCGCCCGCGGTGAACTTCGTGATCCCCGCGGTCACGAACACCGCCGCCGAGAGCACCCCGCCGGTCGCGTTGAAGGCCATGCTCCGCCGCCAGTGGGGGTCGCGCCCGCGCCACCAGTGAACGACCATCCCCGCCTGGGAGAGGGTGAACGCCAGGAACACCCCGACCGCGTACAGCGGTATCAGCGGCCCGGTCCTGCCGCCGAACGCCACGTAGATGACCCCCGCCACGAGCGACAGCAGGATGATGCCGTTGCTGAACGCGAGGCGGTCGCCCATCCGCAGGAACAGCCGCGGCGCCTGGAAGTCGCGCGCCAGCAGGAACAGTACCCGCGGGAAGTCGTTGTACGCGGTGTTCGCCGCCAGCAGCAGGATCGCCGCCGTCGCCGCCTGCGTGAGCGGATACATGAGGTCCGAGCCGAAGCTGCGGTGGGCGAGCTGCGAGAGCACCGTTTCGTGCGCGCCCGGCACGACCCCGTCGAGCTGGACCATCGCGATCGTGCCCGCGAACAGCACGATCAACAGGCCGACCATCCACGTCAGCGTCGTGCGCGCGTTGCGCCACTCGACCGGCTTGAACACCGGCACCGCGTTTGAGATCGCCTCGATCCCCGTCATCGCCGTCGAGCCGGACGCGAACGCCCGCAGCACCAGCAGCACGCCGACGCCCTCGACCGCCGTCAGCCGTGGCCTGGGGGTGGGATGAAAGCCGCGGCCGGCCGCGTCGATCAGGCCGACGGCGACGAGCACGAACATCGCGAGGATGAACAGATACGTCGGCGCCGCGAACATCGCGCCGGCCTGGCGCACGCCGCGCAGGTTGCCCGCCAGCAGCACCACGATCACCCCCACTCCGATCGCGACGGTGTCCGAGGACAGCGACGGGATCGCCGAGGTGATCGCTTCCAGTCCGGAGGCGACCGACACGGCGACCGTCAGGATGTAATCGGTCATCAGGCCCGCGGCGGCGATCAGCCCGGGGACACGCCCGAGGTTGTCGCTGGCGACGATGTAGGACCCGCCGCCGTGGGGATACGCACGGATCGTCTGGCGGTAGGACACGCCCACGGCGAGCATCAGGAAGGCGATCGTTGCGGCGATCGGCAGCGAATAGCTCAGCCCCCCGCTGCCCGCGAGGACGAGGATCGCGAGCATCGCTTCCGGGCCGTAGGCGACCGACGAGAGCGCGTCGGCCGACAGCACGGGCAGCGCCACGAGCTTGCGCATCCGCTCGCGGGCGATCGCCGTGCTGCGCAGCGGTGGTCCGAGCAGCGTGCGCCGCAGCGCGTGGCCGAGTCGCCCGAGCGGCGCGGGCGCCACCTCCGCCTCGCCCGTCGCCTCCAGCGCCGGCAGCGGCGCGCTCCGCACGGGCACGAAACGCCCGAAGCGGCTCGGCTGGATGTCCGTCGCGTCGGGGAAGCTGCCGAGGCTGGGGTCAACCGGCAGCGCCCGCCGCCACACCTCGGGATTGCCGCACACCCTGCTCCACTCGCGCCCCACGCGCCGCAGCACGCCGAGCTGGCTCTCGTCGAGCGTCGCGAGCGCCGCGTCGGGGCTCGGTGCCTTCAGCTCGCGTGAGCTCACACCTCGTAACGCTAGAGGTTCAACTCCAGTACCTTCACGATCGTGACGCTCGACGACCTCACCGACGCGGTCAGCCGCGGCGCCGTCGACACGGTGCTGCTGGCGATGACCGACATGCAGGGGCGCCTGCAGGGCAAGCGCCTGACCGCGACGCACTTCCTCGACGAGGTGGCAGAGCACGGAGCGGAGAGCTGCAACTACCTGCTGGCCGTCGACGTCGACATGCGCACGGTCGACGGCTACGCGATGTCCTCGTGGGAGGGCGGCTACGGCGACATGCTGCTGAAGCCCGACCTCGACACGCTGCGTCCAGTCCCCTGGCAGGAGGGAACGGTTGTGTGCCTGGCGGACGTCGCCTGGCTCGACGGCTCGGACGTGGTGGCCTCCCCGCGCCAGATCCTGCGGGCGCAGCTCGCGCGCCTGGCCGAGCGCGGCTGGTCGGCCAACGCGGGCACCGAGCTCGAGTTCCTGGTGTTCCTGGACACCTACGAGCAGGCGTGGAGCAACGGCTATCGCGACCTGCGCCCGGCGAACCTGTACAACGTCGACTACTCGCTGCTGGGCACCGCCCGCGTCGAGCCGCTGATCCGCCGCATCCGCAACAGCATGGTCGCGGCGGGGATGGTCGTGGAGGACTCCAAGGGGGAGTGCAACTTCGGCCAGCATGAGATCAACTTCCACTACACGGACGCGCTGCGCACCGCCGACGAGCACTCGATCTACAAGAACGGCGCCAAGGAGATCGCCGCCGCGGAGGGCATGGCGATCACGTTCATGGCCAAGTACGACGAGCGCGAGGGCAACTCGTGCCACATCCACTTCTCGCTGGCCGACGATTCGGACCCGCCCACCCCGCTGTTCGCGCGCGAGGAGGGGCTGTTTCACTCGTTCCTCGCCGGACAGCTGGCGTGCCTGCGCGAGATGACCCTGCTGCTGGCGCCGCACGTCAACTCCTACAAGCGCTACGCGGCCGCCAGCTTCGCGCCGACGACGGTCGCATGGGGGCACGACAACCGCACGTGCTCGCTGCGCGTGGTCGGCCACGGCCCGTCGCTGCGCTTCGAGAACCGCGTCGGCGGCGCCGACCTCAACCCGTACCTCGCGCTCAGCGCGATCATCGCCTCCGGGCTGCACGGGATCGACGCGGGCCTGGAGCTCGAGCCGGCGCTGGAGGGCAGCGCGTACGCGGCGCACGAGCGCCCGCACCTGCCGGGCACCCTGCACGACGCGCGCGAGCTGTTCGCCGGCAGCGACGTCGCGCGCGCGGCGTTCGGCGAGGACGTCGTCGCGCACTACCTCAACGCCGCGGACGTCGAGCTCGCGACCTTCCAGGCAGCGGTGACCGACTGGGAGCGCGTGCGCGGATTCGAGCGGCTGTGATCGCCTCGGAGCCCAAGAGCGATGGCGGGCCGGGCTGAGCACCTGGGCACCGGCGGGGCGCTGACGCCTCCCAACGCCGTCTTCGCACCCGTACGCTCGCAAACCGCGTTCGAGGAGACCGTCGACCGGCTCGGCACGGCGATCAAGCTCGGGCTGCTGGCGCCCGGCTCGCAGCTGCCGGCCGAGCGCGAGCTGTGCATGCGACTGGGGATCGCGCGCTCCACCCTGCGCCAGGCGCTCACCGCGCTGAGCGAGAGCGGGCACGTGTTCGCGACGCGGGGGCGCGGCGGCGGGACGTTCGTGTCCGACCCGCAGCCGCCCACCGATCCGCCCTCGCCGCAGATGCTCGCCCAATGGCGCGAGATCTGCGATCAGCGCCTGGCCGTCGAGGTGGGCGTGGCGATGCTCGCCGCCGAGCGCGCTGAGGAGGCCGATCTGGACATGCTCGACGAGGTCGCCGTGACGCTCGAGGACGCGCTCGAGGACTTCGCCGCCTACCGCCAGGCGGACATCCGCCTGCACGTCGGGCTCGCCGAGGCGACGCGCTCGACGCGCCTCGTGCGGGCAATGACCGAGGCGCAGGGCGACATGAGCGACCTGATCGCCTACATCGCCCACCCGCCCCAGGTGCTCGCCTCCTCCAACGCACAGCACCGCCGGCTGATCGCCGCCGTGCGCGAGCGCGACGCGATGCGCGCGGCGCTCGTGATGAGCGAGCACCTGCAGGGCACCGAGCACATCCTCGCGGGGCTGCTGCCGGACGGCTGACGGCTGTTGGCCAGCTGTCCCGCTCAAAACTCGCGATTTGCGCCAACGGGACTTGACTTCTGTCCGCGATCGAGCGTAATGTCACGATTGAAGGACGGATAACCAAACCTTTTCCGCGTCAGGGGGAACCGATGAGCACAGCCGGGACACTGAGCGCCGACGAGCAGCGACTTGCCGAGATGGGCTACACCCAGGAGCTCAAACGCGGGTGGAGCGCGTTCTCCAACTTCGCGATCTCGATGACGATCATCTGCATTCTCAGCGGGTGCTTCACGACCTACGGCCAGGCGTGGAACAACGGCGGTCCGATCGCGATCTCGATCGGCTGGCCGCTGATCAGCGTGATGGTGCTGATGGTCGGCCTGTCGATGGCCGAGCTCGCCTCGAAGTTCCCGACGGCCGGCGGGATCTACTACTGGGCCCACAACCTCGGCGGCGCGCGATGGGCCTGGTTCACCGGTTGGTTCAACCTCCTCGGCCTCGTGGCGATCACCGCCGGCGTCGACTACGGCGCGGCGTCGTTCCTCAACTCGGTGCTGGCGCTCTACAACTTGAACTTCATCGTCAATTTCGGGACGACCAACCTCTCGTCGATCCTGCACCACTCGTTCGAGCTGTTCTTCGTGATCCTGATCGTCCACGGGCTGATCAACGTCTTCTCATCGCACCTCGTGGCGCTGCTGAACCGGATCTCCGTGTGGTGGATCGGGCTCGCCGTGCCGGCGATCGCCCTGATCCTGATCTTCGGGCCGGCCCACCACCAGAGCTTCTCGTTCGTGTTCGGCCACCGCATCAACAACAGCGGCTTCTCGCACAGCATGTACTGGTTCTTCATTCTTCCGATCGGCTTCCTGCTGACGATGTACACGTTCACCGGCTACGACGCCTCGGCCCACCTCTCCGAGGAGACCCACGAAGCGGCCATGGCTGCACCGAGGGGGATCTGGCGGTCGATCGCCTGGTCGGCGCTCGCCGGCTGGATCGTGCTGCTGGCGATCACCTTCGCCGCGACGCACATCAACAAGATCGACGAAGGCGGCGGCGGCGCGGTCCCGATCGTCACGACCGCGCTGAGCTCAGGGCTGGCCAAGCTGGTGCTCTGGCTCTCGACCGTCTCCCAACTGTTCTGCGGGATGGGATGCGTCGCGGCCGCCTCGCGGATGTCGTTCGCGTTCTCGCGTGACGGCGCGGTACCGGGCCACAGCCTATGGCGCCGCCTCAACCAGCACAAGACGCCAACCTGGTCGGTCCTGCTGGTGATCGTGTCCGCGCTGGTGATCACGATTCCGGCGTGGTTCGGCAACAAGGCCGGCCTCCCGGTCGCATTCTTCGCGGTCACGTCGGTCACGGTGGTGGCCCTCTACATCGCGTACACGCTCCCTGTCTTCCTGCGCTGGCGGATGGGCGACGGGTTCGAGCCCGGACCGTGGACCCTCGGCAAGAAGTACAGGTGGATCAACCTGACCGCGATCGTGTGGGTCGCGCTCTGCGTGATCATCTTCTGCCTGCCGGTCACCCCGGCGGCAGTTCCGTGGGGTAGCAGCTTCAGCTGGTCGGCGTTCAATTACGCCCCGCTGGTCACGATCGTGATGTTCATCCTCGTGTGGCTCGCCTGGGAGCTCGGTGCCAAGCACACGTTCAAGGGTCCGGTCAGGACGATCGATGACCCGGACGTCGGCACATCGCACGATTCGGCATTGATGCCGGTCTCATAGGGCGGCATGGCAGGCACTCTGGCAGTGCTCGAGCCCGCCACCGAGGCGGTGCTGCAGGAGGTTTCGCGGGCCGGCGTCGAGGAGGTCGACGAGGCCGTCGCGCGCGCCAGGGCCGCCCTGCCCGCGTGGCGCGCGCTCGCGCCGGGCGAGCGCGCGCAGGCGCTGCGTGCGCTGGCGGACGTGCTGGCGGCGCATCGGGAGGAGCTGACGGTGCTGGAGGCGCGCAACGCCGGCAAGGCGATCTCCGACGCGCGCGGGGAGATGGGGATGGTGATCGACACCTTCCGCTACTACGCGGGCGCGCCCGAGCGGCTGCTGGGCGACACGATCCCGGTGGCGGGCGGGCAGGCGTTCACGGTGCGCGAGCCGATCGGGGTCGTCGGCCTGATCACGCCGTGGAACTTCCCCCTGACGATCGCCTCGTGGAAGCTCGCGCCGGCGCTCGCGGCGGGCAACACGGTCGTGCTCAAGCCGGCGGAGCTGACGCCGTTGAGCGCGCTGCGCTTCGCCGAGCTGGCGCGCGAGGCGGGCATCCCTGACGGCGTCGTGAACGTGGTGGTGGGCCCCGGGCGCACGTGCGGGCAGCGGCTGGTGGAGCATCCGGACGTGGCGAAGATCGCGTTCACCGGCTCGACCGAGGTCGGGCGCTCGATCGCCGCCGGCGCGGCGGCGAGCATCAAGCGCGTGACGCTCGAGCTGGGCGGCAAGTCGGCGAACATCGTGTTCGCGGACGCCGACCTCGAGGCCGCGGCGGCGGCGGCGCCGCTGGCGGTGTTCGGCAACGCCGGCCAGGACTGCTGCGCGCGCTCGCGCATCCTCGTGCAGGAGGACGTGCTCGATCCGTTCCTGGAGCTGCTGGAGGAACATGTGAAGGCGCTGCGCGTGGGCGACCCGCTCGACGAGGACACGCAGATGGGCCCGCTGATCTCGGCCGCCCAACGCGACACGGTCGCATCGTTCCTCGACGGCCAGGCGCCGGTCGCCTTCCGCGGGAGCGCTCCGGAGGGCGCGGGCTTCTGGTTTGCTCCGACGGTGCTCTCACCCGTCAAGCCGAGCGACCGCGTCGCCCGCGAGGAGGTGTTCGGCCCGATCGCGGCGGTGATCTCCTTCGCGGACGAGGCGGAGGCGATCCGCGTGGCCAACGACAGCATCTACGGCCTGTCGGGGTCGATCTGGACGCGCGACGGCGCGCGCGCGCTGCGCGTGGCGCGCGCGCTGGAGACGGGGGCGCTGTCGATCAACGCGAACACGTCGGTGCGCGTGAGCACCCCGTTCGGCGGCTTCAAGCAGTCCGGCTACGGGCGCGAGCTGGGCCCGCATGCGCTGGACGCGTACACAGAGGTGAAGACGATCTTCTACGCGACGGAGCGATGATGGGCGCGGCGGGCAGGCTGGCGGGGCGCGTGTGCGTGGTGACGGGCGCGGGCGGCGGCATCGGCGCGGCGACGGTCGCCCTGTTCCAGCGCGAGGGCGCGACGGTGGTGGGCGTCGACCTGCACACGGACTCGCCCGGGGACCTCGCGCTGCAGGTGGACGTGACCGACGAGGCGCAGGTGCGCGAGAGCTTCCAGCGCGTGCGCGAGGAGTACGGCCACATCGACGTCCTGTTCAACAACGCCGGGATCTCGCCCAATGACGACGGCTCGGTGCTGGAGACGACCCTGGAGGCGTGGGAGCGCGTCCAGCAGGTGAACCTGCGCAGCGTGTTCCTGTGCTGCAAGCACGGCATCCCGCATCTGCTCGAGAACGACGGTCCGTCGCGCGGCTCGGTCATCAACACGGCGTCGTTCGTCGCGGTGATGGGCGCGGCGACCTCGCAGATCTCCTACACCGCCTCCAAGGGCGGCGTGCTGGCGCTCTCGCGCGAGCTCGGCGTGGAGTTCGCGCGCCGCGGCGTGCGCGTCAACGCGCTGTGCCCCGGGCCGGTGGACACGCCGCTGCTGCGCGAGCTGTTCGCGAAGGACCCGGAGAAGGCGGCGCGCAGGCTGGTGCACGTGCCGATGGGTCGCTTCGCCCGCGCCGAGGAGATCGCCCACGGCGCGCTGTTCCTGGCCAGCGAGGAGTCGAGCTTCGTGACCGCGTCGACGTTCCTGATCGACGGCGGGCTCAGCGGCGCGTACACGACGCCGCTGGATTGACCCGCGCGCGCCGCGCGAGGGCTGCGCTGCGCGGAAGGCACACCCCGCGCAGCGCAGCCCTCCCACGGCGCTCCTTCCACGTCTACCGAACGGTCACGGTCAAGGCCGTCGAGCCGGCTCCGGGGCGGCCGCTCGCGCCCGCCCACTGGGCGACGAACACCGATGAGGCGGTGATCCGCCAGCTGCTCGTGAAGCTGCCGCCGTTGGCCCCGGCGACGATCTCCTGGTGCTGCCAGGGGCCGCCGGAGAGGCTGCGACGCGAGACGACCACCTCTTCGCCGCCGAGCGCGCCGGTGAGCGTGCCGTTGACGATGACGGTGTCGTGCGCGGCCGCGAGCTTGCGCTTGGTGAACCGTCTCCTGGGGGTGCTGAGCGACAGGTTCTCCTGCGGCCCGGCGACGTCTCCACCGGTGCTGGTGGTGAAGAGCAGGCGATCGAGCGGGGCGCTCGTGACGGAGACGCTGTCGACGAGCAGCGACGCGTCGAGCGGGCTGCTGGCGAGGATCCCGTCGCTGGGAATCGAGCCGACGGTGATCTCCTGCGGGTGCCAGCTGACTCCACCGTCGTCGGTTCGCAGGACATACGCGTAGCCTTCGTCGCGTCCGAACCCGGGGACGCTGAGGAAGCCGTGATCGGGGTCGGAGAACGCGAGCTGGATGCCTTCGCTGGTCCCCGCTGAGAGGATCTCCTTCCACCGTGCGCCGCCGTCCTGTGTCAGCCAGATGCGCCCGTCGGCGTCGAGCAGGAAGCCGTAGGTCGCGCTGGTGAACGCGACGCTGCGAATTGACTCGCCGGTCCTGCCCTTCCTGCTGGTCAGCGGCAACCGGATCGCCCTCCAGCTCGCGCCGAGGTTCGTGGAGCGGATCAACGTGTGCGTGCCGACGCCGAACGCGAACACGGTCGATCCGGCGAGATCGTAGTCGGACAGGCGGGCCGAGGCGACCGCCTTGCCGGCGACCGCTTCGAAGCGGCCCCCGTCGACGGCGCGGTGGATGCCGACCGGTCCGATCAGCAGCACGGCGCGCGTGCCGAGCGCGACCAGCGCGCTGGCGGGAGCGGTCGTTCCGGGATTCAGCGTCTGCCAGCTGGCACCGCCGTCGTCGGTCTGCTGAAGCCCGCCGTTGACATCCAGGGCATAGCCGATCTGCGGCGTCGAGAACGCCACGTCGGCGAGTGCGGCGGATGTCTGCGTGGCGATCACCTGCCAGCTCTGGCCGCCGTTGGAGGAGAGCGCGAAATCGCCTTTGGCGCCGGGCGCGAGCACCAGCCCGTTCGGCCCGGCGCGCAGCCGGCTGTATTCACCGCCGATGTCGGCACTGGACGGCTCGAACGTGGCGCCGCCGTCGCTCGAGAGCACGGTCGCTCCGCTGGCCCCCACGGCGACGATCTGGGTGGGGCTGGCGTAGGCGGCGCCGTAGATCAACGAGCTGGAGGTGGTTTTGACGGTATCGGCGGCGCCACCGTCGGTGGTCTTCACCAGCTCGTTGCCGGCTGTCACCGTGAGGATGCATTCTTCGGCGCTCGCGCAGTCGATCGAGTTGAAGTCGTTGCCCGCTCCGATCTTCTGTGCTTCCCAGGTTTCACCGGCGTTGGTCGATCGCAGCAGGGTGTCTGGTCCGATCGCGTAGGCGTCGCTGGCGTTGACGAAATTCACCGCCGTGACCTTGGAGCCGGCAGGCAGATTAACCTGACTCCACGACACGCCGCCGTCGGGCGTCATGTACGCGGAGCTGAGCCCGGAGTTGGGTTCGTTGACGAAGGCGATGCCGACGGTCGGTGAGAGAAAGTGCAGAGCGACGCCGACGTCATTGCCGCCGCCGCTGGAGGACGGCGTTCCGGGGATCCCGGTCCTGCGCGAGAAGGTTTCACCTCCGTTGCCGGTGATCTCCAGCGAGCCGTTGGCGAGCAGCAGGAAGCCGTCCTGCGCGGAGACGAAGCTGAACGCGGCCACGGGTTCCGGGCAGCCGGATTCGGCTACGTTGAAGATCCGCGTGAACGTCTGCCCGCCGTTGCTGGAGATTCGCGTGATGCAACCCCCCGCGCCTCCGACCACGACGGTGGACGGTGAGAGCACCTGCACGCTTTCCAGGTTTCCGGACGTGCCTGTGGTCAGGCCGCTCCAGGAGGATCCGGCGTTGCTGGTCGAGAGCACGGTTCCACCATTGCCGGCGGCGTAGCCGACTCCGCCGGAGAAGGCGATCGCGTGCAGCGTCCTGCCCTGCGGCGTGGGATTGCCCCACGACCAGCCCGAGTCACTGACGTTGACCGCGGCAGCGCTGACACCGGCCAACGCGATCACCACGACCAACACACCGAGCACGACCGCCACCGTGTAATTCCTGGCAAAGCTCCACATTGCGATTAACCCCCTCCTGCCTCCGAGGCAGATTTGATTGGTGACTGTCAAACCTGTGAAACAGGAAGAAGTTGCGGCGTCGCTCAGAAAGTCAGGCTGACAGCGCGACGAGCTCCTCGCGCACCGCCGCGAGCGGCCCGAGGTCGCGCCTCGCACGAGCGAGGATCAGCGCGCCCTCGATCGCGCTCAGCACGAGCAGCGCCCGTCGCCTGGCGGCGGGCGCGCCGCTGGGAGCGACGTCTACTGAGAAGATAGGAGCAACACCATGCTGCAGCTCACGTACACGGGTCCGGACGCACTGGAGTGGCGCGAGGCGTCCGAGCCCGGGCTGAGCTCGGACGCGGCCGCGCTGGTGCGCCCGCGGGCGGTCGCCACGTGCGACCTGGATGCGGTGATCATCGCGGGCAGCTCGCCCTTTCCCCCACCGTTCCCGCTCGGCCACGAGTGCGTGGCGGAGGTGCTGGACGTGGGCGACGCGGTCGGCTCGCTGCAGCCGGGCCAGCTCGTGAGCGTCCCCTTCCAGATCTCCTGCGGGGAGTGCGGCCCGTGCCGGCAGGGGCGAACGTCGAACTGCGCGGGCGTGGCGTTCATGTCGAGCTACGGCTTCGGGCCGGCGGTGGAGCGGTGGGGTGGGTTCCTATCGGACGTCGTGTGCGTGCCGTACGCCGAGCACATGCTCGTGCCGGTGCCCGCGGGCGTTGAGCCGGCGGCGGTGGCGAGCGCCTCGGACAACATCAGCGACGCCTGGCGGTCGGTCGGCCCGGCGCTGGCGGCGGAGCCCGGCGCACATGTGCTGGTCGTCGGTGGCGCCGGCCCCGGCTCGATCGGCCTGTACGCGGCGGGGCTGGCGGTGGCGCTGGGCTCGGAGTCGGTGCTGTACGTGGACGCGGACGAAGGGCGGCGCGAGACGGCGGCGAAGCTGGGGGCGCAGACGCTCGCGGAGACGCCCAAGCGCGTGGGCCCGTACGCGATCACGGTGGACGCGAGCGCCGATCCGGACGGCCTCGCGCTGGCGCTGCGCTCGACGGCGCCGGACGGCATCTGCACGAGCACGGCGATCTACTTCGGCGAGCAGCCGTCGCTGCCGCTGCTGGAGATGTACACGAAGGGCATCACGTTCAAGACCGGCCGAGCGAACGCGCGCCCTGCCATGGGGCACGTGCTCGAGCTGGCCGCTTCGGGCGCGCTGCATCCCGAGCTGGTGACGACGAGCGTGGTCGGTTGGGCGGACGCGGCGGACGCGCTGCTGGAGCGGGGCTGGACGAAGCTGGTTATCGAGCGCTGAGCAGCGGTCAGCCGTCCTGCGCCTCGGCGACGGCGCGAGCGAGCGCCGCATGCCCCCCACTCAGCACGGGCTCGCCGTGGGAGACGAGCACGCGCTCGATCGGCAAGTCGAGCAGTGGGCGCATCAGTGCGGCGACGTCGACACGGTTCGCGCGCACGTCGTCGAGCCAGCTCTGCGGGCACACGCGCATGCCGCCGCCGTCGACCCCGATCAGCCGGTCGCCGGCGACGAGCGCGGCCACGGCGGGCAGCCAGTAGAGGGTCTCGCCGGCACCGCGCAGCGGGCGCTGCTTGACCCCGGCGGGCACCATGTTCCATGCGCGCGTGGTGTTCGCGCGGTAGCGCTCGGCCAGCTCCCTGCGGTCGCGGCGGTGCCAGCGGATGGTCGTCAGGATGCTGACCGGCCGTCCGGCGACGCGCTCGTCGAGCCAGGCGAGGAACTGGTTGCGCTCGGTTGAAGGCAGCAGCGGATCGATCAGCACGACCGTGCCGGGCAGTTCGTAGAGCACGGAGCCGACCATCTGATCCCAGTCGTCCGAGCTGCCGTGCTCGGCCTGGGGGTTCCAGTCGGGGTGCGGCGCCGTCCAGCGCAGCAGGCCGGGGGCGATCTCGGCTGGGAGCACTAGCTGCTCCTACATCGAGCAGGGCACGGAAGTGGGTTTGGACGACATCTCATTGACCGCTTTGCTGACCCTAACATCCGGGCATCGGCGTCGAGCGATGACATCGCGTTTCCGACCGGCTGTGTTACTAGCGTGATTCGTATGGTTGGACTTCTGCGCGAGCGAGATCATGTCCGGTAGGGGCAACCCCCTCGCGCAGCTTCGACAGCGAGTCGTCGATAGTCCCATGGCCGCCCTGGTCGTGTTTTTCGCGACGATTTACCTCGCTGGGCTCCCCACTATCTACACGGTTCTCACGGCTGGCTTGGATCCGAACGAGGGAGCCGCGGCGGGATGGCGGAAACCAGCGCTCGCGCTATTCCTCGGTTGGTGCGCGTGCGCGCTCGTGCTCGGCGGCGTCGCGATCTTGAAGGACAGCGAGCTGAGAGCTTTCTTCGGCTTCTTGCGAAGCCGCGCGCCGACGCTACTTGGCGATCGTCGTCGCGACGCCGTGGTTCGAGCTATCACTCTCCTTCTCGAGAACGGCAGGGAGGCGCAGCTATTGCGAAACTTCAACCCACGGGTGTTCATAGCCTCGCCCACTGAGCATCCGAGCGAGCTGATCCCGTTCCTTTCGGCAGACATCCGACCATGGCAGCATTGGCCACTCGGGACGGGCGCGATCGGCCTGACTTTTCAGACCAAGAGCAGCGACCCACTCGTCTTTCGGCGAGCGGAGCTTGCAAAGCTCAACCGTACCCTCACAGGCGAACAGCTCGAACAGTACGAGCACGTGACGATGGTCGCCGCGATCGTGATCCGCGATGCTGCGAACCAACCACTTGGCGTACTCAGCGTCTCCAGCACAGCACGCGCTCCAGGCTTCGGAGATAGCCGTCTGCGCGCACTGAAGCTGCTCGCCAGCAACCTCGGGGTCTTTCTCGAGCTCGTGGTCTAGCCGGCCGCCGGTACACCGTCTATCATCGATGCATGGCTGATCGTCCCCAGATCGACCTTTCCAAGGTCATCAAGAAGACCGCCTCGCTCGACGACCTAGTCGCCGAGGATCTCAAGAAGGAGCGTGGCAAGTTCAACCTCACCAACAGCCAGTGGAAGGACATTGGCGACGGGCGGTTGTTCTCGCGGCGAGCGTTCTTTCGCCGTCGCCCTCGACGGTCAACCGCCACCTGAGAGCGTCGCTTCAGGACGTAGACATGATGACCGGATTTGCAGCCCCTTCTTAGGGGTGAGCGATGGGGCTCGAACCCACGACCGCCTGGACCACAACCAGGAGCTCTACCAACTGAGCTACGCCCACCACGGGATGCAACCACTCCGCGACAACGCAGTCTAGCGTCGAGTCAGCCCTGACTGCCACCACCGGACCGGACCGCCCGTTCGGCCAGCGCAAGGCTCTCGCTGGGCGCCAGCCCCGGAGACCCGGCGGCGGCAGCCCGCCAGGCGTCGAGCAGCGCGACCGCGTCGGGCCCGAGCAGCGCGCCGATCTGCATGCTGAGCGCAAGCGGGTCGGTCCGCGGCCCGGCGGCCACAGCCCCGACCCCGGCCCCGCCGGCGGGGCCACCGGGAGCGGACGCGTGCGCGGCGGCCTGGCCGGCCTCCCCGGCGGCGGCCCACCCGGCCTCCCTGGCGGCGGCGATCACGCGCTGGGTGACGTCCTCGCTCTGGCGCTGGGCGGCGCGCCAGCCGCGGCCCATGGTCAGCTGCTGGAGCGGCAGCTCGGGACCTTCGAGGATCGTAAGTCGGGCCTGCTCGGGGTGCCACTTGCGTTCTCCGACCTCGACGAACTTTTCGCGCGCCCACGGCTCGACGATCGCGCGGAGCGCCTGGTCGGTGAGGTTGAAGCGGCAGAGGTTGTGCGGAAACTGGCGCAGCTCGATGTGGTACATCGGCCACAGGCTCGCACGTACGCGCGCGCCGCGCCGGCTACCGCGCGCCGCTCGGTGCTCTACGCGGGAGACCTCCCCGTCGCCCGAGCGCCTGCGGCGCGAGCGCGGGCGGCGGGATGCGCGTGGTCCAGCCGCGCGCGCATGACCAGCACGGCCTCGGGGTTGGAGTCGATGAGCACGTAGCGGCGGCCGAGCTGCGCGGCGACGGCGCCGAGCGTGCCGCTGCCGGCGAAGAAGTCCAGGCACCAGTCGCCCGGGCGCGTGGACGCGAGCACCATCCGTCGCACGATGCCCTCGGGCTTCTGCGTGGGGTAGCCGGTCTTCTCGTGCCCGCTGGTGGGCACGATCGTGTGCCACCACACGTCGGTGGGGAGCTTGCCCCGCGCGGCCTTCTCGGGCGTGACCAGGCCGGGCGCCATGTAGGGCTCGCGGTCGACCTCGGCGGAGTCGAAGAAGTACGCGGCGGGGTCCTTGACGTACACGAGGATGGTGTCGTGCTTGGCCGGCCAGCGGCGCTTGGTGCGCGCGCCGTAGTCGTAGGCCCAGATGATCTCGTTGAGAAAGCACTGACGCCCGAAGATCTCGTCGAGCAGCAGCTTGCAGTGGTGCGCCTCGCGGTAGTCGATGTGGAAGTACAGCGTGCCCTCGCGCGCGAGCAGCCTGCGCGCCTCCTCCAGGCGCGGCGCGAGGAACGCGAGATAGTCGTCGAAGCAGTCGCGGTAGCTGGACTCGGCGAGCAGCCGCGTGCTGTAGCGCCGGCCCTGGAAGCCTGTGCGCTGCCCGTCCTCGTCGCGCACCGCCGCCAGCGTCCTGCGCGCCTGCACCTTGCCGGTGTTGAACGGCGGGTCGAGGTACACGAGCTGGAAGGACTCGTCGGCGAACGCGCCCAGCAGCTCCAGGTTCTCGCCGAGCAGGATCTGGTCGATCGCGGGGTGCTCGCTCGGGCGGCTCACCCGTCAGAGACTACGTTCGCGCCCCGATGGAGATGTTCTGGGATGCAATCGCGCCCGGCCCCCGCGCGGCGCGCATGGCACCGGCCGCAGCGGCCGTGGCGACGAGCCCACGCGAGCCCCGCGCGGCGCGGAACCAGCGGCGCACGACCTACGCGCGGACGATCTCGACCCACTGATAGCGGCGTCCGCACAGCGTCCGCCAGCGCGCGGGCGCTGCCGTGCGCAGCGGGCCCTGCGGGTCGGTGCTGGCGGGCGTGAGGAAGATGGCGTCCAGCACCGCCGAGCCGCCGTCGCCGGGGGCCAGGCTGAAGCCCGGTCGTGTGACCGAGATGCTGTGCAGGCCGGCGGCGAGCGTGACGCGGATCGGCGGGACGGTGTCGGGCACGAGCGAGTTGCCGTCGAGCTGCCCGGCGATGGAGGCGATGCGGTGCCCGTCGACGCTCAGCTGCACGGCCGGCATGATCTGGCCCTGGACCCACACGTCCCAGGCGCCGGACGCGGGCAGCGCGAACGACGCCGACAGCCGCCCGGGCGTGCCCATCACCAGGCCCTCGCGCTCGCCTGCCTGCCTGTCCTCCCGTAGGGAGGGCCCTCCTTCATGGAGGGTGCCCTTCAGGGTGTGTCCCCAGCGCGCGGGATGCGCGGCGCGCGCCAGCGAGACCCCGACCAGCTCCGGCGACTGCGCGGCGATCAGCCGCGCGCCGTCGCTGGCGGCCACCGGGGCCAGGCTGGCGATGCGCGCGCACTGAGCCGCCGGCGAGGCGCCGGCGAGGACCACGTGGGCGAGGGCGGCGGCCGCGCCGGGCCGCCGTTTCCACACCTGGTAGTACGCGCCCTGCCAGGCGAGCGCGTACGCGGACGGCGGACGGCCGGCGGCGGGGTCGCGGCGGGTGACGATCAGCGGGTAGGCGGCCAGGGCGCCGGGCGGCGCGCGTTCGAGGTCCACCGGATCGCCGTAGCCCCCCGCCAGCTGGGCGAGCGCAGGGGGCGGGTAGACGAAGTCGGGCCCCCCCACGTCCAGGTCGCGCAGCACGTACATCGAGTATTCGTCGAAGTCGGTGAACAGCGCCGGCCCCCGGCCGGCGAAGCGCGAGCTCAGCGACGCGAGCTCGTCGTAGCGCGCCGTGGGCGCGAGGTCGGAGCTGTGGTATTGCAGCGCGTCGGACGCCAGCACGCCGCCGGCGAGCGCGAGCGCGAGCAGCGCGGCGGCCGCACCCGCGATCGCCGGGCGCGGCGGCGCCGTTGCCCCTCCGGCCGCACGCGCGATCGCCGGGCGCGGCAGCGCCGTTGCCCCTCCGGCCGCACGCGCGATCGCCGGGCGCGGCCGCGCGAGCAGCGCGGCCACCCCTCCCCACGCCAGCAGCACGGCGATCGGCGACGTCAGCACGAGCGTCTTGGCGTCCCCCCACGTGGTCACCGACTGGCTGACCGCGAGCGACGCCGCCAGCATCAGCGCGAGCCACCCCGCCAGCGCGTACGCGCGGATGCGCAGCAGGTGCACGGCGCCGAGCAGCGCGGAGGCGAGCGCGAGCGCGATCAGGACGTGCGTGGCTGCCAGCGCGGCGCCGGCGGGAGCCAGCTTGTAGCTGCCGTGCAGCCACACGCCGAGCACCTGGACGGCGCGCAGCGGCGCGTGCAGGTTGCCCGAGTTGCTGGTCGAGGCGATCGCTTCGGCCACGCGCAGGGCCGCCGGCAGGTTGGCCCAGGTGGGCAACGCCGCGATCACGAGCGTGAGCGCCGCGGCGGCGATCAGCGCGAGCGAGCGCCGCAACTGGCCCACCAGCACGACGGCGAGCACCGCGACAGCGGCGAGCGCCCACGCGCCGAACGCGAGCCCCAGCGCGGACACGCCGCCGGCGAGCACGAGCGCGAACGGAGCCGCGCGGGCCGGAGCGCCACCCAGCCAGCGGCGGTGCTCAACGACCAGGACGCCGAGTGTCAGCAACAGCGGCAGCGCGGTGATTTCCTTGACCGAGCCGAGCAGCTCGTACGCGTACACGAGCGCCGGCAGGACGGCGCTGAGGGTGGCCAGCGCGGCCCACGCACCGGACAGCGACATCCGCCGCGCGAGCAGCCACGCGGGCCCGGCGGCGGTGGCGAGCATGAACGCGTTGAACGGCTGGAACGCCCAGATCAGGGGCAGCCGCACCAGCAGGGCGCTGCCGCCGAACAGCGTGTCGGCGCCGGACGGGTAGCTGGTGTTGTAGTAGTCGTCGATGAACCGGCCGTAGGAGTTGCGCAGGTCCAGGTGCGCGTAGTGCTGGCCGTGGCGGATGAGGAAGTCGGCGCCGATCATGTGCACGGCGGAGTCCGCCAGCGCCATGTACGAGGAGAAGCTCGGTCGCCCGGCGAGCAGCACCGGAGCCAGGGCGATCGCGTACGCGAGCACCGACACGCACGGCAGCCACGGGCGCTCGATGCAGCCGCGCGCGAGAGCGCGCGCCCTCCCCCACCCGCACGCCAGGCCGGCCACGGCGAACGCCGCCATCAGGTAGGGCGTCGCGGGCGCTACCGGGTACGCGTATGTGCTCAGCTGCGAGAGCGCTATCAACGACGCAGCCCCCACCGTAGCCAGCAGGGGCACGGGCAGGAAGCCGCCACAGCAGCGATCCACCGCCAGCCCCGCGCCGAGGCACAACGCCGCGAGCACGCACGGATAGAGCAGCGCTGTGGCGATGAACATCAGCGCCCCGGCTGGACTCGAACCAGCCGCCATGCGATCGGCGGGCGCCATTGGGGGCGGGCCGGGCAATGCTATAGCCGCGGCTCGCGCGATCCGAGGTGGCGTCGGGAGAGTCCGTAGACTGGCCGGGACCTCGCAAGGAGCTTGCGGTGAACGTCACTCCCAGCGGCGCCCTCGCGGCCGGCGCCCAAACGCAGACCACCAAAGCGCCCTCGCGGCGGCTGGTGTTCAGCGGGCTGCTGCTGGTGATGCTGATGGCGGCGCTCGACCAGACGATCGTCGCCACCGCGCTGCCGACGATCGTCGGCGACCTGGGCGGTCTCGACCACATCTCGTGGGTGGTCACCGCGTATCTGCTCGCGCAGACGGCCGTCACGCCGCTGTACGGCAAGCTCGGCGACATGTACGGGCGCAAGATCGTGCTGCAGGTCGGCCTGGTGGTGTTCCTGGCCGGCTCTGCGCTGTGCGGGCTCAGCCAGAGCCTCGATGAGCTGATCGCCTTCCGCGCGCTGCAGGGGCTCGGCGGAGGCGGCCTGATCGTCAGCGCCCAGGCGGCCATCGGCGACGTCGTCCCGCCAAGCGAACGCGGCCGCTACACGGGCCTGTTCGGCGCGGTGTTCGGCCTGGCGAGCATCGCCGGGCCGCTGCTCGGCGGATTCCTCACCGGCCACCTGACCTGGCGCTGGATCTTCTACGTCAACCTGCCGATCGGCGTGCTCGCGATGTTCGTGCTGGCGGCGACGCTGCCGGCCGCGGCGGAGCGCGTGCACCACGTGGTCGACTACCTCGGGACGCTGCTGCTGGCCGGCGGCGTCAGCGCGATCGTGCTCGCGACCTCGCTCGGGGGCACCTCATACGCGTGGGGCTCGCCCGTGATCGTCGGCCTGGGCATCGGCGGCGCGCTGGCGCTGGTGGCGTTCGCGTTCGCCGAGCGCCGCGCGGTCGAGCCCGTGCTGCCGCTGCGGCTGCTCGCCAACCGCGTCTTCTCGGTCACCAGCGCGGTCGGCTTCGTCGTCGGCTTCGCGCTGTTCGGAGCGGTCACCTACCTGCCGCTGTTCCTGCAGGTGGTCAAGGGCGCGAGCCCCACCGGCTCGGGCCTGCAGCTGGTGCCGCTGATGGGCGGCCTGCTGATCACGTCGATCGCCTCCGGGCAGCTGATCACGCACACCGGCCGCTACAAGCCGTTCCCGATCGCCGGGACGGCGGTGATGACGCTCGGGCTGTACCTGCTCTCGACCCTGGACACCGCCAGCGGCGACGTCACGATCTTCGCGTTCATGTTCGTGCTCGGCCTGGGGCTGGGGATGGTCATGCAGGTGCTGGTGCTGGCCGTGCAGAACGCCGTCGAGTACTCCGACCTGGGCGTGGCCACCTCGGGCGCCACCCTGTTTCGCTCGATCGGCGGATCGCTCGGCACGGCGACGCTCGGCGCGATCTTCGCCAACCGCCTCAGCGGCCAGCTGCGGAGCGTGCTTCCGCCCGGCAGCGTGAGCGCCTCCAAAGCGGCCGCCACGGTCAGCCCGAAGCAGATCGCCAGCCTGCCCCCCGCGCTGCGCGCCGGCTACCTGCACGCGTTCACCAACTCCCTGAACACCGTCTTCCTGGTGGCCTCGACGGTCGCCGTGGCCGCGTTCGCGTTCTCGTGGTTCATCCGCCAGCTGCCGCTGCGCGACACCGTCGCCACGGGCGACATGGGAGACACGTTCGCCACGCCGCGCGACACCGACTCGCTGGCGGTGATCGTCAACAAGATCGGCCAGCTCGACCGCCGCCAGGGCGCGCGCGAGATCGTGGCGCGCGTGGCGCTGCGCGCGGGCGTCGATCTCGACCCTGCCGCCTGCTGGCTGCTCGCGCGGCTGAGCGAGGACGCGCCCGTGCGCCTGGAGGAGCTGGCGGAGCGGGCGCGCCTGCGCACCGAGACGCTGTGCCAGGCCAGGGACACGCTGCTGGCGCGCGGCCTGATCGCCCCCGGCCAGCGCGCCGCGGCGGCCCCCGGCCAGCGCGCCGCCGCGGCTCCCGACCAGGTCGCCGCAGCGGCGTTCGCGCTGACCGCCGCCGGGCACGGCGCCCTGGAGCGCCTGACCGAGACCGGCGAGCGGCGCCTGGCCGACCTGCTCGAGTGCTGGCGGCCGGATGAGCACCCGGACCTGGTGCGCCTGATCTCGGTGCTCGCGCGCGAGTTCTTCGTGGACGCGTCGGCGCTGAGAGGGCTCGCGCACGCAGAACGCGCGGAGCCTGCGGCGGCGACCACTGCGTCATCGGCGGCCGGATGAGGACGCGCCCAAGCCCGACGGCCGCGCCCCGCCGGTCGACCTGCGCGCTGCTCAGGTCCAGGTCGCGAGTCGCTCGTGGACGGAGCGCACCGCGCTCGAGCCCTCGCCAACGGCCGCGGCGACTTCTTCATCGAGCCGTGGCGAACGTCTCCGGCGGCGAACACGCCGCGGACGGACGTCTCGAACGGCAGCGCGCCGTCCCTGCCCCCGCTGAGCGCCTCGGGCAGCTGGCGATCGGTGAGAACGAAGCCGTCCGCGTCGAGCAGCACGCCGTCTCCCAGCCAGGCGGTGGCAGGTCGCGCGCCGATGAAGCAGAACAGGCCCGCGCAGGCCAGCGTCTGCTCCGGACCCCCGCCGAGATCCTTCAGCGCGACCTGCTCGAGACGGTCCCCGCCATCGAGGCGCTGAACTTCGACACCGGTGATCAGGTCGATCCTCGGATCGGAATCGATCCGCTCGATCAGGTACTGCGACATGGTCTCGGCGAGGCCGTCACGCCGGATGGCGATCGTGACGCGACAGTTGCTCTGGGCGAGGTAGATGGCGGCCTGCCCGGCGGAGTTCCCGCCTCCGATCACCAATACGGACGTCCCATCGCACACGCGCGCCTCGAGGTCGGTCGCGGCGTAGTAGACGCCGGCGCCCTCGAAGCGCTCGAGGTCCTCGACGGGCAGCCGCTGGTAGGACGCTCCGGAGGCGACGATCACCGCTCGCGTCGGGATCTCGCTGCCGTCCCGCAGGACGACCACGCGGAAGCCCGTCTCGGCCCGCAGGCCCACGACTTCGCACGGAGCGTTGAGGCGAGCGCCGAGTCGCATCGCCTGGACGGCGGCTCTCCCGGTGAGGTCGCCACCGGAGATGCCATTCGGAAAGCCGGCGTAGTTCTCGATTCGCGAGCTCGACCCCGCCTGGCCACCGATCGCGACGGCGTCCAGGGAGACGGTTCGCAGACCCTCCGAGGCCCCATACACCGCGGCGGCGAGCCCGGCCGGTCCGCTGCCGACGACCACCAGGTCGAAGATGTAGCCGGGTATCGGATGGTAGGTCAGCCCGAGATGCTCCGCGAACGTCGCCGTGGAGGCACGGCGCAGGATGTCCGTGGCGGTGATCACCGCGGGGATGTCCTGCGCTTCCAGCCCCAGGCTCGAGAGCAGCGCGTCGACGTCCTCGGCGTCCTCGACGTCGATCCATGCGTGGGCCAGATGCGAATGCTCGGCGAACGTCCGCAGGCTCATCGCCTCGGGCGAGTAGCGCGAGCCGACGATGCGGATGGCCTGGGCTCCCTCGCCCGATCGCAGAAGCTCGCGCCGCGCGACGAGCGCGGTGAACACGGTTTCCGCGAGCGCGGGCCGACCGCTCATCAGCCGGCGGAACTCGGCCTCGGCGATCACCAGCACCCGGCCCGCCACCGTCACACGGCAGCTCACGGTGCGACGCTGGCCGGTCAGCAGATTCAGCTCGCCGACGAAGCCGCCCGGCCCGTACGTGGCGATGATGGCCGCGTCGGCGCCGTCGAAGCGCACGACCTCGACCTCGCCCTCGAGCACGACGAACAGGTCGTAGGACGCCTCGCCGGCCTCGAACAGCAGCTGGCCGACACGCATCGCCTGCTCGGTCCCGAACGCGGCGACCTCCGAGAGCTCGGAGGCGCTCAGCACCGGGTAGGCGTCCCCGCCGCGGGCGCTCATCTTCGCGCGCGCCCGACCACCGGCTCGGTGTCGTGGATCTCGATGTCCTCGCCGCACTCGGCGCACACCACGCGAACAGTCGTGCGCTGCCCGCAGGGCTTGTGCAGCAACTCGACGGGCGGAGCGGGCAGATCGGTCCAGTCGTTGCCCCACTGCATGAGCGCGGCATAGACGGGAAAGAGCGCGCGGCCCTTCTCGGTGAGGCGGTACTCGTTCAGCTCTCGCGCAGCATGTTCTGCGTACGGGCGACGCTCCAGAAGGCCGCGCTCCACGAGCAGGTTCAGCTTGTCGGTGAGCACGTTGCGCGCCAGGCCGATGCCCCGCTGGAAGTCCTCGAAGCGCCGCGCGCCGTTGAACGCCTGACGCAGAATCACCCACACCCAACGCTCACCGACGACGCCCGAGGATCGTGCTATCGCACAATTCTCCTGAAGCAGCTCAGCGTGTCTCATGTGCGCTCATCGGCCTGTGAACCTGGCCTCGCGGCGCTCGACGAACGACATGAGCCCCTCGCGGCCGTCCTCGCTCTCGAACAGCGCGACCATGTCGGGCTCGAGGCGAGCGAACGCGGCCTCCTCTCCCTCCAGCCGCGCGCGATGCGCAGATTCGAGGGTCGTCCTTACGCCGAGCGGGGCTGAGCGGGTCGCGATCGCCTCGGCCAGCTCGATCGCACGGTCGAGCTCGCGGCCGGTCTCCACGACCTCCTGCACTAGCCCTATGCGGTGAGCCTCGACGGCGTCGTACTCCTCGCCGGTCAGCAGCCAGCGCATCGCGTTTCCCCAGCCGGCGTCTCGCGGCAGGCGGATAGTCGCGCCCCCGAATGCGTAGATGCCGCGGTTGATCTCCATCTGCGAGAAGCGGGAGCTCTCCGCCGCGATGCGCACGTCGGCGGCGAGCAGCAGCTCGATCGCGAGCGTCATCACCCATCCCTGCACCGCGGCCACGACCGGGGTGGTCCAGATCCCGTCCTTGCGCCACGGATCGCGACGACCATCGCCGGACAGCTCGAGTCGCCCTTCCTGGATCACCGGGCCGACCTCCGCGAGATCGAGCCCGCCGGTGAAGTGCTGACCGTGCCCGAACAGCACTCCGCAGCGCAGCTCCTCGTCCTCCTCCAGCTCGTGGTAGGCGACGGCGAGCTGATCGATCATCGCCAGGTTGAACGCGTTGCGCTTCTCAGGCCGGTTCAGGCCCATGAGCAGCACATGCCCGCGACGCTCGACGGTCACGGCAGCCTCCTGCATCACCTCAGCACTGGTTGATTCGCCCACGTGGTGCCTCCTGATCGATGTCCAGTGAGCGCCAGATGGTAGTGATCGGAGTCGCATTTTGCTACTTGGCTAGGTCTTGTGCGCCCATTTCAGATCGCTTTCGGCCCACCGTGCGGCAGCCATCCGCAGTTGCAAAACAGACGCATACTGCCGGAGCGTGTTCGCCCGCCCGCGTGTGCGCTACGGCGCGGGCTCGGAGCGGCGGCTAACCTGAGACACGATGATGACGACTGCCGAGCCGATGACCACACGTGGCGCCCACTACACGGCGCTGGTCGAAACGATCGACCATCAGGGCGCCACGAAGCTGCACGCGAGGGAGCGGGAGCAACTGCTGGAGGCCGCCGACGCCCTGCTGTTCGGCGAGCCCGAGAGCCGGCGGTCGCTTCGATCGGCCGAGGAGCTGATCGAGTCCCTGGAGACGAGCGAGCGCTGGTCGGCCGAGAGCTGCGACCAATTGCGCGAACATCTGTACGGCTGCGACGCCGCGCCCGGCACGACCTGAACGCGATCAGGTCGCCGCGCGCGCTGACCAGCTCGACCAGCGCTCGACGTCGATTGCCAGCACGGGGCCGGTCGGGCGCTGCTGCGGGTAGCGCCGCGCCAGCAGCTGGACGGCGTCGCGGGCCTCGGGCTCGACCGGGTCCAGCACCCTGGCGATTCCTTCGGCACGCACCCACCACAGCGCGCTCCAATCGGCGTCCTCGTAGTGGTCGACCAGGACCGACACCCGCGGGTCCGACCTGACGTTCCGCAGGCGCCGCAGCTCTGTGGTGCGCTTGGGCTTGGCGTCCACGACGCTGTAGAGCGTCTCGCGCGCGAGCGCGAAGACGATCGGCACGAGATGAGGGTGCCCGCGGGCGTCGACCGTCGCCAGGCGGGCCACGCTGGCCGCCGCGAAGCGCCGCCGCGCCTCCTCGACGGTCACTCGCCGTTGAGCTCGGCGATCGCGTCCTCCCAGCGCTCGAGCGCGCGTTCGACCGGTCCCTGGCTCGCCGAGGGGAGCCAGCGCACGACCCGCCGCACACCGGCCTTCCGGAGCTCCTCGAGCGCGGCCGGCTTCGCGGGCGCGCCCATCACGATCACGTCGATCGGGCGATCCGCACGCGCCCACAGCTCGCGTGCGCGCGCAGGCAGGTCTTCGCCGGTGTTGTTCGGCATCCAAGCGTCACCGAAGCTCAGCACGCGGTCGAGCACGGTCGGGCCGTTGCCGCCGACGAGTACCGGCGGGTGCGGCCGCTGCGCCGGCTTGGGCCATGACCAGATGCGCTCGAAGTCGACGTGCTTGCCGTGGTAGCTCGCCTCGTCCTGCGTCCAGATCGCCTTCATCGCTTCGACCCGCTCGGCCATGATCGCCATGCGCACGCGCGGGTCGGTGCCGTGGTTTGCCATCTCCTCGCGGTTCCAGCCGGCGCCGACGCCGAACTCCAGGCGCCCGCCGGAGAGACGGTCGACGCTCGCGACCTCCTTGGCGGTCGTGATCGGGTCGCGCTCGATCACCAGGCAGATGCCGCTGCCGATGCGCAGCCTGCTCGTGGCCGCGGCGGCCGCCGTGAGCGCCACGAACAGGTCATACGTGTGGAAGTATTTTCGCGGCAGCTCGCCACCGGCCGGATACGGGGTCGCGCGGCTGGCCGGGATGTGGGTGTGCTCGGGGAAGAACAGCGACTCGTGTCCGCGCTGCTCGACCAGGGCCGCGAGCGCCCCCGGGCTGACGCCATCGTCAGTCGCGAAATAGCCCACGCCGAAGTCCACGCCGCGATTCTAGTCGTGGAGACGCAGCTGGTCGGCCAGCACGAAGCGCTCAATCGCCTCGGCGAACCCCTCGTCGTCGTTGGAGGCGCTCACGCGCCGAGCGGCGCGCTGCACCTCGCGGTCGGCATTGCCCATCGCGATGCTGAGACCCGAGCGGGCGAACATCAGCACGTCGTTGGGCATGTCTCCGATCGTCGCGAACTGCTCGGCGGGGATGCCAAGCTGCGCGGAGAGGTAGCCGACCACCTCGCCCTTGTTGGCCTGAGGGTGGGTGATGTCCAGGTAGTAGGGCTGGGACTGGGCAGCGGAGACGTGGTCGCCGAGCTTCTCACGTGCCTGCTGCGTGGTCGCGGCCACGAGGTCGTGATCGTCGGACACGCCGACGATCTTGGCGACGTCCCGGACGCCGTCGAAGCGCTCGACGATGGTCGGGGCGAACCTCACGGTCGCAGCCTCCCGCTCGACGTGGGGTGCCTTGGGGTCGCGCACGAGCCAGCGCGCGCCGCTGTAGACCCACACGTCCAGCCCGCTGTTCGCGAGCAGCTCGATCGCCGTTTCGAGGACGCCCCCGGGGAGCGTCTTCTGCTCGATGACGGACATGTCGGGGCGCACGATGACGCCGCCGTTGAACGCCGCGATCGGCGTGGTCAGGGCGAGCGGATCGACCAGCATCGACATACCGCGCGGAGGGCGCCCGCTGGTCATCGCGAACTCGATGCCGGCCTCGCGCAGGCGCGCGACCGCCGCCACCGAGCGATCGGTCAGGACCTTCGCCTGCGTCACGAGCGTGCCGTCGACGTCGGCGAGCACGGCACGGATCGGGGGGCGGGTCATGTGACGCTCAGCCTCGGCAGCACTCGCGAAGCGGGATCATTGCGCCAACCTTGGCAAATCGCTCAGCGCGATGCATGGCCGAACTGCGTGAGATCAGGGGTCAACCCTTGAATCAGAGCCACTTTCGATGCCCCCGGCGTGATTCGAACAGCACCCAGGCAGACTACCGCTCGGTACTCGACGCCCACCTGCTGCCCGAGTTCGCCCCCAAGCGCATCGAGACGATCACGACCGAGCAGATCGAGCACTGGCGCAGCTCCCTCGCCAAGGACGAGGTCCGCACCCGCCGGACGGTCAACAAGATCGTCACCCAGCTGCACAGCGTCCTCGAGCACGCCGTCGGGCACCACGGCCTAGTCGTCAACTCCGCCGCGAAGGTCAAGCGGCTGCGCGAGTCCTACGACGCGGCACGCTTTGACTTCTACTCCCCCGAGGAGATCGAGAAGCTCACCGCCAGCGCCGCCGCGGGCGCCCATCGCGACCCGAGCCGCCCGGCCGTCCGCGACACCGTGCGTGCCCTGCGAGCCGCCGAGGATCGCCAAGACGCCGCGATCTACCTGACAGCTGCTCTCAGCGGCCTGCGCCGCGGCGAGCTGCTCGCCCTGCGCTGGGAAGACGTCGACTTCGAGCAGTCCTCGATCCGCGTGTTCGAAGGCTACAGCGCCAAGCAGCCCGGCAAGCCGAAGTCCCGCAAGTCGCGCACCGTGCCAATGGTGGACAAGGTAGCCACCGCGCTCGGCGAGTTGAAAGACCGCAGCGCCCACACCGCCAAGGCGGACCTCGTGTTCGTCAGCCGCGAGGGCACGCACGTCGACGGCTCCGCCCTACGCCGGCGCTACCACGCCACGCTCAAAGCGGCGGGCGCTTTCACGACCTGCGCCACACCTTCGGCTCGCTGGCCATCAACGTCGCCAGCATCGTCCAGGTGCAGGCATGGATGGGACACGCCGACATCCAGACGACGGTGCGCTACCTGCACCACAAGAGCCGCGCCGACGACGCCAAGCTGCTCTCAGCGGCTTTCCGAGCCCAAACGCCCAAGCCCGCCGCCAAGCGTTCGACAGCCCCGAAGAGGCGCAGTCCGTCACAGCGCCCGCACACGCGCCTTATTTCGTCGTGAACGTCTCATCTTCGCCGTGGGTCGTGCCGGCGCTGTTTTTGGCGACGAGGCGGTAGTGGTAGAAAGTGCTCGCTTGAAGACCCGTGACGGCTTGGCTGACTTCTAGGCGCGTGCGGCCTTCTCCGGCTTTGCCTTCGGGTATTGGGATGCTCGTGCCGTAGCTCGTGGTGGTCCCGTATTCGAAGTGGTATTCCGTTTTCAAGTCCTTCGCTCCTACGGTCCCGTTGAGGGTTGCGTCGCTGTTCGTCACGCCGCTCGTTTCACGGGTCACGACATTTGGCGGTAGCGGTCCTGTCTGTGCGCCGTACACGCTCAGTGTGGAGCCTTCGGTCGTGCTCGTGAGCATCAAGACGCCTTCCATCGTGCCAGCGCCTTTTTCGAGGGAGCCCGAGCACGTCAGCCGCTTGGATCTGGCGTCGAATTCGACTGGTACCCCGGCTGTCACGTTTTCGACGTTCCCTGATGGTTCACCGAGGCACGTGTCTGTGGCGGTGCTGCCGAGGAATTCGCATTTCAGCACCCAGCCGGGCTCGTCTTCGCTCGTGCCGTAGAGCCGGTTCCGCGTTTCGTAGCGCGTTACTTCGCCTTTTTCGTTCTTGATCGGTTCGTCGATCAGTTCCGCGGTCCACGGGAGGTTCACGGCTTCGACGGTGATCGGCGCTTCGCCACACCAGCTTTGCTTGATTGTGCGACAGTTGAGCTGCGTTTCACCTTTCGTGCCAGTCACTTTCGAGATCTGTGACATCACGGCCTGGCTGCCTACCCCGACTTCACCGGTCACCGCGACTATGCATTCCACCGTTCCCAGCCCTGGGTCTTCGAGGATCAGTGGGCCTTCGGACTTGATCGGCTTGTTTTCGGCATGGCTCCCGTTGACATACCATTTCGCGGGGTAGCCTGTCGTGAAGGTTTTGTCCACGCCGTAGCTGGTGCCGGCGCTGTTCGTCGCGGCGATCCGGTAGTGGTAGAGCACGCCCGGTTCCAGGCCCGTCAGGCTCTGGGTGTATTCGACGCGGTCGCGGCCTTCCCCAGCGGACGCGGGCGACGCCGGGATCTTGCTGCCATAGCTCGTGCTCGTCCCGTATTCGAACTGGTAGGTGCTCGCCACGCCCTTCGCAGCGACCGTCCCCGCGAGCGTCGCGCCCGAGCTCGTCACGCTTTTCGCTTCACTGGTCGCGACCGTCGGCGGCAACGGCCCCGTCGGCGCACCATAGATACTCAGCGTCGAGCCTTCCGTCGAGCTCGCGAACACCAAACCGCTGCCTTCCAACCCACCCCTGCCTTCCGTACCCCCACACGTCAAGCGCTTCGACTTCGCGTCGAATTCGACTGGCACCCCCGCCGTCACGTTTTCGACATTCCCCGACCATTCCCCCACACACGTTTCTTTGAACGATTTACACGTCAACACCCAGCCAGGCTCCGAGCTACTCGCCCCGTAGAACCGGTCCCGCACTTCATAACGCACCACTTCCCCTTTTTCATTCTTCACCGGTTCATCAACCAGTTCCGTGCTCCAAGGCAAATCCGTAGCTTCAACTTCAGGCGATTTCAAACAACCACCACTTTCCCGCACCAAGCGACACGGCACCGACACTTCACCTCTCACACCAGTCACTTTCCTGACCGTCGCTTCTTTGCTTCCCGCCGTCCCAGCTTCACCAGTCGCATCGACCGTGCATTCAACGATCGCTCCACCCGATTCGACCAGCAACGTCCCCGACGCCTTGATCGGCTGGTCTTCGGCACGGCTCCCGTTGACATACCATTTCGCGGGGTAGCCTGTCGTGAAGGTTTTGTCCACGCCGTAGCTGGTGCCGGCGCTGTTCGTCGCGGCGATCCGGTAGTGGTAGAGCACGCCCGGTTCCAGGCCCGTCAGGCTCTGGGTGTATTCGACGCGGTCGCGGCCTTCCCCAGCGGACGCGGGCGACGCCGGGATCTTGCTGCCATAGCTCGTGCTCGTCCCGTATTCGAACTGGTAGGTGCTCGCCACGCCCTTCGCAGCGACCGTCCCCGCGAGCGTCGCGCCCGAGCTCGTCACGCTTTTCGCTTCACTGGTCGCGACCGTCGGCGGCAACGGCCCCGTCGGCGCACCATAGATACTCAGCGTCGAGCCTTCCGTCGAGCTCGCGAACACCAAACCGCTGCCTTCCAACCCACCCCTGCCTTCCGTACCCCCACACGTCAAGCGCTTCGACTTCGCGTCGAATTCGACTGGCACCCCCGCCGTCACGTTTTCGACATTCCCCGACCATTCCCCCACACACGTTTCTTTGAACGATTTACACGTCAACACCCAGCCAGGCTCCGAGCTACTCGCCCCGTAGAACCGGTCCCGCACTTCATAACGCACCACTTCCCCTTTTTCATTCTTCACCGGTTCATCAACCAGTTCCGTGCTCCAAGGCAAATCCGTAGCTTCAACTTCAGGCGATTTCAAACAACCACCACTTTCCCGCACCAAGCGACACGGCACCGACACTTCACCTCTCACACCAGTCACTTTCCTGACCGTCGCTTCTTTGCTTCCCGCCGTCCCAGCTTCACCAGTCGCATCGACCGTGCATTCAACGATCGCTCCACCCGATTCGACCAGCAACGTCCCCGACGCCTTGATCGGCTGGTCTTCGGCACGGCTCCCGTTGACATACCATTTCGCGGGGTAGCCTGTCGTGAAGGTTTTGTCCACGCCGTAGCTGGTGCCGGCGCTGTTCGTCGCGGCGATCCGGTAGTGGTAGAGCACGCCCGGTTCCAGGCCCGTCAGGCTCTGGGTGTATTCGACGCGGTCGCGGCCTTCCCCAGCGGACGCGGGCGACGCCGGGATCTTGCTGCCATAGCTCGTGCTCGTCCCGTATTCGAACTGGTAGGTGCTCGCCACGCCCTTCGCAGCGACCGTCCCCGCGAGCGTCGCGCCCGAGCTCGTCACGCTTTTCGCTTCACTGGTCGCGACCGTCGGCGGCAACGGCCCCGTCGGCGCACCATAGATACTCAGCGTCGAGCCTTCCGTCGAGCTCGCGAACACCAAACCGCTGCCTTCCAACCCACCCCTGCCTTCCGTACCCCCACACGTCAAGCGCTTCGACTTCGCGTCGAATTCGACTGGCACCCCCGCCGTCACGTTTTCGACATTCCCCGACCATTCCCCCACACACGTTTCTTTGAACGATTTACACGTCAACACCCAGCCAGGCTCCGAGCTACTCGCCCCGTAGAACCGGTCCCGCACTTCATAACGCACCACTTCCCCTTTTTCATTCTTCACCGGTTCATCAACCAGTTCCGTGCTCCAAGGCAAATCCGTAGCTTCAACTTCAGGCGATTTCAAACAACCACCACTTTCCCGCACCAAGCGACACGGCACCGACACTTCACCTCTCACACCAGTCACTTTCCTGACCGTCGCTTCTTTGCTTCCCGCCGTCCCAGCTTCACCAGTCGCATCGACCGTGCATTCAACGATCGCTCCACCCGATTCGACCAGCAACGTCCCCGACGCCTTGATCGGCTGGTCTTCGGCACGGCTCCCGTTGACATACCATTTCGCGGGGTAGCCTGTCGTGAAGGTTTTGTCCACGCCGTAGCTGGTGCCGGCGCTGTTCGTCGCGGCGATCCGGTAGTGGTAGAGCACGCCCGGTTCCAGGCCCGTCAGGCTCTGGGTGTATTCGACGCGGTCGCGGCCTTCCCCAGCGGACGCGGGCGACGCCGGGATCTTGCTGCCATAGCTCGTGCTCGTCCCGTATTCGAACTGGTAGGTGCTCGCCACGCCCTTCGCAGCGACCGTCCCCGCGAGCGTCGCGCCCGAGCTCGTCACGCTTTTCGCTTCACTGGTCGCGACCGTCGGCGGCAACGGCCCCGTCGGCGCACCATAGATACTCAGCGTCGAGCCTTCCGTCGAGCTCGCGAACACCAAACCGCTGCCTTCCAACCCACCCCTGCCTTCCGTACCCCCACACGTCAAGCGCTTCGACTTCGCGTCGAATTCGACTGGCACCCCCGCCGTCACGTTTTCGACATTCCCCGACCATTCCCCCACACACGTTTCTTTGAACGATTTACACGTCAACACCCAGCCAGGCTCCGAGCTACTCGCCCCGTAGAACCGGTCCCGCACTTCATAACGCACCACTTCCCCTTTTTCATTCTTCACCGGTTCATCAACCAGTTCCGTGCTCCAAGGCAAATCCGTAGCTTCAACTTCAGGCGATTTCAAACAACCACCACTTTCCCGCACCAAGCGACACGGCACCGACACTTCACCTCTCACACCAGTCACTTTAGTGATCTTACCGAGCCCTCCCGGCAGCGCTTCGCCCGTGCCTTCCACCGTGCATTCAACCATTGCTCCACCCGATTCGATCAACAGCGTCCCCGTCGCCTTTACTAGTGCTGTCGTCGTCACAAGTTTACTGTTCGTTTCCCAATCGTTCGTCGGACGAAACGACTGTCCGGTACTCGTGGTTTCGCCACTAACGTTCTTCGCCGCAGCCCGGAAATAGTACGTTTGGCCAGGAACCAAGCCGATCACAGCGTCACTAACTTTCACGAAGGCCGCGCCTGACCCGATCGACGCCGCGTGCGTCGGAACGCTCGTCCCATACGCTTCAGTCGTACCATATTCGAAATGGTACGTCGCTTCCGCTTCTTCCGGGTTCACTTCCGCACTGAGCACTATACTGCCCGGCTTGAGTTCAGATATTTTCACCCCCTGAATCTTTGGCTTGCACTTCGTTTCGAAGTATTTCGGTTCGCCGTCAACCACGCCTTTCCCGGAGTTACGCGAGTCTTCGTTTTCCGCAACGATCCGCCATTGATATTCGTAGCACGGTTCGCCCGTCGCTGTGGCATGTACCGTCTCCCATGCCTTGCTACTACCACCTTCGCTGATTTCCGTCTTCGCTTCGTACGCACCCTTCTTCCCGTATTCAAACCAATACTTCGTCGGCAACCCGTTCGGGTACACTTCTCCTTGCAGCACCGCGCTCGTGCGTTTCACTTCCTTTGCTTCGCCGCTGATCACCTGCGGCGGCCAACATTCCATTTCGAATTCTTTGACACCCCCAGAGGCCGGTTTAGGCGGGTCCGCATTTTCCGCCTCGATCTGAACCTGATACCGAGTACACGATTTTAGGCCGCTTACCGCCTTGCTCTCGCGATGATACGTTTCTTCGCTCCCGACAGACACCCGTTCCGTGCGGTGTTCCCCGCCACCAACTTCGTTGTACTCAAAATAGTATTCCGTCGACAAGCCGTCTGGATCGACCTGGCCTTCGAACGTCGCC
This sequence comes from uncultured Solirubrobacteraceae bacterium, assembly GCA_963805745.1. Lineage (GTDB taxonomy): Bacteria > Actinomycetota > Thermoleophilia > Solirubrobacterales > Solirubrobacteraceae > Palsa-744. The sequence continues at coordinate 108,004 of CAWDVD010000002.1, forward strand.
GTCGTCCGCGTTATTTCCCTCGGCGATTCCGTCGTCACCAGCGGCGGCGCAGATTCCGTCGTAAACGATTTTTCAATACCAGCGTCTTCGCCTTCCGAGTTGACGGCCACTATCCGATAATAGTATGTCGTGTCGGGCGTCAAGCCTTCCACACCCATATTCGCACTTGTGTCTTCAATGCCGCTTCCTGCGCTGCCTTCTCCACTTTTGCCACTTTTCGTGCCCGGCGAAGTACCGTACTGGAAATAATAGTTTGCATTTAGCACGCCGCCTGGATACACGCTCCCCTCGAGATAGGCGTATCTCTTATACACCGCCCCCGTCCCGCCCGTGTAACCCCACGGCTCTCCTTTGTTGTCGAAGATCCACGATGCCGCCGGGCGAGGACGATCCGGAGCATTCGGATCATTGCTTGGCACGTATAGCGCGTCGTCGAATTCACTACACGATGGCTGCTTATGTTCTCCCAACAAAAACTCATAATAGAACACGTGTTCTATTTTGTTGTTGTGAATCAGCGTGTTCACCAGCCACTTAGCGCGTTCCGCTTGGCCTTTTTCTTCATTTTCTTTGGAAGGGGAGCACTTGCGGGCCGCCACCTCAGTGATCCAGATCTGATCGCCCACGCCTTTATTCGGCATACCTTCAACCGCTTTTGTGTAGTACGATTCGTTTTTTCTTCTACTGAGTAGTACGGATGAATACCCCAGATCGCAGGTACTGGACTGAGATTTGTCCGGTATTCTTCCTCATATGCCTTGGCGCTAGTATTGTCTTCCACGTTCCCCGCGATGATCGTGCATCCGTAGCCTTCTTCGCACGCTGCGTACGCTGAGTTCGTAAAGTGGGCTGGAGTGACCGCCTCACTGACTTTTTGATAACCGCCTTGATTATTGGGCTCATTCCACGCCTCGACGTAGCGCGCCGGATGCCCCAAAGATTTCGCCTCGTTGAGGATTTCCTTTAGCCGTTCCTTGTATTCCGTCGACGATGCCGGGTAGACGCCGTTATAGCTAGTGAGCGAAACGTCCAAAGTAAGCCCCATGCCCCCTGCATCTTCGACCCATTTTGTGAACTGCTGCCGAAAATAGGTGTATGGTTCGCCGGATCCATTCATCGCGTTCCACTGCACCACGTACCGCGCGAGACTGATACGTCCGCCAGCGATCCACGTCGTTCCGAAGAAGCCGGCGAAGTAGCTCCCGGCGAACCCACTGTCCCAATTCGGAATACTCTGATCTGAGATGCCATCGACGTATTCGGTCGCAGAGCTCACCGAGGGTTGTACGACAACGAACAGGAGGGAGCACCCCAGTGCTACGATTCCCGCAAGTCGCCGCGCCAGCTGATGCGACCAGACGCGCGATGGGCACGAGTTGGCGACGTGCCGCCATCGAGTATCGCACTCGCTTGGCCCCCTGACCATTATCGGCTCCTGTTCTGTTGGGTTTGCCCGTGACTACAGCGGTGTTACGGACTTCAAATAGTGAGAGCGCACTCCGTCTACCAGGTGTGGTCCTTCGTGTGCGACATACTCCCGCTACGGTATGGGTGCAGCATAGATTTGGGACAGCCTTGATTCGCCTGTCACGACGGTGATAAACGCCATAGTTGATGTGTGCTGTAGTAGCGAGTTGGAAGACGTGCTGCCGGCCGCGCCATTCAGCCGATAGAATCGCCCGTGCCACGTGTGGCCATGCGCGCGTAGGCGCGTCACGTGGTTGCGGCCCCACGACACGACGCCGGCACCGAGCTGTGCAGATCCGCCGCCCGGCAAGAGTATCCGCGCATGACTGCCACAACGTCGGAGCTGCAACGGTACCGACGTGTAGCGATTGAGGCCAATAAGTGCGAACGGCGATGCGTATGCAGTTGGCGCAAACTTCTGTGCTTGCAACGGTGATTCTGACTGCCGCGTCAACGGTTTGCAGAGCGGCTGTAGCAGTTGGATGCTGTTCAAGTTCTCGATGTCTTCGTTGGCCGATGACGGCTCTTCCTCTTCGCGGACCACTGCCCCGGTGTGCCAGTTCACGAAGAAGAAGCTCGCCCCAGCGTTTGTTTCGGCGATCCCCTTGGCCCACTCACTGCCGATCGCTTCCAGTAGCCCAGCACCTCCCCCGGACCCGAGACTATCGGTGGGAAGATCACTCTCCCCGGCGACCGGCTGCTGAGAGCCGGTCTTGATGTCCTCGACCACGTACCGGGCGCTCTTATATTCGTGCTCTCCTGGTTCGTTGGCGGACTCGAGAACGCATGAGTCGGCTTCTCCTGGACATTCTGGGTTAGAGCACCGATAGAGGATCTCGCCGCCCCCAACGGCGATGAGCCCACCGGCGCAGCCAGCCGGGTCGGGGCGGGTCGTGCTGGTGCCCTTGATCGTGTTCATGATCCGCGTCACGCCTTCTGTCGGTTCATACACGGCCCACTGCGCCCCGTCGGTGTAGACCGGCGTGTACGACGTCCCGATCAGCTTCAGGTGGATCGTCGGTTCGTGCCCACCCGGGGCGTTCGCCGCGACGGCGGGGGCGGCTGAGGCGGCCGCCTGCAAGCCCAGGATCACGACGAGGCCGAGCGCGGCGACGTAAGCGCGTCCTAGCGGCGCCATCCGCCGAGGCCCAGCCAGCCAAAGACTTCCTGAGTGCATCGTGAACCTGGTCTTCTTTCGTTAGCTTGTGGGGTATCGCTTGTGGGGTATCGTAAGCATCGAGTCCGCCGAGCTCATATGGTGGTTCTCACTCTGATTCCCAGCTTTGGACGGATTGGGGGTTGGGACGCGCGTCCGGCACCCCGCACTTGGACCGTCGTTCGCTGATATCAAGAACCCGCGGGCTCGCATATCGGAGCGCAGCATGAGCCTCGTCGGGGCTATGAACCGCCTTCCCACTCGCCGACCTGCCCTTCGCTTGGGAAGGGAGGATGCCCGGCTTGTGACAGCATTGTGCCGCGACGCGCCACCGGAGCCGAGCTCACGATGGGCTCCACAGCTCGCGGCCCACCAGTCGCGCAATTCGGTCTTCACGTAACTGCCCCCTTGTTTCGGACGCGACCACCGACTCCCCGTATGATCTCAGGGGGTTGTTGTCCGCATTGATGGATTGATTTGGTTTGTTCTACTCGCCGCTGGCCGGGGCTCACAAGATGTGTTTCTGACTATTGTCATAGGGCGGACGCGGCGGGTAGATCGGAGACCGTCCGCCCGCCGAAGCGGGATCGACGCCGACGCCACCGAATCGACTCGAGGCCCGAGCTGTTCATCGAGCTCGTTGGCCGGCTCGACGGTCTAACATCAAGCGGCGCAGCTCAGCAGCAGTTGCACCGGAAGCAAACGGTTCGAGCTCCCGCGGCCGGGCGGTCGCGCGCGGCCGGGTCTCCCGCTTAAGACGCGGGAGACCCGAAAACACATACTCATGGCACAAGGTTAAGCCGTTACTGATAAGATCGCCCAGTACTCTTTGCTTGTAGCATCGAGACTGATCTTGTTTTCGAATGTCGCATTTTCTGCGCCTAGTTTCAGGCTACTGTCGGCGGCCGTGCATTCCAGCGTCTGTAAGAGTTTCAAGGTTGATATCCCCGACAAGCCTTCACAAATCTGCTGGCCGTGTAGCGGGAATTGCACACCTTTCACGACGCAGCTACTACCCGTGTATTCTATTTCCGCAAATATTTCTTTCGCCGTCGCCGTTTCTTTGGCGCCCATGAGTAAGACTTTGTCGGTTGCCAGCAGTTGACCGGTGAATCCTCCCTCGATCGGTTCTTTGACGGAGCAGCCCGCAGGTTTAGGGGCGGTGCAGCCGGTGTATTCGAGTTTGCCTTCCGAGAGTTTTCCGCTCTCTTCCGGCTGGATCGAGAACGTGCCTTTTGTGCAGCTGATTACGGCGATGTTTCCGGCGACTGAGCTTTTGAGGGTCGCCGTGTCGAGCGGTACGCCTAAGATGGTCGGCGTACCAAACCCTGCACCCGACTTTACAACGAGTTCGGACGAGCCGGTATCATCTCCGGCTGATAATAGGTTACAGAATAAATTAGTGTATTGGAACGTCGCGGTGGTCTGCTGTAAGCACAGTAATAAGCCGTGCGCTGTGTCTGCGTACGCTGAGGCGTATTCTTGCGCACCTTGTTGAGACGGAGAGCATGCGATGGTTTTGAAGGTAGCGCCGACTTCACCCGTTTTGTGGCAAAAGGAGAAGACTGGGCCGGCTGGCCGCGCTCTCACTTCGCTGGCTGTCGTGAGAAGTTGCTTCCCGTTGAAGGTTGAGAGAATGCCGAAGCCTACTGCTCCTTCGTCTTTCAGTGGCTCGTACCAGGACTTCCCTTCGCTTTTCGAGCAGTTGGCAACGATCGACCTTCTGACAAGCATCCCTTGCATAGTGACGTTGTTGACTGTACTATTGCTAAAGAAGAAGGGTCCTCCGCTGTCACCACCTTCTGCACATGCGCTGTCTTCGACTAGATGTTCGTAGCCATCTATTGTCATGTCCACCGTTTCGATTGACCCGCACTGTTCACCGGAAGTCATTCCCTCGTGGCAATTGGTTTCACCCACCATGTTCGCCGCTTCACCTATGACGGCCTGAGGCGATTCTGTTTTCTTCCCCCATTCGGCCATGAGGGCCGGGACGGGGGTAGGCAACGCGGCCCTGAAGGCGCTTGCGGCGCTGATTTTAACTATGGCCATGTCGCGTGCTTTGGTGTACATCCATTTGCCTTCTTTGCCGATTTCTTTCTGTATTGGTTCTCCGGCTTCTGGATACGCCGAGGTAACTTTTCCTTCCACCAAGCCTTCTTCGTCTTCATTCGCGGCGAAGCAGTGACCAGCCGTGAGCATATACGTTTCATTGCCTTCAATCAGCATCGGTCCGGCGCTGCATTCGGGAGTGACCCCGGCGGGAGCGATGCCAACGCCCGATACTAGCGTTTTTTCACAGTAGGCTTCCAAGCGTTTGAATTTGCAGGTTGCCGCCGGCTCGGAGCCGAGCTGCGACGGCGAAGCAATTTCTACAAGGACGTTGACGCTCGCCGTTGCCGCTGCGCGTTCGAGCACGCCGCGTTCCTGCAGCGAAATCGAGGCGCTCAGCGTGACGGAGACCGCGTTTCGCTGGGGGTCGAGCCCTGTCATGGCCTCATGACTCGCGAGCAGCTTGGCAAGTCTCTTGTTCCACCGGTTTTGAGCGGCAATGAGCGCCGACCACGTCGAGCGGACGGGCGTATACGTGACAACGGCTGCCAGGCCAGCGTTGGCGACAGCCCGCTGCGCTGCCCGTCTGCTCGCCTCGGAGGTCACACCGATGTGGACCTGAGCAGCCGCGGGTTCAAACCACACCCCGGCGTACGCGCTCCCCATCGCGGCTTCGACGTTTCTCACCAGCGCGGCCCGTGCCACTTTGCCTTGAACGTCGAGAGCCTGTTCGGCTCGCGCACGGGAAATCCCCCGGCCTGTGAGCACCGCGATCTCTTTGGCCATCGTGGACGCAGCATCCGAGAAGGGGGAGCCCGCAAGCGGCCCGAACCCCTCCGGCTCGTTCGCGCTCGCTAAGGACGCGGACGCGAGCACGCCGCTGACCACCGCAGCTACCATGGCGCAAGCCCCGATAGTCTTGATGAACTCCATGTCGCACCCCTTCAGCAGATCAGTAAAAAATGTCGAGGTCTCGGCCTCACGGCGCTCGGCTCGATCGCTGCCATGTGGAGCTTGCGAGGACGGCCGCGATGGCCTACCCGTAATGCCAGCATGGCGCTACCTGATGTAAGCAGCGGGCGAATCACGAGTCAAGGAAATCGTGAGAATGTCTCCTACCTGTGCAGCGCGTCCGCGTGGTGGGCGTCGCGCTGCCAGGCTCATATGGAGGGGTGTCTGTCAAGTGGTAGGGGTGATCGGCCGGCGGGTGTCGGCGCGGGGTGTTGGCGTGTGGGCGGGGGCGGTTCCCGGGGCGCCACGGGCTGAGTGCCGGCTTGGTCGACCAGGTCGTGGTCAGGCTCATATGCGAGGGCTGGTTACCTCAAGACCCTTGTTCGTCGCCGGGCTCGCAATCTAGGAGCGGGCGCCACCCGTTGGGTGAACCTTCGGGTTGCCCATAGCCCGTGTCCGCGGGCCCGTTGAGCGGCGACGTGCGGCCTTCGTGGTTGCTCGTGGCGCCCCGGCAGCCGCCCGGGGCGGTGGATGTCGCCTCGTGTTCAGTCCAGGGTCGCGGCCTCCCAGCAGAACGCGGCGAGCTCGCGTGCGCACGCGATCGCGACGGTCCCGGTGCGCTTGCCACGCGTGCCCGCGAGATGCTTCCAGCGCTCGTGCAGGCGACGCTGGCAGCGCCACGCGATCTGCACGACACGAGGGTCCTGGCCGGCCTGACGTGCCTGCAGGCCCAGGCGCACGGCCGGCTGGTGACGGTAGTGGTGGGCGGCCTCGACCAACAGCCGCCGGGCGTGCGGTGGTCCGGCCTTGGTGATCTGCCCCTGGGTGCGCTTCTCATCAGAGCTGTACTCGCAGGGCACGACACCGAGGAATCCGGACAGCAGCGCGGGCTTGGCGAAGCGGTGAAAGTCGCCGACTTCCGCGCACAACCCGGCAGCGGTGAGCGTGTCGATCCCGCGGAAGCAGCGCAACCTCGCGACCGTCTGCGCGTGGCTGCTCTCGGGAACCGCGGCTTCGAGAGCGTCGATCAGCACGCGGCGTCGCTGCACGAGACCCTGGACCGCGCAAAGGTAGTCGACGAGCGTCGCCTGGGAGGTGGCGTCCTCGAAGCTCAGCTTCCCGAGCCACTGCTCGTGCGGCTGCGTCCACGCCTTGTGAGGGAACCGGTGGCCCCTGCGCAGCAGAAACTTCGAGAGGCGGTGACGGCAGCGCATCAGGTCCTTGCGCGCGTCCTCGATGCAGCGCACCAGGTCACGAAAGCGCTCATCGGTCTCGCTCGGCACGAACGCGTAGGAGAGTTCGCCTGCAGCGAACAGCCGCACCAGCCGCTTGGCGTCACGCCGGTCAGTCTTCACCCGGTCACCAGGCGCTCTCGGGATCGACCCCGGCGCCACCACCCGCACATCCAGCCCACGCTGCTCGGCGACACGCGCCAGCGCGAACCCCGTCGGGCCCGCCTCATACACCGCGGCCACCGGCCGGTCGAGCTCCTCGAGAAACACGGGCACGACGCTCGCCGGCTCGCCGCGCAGCCGCTGCAGCGACAGCTCGCCGGTCGACGGGTCGAGCACAGCGGCGACCGTCTGGGCCTGGTGAACATCAAGCCCGACAAGGGGCCATACTCTCTGACATGGTCGGCACCTCCCATAGCTGGGGTGTCGGCGCCAGGACTACCCTGACGCCCAGTCCCCGCACATCTATGCGCGGGGTGCCGGCCGATCCTTCACCAAACGCCGGAAAGCCGACACTCCATAGGGTCTAGGCGTGGCGAAACCAGCCTCCGCTTGACCACCATGAGGCACGCTACCCGTCCTCGACCCTCACCGGCCCCGCGGTCGCGCTGCCCTACCACGGCAACCAGACCCGCTAGCCCGAGCGCTACGCGAAGCCGACCCACCACTTCTTACCCGCATCAGCAACGACCGAGTGCTCACCGAGCCTCGGACGCTTCCCGACAACGCGCTCAACGCAGCCGCCACCGTCATCCACCTTCGGATCGCTGGCGATCAACGTCGCCGGCATCGTCCAGGTGCAGGCATGGATGGGACACGCCGACATGCAGACGACGATGCGCTACCTGCACCATAAGAGCCGCGCCGACGACGCCCACATGCTCTCAGCGGCCTTCGGCCCACGACGCGAAAGCCCACGGGTCAGCGCTCGACGGTCGCCGAGATGCGTCGTCCGTCATAGCGCCCGCACAGTCCTTTATTTCGTCGTGAATGTCTCGAGCCCCGTAACGCTCTTGGCTGCATCCGACAAAGTCTTATACGTCGGGGACAAAGAAACGGCGGTGCCCCGCGCTCTGAAGGATGTCGCCCTTCGTGGAGGTGACAGGCGCTGGTCCCGCCCGGGCGGGACGCGTTGGTGCGATCACTTTCCGTGTCTTGCCGGCCTTCGGTGGCCCCACGATGATCGCCGCGCAGTCCGGCGGCGTTCGCAGCGCGCCAGCCTCGGCCTGCCCGGCCCAAACATGGGTGCCAGCGATCGGCGGCGACGTACGTGCAACCCACGGGTCATCAGGCCCCGCGGGCGGCAGCGCACGCGCCCCGCTCGGCCGGTGGTTGGAGACATTCACGCTCCGCAGCACCCACAGGCCGGCGGTCGCGCACGCGGCGAAGCTCGTGGCGATGAGCAGCAGCGCGATCATGGCCAGCGCGGAGGCTGTGGGGGCTGGCGCTCGCTGACCAGTGGTGCCCGTAGTGGCTCCGGTCCACCCGGCGGGCGTGGTGGTTCGCGCTCGCGACCGCGGACGTTCGGCGCGAGCACCATCCCCAGCGCGAGCAGCAGGAACGCAACGAGCCCCATCATCAGCGGGGATGCGCCGAGGATCGCGTGCAGGGGATACCGCGGGCCATCGGTCGCGATGCCGTGGAAGCCGCCGTGTGCCGTCTTCCAGGCCCGCGCGACCGGGCCAGCCCACAGGCCCCAGCACACCCACAGCAGCAACGCGAGCGGCCCGGCGCCCTTCAGCCGCGCGGGCAGCGCAGACCGTCGAGCTCGACCGGGCGCAGCACACGGTTCATCGCCGCCGAGAGCAGCGCCCACGCGAACACCGGGACGAACACCGGCGCCGACCACCACCCCAACTGCAAACCAACGAGCGTGAACAGGGCGTGCAACGCGAGGATCACCAGCGCCACCGCCGAGCCGACCACCAGCAGCGCCTTCAACCGCGCGTCCTGGTCGGCTTCCTTATCCGCACGGAGCGACCCGCCATCAACCTCTCCGCCCAGCCCGGCGGACGATCCAGCCGACCGCCATACCCCGCGGACGCCCACGACCAGGATCGCTACCCATCACGCCCACCTCCCCTCCCCTTCGGAGCCTCCGCCAGGCTCGCCAACAACGCCGCCTGCGTACTGCGCCTGAAGCCGGGGCGCGGCGTGCCTGCCGTCCGCGTGCTCCCGCGGCCAGCCGCCGGCGCCTGCGCGCTCGCGGCCTGCACCGCGAGCCAGTCTTCGAGCATCGCGCGGGTAAAGCGCAGACGCCGCCCGACCCGCAGGCACGGCAAATGCCCAAGCCGCGCCGCATCCCGCACCACGACACCCGCACCTTCAACAACGCCGCCGCAGCCACGCAATCAAGCAGCGGCTCCGACAACGAGACCATCTCGCCATCGCCCGACATACCGGACTCCTTCCTCGCGCCCGCACGAGCCGACCCCCGGATACGGGGATCAGACTGCGCCGGCCTCTCATTCGCTCTACCAGCCAGACACACAACCGAATAGCGCCGTGTCCGCTCGATCGCACGCATAGCCGCCGGGCAGCGTGGACGGCGCTGCTGTCTGGCCCCAACACCGCGCGAGCGCCGAGCCACAAACGCCGTCAACGACAACATCGAGGGGCCGATGGATCGCCGACCGGCACGCCCGACCCAGCGGCAGCCCGAGCTGCAGCCGCGACCCTCACACAACGCTACCGATTGCGGCGCGGTGGCCGCCGGCACCCGCACCGGAGGCGTCGGGCTACGCCCTCCCCCCCCTACACAGGCGATCACATCGACCATCTCGGGAGGAAAACTCGCGAGGAAGTTGCAGTCTCGTCTCCTGCCCACAGCCCAAAAGCCAAAAGCGTCCATTTCCAGGCTATTTCTGTAGTGCCCCCGGCGTGATTCGAACACGCGACCGTCGGATTAGAAGTCCGATGCTCTATCCAGCTGAGCTACGGGGGCAGGACGACGCCTGCAACAGTGTGCCCGCGACGTCCGAACGCCGCTCGGAGGCTTCATCCTGGCACGTCCCGAGGACCGATCCTGCGGCGCGCGGCCGTGCACGGGAGCGTGCGGGAGCACTACTTAGGCGCGCTTGAGCAGAAATCTGTAAAAGTCTTGGCTATGAGTTCCGTGGAGAGCGACGAGGAGGACCTCACCCGCAAGCAGCGCCGCGAGCAGGCGCGGGCGCAGCGCAAGGCGATGGAGGAGGCGGCGGTGGCCAGCGCCGTGCGGCGAACGCGGTTGACGCAGCTCGGGATCGTCGTGACGGTCGTCGTGGTGGCGATCGTCGCGGTCCTAGTCGCGACCGGGGGCAGCAGCGGCGGGAAACTCCTCAAGCACAGCGCGGGAGGAGGGAACGCGGTCGAAAAAGAAGTCGCCAAGCTCATCGGCGGCATCCCCCAGAGCGGCAACACGCTGGGGTCGCCCACCGCCCCGGTGACGCTTCAGTACTTCGGCGACCTGGAGTGCCCGATCTGCAGGGAGTTCACGATCGGCGCGCTGCCCTCGATCATCCCGCAGTGGGTGCGCACGGGCAAGCTGCGCATCGAATACCACTCCATGGAGACGGCCACGCGCGAACCGGAAACGTTCAAGACGCAGCAGGTCGCCGCGTATGCCGCGGGCAAGCAGGACAAGGCGTGGTACTTCATCGAGACCTTCTACCACGAGCAGGGAGAAGAGGACTCGGGCTACGTCACGGAAAAATACATCCAGGGCATCGCCAGCCAGGTCCCGGGACTGGACCTCGAAAAGTGGACGGCCGACCGCGGCGACCCGGAATTTGCCAGCGAGGTCGCCAGCGACGCCCAGGCGGCCAACAACAACGGCTTCACCGGCACCCCGTCCTTCCTCATCGGCGTGAGCGGGGGCGCGATGACGAAGCTCGAATACACCACTGCGCCGAGCGACCCGACGTTCGTCAACGAAGCCGTCGAAAAGCTCCTCCCGAAGGCCTAGGACCGCGATGGGCGCTCGCACCCTGAGGATCACGCTGACGGTGCTCGCGATCATCGGGTTGGGCTGGGCCACCTATCTGACCTACGTGCATTACTCGGGCGCCGCGCCGGTCTGCTCGATCAAGGGCAACCCCTGCTCACAGGTGCAGAAATCGGTGTACTCGGAGCTCGCCGGCATCCCGGTGGCTCTCATCGGAGCGATCGGCTACCTCGTCATTCTCGCCACGCTGCTGAGCTCCGACGGCGAGCGCGGGAGGTTCGCAACGGCTGCGCTGACCTTGGGCGGCTTCGGGTTCAGCCTGTATCTGACCTATCGCGAGGTGTTCTCGCTGCACAAAATCTGCGAGGACTGTGTAGCCAGCGCGGTGATCATGACGATCCTGGTGTGCCTGGCGGTCTGGCGATTCCTGCGCGGCGACCCCGGACCGGCGGGCGCCTACCTCGCGCCGGCCGCGGATGGCAGCAGCGTCGAGCCGACCTCGCCGGTCAGCGCCGCCTCCTGAGCCGACCGAGGCCCTGAGCCGACCCAGGCCATGGCCAATCCGTCCAGTGACGCCGGGGCGGCCCGAGCAAGCGCTGGGGGGAGCCGACGTGATCAGGAGTGATGGATTCCGAGGCGACCAGCAAGCAGACCCCGGCGAGCATCGAGTCGGTGCTCGACGGCAAGCAGCGCATCGCAAGGCTGTTCGAGATGACCAGCGATCTGCTGGCCACGATCTCGCTCGACGGCCGCTTCACGCTGCTGAACCCCGCGTGGGAACAGCTGCTGGGCTGGTCGCGAGAGGAGCTGCAGGACAGTCCGATCCGCGCGTTCATGCACCCTGACGACGCCGAGCAGACGCTGGGGCCGATGCTCGACGGCGACGACTACTCGGCCCAGCTCGAGAACGTGACCACCCGCTACCGCCACCGGGACGGCTCGTGGCGATGGCTGCTGTGGAGCGCGCGCCGCGACGGCGACAGCTGGTACACGGCGGCCAAGGACGTGACCGACCGCATGTGGCTGGAGCGCCAGGCGCTGCACGACCCGCTGACCCACCTGCCCAACCGGCTGCTGCTCATGGATCGCGCCCGCCAGGCGCTCACGCGACTGCATCGCGGCGGCGGCGTGGTGGCGATGCTGTTCATCGATCTGGACAAGTTCAAGGCGGTCAACGACAACCTGGGACACGGGGTCGGCGACCGCCTGCTGATCTCCGTCGCCGAACGGCTGGGCGAGCTGATGCGCGACAGCGACACGGTGGCGCGTCTCGGCGGCGACGAGTTCGTGATCCTGGCGGAGGACATCGACAGCGACGGCGAGGCGCTGGCGCTGGCCGAGCGGGTGCTCGACGCGCTGGAGCGGCCGTTCTCGCTGGGCTCGGCCGAGGTGGCGATACTCGCGAGCGTCGGGATATCCGTCTCGCATCGCCCGGACGCCGACCCCGAGACGATGCTGCGCGAGGCCGACGTGGCGATGTACCGGGCCAAGGGCGCCGACGGCCGCCGCTTGGAGCTGTTCGACGAGACGCTGCGTCGCGAGCTCAACGCGCACCTGGAGATCGAGGGCCGCCTGCGCGAAGCGCTGCCCCAGCACGAGCTGCTGCTCGCCTACCAGCCGATCCTGCAACTCGCCGGCGGCCAGGCGATCGGCTGCGAGGCGCTCGTACGCTGGCGTCCGACGGGTGTCGGGCGCTCGGCCAGCGCGATGGTGCTCCCTTCGACGTTCCTGCCGCCGGCCGAGGAGAGCGAGCTGATCGTGCAGATCGGCAACTGGGTCCTGCACGCGGCGTGCGCCCAGGCGGAGATCTGGCGGCGCAACGGGATCTCGATCCCGGTGTCCGTGAACATCTCCGCGCGCGAGCTGACCGAGCTCGATCTCGCCGAGCGGGTGCGCCAGGAGCTCGCCTACTGCCGGCTGCCCGGGCGGGCGCTGTGCCTGGAGATCAGCGAGGAGGCCGTGCTGCGCGACCCCGACCGAGCGCGTGCGGCGCTGAAGGACCTCAAGCGCCTGGGAGTGCTGATCGCGCTCGACAAATTCGGCTTCGGCCAGCTCTCGCTCGGCCTGCCGAGCAACCTGCCGTTGGACGTGGTCAAGCTCGACCGCACGCTGACCGAGAGCTTCCACCACGACAAGGACAGGCGCGCGATGTTCGCCGCGACGATCGCGCTCGCCAAAGAGGCCGGCCTGACGGCGGTCGCCGTGGGAATCGAAACCAACCGCCAGCTCGCGCTCGCGCGTGAGCTCGACTGCTCGGTGGGACAGGGGTTCCTGCTGCACGGACCGGCGTCGCCCGACCGCGTGCGTCTCAGAGGCAGCGCCGGGTCGGTAACGTCCGCGCCATGGCGTCCTCTCGTGCGACTGCGCGGCAGCGGCAACCGCCGCTGAGCGACGACGAGGCGATCGTGTCCCGCCAGAAGCGCGCGGCGGCGCGCGCGGCGGCTGAGCTGATCGAGGACGGCATGCGCGTGGGCCTGGGAACCGGATCGACGGTCGCGCACCTGCTGCCGGCGATCGCCGAGCGCGGATGCAAGGGGCTGCGCTGCGTGGCCACCTCGCCCGCGACCGAGGTTGCCGCGGGCGCGCTCGGCCTGACCGTGGAAGCGCTCGACGAGGTCGGAGAGCTGGACATCGCGATCGACGGCGCCGACCAGATCGACGCGGACGGATGGCTGGTGAAGGGCGGCGGCGGGGCGCACACGCGCGAGAAGATCGTGGCGTCGTCGGCGAGACGCTTCGTGGTGATCGCCTCGGCCGACAAGGCGGTGGCGCGGCTCGCACCGCCGGTGCCGCTCGAGCTCGTGCGCTTCGGCGTGCAGCGCACGCTGCTGGCGCTCGCCCCCGCGCGGCTGCGCGGCGTCGAGGAGTCGCCCGACGGAGGCCTGATCGCCGACCATCTCGGCCCGGTCGACGATCCGCGCGAGCTGGCCGCCAGGCTGAGCGCCACCCCGGGGGTGGTCGAGCACGGCCTGTTCGCTCCCGAGCTGGTCAGCCTGATCCTGATCGCCGGCGAGGGCGCCGTCGAGCGCCGCGCCGGCGCCAAGCCGGACAGCGGCCCTCAGCTGCCGGCCTGACGGTCAGCTGCCGGCCTCAGCGACGGGGCGGAGCTCCTCCAGGTAGGACATCGGATGGCGAACGAGCACGCCGTCCTCGCCGATCGCGTACGCGCCCATGCGCAGCAGCGGCGGCGAGTACACGTGCAGCGTGACCGCGGGGTCCGAGCCGGCGTGGCTCACGCGGTGGATGTCAGACGCCGAGAAGTGAAAGCTGCCTCCCGCGCGGAAGACGCCGCTGCGCGTGGGCCCGTCGATGGCCAGGCGCTCCTCGCGCACGGCACCGCTTACGACCGCCACCGCCCCCGCGGACACGTCGTGGTCGTGGAAGCCGGTGTCGTGCTCGTCCATCCAGCAGATCAGCCACGCGGTCAGGTGCTCGTCGCTGAGCAGCTCCTCGTACAGACGCTGGGTGGTGTCGTGCTTGACCAGATGGATCCACAGCTCCGGCCGGTCGGCCAGCTCGGTCACGAACGCCTGCAGCTCGGGACCGGACAGGTCGCGCCCGCGCGGGCGGGGAACGCGCGCGAGCTCGCTCGGATTGACGGACGCCGGCGACGCGGACGCGATGGCGTCGACCGAGCGCAACGAGGCGGCGCTCATCTCACGACCGCCACTGGCGCGGCGCCGAGGGCGCGGCGCGTGCACTCGACGATCGGCTCCCACGCGAGCCCCTCGGGCATACCGAGCTGGCCAGGCTCCACGACCGGTCGATCGGATCCGTACAGCAGCTGCTGGGGACCGACGACCTGCTCGAGCACGCGCACCGCCTTCGGGCCGTAGGAGGAGGTCTCGTAGAAGACGAGCGGGTCCGGGAGCGACGGGGGGCCACCGCGGGAGGACAGACGCTCGGCGTGCAGCGGGGCAAGGCCGGCGAGCATCGAGAAGACCACACGCAGCCGCGGGTGGCGGGGGCGCCCGGCGATGAGGAACGCGAGCCACGCCGCCTGCATGCCGGCCAGGTAGCCGGTGAGCGCCGGCCACCACAGAGGGTCGCCCAGCGACGTCTCCCCCCACACGTTCGCAGCGCCACAGCCCACTCGCGGTCCCGGATGGACGAGCAGCGGCGCGCCATGCGCTTCCAGGCGCGCGAGCACCGGGCGCAGGGCGGCGATGGCCTCGACGCTCGCGAGCGCGCCGGCGGGCAGCGACAGGCCGACGCACCCGCGCGCGAGGGCGCTGTCTATGTCCTGCGGGTCGGCCCGGTCCAGCGCGATCGCCGCCCACACACCGAACGGGCCCTCCAGCGACAGCGCGCCCTCGTGGTAGGCGTCGATCAGGGCCAGCGCCTGCTCGCGTGGAAGCCACTCGATCCCCAGGGGGCTCGACAGGCACAGCAGCGCCCGGTCGAGACCGTCGAGCTCGACCAGGTCGGCGCGACGGGTGGGAGCCTCGCTGGACAGGTCGATCACGTACGGACGCTCGCCCGCCAGGTACAGCACCGTCAGCCCATTCTCGCCCCGCACGAACGGAAGCTCGCTGCGGGCCGCCAGCGCTTGCACGAGCGGCTCCGTCCAAAGGTGCTGATGTACGTCGATCTTCATCAGATTTCCGATCCAGTTTGTGGAGATTAGCATATTCTCGGCTCTCTCGGGAGAGACCGCGAGAGGCGCAGGCAATCCTGCACGCGCGCCCCGCACCCGAGTCCACAAGGGCATGGCTCGCCGGCGGCGCAGTGCTCACCGCGCCGATCGCCAACGGATTCAGGCGCTGAGCTCGAACATCCGTCCACGCGTCCGGATCTTGCTCCAGAGACCCGGATACCACAAATTCGCGGGGCATCGGAGCAGCGGGGGACCCAGGAATCGAACCTGGCGTTGCGGTTTTGGAGACCACCGTGTTACCGATACACCAGTCCCCCAGGGAGATCGGGATTGTAGGGGGCTCCTCGGGCGCCCGCCGCCCAGGCGGCGACCCGTTCCAGCGCACGCGCACCCCTGCTCGTCCGCTGCCTGCACGCGGGGACTTCAAGCGTCTAGCGGCGCTCCAGATCCTCAAGGCGCCGCTTGGGCGTGCCGAAGCGTAGGTAGCGCCAGACAACGCTTGTGACAATGCGTACTTTTTTCGCCAGGCACTGGCTCCCCGGCCGATCGACCGGTCGGAGGGGCCGGCACCCCGCCACCGGGCGCGGGAGGCTTCCGATCACCCGGTTGCAGCCGCGGGCGCAGGACGGCTTCCTCCTGCTCGAAGTGCTCGTCAGCTCGCTGATGGTCGGCCTGATCGTGGTGGCCACGCTCACCGGCTTCGACGCCCTCACCCGCTCGAGCGCCGAACAGCGTCGCCACGATGAGGCGGCGCTGCTGGCGGCGCAGTCCCAGCAGCAGATGCGCAGCGATCCGGCAAGCGCCCTGCTCGCGTTCAAGAACGGCGAAAACAGCTACACGCAGACGGTCGCCGGCACGACCTACACGATCCTTCAGAAAGCCACCTTCGGCAACGGCTCCTCGCAGACGGGCTGTTCGGCGACTGAAACCACCAAGGGCCAGGGGACCTACATCCTCATCTCCACGACGGTCTCGTGGCCCCACATGGTCGGCAAGGCCGTCACCGAGTCGAGCCTCATCACGCCGCCGACGGGCTCCGCGCTCGATGTCGAAGTGAGCAACGGCGAAGTCCCGACCTCCGGCGTGACCGCGCTCGTCAAGTACGTTCCCGACGGAGGCACCTCGACCGACACCCTGGAAGGCACCACCGGCGCGGCCGGCTGTGTGCTGTTCGCGGGGATCCCCTCGACAGCCGCGACGGTCGAAATCAGGGAAGCAGACGGAATCGTCAACAAGTACGGCACGCTCAGCTGGCCATCGCAGAACTTCACGCTCGCCCCCAACGTCCTCGTGCACGACGAAGTCAAGCTCGCGCCCGGGGGCGCGATCACGGCCGAATTCGCATATGAAGGCGCCACGACGTACTCGCACAGCAACGACGCCGGCACCGGTACCGTCGTCGAAAACGTCACCGGCGACACGTTCGTCGCCTACAACGTCGAAATGGCCAAAGAACCCTTCTTCGAGAGGGGCAACACCGCCAAACCCACCCCCTTCACGGGCGGCCTGTTCGAAGTCCTGCCCGGAGCGCCGGGGAGCTACGCGGCGACCGCCACCAGTCCCACCGAACTCATCAAATACCCGCGCGGCAATCTCTTCCCGTTCCCCAAACCGAAAGACTGGACGGCCTATGCCGGCGATTGCACGGCAAACAAGCCCGAAGAATTCGACAGCGCGATCACGTCGCCAACCGTGGCCCTGGCACCCGGCGAAGACGCCGACCTCAAGGTGCCGACCACATACGTCGCTCTGGACGTCTACTCGGAGAGCCAGGCGGAAGTCAAGGCTAAAAAAGAAAAAGGCGAAGCCACGTGGCCGGCGCTCGAAACCACCGACGGCTGGCTCGTGACGATCACCAACAAGAAGTGCTCCGGAGTCACGTCGCCCAACAACGAGACGGCGATCAACCCGAAGTCCACGCAATACACGACCATAGGCAGCGCGTGGGGTGGCCACCTCTCGGCTCCCTTCCAGCCGTTCGGCGAATACGAACTGTGCCTCGCCACGGGCACCGGCGTCTCGGGCAAGAGCTTCAAGTTCCACGAACCTTACGTCAACAAGAACCCATCCAAACCGGTCGCCCTCAACATCTATCTCAACGAACTCACGCAGGCCGAAAAAGAAGCCGTGAGAACGGCCAAAGAAGCCGAAACCAAGAAAGCGCGCGAATCCACCGAAAAAACGACGAGGGAAGCGCGTGAAGCCACCGAAAAAACGACGCGGGAAGCGCGCGTCAAATCGGAAGGCGAAACCAAATCCAAACGCGAAGCCAGCGAAACGCCAGCCAGGGAAAAACGCGAAAAAGAAGAAAAAACCGAGAAAGAAACGAAGACCAAAGAAGAAGCCACGAAGACTGAACGCCTGGCCAACGAAAAAAAAGAAAAGGAAGCCTGGGAAACAGAAGTAAGCAAAAACAAAAAGTCCAAAACGGAAAAAGAAAAAGAAGACAAAGAAAAAGAAAAAACGCAGGAAACCAAACGGAAAACCTCGGAAACAACCGAAAAAGCGGCGGAAACAAAACGCAAAGAAGAAGAATCCGCCACGGCGACCACCAAGAGCAACGAAGAAACGGCCAGGAAAGCGGCGGAAACCAAAGAAGCCGAAACCAAGAGCAAAGAAGAAACCAAAGAAGCTGAAAAGAAGAGCAAAGAAGAAGCCAAAGAAGCACCGGCGCGCGAAGCCGAAGAAGCCAAAGAAGCGACAGTCGAGACTGAAGCGGCCAAAAAAGAAACCACCGAACTCAAAGAAAAAGAAAACGTCGTCGAAACAGGGGACACATGCTGATCCCGACCGTCATCCAGCGCGTCGCTCACCATGAGGATGGCTTCACGTTGATCGAACTGCTGGTCGCGATGGTCACCGGCCTCGTCGTCATGCTCGTCCTGTTCACCATGCTCAAAGTCGCGGGGGACCAGACCACGCTCATCAGCGACAAGGTCCAGGCCAACCGGTTCGGGCGCCAGACGATGACTCGGATCGATGACGAGCTGCACTCGGCCTGCATCGAGCGGGAATTCGCGCCGATCCAGGCTGAAAGCACCCCAACCAAGCTGGTGTTCTTCAACGCCTACAGCGAAGAAGCCGAAATCCAGAGTGCCAGCAAGAGCGCGAGCGAAGGCATCTACAAGCACGTGCTCGAATTCAACGCGGCCAAAGGCATCCTTACCGACAGCATCTACCCGAGCACAACTGAACCACCGGCCACGCTGAAGGCGGAAAAACTCGAAAAGAGCTCGGTGATCGGCGAACATCTCACGCAGGTCGTCGTCGAAAACAAAACGACCCACGTCAAAGAAACCAAGCCGGTATTCGAATACTTCCAATACCGTACGGAACCGACCGCGGCTGAAGCGAACGCGGCGGTCACGACCCTCGAACCGATCAAACTCACCGGCAGCGAAGAACTCAAAACCAACGCCGCCAAAGTCGCGGCCGTGACGATCAACTTCGAACAGGCGCCCACGGACGGCAAAACCAACCTGGGCCGGGGTCTGGAAATGCAGTCGCAGGCGACGCTGGCGTTCAGCTCTCCAGACGCCGAAACCCCGATCTCAGACGGGCCATGCGAGTGAACCTCCCACGCAACCGGCCTCGCGCTCGCTCACAGCAGGGCTTCACGCTGATCGTGGTGCTCGGCGTGATGCTCGTGACGAGTCTGCTGCTGGTGGCCACGTTCACGGCCGTGAACGGCGATGTGTGGCCCGCCCACGAGGATCTCACGCAGAAGCAGGCCTACTTCGCCGCTCTGGCCGGGGTGCAGGCCTACGACTACCAGCTGGAGAAGAACCCCGACTACTGGGAGACGTGCGAATCGCTCAAAGCGACGCAGCCGCAGGAAGCGAACACGCGCTACGAAGTCACTTTGATGACCCCATCGCAGGAGCCCGAAGGCACCAAATGCAGCACGGCGAAACCCTTTGAAACAGTGATCGAGTCGGGCGGACGGGAGGCGAACACCTTCCGCGTGAAGTCGACTGGCTTCGCGGGCAAAGACGAACGCACGATCATCGCGACCTTCCAGGTCAAGGGCTTTCTCGACTACGTCTACTTCACCCGCTACGAAGACCCTGATCCCTCGCTCGACGGACAGAATGTCGCCAGCTGCTCGCATTACCGGCCTGAACGTCCGGGCAGCTGCGGCAACATACAGTTCGCACCCGAAGACAGCGTCAGGGGGCCGATGCACACAGACGACGCCGCCGACGCCTGCGGGGAAGTCGAATTCGGACGCAAAAAACGCCTCACCGAAGGGCGGCCCGACACGGTCGAAATCAAAGGCGGCGTCTACGCGTCAGAATGCTCCGGGGGGTCCAACCCGATCTTCAACACGACGACCAAAACCTACCTCAAAGGCGCGGAAGCCGAAGAACTGATTCCGCCCGAAGAAGACACGAGCCTGAAAGCGTATGTCGAATCGGGCTACGAATTCGAAGGTGCCACCACGCTCGAACTCGAAGGCAAAAACGTCACGGTCACCAACGCGCACTACGAAGGCGGCAAACCGAAGCAGATCCCGATGCCCAAAAACGGCCTGATCTACATACGCTCGGCCACGTCGCCCGCCTGCACGTACAACTACAACCAGGAAGACGCCGACACGACCAGCGAGATCGCCGAAGAAGTCCCCTGCGGCACGGCCTACGTCAAGGGCACCTACACGGAAGCGCTGACGATCGGAGCGGAAAAGGAAGTGGTCATCAAGGGCAGCATCACCCCCACGGGCGTGAGCGTGCCGACGAGCGGCGAAGCGACCGAAACCCCGCCGACGGGCACCGCCACGCTCGGACTGATCGCAAGCAAGTACGTGCGCATGTTCCACCCCTGCGCTGGCGGCCACGAAGAAGGCCCCAAAAACCCTTGGATCTACGCGGCGATCCTGTCGACCGCCCACTCCTTCGCGGTCGACAACTACCAGTGCGGAAGCTCGCTCGGACACCTCAACATCTTCGGCGCGATCGCCCAGAACTTCCGCGGCATCGTCGGCACGACCGGCGGTACCGGGTATCTCAAGAACTACAACTACGACGAGCGCCTCGCGAGCGACGAGCCGCCCTACTTCCTGGCCCCGCTGAAGGCTGGCTGGAAGGTCGCCCGCGAGACCGCGCCGACCGGCGGATAGCCCTCGCCCGCTCGGCGCTCTCGACGTCGCCGGCCATGCGGGCGGAGGGACTCGAACCCCCAAGGGCCTCACGGCCCACCGGCTCCTAAGGCCGGCGTGTCTACCAATTCCACCACGCCCGCGCGCGTGTTTGCAGCGTACCTCGGCCGCGGGAACTTGTATCGTCATATGCGCGATGTCATCGGTGCCCGCCCAGGAGCGGAAGACAGGCGTGATCATCACGCACCCCAACCGCGACAAGCCCGTCGTGCAGGCCACGCGCGCGACCGTCGTCGTGCTGCTGCTCGTCAGCGCCGCGCTCACGCTGATCGTCACGATCGGCGGTTGGAGCCTGCTCGAGGGCGCGATCCCCATCCAGATCGCCTACATCGCCGTGTATCTGGCGTTCGCGTTCTTCGCGATGCGCTGGAACAGGGGCGTGCTGCCGATCTCCGCGGCGCTGGCCGTGCTGCTGGGGATCTTCGCCGCGGTGGCCGGGCCGGGCTGGTTCTCCCGCGACAAATCCGGCTTCGCCCAACCGACGCTCAACGCCGGCCTGCTCGGGCTGCTCACACTGCTGATCGTCCCCGTGCAGATGCTGCTGGTCGCGTTCGCCCTGCGCGGCTTCTCTCAGGGGTGGAACGTCGAGCTCGAGCGCCGCGAGCCGGCGGCGCCGGGCCGCGCCTGAGCAGCCGGGATATCCTCGCTTGCGCAGGCCACAGTGCGGCGGTGGCGGAACGGTAGACGCGGGGCCCTCAAAAGGCCCTGTCCGAAAGGGCGTGTGGGTTCGACTCCCACCCGCCGCACTCTCCACGGAGCCCTACCGTCAGCCTCGCGGGCGGCCGATCCCTGCGAGGATCGCCTGGCGCTCGGGTGCCTGCGGGTCGCCGTTCGCGCAGACCCCCTGATTGGCGCCGGTGGCCGCAAGGTTGCCGTTCTCCGCCTGCCACAACGGCGAGACTGGGCCCGCCACGTGGTAGTAATCGTCGATCGCCCGCTGGACGCTGCTCTCGCTGTGCGACCCCGCCTCGACCTCGCTCGGCGTCGCCACCCCGAAGTGACCCTTCCAGCAGGCCCACGGCGTCTGGGCGATGTCCACCAGCGGCGTGGTGCTGGCACGGAACGCGAACCTGCCGGGGCCGCACACGAGCCAGTCGCTGACGAGGCCTTTCAGCCCGTCCTGGTAGCGGGGTCGCGCGCCGCAGCCGGCGGGGTAGGTCGGGTGCCCGCCGTAGGCGGCCTGCACGATCGGATGTCCTTCGTCGAAGCTCAGCAGCGGGCTGTTCCAGGGGAAGTATTCGCCCTCGTTGCTGTGATGGGCCATGTAGATCCATTGCGGTTCTTTGGTCTTCGGGTCGATCAGCACGGTGATGTGCTCCCAGTCGCCCTGGTGCAGATCGGTGTTCGCGACGTCGCCGGCGATCGGGGCTTCGTTCATGAGGTCGGACGTGGCGAGCGTGGGGTAGTAGTTGTACGGATAGAAGAACCAGTACTGCAGCCCGACCAGGCCGGTGCCGATCGTGTGGTTGCGCGCCGGCCACACGGCGGGATCGGCGCGGCCGGCGTAGAAGAAGTAGATCTGCGCGGTGGCCCATGGATCGAGCACGCCGGGATCGGCGAGCCGTTCGCCGAGCGACGGAGGCGGGTGGTTGCGACCGCGCTGCCCGCGCAGGAACGCTTCGAGCTGCCCCGAGGGGCTCTGGTCTAGCGCCGGCGTGGCCGGAAATTCCAGGTAGTCATCGGCGCTGCTGCCGAGCGGCTGCAGGTCGCTCGGCGTGGGGTGCTCGACAGCGCACCCGTCCACGCCCGCGCGGTGCAGGCACGTCGGCTGGCCGTCGCTGCCGATGTCTTCGAGCAGCGCGCCAACCGACACCGGCCAGAAGGGATCGGTGATCGACACGAGGACCGTCGGCTGAAAGCGCTTGGCGAGCGCGGCGATTTCGGGCGTCGTCTGTTCGATCGGCGGCTCGCCGTCACGGGCGCGGCCGCCGGGCGGCGTTGGTCCGGCGAACACCCTGGAGCCCAGCTGCGGCGCTTCATAGCCCGTGCTGGGACGCGGCGGCGGCGCTCCGGCGCACGGCGCGTGCGTGGCCTTCAGCTGCGGCCTGATCCAGGCCGCGGTGTGGGCGTCGATTCCGAACGCGCGCAGCGCGAGCGTCGGCAGCGACGGCCGGTAGCCCGAGTCGAGCGTGTATTCGGTGTCGGAGGTGGCGATCGAGTCGATCTCGCCGGCGGGCACGAGCTCCACGCGGTTGTCGATCGAGGTGGCGTTGGCGAGCGGCGTGCACGCCACGAGCGCGACGCCGGATTCCGTGCGCCCGAGATAGCCGCCGAGCAGCGTCCCGCTGCTCGTTTCCACGCGCGCCTGGGAGAAGCTGACGGGGGGCATCGCGGAGTAGGAGAGCGCCACCAGCGCGTAGATCGTCAACATCACCCACGGCAGCGGCGATCGCAGGAAGTCGAAGGTCGAGGACGGCAGCAGCCGCTTGCCGTACCAGCGCCCGAACGTGCCGATTCCCATCCACGTGAGCACGAGCAGGCCGATCGGAGCCGAGCACAGCATCGCCACGACGATCACGCACAGCCACAGGATCGTGTGCACGAAGCGGTTGCCCTTCAACGGGTCCACCGCGGCGAGCGCCGCGGCGGCCAGGATCGAGAACAGCGCCCACGGCGCGAGCAGCGCCCACCAGTGGCCCGGCTGCCACTGGTCGATCAGGTTCTCGGCGAAGCGACCCGCGACCAGGCCGAGCGCGGCCGCGAGCACGCCGACGTTGAAGCCCGCGATCACTCGCGCCAGGCCTTCCTGCGGTGTGAGCTTGCGACGCATGTGCGCGGGCAGGGGACGTCTCGCGCTGTGGCGTCGCGTTCGCGCGCTGGTGCGATCGGTCTTGACGATGTCGTTCCATGCTTCGACGTGCCTGTCCCACCGGCGCCAGTGCACGGCGTACGCGACCGCGCACATGGCGGCGAACACGATCGCCATCACGAGCACCGAGCGTGCGCCGGCGGCGAGGATCACCTTGTCGTCGATCGCCGGCAGCGACGAGGCGATGGGGACGCGCGCCGCCGCGAGCCGCGTCCAGGTCACGAGCCAGCCGATGACGTACACGTAGCCGACGAGCGCGAGCGAGAGCGCGGCGACCTGGAGCAGCTCGGGCATCGCGTGGCGGCGGTCGTACACGGTCTGCCCTACGGTCCGCCGACCAGCTCCAGCAACGGCTGCGCGAGCACCGGGCGTGCCGCGAGGATCCCCCACGGCAGGTGCTCGTGCGCCGGCAGCTCCAGCACGCTCAGACCCGCCCGTTCGCAGATGAGCGCGCCGGCGGCGATGTCCCACGGCTTGACCGTGCGCTCGAAGTACGCGTCGTAGCGCCCGGCGGCCGTCCACGCGAGATCAAGGGCGGCGCTGCCGAGGCGGCGGACGTCGCGCACGCGGGGCAGCAGGCGGGCGAGCACGTTCGCCTGCGCGGCGCGCACGTTGGCGTCGTAGGCGAACCCGGTGGCGACCATCGCCGTCGCGAGCTCCCCGCCGCGGGAGCCGGGCCCGGCCGGCCCGTCCTGCGCCAGCTCGATCGTCCCCCCCGGCCCCGTCAGCGTCGGGTGGCCCTCCCTGCTCGCGCTGAACAGCTCGTCGCGGCCGGGATCGTAGACCGCGCCGGCGAGCGTTCCGTGCGCGTCGCGCACGGCCACGCTGACGCACCACTGCGGTATGCCGAACAGGAAGTTGACGGTGCCGTCGAGCGGGTCCACCACCCAGCTCAGCCCGCTCGTACCCCCCTCGCGGCCGCCCTCCTCGCCCACGAAGCCGTCGTCCGGCCGGCGCCTGGCGAGCAGCTCGCGGATCGCCCGCTCGGAGGCGAGATCGGCCTCGCTGACGAGGTCGGTGGGCGTGCTCTTGGCGCTCACCTGCCGCTCGACGCCTTGGCGGACGCGCTCCACCAGCAGCGCACCCGCCGTCCGCGCCGCGTCGACCGCGACCTCCAGCAGCGCGTCCGCTTCCACCCGCGGCGCGCCCGCTCCGCTCACGAGAACTCGACTGGGCGTCGCTCGGCCCACGGGCGCTCGGCCTCGAGCTGCCCGGCCAGCGACAGCAGCGTCGCCTCGTCGTTCGGGCGGCCGACCAGCTGGACGCCGCGCGGCAGCCCGTCGGCGCCGAACATCGCCGGCACGGACGCGGCGGGCTGGCCGGTGACGTTCCAGACCCCGTTGTAGGGGACCATTCCGGCGACGGCGTTGAGCGTCCACAGCCCGCCGCGACCCTGCAGCTGGCCGATGCGCGGCGGCGGCGTGGCGGTCGAGGGCGTGAGCAGCACGTCGTGGTCCTCGAGCACACCGTTGAGCCTGCGCGTGAGCTCGGCCTCGCCGGCGAGCGAGCGCTCGAGCAGCGCCGGC
The DNA here is from genome assembly GCA_963805745.1 of uncultured Solirubrobacteraceae bacterium. Taxonomy (GTDB): domain Bacteria; phylum Actinomycetota; class Thermoleophilia; order Solirubrobacterales; family Solirubrobacteraceae; genus Palsa-744. The sequence continues at coordinate 132,874 of CAWDVD010000002.1, forward strand.
GGGATCAGGCCGCCCATGCGCGCCATCGCGCGCGTGCGCCGTTCCAGACGCTCCGGATGGGCCAGCGCCCGGGCGTCGTCGTGGGTGCCGCGCAGATAGCGCAGCGTGACCGCCAGCAGCGCATCGGGTCCATAGTCCGGATCGCGCTCTGCGACCTCGTGCCCGAGCGAGCGCAACAGCGCGACCGTGTCCTCCACGGCGCGCGCGGCGTCCGCGTCCAGGCTCGAGATGACTCCCAGCGGGATGCGCGTCGAGTAGGCGATCCGCAGCGGCCCCGGCGGCGTGCGGGCGGCGCTCGAGAACGCCGCGGGCATACCCCCTGCGGGGGCACAGGCGGGCGCGCGGTCGCCGTCGCTGTCGATCGCGCCGGAGGCGACGTCGTGGAACAGCGCCGTGTCGGCCACGCTGCGCGTGAGCACGCCGTTGACCGACAGGCCGTACCACGGGCGCACGCGCGGCGCCATCGACACGCGCCCGCGCTGGGGCTTCAGGCCGAACAGCCCGCACCACGCGGCCGGGATGCGGATCGACCCTGCCCCGTCCGAGCCCAGCGCGGCGCCCACCAGACCGGCGGCGACCGCGGCGGCGCTGCCCCCGGAGGAGCCGCCGGGCGCGCGCTGGGCATCCCACGGGTTGCGGGTGGCGCCGTAGGTGGCCGTCTCGGTGAACGGCCACAGCGTGAGCTCGGGCACGTTGGTCTTGCCGATGATCACCGCGCCCGCCTCGCGCAGGCGGCGCACCACCTCGGCGTCCGCGCGCGCGGGTGCGTCCTGCGCGTTGGTGCCGTACGTGGTCACCTCGCCGGCCACGTCGATGTCGTCCTTGACCGCGATCGGCACGCCCAGCAGCGGCCGCCTTGCCGAATCCCCACCCGCCCCGCGGCGCGCGTCGGCCTGCTCGGCCTCCAGGCGGACGCGTTCGGCGAACACCACGCGAAAGGCGTTCAGCCGCGGGTCGAGCCGCGCGATCCGCTCCAGATAGAGATCAACCAGCTCGGCGGAGGAGACCTCCCCCGCAGCGATCAGCTCCGCCTGGCGGGCGATTCCGGCGTAGGCGAGATCCACGGGATCCATCTGCACCGCAATCTATTGAAAAACGACCACCGCTCCGCCGGGCGCTGGCTTAGGATGGGTTCGAGCGTTCTTTGCGAGCCTGCACGGCGAGCGGAGGCCCGGGGGACGTCAAGAGAGGGAGCGCCTTTCCGGCAACCAACGCAAAAGGGGGAACATCCGGTGCCATATCCAGTCACCTTCGAGGTCGACTACGTCCAGCGACGCAGCAGGCTGACGGCCTTCTTCCGTCTGATCCTGGCGATACCGCTGGCGATCTGGCTGTACGTGTACGCACTGGTCGCGTCGATCGCGCTCGTGATCGCCTGGCTGGCGATCGTCCTCACCGCCCGCTACCCGAAGGGGCTGTACGGGTTCGTCGCCGGCTACACGCGCTTTCTGGCGCGCTTCACGGCCTACATCGCCCTGCTGTGCGACCCCTACCCGCCGTTCGGCGGCTCCGAGAACCCCGCGTACCCGGTGCGCATGCACTTCGCCGGGCCGCTCGAGCGCTACAGCCGCCTGAAGACGTTCTTCCGCGTCATCCTCGCCATCCCGATCGCGATCCTGCGCTACGTCATGAACCTGCTGCTGGAGATCGGCGCGGTGGCGTCGTGGATCGTGATCGTGATCACCGGCAGGATGCCACGCGGCCTGTTCGACCTGATGGTGCTCGCCAACTCCTACATGGCGCGCTCGGACGCGTACGTGTGTCTGCTGACGGAGACCTACCCTCCGTTCCAGGACGAGCAGACCCGCGCCGCCGGAACCGCCGAGGCGACGTAGCTCAGACCGGCGTCACGGCGTTGTGCTTGGCGGGCCAGTCGCGCTGCCTGCAGGCGGCGTGGGCGAAGCGGCGCACCAGCTCGGCGCGCAGCTGCTCGGGCTCGACGACGGCGTCGATGACCAGCTCGGATGCGAGGTGCAGGATGTCGATGTCCTGCGAGTACTCCGTGCGCAGCGCCTCGGTCCGCGCGGCGCGCTCGTCCTCGTCGTCGATCGCCTGCAGCTGGTTGTAGTACACGGCGTTGATCGCCGCCTGCGGGCCCATGACGGCGATCGACGCGCTCGGCAGCGCGATGCAGCAGTCCGGCTCGAAAGCCGGCCCGGCCATCGCGTACAGCCCCGCGCCGTAGGCCTTGCGCACGATCACCGAGATCTTCGGCACGGTCGCCTCGCTGACCGCGCTGATCATCTTGGCGCCGTGGCGGATGATCCCGCCGCGCTCGACCTGCGTGCCGATCATGAAGCCGGGCACGTCCGCCAGGAACAGGAGCGGCACGTTGAACGCGTTGCACGTCCAGATGAAGCGCGCGGCCTTGTCGGCGGAGTCGGTGAACAGCACCCCGCCCTTGTGCTTGGGCTGGTTGGCCACGATGCCGATCGCGCGACCGTCCAGGCGCGCGTAGCCGACGACGAGCTCCTTGGCCCAGCGCGGCTGGATCTCGAACAGCGACCCCTCGCCTGTGCCCCCTTGTGGGGTATCGATCAGCGCGTCGATCAGCAGCTTCATGTCGAACGGCTTGTTCTCGTCGGTCGGGATCAGCTCGGCGAGACCCTGCCCGTCGGGCTGGGCGCGCGGGGCGCCCGGCGCGGCCGCGGGCGTCTGCAGCGTCCAGTTGCTCGGCAGATAGGAGAGGTAGCGGCGTGCGGTGTGGATGCCCTCGGCGTCGGTGTCCACGAGCTGGTGGGCGCAGCCCGAGACGCCGGTGTGCATGCGCGCGCCCCCCATCTCCTCCAGGCTGACCTGCTCGCCGATCACCATCTCGGCCATCCGCGGCGAGCCGAGGTACATCGAAGCGTTGCCCTCGCGCATGATCACGAGGTCGCAGAACGCCGGGATGTAGGCGCCGCCGGCGGCGCTCGGGCCGAACAGCACGCACACCTGCGGCACCACCCCGGAGAGCTTGACCTGGTTGTGGAAGATCCGCCCCGCGCCACGCCGGCCGGGGAACATCTGCACCTGCTCGGTGATGCGCGCGCCGGCCGAGTCGACGAGGTAGACCATCGGGATCCGCAGCGCGAGCGCGCGTTCCTGGATGCGCAGGATCTTCTCGACCGTCTTCGGACCCCACGAGCCGGCCTTGACGGTCGGATCGTTGGCCATCAGCGCGACCGCCCGGCCGTCGATCTCCCCCACCCCCGTCACCACGCCGTCCGCGCCCAGCCCGTCCTCCTGCCAGTTGGCCAGCAGCGCCTCCTCGGCGAACGAGCCGTCGTCGAGCAGCAGCGCCACGCGCTCGCGCACGGGCAGCTTGCCCTGCTCCAGCGCCTTCTCCCGGTGGCGCTCGGGACCGCCGCCGAGCGCGCGCCCGGCGGCGTCGCTCAGCGCGCTCACGGCCGCGGCAGCCCTCGATACCGGTGGCGGCCGCGCCCGCCGCGAGCGAGATGACGTTCGTGGCGGGCCTGCAGTCGCGCTTCCACCACGTCGAGATCGGAGGCGGGTCCGAACAGGCGCCAGGAGTCGCGGACGACGGGCAGCATCGTGATGCCGATCACCCACGCCGGCCAGAAGTCGCCGTGATGGTTGTGGCCGCTGAGGAGCCAGATGCCGACGCTCAGCAGCGACACGCCGATCGCCCCGCCGGCCTCCTGCAGCAGGCGCCGGCGCAACCGCCCCTTGCGCTTGACCAGCGCGAGCTTGACCGACGTGGAGCTGACCGGCAGGTCGGCGCGCAGCGCGTCGAGCTGACCGCGCGTGGACGCGCCGTAGGCGCCGCCGATGCGCTCCTCGAGCTCCTCGGAGGTGAGCCGCCCGGCGCCGGCGTGCTCGCGCAGCTCCTCGATCAGCTGCTCGCGATCGGCGTCGGCGACGCGCAGGCTCGACAGGTCGCTCATGCCTTGAATGTAGTCCAGACGGGCCGAGTCCGCGCGTCAGACTGGCCAACTCCGCGCGGCCAGACGGACCAGCTCCACGCGGCGGGGACCCGATGTGTATTCACGCAAAAAAGTTCGGTATCGCCATAGTATTTATCAGTATGTACGGTGGTTATACCGACTTTCGCGACGGGAACTACATCCCAGGCTCTTAGATCCCCGGGTTCTCGACCGGCACATCGCCAGAGTAGTCGTAGAAGCCCATCCCGGACTTGAGCCCGAACCAGCCGGCGCTGAGCATCTTGCGCAGCGTCGGCGGCTGCGCGAAGCGGCGCTCGCGGAACTCGTCGAACAGCACGTCGCAGATCGATCCGAGCGTGTCCAGGCCGACGAAGTCGGACAGCGTCAGCGGCCCCATCGGATGCCCCGCGCCGGCCTTCATCGCCTCGTCGATCTCCGCCACCGAGCCCACGCCCTCTTCGTACGCGCGGATCGCGTCCAGGCTGTAGGGCACGAGCAGGCGGTTGACGATGAAGCCCGCTTTGTCCTTGGTCGGGATCGCCAGCTTGCCCTCCGAGCGCGCGAACTCCAGGACGGTGTCGAACGCCTCGTCGGTGCTGGTCACGCAGCGGACGACCTCGACCAGCTTCATGACCTGGGCGGGGTTGAAGTAGTGCAGGCCGACGAACTGGCCTGGCCGGCCGGTGGCCGCCGCCTGGTCGATCACCGCCAGCGAGGAGGTGTTGGTCGCGAACACGGCCTCCGGCTTGACGATCCGGTCGACCTCGCGCCACATCTCGAGCTTCAGCGGCAGGCTCTCGGTGATCGCCTCGATCACCAGGTCGCAGCCGGCCAGGTCCCCGTAGTCGACGGTGCCGCTGATGCGCTCGCGCACCGCGTCGGCGTCCTCCCGCGAGGACTTGCCTTTCTGCACCGCACGCGCCAGCTGCTTCTCGATCCTGTCGATCCCCTTCTCCAGGGTCGCCTCGTCGACCTCGCGCAGCACCACCTCATATTCCGCCTGGGCTGCCACCTGGGCGATGCCGTGACCCATCAGCCCTGCTCCCAGCACTCCCACCTGCTCGATCCGCTGCGCCATGAGTCCCTCCGCTCGAAATTCTCGGTATTGGACACGGCAGCCTATTACGGGTCCGCTCCTCGCCGCCGCGCCGGGGAAGGTAGAGCGGGTTGCGGAGTCTTGCACTCGAAAGCCGTCAAATCGAATGGAGACCCCGTCATGTTCAATCCCGCCCGAGCGGTCGCGTTCAACCTCGCCCGAGCGCTCGCCGTCCTGTTCGCGTGCGCGGCGCTCACGCCGGCGTCCGCGCCGGCGTTCGGCCCCTCGTTCATCGGACAGTTCAACACGATCACAACCCTCGGCAGCACGGTCCCGTCCAACGGCGACGTGAACCCCTACGGGATCGCCAACGTACCGAGCAGCGTGGGCTCGCTCGTGCGCGGCGACATCCTGGTCAGCAACTTCAACGACTCGGAAAACCTGCAGGGAACGGGCACCACGCTGGTGCAGCTGACACCGGGCGGCAGCCTGTCGCTGTTCGCTCAGATCAACCCCGCGACGCTCCCCGGTCCGTGCCCCGGCGGCGTGGGCCTGACGACGGCGCTGGCGATCCTGCCCGGCGGCTACGTCGTGGTCGGGAGCCTGCCGAGCGCCAACGGCATGGCCGAAACCGCGCAGGCGGGCTGTCTGATCGTGCTCAACAGCACCGGCCACGTGGTCAGGACGATCTCCGGCGGGCCGATCAACGGCCCGTGGGATCTGACGGCGGTGAGCGACGGTCCGTTCAGCACGCTGTTCGTCACCAACGTCCTCAACGGCACGGTCGCCTCCGGGGAAACGCCGACGGACGGTGGCACGGTCGTGCGGATCGGGCTGGTCAGCCTCTTCGGTCACGCCCCGATCGTGACCTCCGAGCGGGTGATCGCCGACGGCTTCCCCGAGCAGACGAACGAAGCGGCGTTCGTGATCGGTCCCACGGGCGTCACCCTGGGCGACGAAGGCACCCTGTACGTGGCCGACACGCAGGGCAACCGCATCGCCGCCGTTCCGGACGCGCTGTTCCGGCAGACGCCGCTGGGCGGCGCCGGGATCACGGTCGCCAAGGGCGGCTACCTGAACAGCCCGCTGGGGATGACGCTCGCCCCGAACGGCGACATCCTCACGACCAACGGCGGCGACGGCAACATCGTGGAGACGACGCCGTTCGGCGCCGAGTTCCAGCCGTTCGACACCGAAGCCGGCGAAGGCGGCCTGTTCGGGCTGACGGTGACGCCGAACCTGCGGGGCGTGTACTTCGTCAACGACTCCAACAACACGCTCGGCCTGATCGGCTGAGCGCGAGCACACCGACGGACACGAGGCGGGGCTGGTCGCGATCGCGCCGCGGCCAGCCCAGCCGACCACCGGGCGCTGCGACGAGGCCCGCCGAGTGCCGAGCCGTGCGGCCAGCCCCACGCCGCGGCCAGCCCCGCCGACTACCGGTAGCCTCCATGGGGTGAGCGACAGCCGGGAGGGCACACCCGATGGGGCGTACGCCGACGAGGACACGTTCGACCTCGCGGCGGCCGGCCTGCGCGGCGACGGCGCCGAGCTGGCGATCTCGGTGGAGGTGCTCGCAGCCAAGCTCGAGCAGGCGCTGCCGGGAGTGGCGCGCGTGCAGCGCAGCGGCGGCGGCCTGCTCGGCCGCGGCGAGAAGCGCGTGCGCCGGGTGCAGGTCGAGCTCGGCTCGTGCTGCTATCAGCTGACGGTGGACGGCGCGCGCGTGCAGGGCTTCCGCGAGCGCCAGTCGGGGGGCATCGCGATCAAGCGCGAGCCGCTGGAGCCGAACGCGTGGATCGCGGCGCTGGGCGCCGACCTGCGCGCCGAGGCCGCGCGCAGCGCGCAGGCCAGAGCGGCGCTCGAGGAGCTGCTGCGCTGACATGAGCGAAGCGGAGCACTGACATGAGAAGCTCGGAGCACTGACATGAGCGACCCGGAAGGGCAACTCGAGCAGGAGCAGCAGCAGTCGCTCGCGCGCATCGAAGCCGGCGGCATACCGGTGTCGGCCGAGCGGCGTCTGAGCGAGCTTCGCACCCTGAAGGGCACACCCCGTAGCGGGGCGCAGGCAGGCGAGAGCGGCGGATCGGGATCGTTCACCTCCGACCTGTCGGTGAACGGGTTCGCGCTGTGCCGCCAGCTCGGGCTGAAGCCGCTGTCGCAGGTGATGGGCAGCTCGATCTACCAGATCGGCTACCAGGGCGCGTGGGGCACATCGGGCTACGGCGGCGGCGCGATCCTGATCGAGCTGGACACGCTCACGCAGGCGCTCAACGAGGTGCGCGGGAGGGCGCTGAGCCGGCTCGCGGAGGAGGCGCGCCACGTCGGCGCGGACGCGGTCGTGGGCGTGCAGACACGCGCGGGCGAGAGCCAGCTGGACACGGGCACGCTCGCGCTGGAGCACATGGTGGTCGGCACCGCGGTGCACCGCGAGGGCGCGCACGCCAAGCACCCGGTGTTGACCGAGCTGTCGGTCGCGGAGTACGCGATGCTCGTGCAGGGCGGCTTCGAGCCGCTCGGGATCGTCGCGTGGAGCTCGGTGTTCTTCACCAGCTACGTGTTCGGCGGGATGGCGGGAGCGGGGATGCTCGGCGGTGGATCGCTGACGATGGGAGTCCGGAACTTCGAGCTGCGCGAGTTCACCCAGGCGATGTACAGCGCACGCGAGGCGGTGATGCAGCAGATCACCGGGCAGGCCGCCTCCCTCGGCGCCGCGGGCGTCGTCGGCGTGCAGATCGGGCACACCGTACGACCGCACACGCTCACCGGTGGCATGGGCATGGGCGGCGGCCTGGCCGGCGGCCGCGAGCTCAGAGGGCTGATGGTGACGTTCACCGCCGTCGGCACCGCGATCCACCAGCACGTGGACGCCACCGTCAAGGCGCCGAAACCGACAATCGACCTGTACACCTGAGAAGGAGCACGACATGAACGAGCGCGAGACCGCATACGACCCGTCCTCCCTGGAGGGCGTCCCCGAGGCGGGTCGCGCCCGCCTCAAGCAGAATCGTGAGGGACTCTTCACGTCAGACCTTTCAGTGAACGAGTTCCTGCTGGTCAAGCAGGCGGGCTTCGAGCCGATGGGGCTGGTGGTGGGCAGCTCGATCTACCACATCGGCATCCAGATGTCCGGGTGGAAGAAAAGCCAGGAGATGACGGTGCTCTCGGAAGCGATGTACGGAGCGCGCCAGCTGGCGATGACACGCATGGAGGAGGAGGCCGACCAGCTCGGAGCTGACGGCGTGGTGGGCGTGCGCCTGGACATCGGCCGCTACGAGTGGGGTCAGGACATGGCGGAGTTCATCGCGATCGGCACCGCCGTGAAGCATCGCGACGGCGTGCTGCACCGCGCGCCCAACGGCAGGCCGTTCACGAGCGACCTCTCAGGCCAGGACTTCTGGACGCTGCTGCGCACGGGTCACCGCCCGGTGGGGATGGTGATGGGCAGCTGCGTCTACCACGTCGCCCACCGCGGCATGCTGCAGTCGATGGCGCAGACGGGGCGCAACGTCGAGCTGTCGAACTTCACCCAGGCGCTGTACGACGCGCGCGAGCTGGCGATGGAGCGCATGCAGAGCGAGGCGCAGGAAATCAGCGCCGAGGGCATCGTCGGCGTGCAGCTGCAGGAGAAGAGCCACGGCTGGGGCAGCCACACGATCGAGTTCTTCGCGGTCGGCACCGCGATCGTGCCGCGCGAGGGTCACGACGAAGAGATCGAAGCGCCGACGACCGTGTTGGACCTGAGCTGAGAGATACGTTTGTGGGCTCCGCCTGCCTGCCTGTGCCCGTCAGGGTATGCCCCGAATGGGGTGTCGGCTCCGCCGCGTGCGTGCGCGCGGCACGGAATCAGACGGGAAGCAGTTCGAGCGCTTCGACGTGCTTGGGTCGCATGACGGAGAAGTGGCGGTGGTCGAGCGTCGCCAGCTTGGGCTCGCGCAGCCGCTCTACGATCGCGAGCACGGCGGCGTCGACGAAGCCGACGCGCAGGTCGGCGTAGGTCGTAAGGATCTCTCCAACGCGCCGATAATCGCCCGGGGTGAGATTCTCGACCTCGTACGCGCCCCGGTTTATTTCATCGAGCATCGTTGTGACGGCTTCGCGGCCCAGCTCACGAGAGGCCAGGTGGTCGAACTCGACCAGGACCGGCGAGGGGACTATCCGCGATCCCCGCGTAGCGCTCAGCAATCCCGCACAAGCGGCGTGCTGTTGATCTTTCGCGTCGATCGCAGCGAGCAGCGGGCTTGTGTCGATGACTAGCGAAATGGCTCGGGCTCGTACTCGTCTTCGCTCGCACGACGCGACAGGTCTCCGCGCTCTGACGAGAACGCGCCTATGCAGTTGAGCGGCGGCGGGATGCGCTCCTCCTCGCTGGCCCCCAGCTCGTGCTCCATCGCTTCGCGCACGATCTGCGCGACGGAGACGCCGCGTTCGCGCGCGCGGCGCTTGGCCCGCTCCACCAGCTCCGGCTCGGCCTGGATCATCAACCTCTGCATCATCGGTGCAATCATGCTAGCAATCTCTATTTGCGTAGGCTGAAGGGTGCGAGGGCCTGCACGCGAGGGCCTGCACTGCACATCTGCACATCTGCTCATCCGACGCGCGCACGCCCGCGGGACATCACTCAGACAGGAGGATCACCCCATGAGCATCGTCATCACCGAGGATCGCGGGCACGTCAGGCACGTGGTGCTGAACCGGCCGGAGAAGCGCAACGCGATGAACCAGGAGCTGCTGCTGGCGCTCGGGGACGCCCTGCGCGAGGCCGCGGCCGAGCAGTCGGTCCACTGTGTGGTGCTGCGCGGCGAAGGCCCCGTGTTCTCCGCCGGCGTCGACCTGACCGAGCTCGCCGAATCCGCTGGTCAGGCGGGTGTGCTGCGCCCGTTCCGCAAAGTGTTCCTCGACTGCGCGAATCTCTGCGAAGAGATGGCCAAGCCGGTCGTCTGCCAGATCCACCGCACGTGCGTCGGCGGCGCGCTGGAGGTGGCGCTCGGCTGCGACCTGCGGATCGCCTCCAGCGACGCCCAGCTCGGGCTCCCGGAGGTCCGCTTCGGAATCATCCCCGACGTCGGCGGCTCCACCCGTCTGCCGGCCGTCGTCGGCCTCGGGCGCGCGAAGGAGCTGATCATGACCGCGCGCACGATCGACGCGGCCGAGGCCGAGCGCATCGGCCTGGTCAACCGCGTGGTGGCGCCGGAGGAGCTCGAGCATGCGACCCAGGCGCTGGTGGACGAACTGCTGGCCAACTCGCACGTGGCCGTCGGCCGCGCCAAGCGCGTGATCGACGCGTCCGCCCGCCCGACGATCGCCCAGAGCCTGGAGATGGAGGTGGCGGTTCAGGAGTACTGCATCGCGGCCGCGCGCGAGAGCGCTCGCGCGCAGGAGGGCGCGGAGCACGAGCCGCAGGAGGCGTTCGCAAGCTAGGCGTCGCCGAGCGGGGCGCTGCCGAGCGGGGCGCTGCCGAGCCATCCGCCGGCGGGCCATACGCCGGGGGGCATCCGCCGCCGAGGCCGCCGGCGGCGGGCCAACCGTCGCCGAGCGGGGCGCAGGGCTCAGAGAGCGCCCGCGAGGTCGTTCAGCGGATGCCCTGGATGATGTCGATCAGCTCGTCCGGCTGGTAGCCCTGCTGGCGGGCGAAGCGCACCAGCTCGCGGGCGCGCGCGATCACTGCGCCGCGCTGCGGTGTCCCGGCGACGCGGATGCCGTGGCCGCGGCGGAACTCGAGCAGGCCTTCCTCTCGCAGCACGCGCATCGCCCGCAGGACCGTGTTGGTGTTCACGCCCATCACCGCCGCCAGGTCGCGTGCCGGCGGCAGACGCTCCCCGGGCTTGGCCTCGCCGTCGGCGATCGCGCGGCGGATCTGACCGGCGACCTGGTCGTGCAGCGGCGTCGGATCCGAGCGGTCGATCCCCTCCAGCATTGTGCTATTCATATTAGCGTCATTGCCACCAACGTGCAAGGAGCGTCCGAACGTGCCCGTGACCGTCGCGCCACCCCCCGCCGGCGAGATCGACGCAGGAGTGATCGAGGAGGCCCGGCGACGCCAGCGCCGCCGCAGGCTCGGGCTCTCCGCCGTGCTGGCGGCGGTTGTGGCCGCACTGGCGGGGCTGGCGCTTGGCGGCGGTGACGGGGGTCATGGCGGGGGCGCTGTCAGCCACCCCGCTGAACTGCCGTTCCGCCAGCGTCCGCTGCACCTGGCGTTCGTCGACGGTCGCCCGTACGTGAACGGGCGACTGTTCGCGCTGAGCGTGTTCCCGTCGCTGCAGGCGGGCAACGTCGGCCTGTGCGTCATGAAAGAAGGCGGCGGAAGCTGCAACGGGCCATACGCGGGCGCGGGCATACCGCTGTTCGGAGAAGAAGGCTGGTCGCCGGAGGCTCGCGTGGGGCGCGACGGCGAGATCGACTTCACGCTCACCGGGCCCAACGTTGCAGCGGTCCGCGTCCGTGGAATCGGCACGCTGCGCCCGGTCCCGCTGCCGAGCCTGCCGGTCGGCGACAGGGCGGTCGTGTTCTATCGCCCTCCCGGCTCGATCGGCACCGTCCTGCCACCTGGCGCCACCACGCAGCTGCTGCGCGGCGAACAGCACAACCCGAACCCCGTAGGCATCACGCTCACACCGCTCGACGGCGCGGGGCGGGCGATACCGACGATCCCGATCGAATCCCGCGGCCGCATGTTCCAGCTGCCCAACAGCTACTGGCAGTCACCCGCATCCGCGCCGACCGACGCCAGCTGCGCCCTCGCCAGCACCATGGCGAACGTGAGCGTGGAATGGGGACAGGTCGCCACCGAGATCGCACCCGACCCGGCGGTCACGGGCACCGCGTTCTTCACGTGCATGCAGGTCTGGTACCGCCACGACGGCACGGCCTTCCAGGCTGCGCTCCTGCTCAACGCCCGCCAGCCCGGGCGTGCGCCAGGCGCGCTGTGGAACGCCCGGGCGCTGCCCGGGCACCCGGGGATCGTGCAGGTGAGCGCGTTCTACGGCCGGCGCCCGACGGCCGCGCAGCTCGCCGTCCTGCGCCGCGAAGATCCATCCGCGCTCGCCAGAGCCGAGCTCGCCGAACGCCCGATCGCACCGGCGACCCTCGCCCGCCGCGAAGGCGACGCGTTGCTGCTCGTGCGCTACGGCCGCGACCTCGCCGAACGGATCGCCTTCCTGCAGGCGCTGCACGTCACCCGGATCGCCTGAGCTACCACTGCACCGGCCCGGCGACCAGCGTGTGGCTGCCCAGCGGACGGCCGAGGATCTCCTGCGCGCGGCGCGCGCACGCGAGCAGCGACGGCAGGTCGATCCCCGTCTCGATGCCCATCTCGTGCAGCATCGAGACGAGGTCCTCGGTGGCGATGTTGCCCGTCGCCCCCGCCGGCACCGGGCAGCCGCCCAGCTCTCCGAAGCTCGACTCGAAGCTCGCCACCCCCGCCTCCAGCGCCGCCAGCACGTTCGCCAGACCCTGCCCGCGCGTGTTGTGGAAGTGCGCCGTCAATTGAACACCCCCCTCCCCCTGCCCCAACGCCGCCGCGGCCGCGACGAAGAACTCGCGCACCTGACGGGGATTGGCCATGCCGGTGGTGTCGCCGAAGCCGATCTCCTGCGCGCCCGCGTCGCGCAGGCGCGACGCGATCTCGAGCACGCGCCCGGGCGCCACGCGACCCTCGTACGGGCAGCCGAACGACGTCGAGATGACGGCCTCGCAGCGCACGCCCGCCGCGCGCGCTCGTCCGAGCACGACCTCCAGGCCGGCCAGCGACTCGGCGATCGAGCGGTTGACGTTCTTGCGGTTGTGCGTCTCCGACGCGGACATGAACACGTTGATCTCGTCGAACGCCGCACGCTCGCCGCCCGCGCTCGCGTCGCTGCCGCCCGCGCCGTGGCCCCCCGCGCCGCTCGGCGGCCTGACGCGCTCGCGCAGCTCCAGCGCCGCGTCCAGCCCGCGCTCGTTGGGGATCAGCACCGACACGCTCACCTCCGCCGGCACGTCGATCGCGCCCAGCACCTCCGCCGCGTCCGCCAGCTGGGGGATCACGTCCGGGCGCACGAAGCTCGTCGCCTCCAGCCGGTGCACGCCCGTGCGCGCGAGCGCGTCGATCAGCTCGACCTTGCGCCCGGTCGGGATCACCTCCGGCTCGTTCTGGAAGCCGTCGCGCGGACCGACCTCCCTGATGCTCACCGCCCGCGGCAGCTCGCTCATCGCCGGCGGCAGCTCGCCCATGACGCTGTGCCTTGCTCGAGCCTCATCGCTTGCAGCCTATACTCGGCCGCCGTGGCAGCGTCCAGCCCCGCGTCGTCATCGAAGGTGAACCCGGTAGCAGTGATCGGTGCCTCAGGGGCGCTCGGCTTCGGCGTCGCGCTGCGCCTCGCCCGCGCCGGAGTGCCGATCGCGATCGGCTCGCGGGACGCCGCCCGCGCCGCCCACACCGCCGAGCGCGCGGCCGCCATCGTGCCCGACGGCTCCTTCTCCGCTCACGACAACGCCGGCGCCGCGCGCGCCGCCAACGCGATCATCCTCAGCGTTCCCTTCCGCAACCAGTCCGAGACGCTCACCAACCTCAGGGACGCGCTCACCGCCGGCCAGCTGCTGATCGACGCGACCGTGCCGCTCGCCGCGGCCGTCAGCGGCAAAGCCACGCGCATGCTCGGCGTGTGGCAGGGCTCGGCCGCGCAGCAGGCGCTCGAGATGGTGCCCGACGGCGTGCGCGTGGTCTCCGCGCTGCACACCGTCAGCGCCGCCTCGCTCAGCGACCTTCAGCACCCGCTCGACCAGGACGTGCTCATCTGCGGAGACTCGCGCGCGGACAAGCGCGAGGCAGCTGGCGTGATCGAGCGGATCGACGGCCTGCGCTGCGTCGACTGCGGACGCCTGGAGATGGCGCGCACGACCGAGGCGCTCACCGCCCTGCTGATCTCCGTCAACTCCCGCTACAAGGTCCACGCGGGCATCCGCCTGACCAGCCTGCCCGAGCGGCTGTGGCAGTGAGCGACCCCGACATCGTCATCCTCACCGGCGGCACCGGCGGCGCCAAGCTCGCGCGCGGGATCGCCGACGTGGCCGGCCCCGAGCGCCTCGCCGCGATCGTCAACACCGGCGACGACATCGAGATCTACGGCGCACACGTCTCGCCCGACCCCGACCTCGTCTCCTTCTGGCTGGCCGGCACCATCGACGAGCGCGGCTGGGGGCTGCGGGGCGACACCTTCGCCGTAATGGACGCCCTGCGCGAGCTCGGCGTCGAGGTGTGGTTCAACCTCGGCGACCGCGACCTCGCCTGGTGTTTGGAGCGCGCGCGGATGCTCGCCGAGGGCCTCTCCCCCACCGCCGCGCTCGCGCGCCTGAACGACGCAATCGGCGTGCGCGCGCGGGTCCTGCCGATGAGCGACGACCCCGTGCGCACGTGGGTCCGCACCGGCTCCGCCGGCTGGTGCGCCTTCCAGGAGTTCATGATCCGCGAGCGCGCCGCCGGGCTGCTGGAGGGCCTCGAGTACCGCGGCGCCGAGCAGGCGCGGGCGAGCGACGAGGCGCTCGCGGCGATCGCGCGGGCGCAAGCGATCGTGATCGGGCCATCCAACCCGCTCGCCTCCATCGCCCCGATCCTCGCCGTGCCCGGGATCCACGAGGCGCTCATCGCCGCCAGCGCGCCGATCGTCGCCGTCAGCCCGATCGTCGGCGGTCAGGTGATGAAGGGACCCACCGCGTCGTTCATGGCCTTCGCCGCGCTCGAGTGCAGCGCCGACGGCGTCGCCGACTTCTACGGCGAGCTGCTCGACGGGATCGTCGCCGACGAAGACGTCGGGCGGCTGGCCACGCTGCAGACCGACACGCGCATGGACGACGCCGCCGGGCGCGCACGTGTCGCCGAGCAGACCCTGTCCTTCGCGCAGGCGCTCGCCGGCTAACCCACCGGGACGCCGCTCTCGCGCCACGTCCCCAGCGCGCCCAGAGCCCCGTCGACCACGCGTTCCAGGAACGTGTCGCGGTCGTTGGCGTGCGGCAGCGGACCGTCCGGGACGTCAACCTCGAGGAACTCGCACAGCGGCTGCCAGCCGTCGGACGGTTCCCACACGAGCAGCCGCTCCGCGGGAACGACGCGCTTGACGGCCTCGTTGTGCGCGATCATCTGCTCGATCAGCTGCGCCGGCTCGGCGTGCCCGGCGGCGAACGTCCCCTGCGGACCCCAGAACATGCGGTCGACGAGCGCCAGGTAGCGCCGCCAGCGGGGATCCACCTGCGCGCGGGCGCGCGAGAGCAGGGGCATCACCGTCTCGCCGTGGCACATCGTCCAGATGGTGTCCCTGAAGCTGCGCTCCCACGACTCCGGCTCGCGCACGCTCAGCAGCACCTTGGCGTCCGGGTAGAAGTCCATCAACTCGCGGTAGAAGTAGCCCCCGGGCCAGTCGGCCGTCGAGCGATGGCCGTCGAGGATCTCATCCCACAGCACCTCCCCGTCCAGCGCCCGATCCCACAGCTCGACCTGATCGAGATCGGCGATCACGTTGACCCAGTGGTAGCACGGCCCCAGGCCGAGCTCCTCCAGCGCCACCTTCTGCGTCAGCGTTCCCGTGCGCGGCAGGCCCGCCCCTATCAACTCGATGCTCATCTGCGATCTCTCCCAAGACGCCTGCAGTGCGTGTAACCTATCGTGCTCGCGCTGCCGAGATCGTTGCTCGAGGGCCAATCGAGCTGCAGCCACGCGAAGAAGTCGATAAGAAGGGGGGTCTCGACACCCGCTAGTGTCCAGTGTGGCGAATATTGTCGGAACCACAACTTGGACGGCGCTGATCGGTTTCCCAACCAGCGCGTCCGCCGGCAGACAAGGAGTCTCGACAGTGTACAACGGCCCGAATCGCGGCACCGGAGGATCGGCTCTCGCCGACCCGCAGCCGGCCAAACGCCGGCCCATGCGCCGCGCAGGTACGCGGATCGCCGCGATCGCGGTTTCCCACCCGGAGGAGGTCCTCACGCAGGAGCAGGTGCTCGAGCGCCTGGGGCTGAAGGGCGACGAGTTCGCAGAGCGGATCTTCGCGCGCAGCGGGGTCAAGCGCCGCCACCTGGACCTCGGCGAGGACTTCCTGGGACAGAAATTGCAGGGACGCGCCCAGCAGATCGAGCGGGAGCTGCTGCGCCACTCGATCCATGCCGTCGACGCGCTCGAGCTCGACCCGCTCCAGGTCGGCACGGTCGTCAGCTCGAGCCTGTACTCGCTCGGCTGCCCCACGCTCGCCCATCGCCTGGTCGACCACTACCGGATGCACCCCGCGACCGACAAGTACCACATCAGCGGCGTGGGCTGCGCGAGCGGCGTGCCGCTCATGCGCCTGGCGATCCAGACGATGCGCGAGCAGCCCGACAAGCAGGCGCTGGTGGTGGCCGCCGAGAGCATGAGCGGCATCCTCACGCGTGCCACACCCGAGGACCCGAGGGCCAAGACGGTGGGCTCGGCGCTCTTCGGTGACGGCTGCGCCGCGGCCGTGCTCACCGGCGACCCCGACGCGGACGGCCCGATCATCCTCGACTCGCTGGTCCACCAGATCGCGGGCACGCTCGACGCCGTCCGCCTGGACCTCACCGCCGAGGACAGCTACCTGCACCTCGCCCGAGACCTGCCGGACATCGGCGGGGCGGCCCTGCCGGCGCTCGTCGCCGGGTTCCTGCGCCGCAATCACCTCGAGCGGTCCGACATCGATCGCTGGATGGCCCATCCCGGCGGCAGGCGCATCGTCGAGAACGTGCAGAGCGCGCTCGGGCTCTCGCAGGACGACCTCGCCACGAGCTGGGACGCGCTGGCCGAGCACGGCAACATCGGTACGCCATCGATCCTGTACGTGCTCAAGGACACGATCGAGCGCCACCGGCCCGAGCCGGGCGAACGCGGGCTGATGGTCACGATCGGCCCCGGTGTGACCGTCGGGCTGATGCTGCTCGGCTGGTGAGCGACGGTTCTTGCCGACCGCCGGCTGATGCATAATCGCGACGGTGGAGTCGCCCGGGGGGAAACAGCCACACCGATCTCGTGAACGCCGTCGTACCGGCGCCCGGCGGCGTCCGCTCGTCGCCGTCGCGGCCGTGACTCTGCTGGCGCCGTTCGCTGCTCTGCTCGCCCCGCCGGCAGCGCTCGCCAAGAGCACCAAGCTGACGCCCATGCAGGTCGAGGTGCCGACGCCGGCGAGCGGCGACGTGACGATCGAGGGGATCACCACGACGGTTCCCTCGTTCAAAGGCAAGGCGCCGAAGCTCGCGTTCACGGCTCCCAACGAGCGTGCCCTGCCGCCCGGCGTGATCGTGCTCAGCGCCACGCGCACCCAACACGCCAAGCACTCCACGACCTACCGCACCGCCCTGCTCGTGTTCGATCTCCGCTCCGCCAGCGCCGCGCGCGCGCAAGCGGCCTCAGAGAACGGCCTGGTCCAGACCACCGACCTGCCCACATCGCTGATCGCCAACGGCAGGGCCACGCAGCTCGAGGGCGATCAGCTCGTGTTCCTGTTCACGGGCATCCTGCCCTCGCAGACCGACGACTGGGAGCAGAGGCTCGAGCAGGGCAGGAGCCTGGAGCGCCACGCATGGATGAAAAGCCTGTTCGTCGGCGTTCAGCCCAACGCCAACGTGGGCGCGACCGACACGCGCGCGTGCTCGACGCTGAGCGACACCGCCCGTCTGGACTCCGCCGGCCAGCCGGCCCCCGGGCTCGTGCTCGGCTCCTACCAGGGGCCCGCCACGCAACCGTGGAACCCCAGCGTGATCATGCGGGTGTTCGACGCCTTTGCCGGCGACTGCAAAGGGGGCCTGGATGCGCTGGGCGCGGCGCTGGCCGCGACGATCGACGACGCCGGCCTCGCACCCGGCTCGCTCGGCAATGCGAAGCCGCCGGCGAAACGCGCGCCGATCGGTCCCGAGCAGGCCGCCGCGATCGTGTTCGGCGCCGAACTGCTCGACGAACCCGAACTCGCCGAAGAAGCGGAAGACGATTTCGTCATGTGGGTGCTCGAAGGAATCTACGGCGCCCCCGGCGATTCGCTCGCGGCGGCCGCGCCCGATCTGCGCGCGCACGCCGCCGGCACGAGCTCGACGGCCGTCCCGGAAGCCGGCCAGGTCACGAAGGTCGAAGTCCGCGGCTACTACGTGCCCGGTCACTGTCCCGTCAAACCCGAAGAATCCGTCTGCCAGGACAACCTCCACTTCCAGGACCTGCGCCCTGCGCCGGGCGGCGAACTCGAAATCGTCAGCACCACCCAGGCGTTCACCCTGCCCGCCAGGGAACCGAGCGGCTCGAACATACACACCTTCGAACCGACGGAGTTCTTCGTGCAGAAGGGCGACTACATCGGCTTCTCCACGGTCGGCGGGACGTTCGAGGTCCTCGTCAGCCAGCCGGGCGTCACAACGGACGTGTTCATCGGCAACGACAAGGACATGAACGGCGACAAGGTCGGCGCCACCAAGACGCGCTCCGGCCAGGCGCTGAACATGCGCGTGACGCTCCAGCCGAGCTCCTGACAGGGGATACGCTCTTGGCGTGCGCACCGCCGCGATCCTGCCCGTCAAGCGCTTCGCCCGGGCCAAGCAGCGCCTCGGCGCGAGCGTCGCCGACCCGCTGCGGCTGGAGCTGGCGCGCGCGATGGTCGCCGACGTGCTGCTCGCGCTGGCGCAGACCGAGGCGATCGAGCGCACGATCGTGGTCACCCGCGAGGACTCTGTCGCGATCGCCGCGCGCCAGCAGGGGGCGATCGTGCTCGACGACGAGGCCGAGGCCGGCCAGTCGGCCGCCGCGAGCCTGGGCGTGCGGCGCGCCCTGGCCGAGGGCTTCGAGCGCGTGCTGTGCGTCCCCGGCGACTGCCCCGCGCTCGACCCGGGCGAGCTCGAAGCGCTGCTCGGCGCCAATCTCGCCGGCGCGAGCAGCGCCGGCGCCCGCGCCGTGGTGATCGTCCCCGACCGGCACGGGACGGGGACCAACGGCCTGCTGCTGAGCCCGCCGGACGCGATCGAGCCGAGCTTCGGGCCCGGCAGCTGCGAGCGCCACCGCGCGCTCGCGCTCGCCGCCGGCGTGGCCTGCCGCGTGGAGCGGGTGCCGTCGCTGCTGCTGGACATCGACACCGGCGCCGATCTGGACGCGCTGCGCCGGCGAGGAATCGAAGACCGGCCAGCAGGGCTGGACGCCGGTGCGCAGCACACACGCCTGGTCCTCGGCCAGCACCAACGCACGGACGTCCTCCCTCTCACGACCCGGGCCTGACCCCGGGGCGCGTCGTGGCGAGCCTGTCCGCACGATCGCTCAGCGGCCTCCCCGAGGTGCGCGCCGGTGACGAGCTGGCGGCGCTGATCGTCGCGGCGCTCGACGGCGACGGGCTCGGAGACGGCCAGGTGGTGGCGATCGCCCACAAGGTGGTCTCCAAGTCAGAGGGCGCGGTCGTCGCGCTCGCAGATGTGAGCCCGAGCGAGCGCGCCCTGGAGCTGGGAGCGGGCGGCGAGGGCGCCGGTCAGGAGCGTGACCCGCGGATCGTGCAGGTCGTGCTCGACGAGTCGCTCGAGGTGCTGCGGGCCGAGCGGGGCGTGCTCGTCTGCCGCACACGACACGGCTTCGTCTGCGCCAACGCCGGTGTCGACGCCTCCAACGCCTCCCGCGAGGGCGGGAGCGAGACCGTCGTACTGCTCCCGCGCGACCCCGACGCCTCCGCCCGGCGCATCCGCGCGCGTCTGGGCGAGCTGACCGGGGCCTCTGTCGCGGTGCTGATCAGCGACAGCTTCGGCCGCGCCTGGCGCCACGGTCAGCTCGACGTGGCCATCGGGCTCGCCGGCATGCGGCCGCTGGATGACTGGCGTGGGCGCACCGACGCCAGCGGCCTCGAGCTGAGGGCCACCTGGCTGGCCGTGGCCGACGCCGCCGCCGCGAGCGCCGACCTCGCGCGCGCCAAGGACTCGCGCGAGCCGGTCGTGCTCATCGACGGCCTGGAGCGGTTCGTCACCGAGGAGGACGGCCCCGGCGCCGCGGAGCTGCTGCGTCCGCTGGATGAGGATCTGTTTCGCTGACGCGCGACCAGAAGCGGATGAACTCGCGCTCGTGGCCGATCCCGCACTCCAGCGCCAGCAGCTGGCCGCGCGGAGCGTCCGGGAGGCTCGCATGCAGCTGCTCGTACGCCTTCAGCCGGCGCCTGTGGGCCTCCAGCTGGCTCGCCGCGAGCGCGGTCGGGTCGCCCCCGAAGAACAGCTTGAGCGTGCTCTCGTCCCTGAGTTCGTACAGATCGCCGGTCGGCTCGTTGCGCCACTCCTCCAGCAGGCGGCGCCCGCGATCCCTGAGGCGGTAGGTGCGCCTGCGCCGCCCGCCCTGCTCCTGGCGCTCGTCCAGCAGGCCCTCCGCCGCCAGGCGGGCGCACTCGGTGTAGAGCTGGGTGTGGGGAACCGACCAGAAGTTGCTCGTGCTCACCTGCGCCAAGCGCTTGAGGTGATACGGGGTGGCGGGCTCGGCCAGCTCGAGCAGACCGAGGACGATGTAGGAGGTCTCGGTCAGGCGAGGCTTGGACTCGCTCGGTCTGGCTTGGCTGGGGCGCGGGCTTGACATACCCGCCAGAGTAGCGTACGGTTCGGATGGTCCGAGTCGAACCATTCAGGAGGCATGATCCATGTCCGCGCCCACCGCCGCAGTCACCTCGACCGAGCCGACGCTCGGCTTCTCGACGCTCGAACAGGAGGTGGCGGTCGACGAGCTGGCGCTCACAGGCGAGATGCCCAGCTGGCTGCACGGCTCGCTGCTGCGCACCGGCCCGGCGAAGTTCGAGGTCGGGGGCACCGCCGCCGAAGGCGGTGGTCAGCGCATGCGCCATTGGTTCGACGGGCTGGCGATGCTGCACCGCTTCACCATCGAGCACGGGAGCGTCTCCTACGGCAACCGCTTCCTCGACAGCCGCTCCTACCGCGCCGCGCGCGAGCAGGGCCGGATCGTATTTGGCGAGTTCGCGACCGATCCCTGCCGCTCGCTGTTCAAGCGCGTGCAGACGCTGTTCTCGCCCGGGAGCATGCTGACGGACAACGCCAACGTCAACATCACGCGCCTCGGCGAGCGCTTCATCGCGATGACCGAGACGCCGCTGCCGGTCGAGTTCGACCCGCACACCCTCCAGGCGGCCGGCGTGCGCCCCTACGATGTCCCCGGGCAGCTCACCACCGCCCACCCGCACATGGATCGCGCCAGCGGCGGGATGCTCAACTACGCGGCCAAGCTGGGCGCGCGCAGCAGCTACCGGTTCTTCGCGGTCGATCCGTCCCAGAGCGCCCAGCAGCCGAGCAGGCCCCGCCAGATCGGCTCACTGCCGGTCAAGGAGCCGGCCTACATGCACTCCTTCGGGCTCACCGAACGCTGGCTGGTGCTCGCCGAGTTCCCGTTCGTCGTCAACCCGCTCGCCCTCGCGCTGTCCGGGCGCCCGTACATCGAGAACTATCGCTGGAAGCCCGAGCTGGGGACGCGCTTCACGCTCGTCGATCGCCGCACCGGCGAGGCGCGGGGCGGCTTCCAGACCGATGCGTGCTTCGCCTTCCACCACGTCAACGCCTACGAGGATGGAGACGAGATCGTCGTCGACCTGTGCGCGTTCGCCGACGCGGGGGTCATCGAGGATCTCTACCTCGAGCGCCTGCGTGCCGGCAAGCCCGTCGCCCAGGCGACGCTGACGCGCTTTCGCCTGCGCTTGTCCGATCGATCGGTCAGCTCCGAGCGCCTCTCCGAGGGAGACATCGAGCTGCCGCGCATCAACTACCGACGCTGCAACGAGCGCCCCTACCGCTACGTGTGGGGCGTGGGCAGCGGGCCAACCGGATGGCTCGAGCAGGTCCTCAAGGTGGACATCAGCGACGGCTCCACACGCTCCTGGGCACAACCCGGCTGCTACCCCGGCGAGCCGGTGTTCGTCGCGCGCCCGGACGCCGAAGACGAGGACGACGGCGTGCTGCTGTCGGTGGTGCTCGACGCCGGCGCCGGCACGTCCTTCCTGCTCGTGCTCGACGCGTCCGATCTCAGCGAGCTGGCGCGCGCGCAGGCGCCCCACCACATTCCCTTCGGCTTTCACGGCCAGTTCGCGCGGGGTTAGACGGCTACGAGGCACGCCCGAACGCTGCGCGCAGCGCGGGAATCAGCTGAGGTGCTCGGCGAAGAACGCGAGGATGCGCCGCCACGCGTCCTCCGCCGAGGGGTGGTGATAGCCCAGCCCGCCGACGTGGAGCAGCGGCGTGAGCAGCGGGCCGGCGTTGAAGCGGTTCAGGAAGCTGTGTCCCGCGTCGGGGTACTCCTTGACGTCGTGCGCGACACCCGCGCTGCTCAGCGCCCGCTCCAGGCGCTCGGCGCGGCCGCGCAGGCCCCAGTCGCGCGCACCGTAGCTGGCGACGACCGGACACGCCCCCGCGAGCCGCTCGGCCGCGTCGCCGGGGACCTCGCCGTAGTTGACCGACGCCGCCCCGAACCCGCCGCTGGGGGCGCACATCAGCGCGAAGCCTCCACCCATGCAGAAGCCGATGATCCCGATCCGCCCGCTGCAGTCCTCGCGCGCCGCCACGAACGCCCGCGCCGCCTCGATGTCCTCGTAAGCGGGTCCGCTCCCCGAACGCGACGCTCGCATCGTCGCCACCACGCAACGGATGCCGCGACCGGAGTAGAGGTCCGGCGCGAACGCGAGGTAGCCCGCGGCCGCCAGGCGGTCGGCCTGCTCGCGGATGTCGTCGGAGAGCCCCAACGCGTCCTGGATCACGATCACGCCCGCATGCGGGCCCTCGCCGAGCGGCAGCGCCAGGTAGCCACCGAGCTCTCCGGAGTGTGCGGCGAAGCGAAGATCCGGCATCGAGCGCGTAAATCTACGCGAACGCGACCGGCGCTACTTGCCGGTCGTGCGGTGCATCGCCGCGCGCGTGTGGCCGGCGTTCGCCCGCCCGGGGGACGTCCCGCTGCCGGCCGTGCCGTGAACGGGTGACGGCGTGCGGCGGATGAGCAGACGCAGCGCTCGGTCGGCGGGACCTTCCTCCGTGCGCTCGCTCAGCGTCTTCGGATGGACCGTGCGGAACACGGGACCGCGGCCAGGGTCCACCACGGCCACCACCACCTTGGTCCTGCTCGGAGTGTCGAACACGATCCCGTCGAGCTCCGGGCCGCCGCCGGCGACCTTGACGAGCTCGCCGGCGCCCGTCTGGTCCATCGACACAGGGTCCATCGACACAGGGTAGCCGCGATCGCGGCTGGCTTCAGCCGCTCAGCGCGCCAGCCGGTAGCGGCGCGTCTGAGAGTCACGCTCCAGCAGCCCGACCGCGAACAGCGTCGAAACGTAGCGGTGCACCGTGCTCGGGTTCATGTCGAGCATCCGCGCGATGTCCGCGCAACGCAGGTAGCTCCCATCCGCCGGAAAGGACGCCAGCATCAGAAGGCCAGCCAGCAGCGAGCGCGACAGCCGCGCATCCTCCAACTGCGACGGTCCAGCCTCGAGCGCGTCGCGCACGCCGGCAATCCCCGACAGCAGCGCGGAGATGCTGCCCGAGTCAGCCGCCGCGCGCACCACCTGGTCGACCTGCGCCGCCGACAGCTCGATGCACAGCCGCTCCCCACTCGAGCTCTGAGGGCCACCCGCTGCCGGGCGTCTCGAGGGACGCCCGACGCTGGAAGCCATCATCGTCGGGATGGTAGCCGACACATATAGCGAAGTACATCCTGCTCGAAGGCGAGCGCGTGAACGCTAGACCGCGACGGGGACCGCGCCCGCGGTGGGCGGGGATATCAGCGGGTAGCGGCGCCTGATGTCGTACAGCGTCGTGCGCTCGGCCGCCGGGCGCCCGGCCTCGTGGGCGGCGGCCACCAGCTGGTCTGGCTCCAGGCGGGTGCCGTGGTAGCTGCCCGCCAGGCGGCTGATCGACTCCTCCATCAGCGTGCCGCCGAGATCGTTCACGCCCCAGCGCAGCGACTCGCTCGCCGCGTCCAGCCCCATCTTCACCCAGCTCGCCTGCAGGCTCGGAATGGTGCGCCCGAGCGCGAGGCGAAAGACGGCGGTGTGCTTGAGGTTCTCCTCCCGCGAGATCTCCTCGACCCCGTGCGTGCGCCCGAGCAGCGTCTGGAACGGGATGAACGACAGCGGCACGAACTCGGTGATCCCGCCGGTGCGTTCCTGCAGCTCGCGCACCACGCGCATGTGCTCGGCCAGCTCCCACGGCTCCTCGATGTGGCCGAACATGACCGTCGCGGTCGAGCTCAGACCGGCCGCATGCGAGGCCTCGATGATCTGAACCCAGCGCGCAACCGGCAGCTTGTTCGGGGATATGCGTTCGCGCACGCCGTCGTGCAGCACCTCCGCGGCCGTGCCCGGTGTCGAGCCCAATCCGGCGTCCTTGAGTCGCGCGAACACCTCCGCCGGCGGCAGCTCCGAGATGTCGCACATGTGTGCGATCTCCATCGGGCTGTACGCGTGCAGGTGGATGTCCACGCCCAGCCGCGCCGCCGTGCGCTTGGCCAGGCGCAGCCAGCCCAGATAGTCCTCCAGCGCCCAGTCCGGGTGGATGCCCGACTGGATGCACAGCTCCGTGGCCCCGAACTCGACCGCGTCCTCGATGCGCGCCACGAACTCCTGCTCGTCGTGCTCATAGGCGTCCGGGGAGCGCTTGCCCTGGCCGAAGCCGCAGAAGGCGCAGCCGACGATGCACACGTTGGAGATGTTGATGTTGCGGTTGACCACGAACGTCACCAGCTCGCCCGCCAGCTCGGCGCGCAGCTCGTCCGCGGCCTGGCGCATGTCCTCGATCGCCTCCGGCCTGGTCTCGGCGAACATCGCCGTCAGCTCCTGGGCGCTCAGCGCCAGCCCGCCACGCGCGCGTTCGATCGCGCCGGGGACGAGCTCGGGACGGATCGGCGGGGCACCGCTTGCGGTCGGGTCGGTGCGGCCGGAGCCGCGGCGGGGGATGAAGCTCCAGTACTTGAGCTTGATCGTGTCCATCACGCCCTGCGCCACCCACTCGGGGTCGATGTAGCGCGGGTACACGCACAGCCGCTCGGTGAGCGCCACGCCGTCCTTCTGCAGCTCCTTGCGCACCTGGTGGGGCGAGGGGAACGGGTGCTCGGGTGAGATGTGATCGCCGTTGGCGCTCAGCCCGCCCAGGTCGGTGGCGCCGGCGCCCACCAGCTCGCCCCACCAGTCGGCCAGGTTCGGCGGGATCTGGATGCCCACGTCGGGCATCAGCCGCCGTGTCTCGGCGATCAGCCGCTTCATGTCCTCGATGCTCACCGCGCACGCCCACTCCGGCAGCGGCAGCTCGGGGCGGGGGCGGGCGGGACTCCCGTCGATCCCGGTGCGCCAGTACTCGCGCGCGGCCGCGTCGGCGATCTCCGCCGGCTCCTGGCCGTAGTAGCGCTGGTGGGGCACGAAGTTCTGGAGGATCACCTCCTGGATGTGGCCGTGCTCGGCGTGCAGCGCGGCGATCGCCTCCAGCGACTGCACGCGCTCCTGCTCGCTCTCGCCGATGCCCACCAGGATGCCGCTCGTGAACGGGATGCGCAGCTCCCCCGCCATCCGGATCGTCTCCAGGCGCCGCGCCGGGTGCTTGGTCGGAGAGCCCGCGTGCACGGTGTCCATCAGCCGCTCGGAGACCGACTCGAGCATCAGCCCCTGCGAGGCGGTCACCTCGCGCAGGCGCGCGAGGTCCTCGCGCGCGAGCACGCCGAGGTTCGTGTGCGGCAGAAGGCCTCGCTCGAGCGCGCGTTCGCATGTCCACACGACGTACGCCGTGAAGTCCTCGTGGCCGTGCTCGCGCAGTCGCGCCGCCACCTCGGGGTTGACCTCCGGGCGCTCGCCGGTCAGCACCAGCAGCTCCTTGACCTGCCTGCGCGCGGCCCCGTCGATGATCTCCAGCACCTCCTCGGGCGCGTACAGGTGCGCCCGGTGCGTGGCGAACGCGCAGTACTTGCAGTAGCAGCGGCACGTCCGCGACAGCGACAGCGTCAGGTTGCGCGAGAAGGTGACGCGACGGCGCATGCGAGGAGTCTAGGACGAGCGGACGTTCGGCTCAGCCCGCACTATGCTCCGCTGCCGTGTCCACCCCTGCCGAAGCCCAGGTCTACCTGGCCCGCCACGGCCAGACCGCGTACAACCTCGAGGGGCGCTTCCAGGGCCAGCAGGCGGTGCCGCTCGACGACACCGGCCGCGCGCAGGCGGCGGAGCTGGCCGAGCGGGCGGCCGGCTACGGCTTCCGCGCGCTGTGGTGCAGCCCGCTGCTGCGCGCCCGCGAAACGGCGGACATCGTCGCCGGCCGGCTCGACCTGGAGCCCAAACAGGACGCCCGCCTGATGGAGACCGACGCCGGCGACTGGACCGACCGCACCTTCGCCGACGTGCGCGCGCAGGCGCCGGAGCAGTTCGACGCGTTCGCGGCCGGCGACCCCGGCTTCGCGTTCCCGGGCGGGGAGTCGTTCGCCCAGCAGGAGGAGCGCGTGAGCGCGGCCCTGGAGGCGGTCGAACGCGGCGCGCTGCCCGCGCTGGTCGTCTGCCACGGGATGGTCATCCGTGCCGCCCTCGCACGCCGGGCGGGGCATCGCATCGAGCGCTTCCAGCGGGTGCCCAACGGCGGGCTGGTCCCGCTCGATCCGCTCGCGGCCGAACACGCCGAGCTCGGCGGCGGCGCGAGCACGATCGCCAGCTGAGCGGCACGGCCCGGCACGTCGGCGGCGGTGCGTAGCATGCGGGCGGGCCGGCGAGGTCGGTCTCGTGATCGGGTGCAATCCTGCGATCGGTCGCGCCACTTCGCACACGAAAGGCATGTATGAGCTACCCCCTGGAGCGAAAGCTGGCAGTCGAGTTCATCGGGATGTTCCTGTTCGTGTTCACGGTGGGAATGGCCACCGAGTCGGCCAACAGATCGGGGGCCGTCCTTGCGCCGATCGCGATCGGCTCGGTGCTGATGGTGCTCGTGTTCGCCGGCGGGCACGTCTCCGGTGGCCATTACAACCCTGCCGTGAGCACCGCGGTCTTCATCAGGGGCAAGATCAAGGCCAACGAATACGGGGCGTACGTGATCACGCAGTTCGTCGCGGCTGTGCTCGCGGGCCTGCTCGTGACGGCGATCGGGGGCAAAGAGACCGCGGGGGCGACCGCCGCGGCCGGCAAGATGCTCGTGGTCGAGTTCCTGTTCACCTTCGCGCTGGCGTACGTCGTGTTGAACGTCGCGACGGCGAAGGGCACCGAGGGGAACTCGTTCTACGGACTCGCAATCGGGTTCGTCGTCATCGTCGGCGCGATATCCGTCGGCTGGGTCTCGGGCGCTGCCTTCAACCCCGCGATCGCGCTCGGAGCGACTGTCCTCGGCGCGTTCAAATGGTCACACATCTGGATCTACCTGCTGGCCGATTTCGCCGGCGGGGCGGCTGGCGCCGGAGCGTTCCTCTACATCCAGGGCGAGCACGCCAAGGTGGAGTAGATCCGTCCAGTCGATCCATCACGGGGCACGCGTGGCTGAGCGGTCCGCTCGCGCGGATCAAGCGGTCCGCTCGACCTCGAACGTCTGCCCGCCGAGGCGCAGTCGCTCGACGAGCGCGTTGCCCATGGCGGTCGCCGGCGTCAGCACGCCGGCGCGTGGCGGCAGCCGATCCCCGTCGAGCGCGAGACACAGGCCGCTCTCGCCGAACATGACCGCCGTCGCCTTGTACCCCGGGTCTCCCTGGGCGGCGACGCGGCAGAGGTAGCGCGCGCCGCTCGACGTCCGCGCGTGGATCTCGATGCGAAAGAAGCCCCGCTCGCGCTGGCTCTCGCTCGGACCCTCCCCCGGGGATGGCAGCACCCGGTCGAGCGCCGCGCGCAGAGGCCGAACCGACAGCCCGACAGCCAGCGCACCGACACCGCCCGCGATCGCGCCGGCCTGCGCAGCGGCAAGCGGACCCGACCCGAAGCCCATCACCTCCCGATAGCGAAACCGGGGTCCGTACTCCCAGCCCTGCAGCGCGTTGCTGCGCCGCACGACACGCGTGTTGATGGCGCTCATGATGAACGGCCCGACCCACATTCCCAGCTCGCGGTCGTACTGGACGCCACGCAGGTCTCGCTCGGGCCCAAGCCGCGGCTCGGCGTCGCGGTCGGGACTGAGGGCGTAGGGGTCCTCGAGCACTCGCGCCAGCTCCCGGTCGCTGCGAGCCTCGTCGACCGTGCCCTTCAAAGACGCGATCGTGCCGCCGCTCGGCCCGCCTTTCATCGCGCGCACCACGAGTGTCGTGTCCTCGAGCTGGCCGGCGCCGTCGGCCGTGACCGCCTCGTGCAGCAGCAGCACGCCGAGGTCGGATGGGATCGAGTCAAAGCCGCAGCTGTGCACCACACGCGCGCCGCTCGCCGCCGCGACCGCGTCGAAGCGCTCGACCGCCTCGCGCATGAACAGCACCTCGCCCGTGAGGTCCGCGTAGTGCGTGCCGGCGGTCGCACACGCCTCGAGCACCGGAAGTCCGTAACGGCGGTAGGGCCCGACCGCGGTGGCCACGGCGCGCGCCGTGCCCGCGAGCTCGCTCAGGGAGCGCGGGTCGGTCGTGTCGGCGACCAGCAGCGGCCACTCGGCAGCCCGTCCGCCGAGCGAGCTCCGCAGCTCACGCAGGCGCTCGTGCGAGCGGCCCGCGAGCCCGATCCGCGCCTCTGACGGCGCGGCGCGGGAGAGGTACTCGGCGCACAGGCGCCCGACGAAGCTCGTGGCGCCGAACACGACGACATCGAGCTCGCGGTCTGTGCTCACGGGCGGGATACTACGTGCCGGCGGGCAACGGCCCCGATTCCGCTGGGCCGCCCTGCCCGGCGCGGGTGTATGGTTGGTCGGGTGGTGGAGCTTTGAGCAGCGTGCGGGGCAAGGTGGCGCTGATCACCGGCGGCGCACGCGGCGTCGGTGCGGCAACGGCCACGCAGCTGGTCGCCCGTGGCGCAAAGGTGGTCCTCGTCGATCTCGACGCCGACCCGCTGCGCGAACTCGTGGCGCGCCTTGGCGAGGACAGCGCGACGTCGGTCACGGGCGACGTCACCGAGCTCGCCGACATGGAGACGGCGGTCGCCCACGGGGTCGAGCGTTTCGGCGGCATCGACGTCGTGGTGGCGGGTGCCGGGATCGCCAGCTACGGCTCGGTGGGAACGGTCGATCCGGCGATCTTCCGCCGTCTGATCGACATCAACATCACGGGCGTGTTTCACACCGTCCGCGCGGCGCTGCCCGAGCTCGTGAAGCGGCGGGGCTACGCTCTCGTCGTCTCCTCGGAGGCCGCCTATGTGGCAGCTCCGGGGCTTGCCGCGTACAACGCGAGCAAGGCCGGGGTCGAGCACTTCGCCAATGCGTTGCGTCTCGAGCTTGGCTACCGGGGCGTGGCGGTCGGGAGCGCGCACATGTCATGGATCGACACGCCGATGGTGCAGGACGCCAAGCAGGACCTGGCGTCCTTTCGCGAGATGCTCGAGGCGCTGCCGGGACCGCTGGGCGCGACGACCTCGGTCGAGGAGTGCGCTGAGCGGTTCGTGCGCGGCATCGAAAAGCGGGCGAGTCGCGTCAACGTCCCCGGCTGGGTGGGATTGCTGCGCTGGCTCAAGCCCGTGTTGACCTCCAGGCTCGCGGCGCTGCAGGCCAGGAGCGATGCCAAGCGGGCCCTCCCGCTCATGGACGAGGAGGTCGCTCGCCTCGGACGCTCTGCCAGCGCGCGCGTGATCGTGCCGAGCGCCCCCCACGCCGAGCACGCAGAGCCGGTCAAAGCCGTCCGTCGCTTCGCCCGCCGTTGATGCGCCGTACGAGCTGACATGTCGCCCGAGCATGTCGATGTGCTGATCGTCGGGGCCGGGCTGTCGGGCATCGGCGCCGGCTATCACCTGCAGGCCAACTGCCCTGAGAAGACCTACGCGATCCTCGAGGCCCGGGACTGCATCGGCGGCACCTGGGACCTGTTCAGGTACCCGGGCGTCCGCTCGGACTCGGACATGTTCACCCTGGGCTACTCCTTCAAGCCGTGGAAGGAGTCCAAGGCGATGGCGGATGGACCCTCGATCCTCGGCTATGTGCGACAGACCGCAAGGGACAACGGCATCGAGGAGAAGATCCGCTTCGGCCATCGCGTGCTGCGGGCCGAGTTCTCGACGGCCGATGCGAGCTGGACCGTGGAAGCGGAGCGCACGGACACACAGGAGACGGTTCGCATCAGCTGCGGCTTCCTGTTCATGTGCAGCGGCTACTACCGCTATGACGAGGGCTACACGCCGGACTTCCAAGGCACCGAGCGCTTCGCCGGGCGCATCGTGCACCCCCAGCGGTGGACCGACGACATCGACTACGCGGGCAAGCGCGTGGTGGTGATCGGCAGCGGCGCCACCGCGGTGACGCTCGTTCCCGCGATCGCGCAGAGCGCGGCGCACGTGACGATGCTGCAGCGCTCGCCCAGCTACATCGTCTCCCTGCCCGCCGAAGATCGCATCGCCAACGCTCTGCGCCGCGTCCTGCCCCCGAGGCTCGCCTATTCGATCGTGCGCTGGAAGAACGTCCTGATCACGATGCTGATGTTCCAGCTCAGCCGGCGCAGACCGGCGCTGGTCAAGCGCATCGTTCGCAACGGGCTGGAGAAGCGCCTGCCGCCCGGATACGACATCGACACGCATTTCAAGCCCAGTTACGGCCCGTGGGATCAGCGCATGTGCCTGGTGCCCGACGGCGATCTGTTCGAGGCGATCTGCGCCGGGCGCGCGTCGGTGCTCACCGATCGCATAGACACGTTCACGGAGAGGGGCCTCCGGCTCGCGTCCGGCGTCGAGCTCGAGGCCGACCTGATCGTCACCGCGACGGGCCTGAACCTGCTGGCGCTGGGTGGCATGCAGATCGCCGTCGACGGCCGGGAGGTGGACGTCTCGCAGACCATGAGCTACAAGGGCATGATGCTCAGCGGCGTACCGAACCTGGCGATGGCGTTCGGCTACACCAACGCGTCGTGGACGCTCAAGTGCGATCTGACCTGCGGTTACGTCTGCCGGCTGCTCAACCACATGGACGAGCGCGGATACCGGCAGTGCACGCCGCAGAACCGCGATCCGTCGATCACCGAGGAGCCGTTCATCGACTTCTCCTCCAGCTACGTGCTGCGCTCGATCGAGCAGTTCCCGAAGCAGGGGTCGCGGGCGCCGTGGCGCCTCTACCAGAACTACGCACTGGACATCCTCAGCCTCAGGTTCGGCGCGATCGAGGACGGCACGATGCTGTTCTCCGGCGCCCGAGCGCAGGTCGATGCCCCGGAGCCGGTCGCCGCGTAGCCGGACCCGAGGCGTCGACACCGAAACACACCGAGCCCGGCACAGCTCGCTGACCGTGAGCGCGTTCGCTCGGCTCCCCGGGCCTCGCTCGGGTAGTTAGAATTGTTCATCGTGGAAGGCGGTACTCAGGACCGGCCGCATCCAGTCACGATCCTGATCGAGGAGTACAAGACGCTTCGCGAAGAGTGTCTTCAGGCTCTTCGTCAGCAGACTCAGATCCTCCAGGTCGGGTTCGCAGCGATCGGCGTGGTCGTGGGGATCGGCATCAAGCTCGAAGACGAGCACACGCTCTCGGCGTGCGTGCTCGTCGGCTTCGTCCCGCTGCTCGCGATGTTCGTGGTCTTCATGTGGTGTGGGGAGTTGCACCGGATGGCTCAGGCCGGCGCGCAGATCTCTCGGATAGAGCACCGGTGGCAGGATGAGTACAGAGAATGGGTTGCGACATGGGAGTCGCTGCTCGCCGCCAACTCGCCGGCGGTGTGGCGGCTCTACCGCAGTCACAGCGCCGTATTCTTGACGATTCTGCTCGGGGCCGTGTTGGGCGCTTTTGCGGGCGCCCTGTCGCTTGGGCGTCACTACCCCTGGTGGGTGATGGTGGGTGCCCTCATATGGGATTTCGCCATATTTGCGGGCATGACGGTCCAATATTTGCGGGCGTACGCGCAACTGTGGGAGCCCAAGAAATATCGGCCGGCGAAGGAGCTGCTCGACGAAGCGCTCGAGAAAGCGGAACTCGCCGACCCGCACCCCCGCCCCCGCCCGCCCACCACCCCACGGTTGTTGAGTATTTACTGGTGGTCAGGGTGGCTACGTCTTCAGCAATGGTTGCGCCCCGACCGAGACGGCCATAGCTGAGCAACAGGCGTGCCAGCGGCGGCGGCGCCTCATTAGTAGATCTACTCGGCGATTCGGGCGAGGCGGTTGACGTCCTCGCCGGCCACCAGCAGGAACTCGTTGCTCGCACCCTGCCTGCGAGCTTCGCGATATGGCCTGTACTCCTCGCTCTCGTAGAACTCGTCCGCGGCCTGCTTGGACGGCCATTCGATGATCACGGACACCTGCGGCGGCGTACGCTCACCCTCCACCTTCTCGATCCGCCCGGTTCGAGCCAGGTAGCGCCCGCCACGGCGCTCCACCATCCCGGTGACGTTCGCGACGTAGTCACGAACCCAGCTGAGGTCCGTCACATCGAGCTCGGCAACCGTGTAGTACCTCACTTACGCCGAGCTTAGCCGCTGGCGGCTTCAGAGCTGGGCGAGCGCGTCTCGGCTCAGCGCACGATCACGCAGCCGGTCGTCGCGTGGGCGATCAGCGTCTCGCCGGACTCGGCGAACAGGCGGCCCTCGGCCGTCGCGGTGCGCCTGCCCTTGTGCACCACTCGGCCCTCCGCGAGCACGCGGCCGGTCTTCTCGCTCATCGCGCGGATGTAGCGGACCTGCAGATCGGTGGTCGTGTAGGCGCCGCCGGGCTCGAGCGTCGTGTGCACAGCGCAGCCCATGCACGAGTCCAGCAGCGTCGCCGCGATGCCGCCGTGGACCGAGCCGATCGGGTTGTACATCCACTCGGCCGGCTCCATCGCGAACACCGCGCGGCCCTCGTCGACCTCCACGATCGTGAAGTCCAGCAGCCGGGCGATCGGCGGGGGCGGGAGCGTGCCGTCGACGATCGCCCTCATCCGCTCCAGGCCCGAAAGCCCCGCGCCAGCCGCCTCCGCCGCAGCCGGGTCCTCCCAACTGAAGCTGCGAGTGCGCAGCTGACCGACCGCGCTCATGCCGCGCTCCGTGCGGTGAGCGGCGCATCCGCGACGGAGGGCTCCGCGACGAGGGAGGGCTCCGCGACGGCCGACGGGTCGGCAACGGCCGGCTGGGCGAGCGCGCCGCTGAGGCGCGGCCGGCCGATCGCCGCCAGCGCCAGGCCGGTGGTGAGTCCTCCGGCGACGCTGATCAGCCACGCCGTGTGGAAGTCCGACGCGGTGCTCACAGTCGTGCCGAGCACCGCCACGAGCACCGCCACGCCCAGCGCCGCGCCGATCTGGCGGCCCATCGTCAGCACCGCCGCGCCGGTGGCGAAGCGCTCGGGAGCCAGCGAGGAGGCGCCGGCGCCGGTGAGCGTCGGGATCACCAGCCCCACGCCCGCGCCGCTGATCGCGATCCCGGGCAGGTACTCCGACAGGTACGCGGGCCTGTCGCCCGTCTGCGTGATGTACCACACCTGCCCTGCCACGAACAGCAGCGCGCCGACCATGCCCGGGATGCGGTAGCCGACGCGCGCGCCCAGCCGGGCCGACGGGACGCTGAACGCCGTCGCCATCGCGGGGCCCGGGAACAGCATCAGGCCGGCCGTCAACACGTCCTCGTGCCACACACCGGTCAGGAACAGCACGCCCGCCAGCAGCATCGCGCCGAAGCCGGCGAAGAACAGCACCGAGGCGCCAACCGCCAGGCCGAAGCTGCGCACGCGCAACATCGACGGCTCCACGATCGGCGACTCGTGGTGGGACGATCGCCACCAGATCGCCGGCAGCCCGACGACGGTCACGGCGAGCAGGGTGAGGATCGCCGGCGAGCTCCAGCCCCATTCCTGGCCCTTGACGATCGCCACGACCAGCGAGCCGATCGCGACGATCAGCGCGCCCGCGCCGAGCACGTCCGGGCGCCCGGAGCCGATCTCGCGCCGCTCGGCCAGCGTGCGCAGGCCGAAGCCGAGGCCGGCGAGCCCGACCGGCACGTTCACCAGGAACACCAAGCGCCAGTCGGCCTGCACGAGCAGGCCGCCGAGCGGCGGGCCGGCGGCCGCGGCGATGCCGCCGGTGGCCGCCCACACGCCGATCGCCACGTGGCGCTCGTGCGCAGCGAACTCCGGCAGCATCAGACCGAGCGACGTCGGGAGCATCAGCGCTCCGCCGGCGGCCTGCACGACGCGGGCCGCGATCAGGAAGCCAACCGAGGGCGCGAGCGCACACGCCGTGCTCGCCGCCACGAAGATCCCCAGCCCGAGCAGGAACGCGCGCTTGCGCCCGAACGCGTCCGCCCAGCGCCCGGCGGGAACCAGCAGCGCCGCGAACACGATCGCGTAGCCGCTCAGGATCCACGACAGCGAGCCGAGCGAGGCCCCGCCGAAGTGCCTGCCGATCGCCGGGAAGGCGATGTTGACGATGAACAGGTCGAGGCTCGACATGAACACCCCGACACACACGATCAGCGAGACGCGCCATTTCCGTTGCATGATGCGACGCACCATATCATAAGAGTTGCATCATGCAACCCAATCGGCTATCCTCCTGTCCGACCAATGCTGGGACACGACTACGACAACCAGACGTGCAGCATCGCCGGAGCGCTCGAGGTCGTCGGCGAGCGCTGGTCGCTGCTGATCGTGCGCGACGTATTCCTCGGCGTTCGCCGCTTCGACGAGATCCAGGCGGACCTGGGCATCGCGCGCAACGTGCTGCACACGCGGCTGACCAGGCTGCTCGATCACGGGGTGCTCGAGAAGCGCCTCTACCAGGAGCGCCCCCCGCGCTATGAATACCGCCTCACCGACAAGGGCCTGGACCTGTGGCCCACGATGGTCGCGCTGATGAAGTGGGGCGACCGCCACGCCGCCCCCGCCGCCGGGCCGCCCGTGCTGCTCGAACACCGCGGCTGTGGCGGCGCCGTCGACGAGCACCGCGTCTGCCGTGAGTGCGGAGCGCCGCTGTCGGTCCGTGACGTACGGGCGCTGCCCGGGCCGGGCGCGGCGCCCGAGCACCCGCTGCTTCGGATCACTCCGGCGCCTGACTCATAATCGGTAGGTCCCTGGGTTCGAGTCCAGGCGGGCCCACTCGGGGATTTAGCTTTGTGGAGCGGTTTTAGTATCGGTCCACTGTGGTCGCGGCACTGATTGGTCGGTTCGCCGACCTGACGCGTAGCAGCCGTCGGCAGGTGCCGTCGCTCGACTACCCGGTCCTCGCCGACGACGTTCAGCCTGGATGGGTCCCGAGTCGCGATCCGCGTATCGGCCACTGTCTGCCCCGCCTCGTAGCTTCTTCTCAGTGGCCGAGACCGATCCGAGCACAACTGATCCTGACGGACGCCTCGTCGTCTTCGATGCCGGCACCCGCTTGCACCTGGCCCTCGGCCGGCCGGAGCTCGCAGACGAGCACGACCTCATCCTCGGCACCGTCGCGCATCCCGACTACCGCATCAACGACTCGATCCCAGGCCGAGAGCACTTCTATCGACAGCACATCGATCCTCGTCGCTGGCTGCGCGTAGTCGTAGACTTCAACGACGAGCCCGCGTGGGTCGTGACCGCACTGGTCCAAGAAAACCCGCCACGAGGCTGGAAACCATGACCATCGTCATCGCCGGCATCCCGTTCGACCACCACCACTACGACGAGCGTGGCGACGTGCTCTACCTCAACGTGGGGGAGCCACGGCCGGCAGCACGCGGACTTGAGACGCCCGACGGACACGCGATCCACTACGACGAGACGGGCGCCGTCATCGGCCTAACGCTGTTGAACGTCCGCCACGCGCTCGAACAGGACGGAAGGCTCACGCTGACACTGCCACCAGAGCACCTCGAAGCTGACGCACTGAAGCCGATACTCGCAGCTGCCTGACCAACCAACGTCTCGATCGCGGCGAGCATGACGACGTCGGGGCCGCCTCGCTGCGGCCACGATCGTCGCGTTTCACACAGTTACGCGGTGTTTCGACCGACGCAAGCGACCCAACGCGATGCCTGCCAACAGATCGGAAATGAAGCGAGCACGCGAAAGATGCCGTACAGCCGAAGTGAGCAGTGCGCGGCCTTGGGGTTGCTTAACTGCGGCGGAGAACTCGAGCCGGCATCGTGCGGCGCCGATACCGACCCTGATTGGGAAGGGGGGAACCGGGGTCGACTAGCACCGGCTCCCCGCCAACCCATCTACACACGCCCCTCCGCTGCCCCTACTCGTTGGCTGCGGAGCTCGCCAGGACGACGGTCAAGCAGTTGGCGGCGGCGCGGACTACTTATGACGTCAGCGCCGGTGATCCCAAGCGCGCCCCTTGCAGCCAGGTCGCCGAGGACTGCCGGTGCAGACAGGCGTCATCATAATCTGGCCAGTGGAACGGTGTCAACCACGGGCAAAGCCCTGCACAGCGCGTTGCGCGTGGCGACCAACTGGCGGCACGGCAAAAGGCCGCCGCCAGACCTTCACAACGCTCCCGTAGAAAGCCGCTCCACCAGCTCGACGCCCTCGCGCGCCATGCGCGAGCGCGCGACCACCAGGTCGAAGCCCGCCCGCTCGGCGCGCTCGCGAGCGGCGGCGTCCACGTGCGAGTAGTACCCCAGCGTGCGCGTGCGCTGCAGCTCTCCCCCATCCGATAGCGCCTGCACGATCGCCGCCCCGTCCAGACGATCGTCGGTCAGGTCCACCACCAGCACCGCGACCGGCGGGCCGGTGGAATCGCGCACGGAATCCTCCGACTCGGCCAGCCGCTCGCGCAGGCGCGGCTCATCCGCCACCAGCTCCACCTCGTGGCCGGCGAGCGCCAGCGC
This sequence comes from uncultured Solirubrobacteraceae bacterium, assembly GCA_963805745.1. Classification (GTDB taxonomy): domain Bacteria; phylum Actinomycetota; class Thermoleophilia; order Solirubrobacterales; family Solirubrobacteraceae; genus Palsa-744. The sequence goes on from CAWDVD010000002.1 coordinate 169,571, forward strand.
GCCCTGCACCCGCGAGCCGAACAGCAGGTCGCCGGTCAGCGCCAGCACGCGCGCCATCGCTACTGCGCCCGCAGGCGGCGAAACTCCTCGCGTGCGGACTCCGGGCGCCCCCACCCCTGCGTGATCTCCACCCGCCCGCTGCGAATCTCCCGCACCGCCAGCTCGCCCTCGATGCCGGCGTCGTCGAGCAGGCCGAGCGCACCGTGCACGGTCGGCGCCGCGGCCGCGTGCCCGAAGTGATGGGCCACCAGCAGGCGCCAGTGCCAGTCGTGGTGAGAGTACGGCCGCGCGTTGCACGTCGCCAGGTACAGGGCCGCCTCCACGTAGCGCGACTCGTCCGCGAGCCGCAGGTCGAGCTCGAGGTCGGTCCAGTCCTCGGGCAGCGGGTCGACGATCCCCTGGAAGTCCTCGGCGAAGGCCATGGGCAGGAAGCCTAGCGCGGCTATTCTCGAAGCAATGGCAGGGGCACCTACAGACACGGCAAGCGCGCGCACGGACACGCTGGACGGCGAGTACCGGGCACTCCGCGAGGGCTGCGGCCTGCTGGACCGCTCCGCGCGGGGAAAGCTCGCGCTGAGCGGCGCCGGGGCCGTGGAGTTCCTGAACGGCCAGGTCACCAACGAGCTGATGACGCTGGCACCGGGCGACGGCTGCTACGCCGCGTTCCTCACTCATAAGGGAAAGATGCTCGGCGACCTGCGCATCCTGGCCGTCGGCGAGGACGCACGGGCGGCGCCGTCCGAACTGCTGCTCGACACCGAGCGGGTGGCCCTACAGGCGCTGTTCGACATGATCCGCCGCTTCAAGGTCGGCTACGAGGTCGAGCTGCACAAGCGCACGCTCGAGCGGGGGCTGCTGTCGCTGATCGGTCCCGACGCCGCCGCGCTCGCCGGCGTCGAGCAGTCGGGGCTGGACCAGCTTGTCAACGTCGAGCACGCCAACGCCGGCGTCCGCATCGACGCCGTCGCCGCCCTCGCCGTGCGCACAGACGTCGGCGTCGATCTCATCTGCGAGGCCGCCGACACCGAGCGGCTGAGCGCCGCGCTGCTGGAGCGGGGCGCCGCGCCGGTCGGCGAGCAGGCCGCCGAGTGCCTGCGCGTGGAGCGCGGCCGCCCCCGATACGGCGTCGACATGGACGACACCGTCATCCCGCAGGAGGCCGGGCTGAACGAGCGCGCGGTCAGCTTCACCAAGGGCTGCTACGTGGGCCAGGAGACGGTCGCGCGCCTGCACTACAAGGGCAAGCCCAACCGCCACCTGCGCGGCCTGCGCATGTCCGAGCCGGGCGCGTCGGGCGAAGCGCTCGCGCTCGGCGATCGCCCCGTCGGCCGCGTCGGCAGCGCGGTCCTCTCCCCCAGGCTCGGCCCGATCGCGCTCGCGCTCGTGCGCCGGGAGGCCGAGCCGGGCGCGATCGTGAGCGTCGGCGAGCACGGCGCCAGCGCCGAGGTGCTCGCGCTGCCGTTCCCCGCGAGCTGAGCGCGCGGAGCCGGCGAGGCTAGGAGCCCGGCGAGTCCTGCCGGGGCTTGCGATCCTGCTGGAGGTGCTTGCGTATCGCCGCGTCGTGCGCCCTCACGGCGTCAGGGTGTGGAGGGGTGTCGAGTGTGTTCAGGACGTTGGGCCCTTTCAGCGGCACCCTGGTCGGCTCTATCTCCTCGGCGCGCTTGAACGGGTCGTCTTCAAGCTCTTCTTCAGTCATCCTGGTCACTTTCGGGTGGAATGCCCGACTCCTCAGTGTACGCCTGCCACTGTTCGCCGAGCAGGTCCAGCAGCTGGCTGGCGAGCAGCGGCGAGAACGACACGCGCGACACGACCATCCCCTGCTGCCCCTGCGGCCCGATGCGCATGAAGTCGAGCGTGAACTCGTGCGGCGTGCGCGCGATCGACGCCGCGTTGGCCCACTTGCCGGCGAACTCCTCCGGCGGCATCATGATGTTCGGGCCCTGGTCGGCCGGGCTCTGGTCGGGATCGTCGGGAGGCTCTCGATCGGGCACTCGAGAACCCACACTAGCGCGATGGCCCGTGTGATGCATCTCACGCTTATCCCCTGACGCCAGGTAGATGTGCTATACTCATGGCATGCCTTCCGATCGAAACAACCCGCAGCGCGGCAAAGCCTCCGAATCGACCTACTCGCTCATGGAGTTCATGCGCGAGTGCCCGGACGACGCCGTGTGCCTGGACATGCTTTGGCGCGAACGCTACGCCCCGGACGGCCACCACACGCGCTGCCCGAAGTGCGAGCGCACGCGCAAGTTCCACCGCATCCAGTCGCGGCCCGCGTACTCCTGCGACACGTGCGGGCACTCGCTCTACCCGCTCGCCGGGACGATCTTCCACAAGTCCTCCACGTCCCTGCACCTGTGGTTCTACGCCATGTACATCATGGCGAGCACTCGCTGCGGAGTCTCAGCCAAGCACCTAGAGCGCGAGCTGGGCGTGACGTACAAGACCGCGTGGCGGATGTTCAACTTGATCCGCAACAAGCTGATGGTCGAAGATGGAGTACCGCTGAGAGGCGACGTCGAGGTCGATGAGGCGTCCGTTGACGGGAAGCCACGGAGGCCGCAGGGGCAGAACCGCCAAATCAAGGTCGGTCCCCCGCGTCGCTCGGAGGCCGCGAAACTCCGCGAACGTAGTAGAGCGACGGTCGTCGCCGCAGTCGAGCGCGGCGGACGGATCAAGGCGACCGTGCTGCCGTCCCGTCGCGGGCCGCAGCTAAAGAAGCAGGTGATCGAGTGGGTCGAGCCTGAGTCCATCATCATCACCGACGACTGGCCGTCCTACAACGGGCTGGATCAGCACTTCATCGCGCATAGTCGGATCAACCACTCCGCCGGCTGGTACGTGCAGGGCGACACGCACACGAACACCGTCGAGGGCTTCTTTGGAAACCTCAAGACCGGCATCCGTGGGAACTACAAGAAGGTGTCCCACCGCTGGCCTCAGGGCTACTTGAACGAGTACACCTGGCGCTACAACCACCGCTTCGACCGCCAGTCGATGTTCCACCTGCTCGTTAGTCGAGCATCGCAAGTAGCTTAGATCCGCGTGTCTGCAAGGTAGTCATCTGCGGTGCGATAGTGCCCGACACTGCGCGACCTTAGCACGTCCCACAAAGCACTCTCGGCGTTGGGGTCGGGGTTGATCGTAATCGGGTGCTTTAGTGCCGGATTCGCATCGCTGAGACCTTGAAAGTAATGTCGAGCGTGAGTGTCTGCCTGCGGGAAGGAGTAGCCCCAGAACACGATCCGATCTGCCGTACTAAGCGCCTCGCTTGCGCCGTCCCAGACCTCCTGTAGGTGCCGCTTGATAAAGCTATGCTTCTCGTAAACTGGAGGCACGATCAACGATGAGAGATACCAAGTTTTTCGGCCCTTGCCACCCGTTTTAACGTATGTGAGTTTCCCCGGCGGTAGCCGTTTATTGGTAACGACAAAGAACTCGCGCTCTTTGCTGACTAGGTCGGCTGGCGGATTTACATCCCGATGCTGGAACACCCAATTGACGGAGCCGTGCATCTTGAAAAGCGGGATCTCGGCTTCGTCCCCATCGTACGCAAAGGAGCCTTTGTACTCGCTCGATGAAGCGACCAGAGGCTCCTTCGCGGTCGAGAAGCCGTATGCGTGATTCAGACACCAAGCGGCGCTTGGACGAGCGTTTGTGAGACAGCTGAGCGCGTTCTCCGTGAGCAGATCGACATTGAAGGTAACGACGGACACAACCCGCTTGGCCCTTAGCTCCTTCTGTATTAGTTTCTTGATCAGCCCTCCCTTGCCCATCATCCAGTTGGTGGTGCCGATGATCTCAGATGCGTAAAGTCGCACCGCGTCAAAGTACGCTCGTGTGCTCGTTCGCAGGGGATTGTGATTCATCTCAAAAAACAGGCGCCCGAGGTGCGCCTCAAGGCTGACCGGCGGGTCGTTACCGGTGAGATCGTGCTCTCCAAGAATTGCCGCTTGCCGGATGACTCGCTCAAGGAGGGCTCGATCCTCATCATGATCCGCAGCATGCCGAAAGAATGTTGCGTCGAGTGGCGGGTGATACTTCGGTCGCTTAGGACGCCTGGCGATGGCCTCCGCGAGGCTGGCGCCAGCGCCCAGTACAAGGACCGTTTGTTCCCCTTCCCCCAAAGCGAGGGCAACTATATGCTAATTCCGCCTGTTAGGAGGCCGCCGCAGATTGGCGAGCGCCGCTGGCTACGCGATCACTGCTGATGATGCGGCCATCGCGCCCATGGACGACGACTTCGCCGCCGCCCCGCTCGCTGAGCAAGTGCCGCGCCTGCTCTACGGCCTCGCGCTGCGTCGAGTGGACCGAGCTGATCGAATCCGCGCCCGGCTGAGCAATCGCCCAGCCTGCTGAGACCGGCACAACATGCGCCTCACGCACGGAACTAGCCATGCCGTGGATCATAGACCGATCAGCGTCGTTGGTGGCCGGATGTCGGCTTCTCGGGCTGCGCGAGCTTGCGGATCGCCGCCCGGATCGTGCTCACCTTCGGCACCGGGATCTCGACCGGCTCGTACGGGTTGCCGTCCCTATCGCGGCCTTTCGGCTGCGTCGGCTGAGTCGGCGACGCGTCCCGCTCGCCCGTTGCGGGCTCGGGGTCAGGCCGGGACATGCTCCGCGACCTTCACGTCCTCGGCGGGCCACGGGATGCCTACGGGGTCGCGCCCCTCGGCTTCTGCGGCCAACCACTCATCCTCTGTGCATACCCACACGACGCGGAAGTCATCACCGTCCATCGGCTCGGTGATCGCTCGCTTCTCAAGTTGTTCGCCGTTCGCTGATCTTGCAAGTACATGACTACCGGGCTGGATCGGGGTCATTGGGCCACCTCCTTGCCCCGAAAACTAGCCGATGCCACAAGCCCCGCAAAATCGAAACCTACACGACTCTGCACTACGGCACGACTTGTGATAGCGTTACGGCAGTCATGCCACAGAGAAAGGAGCGACAGACGTGAGCACTACCGTAGAGAAACCGATTGGAGCGGCCTATATGTCGTGGGCAACGCTTGAGAACTTGCTCGAACGACTCGACAAAGATGGCGTACCGCCCAAGATCGACCGAAGCATCCTCGGAGGATCGGAGGGCTATAAGACCCTCGTCCTGGCGGGGTTGAAGTGGCTTGGCCTCATCGAGACGGACGGGAGGGTCACGGATCGACTAGAAGCGTTCAAGGACGAACCGGACCGTCGTCAGGAGCTGGTGGCCGAACTGTTCCGCGAGAAGTACCCGAAGCAGATTGCGCTCGGCGAAAGCAACGCGTCTCAGCGTGACCTTGAGTTGAGCTTCGAGCCCCTGATGGGCGACACGGCCCGCAAGGCCGTGAGCTTCTATCTCAAGGGCGCAGGATTCGCGGAGTTGCCGCTGAGTAGCTACTTCATTACGCCACGGAAGCGGAAAGCGACCGCCAACGGCAACGCGAAGCCACGCAAAGCGCCAAAGAAGAAACCCAAGGACGCAGAGCCCGAAGGCGGCGCCGGAGACAGTCTGCGAGTCGATGGCCTACACCCGTCCCTCGCCGGGCTGCTCAACGACCTGCCGCGCAACGGTCGCGGATGGACCGACCAGGAGCGCACGCAGTTCAAGGGCGTGTGGGACGCCATGCTCGCCTACACGATCCCCATAGTGGACTCGCACGACGATGACGAGCCCGACGACGACGACGACGGCACGGAGGGCGAGGATTAGGAGGGCGATGAAAAGGAATACCACCGGGACGCGGACAACTGCTCGAACCGCGCCCAACAGTCCCCCCGCGCGGGCTAGCGTAAGCGCGGGTGGCGGAGACGGGAGCCAGCCGACGAACGAGCCGCCAGGCCGACCCCGCGCCTTTCCAAAGCGTCACGTCGTAGCGGACGTGAACACCCAAGTCGGATTGTAGTCGGCCGGTAGCGCGGCCAAGCTGAGGCCCGGCACCCTCGCCGGGCCTCAGCCGTTGTGGGCGCTCAGAGTTGCGCGCGGCGAAGCAGCATGCTTGCGCGCATCGAGAGGCCGTCCGTGATCTTCAACAGCGTGTCCACCGTGATGTTGTGTTCGCCTCGCTCGATCGCGCCGTAGTAGCTGCGATCCAGCGCGACGTGTGCGGCGAATGCCTCCTGTGCGAACCCGCGTTCTCGCCGGGCAGCCCGGATCGCCTCGCCGAGAGCTCGAACCGCCGCCGATTTCTTGGCAGGCATCGCTCAGACGGTCTGCCCGACCAGCGCGATCAGGTGGAACGCGGCGGGCGTGGCGAACACGATGTCCTTGCCGATGCGGTGCAGCAGCCCCGCACGGCAGAGCGGGTAGACGATCGACTCCGCGTCGAAGTAGTCGATCTCCTTGCCGATGTCCGGGAGCGACCAGACAGTCGGCTGGCGGCTCGGGTCGGTCAGCAAATACACGACATCGCGTTCCATATCGCCGATGTCACGGGCGCGGGTAGGGTTCTCGTCGGGCATGGGAGCTAACGCCTCCTATGTCAAGGCGTCGGCGTGAGCCACAAACTCGCGTCGGCGCTGCTTGGTTGATTGGACCGAGCAGCGTACGCCGAGGGTCGGACGAGATGCTACCTGGCGTCAGGGGATAAGCGTGATGCATCTCACACAAGCAACTATTGCGTCAGCAATATAGTTGCACGAGTGCAAGCAATTTCACCAGCAGCAGACGGAGTCTCGATCGACCGCGCGGCGCTGTCGCGTGACATGGCCGCGCTCGCCAAGTACCTGATGCGCGCGGCCAACATGGGCACGTTCAACGCGATCGGCGAGCTGGACCTGTCGTTCACGCAGATCAAGACCCTGTGCGCGCTGGAGACCGACGGCGAAGAGCGCTCGGTCAAGGCGCTGTCCGAATCGCTCGGCGTGTCTCTGGCCACCGTCAGCCGCGCGGTGGACGGGCTGTTCGAGCGCGGCCTGGTGGGACGCGAGGAGGACCCGGCGGACCGGCGCATGAAGCGCGTGCGCCTGACCGAAGCCGGCGCCGCCGTGCCCCGCGCCCTCAACGAGGCTCGCCTGTCGGCGCTGCAGGAGCTGCTGAGCTCGCTCGCCGACGAGGAGGCGCTCGCGCTGGAGAGCGCGCTCGCGCTGATCCTCGAGCGCCACGAGGAGATCGCCGCCTACAGACCGGCCGAGAAGGGAAGCGCCCGATGACCGACAGGATCCGATCGCTGCGGATGAACGACGACAACCGCCGCTGGTGGGCGCTCGGGGCGATGTGCTTCGCGCTGTTCATGATCATGCTCGACAACACCGTCGTAAACGTCGCCCTGCCGTCGATCCAGCGCAGCCTGCACGCCTCGACCGCGTCGCTGGAGTGGACCGTCAACGCGTACACGCTGTCGTTCGCCGTGCTGCTCGTCACCGGCGGGCGCCTCGGCGACCTGTTCGGGCGGCGCAGGGTGTTCCTCGCCGGCGTGATCGTGTTCGCGTGCTCGAGCGGCGCCATCGGCTTCTCCCCCAACGACACGTGGCTCGTCGCCTGGCGCGCCGTGCAGGGCGTCGGCTCGGCGATGATGATGCCGGGCACCCTGTCGATCATCACCAACGCGTTCCCGCCCGCCGAGCGCGGCAAGGCGATCGGCACCTGGGCGGGCGTGTCCGCGCTGGCGCTGGCGATCGGCCCCGTCCTGGGCGGCTTCCTCGTGGAGAGCGTCAGCTGGCAGTCGATCTTCTTCCTCAACCTGCCCGTCGCCGCCGGCGCGATCGTGGTCACGCTGTTCGCCGTGCGCGAGTCGCGCGACGAGAGCGTCGCGCAGCGCGTCGATGTGCGCGGCGTGCTGACGCTGACCACCGGCCTGGCCGCGCTCGTGCTCGCGCTCGTCGAGGGCAACGAATGGCACTGGGGCTCCGCGCGCGAGCTCGCGCTGTTCGCGATCGCCGCAACCGGCCTGAGCGCGTTCGCGCTCGTCGAGCGCCGCCAGTCATCGCCGATGGTCGACTTCAGCTTCTTCCGTTCGCGCACGTTCCTGGGCGCCAACATCGTCGCGTTCATCGTCAGCTTCGCGATGCTCGCGATGTTCTTCTTCATGGCCCTGTACATGCAGAACGTGCTGCACTTCTCGCCGCTGCAGGCGGGTCTGCGCTTCCTGCCCTCGACACTGATGATCGTGCTGATCGCGCCGCTGTCGGGGCGCCTGGCAGATCGCGTCGGCCCGCGTCCGTTGATGACGTTCGGGCTGCTGTGCGTCTCGGGGGCCCTGTTCTGGCAGTCCCAGCTCACGGTTTCCAGCGGCTACGGCGCGCTGCTGCCGGGCTTCGTGCTGATGGGGATCGGCATGGCGTTCGTGATGTCGCCGATGAGCATGGCCGCGATGAACTCCGTCGCCCAGGCCAAGGCCGGCGTCGCCTCGGGCATCCTGTCGATGAACCGCATGGTCGGAGGAACCTTCGGGGTGGCGGTGCTGGGCGCGATGGTCGCCACGCTCGGTCGCTCGAAGATCGACCAGCTGCTGCCGAGCCTGCCGAGCGGCGCCCGCGCGCGCCTTGCCGCCGGCCTCGGCTCGGGCGAAGCGCCGCACGGCATCTCGCCGCAGATCGTGCACGCCGGGCAGCAGGCGTTCGTGTACGCGCTGCAGTACGGGCTGCGGCTCGGCTCCGCGGTCGCGCTGCTCGGCGCGCTGCTCGCGTGGACGCTCGTCCGCCGGCGGGCGCCCGTCGTGACGGACCTCACCGTCTCCGATCTGCGCCCGGCCGAGGACCGTCGCGGGGCGGAGCAGGGCGCGCATGCGGAACAGACGGCTTCAGTTGTTTAGCCTGCGGCAATCGGGGTAGTATCCTGAGAGACCGGTAATGTGCCGGGAGTCCGGGGTGCCGTTCGCGATCAGGAAGGAGCGAGTTCAGACATGCCTTCAGTCGCCACCCACACACCGTCGAGCTCGGGTTCGCACGTCGCTGCGCGTGCGCTCGACGACCCTCGTCAGCTGTTCGTGCGCTGGCAGCGCGACGGCGACGACGCCGCGCGTGAAGTGCTCGTGCAGCGCTACACGCCGCTGACACGCGGCCTGGCACGGCGTTACGGCCGCTCTTCCGAGCCATTCGAGGATCTGCTCCAGGTCGCGTTACTGGGGCTGCTGAAGGCGCTGGACCGTTTCGACGGGGATCGCGGACACGCCTTTGCGTCCTTCGCGGTGCCGACGATCCTCGGCGAGATGCGACGCTACTTCCGCGACTCGGGTTGGGCCGTTCACGTCCCGCGGGGCGCGCAGGAATGCGCCCTGAAGGTGCGCGACGCCCAGGAGCGTCTCGCCAACGAGCGTGGCCACGCCCCGACGGTCAACGAGCTTGCCGAGTACCTCGAGCTCGACATCGAGGATGTTATCGACGCGCTGCAGGCCCTCCAGGCCTACGAAACGCTCTCGCTCGACGCGCCGCGGCCCGGGATCGACGACGACCCGTACGGCGAGACGTTCGGCCGCGAGGACGAGCGCTACGAGCTCGTCGAGCTCGACGCCACCGTCACGGCGGTCCTCGAGCACATCCCGCCCCGCGAGCGGCTCATCCTGCGCATGCGCTTCCTCGACGATCTCACGCAAACGGAGATCGCGGAACGGGTGGGCATCTCTCAGATGCAGGTTTCGCGCCTGCTGCGCCGCTCACTCGAGCAGTTGCGGACCCTGACGCACGCGAGCTGAGAGCAGCACGGCCGCTCGATGGCCGAGATTCCCAACGTCTGCCTGAGTCTTCGGAACAGGCCGGAGAACGTCCTTGTGGTCCGCCAGGCGCTGAGCGGCGTGGCCGACCGCCTGGCTCTGGACGCCATCGAGAGCAACGACCTCAACACGGCTGTCACGGAGGCCTGCAACAACGTCGTGCTGCACGCCTACGGGGGCGAGGAAGGATCACTGGAGGTCGACGTCTACGCGCTGCTCGACACGATCGTGGTCGTCGTGCGCGATCACGGCAGCGGGATGCCCCCGCACGCCCACGAGGATGAGGAGGCTCCCACCGGTATGGGCCTGCCCATCATGCGGGCGCTCTCGCGCCACCTCGAGGTCAAGGACCTGCCGGGCGGCGGAACCGAGCTGCGCATGGAGTTCCCCGCACCGAAGGTCGCGGCACTCGAGCCGCTCCGCGGGAGCGGACCGGGAGACCGCGGTCCGGCGCGTGCCGAGCCGGCGAACACGGTCGAGATCAGCCTCGCACCGGACGCCATAGCGCGGGCCGTCCTCCCTCGGGTCCTGAGCGCGCTCGCGGCGCGAGCCTACTTCTCGACCGACCGCATCTCCGACGTCCAGCTGGTCGCCGACGTGCTCGCGGCAAACGCCGGCGACTCGATCAGCGGAAGTCGCCTCGACGTGGGTGTCACGCTCGCGCCACGCAACCTGGAGTTGCGCATAGGGCCGCTGCGCGCGGGCCACGGCGAGAGCCTGATCGCTGCCGCCGCCGACGGCCTCGCGCCGGTCATAGAACGACTGACCGACGAGAGTCATCGCGTCGCGCGCGATGACTCCGCGGAGACACTCGAGCTGCGACTCGTCGACGATCGACGCTAGCCGCGCCCGCATGCCCCCGCGCGCTCGCATGCCCCCGCGGCCGCAGGCTCCACCAAGGGGCTTGACCGGGTGAGGGGCGGCATGCCGGCAGCCAGGCGAACTCAATTCACGCCGGCATGCCGCCGTCTCACCCTCCGGGTGACAGCCGCAGGGGGCGGCGGCTCTCGCCCGGGGATGACACTGCAAGGCGATTATGCCCGGCCTCGCGGGGGTCTAAACATGTTCTGCGAAACATCTCGCCGGCGCCCGCGGCACCAGGTCCAATCGTGATTGGATCGGGGTTTGAATCTCGCACACTCGGGCAACTCGATTCCAACATGGCGCTCGAGCTCCCGCCGCCCGACCTGGCGATCTCACTGCAACCCGATCATCACGCCCCCCGCGCGGCCCGCTACTGCGTGCGAATGGTCGATCGACCCTCACCGGACCTGCGGGATGTCGTCGTGCTCCTGACCAGCGAACTGGTCACTCGCGCCGTGATGCTGTGCCAGATCAACTCGGTCGAGCTGGTCGAGTTGCGCATCTGGATGCCCAGCGACATCGTTCGCGTCGAGCTGCGAGGCGCTCGTGAGCTGCTCTGCGCGCCATCCGAGCCCGGTCATCCGCAAGATGACCTCTTGCTCGTCGACACGCTCGCCGACCGCTGGTCGATCGACGCCGACGAGCACCGTGCATGCATCTGGTTCGAGATCGACCGCCAGCGGAAGGTCGATCACCAGGGTCACGTGCAGACGCGCGGCCAGTTCGCCTCCGCTCAGCGTCCGTGACTCGCTCCTGCTCGATTCCGACCGTGTCTCGATCCCGCCCGTGCTGAAAGCTCGGGTCCTGGCTTGCCGTACCCCTCGAGGCCGAGGATAATCGGCTCGATGGCCCTGCCCGAGCGCAAGCGCACCGTCGAGGAGCTGCGTGCGGCCCTGCGGGGAAGCGAGCGGCGCTTCGAGGCGATCGTCGGCTCGCTCTCCGACCCCGTGACGATCCGCGATCGCGAGCATCGCTTCGTATATGCCAACCGGGCCGCGCTCGCCCATCTCGGGTTCGAGACCTGGGAGGAGCTGCGCGAGACCGCCCCCGCGGCGATCATGAGCGACTACTTCGTGTGGGGGGAGGATGGGCGCGAGATCGCGATGCAGGACATACCCTCGGTTCGCATCCTGCGTGGCGAGCCGGCCGAGCCGCTGCTGATACAGACGGTCAACCGCAACACCGGCGCACGGCGCTGGAACCTGCTGAAGGCCGCTCCGCTGCTCGACGAGCAGGGCGCCGTCGAGGCCACGATCACGATCATCGAGGACGTCACCGAGCGCAAGCGCTCGGAGTTGCGCAGCGCGTTCCTCGCTCAGGCGAGCGAGGCGCTGGCCGCATCTCTCGACTACGAGCAGACGCTCCGCAACGTAGCCGAGCTGGCTGTGCCCGACATCGCCGACTGGTGCGCCGTGGACCTGGTCGACGACGACGGGGACCGCACGACCGTCGCCGTCGCGCACGTCGATCGCGATCGGCTGAGCCTGGCCGAAGCGCTGCGAGGCTACATACCGGATCGCATCGATCCCGCAGAGGGCCTGGGCCGGGTTCTGCACACGGGCGAAGCTGCTCTCTATCCCGAGATCACCGAACAGATGCTCGCGCAGGCCGCGGTCGACGATCGCCACCTGGAGCTGCTGCGCGCCGTGGGATTTCGCTCGGCGCTGATCGTCCCCATGCGGCTCGGCGAGAAGACCCTGGGCGCGATGACGCTCGTGAGCGCCGAGTCGATCCGCTTGCTCGATCAGTTCGACCAGGAGCTGGCCGAACAGGTCGCCGCTCGGGCGGCGGTCGCGATCGAGAACTCGAGGCTGTACAGCGAGCGCTCCTCGATCGCCCGCACGTTGCAGCGGGACCTGCTGCCGGAGCAGTTGCCCGCGATCCCCGGGTACGAGCTCGCGAGCATCTATCTGCCGGCAATCGAGACGAGCATGGTGGGTGGCGACTTCTACGATGTCTGGGAGGTCGATGGCAGCTGGATGACGGTCATCGGCGACGTCACCGGGAAGGGGATCGAGGCGGCAGCCCTGACGGCCCTCGTCCGCCACACGCTGCGCAGCGCCTCGGAGTTCCAGTCGAGCCCGGCCCAGCTGCTCTCGTTCGTCGACGCCACGCTCAAGAAGCGTTCCGCGCTTTCGGTGTGCACCGCCCTCTGCGTACGGCTCGAGCGCGATCGCGCGACGCTTGCCGTGGGTGGCCATCCTCTGCCTCTGCACATCACACCGCGGGGAATCCGCGAGCTGGGCGAACACGGGCCGCTGCTCGGCGCCTTCGCGGATGCTCAATGGCAGGACTTCGCGCTGCAACTGCAAGCGGGCGACACCCTCGTGGCGTACACCGACGGTATCACCGAGGCGCAGGGCGAGGGAGACGAGCGCTTCGGACTGCGCCGGCTGTGCGATACGCTCGAGCGGCTCCGCGACAGGCCAGTCGCCGAGCTGGCGGGCGGCCTCGCCCGCAAGCTCGAGGAGTTTCAGACCGGCACGCACACCGACGACACGGCTGCCATCGCCCTTCGCCGACTTGCCGATGGCGCCAAGTCCAAGAGCCGGCAGGAGACCGCAGCGGTCCTACGAACAGACACGATCAATACGCCGGCATAGGAGAGCGATGGTAAGACCGATCAGAGTCGAGGTCAGGGAGGAGACGGCAGGGGAGCACCCAACCCTGTCGGTTGACGGTGAACTCGACCTCAGCAGCGTCCCGGTGCTCGCGCAGCACATCGACGGCCAGATCGGCGCAGACAGCAACGCCCTGACCTTGGACTTGAGCGGCGTCACCTTCATGGACTCCTCCGGGTTGCGACTGCTCATCGAGCTCAACGAGCGAGCCCAGCGGGACGGATGGAGCCTCTCGCTCATACCGCCAGAGCACGAGCCGGCAAAGCTGGTGCTCCGAATGACGGGCGCCGACCGCGCGCTGCCGTTCGAGGACCTGTCCCAGTCGTGACGGTGGTGTCCGACCGCGCCGCATACTCCGAGGATGTGCGCACCATGCGAATCAGCCTCGAGCGGGACCCGCAGGCGCCATCGCTGGCTCGGGCGGCCGTCGCTGGCTTCACCGAGCAGAGCGAAATCGCCCCCGCGGACCTGGCCACGCTGACGCTGCTCGTCTCAGAGGTCGTGTCGAATGCGGTTCTCCATTCAGACGCGCCGCCGGCGAGCGGCATCCTGCTCTGCGCGCGCCTGCTGGAGGAGGGTGCGGTGCGCGTCGAGGTCACCGACCGAGGCAGCGGCTTCACCGCGATTCCTCGCGATCCCACCCGGCCACAAGGGGGCTACGGACTCTACCTCGTGGAAAAGCAGGCGACCCGCTGGGGCGTGGACCGCGAGGGTGGCACACGCGTCTGGTTCGAGCTGGCAAGCCCTCCGCCAGGCGAGAACCGATGAGCGAGCAGGCGCCGCCCGCCCGGCGCTCAACCGACCGCGCGCAAGCCGCCTGCGGCTAAGATACGTAGACATGGGGGTTCAGGACCAGCTTCGAATCGAGGTCCGCCACGAGACGGACAGGGTCATCCTCCGTCTCGACGGGGAACTCGACATGGCCAACGCGCCCCGCCTTCAGGACGCGATCGAGAGCGCCGCCCTGGACTCGGGAACGATGGTCGTCCTCGACCTCCAGCAACTGCAGTTCATCGACTCCACGGGCCTCCGGGCCATCCTCTCGGCGCGTGTGCGCTCCCGGGAGCGCGGCCAGGAGCTCGCCATCACGCCCGGCTCGCAGCAGGTCCAGCGCCTGTTGAGCGTGACCGGCGTGTCCGAGCATCTGCGCATCATCGGCGCACCCGACGAAATGCTGGTCTAGCTCCCGCCCTGCGAGGCGGCGCTCGACGAAGCGCGATCCGACGCTCCCGCCTGGCCCCGGGCGACATTTCCGCGTGCGCCCGCGCATGCGCCCGCGACGCTCGTGTTCTTTCGGTTATCGAGGTTTGCGGATGACCCACGCGGGCAATGCAACACGAACCGACTCGTCGAGGGGAGGCGGGCGACACCACGCGGAGCGCAGAAGGGAGACGACGGGCGATGGCAACGGCAGGTCGGCAAACCAGCTCGGTCAGCGCTGACGCGTCTGCACGCGGCGCCCCACCCCCACATCACGGGGAGGATGACCTGGGATCCGGCGGCGTCCTGCTGACGGGCGCGACCGGGTTCGTCGGCATGGAGCTGCTGACCCGCTACCTGGAGCGCACCGACCGTCGCATCTACGCGCTCGTGCGCGGTGCGAACGATCGCGAGGTTGCGGCCCGCGTGGAGCGCACGCTGCGCTCGCTGTTCGGCGCCGATCATCCCTACGGGTCACGCGTGGTGGCGGTCCGCGGCGACATCACCCGCGCCGGTCTCGGCCTGCGCGGCAAGCGTGAGCGACTTGCCGAGCAGGTGAGCGAGATCGTGCACGGAGCAGCGTCGGTGTCCTTCGAGCTTGGGCTGGAGCGTCTGCGCACGATCAACGTGGAGGGCACTCGGCGAGTGCTCGAGCTGGCGGAGCATTGCCACGCGCGGGGAGGCCTGCGACGCCTGTCATACATCTCGACCGCGTACGTCGCGGGTGAGCATTCGGGACGGTTCAACGAGGATGACCTCGACGTGGGCCAGAGCTTTCGCAATGCCTATGAGCAGTCGAAGTTCGAGGCAGAGCGCCTGGTCGCCAGCTCGCGCGCGCAGTTCCCGATCACGGTGCTGCGTCCGAGCATCATCGTCGGCGAGCGCGACAGCGGCTGGACCGCGTCGTTCAACGTGCTCTACTGGCCGCTGCGCGCGTTTGCGCGCGGGGCCTACGTGGCGTTGCCCGCCCGCCGTGACGCACCGGTTGACGTGGTGCCGGTCGACTACGTGGCCGATGCGATCTTCGCGCTCAGCCAGGCCCCGGAGGCCGAGGGCGGCACCTACCATCTGACGGCGGGAGCCGGCGCCACCAGCGTCGGTGAGCTGATCGAGCTGGCGACGGCGCGCTTCGGGCGCCCGCAACCGCGCCTGATCGCTCCCGGCCTGTACCGCCGCGTCGTGCACCCGCTGCTCCTGCGCAGCAGCCGTGACGAGCGCTACCGCCGAGCGCTCACCCGCAGCGAGGTCTTCTTCCCGTACTTCGCGATGGCGGTCACATACGACGACCGCCGCTCGCGCGTGGCGCTGCGCGGAGCCGGAATCACGCCCACGCCGCTGCACGCCTACTTCGACCAGCTGGTCGAGTTCGCGCTCGCCGCCGACTGGGGGCGCCGACCGATACCACGCGCCAGCATCGCCGGAGGCGATGGGCCCCGAGCTCGCGAGAGGACGGCGCGATCCCGGAGCTCGGGAGGACAGGCTCGGCGGGCGCGGCCGGTACGGCGGCCAGCGCAGGTGCGTGCAGCTCGAGCTCCCGCGGTGTCGAGATGAGCGCCAGCGCGCGCCTGTCGCCGCTCGACGCATCGTTCCTGGCGGTGGAGACGCCGACGGCGCACATGCATGTCGGCTGGGCGGCCACGTTGTCGGCCCCGGCCAAGGGACGGCTGCCGCACTTTTCGCAGCTGCGCGACCACATCGAGCTGCGCCTCGGTCGCGCGCCGCGCTATCGACAGAAGCTCGCACCGGTCCCACTCGGCCTGCGCGCCCCCGAGTGGGTCGATGACCCGGCGTTCTCCGTCGATCGTCACGTCTACCGGGCACCCGGCCCGCTCGCCGAGCTCGTCGACGAGGTGTTCTCGACACCGCTGCGCCGCGACCGGCCGCTGTGGGAGATCTGGATCTGCGAGGACTCCGAGCACCAGCAGATCGGCCTCGTCGGCAAGGCCCATCACTGCATGGTCGACGGCATCGCCGCCGTCGAGCTCGCCTCGCTGCTGCTCGACCCGACGCCCGAGCCGCTCGCCTACTCCTCGGAGGAGTGGTGCGCGGCGCCGCAACCCAGCGCCGAGCGACTGCTGGCGAGAGGGGTGCGCGACCTCCTAGGCGAACAGCTCGAGCTGCTGTGCGTGTCATTGCGGGCGGCGACTTCGCCCGCACGCGCAGCGCGACAGGCGGCGGCGGGCGCGCAGCGCGTGACGCGTGCGCTCGGCCACTCGTTGCGCGCCGCACCCGCGACCGTGCTCAACGGGCAGCTCTCGCCGCTGCGACAGCTGGTGTGGACCCAGCGCCCGCTCGAGGACCTGCGCGCGGTCAAACACACCCACGGCACGACGGTCAACGACGTCATGCTCGCCGCGGTCGCCGGAGCCGTCCGCGCCTACCTGATCCGCCGCGGCGAGCAGCCGGTCGCGCTCAAGGCGATGGTCCCTGTCAGCGTGCGCAGCCCCGAGGACATCCTCGGCAACCACATCTCCTTCGTGTTCGCGGATCTGCCGTGCGACGAGCCCGATCCACTGGTGCGCCTGCATCGCGTGCACGACACGATGAGCCAACGCAAGCACGACGGCGAGCCCGAGGGAGCGGACCTGGCGCTGAAGGCGGCCGCTCACACCCTGCCGCCGGTGCAACACACGCTGTCCCGGCTCATCGCGAGCCCGCGCACGTTCAACCTCGTGGTGTCGAACATCCCCGGGCCCGCGGAACCGCTGTACATGCTGGGCTGTCCGCTGGAGGCCACCTATCCGGTCGTTCCGCTGGCCGACCGCCACGCGCTCTCCATCGGGATGACAACCGTGCGCGATCGGGCCTGCTTCGGCGTCTACGCCGACCGCGCGACGCTCCCGGACGCGGACGGGCTCGCCCGCGACATCGACGACGCGATCACGGAACTGGTCGCGGGCGCCGGCAGTCTGCCGCGGGGCTGAACATGAAGCTGCTGTGATCTGCCGCCGCCGGCGGCGGTCATGGCAGCCTCCCGGACGGCGAGGAAGGCGCTGACGACACGTGGGTCGAATTGGCTCCCGGATCCGCGCTGGATCCTGACGATTGCCCGGCCGACCGGCCATGCGGGCTTGTACGGTCGCGCGTGGGTGAGCGCGTCGAAGACGTCGGCGACGGCGACCACCCGGCCGACAAGCGGTATGCGCTCACCAGCGAGCCCGCGGGGGTATCCGCTGCCGTTCCACCACTCGTGATGTGTCGCGGCGATGACGGCGGCCATCTGAAGCACGGGCGAGCTGCTCTGAGAGAGCAGGCGCGCGCCAAGCCCCGCATGAGCCTGTATCACCTTCCGCTCCTCAGCGCTCAGGCTCCCGCGCTTGAGCAGGATGCGGTCTGGGATCGCGATCTTGCCGATGTCGTGGAGCCCCGCCGCCTCGCGTATGCGCGCGATCTGCTCCGTTCGAAGCCCGAGACGGGCAGCGATCTCCGCAGCGATGATCCCGACGCGCTCGGTGTGCTGGAAGGTCGCGTCGTCACGGTACTCGACCGCGACCGCCAGCAGCTGCAGCGTCTCAGCGCGGGCTTGATCCAGCTCATACGTTCGCTCGGCGACCTTCGTCTCCAGCCATTTCGTGCTGCTGGCGAGCTGCTGGCGAACTCTGCGCTGCATGGTGACATCGCGCGCCACCACGTGAATCACGCCCACGCGCGGCGAAGCGGAGGCGTCCCACTCCAGCCACCGGTATTTCCCGTCCACGGTGCGGAAGCGGTTGCGGAGCTTGACGCTGGTGCGGGAGCCGTCGGTCATGGCGAGAATCCCCGCGCGCGCTGCCGCACGCTCGTCGCGATGGATGAGCTCGACCAGCTCCTGCGAGCACATCGACTCGACGGAGTGACCGAGCGCGCGCTCCCACGCTGGATTGACACGTGTGAAGCGGCCGCTCCTCTCGACCGTCGCGAGCAGGTCGAGCGAGGCGTTGTAACAGCGCAGGATTTCCGCTTCCAGTCTGCGGCGCTGATCGACGAAGACACAGAGAAGCGCGCCGAGCGACAAGCATGCGAGCGCAAGCACGACCATTTCCGGTTAATGCGCGCGGAGGAGCTCCAGCATGCAGCGCGTCGCGAGGAGTGGACGAATGTATGACCGGCCTGGCGCCTGCTAAAGCGCCTCGAGGCGGTTGCGCCAGAAGCACGCGCGCGCGAGGCTCGAGCCCTCAGCCATCCCCCAGCGCCGCCATCCCCAGACCGAGTCTCTCGAGCACCTCGTCGCGGTCGGTGCCGTGTGCTCGGAGCACCCGATCGAAGTCCTCACCGTATGCGTGCATCACCGCCAGCAGGACGTCCGTCGTAGCGAGCGCCCCTGCACCCCGCGCGGCGGCGATGCGTGCAGCGTGCTCGGTGACGCACGCAACCGCGTCGCGATCGTCCGGATCGACGACGCCCGCCCGGTCACGATCGGGGCGATCGCCTCGCGCGGGCAGGGGCGCCTCGCTCACGCCGAGCGCCTGCAACGCGATCCCAACCTGGCCACGTAGACGCAGAACCCGCAGCCAACGCTCGGCCTCGGCCTCGCGAGTGCGAGCGAATGGCATGGCCGTGGAGGCGATGGCCAAGGTCATCGCCGCGTCGGGTGCCACGCCCGCCGCCGGGCGCCCGACCCGGCGAGCGGATCTCAGATGTCCGCCGGTGTCGATCGTCATCGAGCAGGTCTCCCGATTCAGCCGGCCCGGACAGTGTGCCCGTGGACGTGCGCCAGCGCGTCGTCGAGCGTGGGCGAGATCGCAAACGCCCCGTCCATCCCCGACAGCTCGAAGATCCTCAGCAGGTTGGATCGCGCGCACACGATCGCCAGCCGCCCGCCGCTGTCAAGGCTGCGGTTGACGCCCACGAGAACGCTGAGCGCCGTGGAGTCCATGAAGGAGGTCAGCGACAGGTCGACCACGAGCTGGCTGTGACCGTCCTCGAGCGAGTCGAACAGCATCCGCTTCAGCTGCGGAGCCGTCGCAAGATCGAGGTCACCTTCGACCGAGATCACGCTCGTGCGCTGGTCGAGCTCGCGCCGGATGATGCCAAAGGCTGGGGACATCCGTGGCCGCCTCGACCGATGACCGCCCCTCGATCAGCGGCACGCTGAATGATCGAACAAACGTCCAGGCTGCGGCGCGTGCATGATGTGCGGCGCCTGCGGGCAGTATCGGGGAATGAGCGCAAGGCCCGGATCGCGACTCCCCGCCGACGAGCAGCAGGCAGAGCTCGTTGAGCGCCTGCGGGCTGCATGTGGGGCACCCGTGAGCTTCCAGGAGCTACGCGCGGACGGGATCGAGCACCCCGCCATACTGTCCTACGAGCTGGAGCTGGTGGGGATGCCGGTCGCGCGGCCGCACCGTTGGAAGGCGCCCGGGCGCTTTGCGGCGGCGGGTCTGCGCATCGAGGAATCGGACGCGGCGCCGACGCTCGAGCTGGGCACACCCGCGCATGCGCGGCCGCGCTTCGCGGGAGCTGCCCACCGCGCGGCGCTGGTCGCGACGAGCGCGCTGATCATGGCGCTCGCGGCAGGCACCACGCTGGTCCTCGTCGACGGGCCCTCCGCACCGCGCGTGAGTGTGGCCAGCGCCCGGGCCCGTGCCGAACGCAGCGTCGTGTCGCACGCCCGTCCCCGCCCGGCAGCTCGAACCTCGGCCGTGCCCAGTGTCGTAGCCCGGGCTCCGTCCGCCGGCGCGTCGGCGGCGCAGCTTCAGGCCGAAGGCCATCAGTTGCTTGGCGAAGCACGCTACGCCGCCGCCATTGGAGATCTGCGGGCGGCGCTGGCAGCCTTGCCGCGCAGAATGCGCGCCTTCTGGCGGCGGGCGCCCGCCGTTTGGACCGGCGCGCGGGCGGGTAACCAGAGGGGAAGCCGGTGACTCCGGTGGGTTGCGCGTGTCGCGCGGGCGCCCAGCCCGCGGGGTGAGCTTCGAAGCGTTGGCAAGGAGACATAGATGGCAGGGGCACAAACGGGCGGGCGCCGGACGCAGCGGGCAGAGCGGAATGGGGACGACGGCGCGGAGCTGAGCCGCGTGTCTGGCAACGGCGCGACGCACGGCCGGAACGGGGGCGATGCTGCGCTGCTCGAAGAGCTGCTCACCGCCATGCAGGCGGCGCGCGCAGGCGACTTCTCGGCGCGGCTGAGCACGCGCCGCCGCGGGCTGCTCGGCGAGATCGCGACCGAGTTCAACGAGCTGGCGGCAACGAACGAGCGCATGACCAAGGAGCTCGTGCGCGTGGGGCGCATCATCGGCCGCGAGGGGCGCATGACCGAGCGCGCGGCGCTCACAGGGTCCAGCGGGGCGTGGGCGACGAGCATCGACTCGGTGAACGCGCTCATCGACGACCTCGTGCGCCCGACCACCGAGGTCGCGCGCGTGATCGGCGCGGTCGCCGAGGGCGACCTCTCGCAGAAGATGGCGCTCAAGATCGAGGGACAGCCGGTGAAGGGCGAGTTCCTGCGGATCGGCACCACCGTCAACACGATGGTCGACCAGCTCTCCTCCTTCGCGGACGAGGTCACGCGCGTCGCGCGCGAGGTCGGCACCGAGGGCAAGCTCGGCGGCCAGGCGAAGGTCAAGGGCGTCTCGGGTACCTGGAAGGACCTGACCGACTCGGTCAACTTCATGGCCAACAACCTGACCGACCAGGTGCGCAACATCGCGCAGGTCACGACCGCCGTCGCCAAGGGCGATCTCACGCAGAAGATCACAGTGGACGTGAAGGGCGAGATCCTGGAGCTGAAGAACACGATCAACACGATGGTCGACCAGCTCTCCTCCTTCGCGGACGAGGTCACGCGCGTCGCGCGCGAGGTCGGCACCGAGGGCAAGCTCGGCGGCCAGGCCGACGTGCCGGGCGTCGCGGGAACCTGGAAGGACCTGACCGACTCGGTCAACTTCATGGCCAACAACCTGACCGACCAGGTGCGCAACATCGCGCAGGTCACGACCGCCGTCGCCAAGGGCGATCTCACGCAGAAGATCACAGTGGACGTGAAGGGCGAGATCCTGGAGCTGAAGAACACGATCAACACGATGGTCGACCAGCTCTCCTCCTTCGCGGACGAGGTCACGCGCGTCGCGCGCGAGGTCGGCACCGAGGGCAAGCTCGGCGGCCAGGCCGAGGTCAAGGGCGTGTCGGGGACCTGGCGCGGGCTCACCGAGGGCGTGAACTTCATGGCCAACAACCTGACTGGTCAGGTGCGCAACATCGCGCAGGTCACGACCGCCGTCGCGCAGGGCGATCTTTCGCAGAAGATCACCGTCGAGGCCAAGGGCGAGGTGGCGGCGCTCGCCGACACGATCAACACGATGGTCGACCAGCTGCGCTCGTTCGCCGCGGAGGTGACGCGCGTGGCGCGCGAGGTCGGCACCGAGGGCAAGCTCGGCGGCCAGGCCGAGGTGGAGGACGTGTCCGGCACATGGCGCGACCTGACCGAGAACGTGAACCTGATGGCCTCCAACCTCACAGACCAGGTGCGCAACATCGCGCAGGTCGCCACCGCCGTCGCCAAGGGCGATCTCTCGCAGAAGATCACGGTCGAGGCCAAGGGCGAGGTGGCGGCGCTCGCCGACACGATCAACATGATGGTCGAGCAGCTGCGCTCGTTCGCCGCGGAGGTGACGCGCGTGGCGCGCGAGGTCGGCACCGAGGGCAAGCTCGGCGGCCAGGCCGAGGTGGAGGACGTGTCCGGCACGTGGCGGGGCTTGACCGAGAACGTGAACCTGATGGCCTCCAACCTCACAGACCAGGTGCGCAACATCGCGCAGGTCACGACCGCCGTCGCCAAGGGCGACCTCTCGCAGAAGATCACCGTCGACGCCAAGGGCGAGATCCTGGAGCTGAAGAACACGATCAACACGATGGTCGACCAGCTCTCCTCCTTCGCGGACGAGGTCACGCGCGTCGCGCGCGAGGTCGGCACCGAGGGCAAGCTCGGCGGCCAGGCCGAGGTGGAGGGCGTGTCGGGGACCTGGCGCGATCTGACCGAGAACGTCAATCAGCTCGCCGGCAACCTCACCACGCAGGTGCGCGCGATCGCCGAGGTCTCCACGGCGGTGACCCAGGGCGACCTCACCCGCTCGATCTCGGTCGAGGCGCAGGGCGAGGTGGCCGAGCTCAAGGACAACATCAACCAGATGATCGCCAACCTGCGCGACACCACCAAGCGCAACGAGGAGCAGGACTGGCTGAAGACCAACCTGGCGCGGATCTCCGGCCTGATGCAGGGCCAGCGAGAGCTGCGAACCGTCAGTCAGCTGATCATGTCCGAGCTGACGCCCACGGTCTCGGCCCAGCACGGCGCCTTCTTCCTGGCGGAGTCGCCGGAAGGCCAGGACTCCAAGACGCGCCTGCGCCTGATCGCCAGCTACGGCTATCAGCAGCGCAAGAGCGTCTCCAACACCTTCGAGCTGGGCGAGGGCCTCGTCGGCCAGGCGGCGGTCGAGCACAAGAGCATCCTCATCACCGACGCCCCGCCGGATTACATCCAGATCACCTCGGGGCTCGGCGAAGCGGCGCCGGTGAACATCATCGTGATGCCGATCCTGTTCGAGGAGCAGGTGCTCGGCGTGATCGAGCTGGCCTCCCTGAAACCGCACAGCGAGATCCACAGGACGTTCCTCGAACAGCTGATGGAGACGCTCGGCGTGGTCCTCAACACGATCATGGCCAACATGCGCACCGAGGAGCTGCTGCAGCAGTCGCAGTCGCTCACCCAGGAGCTGCAGACCCAGTCGGAGGAGCTGCAGCGCCGCCAGGAGGAGCTCCAGCACCGCCAGGAGGAGCTCAAACGCTCGAATACCGAGCTCGAGCAGCAGGCCCAATCGCTGAAGGCGTCGGAGGAGCTGCTCCAGTCCCAGCAGGAGAAGCTGCAGCGGGCCAACGAGGAGCTGCAGGAGAAGGCCGCGCTGCTGGAGGAGCGCAACCTCGACATCGAGACCAAGAACCGCGAGATCGAGCTCGCCCGGCTGGGCGTCGAGGAGAAGGCCGCGCAGCTCGCCCTGTCCTCCAAGTACAAGTCCGAGTTCCTGGCCAACATGTCACACGAGCTGCGCACGCCGCTCAACAGCCTGCTGATCCTCTCCAAGCTGCTGCTGGAGAACGAGCGCGGCAACCTCTCAGAGAAGCAGCTCGAGTTCGCGCGCACGATCCACGCGGCCGGCACCGACCTGCTGCAGCTGATCAGCGACATCCTCGACCTCTCGAAGATCGAGGCCGGCAAGATGGAGATCCTCCCCGACCTCGTCGGCCTCGCCGACGTGCAGACCTACGTCACGCGCACGTTCGACCCGATCGCAGCCGACAAGGGCCTACGCTTCGAGATCGACGCCGATCCCACGCTCCCGGCCACGATCCTCACCGACGAGCAGCGCCTGGAGCAGATACTCAGGAACCTGCTCTCCAACGCCTTCAAGTTCACCGACGCGGGAGGAGTCACGCTCAGCCTCAGGCGGCTGTCCGGCGAGCGAGTCTCGTTCGCCGTGCGCGACACGGGCGTCGGCATCCCCCCGGACAAGCTGCAGGTGATCTTCGAGGCCTTCCAGCAGGCGGACGGCACGACCAGCCGCAAGTACGGCGGCACCGGGCTGGGGCTGTCGATCAGCCGCGAGCTGGCTCGTGCCCTCGGGGGCGAGATCAAGGTTTCGAGCACGGTCGGCAGCGGCGCCACCTTCACCCTGATCCTGCCGATGACCTACTCCCGTCCGCTCGGGCCGTCCTTCGACGCGCCAGCCGATCGGGATCGCGCGCCTGTTTCGCCGACCCCGCCCGTGCTCGCCGAGCCGTCGCTCCAGCGCGTCGGAGCGCTCGCGGTTGGCGCCCCCACGAGTGTCCCGAGCGCCGCGGGCGAGGGCGCCGGGCGCTCCGCCAAGCGCCTGCTGGTCGTGGAGCGGGGCAGCGCCGCCATGGAGGCGATCTCGAGCCTGGCCGGACAGGGGGACGGGGTACTGACGACGAGCGCCTCCTCGATGGAGGAGACGGCGGCGGCGCTCGCGGGCTCTCCGTTCGACTGCGTCGTGCTGGGTCCCGGGATCCCGAAGACGGCCGCCTTCGGGCTGCTCGAGCGGCTGAGCGCCGAACCGCGCTTTCACGCAACCGCGTTCATCCTGTGCCCGGATCGAGCGCTGACCGCTCGTCAGCAGGCGCGCCTGCGAGGTCTGGCGCCGGCGATCGCGGCGAAGGTAGTCGACTCGCCCGAGCAACTGACCGCGGAGACCGCCGTGGCCCTCCATCGCCAGCCGGCGCAGCCCGCCGGCGGCTGGACCAAGGCCGGCCAGCACGCCACGGAGGAGCTGCCCGGCTCGGAGAGACTGCACGGCAAGAAGGTGCTGCTCGTCGATGACGACGTGCGCAACCTGTTCGCGCTCGCCAGCCTGCTTGAGGAGCGCGGCATGGAGGTCCTCTTCGGCGAGACCGGGAACGAGGCGCTGGCGGCACTCGAGCGCAATCAGGACACCGACATCGTCCTGATGGACATCATGATGCCGGGCATGGACGGGAACGAGACGATCGCCGCGATCCGTCGGACCCCCGGCCTGCGCGAGTTGCCGATCATCGCGGTCACCGCGAAGGCCATGGAGGGCGATCGCGAGCGGAGCCTGTCGGCCGGAGCCTCCGACTACATCACCAAGCCGGTGGAGCCGGAGCGGCTGCTGTCGCTGATCGGGACGTGGCTGGGAGCCTGACACGCGCGCGGGCGGGGAGGGAGGCGGAGCAGCCGCCGCTCGCGATCCCACGGGTACCGCAGCGTCCGGCGCCCGCACCGGCCTTGACGGGCATCCTGCTGGTCGACGACGACGAAGACGGCCTGCGCGCCTTGCGCGCGTTGCTCGAGCCGCTCGGACAGCGACTCGTTGCGGTGCGCTCCGGCGAGGACGCCCTGCGGCGGCTGCTGCGGGAAGAGTTCGCCGTGATCCTCCTGGACGTGCGGATGCCGGGACTCGACGGGCTGGAGACCGCCCGCTACATCTCTGCGCGGGCGCGCACACGTCACATCCCGATCATCTTCCTCACGGCGCAGGCCCAGGACGTGGAGCAGGTCTTCCGCGCATATGCCGCCGGCGCGGTCGACTACGTCGTCAAGCCATTCAACCCGGACGTGCTCCGCAGCAAGGTGGCGGTCTTCGTCGAGCTCCAGCGCGAGCGCGGCGAACGTGTGCGTGAGGCACGCGCGCGCGCCGACGCCGAAGCGATCGCCAGCACCCTCCAGCGTCACCTGCTGCCGGATCGGCTTCCCGCTGTGCCCGCGCTCGCGCTGGCCGCGCGCTACCGGCCTAGCGAGCGCGCCGCGCAGGTCGGTGGGGACTGGTACGACGCGATCGTGCTGCCCGGCGGTCACGTGGGCCTCGCGATCGGCGACGTCGTCGGGCACGGCGTGCGCGCGGCCACGCTGATGGGCGAGCTGAGGGCGGCGCTGCGGGCGTACGCGGTGACCGAGCCGGAGCGCCCGGGAGCGGTGCTCACGCTCCTGAACTCGCTCGTCGCCCGCGCACACGGCAACGAGATGGTCGCGACGCTGCTGTACATGGTCGTCGATGCCGACGGCAGCCGTGCGCGCTTCGCGAGCGCCGGTCACCTGCCTGCGCTGCTGATGAGCGCCGACGGCGCCACGCGCTTCCTGGAGCACACTCCGATCCCCCCGCTCGGCGTCGCGGAGCACACCAACTTCGAGAGCTGGGAGACCGAGCTCGGTCCGGGCGCCACCGTGCTGCTCTACACCGACGGGCTCGTCGAGCGTCGCGGTGAGACGATCGACGCCGGCCTGCAGCGGCTGCGCGAGGCGCTGGGCGCCGGGCCGGAAGAGCTGGAGGAGCTGTGCTCCCACATCCTCGCCAGAGCGCCCGGCGACACGGACGTTCAGGACGACGCTGCGCTGCTGGCCGCGCGGCTGGTGCAGGAGCCCGCGGGAGCGCTCGAGCTCGATCTTCCGGCCGAGCCGGAGTTCGTGCCCGTGGCCAGGCATCGGCTCGAGCGCTGGCTGCTCGAGACGGGCGAGGGGAGCGACGACGTGTTCGCGATCAAGCTGGCGGTCAACGAGGCGTGCGCCAACGCCGTCGAGCACGCCTACGGGCCCGAGCGCGACCGCACGTTTCGCCTGCGCGCCGAGCGCCGCGAGGGAGCGGTCGTGGTCCAGGTCTCCGACTGCGGCCGCTGGCGGGCACCGCGCGGTTCACAGCGCGGCCTGGGTCTGCGTGTGATCGAGCAGCTGATGGACGGGATGGACGTCAGCCGGACATCCGCCGGGACGACGGTGCGCATGCGCAAGGAGTCGCTATGAGCAGCGCCCAGTACCCAGACGGGCAGCGCCGCTGGACGCTTCCGCTGGCTGAGATCGAGCTTGCCGAGCGGGAGGGCGTGCGCGTCGTGGCGGTCGCCGGCGAGCTCGACATCTCAAACGTCCGCACGCTCGAGGACGTCACGTTCGACCTGCCCAACGAGGCGCTTGGCATCGTGCTGGACCTCAGCTCGGCAACCTACATCGACAGCGCCACGCTCGGCCTGCTGTTCAGGCTCCACCGCGGCCTCAAACGGCGAGGCCAGGCGCTGCGCGTGGTCTGCCCGATGAGCTCGAGTGCGCGGCGCGTACTCGAGTTGACCGGCTTCGAGCGCGAGACGCCGCCCGAAGAGGATCGCGACGCCGCGATCGCGGCGATCCGCCGCGAGGTGCCGCTGCCTTAGCGGAGCGGTAGCGTCAGCGCGGAGGTGTTGTGCCCGGATCTCGGGACGAAGCTGATCCGCAGCTCCAGCTTCCGCGCACGGCTGTGGTGCAGCGCCGCCATGGCGCTGCCGGACAGCGGAACGCTCAGCTTGACCTCGCCGGCCTTCTTCACGCGCACCCTGACGGTGGCAAGTCCGTGGGCTCTCAGGCTCAGGCGTCCGCTTTCGGGTGCCCAGATCGTGAGGATCACGCGCGTGCCGCGGACCCTGTGCGAGATCATCATGATCGCGCAGCCGGTGACCGCGATTTTCGTGTCCTGGGCGATCCTCGCACCGCTCTGCGCGATGATCGTCGTCGGCGCCAGCAGATTCGTCCGGCACAGACGGCCGTTGGCCGCAAGCGCCGAGTTCGCACCGACGGGCAGGCTCACGGTCACGCTCGAGATCGGAACATCGGGGAGGCTTTCGAAGGTAGAGGTGGTGATGCTCGAGCGGGCGATGTTGGTGTGCCCCACGAGCACCACCTCGACGCCGTCGCCGTGGAGGACGAGATCGAGATCCGGAAACGCTTCGTTAGCGTGCGAGACCAGATAGGCGGAGCCCGTGAGCGCGCCGGGCAGCACGGGTGTGACGACGGTGGCGGTGCCGACCTTCGCTGTGCTCTGGCAGGTGCCCGGAAGTATGCCCGCTTCGAAGTCGGCCACCGGGCAAGCTTTCTGGAGCGTCGAGAGGCGCACCACCAACCGCGAAGGCAGCTGCATCTGCAGCTCGCGGATGTTCGCCTGGTGGGCGCCTTGGGTGATCTTGACCTCGATGCTCGCGCCGCCCAGTTTCGAGGTCCTGCCGCCGCTCTGGGCGCTGTAGGCCGGCTTGAACGGCAGCGCGCCGCACCCTCCGACCTGGAACGGGCTCGCAACGCTCTGGCTGGCGTTGAACGTCGATGTCAGCAGCGATTCGGTGGCGAGCGGGCCGCAGCTGGTGGGGTTGAACAGGAAGTTCGGACGGCTGACCGCGACGCTGAGGCTGCGCAGGCGCAACGGGACCCCGCCGACGATGCTCGGCAGCGTGCTCGTCACGGTCACCCTGCCGCTGTACAGGCCGACGGTGATGCCCGCGCGCGTGACGACTTCGCCGAGGTCGTATGGTCCTGCGACGGCTGGCACGACGACCGAGAGCCCATATGGCGCACCGTCATACGGTCCGGTCAGGTACGCGCGTCCCGTGAACGTGTACGGTTCGCTGCCGGCGCCGGCGGCGACCGTGACGGTGCCGATCTGACTCGTCGCCGCACATGTGCCAGCGTTCGCTTCGGCTTCCTTGCACAGCGGCACCGACGGGATCGCGCCAACCAGCCCTGGCGGCAACGTGGTGCTGATGCTCGACAGGTACTGCTGCCCGTCGCCGCGCGTCAGATTGAACGTGGCCGGATCGTATGCGCCGGCCTGGTCCGGGCTCTGGGGTATCAGGCTCTGAAGCAATGAGAACGGCAGCGGCGACGCGCACGCGCCGCCGGCCCCGTTGCTGTCGACGCTGAACCCATGTGTCCCCGCGGCCGCCGCCGGACCGCCCCCGTAGGGCGTTATCGTCCCCGTCGGCGCGACCGGCCCGCAGGCCAGCGGGTTCGCCAGCGGCGTGCGCGCACCGCCGGTGAACTGCAGCTCGAGGTCTTCGAAGGGCACCTGCGGAGCGTTCGCGAACGTCGTCGTCAGGCGCCCTGTCGCGGCGTTCGCCCTCACCCGGCCTTCGAGCCGCAGCCCCACACCGTACTGCGCCGCTTCGCCAAGCAGGAAGATCCGGTACATCCCGCCCGTTTCGGGCCCTTTTCCTGGTTCGGGCGAGCCCACGTACACGCCCCCGTCGAGCGAGCCGTCTGGAATCCCGGGCGCGTTGACGCCGAACGATCCGACTTTCGAGGCGGCCGGGCATTCTCCCTTGCCGAACTGTTCGTCGCTGCATGCCTGCAATCCGTTGGCGGCGGAGGGGTTCAGCGTCATCCCTTCCGGCAGGGCGACTTCCGCGTTCTGCACGTCGGGCGAATCCGGCCTGGACGGTTCGCTCATCGACTGCGGCACGTGCAGGTCGGCGCTCAGACCGTCCGGTTGATCGGACTGACTGGTTTCCGGTGTCAGTGACAGCGACGGATTGAAGGCCAGTTCGTCGCAGCCCGTCGCGGGAACCGGCGTTTCGCTTGCTTTGACCAGGAAGTTGCCCGGTTCTTCCCAGGAGTCGACGTGGAGGGTGGTGGTCGGGTTGGGGTCACTCGAGCACGTGCTGGGAAGCGTGATGAACGCGGTCGCGGGGCTGGTGGGGAGCTTCTGGTGTTCCTGCGGTATGCCCCAGAAGATCAGCCGAGACTCGATGACTTCGGGTTCGGTCGGGAGGTCTTCGATTTTGAAGAACTCGTGGTAGTCGCCGCTGGTGACCTTGCTGCTTTCGCTCGTTTCGGCTTCGTCGTGCCAGCTGATCGCGCCGTCCAGGTAGATGTGCCCCTGGAGACCCGCCAGCGCCAGCGTGACGCTCTTGAGCTCGACGGCGAACCGGGCTGGCTGGCCGGGCTTGCGCGCCATGTTGTAGACGGGGAAGGATTCCTTGACGGTCGCCTTCACGGCGAGCACCGTGGCGGTGCCGGTAGCTTCGTCTTCTCCGACCTGGCTGCCCTCGGGGCATTCGAGCGCTTCCAGCTGCGCTTCAGAGCACTTTTCCGTCGCTTCCGGATTGACCGCGAGTCCGGGAGGGAGATCGACGCGCACATCCTTGACGTGGCCTTCCGGTTCTTCCCACGTGCCAACCTTCTTGGCGGTGAACGCAAAGTCGGTGATCCCGTAATCCGGATGCCCCGCCGCCTGCGTGTAGAAGGTCGCGGGTTCCGCGTCGGTGCAAGTCGACTTCGTACACGTGCCAGCTTCCCACTTCGATATCTCCAACGCCTGCGCCGATGCCGTCACCGACAGGAGACCGGCGGCGCTGGACAGCAGCGCCAGCAGCAACGCGCGCGGACAGCTGAGCTGACACGACCTCGACGCGTGAGCGGAGCTCCGCACGTCAGTCACCTCAGTAGTTGCTCGCACTTTGCCCACGTCCTTTGTGCTAGCTCGACGTTCATGGCTCGCATCCTGCTCGCCGCCTGTTGCTCACCGTCCCCGGACTCGCCCACGTCCCGGACTCGCCCACCAACCAAGGGCTTGGCCCAGAGGCGGGGCGGTATGCCGGCAGACGAGCGTCAGGGGGGCGACCGCGAGCCATGCCGGCATACCGCTGTGTCGCCCCCTCCATAGGCGAGGTCCGAGGGGACACGGCCTTCGCCAGACGGGGGACGACACTGCAATATGAATATGCCCCTTTCGCCGGGGTCTAAACGTGGCTCACGAAGCACACCCACCGGCGAGCCCCCGCTTGCCCGAGCGCCGGGGAGGTACGGGCGGAGCGCCGGGGAGGCACGCGAATACGTCGGATCGCCCTGGCGATCGTGCGTTCACACGCTGCGAGCAAGCGACGGTTTGAGAAGCGACTGATCGGGGCAACCCAAAAGCGGATACTCAATCCAAAAAGCGAATACTGGAACGCTGCGCGCCAGCCGATAGGGTGCGCGATTGCGTGAAACCCCCGTATGAATCGAGGTTTCAGAGAATGGTCCCACTACTAGCCCTCGTCTTGATACTGGCGATCTTTGGAGGTCTGGGATTCGCCGCAAACGTGCTTTGGTACGTGCTCATCTTCGCCGTGTTGCTGTGGCTTATCGGCTTCTTCATCGGCGGCGTGGAGGGCGCAGGCGGTCGACGCTGGTATGGCCGTTGGTAACCTAGCGAGCTGCGCACGGGCCGATATGCGCTGCCGGCGTTTGCGAGCGTTTGCGATGTGCGTGGAGGACGGCTAGAATCAGCGGAATGGGGGGAGGAGACCAGCTCAAGATCGATTCGGAGCACGAAGCGGGCCGGAACCGAGTGGTGGTTCGCTTGGAGGGCGAACTGGACGTGGCCAGCGCTCCGCATCTGCGGTCCACGCTCGAGAGCATCGAGACCGAGACGGCGTCGCTGCTCGTCCTCGATCTGCAACAGCTGCGGTTCGTCGACTCCACCGGCCTGCGAGTCATTCTCTGGGCGCGAGAGCGCTGCCGCAGCCGCGGCCAGGACTTCGCCCTGACTCCGGGCTCGACCCAGGTACAGCGCCTGCTGGCAGTCAGCGGCGTGGGCGAGCATCTTCGCATCATCCCTGCGACCGACGAAGCCGTCATCTAGGCCGGGCGCTCCGGAGCTCGCGAGCTCGGCTGCGAGGATGAGCTCCTCGCCGTCCACGAACTGCTGCGGGCGGGCAATGGCGCCACCCGTCAGCAGGTGGTCTACGAAGCCAACCACGACCTGCGCGAGCTCATGGCCGAGATCGTCGCGAGGACGGCCTGAGCCCATCCGCGCAAGCGAGTCACCTACGCCTCTCCGCGCCCGATCGTTTGGCCCGCGTCCATCCGAGGGTAGGAGATGACGAGCGGTGAATCGATGACAATGCGACATTCGCGCCTCGTGATCGAGGAACGGGAGAACGGCTGCCGACGCACGCTCGTGCTGAGCGGCGAACTGGACATTGCGTCAGTACCCGCTCTTCACGCCGCGATCTCGCGTATTCGCCAGAGTCACGTGGCGGCGATCGGCATTACCCTCGACTTGAGCAAGCTCGTGTGGATCGACTCCCCCGGACTGGCAGAGATCACCCTCGCGAGTCAGCTTTGCGAGCGCGACGGACATGAATTCGCGCTGATCCCGGGGCCGCGCGCTGTGCAGCTGCTGTTTGAGCTGACGGGGCTGATCGACGCGTTGCCGTTCCAGCTGGAGCCTGCGCAGAGCGATTGAGGAGCGCGGCTGCACCGCGTCAGACGCGAAGCTCCGCCCACACGACCTTGCCCTCAGCCGTGCCTTCGACGCCCCAGTCGGTGGCAAGCGTCTCGACCACCGCCAAGCCGTGTCCGGCCTGGGGAATCAATCCCCCATGATGCCCGGAAGCGCCCAGCGGGCTCGCGTCCTCAACCGCGATGCGCAGGACCGAGTCGCACATCCGGGCAGTGAGCGAGAAGGGCGAGTCTGCATGAAGCACCGCGTTGGTCCCCAGCTCGCTCGAGACGAGCGCCGCGTATTCCACGAGCACCCCTTCATAGCCCCACTGACGCAGCGCGGCGGCCACTAGGCGCCGTGCACGCCCGGGCGCGTCGCGCTCTGCGGGAAACTCGCCCGCCACTTCGGTATCCGAGAGTCGCTCGGCGCAGAACTGCACGACGTGCTCGCCGCTGCCAATCGCTATGTCCTGCGTCTCTAGCGCCATCTGTGTCCTTTAGAGAGTACCTACCCGATTCGACGAGAAGTACCCGTTGTGGCGCGCGGTGCGGCGCGTGCCGGCTAACAGCTCCGGCACGACGGCCTCGACGGGTCCGCGAACGCGCCGCGAGCCTCTGCTTAGCGTTCGGCTCACGGGGGAATATGGGGTCGCATGATCGATGAGATCCTTCCTGACCTCGTCCAGTGGAGCAGTTTTCATGACGGCATCGGCCGATGGGTCTACAGCGCCTTCGATCTGCGCTCGGGCACTCTCGTCGACCCGATGGAGCCCGCGCAGGGACTGCCGCGTGTCGCGAGCTTCGCGACTCCTCAGCGGATCGTGCTAACCAACCGTCACCACTACCGGCACAGCGACCGCTATGTGCAGCGCTTCGGCTGCCCGGTGCTCTGCCACGAGGCGGGAGTGGGGCATTTCACGGAGGAGCGCCGAGTCCAAGGCTTCCGCTTCGATGAGCAGCTCGCGGATGGTGTACGCGCCCTGGAGCTGGCGTCTATCTGCGCGGAGGAGACGACGCTTCTTCTGGACGTGGCGCACGGCGTGCTGTGCTTCGGCGACGGAGTCACCCGCGACCGCGATGGATCCTTGGCGTTCATGCCCGACGATCTTCTCGGCTATGAACCAGACGCCGTGCGAGTCGAGCTCGGCAGAAACCTGCACCGGATGTTTGAAGAGGACTTCGATGCGCTTCTGTTCGCGCACGCGGAGCCCGTGCTCGGCGGCGGCAGGGCGTTGCTGAGCGACTTCCTCTCCAGGAAGGCCGAAGTTCGGGCGAGCTGAAGATCATCCGGCCGAGTCATTCCCGGCCGGATGATGCGTTTGACGTTTGAGCTCGGCTCGTGAGCTTTGAGGCGGGACGGTCAGGCGCTGAGCCTTTCACGCTGCGTCGGGCCCGCGACTGCACTGCGCCGGCAGCGCCCCTGACAGACTCCCCCACCTCGCGAAGCGCGTCCGCCGCGCCCGTGCTGGTGGGCTCATAAGAGCTCTCACCACCGAACTCCGCGCGGGCGACGGCATCCGTCAGGTGGGGGATCTCGCGCAGAACACGCTCCAGCATCTTCTCCTCCTGCGTCCGAATCGACTCTGCCAGGCTCGCGCTCGCGTCGTCGCCGGCGGCGCGTGCAAGCTGCTCCAGAGCGGTGTAGGTGGCGATCTCGAGCGCCTCCGAGGCGTACGCGTCCTTGGCGTTCTCGAGGACCTTCTCCTCGCCGCCGGAATCGCGAATCACCTCCAGCGGAGTCTTGCCCAGGGCCATCAGCTGGCTGAAGGCGCTCGCGAACCCGACGATCGCCGTGAGCGGCTCGCGTCCCTTCCCGAGCTCCTCCTTGCGACGCCCGAGTCGCTTGGCGTGCCCGCGTGTCTCCTTCAGATGGGCCTCGAGCGCGCTGCGGTAGCGGCCGCGCGGCGTCATCAGCATCTGTGATTGGAGCACACGCGCCTGCGCCAGCTCCAGAGCGTGCGCCTTATCGAGGTACTGCAATACCTTCTGCTCAGACTGCCTCATGCTTGATCCTCCAACTCGGCTGATGAATATTCAGGGAGACGGTCCAACCGGCCGGTGAATCAGCGAGACGGCTGGCTGGCCTCAGCCTGCGAAGGCCAACTGGTACCCCCTCCGCGCTCACGCGAAACGGCCTCGGAAGGGATGCCCTGGAGATTGGGAAGTCCCGATACGGGGTAATCCGATCTCATGCCCACTGGAAGCTCGATATTCCTGATAGCGGTAGGCGCGATCCTGCGCTACGCGGTCACTGCAAGCGTCTCCGGCATCTCGCTGCGGACCGTCGGCGTGATCCTCATCATCGCCGGCATCCTCGGGTTGGTGCTGTCACTCTTCTACATGCTCGCCTGGAGCCCGCGCCGCGGGCAGGTCGTGCGTGACCGCGTCATCGAGCGCGCACCCTACGAAGACCCGCCGGTTCGTCCCTGATCAGCCGCTGCGAACCCGGCGCGCCCATCGTAGCCAGAGCCGTCTCGATCCACCTGCATCTCCATGACGAGATGGGGGCCGATGTGGGGCAGCTCGAACTCGTCGGAGCTCACGCGCAAACCGGCGCGTTCATACAGCGAGCGAGCAGGCGTGCGCGCGTTGCACCACACGCGCCGCGCCCCGTGTGCTCTCGCGTATCTCACAAGCGCCTCGAGCACCGCTGTGCCAGCCCCCCGGTCACGAGCGGGCGGTGACGTGGCCATGCCGCGTATCCGCCAGCCTCCCGGTTGCCCGTCGGGTGCGACGAGCCCGACCGCGATCAGGCGGTCTCCATCGAACGCGCCCACCGCGAAGGCGTCAGCGGGCTCGTCGCGTGCAAGCTCCTCGAGCGACTGGTGCGGACGCAGGACAGCCTGGCGCAGCCTTCGCGTCTGCTCGACCTCCACGGCTCGCAGCAGAATGTCTCACTCCCGTTCGCCGTCGTAACGATCGAGGCCCGCCCACGCGTGCTCGGTTATCTGTTGGAGCGAGCGCTCGGGCGCGCCGCGCATGCGTCGATATCTGTTCACGGCCGCGAGCACCTGGTCGATGTCGCCGACCTGCACTTCGGCTTCTCTAGCTGGAGAGCGAGTCGACTTCCAGTCCAGGAGCCGCTCGTAGCCGTCGCGGTAGAGGAATCCTCCGAGCATCGCGATGAGCACGATCGCCAGCGGCAGCCCGAGAACCACGAGCAGGAAATACGTGTGGTCGGTCATGAGCTCCCCTGCATTATTGCGCGGAGGTCGAGCTCGATCCAGACCTCACCTGCACGGAGAGGATCGCGATGTCGTCGCGCACGCTGTCATCGGGGTCGATCAACGCCAGCAGGGCATCGATGGTGTCCTTGGCAGATGCGGGCGGCGTCCTCTCGAGCGGCGCGATCATCTCTCCAACGCTGACCACGCGCGCGGGAGCATGGGCCTCGGTCAGCCCGTCGGTGTAGAGCGCCAGCGAGTCACCCGGCTCCAGGATGGCGCTGGCCTCCTCGATGGCCGCATCGGGAAAGACCCCCAGCAGCGCGCCACGGCCTCCCAGCTCGCAGGCGCCGCCGCCGCCGGCCCGGATCAGCAACGCGGCGGGGTGACCGGCAAGCGCGACCGCAACCTCGACACGGGGCCCACGGGAGTGAATGCGAGCAAGGATCGCCGTCGCGAAGCGCCCCCCGAAGTCCTGGTCGAGCATCGCCCGATTGACCTGCGAGAGGACATCGCCCGGCGAGCGGCCTTCGCGTGCGTACGCGGCGGTGGTGTGGCGCAGGAACCCGGTGAGGGCGGCCGCCTCGGCCCCCTTGCCGCACACGTCGCCGACGACCAGCCACCAGCTCTCCCTCCCAGCGAAGACGTCGTAGAAGTCGCCGCCGACCTCGCTGCCGGCGCCGCTCGGCCGGAAGTAGCTCGCGAGCTCGAGCCCGGGAATCACGGGCAGCACGGCAGGCATCAGGCTGCGCCGCAGGGTGCGCGCGACCTGGGCGCGCTCGGCGTACAGACGAGCGTTGTCGAACGCCATCGCCGCGCGGCCGGCCAGGTCCTCGAGCACTGCCAGCAGGCCGCTGTCGTGACGAGCATCGCCCTGCAACTGCAGGAACGAGATGGCGCCACGCGTGCGACCGCGGGCGATCATCGGGAACACCGCCGCGCGCGTGTACCCGACGTCTCGCATGAAGCGTTCGTGCTCGCCGCTCTGGGCGGCCTGCTCGATGGCGCCATCTTCGCTGAGGTCGCGAATGACCCGTGGAGCGTTGCCGGCAAGCACCTGCGCCACCGGATGGCCGCTGCGCATGTCCAGGGGGAAGGCTTCGCGCATGCGCTCGACCCCCGCGGCGATAGCCGGGTCGACGGCGGCCGCGACCGTGCCGGCGACCGATCCGCTGTCATCGAGCAGATCGATCACGCACAGCTCAGCCAGATCCGGCACGGCCATGTGCGCGATCGTCCGGAGCGTCTCCGCGGGATCCAGCGATCTGTCCAGCCTGGCGGTGGCGGCGATCAGGATTTCCATGCGCCTGCGCTGCTCGCGCAGGCGGTTGAGCGCGGAGTGGATGACCATGTTGGCGAGCAACGCGAGCACGATCCCAACACAGGCGACCGCCCCGAACATGCTCGAGACATGCGCTTCGTAGGCGAGCGGCGCGAGGAACGCGACCAATGCCGCGAACGAGACCAGCACGAAGCGCGCGCGCGGCTGAAAGGCCGCCGCGTGACCGAGCGCGAAGAAGTAGATCAGCGCAAACGGGCTGTCCGGACCCCCACTGGACGCGCACAGCACGGCGATCACCACGACGCCCCACAGCTCCGCGGCGCACGCGAGCCCGAGACCGCCCCAACCACGACGGGCGGCGAGCAGCAGCAGGCCGGCGGTCAGCAGCGCGTCGAGCCCAACCGCTGTCACGCCGGCGGGTGAGCTCACGTGCGGAAGCAGCGCGGCGCTGGCGCACAGGAGCCCCCCGACGAAGTACAGGCCCCCGGCGATCGCTACCGCCACACGCGCTTCGCGCCGCACGGCCGGCTCCCCCGAACGCACCGGCACGAGCACGCCCGTGAGATTCATGTCCCCCTCATCATCCGCTCCCCTCACAGGGTCGGAGTCCCGTCCCCCGAGCCATCTGGACATATGCGCACATTGTCGTCCATCCAGAAGGTCTTGGGCGCATCCTCGCCACCCGCGGCGCACTCGCCGGGGGAATGGACGAGCCCTTCGGGCGTCAGGCCAGGGAAGGGGCGGCGACCTCCTCCGCGTGCGGCTCGCTGTCGCGGCCGCGCGGCGGCGGCGACGACGACGGCAGCGCGAGCCTGACGATCTTGCGCACGACGCTCCCGAACTGCCGGTGCAGCGGACCGGTGTTGTACGGGATGCGATAGCGCTCGCTGATCTCGCTCACCTCGGTCGAGATCTCCGCGTAGCGATGGGCCGGAAGGTCGGGGAACAGGTGGTGCTCGATCTGGAAGCTGAGGTTGCCCGCCAGGATGTGGAACAGCTTGCCGCCGGTCAGGTTGGCCGAGCCGAGCAGCTGGCGGTAGTACCACTCCCCCCGCGTCTCGTTCTCGGCCTGCTCCTCGGTGAACTGCTGCGTCCCATCGGGGAAATGGCCGCAGAAGATGATCGTGAACGACCACAGGTTGCGCACGAGGTTCGCGCTCGCGTCGCCGGCGAGCACGAACGGGAGCGAGGGGCCGGACAGCAGCGGGAACAGCACGTAGTCCTTGAGCGTCTGGCCGCGCACCTTGCGCCAGACCTCCGCGAGCATGCCGCGCTTCTCCGCCAGTGTCGTCTCACCGGCGGCTATCCGCTCGGCTTCGAGGTCGTGCAGCGCGACGCCGTACTGGAAGAAGATCGCCAGCAGTGCCGCGTACAACGGGTTGCCGAGATAGTACGGGTGCCAGCGCTCGTCCTCGGACATGCGCAGGATCCCGTAACCGATGTCGCGGTCCTTGCCGACGATGTTCGTGTGGGTGTGGTGCATGTAGTTGTGCGAGTGGCGCCACTGGTCACCAGGGCAGGCGGTGTCCCACTCGAAGGTCTTGCCGTTCAGTCGGGGATCCTTCATCCAGTCGTACTGTCCGTGCATGACGTTGTGGCCGATCTCCATGTTGTCGAGGATCTTCGACAGCGACAGGGCGGCGGTGCCGCCGATCCAGGCGGGCGGCAGGAAGCCGAGGAACAGCAGGCCACGGCCGGCGAGCTCGAGTCCGCGCTGGGCGCGGATGACGCTGTTGATGTAGTCCGAGTCGCGCTCGCCGAGGTCGGCGACCACGCGAGCGCGGATGGCGTCGAGCTCCTGTCCGAAGGCGGCAAGCTGCTCGGGTGTGAGGGTGGGTGCGGTGCTGGACATGACTGGCTCCTTGTCGAGGGCGGGGTTCACAGGTCGAGCGCGACGTCGCCGACCGGCACGGACACGCAGATGCGGATCTGCTCGTCGCCGGCGCTGGAGAGCTCGCCGGTGAAGACGTTGCGCACGGTTCCGGTCCGCTTGCGGCAGCTGCACGTGTTGCAGATGCCCATGCGGCATCCGTGGTCGGGGGCGAGGCCGGCGTCCTCGGCCTGCTCGAGCAGCGGCAGGCCGCTGTTCGCGGCCTCGAGTCCACTGGCGGCGAAGCTCACGAGACCCTCGGCGCCGCTGGTGTCGAAGGCCAGCGCGGGCGGCGCGAAGGTCTCCACCGCCGGCTCGGCCAGGCCGTCCTGCGCCCAAACCGTGCGGACCGAGTCGATCAGCGCCGGTGGGCCGCACACGAACGTCGCCGCGCTGGAGTGATCGGAGATCACGGCGCGCAGGTGCTCGCGGCGGAAGCGCCCGGTGAGCGCCGGGCCGCGCGCGCGCGTGAAGCCGCGTGCGACGCGCACGCGCTGGTGGCGCTCGGCGAGCTGGTCGAGCTCGTCCGTGTAGAGCGCGAGCTCGTGCGAGCGCGCGTAGTTGAGGAAGCCGATCTCGCCCGCGAAGCCCTCGTCGCAGAGGGTGCGCAGCATCGCCATCACCGGCGTGATGCCGCTGCCGCCGCTGATCAGCAGCACGCGCTCGGGCCGCTGCTCGTCGAGCACGAAGTCGCCGTCCGCCTGCGTCAGGCCGACGATCATCCCCGGCCGCGCGCGATCGCGCAGGTGGCGCGAGACCCTGCCCTCCGGATGCGTCGAGACGGTCAGCTCGAGCGCGCCCGCGGCCGCGTGCTGGGAGCCGGCGGGAGAGTAGGGCCGCGTCTCGCGCACCCCGTCGATCTCGACGCTCACGCCGACGAACTGCCCGGCCCGCATGCCGCGCCAGTTCGCGTTCGGGCGGAGCGTGAGCGTGACGCTCTTCGGCGTCTGGCGGCGGACGGCGCTCACCTCGGCGCGCACCTCACCCTTGACGAGCAGCGGGCGCACGAGCTCGACGTAACGGTCGACGCCGTGCGGGTAGGCGAGCGCCTCGAGCAGGCTCGAGCGCAGCAGGCGGCGGCCGAGGCCGCGGGGCGAGGTGGTGGTGGGCAGCGTTCTCGACTCCACGTCGATCAGTGTACGACTGTTCACAGAGTACACTTACCCCGGCGCCAGTCAATCGATACATCTGTGCGCTTTGTCACACTGTGTCCGTGAACGACCGTACTCCACAGAATGGCGCCACGCGTCAACAGCGCAAGCAGCGCACGCGCCAGTCGCTGCTCGACGCGGCGCTCGAACTGCTCGCGGAGCAGAGCTTCTCGAGCCTCAGCCTGCGCCAGGTGACGCGCACGGCCGGCGTCGTACCGACGGCCTTCTACCGTCACTTCGACGACATGGAGGAGCTCGGCCTCGCTCTGATCGACGAGTCCTTCCGGACGCTGCGGGCGATGATCCGCGCGGCGCGGGCGAATCCGCGCACCTACGAGCACGCGATCCGCAACTCGGTCGAGATCCTCGTCGAGTACGTGCACGCGCACGACACGCACTTCCGCTTCATCGCGCGCGAGCGCTTCGGCGGCGTCACCGCGCTGCGCCGCGCGATCCGCAGCGAGATCCGCCTGTTCGCCAGCGACCTCGCTACCGACCTCGCGCGCTTCCCCTACCTCGATCGCTGGAGCGGCGAGGACCTCCAGCTGCTGGCCGGGTTGATGGTCAACACGATGGTCGCCACCGCCGAGGCGATCCTCGACGCGCCGCCGAGCGATCCCATCGCGGAGGCTCACATCGTCGCGACCGCCGGACGCCAGCTGCGGATGATCACCCTGGGCGTGCCGCAGTGGCGCAGCGCCGGGGCGCCGGCGCTGCGACGGGCGAAAGCCGCGACTGAGAGCCTCACGGGCGGCTAGCGAAACTCGCGCGGCCTGCGCCGCGGTTCCACTCGGGGTGGGCTGGGCATATCCAAAGGGTGCAGTCCTGCTTGTCAGCGTCGACCGCCTCCCAAATCGAGGACGGCTTGTTACATTGGACTCGATGGCGTTCGTTAGGCGGTTCCTGGCATGGCTCATCGTCATAGCCGTGGTAGCTGCCGTGTGGGCGACAGGCACGTTCGACGGCCCGCTCCACCTCTACAGTCTCCGACTCAATGCAGACGATTGCTTTCGAGACGTAAATGGCGCGGTGAGCTGCGGGAACCAGAAGGCAATGGTCGGGTGCCGGGAACATGCCCACCACCGCTTTGAAGTCGCGGAAACC
Source organism: uncultured Solirubrobacteraceae bacterium (assembly GCA_963805745.1). GTDB lineage: Bacteria > Actinomycetota > Thermoleophilia > Solirubrobacterales > Solirubrobacteraceae > Palsa-744. The sequence goes on from CAWDVD010000002.1 coordinate 209,901, forward strand.
ACCTGCTACGCGGGGCAAATGCCGTGAAGTCCTCGGCTCCAGTCTGTCTAACCTTGACTGAGACACCGCTTTGGAAGAAGCTCGGCGTACGTCCCAGAGCGCACCTCCTGCTCATCGATCCGCCATCCGGCTGGAGCGTCCCGGACCTGCCCGACGAGGTCACGAGCACCGCCGAGCCCGCGGTGGAGCCCCCATCGGAAACGCCGGCCGATGTCATCGTCGCGTTCTTCCCCACACTGGCGAAGCTGCGCGCGAGCGTCCCGCTGCTCGCGCCGCGGATCTTCCCCGACGGCGCCCTCTGGGTCGCCTGGCCGCGGCGCGCGGGCGGCCACGACAGCGACATCCGCGACCAGGACATCCGCGATGTCGCGCTCCCTCTTGGCCTCGTGGACGTCAAGGTCGCGGCACTCGACGAGGACTGGTCGGGGTTGCGACTGGTCTGGCGGCGGGAGCGCCGCGGCGCTTCGCTCGCCCCCTCGGGGTAGCCTCGCCGGGCCCCCCGGGGTAGGATTGGGCTCGTCCCGATCCCGACAGACGAGGTTCCAGAGCCCGTGGCAATCGATCTTCAACAAGTTTCAGCCGTAGACGCCGAGCCGGGCGAGCTGCCCCCGACGATGGCCGCGTGGGTCATCCGCGAAGAGCGCTTCGGCGAACCGAAGGACGCCTTCCAGATCGAGGAGATCGAAGTCCCCGAGCCCGGGGCGTTCGAGGTGATCGTGCGCGTGATGGCCGCAGGGGTCAACTACAACAACGTGTGGGCCGCGCTGGGCAAGCCGGTGTCGGTCATGCGCTACGGCGACCACCCCGAGTTCGGCCACCACATCGGCGGCTCCGACGCGTCCGGCATCGTCTGGAAGGTCGGCGCCGGCGTCACCCGCTGGAAGCCCGGCGACGAGGTCGTCGTGCACTGCAACCAGGCCTCATACGAGGACCCGGAGGTGCACGGCCTGGACCCGATGGCCGCGCCGTCGCAGATGATCTGGGGCTACGAGACCACGTGGGGCTCCTTCGCGCAGTTCACCAAGGTGCAGGCCCAGCAGCTGCTGCCCAAGCCGGCGGCGCTCACCTGGGAGGAGGCGGCCTCCTACGGCCTGGTGTACTTCACCGCCTACCGCATGCTGATCACCCGCTGCAAACTCCAGGCGGGGCAGAAGGTGCTGATCTGGGGGGCGGCGGGCGGCCTCGGCGTGTTCGCGACGCAGATCTGCGCCGCCGCGGGCGCGCATTCGGTGGGCGTGGTGTCCTCCGCGGAGAAGGGCGAGCTGGTCAAGCGCCTGGGCGCGGTGGACTACATCGACCGCGGCGAGTTCGACGGGATGATGCGCAAGGGCGGCGAGAGCGAGCAGGAGGAGGCGGAGCGCTTCAAGGTCTCCCGCGCGTTCGCCAAGCGTGTCAAAGAGGCGCTCGGCGACGCTCCCGACATCGTCTTCGAGCACGTCGGCAAAGCGACGTTCCCCACCTCCGTGTTCACGGCCAAGACGTTCGGCAAAGTGGTCATCTGCGCCGGCACCACCGGCCTGGACCTCGACTTCAACGTGGCCTACCTGTGGATGCGCCAGAAGGAGATCCTCGGCTCGCACTTCGCCAACGCGTACGAGTGCACGAAGGCCAACGAGCTGATCGAGTCCGGCCAGATCCGCCCGGTGCTGTGGCGCACGCTCGGCTTCGAGGGCGTCGCCGAAGCGCACCAGCTGATGCTCGAAAACAAGCACCTCGGCAAGATCTCGATCCTCGTCGGCGCCGACGCCGAGGGCCAGGGCAGGACCGCCGACGGCCCCGGCGCGATCCACGCGGAGGTGGGCGCCTGATGGCCGGCACGGTGATCGTCCCCTGGTATGCCACGGGCTTCCGCGGGGACGGCTTCGAGGCGGCGCTGAACGAGGTCGCGGCCGTCGCGCTGCGCTACGGCGCGAGCTCATACGCCGTCTACCGTGGGCGCGACGACCGCTACCGCTTCCAGCAGCTGGCCGCCTTCGAGGAGCACCTCGACTGGGAACGCTACTGGGAGGGGGATGAGATGACCTACTTCCGGGCGAGCCACTCGAGCTGGTATCAGGTGCCCGTGCTCTACGGCTGGTGGGACCGCACCACCGGCGGGTCGGTCGTCGCCGGGGCGAGCGCCAGCGGCAACGGCCACGGCAACGGCGCGGCCGTCCGCAACGCCTGAGCGTCAGCCCTGCCTCGAGCGGGGCCATGGTCAGCCCGGCGCCCTTCAGCTGCTCCCAGTAGTGCTCGGCGGGCTCCTGCTGGCCGCTGTAGACGATCGCGCGGCCGGAGGCGTGGATCACGTTGGCGATCTCCATGCCGCGCTCGAGCGTGATTCCGGGGATGTAGCGGGCGAGCGTGCGGGCGACATGATCGAAGGTGTTGTGATCGTCGTTGCGCACGATCACCCTCCAGGCGCCACCCAGGCCGCTTCCGGGTCCGCCGGTGCGCGGCTTCTCGAGCGTCTGACCCATGCCGCCAGGATAAAGCCCGCGGCGCGACCGTACAATTGACTGCATGAGCGGCGATCACTCCGCACGGCTGCCCGAGCGTGACAGGCCCTGGATGATGCGCACGTACGCGGGGCATTCCACGGCGAAGGCCTCCAACGAGCTCTATCGGGGCAACCTGGAGAAGGGCCAGACGGGCCTGTCGATCGCGTTCGACCTGCCCACCCAGACGGGATACGACCCCGACGACGAGCTCGCGCGGGGCGAGGTCGGCAAGGTGGGTGTCCCGGTGTCCCACCGCGGCGACATGGCGGTGCTGATGGACGGCATCCCGCTCGCGGAGATGAACACCTCGATGACCATCAACGCGACCGCGGCGTGGCTGCTGGCGCTGTACATCGTGGTCGCCGAGGAACAGGGCGTGGGCCCGGAGCAGCTCCAGGGCACCACCCAGAACGACATCATCAAGGAGTTCCTGGCGCGCGGCACGTACGCGTTCCCGCCGGCGCCGTCGATGCGCCTGACCGCGGACATGATCGCGTACACGGTCGAGCACGTCCCGAAGTGGAACCCGATCAACATCTGCTCCTACCACCTGCAGGAGGCGGGCGCGACACCGGTGCAGGAGATCGCGTACGCGATGAGCAATGCGATCGCGGTGCTCGACGCGACCCGCGAGCGAGTGGGTGGGCGGGGTCCGAATCTCCTGGAGCAGGTGTTCGGGCGCGTGTCGTTCTTCGTCAACGCGGGCGTGCGCTTCGTCGAGGAGCACGCGAAGCTGCGCGCGATGTCGATCCTGTGGGAGGAGCTCGGGCGCGAGCGCTACGGCGTGCAGGACGCGCGCCACCTGCGCTTCCGCTACGGCGTGCAGGTCAACTCGCTCGGCCTGACGGAGGCGCAGCCGGAGAACAACGTGCAGCGGATCGTGCTGGAGGCGCTGGCGGTGACGCTCGGGCGCGACGCGCGCGCGCGCGCGATGCAGCTGCCCGCCTGGAACGAGGCGCTCGGGCTGCCCCGCCCGTGGGACCAGCAGTGGTCGCTGCGCATCCAGCAGGTGCTCGCGTATGAGACGGACATCCTCGAGTACCCGGACATCTTCGAGGGCTCGAAGGTGATGGAGGCGCTCGTGGAGGAGCTGCTGGAGGGCGCGCGCGCGGAGATGGCGGTGGTGGCGGAGCACGGCGGCGCGGTCGAGGCGGTCCCGTACATGAAGGCTGCGCTCGTCGACTCCCACCGCGAGCGCCTGCGCCGGATCGAGGAGGGCGAGCAGGTGGTGGTCGGGCAGAACCGCTTCACCGAGACGGAGGACTCGCCGCTGACCGATGACGCCGAGGGCGGCATCCTGGTCGTGGACCCGGCGCTGGAAGCGCAGCAGATCGAAGCGCTGCGGCGCTGGCGTTCCGAGCGCGATCAGTCCGCCGTCGAGGTCGCGCTCGCAGCGCTGGCCGCCGCCGCCGGTGACGACACGGCGCATGAGAACCTGATGGTGCCGACGATCGCGGCCGCACGCGCGGGCGCGACCACGGGTGAGTGGGCGCGGACGCTGCGCGAGGTGTTCGGCAGCTACCACGGTCCCACGGGCGTGGGCGAGGCCGCGGCGATCGGAAAGGCGGACATCGACAGCGAGCTGGGCGAGTTGCGCGGCGAGGTCGCCCACCTGCAGGAGAAGCTCGGTCGCCGCCCGAAGATCCTGGTCGGCAAGCCGGGCCTGGACGGCCACTCCAACGGCGCCGAGCAGATCGCGGTGCGCGCCCGCGACTCGGGCATGGACGTGGTCTACGAAGGCATCCGCCTGACCCCCGCGCAGATCGCCGCGTCGGCGTTGCAGGAGGGCGTGCACGTGATCGGCCTGTCGATCCTGTCGGGCTCGCACCGCGAGCTGATCCCGGCGGTGCTCGACGCGCTGCACGAGGCGGGCGTGACCGCGCCGGTGGTCGTCGGCGGGATCATCCCCGAGCAGGACGTGGCGGCGCTGCGCCAGGCGGGCGTGGCGGCGGTGTACACGCCGAAGGACTTCGACATCACCCGCATCATGCGCGACATCGTGGCGCTGGTGGGAGCAGGCACCAACGGCTCCTCCGCCAACGGCTCGGCGTGAGCGACGACGGGGCGGCCCTGGGCGCGCGCCTGCGCGAGCGAGATGTGAGCGCGGCGCCGGCGGCGCTGAACCTGCTCGAGAGCACCGCTCCGGCCGACCGCGAGCAGGCGGCTGCGCTCCTGCACGAGCTCTCCCCCGCGGCCCTCGGCGGCGAGGCCCCGGGGGAAGTGATCGGCATCACCGGTCCGCCGGGGGCGGGCAAGTCGACGCTGCTGTCCGTGCTGCTGCACTCGTGGCGCGATCAGCAGCGATCCGTGGCGATACTCGCCGTGGACCCCAGCTCGCGGCGGTCGGGCGGCTCGTTGCTGGGGGATCGCGCGCGCATCGAGTTCGATCCCACCGATCGGGAGGTCTTCATTCGCTCGACCGCCGCCGGGGAGCGGCTCGGCGGCCTGTCCTGGGCGACCCGATCGGCAGCGCAGGCACTGGCGGCGGCGTTTGACGTCGTGGTAATCGAGACGGTCGGGGTTGGCCAGGCGGAGACGGAGATCGCCGATGTGGCGGACACGGTCGCGGTCGTCGTGCAGCCCGGCGGCGGCGACGTGCTCCAGTTCCTGAAGTCCGGGATCATGGAGATCCCCGACGTGCTGGTGGTGACCAAGGCCGATCTCGGCCAGGTGGCGATGAGCGCCCTGCGCGACGTGAACGCCTCGCTGCGCTCGCTCGGCAAGCGCTCCACGCGGACGGTCGCCGTCTCCTCGCTGCAGCCGCCCGCGGGCATCGACGAGCTGATGCAGGACTTCGCTCAGCACCGGCTCGAGCTGACCCAGGACGGCGCTCGCAAGCTCGTCGAGCGCCGCCTGCGGGCGCGCCGCTCCGCGGCACTGACGGACTTCGCCGTCGAGCACGGCGAAAGCGGCCTGAGAGCCCTTGGCGGCCGCCGCGCCGCTGAGGCGCTGCTGGCCGAGCAGGACCCCGGCATGGACGTTCCGGCGCTCCTGGCGGCGCTCGAGGAGCGCATGCCGTGAGACGCAACCTTCTGATCATGTTCGGCGCGTTCGTCCTCGCCAGCGCGATCGCGGGCGCACTCGGCGCGGCCAACCTGGGCACAGCGCTAGCGTTCGGGCAGATGGCGTTCGCGGCGACCACCGTGTACGTGATCCTGCGCCGCTGACGCTGTAACGAAACCGCCGCACGGAAGTCTGTAGGGAAAGAGCTCATGATCGTCCTCCTATGCTTCGCAGTCCTCGCCGGGGCGGGCACCGCCCTGTCGCCGTGCGTGCTTCCGGTGCTGCCCGCGCTGCTGTCGGCGGGCGGCGTGGGCGGCCGGCGCCGGCCGCTGGGCATCGTGATCGGGCTGTCGGTGACGTTCACGGTGACGATCGTGGGACTGGCGAACGTGGTCGACGGGGTCGGCCTGGGCAGCGATCCGCTGCGCGACGTCGCGATCGCGGTGCTGCTGGCGTTCGGCGTGGTGCTGCTCCTGCCGGGCGTGGCCGCGCGCCTGGAGGCGCCGCTGTCACGGCTGGCGCGCTTCGGACCGCGCACGAGCGGCGACGGCTTCGCGTCCGGGCTGCTCGTCGGCGGCGCGCTCGGCTTCGTGTACACCCCGTGCGCAAGCCCGATCCTCGCGGCGGTCATCTCGGTCAGCGCCGCCTCCGGCAGGACGATCGTGATCGCGCTCGCCTACGCCGCCGGCTCGGCGGTCGTGCTGCTGGCGCTGTCGCTCGGCGGCAGGCGCGTGTTCGACCGGGTGCGCAGGGCCGGGCGCGGGCCATTGCTGCAGCGCGCGCTGGGCACGATCATGATCCTCACGGCGGTGGCGATCGTGACCAACCTCGACGTCAACTTCGACCAGTTCGTCGCCGAAAAGATCCCCAACGTCAACCTGACGGCCTCGCTGGAGTGCTCGAAGACGGTGACCGGTCGACTGCACGAGATCACCGGGCGCCAGGCGAAGCTGGCCCCCGCGAACGGGTCCTCCGCCTGCGGCGGCTCCAGCTCGACGGTCCACACCGCCGCGCGCGACGCCAGCCAGGCGACCCTGCTCGCCGACGCGCAGGAGTTGCCCGACGTCGGGACCGCGCCGGAATTCAAAGAAACCGAGGACTGGTTCAACACGCCGGGCGATCGTCCGCTGACACTGGCGTCGCTGCGCGGACGGGTGGTGCTGATCGACTTCTGGACGTACACGTGCATCAACTGCATCCGCACGCTGCCCTACCTGAAGGCGTGGTACGCGGCCTATCACGACGAGGGCCTGACGATCGTCGGCGTGGAGGCGCCGGAGTTCGCGTTCGAGAAGGACGCCGGCAACGTCGCGAACGCGATCGAACAGTTCGGGCTGCGCTATCCGGTCGTCCAGGACAACAACCTGGGCACGTGGGATGCGTACGGCACCGACGTGTGGCCCGCCGACTACCTGATCGACGCCCATGGCCAGGTTCGCTACGAGGCGTTCGGCGAGGGCGACTACGGCCAGACCGAAACGGCGATCCGGGCGCTGCTCGCCGAAGCCGGCTACCACGTGGGCGCCAGGAGCCACCCGACGGACGTGGTCAAGCCGAGCGAAGAGGCCACGCCGGAGTCCTACACGGGCACCGCGCGCGCCGAGGGCTTCATCGAGGGCCCGCTGACGGGCACGCACGATTACGGCCCGGCACCCGCGCATGAGCTGGCGCTCAACGACCTCGCCTACAGCGGCACGTGGGACATCGGCGCCCAGCCCGCGGAAGCGATCTCGACGGCGGGAGGCACCCCGCCTGGCCTCAACCTGCACTTCTACGCCAAGAACGTGTACCTGGTGCTGAGCTCCCAGGGCGAACGCCCGCTGCAGTTGCAGGTGATGCTCGACGGGCACCAGATCCCCGCGGCGGACTCCGGCGCCGACGTCCACGACGGCGTCGTCACCGTGCGCCGCCAGCGTCTGTACTGGCTGGTGTCGCTGCCGGGCGATCAGAGCCACGAACTGGAGCTGCGCTTCGCGGGCGGCCTCGTCGCCTACGACTTCACGTTCGGGTAGAGCGCTCCCCGTCGATACGCCGCCGTCGGGCCGTTGGGGGAGGCGATCGCACGTCGATCGCCTCCCCCGCCCCGACCGCCAGCCGGCCGGCTCTCGGCCTGCGGCTGCGGCGCTCTACTTCAGCACGGACCTCTGGCCTTTCACCCCACTGCCGCTGATCTGGATCGAGAGGCCCTTCTTGCCTGCGTGGGCAAGCAGCTTGCGGCCCTTGCTCGTGAGGTGCACGCGCAGCGTCACGCTCTTGCCCGCCGCGATCGTGAAGCGGACCGACGAGGCGATCGCGGTGTTGTGCTTGTGCGCGAGGAGCTTCAGCGCACCCGTGCAGCCGCTCGCGCCCGTGCAGCGCAGCGTGACCGACACGGTGGAGCCCTTGATCCTGATCTTCACAAGCACGGCCACCCCCGGAGCCGGCTTGGGAATCTGCAGCGTGCTGCTCGTCGCCCCCGTCGAGCCGGCGGCGTTGGTCGCCGTCACTTCGCAGGAGATCCCTGTGCCGAGGTCCGCGCTCTGCACGGTGTAGGTGCTCGCCGTCTGGCCTGCGATCGCGCTGCCGTTGCGCAGCCACCTGTAGGCGAAGCTCGCCGGGTTGCCGGTCCAGCTCCCCTGTGAGCAGGTGAGCACGCTGCCGACCGACGTGGATCCGGTGATCGTCGGCGCGGCGCTGCTCGTGGGCTTCGTGGTCGTGACTTCGAGCATGCTCGCGTCGATCCCCGAGACGGTGCCCGGCGGCGTGACGGTCACGACGCCGGGGTAGTACTGGGCGACGTAGGGCTCCCTGCACTTCACTGTTTTCGCTTCTTCCACGCAGGTGGTGCCGGTGAAGTCCACTTCATAGCCGTGCGCGCCGAGCGCATGGATCGTGTATTCGCCGCTCGAATTGGTGAGGGCACATTCTTCTTCCTCTTCGCGGGTACCTTCTTTGCTCGTCGCTGTGGAGATGGCGCACACCTCGAAGCTGCCAATCGACTGAGGACTGGCCGACGCCGTTGTGACCTTGCCGGAGATCTCACCGCCGGCCCGCATTTCGGCGTTTATGCCGGTCGTGGTCTTTTCCGATTCCACCGTCACGGTGGTGGCCGATTCCGGGCTGAGCTGGCCGTTCCAGTAGAGAGTGAGGTAGTTCGCGCTCCGCATACAGATGATTGTGCATTCCTGTTCGGGAGAGAAGGAAACGGTGTGGGCGCCGGGGGAGACATCATCGATCGTGTATTCACCGTTGGCGTCGGTGGTCGCGCATTGCCCGTCTGCGCAGACCTCGATCTTGGCGAGCGCAGAGTCTCCAGCGGTTACCCTGCCGCTGATCTGACCGTCCAGTTCTTTGAGTTCCGCGTCGATGCCTTCGGTGATCTCGTCCGATTTGACTTCTACTTTCTTTGTCACACTGCTGGAGTAGGATTCCTCGCAGAAGATGTCGAAAAAGCACTCATCGCCCGTGAAATCGACTTCGTATTTGCCCGGTGCGAGTTTTCCGATGATGTATTCGCCCTCGTCTTCAGTTGCGGCGCATTCCTCGCTGCCAACACCTTCCAGATAGGCGCAGACCTCGATGAAATCGGCCCCGGCTTTGGTTTTCGCGCTCGTCACCGTGCCCGAGATAGCTCCGTCCGCAGCCTCGGCGACCGCCGGCAGGAGCATCGCGCAAAGTGCGACCGTGCCCGCAAGGGCGAGAGCTCGCACACCGGCACGCGCAAGGCGCTTGGCTGGCCGTCCAGCCATCGCCCGCGGCGTGGTGGAGGGGTTGGGGTTGCTCTCCGCGGGCGCGAGAGGCGCGAAGGAGACATCGGTACCGCGACGACGCATATTGGCCTTCCTCCTCGTGATGGACTGGTGCGCTTCGCGAGCGACCTCGTCGCCCACGACTTCATGTTCGGCTGGTCACTTCTTGTGCTTGTGGTGCTTGCCGGGCACGCACGTGTGGAAGGTGCGGATGTCCTCGTAGATCTTTCCCTTCGAGGACCTGGTGATCAGCGAGACCCTGAACGTCCCCTTCGGCAACCCGATCAGGCTGACGGTCGTTTTGTCCTTTGAGAGCTTGCCGGTCTTGACGGTCTTGCCGTTGATCTGTATCACTACGCTCACGAGCTTGACGCCCTTGGGCGCGCGTGGATGCACCACGAACTTGCGCCTGCTCAGGCATATCTTGGTCGACGGCAACCCGATGTTGCTGTCCTCGTGGGCGACCACCAGCACCTCGGTGCCGCACGCGCTCGCCGAGCCGTCGTGGCTTGCGTCTCCGCTGTAGCTTGCCACCCAGTAGTAGGTGCCCGGGCCGAGCTTGACGGGGGCCGACGGAGCGGCCACGCCATCGGTCACGCCCGCGACGCTGCCCGCCGTCGCCGCCTCCGTGCATTTGTTGTTCTTGTACAGGTTGTAGGAGACGGTGCCGCCGGCGCTCGCCACTGCGCTGCCGGAGAGATAGGCCTGATCGGTCACCGCCGTGCCCTGAGGCACCGTCAGCGAAGCGCCGCTGATGCCGGCACCCGACTGGCTCGTGGTGGTCGCGGTCGGCGTCGGTGGCGGAGGCGGTGGCGGAGGCGGCGGCGGTTTGTGTTCGGCTTCGTAGAGCTGGGCGTAGTTGAGCGCCTGCAGGTACTCCTGGCTGCCGGCGCCGAAGTTGCCGTTGTAGGCGACCTCGGCGTTGCCGCTGCCAACGCCGGCGACGACGGGGTCCCCTCCTTCCGTCAGGGCGGTCACCGGGACCGGCCAGCTGGACGTTGGGGTGGCGCTGTAGTCGAGCTCGACACCGCGACTGTCCACCCACGAGGCGTAGAGGCCGCCGCCGGAGTCTTCGGAGGCGCTGAGCCCCGTCGCGCCAAGGAGGGTGAACGGCGTCTCCTGGCTGATCGGCACGGCTCCCCCGAACGTTTCGGTGCTCGAGTCGAACGCGTGGAAGTAGATCCCGTCTTCGCCGACGCCGTTGAGTCCGCCGCCTTCGGATTGCACGACGCCGATCGGCGCGCCATCGGGCTCGCCCCCGGTGAGCACCGCGGCCTCGGCCACGCAGGAGATCACTTTGTAGCTGGAACCCCAGGCCGACTGTTCCTGCAGGTGCGTCGGCGTGCCCTTCGCCACGCCGTAGCCGGTTCCCTCGTCTGATCCGTCGGGGCATCCTTCCGGGGTGCCGGCATCGGTGCCACCAGCCACGACGACGTAGTGGCCCGGTTCCGTGGTGATTTCCTCGGCGGCCAGCTGCCCGCTGTTGGTGAACAGCGATTGGCCGAATTCTCCTTTGACGTCGGGGACGGGCGTTTTCTTCGGGGCGGGAGCGGTCAATGTGAAGTCGGTCGCGCCGCTTCCGAACGGATAGTAGTTGCCGTAGGTGAAGATCGAGGTGGAGTTGAGCGCAAGCGCACCCGAGTCCGGCATTTCGCCGCCGGCCTCGGCAAGGAGTTTGCCGCCCTCCGCGATCCCCTGGCCTGTTTTGCCGAACGCTTCGCCGTTCGCTGGAGAGCTCCAAGCGATCTCGCCGGCGGTTGCTTCGTATCCGGGCGACCGTATTTTTTCGCTCCCGCCGTCGTCGTTGGCCACGACCACGACGGTGCCACCCGGCATCGTCACAACCTTCGCGCCGAAGTAGATGGGGCCGCCACCTTCGGCGCTCGCGAGCGAGTCGGTGAGCTTGTATGGGCCACTCCCGCCGTTGCAGCTTGTCCCACCGCTGGGCACCACGCACAGATCGATCGTGTCCAGGCTCGCTTCGTCCGACCAGGCGACGTACGTGTAGCCCGTCGTCGCGTCATAGGCGATCGACGGCTGAACGTCGCCGGGGCCCAGGTCGATGGCGCCGAACGCGCTCGCCGCCGAAGCGAGCAGGCCGACGCTCACCAGCGCAGCGACCGCCGCGGCCCGGACTCCCGACGCGATCCCGACTCGACCTGAGCTGCGGCGCACGATGGTCTCCCTTGCTTGTCGGCTCCTGGCGCCCAACCGGCGCCCCTGTGGTTGACGGGAAACCTACACCCTGGCGCTGTCGGGCGAGCCGACGGCTGGCGGACCAGGGCGGACCGATCTCGCGCGCACCGGAGAACGGTTTGCGGGCGCCTACAATGCGCTGCATGGAGGGCTCGATGGCCGAGACGAGCGCGCGCAGCTGGCTGCGTTGCTACCGCTGCTGGTCGCAGGATCTGGAGGTCCAGGTCCACTACGAGGGCATCCACAAGATCGACCCGGACACGGGCGAGCGCGCGGAAGTCGTCGACGAGCTCCAGGAGGCGGTCGTGCAGTGCCTGGACTGCATGCACGACCAGCCGCACCTGGGCTTCAACAACGGGCGCGTGGAGCCGATCGAGGATCGCTGGGAACGGATGATCGCCGGCACCCCGTGGGTGGCCTCGTGCACAGTGACGGTCGACTCCGAAGACGTCGAGAGCTGCTCGGGCCCGGAGGCCGGGGACGCGCTCTCCTACGCGGCCTTCGGCGAGCACGGCGTGCGCGAGTTCTTCACGCACGTGCGCTTCCACAAGCACGAAGACGACGCCCGCATCATCGTGCACCTGCTGGTCGAGCTGTACGCGCGCTCGCTGGAGGAGGCCACCGACGTGCTCGAGTCCTCGGCGCGCGGCGCGCTGACGATCACCTCGCTGGCCGAGGAGTCACGACCCCCGGCAGCCGGCGGCGAGAACCACGGCCACGATTAGGGGCGCGCTGGCCGGCGCGATGCTGCGTCCTTACCCCGTTCGGGGCACTTCGCGGTCGCTCGCGTGCAAAGCACGCCACGCTCCCTGCGTTCTTGCCTCGCTTGGCCAGCGCGCCCCTAACGGCCGCTGAGCAGACGAGGCGGCGCTCAGGCCAGGCGCCGTTCGAGCGCCTTCAGCTGGGCGTGCAGCTCGTCGGGCAGGTTGTCGAACTTGGCGTAGTGCTCGTGGAACTGGGGCAGCTGGGCGCTCCATTCCTCGCTGTCGACGCGCAGCAGCTCGGCCATCGCCTCCTCGGAGACGTCTAGCCCGCGGGTGTCGATGCCTTCGCCGCCGACCGGCGGGATCAGCCCGATGGGGGTCTCCCGCGCGGCGCCGTGTCCGGCGCAGCGGGCGAACACCCACGCCAGCACGCGCGAGTTCTCGCCGTAGCCGGGCCACAGAAAGCGCCCGTCGGGGTCCTTGCGGAACCAGTTGACGTAGAAGATCTTGGGGAGCTTGGCGCCGTCGCGGCGTCCAACCTCGAGCCAGTGGGCGAAGTAGTCGGCCATGTTGTAGCCGCAGAACGGGAGCATGGCGAACGGGTCGAAGCGCAGCTCGCCGACCGTGCCAGCCGCCGCGGCGGTCTTCTCGGAGCTCATCACCGAGCCGAGGAACACGCCGTGCTCCCAGTCGAGCGCCTCGGTCACCAGCGGCACGACCGTCGAGCGGCGCCCGCCGAACAGCATCGCGTCGATCGGCACGCCGGCCGGGTCCTGCCACTCCGGTGCGATCGCCGGGTCCTGTGCCGCCGGCGTCGTGAAGCGAGCGTTGGGGTGCGCCGAGGGCGTGTCCGAGTCGGGCGTCCAGTCGTTGCCGTGCCAGTCGATCAGATGCGCTGGGGGATCCTTGGTGAAGCCCTCCCACCAGATGTCGCCGTCGTCCGTCCTGGCGCAGTTGGTGAAGATCGAGTTGCTCCCGATCATGCGGATCGCGTTCGGGTTCGTATCCTCGCCGGTCCCCGGCGCCACGCCGAAGAAGCCGGCCTCCGGGTTGATCGCGTACAGACGACCGTCAGCGCCGAACTTCATCCACGCGATGTCGTCGCCGATCGTCTCCACCGTCCAGCCCTCGAGCGTCGGCACCAGCATCGCCAGGTTGGTCTTGCCGCACGCGCTCGGGAACGCGCCGGTGATGTACTTGACCTCGCCCTCCGGCGAGGTCAGCTTGAGGATCAGCATGTGCTCGGCCATCCAGCCCTCGTCGCGGGCCATCACCGAGGCGATGCGCAGCGCGAAGCACTTCTTGCCCAGCAGCGCGTTGCCGCCGTAGCCGGAGCCGTAGGACCAGATCTCGCGCGTGTCGGGGAAGTGCACGATGTACTTGTTCTCGGCGTTGCACGGCCACGGCACGTCGGGGTGGGCGGGATCTGAATCGTCCAGGGGCATGCCGACGCTGTGCAGGCAGGGCACGAAGTCGCCGCTGCTGCCGAGTGCGTCCAGGGCGCCCTGGCCCATGCGGGTCATGATGCGCATGCTCACCGCCACGTACGTGGAGTCCGTCAGCTGCACGCCCACGTGGCTCTTGTCCGAGCCGAGCGGTCCCATCGAGAACGGCACCACGTACATCGTGCGACCGCGCATCGAGCCGGTGAACAGCTCGGTCAGCGCCTCGCGCATCTCCGCCGGCTCGCGCCAGTTGTTCGTCGGGCCCGCTTCCTCCTCGGTGGGCGAGCAGATGAACGTGCGGTCCTCGACGCGCGCCACGTCGCCGGGGTCCGACAGCGCCAGGTAGGAGTTGGGCCGCTTGGCCTCGGACAGCCTCGCGAAGGTACCCGCGTCGACGAGCTCCTGGCAGAGGCGGTCGTACTCCTCTGCGGACCCGTCGCACCAGTGGATCTGGTCGGGTTCGGTGAGCGTCGCGATCTCCTCGACCCAGGCCAGCAGGCGCTCGTTCTTGGTGGGGGCGGGGACGGTGGTGTTCATGGGGTCCAAGCAACTCCTCGGTTTGGCGGCAAGATCGGCGCGCGCCGGCCGATCTCGATCGATCGGCGCTGCTGCCGGGCCTCGATCGGCTCCGGGAAACAGAAAACGCCCCCTGAGGGCGATCCGTGAAGCCTAGCGCACGGCCCTGCGCTGGACATCCCCCTCCGCTGCGTGTCCCCCCGCGCCTTCGCCCGCGGCTCGGCCTATCGGCTGGGCCCCGGGTTCCTGCGAGGCACGAGCACCAGGCGCTTGAACTCGGCGACCAGCACGCCGTCCTGGTTGTAGGCGCGTGTGTGCACCCTCACGGTCCCCCGGTCGGGCTTGGACTGGGACTCCTTCTTGTCGAGCACCTCGGACTCGCAGTACAGCGTGTCGCCGTGGAACAGCGGCGCGGGGTGCTTGAGCTCTTCGGTGGCGAGGTTGGCGATCGCCTTGCCGCTGACGTCGCTCACGGACATGCCGAGGGCGAGCGAGTACACGAGCGGTCCCACGACCACGTTGCGCCCCTGCTGGGATTTGGCCGCGTACACGTCGTTGATGTGCAGCGGGTGGTGGTTCATGGTCAGCAGGCAGAACAGATGGTCGTCGGACTCGGTCACGGTCTTGGCCGGCCAGTGCTTGTACACGGCGCCGACCTCGAACTCCTCCAGGTAGCGCCCGTACGGATGTGAGCCGCTGGCCTCGCGCGCGGCCTGATCGGTCTCGATGGAATGTCTCTCGCTCATGGGTCTCGGGCGCGCGGCCTGATCGGTCTCGACGGTCTGGGTCTCGCTCATCGCTCTCGGGTCTCCTCTGGCAGGGTGATCGTATGGCCGCAGCTCAACTCTAGTGGGCGCCGGCGGGCACCCGCCGCCCGCCGTCAACCGGCGCGGGCCGGCAGGGCGTGCGTGACGGCCTCCGGACACGCGTAGCCGGGAGCGGGCTCGCAGCCTTCGCCGGGGAGTTTGCCGACCGGTGGCGTGGGAGACGGCACGGGCGCGGACGGCGTCGAGCGCACGGCCGCTTCCAGGGAGCTCGCGGAGGCCAGCCCGCAGACGACGTCGTAGGCCTGCGCGACCGCGGCGGCGCCGTCGAGGCCCGTCAGCGCCTGCCCGCGCGAGTGCAGCGGACGCAGCTCGGACGCGCTCAGGGCGGACCCGTGCAGGGGCAGATCGCACAGGGCCGGCGTGGGAGCGGCGGCGGGACGCGCGAAGGGATCGGCGAGCTTTTGCACCAGCGGCGCCCCGAGCGCGTGTCGCGCGCTCAGCGCCAGGCGTACGGACGCCGGGTCGAGCAGCGGCGACGGTCGGTTGACCAGCAGCACCAGCGCCCGCGGAGCACCGGCCGTGGCAAGGCGCGGCACGGCGACGGCCAGGTAGTCGTCGCCGAAGGGACCACTGACCGCGACCCGCAGCGAGCTGGGAGAGACTCCCTGTCCGGCGGCGGCCCGCGGGAAGCTGACCTGCGCCAGCGCCAGGTCGCCCGGCCCGGGAGACAGGCTCATCGGCCAGGTCCGCCAGGCCGAGGCCGCGTCGGCCGAGCCCGCCCCGGCGCCCGCGCTCCTGGCCACGTGGACGCTGCTCGCCCCTGTCGTGGCCAGAACCAGCGATCCGCAGGCCACGATCGCCACGATCGCCACCAGCGAGGCCAAGCGAAGACGCATCATCGATACTTCCTTTAGCAGCTATCGCACGCCGTCCCCGAGCTGACCCAGGAGAGCCCTTGCGCAACCCCCGCGACTTCCTCAAGCCCCTCGCCATCGACGCGCCCGAGCCCGTGCGCGAGATCCCGTTCAAGCCGTCACGGATGATCCACTTCCTCGACTTCTCCAACGAGAAGATGGTCGCCAAGGTGCCCGACATCGCGCCCACCGTGGACATCCTGCTGGGCAACCTCGAGGACGCCGTGCCGCTCGACAGGAAGGAGGCCGCGCGCGCCGGGCTGATCAAGGTGGGCCGGGAGATGGAGCTCGGGGACACCGCGCTGTGGACGCGCGTCAACGAGCTGGCCTCCCCCTACGTGCTGGACGATCTGACCGAACTGGTGAGCGAGATCGGCGACAAGCTGGAGGTGATCATGGTCCCCAAGATCGAGGGCCCATGGGACATCCACTATGTCGACCGCCTGCTGGCGCAGCTGGAGGCCAAGGCTGGGCTGGAGCGACCCCTGCTCGTGCACGCGGTGCTGGAGACCGCCCAGGGCGTGGCCAACCTGGAGGAGATCGCCTGTGCCAGCCCGCGGATCCAGGGCATGAGCTTCGGACCGGCCGACCTGGCGGCGTCGCGGCGGATGAAGACCACGCGCGTCGGCGGCGGGCACCCGGGCTACCGCACGATCGCCGACCCCGACCCCGACGCTCCGGACGCGCCCCGCCCGAGCTATCAGCAGGACCCGTGGCACTACTCGATCGCACGCATGGTCGACGCGTGCACGTCGGTCGGCGCGCTGCCGTTCTACGGGCCGTACGGCGACATCAAGGACGTCGAGGGCTGCGAGACGCAGTTCCGCGCGTCGTTCCTGCTCGGCTGCGTCGGCGCATGGTCGCTGCACCCCGTCCAGATCGAGATCGCCAAGCGCGTGTTCTCGCCGGACCCCGACGAGGTCGCGTTCGCCAAAAAGGTCATCGCGGCGATCCCCGACGGGCGCGGCGTGCACATGATCGACGGCAAGATGCAGGACGACGCGACCTGGAAGCAGTGCAAGGTGATGGTCAACCTCGCGGAAATGCTCGCCCGCAAGGACCCGGAGCTGGCCGAGGCGTACGGGTTGGTGCCTGCCGGGGTCTGACGAGTCAGCCGACCAGCGGGTTGCGCACGCGCAGCTGCGGATACCAACCGAAGTCGCGGTCGCTGCTCCACAGCTCGGTCACGCCCGCCGCCAGGCACACGGCCGCGATCCGCGCGTCGTGGACCCTGTGCCCGAGCGGACGAGCGTTGGCGAGCAGAGGGCGCAGGCGGGACCAGTGGCCTGGCGGCTCCGCGAGCAGGCGCGCGCCGGGCGTCGCGATCCAGGCGTCGAGCGCCGCAAGCGCCGCGTCGAGGTGCGGCTCCCGCCAGAGGCGAGCGTCCGTCAGCACCGCGTAGAACTCGCCGGCCACGATCCACGGCAATCCCCACGAGGGTTCGCTCACGAGCCGATCCATCGCGGCGAGCGCCCGCTCGTGCATCGGCGAGGACTCGTTGTAGGCATAGACGAGGATGTTCGTGTCGACGGCGATCAATCGCTGCCTGCGGCGTCGTAGATGGACGCGCGGATCGCCTCCCAGTCGTTGGGATCGACGCCCGGCAGCGGCTCGAGCTGGCCGGTGACGGGCACGAAGGGCGGGCGCTCGGAAGCCGGGGGTTCGCTCAGCACCGTGCTCAGCCCACGTTCGACGAGTTCGCGAAGCGTCGTCCCATCGCGGCGCGCCCGCTCCTTCGCTTCCGTCAGCAGTCCGCTGGCAATATCTATTGTCGTCTTCACCCATATAACCATATCATCCGGGATTCGTGCGTCTGTTGCCTCGGTCGGACCCTGCCCCGGCAACCCACACGTCACGGGCCACACGCGTCCATATAGGGTTCCGACGCCCGTGCCCCAACTGGACACCAGACCATGAGATTCTTCGAGTACGAGGCCCGCGAGGTGGTCAAGCGCGCGGGCATCCCGGTCACGGACTACGGCTTCACGACCGACCCCGCGCAGGCCCGCGAGATCGCGCGGCGCATCGGCGGGCCGACGGTGATCAAGTCGCAGGTGCTGACCGGCGGGCGCATGAAGGCGGGCGGCGTCAAGTTCGCGGACACCCCGGAGGAGGCCGAGAGCCACGCGCGCGAGATCCTCGCGCTGGAGATCAGCGGCCACATGCCCCGCGGCGTGCTCGTCGACCCGAAGGCGGAGGTCGAGCAGGAGTACTACGCGGGAGTCGTGTGGGACGGGATCGGAAAGCAGCCGGTGATGATCTTCTCGCCGGTCGGCGGGATCGACATCGAGCAGGTGGCCGAGGAGCAGCCCGAGGCGGTCGGGCGCCGGCACTTCTCGAACATCCTCCCGCTGAGCGACTTCCAGGCCAAGGAGGTGATCGCCGACAGCGGCGTCACCGGACCGGCGCTGAACAAGCTCGTCCCGATCGTCCTGCGCCTGGCCAGGCTGTTCGTGGAGAACGACATGATCCTCGCCGAGATAAACCCGCTGGGACGCCTGGCGGACGGCTCGTTCGTCGCGCTGGACGCCCACATGGACATGGAGAACGAGGCCCGCGGGCGCCACAGGAAGCTGCTCGCCGACCTGGGCGTGGGCGAGGAGGAGACGCGCCAGGCGCGCGAGGCCACGCCGTTCGAGCTGGCCGGCGAGGAGGTCGACGCCACCGACCACCGCGGCGTCGCCGGCAACGTGACCGAGTTCGACGGCAACCTCGGCCTCGTGATCGGCGCCGGCGGCGGCTCGCTGACGCTGTTCGACGCGGTGCGCGCGCACGGCGGCAAGCCGGCCAACTACTGCGAGATCGGCGGCAACCCGTCGGTGGCGAAGGCGTGCGGGCTGGCGAAGCTCGTGCTGGGCAAGCCGGGCGTGGACAAGATCGCGGTGATGATGTCGATCGTCTCCAACACGCGCGTGGACATCGTCGCGCGCGGCGTCATCAAAGCCTGCCTGGAGCTCGGCCACGACCCGGCGGAGAAGATCGCGATCTTCCGCATCCCCGGCGCGTGGGAGGAGGAGGGCTTCAAGATCCTCGAGAAGTACGAAGTCGACTACGCCGATCGCAGCGTGTCGCTGAACGAGGCGGCTCGGCGCGCCGTCTTGAAGATCCAAGGGGCGGCGACGTGAGCAGGTTGTCTCACTACGAACGCTGTATATCTATAGTTATACGGAGTTCGCAAGGCGATACACGCCCGGCGCTCGCGCGTGATGCCATGGTCATACAGGCGCCGCCGCAGGCGCCAACCCACGCGCGGAGGATCTCGCCATACCCGGAGGGCACGCTGTGTCGATCCTGATCGACGCGGACACGACGTTCATCGTCCAGGGGATCACCGGCCGCGAGGCGGTGAACCTGACCCGCGAGTGCCTGGACTACGGCGCGGGCGCGAAGGTCGTCGGCGGCGTCACCCCCGGCCGCCTCGGGCGCGAGGTGCACGGCGTGCCGGTGTTCGACACGGTGGCCCAGGCGATCGCCCAGCACGGCGCGCCGATCCACGGCTCGGTCGTGACGGTCCCCCCCGCGTTCACCAAGGACGCGGTGTTCGAGGCGGTCGAGAACGGGATCAAGCTGGTGGTGATCGTCACCGAGCGCATCCCCCGCCGCGACGTGGCCGAGATGGTGGAGCTGGCGAGCCTGCGCGGCGCGCGCATCATCGGCCCCAACTGCCTGGGGATCATCGTGCCGGACGTGATCAAGATGGGCGGCATCGGCGGCCCGGCGAAAAACGCCGCGCAGGCATACACCACGGGTCCGATCGGCGTGATCTCGCGCTCCGGGGGCATGACCACGGAGATGTCCTCGACGCTCAGCGCCGCCGGCCTCGGCCAGTCCACGGCCGTGTCGATCGGCGGCGACGCGATCATCGGCTCCACCTACGCCGAGCTGATGCCCCTGTTCGAGGCGGACGAGCAGACGCGGGGAATCGTCATCTACACCGAGCCGGGAGGGCGCATGGAGGCCGAGCTCGCGCGCTGGGTGACCGACAACGCCTCACGGCTGCCGATCGTGGCGTTCATGGCGGGCCGCTTCATGGACGAGATGCCGGGCATGAGCTTCGGCCACGCGGGCACGATCGTCGAAGGCAAGGAGGACACCGCGTCGGAGAAGATCGCGCGCCTGGCGCAGGCGGGGATCGCGGTGGCCGAGCGGATCGAGGACATCCCCGGGATGATCGAGGCCAAGATCGCCGAGCGAGCCGGCTCCCCCGCGCCCGCCGGCTCGGCTGGGAGCGATCGCCAATGAGAGCCGACGGCACGTTCATCGCGGTCGAGGTCGACGACAGCGTCGCCTCCGACAGCGCGCTCGCGGCCAGGCTCGCGGAGGTCTGCCCGGTGGACATCTTCGCCGCGGCCGGCGGCAGGGTGGAGATCGTCGAGAAGAACCTCGACGAGTGCGTGCTCTGCCGCCTGTGCCTCGACGCCTCGCCGCCCGGCGCGGTGAAGGTGCTCAAGCTCTACGACGACGGCGCCGTGCTGGCCTGATCATGCTCAGGCACTCGCGTGTCGGAGCGGCGCGCAGGGCCGGCATGCGTGCGGTGCTCCTGGCGCTGGCGATGTCGTTCGTGTCGGCCGCCGCCGCCACCGCGCCCGCGCTCGCCAAAGTGCCCGCTAGCTACCTGCGGGAAGACAAGACGCTGGCCTACGACGATGCTCGCATCGAGGGCGCGAAACTGGGGGTGGAACTGCCCGGCGGGCCGGAAGAGTTTCTGGACGTCAAGCAGTCCTCCTCCCCGCATCTCGTCAAAGGCAGCGCGCTCGCCTACACGAGCTGCTACGCGGCGGACGACGACATCGTGGGATGCGAAATCAACGTGGGGACCGCTCCGCACACCGCGCACGAACTCCTCGCGGCCACCATCGCGCACGAGGTCTTCCACGCCTTCGAGGTCGTCATGTGCGGCAAGGTCTCGACCTGCAAGGCCATGAAATTCAAGTGGTTGGTCGAGGGCGGCGCCGAATGGGTGGGCGTGCAGGTAGCCGGCGAGGACGCCTCGTCCCGCCGCGTCCTGGGCCAGTACTTCAGCCACCCCTCACTACCTCTGTTCCAGCGCGAATACACCGCGCTCGGGTTCTTCGACCACATGCAGTCCGTGGGCATCTCACCGTGGTCGAAGTTCAAGGCGATGTTCGCGCAGACCAACGACGAATCGGCCTACTTCGCGGGGATCGCCGACAACCTCGAATTCCTCACCACCGAAGCATCGGTGTTCTTCCGGGAAGCGAGCGGGTGGCCGTGGGCGCCGCGCCCGCAGAGCGCGCCATCCGGCCGCGGGCGCTTCCGGCCGCGTACGATCGCGGTCGGGGGCGCGGGGCACCCTCCCGTGGAGGTGGCCGCCTACGCCGACGGGGTCTACCACCTCGTGCTGAGCGGCATGTCGAAAAGCAAGCCGGTGCTCGAACTGCGCGTGCGCGACGGCTACGTGCGCATCCGCTCGAGCAACGGCGATGATGTCGATCAGGTCGTCACGGGCACGATCAAGCTGTGCTCCCTGCGGGAAGGCTGCAACTGTCCGGGGCACGACGAACACGCCCCGGTGTTCCTCGACGGGAACCTCGCGATCACCGGCGCCACGCTCGGTGGCGACGTCGAACTGATCGCCCGCCCGCGCTGCGAACCGATTCTGGCAGCACGCTCGTGCGACGGTGAGTTGCCCGGATACTCGAGCACGGTGGCCGACATGACCGAAGCACAACTGAGCCACTTCACAGCGAAGAACAAATTCGCAATCACCGAATCCAGGAACGCCTCGGTTGGCTACGTCTCCTTCACGTGCACGTTCCTGTTCAAGGAATCGAGCTCGATCATCATGAAGCCGATCCCCCTGGAACCGGAATCTGGAGAACGTGGGGTGGAACCTCCGCATCTCCTTCCCGGGGAAGCGCCGCTGGAAGAAGAAGTGTTCCACGGCGTGATCGCCAGCGGCTTCAACATCTCCCGCTACGGCACGAAGCAAGCCGCCATCGACGGCCTGCAGCTGCAGGTGCGGTTGGGTGGCTCCTCCACCGCGCGCGTGCGCGGCGTCGGCGAAGAAGCCTTCCTCGGCAGCACCACCGAGCTAGCCAACTCCTGGGGCGAAAGCGAATACAGCTCCGCCGGCTTCGTGCGCGTGCGCAACCTGACCGCGTACTTCCTGATCGCGGGCGATTCAGAAGCCGACCCCACCTGGGCCCTGAGCCTGCTGAGGGCGGTCGCACGCGAGCTGTGAGGACGGCATGCCCGCGCAGCCCATACGCCAGCCCGTGGGCTATCGTGCTCGGTGACAGCCGATGAACGAAAACTTCTCCCTCATCGTCATGTGCATCTGCCTGCTCGCCTCGCTGGCGTTCCTGGCCGACCAGCTCTCCGCCTACCACTGAGCGGCCGCGGCGCTCGCTGGGCACGCCAGCGCGCGTAGCCGGCTGTGCGCGCGCACCCTCGGCGCGCCTTGCGCGCACGAACGCTAGGCGTGCCGCCGCGCCTTGGGCGTGCGCTCGCGCTCCTGGTGGCGCTCGACGACGTTGATGATCAGCCGCAGGATCTGCTCCGGCCCCGAGGCCTTGGCCTGCCCGTAGGTGAACGCCTCGATCCAGTCCGCGACCTTGGCTTCGCGGGCCATCACGTTGAAGAACTCCCGGCGCATGTCCACGCGCAGCCGCGCGTCGGCCGCCGGTCCCTTGGTGACCTTCAGGCCGGGCATCTCCAGGCGAAAGTGCTGCACGTCGCCCCTGCCCCGGAGCTCTATGCCGACCACCAGCTTGATCGGCTCCAGCGCCGGCACTTCGCCGATGAACCTGCGGGTCGCTAGCTCGATCAGAGCCTTGGCGTCATCGGCCATGTGGCTGTCTCTCCCCTCCTGGACCGGGTCGCGATCCGTGGTGGCTGTCGATCAGATCTTATGACGCTGCAGCAGCTTGCGCCCGATCACCATGCGCTGGATCTCCGACGTGCCCTCCCCGATCAGCAGCAGCGGCGCGTCGCGATAGAGGCGCTCGATCTCGTACTCCTTCGAGTATCCATAGCCGCCGTGTATGCGGAACGATTCTTCGACGCAGAAGCGACCGGCCTCGGAGGCGAACAGCTTGGCCATGCCGGCCTCCAGGTCCGAGCGCTCGCCGGCGTCCTTCAGGCGCGCGGCCCGCAGCGTCAGCAGGCGCGCGGCCTCGACCTGCGTGCCCATGTCGGCCAGCTTGAACTGGATCGCCTGGTGCTCGGCGATCGGCTTGCCGAACGTCCTGCGCTCCTGGGAGTAGCGCAGCGCCAGCTCCAGCGCGCGCTGGGCGATGCCGACGCCGCGCGCGGCGACGTTCACGCGGCCAACCTCCAGCGCGTCCATCATCTGCGGGAAGCCCTTGTTCAGGCCCGCGTCCTCGCCGCCCAGGACGTTCTCGGCCGGGCAGCGGTATCCGTCGAACACGAGCTCGGTCGACTCGACGCCCTTGTAGCCCAGCTTCTTGATCTTCGGCGGCACGTTCAGCCCCGCGAACGCGCCCGTGTTCTCGCTCGCGCCGGGCTCTTTTTCGGCGATGAAGCACGTGAAGCCCTTGTGGCGAGGGTCGGCCTCGGGGTCGGTCTTGACCAGGACGAACACGAGCGTCGAGAGCAGGCCGTTGGTGACCCACATCTTCTGGCCGTTGAGCTCGTAGGTGCCGTCGTCGAGCTTCCTGGCGGAGGCTTTGATCGCCTGCACGTCGGAGCCGAGCTCCGGCTCGGACAGCGAGAACGCCGCCCTGATCTCACCGGTGGCCATGCGCGGCAGGTACTTCTGCTTCTGCTCGTCGTTGCCGAACTTCATCAGCAGGTAGGAGCCGATGAAGTGCGTGTTGATGACGCCCGAGATCGAGATCCAGCCGCGCGAGAGCTCCTCGACGATCATCGCGTACGTCGTCAGGTCCAGCCCCATGCCGCCGTACTCCTCGGGGATCGTCACCCCGAACAGGCCGAGCTCCTTCATCTGCTCGACGATCGGCGCCGGGAACTCGTCCTCGTGGTCGTAGTGCTCGGCGTTGGGCAGGATCTGCTCGTCGGCGAACTGGTGCACCATGTCGGTGATCGCCTTCTGCTCGTCGGTCTTCTCGGTGTACTGGGAGGCGGCTACGGCCATCTGATCGGCGCTCCAAGGTCGTTTTGGCGGCTGATGAAATGCAGAGGGGCCCGGCTTGCCGGGGGCACGCAGCCCGGAGGGCTGGGTCGGCCGACTGCGCCACCCTCAGGAGGGAGAATACCGTCGTGAACTTCGCTCGCGACGTCATCGACCGGCGCGACCCGCGCGAGCGCGCTCTGATCGAGCTCGCGCGCGACGGCACGCGGCGCGAGTGGAGCTTCGGTGAGGTCGCCGAGCGCTCGGCGCGCCTGGCGGGCACGCTGCACCGGCTGGGCGTACGCCGGGGCGACGTGGTGATGACGCTGATCGGCAACCGGCCGGAGTGGGTGCTGAGCATGGTGGCGTGCTTTCGCATCGGCGCGGTCGTGCTGCCGTGCACCGAGCAGCTGCGCGCGAAGGACCTGCGCCTGCGCATCGACGCGGTGGACCCGGCGCTGATCGTCTCCGACGAGCGCAACCGCGGGGAGCTCGAGGCTGCCCTGAGCGTCGCCGGCGCGTCGGTCCCCGTCGCGTACGTGCCCGACGAGAGGCTGTTCGCCGCCGAGCCGGCGCCGGCGGTCGAGCTGGCGGACGGCGACCCGTGCCTGATCACGTTCACCAGCGGCACCGCCGGCGAGCCCAAGGCCGTCGTGCACGCGCAGCGCTACCTCGACGGCCAGCGCGTGCAGGCCGAGCACTGGCTGGGCGCGCGCGCCGGCGAGCTGGTGTGGTGCACGGCCGCCAGCGGCTGGTCGAAGTCCGCGCGCAACGTGTTCATCGCGCCGTGGCTGTCGGGGGCGGCGGCGCTGCTGCACGACGCGCGCTTCGACCCGGAGGAGCGGTTGGAGCTGCTCGAGCGCGAGCGCGTGAACGTGCTGTGCATGGCTCCGACCGAGTACCGCGTGATCGCCAAGCGCGCCACGCTGCGAGCGCTGGCGCACGTGCGCGGGATGGTGGCCGCCGGCGAGGCGCTCAACCCCGAGGTGCTGCGCGCGTGGCGGGAGGCGACCGGCATGGACATCCGCGACGGCTACGGCCAGACGGAGACGGGCCAGACGACCGGCACCCCGCTCGACACCGGCGCGCGCCCCGGCTCGATGGGCCGCGCGCTCCCCGGCATGGGGCTGACGGTCGTGGACGGCGAGCTGACGGTCGACCCGGCGAGCGTGCCGACGTTCTTCCTCGGCTACCTCGGCGAGCACGTGCTGCGCGCGCCCGACGGCGCTTGGCGCGCGCGCGACAGGCGGGCGGGCGGGCCCTGGCACACGGGCGACCGCGTGCGCGAGGAGGACGGCTGGCTGTACTTCGAGGGCCGAGCGGACGACGTGATCGTCTCGGCCGGCTACCGCATCGGGCCGTTCGAGGTCGAGTCCGCGCTGATCGCCCACCCGGCGGTCGCCGAAGCCGCCGCCGTCTCCGCTCCCGACGAGGAGCGCGGGGCGGTCGTGCGCGCGGTCGTCGTGCTGCGCGGCGAGCACGTCCCCTCGCCCGCGCTCGTGCGCGAGCTGCAGGAGCACGTCAAGCGCGAGACCGCCCCGTACAAGTACCCGCGCATCATCGACTTCGCCGCGGAGCTGCCGAAGACCGCCAGCGGGAAGATCAAGCGGGCCGAGCTGAGGGCCAGCTGACCGTCTGCGCCTCGGCGACCGTCTGAGCCTCGGCGACAGAACACCGCATGGGACATGAGTGCCCCGCGTGTATTCGGACAGTAGTCCGAGACAGAGACATATCTTCCAAAATCGGCGTGACCTGGGAGAGTAATCCGAGTAAGAGAACGGTTGCGGGCATTGGAAGCACACCTCATGTGGCGGCACGAGCAGAGGATCTTTTCGTGGCATTGCTTCATAGAGCACGGACACCGATCGAGGTTCGGAGGGCGGAGCGGGAGCTGTTCTTCTGGACCGCCCGCCAGACCGTCAAGCTGGTGCTCCTCGCAGCTCTTGCGGCCTACGTGGTCGTATCGCTGATCGAGGGCCGGCTCCCGGGAAGCGACCTGCTCGTGCGTCTTCTTTAGGCGCTGGGGCGCCCGGACGCGCCCGCGAGCTCGCGCCCCGCCGCGCGGTCCGCCCGCGCGGCGGCACACTGGCGAGGCCGCGCCTCGGCGGTGTGCGCTTCACGGGCGTCGCGCAGCAGCAGGCGCGCCATCTCGGTGACGGTGCCCGCATCGGCGCGGCGCGCGCGCGTGGCAGCGCGAACGCGCTGCGCCGGCAGCCGGCGTGCGGCTTGATCGCTGTGTGGCGCCAGGGAGCTCATGCGGCCTGCGCCACCGGCTCGGCCAGCTCGGAGCTCACGCGCTCCGCGTCGAGGATCTCCTGTGGCAGCTCGGCCGGCGGGCGCAGCACCGCGAACGCCGCGAGGATGCCCAGGCTGACGCACACCGCCGCGACCACGTACGCGAGGTGGTAACCGCCGGTCAGCGACGCCAGCAGCGGGTGTCCGGCGGCGCTCAGCGCTTTCGTGTGGTCGGTGGCGACGGTGCCCAGCGCCGCCAGCCCGATCGCGCCGAACAGCTGCACCGAGACGTTGATGATGCCCGAGGCCAGGCCCGCGTCGCGCCTCGGCGCGTCGGCCATCCCGAGCGTCAGCAGCGGCAGGAACGAGGCGCCGGCGCCCAAGCCAAGGGCCAGGAAGGCGAAGAACAGGCCCGGGAAGTAGCTCGCGTGAAGGCCCTGCGCCGCCAGCAGCAGCAGCCCGACGATGATCCCGGCCAGTCCCGCGGCGAGCGTCGGCACTGCGCCGAAGCGCTCCACCGCGCGCGCCGCCACGCCCAATGACATCACGGCGATCGCGACCGTCAGCGGCATGAACGCCAGGCCCGTGTCGATCGCGTCGTAGCCGAGCACCCGCTCGAGGTACAGCGCGCCGAGGAAGAACGCCGAGTACATGCCCGTGACCAGCAGGCCGCGAACGAGGCTCGAGCCCATCAGCGTGCGCAGCCGCAGGATGCGCAGCGGCATGATCGGGTTGGCGACACGCGCCTCCCACGCGAGAAACGAGCCGAGCAGAACCAGCGAGGCGCCGCCGGCGCTCAGCGTGCGCGCCGAGAGCAGACCGTAGTCGCCGGACTTGACGATCGCGAACGCGCCGAACATGGTCGCCAGCGTGACCAGGATCGAGCCGAGCACGTCCACGCCACCGGCCAGGCCGATGCCCTCGTTCTCCTCGATCAGCATCGATCCGAACACAAACGCGAACACGCCGATCGGCACGTTGACGAAGAAGATCCAGTGCCAGCTCAGCGACTGCGTGAGCGCGCCGCCGGCGAGCAGGCCGATCGAGCCGCCTCCGGCGGACACGAACGCGTACATGCCCATGGCCTTGGCCTGCTCCACGCGCTCGGGGAACTCGGTCACGATGATCGCCAGGATCACGCTCGAGGCGACCGCGCCGCCGACCCCCTGCAGCAGGCGCGCGCCGATCAGCATCGCCTGGCTGTCCGAGACGCCGCACAGGATCGACGCGGCGACGAACAGGACGAGGCCGCTGAGGAACACCCGCTTGCGGCCGACGAGGTCGCCGAAGCGGCCGGCCAGCAGCAGGAAGCCGCCGAAGGTGATCATGTAGCCGTCTATCACCCACGTGAGGTTCGCCTGCGTGAAGTGCAGCTCGCGCTGGATCGACGGCAGCGCGACGTTCACGATCGTCGCGTCCAGCACCATCATCAGCTGCCCGAGGCACAGCACCCCCAGTGCGATCCAGCGCCGGCGCTCGGAGGCGGCGGGCTGGGTGGCGGTCTTGGATTGGCTGAGCAGAGCGATCATGGGAGTCCTCCTGGGGTTGCGGAGAACACACCATAGCACTTATCATCCCTATAACAAGGATGATCGATGAAAAATTGGCGATCGCTGCTATTGTGATGATTGATGCTTTGATGATGTATACACTCCAGAACATGGCTGATCAGCGTGACTGTGCCCCCGGTTCGGCGGTGCTGCTGAGCCGCCTGGCCAAGCAGGTGTACCGGCGCGCCGATGAGGCGCAGCTGGGCATGCATCTGCGCCACCTGGTCGCCCTGAGCTATGTGAGCGACCACGACGGGTGCCCCCAGCAGGACCTCGCCGACGCCTTCTGCATGGACGCCAACAACGTCGTCCTGCTGCTGAACGAGCTCGAGCAGCTCGGCTACGTCACGCGCCTGCGCGACCCCAGCGACCGGCGCCGGCACCTGGTGCAGATCACGCCGTCCGGCCGCGCGGCCCTGAGCGACGCCGAACGCGCCCAGAGGGCGGTCGAGGATGAGCTGCTCGCGGCGCTCGACCCGGACGAGCGCGCGACCCTGCGCGAGCTGCTCGGGCGCGCGCTGCGCAGCGTCGAGCCCGCCGACGGCGAGGCCTACAGCGCGACGATCGCGTCGATCTCGACCTGAGCGCCGCGCGGCAGCGCCGCCACCCCGACCGCCACCCGCGCAGGGGGATCCTCGCCGAAGAACGACCCGTAGACCTCGTTGACCTCGGCGAAGGCCGCCAGGTCGGTCATGTACACGGTCATGCGCAGCGCGCGCTCGAGGCTCGTGCCGGCCGCTTCGCACACGGCGCGCAGGTTCTCCAGGCAGCGCCGCGCCTGCTCTGCGGCGCTCGCGCCGACGATCTCGCCGCTGTCCGGGTCGAGCGGTATCTGCCCCGAGCAGAACAGCAGCTCACCGTTGCGTACGGCATGGCTGTACGGGCCGATCGCCGGCGGCGCGCCGGGGGCGTGGACGGTTTCGCGCCGAGGGGCCATCGAGGAGACCCTAGCGTGCGCGCGGATGCGGGCGCAACCGGCGCCAAGGCGCCGCCACAGGCAATAGATTCCGATGGATGCAACCTTCCGCACGCAGGCTCGCGGCGGTGCTGCTGGGCGCATGCGCCTGCATCTGCCTGCCGGCCGGCCTGCACCCGATCGCATCGGCGCAGGCCCAGATCGCGTTCACGCCGTGCGGCGACAGCAACGACTTCGCCTGCGGGCACCTCACCGTGCCGCTGGACCCCACGGGCGCCACGCCGGGCACGATCACGCTCGCGATGCGCCGCCATCGCGCCCCGGTCGGCGAAGCGCGAAGCGCGATCATCGCCCTGGCGGGGGGGCCGGGGCAGCCGGCGATGCCTTTCGCCGAAACGTTCGACGAACTGCTCGGCCCGATCGCCGCGACGCGCGATCTGATCGTGTTCGACCAGCGCGGGATCGGCCTCTCCGATCCGCTGTCCTGCCACGCCTTCGAAGTCCCCCGCCTGTATCGCTCGCTCGGCGCGCTGGTCGAAGCGTGTGGCGATCAGCTGGGACGCAATCGCACCTTCTACACGACCGCCGACACCGTCGCCGACATCGAGGCGATCCGTCAGGCGGGGGGCTATGAAAAGCTCGTCCTGTACGGCACCAGCTACGGCACCAAGGTCGCCGAGCAGTACGCGCAGGACTACCCCGAACACGTCGAAGGGCTGGTGCTCGACTCGGTCGTCCCGCCGAACGGGCCGGAACCGCTCAACCGCTCCACGTTCGCCGCCGTGCCGCGCATCCTGCGCCAGCTGTGCGCCGACCGTGCCTGCGCGCACGTCACGTCCAACCCCGTCGCCGACCTGGCGCGGGTGGTCAAGCGCATGGACCGCGCGCCGCTGCGTGCGCGCGCGGTCGACGGGAATGGCGTGGCGCACACGATCTCGCTGTCCCCTGACGAGCTCGTCGAACTCCTGCTCGCCGGCGACTTCTCCCCGCTCCTGCGCGCCGAATTCGTCACCGCGGTAGCGGCGGCCGCGCGAGGTGACACGGCATACCTGGCACGTCTGCTGAGCACCGCCGATCAAGCCGAAGGCGAAGGCGAAGACTTCGACACGCCGCTGTACTACGCGACCACGTGCGAAGAACAGGACTTCCCGTTCAGCCGCGCGGTCGATCCGAGGGCCCGCATCGCGCAGGCGACGGCAGCCGCGAGGGCGCTGCCCGCAAGCGCGTTCGCGCCGTTCACGGCAGCGAACGCGCTCGACCTCAGCGACGTCGACGCCTGCGCGCACTGGCCGTACACCACCCCCGCCCCACCCGTCGACGACGCGCCCCTGCCGAACGTGCCGACGTTGATTCTCAGCGGCGCCGACGACCTGCGCACGCCGACCGCGAACGCACGCGAAGTCGCGGCGCAGATCCCCGACTCGCACCTGCTGGTCGTGCCCTACACCGGCCACTCGGTGCTGACCGAGGAGCAGACCTCGTGCGCCAGCAAAGCGCTGCAGGCGCTGTTCGCGGCCCGGCCGGTCAAGCCGTGCCGCGCGGCACCCCCTCCGGCGAGCCTGCTGCCGCCGCCGCTTCCACCGGGGCGGCTCGCGCTGGTCTCGCCCGCGAAGGGCTACAGCGGGCTGCCCGGGCGCACGCTGCACGCGGTCGCGGCGACGCTCGACGACTTCGTCCGCCAGCTCGCCCTGCAACTGACGCTGAGCGGCTTCTCGGAAAGCTTCGGCGTGCTCCCCACGCTGCGCGTCGGAGGCCTGCGCGGGGGCTGGGCACAGTACGCGGGCGAGACGCTGAGCCTGCACGGATACTCATACGTGCCGGGCGTGACGATCTCCGGCTCGATCGGGGCGGAAACCGAGGACCTGCGGGTGGGCGGCTCCAGCGCCGCGCACGGCACGCTGCGACTGGGGCCCCACAGGTCGCTCGTCGGGACGCTGAGCGGACGTCGGGTGCTCCTGCCGGCGAGTTCGAGCGCGACTGCGGGTATTGTCGGCGAAGATGCGCAGGAGAGCTTCCACACTGGCTATGGCGGCTCTGCTGCCCGTGCTGCTGCTCGCCGCCTGGCCGAGTTGCTCGACCGCGTCCAGCCTTAGCTTCATCCCCTGCGCGAACAGCGCCGCGTTCGAATGCACGTCGCTGGCGGTCCCGCTCGACCGAACCGGAACGGTGGCGGGGACGATCTCGCTGAGTGTGGAGCGCAAGTTGGCCGGCGCCGTCCCGAGCCGCGACGCCGTCGTGGCCCTGGCGGGCGGCCCCGGCCAGGCGGCCGTCCCGCTCGGCGAATTCATCGCGCAGGCGATCGCCCCCGCGCTCGGCTCGCGCGATCTGCTCGTGTTCGACCAGCGCGGCACCGGAGCGTCCGACCCGCTGAGCTGCCCCGCCTTCGAAGTGTTCAGCTCGGAGCCCTCGAGCGAGCTCTTCGAGCAGTGCGCGTCGGAGCTCGGACCCGCCCGGGGCGCCTTCACGACGCAGGAATCCGTCCAGGACATCGAGGCGCTGCGGCAGGCGGGCGGCTATGAAAAGCTCGTGCTGTACGGCACCTCCTACGGCACCAAGGTCGCGCTGGAGTACGCCGAGCGCTATCCGCGGAACGTCGAAGCGCTGGTGCTCGACTCGGTGGTGCCCGTCGAAGGGCCCGAGCCGTTTGCGATCCCGACCTTCCAGGCGATCGCCGGCGTCCTGGACGAGCTGTGCGGGGACGGGGCGTGCGCGGGGATCGCCTCCAACCCCGTCGGCGACATCGCGACCCTGGCCGCGCAGCTGCGCAGGCGGGCGCTGAGCGGGTCGGTGTACGACGGGTCGGGCAGGCGCCACGCGAGCACGCTCGACGAGGGCGGCCTGTACGACATCCTCGTGGCCGGCGACCTGAACCCGGCCCTGCGGGCGCTGCTGCCCGCGGCGGTGCGATCGGCGCTGCGTCACGATCCGGACCCGCTGCTGCGCCTGCACCTGCTCTCCGAGGGGCTGATCCCCAGCGTGCCCAGGGAAGGCGTCAGCGACGAAGTCTCCCAGGAGATCGACGAAGCCCTGTTCGCGACCACGAGCTGCGAGGAGGACCCGTTCCCGTGGCAGCGCACGGCTCCGCAGAGCACTCGGCTCGCCCAGGCGCTGGAATACCTGCACGCCCAGCCGGCCAGCGACTTCTACCCGTTCGACGCGGTCACCGCTTACGCCAACAGCCTGGTCCCCACCTGCTCCGGCTGGCCGGACGCATCCGCGGCGCCTTCCGCAGCGAGCGCGCTGCCGAACGTGCCCACGCTGATCCTGTCCGGCGAGCAGGATCTCAGGACCCCCACCGCGGACGCGCGAGGAGTGGCCGCGCAGATTCCCGACGCGCAGCTGCTGCTCGTCCCGTTCACCGGACACTCGGTGCTCGGCAGCGATCTCAGCGACTGCTCCTCGCTGGCGGTCAGCGCCTTCTTCGCCGGCGGGGTGGGTGGGGGCCAAATCCAGCCGTGCGCGCCCACGACCAACCAGTTCGCGCCGACTCCGCTCACGCCCACCAAGCTCGCCAACGTGCAACCGCCCGCCGAGCTCGGGGGCAGGCCCGGAAAGACGCTCGTGGCGGTGCTCGACACGCTCGTGGACCTCAACCGCCAGGTGATCGCGGCCACGCTGGAGGCCGATGCGGAACTCCCGAGCGGCTCGAGCTTCGGCGGCCTGCGCGGCGGCTACGCCAAGCTGACCACCTCGGCGGCGATCCTGAAGGACTTCTCGTTCGTGCCCGGCGTTCAGCTGACGGCCACGTTCCCGGTGCGCGACGGCGAGCTGCAGACGACCGACGTACGCGTGTCGGGCGCGCAGGCCTCACCGGGGACCGTGCGGGTCGGCGCCGCGACCAAGCTGGTCACGGGCACGTTGGGAAACAGGCGCTTCGACGTGAGCGTCGCCAAGGTCAGGCTCGCCCGCGCCGGCTCGGGAGAATGGCCCTCGCACGCGGCGATCCTCGAACTGCTCGCTCGCCGCCGGGGGCTCTCCGCTCGGTCGGCAGCCACCGACGGCTCGTTGTGGTCGTCGTGGCTACCCTGAGCGGGTGGCAAACGCACTGGCGCAGGAGACCTCCCCGTACCTGCGCCAGCACGCCGAGAACCCGGTCGACTGGCTGCCGTGGGGCCCGGTCGCGCTCGCGCGCGCGAGAGAGCAGGACAGGCCGCTGCTGGTGTCGATCGGCTACTCCGCGTGCCACTGGTGCCACGTGATGGAGCGGGAGTCCTTCGAGGACCCCCGCACGGCGAGCGTGATGAACGAGAGCTTCGTGTGCGTGAAGGTCGACCGCGAGGAGCGCCCGGACATCGACGCGCTGTACATGGAGGCCGTGCAGGGGATGACCGGCCAGGGCGGCTGGCCGCTGAACGTGTTCCTGACGCCCGAGCAGCTGCCGTTCTACGGCGGCACGTACTTCCCGCCCGACCCCCGCCACGGCATGCCCGCGTGGACGCAGGTGCTGCAGGCGATCGCCGAGTCCTGGGAGCAGAACCGCGAGGAGATCCGCGCGGGAGGCGAGCGCGTGCGCGAGCGCCTGGGCGGCGGCGCGCTGCTGAGCCCCTCCAGCGAACCGATCGGGGAGAGCGCGCTCGACGGCGCCGTGGCCGAGCTCGCGCGGTCGTTCGACCCCCGCCACGGAGGTTTTGGCGGCGGGGCGGGTGGGCCTCGATTTCCACAGGCGCCGGTGCTCGAGTTCCTGCTGCTGCGCGACCGGCGCGAGCTGGCGCTGACGACCCTCCACGCGATGGCCGGCGGCGGCATCCACGACCAGATCGGCGGAGGCTTCGCGCGCTACAGCGTCGACGCCAGCTGGACGGTGCCCCACTTCGAGAAGATGCTGTACGACAACGCGCTGCTCGCCCGCGCCTACCTGCATGGCTGGCAGCGCTCACAGGACGCGCGGCTGCGGGAGGTCTGCATCGACACCCTCGAGTGGACCCTGCGGGAGATGCGCGGCCCGGAGGGCGGCTTCTACAGCGCGCTGGACGCCGACTCGGAGGGCGTGGAGGGGCGCTTCTACGTGTGGACCGTCGCCCAGCTCACGGAGGCCCTCGGCGAGGACGCCGGCGCGGCCATCGCATGGCTGGGCGTCACCTCGGAGGGGAACTTTCAGGACCCCCACCATCCGCAGCCGGGCCTGAACGTGCTGAGCGATCGCGGGGACGGGGCGACCCCCGATCCCGAGACTCGCGAGCGCATCCGCGAGCGCCTGCTGGCGGCGCGGGAAATGCGCGAGCGCCCGGCGCTGGACGACAAGCGCCTGACGAGCTGGAACGCTCTGATGATCTGCGCGCTGGCAGACGCCGGGGCAGCATTGGGGGAGCAGCGCTATCTGGACGCGGCGAGCGCCTGCGCGGAGTTCCTGCGGAGCGGGATGCGCGACGAGCGCGGCCGCCTGCTGCGCACGTACAACCACGGGCAGGCGAGGATCGACGGCTATCTGGAGGATCACGCGTTCCTGCTGGAGGCGCTGATCGCGCTGTTCGAAGCCACCTGCGAGGAGCGCTGGTTCCACCAGGCCATCGCAGTCGCCGACGAGATCATCGCCCGCTTCGCCGACCCCGAGCGGGGCGGCTTCTTCTCGACAGCGTCGGACGGCGAAGCGCTGATCGTCAGGCGCAAGGACCTCGAGGACTCCCCCATCCCCTCGGGCGCCTCCAGCGCCGCGGTCGGCCTGCTGCGCCTGGCACAGCTGACCGGCGACGACGAGTACGAGCGCCACGCTCTCGGGGCGCTCGCGCTCGTCGCCGAGATCGCCCCGCGCCACCCGACGGCGTTCGGGCACATGCTGCAGGCGCTCCACTGGCACCTGGCGCCAGCCCGCCCGATCGCCTGTGCGGTCCCCGTCGACAGGTGAGCCCCATGGGTGCGGAGGTATATTCCGGGCGTGTCGAGCACGGTGGATCTGAGCGAGGTCGATCTCGGCTCGCTTGACTTCTGGGCCAAGCCGGCGCGGGAGCGCGACCGCTATTTCGAGGCGCTGCGGCTCAGCGCGCCGATCTCGCGTCACGAGCCGCTGGAGGACATTCTCGGTCTGCCCGACCAGGGCCGGATGCACTACTGGGCGATCGTCCGCTACGAGGACATCAGGAGCATCTCCCGCGACCCGGCGAGCTTCCGCTCGGGGGATGGTGTGCAGTTCGGCGACGCGCCCCCGGAGATGCTGGAGGCGTCGCAGTCGTTCCTGGCGATGGACGCGCCGCGTCACAGCAAGCTGCGTGGTCTGGTCTCCTCGGCGTTCACGCCGCGGCAGGTCGCGCGGATCGAGAGCGGCATACGTGTCAATGCGAAGCAGATCGTCGAGGATGCGGCCGCCACCGGCGGCGGCGACTTCGTGGACCTGATCGCCAAACGGCTCCCGCTGCGGACGATCTCCGACATGCTCGGCGTACCGGAGTCGGACCGCGAGCGGGTGATGGAGGCGGCCGACACGCTGGTCGCGGTGTCCGATCCCGAGGTGTTCGGCGATCGTCAACCGATCGAGGTGCTCGGGGGGGCGCTGTGGACCTTGACCGAGTTCGCCACCGAGCTCGCCGGGCATCGCGAACGGCACCCGGGCGATGACCTGATGACGGCGTTGGTCCAGGCCGAGGTCGACGGCGACCGCCTGACCCACGCGGAGATCGCGGCGTTCCTGGTGTTGCTGTCGGTCGCCGGCAACGACACCTCCCGTCACACGACCTCCCACGCGATGCGTGCGCTGACGCTGCACCCGGAGCAGCGCGCGCTGCTGCTGGAGGACCTCGACGCGCGGCTCCCCGACGCGGTGGAGGAGTTCGTCCGCTGGGCCTCACCGGTGATGACGTTCAGGCGCACCACCACCCGCGAGGTCGAGCTTCATGGCCAAACGCTCCCGCCGGGAGAGAAGGTCGTGCTGTTCTACCACTCGGGCAACCGCGACGAGAGCGCCTTCGAGCGCCCGTGGGAGTTCGACGTCACACGCAGCCCGAACCGCCACCTCGGGTTCGGGGGCGGCGGTCCGCACTACTGCATGGGCGCGTCGCTCGCGCGGACACAGCTGAACGCGATCTTCGGCGAGATGCTGCGCGTGATCCCCGACATCCAGGCCGGCGAGCCAGAGCTGCTGCGCAGCGCGTTCATCCACGGCATCAAGCGCATGCCGTGCACGTTCACCGCACGGGCCTGAGGTGCAGTCGCGGCGGGCGACCGGAGGAAGGCTGAGGTGCGGATGATCGATTTCCAGGCGCGGATGGAAGCAAGCCGTCGTCGACGGCCTCGTGCTGCGGGACATGATGCTCCCCCAGAGTCGCGTTCACTTCTATGCGCCCGCGTGGACTCGAACCACCACGGGGAAATCTCCCCAAAAGGCCCTCAACCTTATTCGCCCATGCCATATACGTCACGAACTAAAGAACTCATCTTGATGCTCCCGCATCTAGATGCTACAGTGCGGTGACGATGTCCAAGGTTCGCACCACGCTCACAATCGACGAGTCGGTCATGAAGGCAGTGAAGATGCGCGCGGCCCGTACGGGCCGAGGCGACAGCCAGGTCATCGAGGATTCACTGCGACGCGACCTCGGGCTCGACCTACTCGAGCGCCTTTGGGAGCGCAACAACCTCTCTGAGCGCGACGCTACCGCGCTTGCCGTTGAGGCACAGCACCAAACGCGACGCCGTCGGCGCTGAGGGGTGCGGGCGGTCCTCGACCCCAACGTGGTCATCTCCGGTGCGATCTCGCCACGGGGCGCCCCGGCCAATGTCCTGCGATCGCTCGCCAGGGGCGAGTTTGAGCTCATCGCTTCCGAGGTGCTGCTGAGCGAGCTTGAGCGAGCGCTCGCCTATTCCAAGCTGCGGCCTTACATCAGCGAGTCAGACGCAGCTAACCTGGTGCGGTGGGTCGCCGACAGTGCCAGCGTCGTCGTCGATCCGGATACCGACCCGCCGGTGCACTCGCGTGACCCGAACGATGACTATCTGATCGTCCTTGCATCGGCGCATCGCGCGGCTCTGGTGTCGGGCGACAAAGACCTTCTCGCCCTTGAGGGGGAGATCCCCGTGTTCTCGCCGCGCGCCTTCCTCGATCTACTCGCCGGCGCCTGACGCACGCGACCGGCGCGCGACCGATGAGGCGGTCGGTGGCACGGAGCAATCTCCCCGCGCATTGGACGATCGATGCCACAGGCGATGCGCTGGCATCTGATCCCCGCCCGCCCGATCGCCGACGCGGTTCCGTTCGCCAGAACCGATCGGCTGGTAGGATGCCACGACGGGCAGGTCGAGGAGATCGGGGTTGCATATGTCTTTCAAGTCGATATCGAGCAGGGGTCGTAACGTGAAGTTGAAGGCACGAGGACCACTGGTGGAGTCGAGGGGCAGTCAACTTCTTCGCGGTAGTGATCTTTACGCCGTCGCATTCATCGCGGCCATCGCGCTGCTGCTCGTGCCCGCCGGTGCAAGCGCGGCCTCGCCGGTGCTCGAATTTGTCGTCCCCGGCCATAGCCTGCCGGTCAGCTTCACCACCGAAAGCGGGGCGGT
The DNA here is from genome assembly GCA_963805745.1 of uncultured Solirubrobacteraceae bacterium. Classification (GTDB taxonomy): domain Bacteria; phylum Actinomycetota; class Thermoleophilia; order Solirubrobacterales; family Solirubrobacteraceae; genus Palsa-744. The sequence continues at coordinate 246,895 of CAWDVD010000002.1, forward strand.
GAGCGCCGAGATGGCCGGTTTTGAAACGCTCGTGCACTGCACCGCCTCCCACGGCGAAGGCGAAATCACGGGGCCGCGCGCGACGGTTTCCGAGTATCGGTTCACGGGGTGCACCGCGGGGGGGCAGAAGTGTAAATCCGCAGGCGCAAAAAACGAAGAAGAAATCACGACGGGTCCAATCGACGCGGAACTCGTTTACATCGATCAGGCCAGGCGTGAAGTCGGCGTGCTTCTCAATCCCGGTGGCGGCGTCTACATCGCCTTCGAATGCGGGGGCGAATCCGCTGAAGGACAGGGTCCTTTCCTTGCGCCCGTGAGTCCGATCGATCAAGAAGCCACGTCGTTCACGGCGACGCTCAACCAGTTGGACAGCGTGCAGACACCCGACGAATACGAAAACGAAAAAGGCGAACGACTCCTGGCGATCCCTACGGGCAGAAGGGGCACCAACGAATTTGTACCGACGGGGGTGGAAGCGGCGTTCACCGTCCACCCGAGCGCGCCGGGTGAGATAAGGGCCATCACGGCGCAAGAAATCGAAGCTAAACAGCAGGAAGAAGCGCTCAAGAAAGCCGAAGAACACGCCAAGCAGGTCGGAGAAGCAGCGAAGAAACACGAAGAAGAATTGAACGCCCAGATCGCCGCGATCAAGAAGCATCAGGAAGAAGAAGCCGCCAAGAAGAAGCGGGAAGAATCAAAGCCTCCCACGCGGGCCCAGTTGCTGAGCAAAGCGCTCGAGCAATGCAAGAAGCGACCAAAGAAACGGCGGGCTCGGTGTGTGGCGAGCGCACACAGGAAGTACGGGCCCAAGGCGAAGAAGAGCGGCCGGCGCAAGGGTTAGACACGGCCGACCCACCAGCCGGAGCCCGATACCCCGTTCGGGGCACAGGCAGGGCGGAGGCCTTCCCGTAAACGCCGGCCGGTAGGCTCGCGCCCGGGGCCGCCAGCTGCGGCCGGCGATCCACGCAACCAGGAGGCTCTCATGATCTGCGCACTGACCGAGCGCAAGCTGCAAGCAGGCACCTTCGACCAGTTCAGGGAGGCGTTCATGCGTCCCGTGCGCGCGGGGCAGATGCCCGCGGGCTGGCAGCGCTTCAACATGCTCCGCAGCGCCGATGACCCCAACCACGTCATCTGCTTCGGCATCTTCGACGGCACCGTCGACGACCTGCGTGCGAGCGCCGCACTGGTCGGCTACGAGGACCAGCAGGCTGCCATCGCCCCGTTCGTCGAGTCCGTCGGCACAGACGGGCTCTTCGAGATCCTGGAGGACTTGACGCCCGAGGGCTGAGCGTTACGCGCAGCGGCCAACAGCGCGACCCCGCGAGCCGGAGCCCAGCCGGGCGCAGGCCCTCAAATCGATCAACCGCCTACAGGATCGACAAGTACCGATCGAGCTCCCACTGCGTCACGTGCACGCGGTAGTCGTCCCACTCCTGGCGCTTGATCTCCACGTAGCGGTTGAACATGTGCTCGCCCAGCGTGCGCAGCACCAGCTCTGACTGCGCCGTGATCTCGATCGCCTCGCCCAGGCTCTCCGGCAGCTGCTCCACGCCCAGGCGCCTGTGCTCCTCGCCCGACAGGTGGTACAGGTTCTTCTCCATCGGCTCCGGCAGCTCGTAGCCCTTCTCGATCCCCTCCAGGCCCGCCTGCAGCAGCGCCGCGAACGTCAGGTACGGGTTGCACGCCGGGTCCGGGCAGCGCAGCTCCATGCGCGTCGCCTTCTCGCGACCAGGGTGATACAGCGGCACGCGCACCAGCGCCGAGCGGTTGCGCCGCGACCACGCCACGTACACCGGCGCCTCGAAGCCCGGGACCAGGCGCTTGTACGAGTTCACCCACTGCGCGAAGATCGAGCAGATCTCGCGCGCGTGCTTGAGCTGGCCCGCGATGAACGCCTTGCCCACGTCCGACAGGAAGTACGGGTCGTCCGGGTCGTAGAACGCGTTCTTGCCGCCGCTGAACAGCGACTGGTGCGTGTGCATGCCCGAGCCGTTCTCGCCGAAAAGCGGCTTCGGCATGAACGTCGCGTGCCAGCCGTACTTCATCGCGTACTCCTTCACAGTGATGCGGTACGTCATGCAGTCATCCGCCATCTTCATCGCGTCCGCGTAGCGCATGTCGATCTCGTGCTGGGACGGCCCCACCTCGTGGTGGGTGTACTCCACGTGGATCCCCAGCTGTTCCAGCGCCAGCACCGTCTCGCGGCGCACGTCCGAGCCCGCGTCCAGCGTCGTCAGGTCGAAGTAGCCGCCTTCGTCCAGCACCTCCGTCGAGCGCGAGCCCTTGAACAGGAAGTACTCGAGCTCCGGGCCCACGTTGAACGTGTCGAAGCCCATCTCCCGCGCCCGCTCGATCGCCCGGCGCAGCACGTGGCGCGGGTCGCCCTCGTACGGCGTTTTCTCCGGCGTGATCACGTCGCAGAACATCCGCCCGACGCCCTGCTCCTCCGGGCGCCACGGCAGCACCGCGAACGTGCTCGCGTCGGGCATCGCGATCATGTCCGACTCCTCGATCGCGTTGAAGCCCGTGATCGACGAGCCGTCGAAGCCCATCCCCGCCTCGAACGCGTCGTCCAGCTCCGCCGCGTTCGCCGAGAACGACTTCAGCTGGCCCAGGATGTCCGTGAACCAGAAGCGGATGAAGCGGATGTCGCGCTCCTGGACGAGCGCCTTCACGTCCTCCGCGGTCTTCGGCTGGTCGGGCATGCCCGCGGACCCTAGCTCATGGCCAGCGCGCGCCGCTATCGACGTTTGGCCAAATCGTCAGTGTCCTGCTACCGCGGCGACGAAAGCCGCGACGTCTTCCGCTTCCCTGCCCACGTACAGCTGCGCCGGCATGTTCCCCAGGCCGAGCGCGCGGCCTTCGAGGATCGCGCTCAGCACCAGCGCCCTGCGTCCCGCCGGGGTGGAGATGTCGGCGCCCACGCGGATGTCCAGGTCGGGGCCGATGCGCCCCACCGACTTGACCGCCGCCAGCGTGTGGCAGACGGCGCACGCGTGCGCGAACAGTTCGCGGCCTTTCTCCTCCTGGCCGTTCAGGTGCACGCCGCCGACCGCCACGCTCGCCTTGTGCTCGCCGTTGAACGCCAGCACCAGCGCCGGCACGGCCAGGCCGAACGCGAACAGCACCACGATCCCCAGCGTCACCGCGCGCTGGCCCAGCTTCGCTTCCGTGTGCAGCGACTCCCGCGCGCCGCGCGGGCCGCCCCGCATCGCCACGAAGAAGACCCCCACGCCGAGCAGGAGCCAGAAGACCAGGAAGACGATCAGCATGCGCGCGGGAAGATATACGGTGGCGCCGCCGAACGGTCGATCGACGCCTCACCGCTCCGGCGCCGGCGCGCCGCGATGAGCGCCCTCCGACGGCCACCATGAGAGCTCTCCCACCTTTACGGGCGCCAAAGCCGCCGCGCTAACCTGGGAGGTGGCCAGGCAACCAGAAGGACGTGGACGCACCGCCGTGAACATCCTCCGCCGTCTTCCCCTCCCCCGCCTGCTCCTGCTGTGCGGGCTCGTGATCGCCATCGGCGTGTCCGCCACCGCGCTCGCCTTCGCGCTCAGCTCCGGGCCCACGCCACCGCCCGAGCCGCTGGCCGACGCAGTCCACGACGCGCTCGGCGGGGCCGGCGCGAAGCCCATCGAAGGCGTCAGCGCGAGCATCGTGCTCACCGACCATCTCCTCGAAGGCGCCAGCCTGGCCGGCGGCGGGGCAGGCGAAGGACTCGTACAGAGCCCGCTCGTCACCGGCGCCTCCGGCCGGCTGTGGATCGCCAAGGACGGCGACGTGCGGCTCGAGCTGCAGTCCGAAAGCGGCGACACGCAGATCCTCTACGACGGGCACACGCTGTCGCTCTACGACGCCGCCAGCAACACGCTGTACCGCTACACGCCGCCGGCCGCCAGCCACGAATCGGGCTCGCCCACGCCGGCGAGCGGCCCCCATGAAGCTCCGAGCGTCAGCAGGATCGAACGAGCCATCTCCCACCTGAGCCAGAACGCGGACGTGTCCGGCGCGATCCCCACCGACGTCGCCGGCCAGCCCGCGTACACGGTGCGCGTCTCGCCCAGGGAAGGCGGCAGCCTGCTCGGCGGCGCGGAGCTCTCGTGGGATGCCGACAACGGCGTGCCCCTGCGCGCGGCCATCTACTCCTCGGCGAGCAGCGCGCCCGTGATCGAACTGGCGGCCACCGAAATCTCGTTCGGCCCCGTGGCAGGCTCCGTGTTCGAAATCAACCCGCCGGCGAGCGCCAGGATCGAGGAAATCAAGACCCCATCCTCCGGCGACACCCGCGCGGCGTCCAGCCGCGCACGCGCGGCGCACCGCTCGGCCAGGCGGGCGAGCAGGCCCAAGCTCACCACCCGCGGCCACGGCCCGTCGACGATCGCCGTGCTCGCAAGCAAGACCAACGCGGGCACCGGCAACAGCGCCGGCGGATCGCTCGAAGACCTGCCCAAGGTCACGATCGACGGCGTCAGCGCCAGCGAGCTGCGCACGGAGCTCGGCACGCTGCTCACGTTCGAGCGCTCGGGCGTGCGCTACCTGATCGCCGGCGCGGTCGGCCCCGCGGCCGTGGAAGAAGCAGCACGAGGTCTCTAGCGTGAGCGACGAGGCCCAGCCCGTGACGGCGCGGGGGCTGGTGAAGCGCTACGGCGAAGTGCTGGCGGTCGACCACATCGACCTGAACGTCCGCGCCGGCGACGTGTACGGCTTCCTCGGGCCCAACGGCGCCGGCAAGACGACCACGCTGCGCATGGCCCTCGGCCTGATCACGCCCACCGCGGGCACGGTCGAGCTGTTCGGACGCGACCCCATGCGCGAGGGCGCCCGCGCGCTGGAGGGAGTGGCGGGGTTCGTCGAGGCCCCGCGCTTCTATCCGTACCTGAGCGCCCGCAAGAACCTCCAGCTGCTCGCCGCGCTGGACGGCGATGGCGCTGCCGCGCGCATCGAGGAGGTGCTGGAGATCGTCGAGCTGAGCCCCCGCGCGAAGCACAAGGTCGGCGGCTACTCGCACGGGATGCGCCAGCGCCTGGGCATCGCCGCCGCGCTGCTGCGCCGCCCGCGCCTGCTGATCCTCGACGAGCCCGCCACCGGCCTTGACCCGGCGGGCATGCGCGACATGCGCGTGCTCATCGGTCGACTCGCCGGCGAAGGGATCACCGTGCTGCTCTCCAGCCACCAGCTGCCGGAGGTGCAGGAGCTGTGCGACCGCGTGGCGATCGTCGACTCCGGAAGCGTCGTCTACGAGGGCGCCCTCGCCGACCTGCGCCGCCAGGGCGGCGCGGGCTACCGCCTGCGTACGACCGACGACGAGCACGCGCTGGCGATCGTGCGCGCCCACGAGGGCATCGAGCATGCCGACGCCGGTGAGCACGGACTGGTCTTCCAGGCGCGGGAGCGCGACGTGGGAGCGCTGTCCCTCGCCCTCGCGGCGGCGGGGATCGGCATCCTCGCGCTCACCCCCGAGCTCGCCACGCTCGAGGACCTGTTCTTCCGACTCACCGAGGCGGGAAACGGAGCGCAGCCTCAGCCGCTGGAGGTCGCATGAGCAGCGCCGGCGCAACTGCCGTGGCCGGCCCGGCCCGTGCGCGCATGCGGCGCCCGTCGACGCTGAGCGTCTACCGCTGGGAGCTGCGCAAGCTGGTCTCGCAAAAGCGCAGCTACCTGGGACTGGGGCTGATCGTGTTCCTGCCGCTCCTGTTCGTGCTCGTCGAAAACCTGCACCAGCGCAACCGGCACGGCGGCGAGAGCGTGTTCGCCGCACAGATCACCCAGTCGGGGCTGGCAACGCCGGTGCTGATGCTGACGTTCCTCTCCCTGTTCATGCTGCCGCTGGTCGCAGCGCTGGTCGCCGGCGACGTGGTCGCCAACGAGGACGGCAACGGCACCCTCAAGACGATCCTCACGCGCTCGGTCGATCGCGGCCAGGTGTTCGCCGCCAAGGCGCTGGCGGCGATGACGTACGCCACGATCGCGGTGTTCCTGTCGGCTGCCGTGGCGACCGTCGCGGGCATCGCCTGCTGGGGCTTTCACTCCCTGACCAGCCTGTCGGGAACGGTCGTCTCGGCGCACGAAGCGCTGCTGCTGGTGTTCGCGTCCAACCTGATCTACCTGATCGCGCTGTTCACCGTCGCATCCATCGGCGTGCTGCTGTCGACCGCCACGCGCAACAGCGCCGCTGCGGTGGTCGGCACGGTCGGACTGGTGATCCTGCTGGACATCGTCGCCAGCATTCCCGGCCTGGAAGGCATCCGGCCATACCTGCTCACCCAGCAGTTCGAGGCCTGGCAGGGCCTGCTGCGCACCCCCACCGACTGGACCCCGGTCGCGCACTCCGCGTGGGTGTGCGCGCTGTACGCGGTTCCCGCGCTGTTCGCCGGATACCTGGTGTTCCTGCGCAGGGACGTCGCCGGCGGGTAGCCCCGGGATGCCGGCTCTCGGGACGCGGCCGGCGGGGGTTGCGGGCCCTCGTCTTGCAGCGCTCAAGTGCGCCCGCCCGTCGCGCCGATATGCCTCCAGTTCCCTCGAAACTGGAGCACGCAATGCAGACGATGCAGGTAGGCGCAAGACAGGCGGTTAGGCCATCGGCACGCGAGGTGCTGTCGAAGTGGGAGGAGTATCGACGCACCGGCGATCTTCAGCTGCGCGACCAGCTGATCTTCGCGTTCATGCCCATGGTCAGGCACATCGTCTACCGAAAGGTGCGCGGGGCTCCCGCCCACTGCGACGCGGAGGACTTCCTGTCCTGCGGCATGGAGGCGCTGATCCGCTCGATCGAGCGCTACGACCCGGGCAAGGGGGCGACGCTCGAGCAGTACGCGTGGACGCGCATCCACGGCGCCGTGCTCGACGAGCTCCGTCGCCACGACTGGGCGCCGCGCTCGCTGCGGCGCGACGAGCGCGCGATCGACAGCGCTCGCGAGCGCTTCGCGTCGGCGCACCAGCACCAACCCAGCCGCGAGGAGCTCGCGGCGCAGATGGGCATGACCCCGATCGAGCTCGCCGACCGGCTCGACCAGCTGTCGCTGGCGGAGATCGGCTCGCTGAACCGGGCCGTGCGCTCCGAGGAGGGCGCGACGATCGAGCAGATCGACACGCTGGAAAGCCCCGACACGGACACCGACCCGATCGCGAGCGCCGAACTGCTCGAGGCGAAGGCGCATTTCCGCAAGGCGTTCGCGCGCCTGAGCAAGCAGGAGCGCGAAGTGGCGGTCCTGCTGTACGTCGAGGGCTGGAAGCTGCGTGACATCGGCGAGCGCCTGGGCGTCTCCGCGAGCCGCGTCTGCCAGATCCACACGCAGCTGCGCCGGCGCCTCTACGAACAGCTCTCCGGCGAGCTGACGCTGTTCACCGAGCTCAGGTGACCGAGCTCAGGTGACCTCGGCGGGCAGCTCGACCACCGTCAGCTCCACCCCGCCCATCAACCGTCGCGCCTCGCGCGGATCGATCAGCCCCGCCCCCAGGCGCGCCGTGGACTCGGCTCCGCAGGCGACGCCGAAGCGCAGGCACTGGTCGGGCGCGCGGCCTTCGTAGCGCGCCGCCAGGTAGCCCGCCAGGAACGCGTCCCCCGAGCCGCTCCTGGCGACAGGCTCGCGCGGCTCGATCTTGGCGCGCTTCAGGCGCCTCTGGCCGTCCACCAGCACCTGGGCGAAGCAGCCGTCGGGGAGCGTCATGATCGCCTCGCGCGGCCCCAGCGCGGCGATCTCCGCCACCACCAGCGAGCGCTCCGCTTCGCCGGAGAACTCGTGCCCGACGAGCTCCTCCGCCTCGAGCACGTTCGGCGAGACGACGTCCGGCTCGGCGCGAACGGCCTGGCGCAGGGGCTCGCCGTCGGTGTCCACCACCGTGATCACGTCCAGCCGCTCGAGGTCCCTGATCAGCGACGCGTAGATGTCCGGCTCGACCCCGCGCGGCAGCGAGCCGGCGAACACCACGATCGCGGCTCCCCGAGACAGGTACAGCAGCTTGTCGCGGAACAGCTCGATCTCGCGCGCGCTCACCGACGGCCCGCGTTCGTTGATCTCCGTCTGTTCTCCGGTCGTCGGGTCGAGCACGGACGTGTTCGTGCGCGACTCCTCGCGGATGCGCACGAAGTCGTTGAGGATCGACTCCTCGGTGAGCTGCTCGACTATGTGCGTCCCCGTGGCACCACCCGCGAACCCGGTCGCGATCACCGGCTGACCGAGCGCCTTGAGCGTGCGCGCGATGTTCACGCCCTTGCCGCCGGCCATCGTGCGCTGGTCGACGGTGCGGTGGCGCCGGCCGAGCCTGAAGTTCGGTACCGCCAGCGACTTGTCGATGGCCGCGTTGAGCGTGACCGTGATGATCATCGTGATTCCGTACCCGCCTTCCGGCTCGCCTGAACGGCAGAAGATGCCGGGGCGCGCACGACACACAGGCTAGCGGACGCGATCGCAGCGCACGCCCGCTGGCGTCAGCCGGCGCGCAGCAGCCGATCGGAGAGCGCCCACGCGGTCTCGCGCAGGCGCTCGGCCTCCGCGCGGGCCGCCGCGGCCGGCTCGCCGCCGCTCGTCCGATGGGCGCCGGCGATGCTGCGCGAGGCCGACACCAGCCCGCCGGCGCGGCCCGGCGAGAACGCCGCCGCGAGGTCCTCCACGCGACCGCCCTGCGCCCCCACGCCGGGCAGCAGGAACGGCGCGCTGGGCATCAGCTCGCGGGCCCGGTCGAGATGACCGGGCTCGGTGGCGCCGACCACCGCGCCGACGTCGCTGAGGCCCGCGTCGCCCACGCCGGGAGCGCCCAGCTCGTCCGCGAGCGATGCCATCCGCTCCCACACGGACCCTGAGTCCGCCAGCGCCAGGTCCTCGATGTCCGCCGCGCCGGGGTTGGAGGTGCGCACGAGCACCAGCACCCCCGCGCCGGCCTGGCGCGCGGCGCTGACGAACGGCTCGATCGCGTCCCTGCCCATCAGCGGGTTGACGGTCATCAGATCGACGCCCAGCCCGTCGAGGTGGCCGAACGGGCTGTCGCTGCCGCCGAAGAAGGCGCGCGCGTACGCACGCGCGGTCACGTCGATGTCGCCGCGCTTGGCGTCCGCGATCACCAGCAGACCGAGGCTCCGCGCGTGCGCGACCACCGCTTCCAGCGCCTCCCACCCGGCCGCGCCCAGCAGCTCGAAGCGGGCGAGCTGCGGCTTGACCGCCACGCACGCGTCCGCCGTCGCATCCATAAGCGCCAGGCAGTGCTCGAGGACCGCGCCGGCCGCCACCCGGGCGGGCGAGACGCCTGTCGCGGCCGCCGCGGCCGCTGCTGCACCCGTTGCCTGCGCCGCCTCTGCTGCATCCGCGGTCTGCGCGGCCCGCGCGGCGGGGCCCGGCCACAGCGCGCCGGGATCGGGGTCGAGCCCGAGCACGACCTGCGACTCGCGCTCGGCCACCCGAGCGGCGAGGGTATCGCCAAAGGAAGGCGCCGGCGTCAGCGACCCTTCACCGCGCTCTTGAGACCGCTGCCGGCGGTGAAGCGGGGCACCCGCGAGGCGGCGATCTGGATGCGCTCGCCCGTACGCGGGTTCACCCCCACCCGCGCGCCGCGCTCGCTCACGTGGAACTTGCCGAATCCCGACACGGTCACGTCGCTGCCGCGGCGCAGCGCGTCCTCGACGGTCGCGAGCACCGCGTCCACCGCGCGCGAGGCATCCACCTTGGTCATTTCGGCGCGATCGGCAACCTGGTCGACCAACTCGGACTTTGTCACTTGGCCCTCCTCGTTCGTGAAATCGTTGCAAACGACGCTAACAGCGCGGGCGGACGGGGGGCCATCCGCTAGCGGACAGGCGCATCCGCAAGAATACGCCAATGGCGATCGCCCGCATCGCATGGCTGGTGACGGTGCTCGTGGCGCTCGTCACGGCACTGCTGCTGGCGCTCTCCGGCTACACCGGCTACGCCGGGCTCGGCGTAGCCGTCGCGGCGTCGGCCGCCATCAACCTGCGGTAGCGCCACGCAGATCGGTATAGCAATGGTTAGACAGCGTTTCGCCGTGTGGGGCGACGCGGCTTTCGCCCGCGACAGTCGGTATAGCGATGGTTACACGGCGTTCGCCGTGTGAGACCACCTCGCATTGCGCGCGAAAAAGTTCGGTATAGCGATGGTTATACAGAGCTCACAGAATGAGATAACACGGAACCCCCCGCGCCCTCGAGCCACTCCAGCAGCGCCCGCGCGGCGTGGCCGCGATGGCTGATCGCGTCCTTCTGCTCGTCCGACAGCTCCGCCATCGTCGGGACCGACGGGCTCTCCCCGCTGGACGGGCTCTCATCCCCGCCGGGCGGGCTGTCATCCGCGGGCGAACCCTCATCCCCGGCCGGGCGCTCGTCCGGGATGAACGCGGGGTCATAGCCGAACCCCCCCTCGCCCCGCGGCTCCGCCGCCAGCCGTCCGCGACAGCGACCCTCGAACACGCGCTCGGTCCCGCTGGCCGGATCGACGTAGGCGATGGCGCACACGTATTCGAGCGCGCTGCCGGCGGGCGCCTCGCGCAGGAGCTTGTCGAGGTTCTGCGTGTCGGTGGCGTGCTCCCCGGCGTAGCGCGCCGAGCGCACCCCGGGCGCCCCGCGGAGGGCCGCGGCGGCGATGCCCGAGTCATCGGCGATGCTCACGCGGCCGGTCGCCGCTGCCGCCGCACGGGCCTTGCCGAGGGCGTTCTCGGCGAACGTCTCGCCGTCCTCCGGCGGCATGACGACCGTTGCGGGAAGCGCGTCGATCCCCCATCGGCCGCCGGCCGAGGACCCGAGCAGGCGCTCGAACTCCCGGCGCTTGTGCTCGTTGTGCGTGGCGAGCAGCAGCTTCAAGGCGCCGCGGCGATCGCCTGCTCCTGGGCGGCCCGGAGGCGCTCGATGCCGCCGGCGGCGAGCGCCAGCAGCTCATCCAGATGCGCACGCGACAGGGGCGTGCGCTCGGCCGTCGCCTGCACCTCCACGAGCCCGCCGCCGTCGGTCATCACGACGTTGGCATCCACCTCGGCGGTGGAGTCCTCGGAGTAGTCGAGGTCGAGCAGCGCGGCGCCGTCGATGATCCCGCAGGAGACGGCCGCGAGCGACCCGTTCAGCGGCGAGCGCTCGAGACGGCCCTCGGCTTGCAACCGCGCGCACGCCAGCGCCAGCGCGACGTACGCGCCGGTGATGGACGCGCAGCGGGTGCCGCCGTCCGCCTGTAGGACGTCGCAGTCGAGGTAGATCGTCCGTTCGCCGAGCGCGGCGAAGTCGACGACCACGCGCAGCGAGCGCCCGATCAGGCGCTGGATCTCGATCGTGCGCCCGTCCTGGCGCCCGCGGGTGGCGTCGCGCTGCTTGCGCTCGCCGGTGGACGCCGGCAGCATCCCGTACTCGGCGGTCACCCAGCCGCGGCCCTTGCCGGTCATCCAGCGCGGAACGCCCTCCTGCGAGGAGGCGGTGCAGATGACCCGCGTCTCGCCGACGGAGATCAACGCCGAGCCGGTGGCCGTGCGTACGAACCCGGGCTCGATCGTGATCGGCCGCAGCCCGTCCGGCCCGCGGCCGTAGCTGCGCTCTGTTGGCCCGCTGTGCACGCGCGCCATCATTCCAGAGCGCTACGGTCGGAGGATCTTGCGCGCGCTGGTGGTCTCGAACATGCTCCCCGACGCCGCCCATCCCGAGCGCGGGCGCTTCGTGCGCGACCAGGTGGCGGCGCTGCGCGGGCTGGAGGGGTTGGAGGTCGAGCTGCACGAGTTCGCTCCGGGCCCGAGGGCGCTGGCGGGCGCGGCGTTCGAGCTGCGCCGCCGCTTCGGCGGGCGCGCGCCTGGCGGGCGCGCGCCTGACGCCCACTGGCGCTGGCGCCGGCGCCCGCGCCCGCGCTTCGACGTCGTGCACGCGCACTTCGGCCTGACCGCCTGGCCGGCGCTGGCGATCGGCGCCCGCGTGCGCGCGCTGACGGTGCACGGCACGGACGTTCGCCATCCCCGCACGCGGGTCGCCACCGCCGCGGTGCTGCCGCTGATCGACCTGCTCGCCGCCGCGTCCGCGCCGCTGGTGCAGGAACTGCCGGGCCGGGCGGCACGCGCGCGCGCGCACGTGCTGCCCTGCGGCGTGGACCTCGATCGCTTCCGTCCGCTGCCCCGCGCGCAGGCGCGCGCCGAGCTGGGGCTGGACCCGGCGCAGCCCTACCTCCTGTTCCCCGCGAACCCCTCCCGTGCGGAGAAGCGCCACGATCGCGCGCTCGCGCTCGCGGACGCCACTGGAGTGCGGCTGCTGACGCTCGGCGGCGTCGAGCCCGAGCAGGTGCCCCTGTGGGTCAACGCCGCCAACGCCGTGCTCGTGCCGTCCGAGCGCGAGGGATTCGGGCTGGCCGTGCTGGAGGCGCTCGCGTGCGACGTGCCGGTGCTCGCGACGCCCGTCGGCATCCATCCCGACGCCCTCGAGCACGTGCAGGGCACCCTGTGCGCGCCGTTCGAGCTCGCCAGCTGGCGCGCGGCGCTCGAACCGCACCTGAGCGACCCGGATCCCCGCGTCGACGGTCGCGCGAGCGCCAGCCGCTTCTCCGCGCCGGAGATGGCCGCCCGCGTGGCCAGCGCCTGGCGCGAGGCGCTTGCGCGCTCCGGGTAACGGTCTGAGTAGCATGGATCGGCCGTGGATCAGATATCTGACACCACTACCGCAGACGCTCCAGCGCAGGACCCCGGCCTCGCTCCAGCACAGGACGCGGGCCTTGCTCCAGCACAGGACCCGGGCTTCCGATCGCGCGGTCACGCGCGGCGCCGCGTTCGCTTCCTGCGCAAGGCGCGCGAGCTCGCCTACCGCGACCTCGGCGGCCTGGTCTTCAACCTGCACCGATTCGGCCAGCGCAACGACGCCCTCGTCCTCGCCAAGCTGACCACGCTCGGCCACATCGACACCGAGCTGCGCGCGCTGGAAGGCGCGCTGGAGGAACGCCGGTCGGTCACCGTCCTGCGCGAGGCGGGCATCACCGCATGCCCCCGCTGCGCCGCCATCCACAGCAGCGAAGACGGCTTCTGCCCCAACTGCGGGATGCCGCTCGACCGCCACGTCGATCTGCCGATAGCAGGCGCCGCCGCGCCCGCCGCCGTCCCAGCGCCCACCGGCGCCCCGGCAGGCACCGGCGCCCCAGCGCCCACCGGCGCCCAGGCCCCTGCACCCGCGCCTGCACCCGCCCCCACGCCCGCACCGGCACCGGCACCCGCGGCGGCTCCCGCGCCAGCACGCGCCGCCGCAGCCGCGCCTGCCCCGTCACCGAGGCCCGCGCCGCCAGCCGCGCCTGCCCCCGCTCCTGCGGCGGCGACGGCCGGGCAGACCGGACGCTCCCCCGCTCCCCCGAGCACCTCCGGGACCCCCTCCCCGACCCCGCCGTCAGAGGTCCCCGCGGGTCCGGTCGAGCAGGACGGACCCACGGAGATCATCCGTCCCCCGGTGTCCGGGCCGTGAGCGTCGCGACCTCACCGCCGCCCGGCGGCGGCGTACCGGCGGCGCCACCACGCCAGGCGCCGTCCGGCGAGGCCTGCCCCCTGTGCGGCGCTCCGCTGCATCCGGAGCAGGAGTGGTGCCTTCGCTGCGGCGCCGCGGCCCGCACGCGCCTGGCCGCGTCTCCCGGCTGGAAGGGCCCGATCGCCACGCTGGCGGTGGTGGTGGCGCTGGCTGTGGGAGTGCTGGCCGCCTCCCTGGTCAAGCTCGCGGGGGGCTCCACGGCGCCCACGACGACGACCACGGTGACCACGTCCGCGGCGGCGATCGCCCCGACACCGACTCCGACCACCACCCTGCCAAGCACCGCCACGCGGAGCACCGCCCTGCCGGGAGCGGGCGCGACCGGGACGACCGGATCGAAAACGGCCGGGCACGCGGGCGCCACATCCCCGGGCGCGGCGGGCGCGTTGGGCCGTCTCCACCTCACCTCTCCCTCTCCGCGTGCGGGAAAATCGAAAAGGGGGAAACTCGGGCTCAGCCGGAAGACCGAAGAACGTCTGCGCAAAGTCGGGCTGGTGTCCGGCGCGGACACCAGGTGACGGACGCCGATGTAGCAGTGGTGGGCGCGGGCGCGGCGGGACTGTACGCCGCGCTGTGCGCCGCGCGCGAGGGGGCGAGCGTGGTGCTCGTGTCGGCGACGCCCCTGGCGCAGACGGCCAGCTACTGGGCGCAGGGCGGCCTCGCGGCCGCGCTGGCCGCCGACGACAGCTGCGAGCTGCACCTGCGCGACACGGAGCTCGCGGGGCGCGCGCTCGTGCGGCGCTCGGCCGCGGAGATCCTCGTGCGGGAGGCGCCCGAGCGCGTCCGCGACCTGGAGGCCCTGGGCGTCCGCTTCGACGCCGATCGCTTCGGGCACCTGGCGCTCGGCCTGGAGGGTGGCCACTCGGTCAGGCGCGTGGTGCACGCGGGCGGCAGCGCCACCGGCCGGCGGGTCGTGCGCCAGCTCTCGGCGCTGGCGGCCGAGGAGCCCCGCATCAACGTGTTCGAGCGCGCGCGCGCGCAGACGCTGTGGACCGATGCGGACCCCACGGACCCCCGCTGTCGCGGCCTGCTGTGCGACGACGGCCGCGTGATCGCCGCACGCGCGGTGGTGATCGCCACGGGCGGCGCGGCGGCGCTGTGGGCGCGAACGACCAACCCTCCCGGCTCCCAGGGAGTCGGCCTGCTGCTCGCCCACGCCGCCGGCGCCGCGCTGGCGGACCTGGAGCTGCTGCAGTTCCACCCGACGGCGGTGATCGGCGTTCCCGGACGCGAGGGCTTCCTCGTGACCGAGGCGATCCGCGGCGAGGGCGCGACGCTGCACGACCAGGCGGGCGAGCGCTTCGTGGACGAGCTGGCGCCGCGCGACGAGGTCTCGCGCGCGATCCAGGAGCTGCTGGAGCGCTCGGGGCAGCGATCGGTGGGGCTCGACATGCGGGCGATCGACCCGGCGCACTTCCCCAACGTCGTCGCGTCGCTGCGGGAGGCCGGCGTGGACCCCACGCGCGAGCTGATTCCGGTCGCGCCGGCGGCCCACTACATGATGGGGGGCATCGTCACCGACCTGCACGCGCGCTCGACGCTCGCCGGGCTGTACGCGGTCGGGGAGTCCTCGTGCACGGGCCTGCACGGCGCCAACAGGCTCGCGTCGAACTCGCTCAGCGAGTGCTTCGTGTTCGCCCGTCGCGCGGTCGCGGACGCGCTGTCCGCGCCGGCGCCCACACTGGCTCCGATCGGCGCATCCGAGCTGGAGAGGTTGCGCGAGCTCCCGCCGCCGCCGGTCGCGGACGCGTCGACGCGTGGGGCGCTGTGGCAGGACGCGGGCATCGTGCGCACGCACGAGGGCCTGAGCCACCTGCTGGAGGACCGGCACCCGCTGGCCCGGCTGATCGCGCGCTGCGCGCTGGCGCGCACGGAGAGCCGCGGCGCGCACCAGCGCGCGGACCATCCCGCGCGCGATCCCGCCCTCGACTTCCGCCACGTGCTCGTAACGGGCGAGGAGTCGATCTCCTGGCAGACCTGGGCCTGACGCTCCCCTGAGACGACCCGCGGGTGACGCCGGCCGTGCGCCCGAGGCGAAACCCGCGCCAGACGGTCTTCATAAAAAAATCGCTCGCCGTTCTTTATCTCGATCCTTTCTAATCCAAGGCGTGTTGTGTGCTGTGGAGGGAAGGTTCGGGGACGAGCGGCGTCTCTGGGAAACGGCGGGTGTGCTCCAACCACGAGGTCCGACCAACACGGCGTGAGGAGTGATCACCATGTATCAGTTCAGTCGAGCGATCTACCGGGAGCTCGCTCCCGAGATCCTGGATCCACCGCCGGGGGCGTCCCCCACCAGTAACCACACGGCCGTCCTGCGCGCTTGCGAGGGAGTGATCACGCGCCTGGCCACCGACCGCCACTACTTCGCGCGCCCCGCCCGCACCCTGTTCCTCGACGTCCGCAACTACTTCCCGATGTCCGCCCAGGGCCATGTGCACCGGGTGATCAGCCGCTACATGGGCTTCGCGCAGCTGTTCCTCGCCGAACACCCTCACGAGGGCTACACGGCGGTCAGCGGCGCGCCGCCGCAGTGCCGCGCGACCACCCGCAAGGGCGCCGCGTGCCAGCGCACGCCGCTGCCCCACAACGGCTATTGCCCCTCCCATCAGCACCTGGCGGACACCGAGGACCGCGAGCTGGCCGCGGCGTGATGCTGGCGTAGGCTCCAGGGCATGCTCCTGGGCGTGGACGTCGGCGGCACCTTCACCGACGCGGTCCTCGTCGACGCGCGCGTGGCCGTCCACACCGCGAAGGTCCCCTCGACGCCCTCCCGGGAGTCGGTGGCGGTGCTCGAGGCCGTGCGGCTGGTGCTCGCGCGGGCGGGTGCGCGAGCGCAGGACGTCGAGCGCTTCGCGCACGGGATGACGGTGGCGACGAACGCGCTGCTGGAGGGCGCCACGGCGCGGACGGCCCTGCTGGCGACGGCGGGCTTCACCGACGTGATCGAGCTCGGCCGCCAGAACCGGGCCCACCTGTACAGGCTGTGCGCCTCCGCGCCCGCGCCGCTGGTTCCGGCGGAGCTGCGCTTCGGCGTGCCCGAGCGCATGGGGCCGGACGGTCCGTTGCGCGCGCTGGACCCCGCGGCGGCGGGCGAGCTGCTGGCGGAGCTGGCGGGCGCGCAGCCGCAGGCGGTGGCGGTGTCGCTGCTGCACTCCTACGTCGACCCCTCCCACGAGCGCGCGCTCGGCGAGATGATCGCGGAGCTCCTGCCCGGCACCCACGTGTCGCTGTCATGCGAGCTGGTGGGCACGTTCCGCGAGTACGAGCGCACGGCGACGACCGTGCTCGACGCCGCCCTCTCCCCCCTGCTGGCCTCCTACCTGGGCCAGCTGGCGACGGACGCGCGCGCGCTCGGCCTGCCCGAGCCGCAGGTCATGCAGTCCTCGGGAGGTCTGACCGACCACGGCCACGCGGGCGCGCACGCGGCGCTGACCGTCCTCTCCGGCCCGGCCGGCGGCGTCGGCGGCGCGCTCGCGCTGGCGGAGCTGGCGGGCGAGAGCCGGGTGCTGTGCTTCGACATGGGCGGCACCTCGTGCGACGTGTGCCTGATCGACGGCGCGCGCGTGCCGGAGACGGCCGAGCGGACGATCGCCGGGCGGCCGCTGTCGCTGCCGGCGCTGGACATCCACACGGTGGGCGCAGGCGGCGGGTCGATCGCGTGGCGCGACGCCGGCGGCGCGCTGCGCGTGGGACCGGCGTCGGCGGGAGCCAGCCCCGGACCCGCGTGCTACGGGCGCGGCGGGCGCGAGGCGACGGTCACCGACGCCAACCTCCTGCTCGGCCGGCTGCTCGGGGACTCGCCGCTGGCGGGTGGCCTGTCGCTGGACCGCCGCGCGGCCGAGCGTGCGATCTCGCGCCTGGCGGGCGAGCTCGGCCTGGAGACGCTGGCGTGCGCGGAAGGGATCGTGCGGGTCGCCGAGGCACAGATGCTGGGGGCGCTGCGCGTGATGAGCGTGGAGCGGGGGATCGACCCGCGCGGCTTCGCGCTGATGCCGTTCGGCGGCGCGGGCCCGCTGCACGCGGCGGCGCTCGCCCGCCAGCTCGGCATCTCCCGCGTCCTGTGCCCGCGCGCATCGGGCGTGCTGTGCGCGCTCGGCCTGGCCGCTGCCGCGCCCCGGCGCGACGTCGCGCGCACGGTCATGCTGGGCGGCCCGGGCGGGCGGCCCCTGTCGCGCGAGCGCCTGTCGCAGGAGCGCGAGGCGCTGATCGCGCAGGCCAGCGCGGCGCTCGAGAGCACGCCGTCGCGCGTGCGCGTTCGCCACGAGCTGCGCTACCGCGGCCAATCGTTCGAGCTGCCGGTCGACGAGGAGATCGAGCCGGGCGCGCGCCAGGCGGCCGCCGGCGGGGCCGGCAGGGCGGGCCGGCTCGATCCCGACGGACTGCGCGCTGCGTTCGCGCGGGCGCACGAGCTGCGCTACGGCTATCGCGACGACGACGCGGACGTCGAGCTGGTGAACGTCCGCGTGTCGGTGTGGGGCGCCTCCCCCGAGCTGAGCCTCCGGGTCGGACAGGCGGCGGCGCCTGTGGCAGAGCTAGGCACGGTCCTGTTCGACGGCGCGCCCACGGCGACGACGATCCTGCGCGGCGAGCTCCCGCCCGGAACCACCCTGTCGGGACCGGCCGTGTGCGCGCTGCCCGAGGCCACGCTGCTGGTGCCGCCGGGCTGGTCGGGAGAGGTCGACGAGTACGGCACGGTTCACCTGATCGACGCAGACGCGAGAACGAGCCCGTGAGCACACTCGACCCGATCGAGCTCCAGGTGATCACGGGCACGCTGCGCGCGGCGTGCGACGAGATGGGCGTGGTGCTGATCCGCTCGGCGCACTCGTCGAACATCAAGGAGCGCCGCGACGCGTCGACGGCGCTGTTCGACGCGGCGGGCCAGATGGTGATGCAGGCGGAGCACATCCCGGTGCACCTGGGCGCGATGCCGGCGGCCGTGGCGGCGGTGCTCGGCGAGGAGCAGTCCCCGGGGGTGTCGTGGATCTTGAACGATCCTTTCGCGGGCGGCACACACCTGCCCGACATCAGCGTAATCACGCCCGTGTTTGCAGGCGGCGGCGGGGCGGGCGGGCTTCCGGGCGGGCTCCTGATCGGGTTCGCGGCCAGCCGCGCCCACCACGCGGACGTGGGGGCGCGGGTGCCGGGCTCGATGCCGGCGGACAGCCGCTCGCTGGAGGAGGAGGGCGTGGTCATCTCCCCACGGCGGATGGACGATGCGACGATCGAGCGGCTGATCGCGCGCATGCGCCAGCCGGACGAGCGCAGGGCGGACCTGCGCGCCCAGCTCGCTGCCAACCGCACGGGCACGCTGAGGTTGGCGGAGCTGGCCGCGCGCGTCGGCGCGGATCGCCTGCGGGAGGCGACGGACGCGGTGCTCGACTATTCCGAGCGGCGCACGCGCGCGTGCCTGGCGGCGCTGGCGAACGGCGAGCTGCACGCCGAGGACGTGCTCGAGGCGCCCGAGGAGGATCTCGTGCTGCGCGTGCGCGCGGTGCTCGACGGCGAGCGGCTGCTGCTGGACTTCTCGGGCAGCGCCGCGCAGCACGAGGGCAACCTCAACTGCCCGCTGGCGGTCACGCGCTCGGCGTGCCTGTTCGCGGTGCGCGTGCTGACCGACCCGGACATCCCGCCGACGGCGGGGGCGTACCGCCCGATCGAGGTGCGCGCGCCGGAGGGCACGGTGCTGAACGCGCGGCCCGGAGCGGCGGTGGCGGCGGGCAACGTCGAGACCTCCTCGCGCGTGGCGGATCTCGTGCTGGCGGCGTTCGGGCGCGCCCAGGGCCAGGGCACGATGAACAACCTGACGCTCGGCAACGCGAGCTTCTCCTACTACGAGACGCTGGGCGGCGGCCAGGGCGCGTGCCCGGACGCGGACGGCCCCAGCGGGGTGCACGTGGCGATGAGCAACACCCTGAACACGCCGATCGAGGCGCTCGAGCGGGAGTTCCCGCTGCGCGTGCTCGAATACGCCCTGCGCCCCGGCTCGGGCGGCGCGGGGCGCCACCGGGGCGGCGACGGCGTGGTGCGCGAGCTGGAAGCGCTGAGCGAGATGACGTTCTCGCTGATCGCCGAGCGCAGGCGCCACCGTCCGCGCGGCGCGCACGGCGGAGAGGCGGGCGCGTGCGGGCGCGATCTGCTGGACGGCGATCCGCTGCCGGCCAAGAGCACCGGTACGCTGCGCCCTGGCCAGCGAATACGCATCGAAACGCCCGGCGGAGGAGGATTCGGACATGCCTGAGAACGAGAGCGCGGAGCCTGCCGGCCCGGGATCGGCCGACCCGGGAACCGTCGGCCCGGGATCGGCCGGCCCGGGAACCGTCGGCCCGGGATCGGCCGGCCTGGGAACCGTCGGCTTCCTGGGCCTGGGGATCATGGGTTCGCGCATGGCGGCCAACGTGGCGCGGGCGGGCTTCCCGCTGGCCGTGTGGACGCACACCGCCGGCAAGGCCGAGCGCTGGGCGTCGGAGCACGGCGCGAGCGCGTTCGCCACGCCGGCGGAGGTGGCCGAGCGCAGCGACGTGGTGGTGAGCATGGTGGTGGACGGAGCGCAGGTCTCGTCGGTGCTGCTCGGGGACGGGGGAGCGATCGACGCTGCCCGCCCGGGGCTGCTGTGCGTGGACATGTCCACGATCGGACCCGTGGAAACGCGCAGGATCGGCGCGGCGCTGAGCGAGCGCGGGGTGGCGATGCTGGACGCCCCGGTGACGGGATCCTCGCCGCGGGCCGAGGACGGCTCGCTGACGATCATGGTGGGGGGCGAGCGGGAGCATTTCGCGCGCGTGCGTCCGCTGCTGGAGAGCATGGGCGGCTTGATCTCCTACGTCGGCGAGCTCGGCCAGGGCCAGATGCTCAAGCTGATCAACAACTCGCTCGGCGCGGCGAACGCGGCGGCGATGGCGGAGGCGCTGCTGCTGGCGCGGGCCACGGGGATCGACCTCGACGCGTTCGTCGAGGTCACGTCGGCCGGCTCGGGCGCGTCGGCGCAGCTGGCGCTCAAGTCGGGGCCGATGCGCGCGCACGACTACACGACGCTGTTCAAGACGGCCCACATGCTCAAGGACGTGCGCCTGTGCCTGCAGGAGGCCGAGACCGCGGGCGTGCCGTTCCCGTCGGGCGCGCACGCGCGCGACATGCTTGCAGCAACGATGGCACGGGGCCACGCGGAGGAGGACTACGCGGCCATGATCGAGGCGGCGGAGGGGTTCGCCGGGCGGCGGCTGTAGGCCCCCTCGAGCACGCCCAAACTGGCCAAGTGGCCAAAAAAACCCCTCATTTGCAGGGGATTTGGGATTTTTGCTCAGGTTTCGTATCTTTAATGGGTCGTGCAGCGCTCGCAACAGGGCGCCGCGTGCAGTTCAGACCAGACGTTTCCCTCCATCTCGTTCCTTCTTCTCTCATGCCAATTGCTTTCAAAGAATGGGCTGTCACCGTCCGCGCGCTGGCGGAAGGGGAGCAGCTGCTCACCCTGCGCAAGGGCGTGCTGCCACCCGCGAGCAAGCCGTTCAAGCTCGCCCACGAGCGCTTCTTCCTCTATCCCACGTTCGATCACCAGCCGGGCGATCTCGTCCGCGAGTCCCACCAGCCCGAGCTGCGCCGGGCGCTCGAGGAGGGCGTTTGGAGCGATGGCGAGCCGCCGCTGCACACGTTCGTCTCCGGCGCCCCGTTGCAGCAGCCCGACCGCGTGCGCATCCGCGCGTGGGCGGAGGTGACCGACCACTTCACGGTCGTCGACCCGCGCTGCGTGGACGCGCTCTCGCCGTTCTACGTGTGGACGCCCGACTACGCGGAAAAGCGCCTTGGCTGGCGCGGGCGCCAGCCGCTGCACGTGCTGCTGCTGCGCACCTACCGCATCCCGCGGCCGGTGACGGTGAAAGTCAAGGACGAGTACACCGGTCCGAACGCGTGGATCGAGCTCCAGCGCGAACTCCCGTTCGAGGGCACGCCGGTGCTGTCGGACGCCGAGTTCGAGCGCGCTTCGGAGGAGATCCGCGCGATCACCTCGGAAGCAACCGGCCAGCCCGTCCTCGTCTAGGCGCCCGTCCTCCCCTCCCAGGCGAGCGCTTCGCGCGCGGCCTGCGCCCCGGATGCGGGGACGAGCACGTCGCGCTGGCCGACCACGGGCGCGTACCCGGCGATGGAGGCGCTGAGCATGCACGGGATGCCCTCCTCGAGCAGCAGCGCGGCGATGAACTCGGCCTGCACCAGGTTCTCGGCGCGCGCGACCTTCACGAGCTCGCCCTCGGTGTACTGGGGCTTGATCTTGCGTGCCTTGCGCTGGCGCTCGCTGGCCGCCGGCTCGGCGCCAGCAGCGTGGACCAGCGGCATACCGCACGCCTCGCAGAAGCGCTCGCTGGGAGGGTGCGCCCGCGCGCAGGTCGGACAGACGAGCAGGTCCGCTTCCATCATCGCGCCTGGAGCGGGACCTCCCGGACCTCGCCCTCCTCGATCAGATAGGAGCGCACCTCGGGCGCCTGGCCGCGGGCGAGCCCCACGATGATCCACTCGATGTTGCCCGCGTGGGCGGCAAACGAGATGTCGGTCTGCGACGGCTTGGGCTCGCTGCGCACGTGGGAGTGGTAGATCGCGCCTATCTCCCACCCCAGCTCCTCGATCTCGCCGGTGAGCCTGTACTGCTCCATCGGGTCGATCTCGAACTTCAGCGCGCTCGCGTGGATGTTCTCGGTGCGGTAGACGCGCGTCGCCGTCCTGGTGCCGTCTGTCCCCGATTCGACTGCGACCAGGCCGCAGCACTCGATCGATGGGTTCTCGAGCGCGTGCCCGACGATCTCCTCGAGCAGGTCTGTGGAGATGTTCATGCTCGTCAGGGCTCGCGGACGATCGCGGGGCCGCTCACCACCACACGGTCGACTCGACTCACCACCAGACGGTCGACTCGAGGTTCTCGATCTCGTCGACCGGCAGGGTGTAGATGCCGCTTGACAGGTACTTCCAGCCGTCGTCGGCGACCACGAACACGACGTTGCCCTCGTCCAGCTCGCCGGCGATGCGTACGGCGATGCTCGCGATCGCGCCGCTGGAGACGCCCGCGAACACCCCCTCCTGATCGAGCAGCTTGCGCGTCCACACGATCGCGTCGCGGTTGGTCACGAAGATCTTGCGGTCGAGCAGCGAGATGTCGATGATCGGCGGGATGAAGCCGTCGTCGAGCGAGCGCAGGCCCTGCACGGGCTCGCCCTGCATCGGCTCGGCGGCGACGATCTTGACTGCGTCGCCGAAGGTCTCCTTCAGGCGCCGGCCGTTGCCCATCAGCGTGCCTCCGGTGCCCAGCCCGGCCACGAACGCGGTCACCTCGTCGAGCTCTTCCAGGATCTCCAGCGCGGTGCCGTTGTAGTGGGCGTTCGGATTGGCCTGGTTGCCGTACTGGTAGGGCATGTAGTAGGAGGAGTCTTCGGCGGCCATCTCCAGCGCCTTGGCGACCGCGCCGTTGGAGCCCTTGGAGCCGTCTGAGTAGACGATCTCCGCTCCGTACATGCGCAGCAGCTGCGTGCGCTCCGGCGTGACGTTCTCCGGCATCACCACCTTCAGCCGGTAGCCCCTGCGCGAGCAGATCATCGCCAGCGAGATGCCGGTGTTGCCGGAGGTCGGTTCGAGGATCGTCTGGCCGGGACCGATCGCGCCCTTCTCCTCGGCGTCCTCGATCAGCGCCCGGGCGACCCTGTCCTTGACCGACCCGGTCGGGTTGCGCGACTCGAGCTTGGCCCAGATGCGCACACCGGGCTTGGGCGACAGGCGCGGCAGCTCGACCAGGGGCGTGTGCCCGATCGACTGCACGATGTCCCCATACCGGCCCGCGCAGGGCTTGTTCCCGAGCCTCTCGACCGCCATTACTTCACGGAATATAGCGAGGTTGGGCGCAGCGCTATCGCGTCCGTTCGCGGCGAGCCGCGGGCGCGGCGCACGTCCGCTTGGCTGTGCGGCCAGGCCAACCTCTAAGATCAACTACCCCGCGAGACGAGGACACCGGCGAGCATGGGCGCAACCGAGGACAGATTCGACTTCGACTGGCTGATCGTCGGCTCCGGCTTCGGCGGCAGCGTCTCCGCGCTGCGCCTGTCGGAAAAGGGATACTCGGTGGGCGTGCTCGAGTGCGGACGGCGCTTCGCCGACCACGAGTTCCCCCGCTCGACGGCCGACCTGAAGCGCTACTTCTGGAACCCCCGCCTCGGCATGAAGGGCATCTTCCGGCTGACCACCTTCAAGGACGTGTCGGTTGTCTCCGGCTGCGGCGTGGGCGGCGGCAGCCTCGGCTACGCGAACACCCTGTACGTCCCGCCGAAGGCGTTCTTCGAGGACCGCCAGTGGGCGGACATGGGCGAATGGGAGAGCGCGCTCTCGCCCCACTACGCGGAGGCCCAGCGCATGCTCGGCGTGGTCCAGAACCCGCACGAGGACCCGGCCGACCAGCTGCTGCGCGAGCTCGGCGAGGAGCTCGGCGTGGGCGACAGCTACAAAAAGACGCCCGTCGGCATCTTCTTCGGGGAGGAGGGCGGCTCGGGCGTCACCGTGCCGGACCCGTTCTTCGGCGGCGAGGGGCCGGATCGGACCGGCTGCCAGCTGTGCGGACGCTGCATGGTCGGCTGCCCGCACGGCGCCAAGAACACGCTGGTCAAGAACTACCTGTACCTGGCGGAGAAGCGCGGCGCGCACGTGGCGCCCGAACGCACGGTCATCGACGTCCGCCCGCTCGGCCCGCCGGACGGACGCGACGGCTATGAGGTCGAAAGCGTCCGCTCGGGCGCGTGGCTGCGCAAGCAGCGCCGCGTGCAGCGCGCGCGCGGCGTCGTCGTGGCGGCCGGGCCGCTGGGGACGAACAAGCTGCTCCAGCGCTGCCGCCTGAAAGGCTCGCTGCCGGGCATCTCGGCGCGCTTGGGCGAGCTGGTGCGCACGAACTCCGAGTCGATCCTCGCGGTGACCGTACCCGAGGACTACCCGGACGACCTGATCAAACGCGTGGCGATCACCTCCTCGATCTACCCGGACCCGCACACGCACATCGAGACGGTCACCTACGGCAACGACGGCGACTCGATGCACCGCCTGAACACCCTGCTGGTCGGGGACGGCACGCGCGTGACGCGTCCGCTGAAGCTGATCGGACAGAGCCTGCGCCACCCCAAGCGCGTGGCGAAGGTGCTGTTCCCCAAGCACTGGTCGCGGCGCACGATCATCCTGCTGGTGATGCAGACGCTCGACAACGCGATCGCGCTGCGCCCGCACAAAGGCCCGTTCGGCACGTTCTGGCTGAAGACCGAACAGGACCCCGAGCGCCCGATCCCGACGTTCATCCCGATCGCCAACAGGGCCGCCGAATGGTTCGCGCAGCGCACCGGCGGGATCGCCCAGAGCGCGCTCACCGAGGCGCTGTTCAACATCCCCACGACCGCCCACATACTGGGCGGCGCGGTGATCGCGCCGGACCCCGGCCAGGGGGTCGTCGACGCCCGCCAGCACGTGTTCGGCTACGAGAACCTGCTCGTGTGCGACGGCTCGGCGATACCGGCCAACGTCGGCGTCAACCCGTCGCTGACGATCACCGCGCTGGCCGAGCACGCGATGAGCCACGTGCCGGCGAAGGGCGCCAGCGCGGTCGACGGCGCCCAGGGCGCAAACGGCGCCCTTGACGCACCCGCGCGTAGCGACGTCGCGGCGTAGGCGCCAGGCACGTGCTGCTGTCGCTCGGACTGACGCGGCTCACAACCGGCTGCGCCGTGCAGACACGAGCGATGGCGCCGACATCAGCACGCCGCTCTGCAGCCGCAGACGCGCGGCGCCGCGCAGCGCGACGAGCACGTTGAGCACTCCGGCGCCGTCCGCGTGCAGGCGCGCGATCGTCCGCCATGCCCCGCCGCGCGCCTGGCGTTGCAGCAACGCACGCTGCTCCGGCCCCGTCAGCAGCGCCCACACGCGCACGTGCCGGGCGTCCACGCGCAGGGGGTCGAACGGGAAGGTGAAGCCACCCAGGAACGGCTTCGGCTGGGCGCTTTCGGGGTTGCCGCCGACGCCGGCGCTGTACAGCCCGGCCGGCCGCGAGAGTTCGACGACGCCGCCGGTCGGCGTGCTCAGGCTGACACCCGGGTAGGGGTCGATCAGGAACTGCCAGCTGACGAGGCTGACGCCAGCCACCCACAGGCGGTGCAGGGCGCGCGAGATCCACTGCGCCTGCAGGTCGGGGGGAACGCCATGGGGCGACTCGGGTGCGCTTTCCCAGTTGAGCTCCGTCACCCACAGCGGCTTGACGCCGTCGGGGAGCGCGGTGTGCAGGCGCTCGGCCTGCTTCAGCAGGCGGGTGATCTTGGCGGCGTCCGAGATCGAGACTTCGGGCGAGAAGGGCGCCGGCAGATCGGGATCCCCCACCGACAGCGGATGGAAGTCCAGCACGTCGAAGTGCGGCGGATCCGGGCAGTCCGAGCCGATCTGCCGGGAGCTGGGCGAGCCGGCGGCGGGCAGGCACAGCAGCGCCCGCAGAAACGACACCGGGGCCATGCGACCGACGCCTTCCGGGTCGCCGTTGGGAGCGACACCGGCGGCGACGACGACGTCGGCGGGCTGAACGGACTTCACGCCGGCGTAGAAGGCGTTGAGCAGCTGGCGGTAGAGCAGCGGCGAGAAGGCGCTCCAGCGCCCCCTGCCGGCGATCCACTGGGGCTCGAGGTAGCGGGCGAGGTTGGGCTCGTTCCACGCCTGGAAGAGCGTCACGCGCGGCAGCACGCCATCGGGGGCCTGCGGATCGGGAAAGGCACCGTCGAAGCGCCTTGCCAGCGCGGCGGCGAATTCCTCGAGCGCGGTCGGGCTGGGGTCCCAGCTGCCGGGGTAGGCGTATGGCCAGCGTTCGGGCGCTTCGGCGAAGGCCGGCGCGTGGGAGACCACCAGCAGCGGGGTCAGGCCGTGGGCGACGGCGCTGAGGACGGACGCGTCGATCCGGGTGAAGCGGTAGACCGGACTGGCGGGGTCGTCCGCTTGAAAGCCCGCCGGCGGTTCGGCGAGGACCGAGTCGCGCCAGTCGACCGGGATGCGGACAACCGTCGCCCCCGTTTCACGGATGCGCGTGAGCGCGAGTTCGCGGACTGGCGCTTCTTCGTCGAGGAGCAGCGTGCCTTCGGAGATGCCGCGTGTGAGCCCCCCGCCCGGGAACGGCCCTTCGAGCAGGGCTCTGTTCTGGGCCCGGACGAGCGCTTGATCGGTGTGGGCCGGGATGCGCCCTGGCGGCGGCTCGGCGCCATA
Source organism: uncultured Solirubrobacteraceae bacterium (assembly GCA_963805745.1). Classification (GTDB taxonomy): domain Bacteria; phylum Actinomycetota; class Thermoleophilia; order Solirubrobacterales; family Solirubrobacteraceae; genus Palsa-744. Next base: position 273,617 of record CAWDVD010000002.1, read on the forward strand.
GGGTCGCGGCGGTCCTTCGGGGCCGCTGCGGGACGGGGTTGGCAGCACCGGCGGAGGCTGGAGCCACACGAGCGCGGACAGCGCGAATCCGAGCGCCCGCCCAAGCGCCAGCATCGAGAGAGCCTAGCCGTGAAGCGTGACCGAGCTGCGCGCCAGGCTCAGCTTGGCGCCGGTGTCGCTGGTCAGCGTGGTGACGAGCACCGCCTTCACGCTATGCGCCGACTTGAGCATGCGACGAGCGTTCGACGTGAGCTTGAGCAGGACGCTGACCGTCCCGGCGCTGGTCGCCGTCGCCGCGCCACGCGCCAGCAGCATCGCCGGCGGCGTCTTCTTGTGGTGCTTGCGCCGGCTGCTGGCGGCGTATGCCGGCAGCTTGCCGCCCTCCAGGTACAGAGCCTGGGTGACCGTCCCGGGCTGGTTGATGCTCACCCGATCGCGCCAGCCGGACTTCAGCAGCTCGCGGATCGTGGTCCGCACGAGCTTCAGGAGCGAGCCGTCGAGGGGTGGGATGACGGGCGGAGGAGGCGGGCTGTAGACGGGCGGGGGCACCGGGCATGCGCCGACCGGGCGCTGGAATTCACTCGTGTAGGTGTACGTCGCTTCGTCCGCCAGCGGGGTTTCGAGCGACTCGACCGCTCCGACCGTCTCGCCGAGTTCCACGGGGACGAGGAAGCTGCCGCCGAACGTCGTGCCCGACAGCGTTTTGACCTGCGCTGCGCCGAAGTTGGATTCATTGACACCGGTGACGTGCCCGTACGGGTCCGTTCTCAGCGAGTCGGTCACAAAGAAGCCCTTGACCGTGTCTCCGGGCGAGTTTTCGCCTGCGAAGTTCGTGGAGCCGGCGCACACCGTCGGGGCGATCGAGGGCAGGGCGTCGTAGACGATCTGCCCGATCAACGTCCCGACCGGGGATTCGAGGGTGACGGTTTCGCCGGCCTGCGGGACCTGCGACAGCCAGGCCGAGCCGTGTTCCTGGACATCCCTGTAGACGGTCGTGCCGTTGCGGATGATCGAAACCGCGACCTGCGCGCTCGGTTCGACGTGTCCGCTGGTCGAGGCGATCTGGTCGTATTCCGGCAGCGTCGTCTCGCCCTCGACGATCGTGAGGGAGTACTGGGTGCCGTGGGATTCCCACGCGGATGCGGGCGCCGGGCCGGCACAGATTGCGAGCAGAGCGGCGCACAGTGCGGCTGCGGGGAGGCTGATCCGCGTGTGGACCGCGGGGATGTCGAGCATGGAAACCAGACGAGTTCTCATGGACAGCAGACCCATCGGCCACAAGCCGAGGAAACTTTACGGTCGAGCTCAGAATCTGGGCCGGAAGCCCAGGGGAGCGCCCGCGACAAGACGCCGGGCTCTGGCTGCGCCCGCCGGCGTCGCCGGGAAACCGTGCAGCTAGAGGCGCCCGCCGGCCATCGCCGGCAGGATCACGAGCGTGTCGGCGTCGCCGACCGATGTGTCCAGCCCGTCGAGCACGCGCACGTCCTCGTCGTTGAGGTACACGTTGACGTAGCGGTTGAGCTCGCCGTCGGCGGAGAACAGCTGACTCTGCGTCGCGGGGTGGGTGGCGGCGAGGTCGCGCAGCACGTCACCGACGTTCTCGCCGGAGGCGCCCACCTCCTTCTCGCCGCCGACAGAAGGGCGCAGCACGGGGGGGATCTTGATGGTTGCCATGTTCAGGGAATGATTATCAGGCCGCGCGCATGCTAGCGGTCCGATGGTCAAGCCGGGCACGACCGGGTCGGCGCCGCAGGACGCAGTGAGCGAAGTGTGCTTTGCACACGAGCGATCGAGGACGCCGCCCGGCGCCGCGCCAGCGGACCGCTAGCCGGCGGCGGCGCAGAACGCCTCGTAGTCGGGGAACACGCCCATCTCCTCGTCGCCGATCTCCTCGGGATCGCGCGAGCAGATCGGGCACTCGGGGTCGCGGTGGACCTTCACCTCGGTGAGCGTCGCGCCCAGTGCGTCGTACAGCAGCAGGCGCCCGATCGCGGGCTCGCCGATGTCGAGGATCAGCTTGACCACCTCGGTCGCCTGCAACAGCCCCATCGTGCCAGGGAGCACGCCGAGAACGCCGTTGGCGCCGCAAGAGGGCGCGAGCTCGGCCGGCGGCGGCTCGCGGAACAGGCAGCGGTAGCAGGGGCCGTCGTAGGGCTTGAACACCGACAGCTGCCCGTCGAAGCCGAGGATCGACGCGGAGACGACCGGTATCCGCAGGCGCACGCTGGCGTCGTTGAGCAGGTAGCGCGTGGGGAAGTTGTCGACCCCGTCGACGATCACGTCGTAGCCGTCGATGATCTCCATGATGTTCGACGCGTCGATGCGGGTCTGGTACTTGACGACGTTGACGTCCGGGTTGAGCGCGTGGATCGTCTGCTCGGCGGACTCGACCTTGGGGATGCCGATGCGGTCGGTGTCGTGGATCACCTGGCGTTGCAGGTTGGACAGGTCGACGACGTCGTCGTCGACTATCCCCAGCGTGCCCACGCCGGCGGCCGCCAGGTACAGGGCGGTCGGCGAACCGAGCCCGCCGGCGCCCAGCAGCAGCACCTTGGCGTCGAGCAGCTTCATCTGGCCCTCGGCGCCGATCTCGGGGATCAGCAGGTGGCGCGAGTAGCGCTCACGCTGTTCGGGGTTGAGCGCACGCGGGATCTCGACCTCGTAGCCGCGGTCCTTCCACAGCGTGATCCCGCCGGTCATCGAGCGCACGCGCTCGTAGCCGAGGTCCTCCTGCAGCGTGCGCGCGGCGTACGCGGAGCGATTGCCGGAGGCGCAGTACAGGATCAGCTCGGCGGAGCGGTCCGGCGCCGCGCTCTCGATGCGCTGCTCGAGGTGGCCGCGCGGAATGCTCTTGGCGCCGGGCAGATGCCCGGTGGCGAACTCTTCGCTGCCGCGCACGTCGACGATGGTCACGCCCTCGCCGATCAGCTCGTTGACCTCGGACGGGTCGACCTCTTCGATCTGGCTCTTTACTCGGCGGAGAAGCTCCGCGCCTGACGGGCTCATTCTGAAAACTCCTAAACCAGGGTCGGGATTCAGGGACTTCATAAAGTGTAGCGCTAGTTGACAGGCGCATGAAGCCCCCACCTGCCTCCAGCCGCAGCTTGGCGTTCCTCGCCGTTGTCGAGTCTCGCCCGATCAGTTCGCACGTGCTGAGCGACGATGAGCGCACCGAGCGCATGGCAGTGAGCGGACGAGTGCTCGGTGCCCGGCGTTGCCTGTTTGTACCTCGAGCGCGCCTGACCTGCCGGAGATCGAGATGGTTCCGGCGCACGCGAAGTCGACTGCGACCTTTCGGTTTGCACACAGTCGGTTGAGCTGTGTGCATACCAGCCGTACGCCCCTGCCGGTTGCGTAGGCGCCCAGCGCGTCCAGCGTCGCCTCCCGCGGGTGGTCGTACTCGTTAACCGAGCCGACCGACACGGCGATCACCGAGGGTGCCACGGCATTAAGGACCGCCGCGAGGCGGGTGGGGTCGGAGTGGAAGCCGGCTCCGTGGTGGGGCATTAGCAGGACGTCGGCACGTAGGTCTACGCCGCCAGCAATCATCCGCTCCCATTGTGCCGACGGAGCGTCGGCACCCAACAGGGCCCGGAAGCCCGCGAGCTCGGCTGCGACGATCAGTGAGGATCGGTTCGGATTGCCAGTCGCGACCGCGTCAATCTCGGTACCCTCGTCGGGGCTGAGCACGTCGAGACGAATACGGTCACAAACCAGTTCGGCGCTGCTCCGCGGAATCTTGCGCTGGACCCCGCGCCGCTTGGCGAACCGATTCATGAAGCTCAGCGCGGCCCGCCCTGCTGGAGCGGTGATATCGCCTTGAGCGAAGGCTAGGCTCAGCCACAGGTTCTCAGGCACGGGCGCCAGCCGCTCTAGGGATTCCTCGATGCCGCCGTAATGGTCACGGTGTAGATGAGAGACGACAACCGCACGCAGGTGCCGAATGTTGAGGGCCGCCAGGAAATCGAGAGCCACCTGGCTTCGCCCTGTCGGGCAATCGATGAGCACAGCCTCGTCGTGCTCGGGATCGTGTAGAACGATGCAGTCACCCTGCCCGACATCGAGAATCGACAGCGCCGCGGAAGCCACGTGCTCAGGTGAACTCCGCGAGCAGATCATCGAGGCTCATCCAGCTTTCGCCCTGGAATCGGTACCTCGCCTGCCGCAGGTCGCGGTCGGCCACGAGCACGTCGAACGTACGCCCGGGGCGCGCCAGCCAGCCCGGCAGATGCGATGGCGTCTCGGTCCAAACACCTCCGGACTCGGTCAGGCCGGGAATGTCAAGCTTCACGGCGCCCTCGCGGACGTCCACGGTCGCACCAGCGCGGACAACAGCAGCTACGGCCATGCCGTCCTCAGACTGGGCGCTGGCCGCGAAGCGGACAATGCCCTCGGGCGCGCGCTCGCCTGCCAGCGCCGTGGTGATTCGCGTGACCGAAGCGGCTGGGAGACCAAACGCATCGAACACGGCACGGTCCAGCGCACGTACGTGGTCATCCGACAGAGCGCCAGCCGCCTGATCCTCCACAACGCGTCTGGTCGCCTCAGCGATCGAGGGCCAAGCATGCATGGGCGGGACCGGCAGCGCCGCAATGCTGCGAGAGTTGATCATCCGTGTGGCGGTTCCTTGAGCGATCCATAGCGATGCGACTGAGCTGGAGAGCAGCCCCAACAGCGCCATCAGCGCCTCATCGCGCTTTTCTCCGTCATTGCATGGGATAACGGCGTACATGCTGTTTCGCGGGATCACGCCGATGGGATCGATAAACGCGCGCAGCCGCCATGGCACGTCAACAGACGTCATGGCAGACACCAGCACCTTTGGTTGGAGGTACAGCTCGGGACTTGCGGCGGGCCCGCGTTTGGAGAAGTCGTCAGGGTAGCGACAGCGCGTCGTAACGTCGCGCGTTACGACGCCAAACGGCGCCACTACTCTATAGGCGCGCAGGAACGGATGTGGCCCCGACTGGTCGAGCCGGTCTATGCCTTTCACGGGTACGCCGTCGCGAATTCTCGCCACGTCGCCTAGCTGTGCCCCGTCGGCCAACTCGGGTAGTTTGGCCAGCCAGCTGGCCGTCAGTGGATCCTCAGACTTCTCAAACGCGGCGAGCAACGTTTCGTCCGCGATGCCGTCATCGCGAAACCGGTCGCGTCCGGTGTTCCAGACGTTGAAATAGCGATACGTTGAGGTCGACTGCATCCCAACCTGCGCGAACACCACGCAGGGCGCCATCGTAGACGTGCGAAACGAGCGCGTTGGCAGTCTCCAAATCTCGAAGATGTCGGCGTTCTCGCGCATCCAGCCGCGACTATCCCGGCTGGTGTCGTCGGTGAGCCAGCTCGCTGGTAGCACGCACGCAACGAACCCACCGGGCTCGGTGCGCGCCACCAAACGCCGAAGAAACTGATCGGCACGCTGCTTGCGCTCGCCGCCTCGGTGTTTATAGGCCCACGGCGGATTAGATACGGTGAACGTGGCTTTACTCTCCGTTGCCGACGGGACGAGCGCGTCCTGCTGCTCAACCCGGTATCCGTTGCCATAAGGCAGCGCCTGCAGGAACAGGGCCAGCCGGGCAAGCTCAACGGCAAACGGATCGTTGTCGGCTCCGATCAATCTCTCGAGTGCATACTCGTGACGCCGCCGATCGTCCACGTCATCGGCAAGCGAGGCCATCAGCCTGTCATTGGCGGCCAGCAGGAGGGTTCCCGATCCGCAGCTTGGATCCAAGAACCGCCGTCGATCGGGCTCAACGTACTCGATCGGCAGCTGGTCCAGCATCCGCCGCCCGATCTCGGGCGGGGTGTAGTAGACGCCCAGCGCCAGCCGCTTGGCCGGGATGAGGATCGCACGCTCGTATACATCGCCGAGCAACGCCGGGTCCAGCGTCTGGAAGTTCAACCCGTCGCCTAGACGTTCAGCGACGTCCACGATCTGTTTGTGACCGACACCCTGTAGATGGCCCGGCGACAGCTCCTGCACGCGTGCAATGGCGGTATCCAGCGACTGATCAGCGGTCAGCTTGTCGCGCGCGACTAGAGCGGTCAGCGCCCGAACGACGAGCCGGGCCGCGTTCTCGGCACTCGCCGGGCTGGAGTCCTTATCGAGCAGCCCAGCGATCACACGCTTTACGCGGCCGTCCAGCTCGCGCCCAGCCGCACCGCGTGCTGTTTCCAATAGCGCGATATCGATGTCCAATAGCGAGAGCTGCTGTGGCTCACGCTTGGCGGCGAGCAACGCCTCGGGTGCCAGGAACCGCGCCATAGCGGGATTCTCGTCGGGGGGTCCGTCCGAGAGCAACTTCGCCTCAAGCCCTGATCGCACCGAGAACACCGCCCAGTCGTCGTCGGCACGTAGCAGACAGATCGGTGCTGCCAGGGCACGAGCTACCGCAAAGTGCTGAGTGCGCTGATGGTCGCCGAGGGCCGTGCCCGCCACCATCGTGGCGGTCGCCATGTCCTTGGGCTCGGATGCGGCAAAACACGCGATCTCGGCGACGAGATCCTCGCGCCAAACCGGAAAGTCCTCTTCGCGTAGCGCGTCGGGATAGCCGAGGCGCTCACACATATCGAGCAACTCTGACCGCTCTAGTGTCGCGGTTGCAGTCATCCGATTATCATTGCGGTTCGTGGGGATGGCTGGGTGGACCGTAGGTCCCCTGACCGCCGCGTTCGCCATTCCCTCGGTCAGGAGACGAGCAGGTAGGTGTAGCCCACTGAGCTGGGGCTGGCGGTGCTCGTACCCTGATAGGTGGCGTTCGCGCGCCAGGTTCCGACGGTGGGCGGCGCGAAGAAGACCGTCGCGAGTCCCCCGCTGGCGAACGCGTGATCCTCGCTGTAGAACTGCCACCCGAAGACGGGATCGAAGCGCTCGATCTGCACGGCGACCGGCCCGGACTCGGCGGGCGAGACCTTGACGTCGATTCCCAGCCCCTGGCCGGGCGTGGCCTTGGTCGTGCCGAAGGAGATCGTGGTGGCGGTGATCGTGCGCGACTCCCGCACGAGCGTGAAGCTGCCGGCCGTCCTGTGGCGCTCGGATACGACCGCGTAGTAGGTCCCGGGCAGCAGCTGATGCGCCAGCGTCTGCGAGCCTTCGCCTTCGCAGTCGCATTCGATGATGTCGCCGTTGCGGTTGCGCAGTTGAAGCTCGAAGTCCGCGGAGCTGGGTGCGGTCAGCTTCAGCGTCAGGTTGGAATGGCTGGTGACTTCCATGCGGTAGAGGCGCAGCACGGGCACGCCGTTGCCGTCGAGGTAGCCGTGCGCGTGGGCGTAGTTGCCCAGCGGCAGGCCTGGCGCCGTTTCGGCGGGACCGGCGCGCGCGACCTGCAGACGGAACCGCTGGACGCCGCTGCGGGACAGCGCCGGGGTGATCTCGAAGCTGTAGAGCCCGCCCTTGCCCGAGCCGGGCGTGAACAGCCGGTAGCCGCCGCAGTGGATCTGCAGCAGGGACGAGCCTCCTTCGCCCCCTTCTCCCGCGCCTTCGCCTTCCGCGCCGAAGGAGCTCGTGCCGGGAGCGAACAGCGCGCCGCTGACGCACGCCCCTTTGGTCTCGTTGGCGAGGTTGATCAGGTAGCTGACGCCCGCGTGCATGGCGATGGAGTACGCGGCGTTGATGTTCTGGACGCGGTCGACCTGCCCGCTGACCCCGGCGGTGGGAAGCGGCGGCCCCGGTGGAGCGACGGCGGGAGTGGGCTTGAAGACTTCGAGCGTGAACCCGGCCAGCTGGGAGCTCTGCACGGCGGCCACGCGAATGTCGTACAGGCCGTTCTTGGAGGCCTCGAAGGAGAACGACGCCTTGCCTTCGGATTCGGTCTGCTGGCAACCCACCGAGATCAGCTGCGAGCGCACGGCGTGGTAGACGTCGATCGTGGCGTCGAGCGCGCCGGCGGCGGCCAGGTCGATGGCCACCCGCTGGGCGGCTGGAAAGCGCAGGCTGTACCACACGGAGTTGGTCGTGGACACGTCGCACGCGGATTCGCGTTCGCCGGGTTCGATGCTCGCGCCGACCGTCGTGCCGTCGATGGTGGCGGGCAGGCTGTGTATCGCCTGCGCGTTGGCCAGCGCGTCGTTGGCGGGGGCGGGTGGACCTGGAGCCGGAGCCGGCGAGCTGAGTTCGGCGCAAGCGCTCGGCGCCAGCACCAGCACGATCGTCATCACCGTTGCGGCGGCCGCTGCCAGCGCGCGAGCCAGCACCGTGACGGACCTTCGACGTATGGACATCGACGGTAGTTACGCCGCCGAACCGTCGCTTTCCTGCCCGCTCGCCGCCGCAGCTCGCGTACCCTCACGCAGATGCCCAAGCGACTCCCGCTCGCCGCGCTCGCACTCGCCGCCGCGGTGGCGGTCGCGCTGGCGGTGGCCGCGGTCCTGATCTTGTCCCCCGACCACGGCTCCTCCTCCCCGCAATCGGCCTCCTCGGCGACCGTCCCTCCGGGATTCGACGGCGCTGCGCTTCCGGGCGACGTCAGCGCCCCCGGCTTCGCGCTGACCGACCAGTACGGCGATCCCGTCTCGCTGAGCGACTACCGCGGCCGGGTGGTGGTGCTCACGTTCCTGTACTCGACGTGCGGGGCCACGTGCATCCTCATCGCCCAGCAGATCCGCGGCGCGCTGAACGAACTGGATGACGAACGCGCCCGTCCGCCGGCGGTGTTGATCGTCAGCGCTGACCCGGCCGCGGACACCCCCGCGCACGTCGCGCGCTTCCTCTCGGAAGTGTCCCTGGGCGGACGCGTCCAGTACCTGACCGGCTCGCCGGCGCGGCTGCGTCCGATCTGGCGCGCGTACCGCGTCAGGCCGGCCAGCGTGGGCGCCCGCGAGTTCGACAACTACGCCGAGCTGCTGCTGCTGGACGGCCGCGGCGCCGAGCGGGTTCTGTTCGAGCCTGAAGTGCTGACCCCGGAAGCGCTCGCGCACGACATCCGCAAGCTGGAGAACGGCTGAAACCCGCGCGCGACATCCGCAAGTTGAATGGGACCCCACCCACCCGGGACCCCACCCACCCCTGATACCCTAGCTGCCAGGTAGGAAATCTTGCGATGATGTTCTCAACCAAGGCCGAGTACGGCGTGCGCGTGATGGTGGAGCTTGCCAGACGCGCCGGCGACGAACCGGTCCCCCTTGCGGAGATAGCCGCCCATGACGGCCTCCCGCTCGCGTATCTCGAGCACCTGGTCGCCCGTCTGCGCAAGGCCGGTCTGGTCGACTCGCGGCGCGGCTCGCGCGGCGGCTACATGCTCGCGCGCCCGTCCAGCGAGATCACGATGGCGGAGGTGGTGGAGGCGCTCGAGGGCTCGATCGCGCCGATCGAGTGCATCTCCCAGGCGGCGGACGGCTCGATCGTGTGCGCGCGCGAGTCTGACTTGGACCACGTGTGCCCGACGAAGCTGCTGTGGACACGCGTGCGCTTCTCGATCGTGAACACCCTGCGCGAGACGACGCTCGCCGACCTCCTGATCGGGGCGGGCGGGCACCGGGCGGGCGGGCACCGGGCGGGTGGGCACCCAATCCCGACCGGAGCGATCCTGCCGTCCCTCGACATCGAACCCCTCACGACTGGAGCCTGACCACACGACATGGCCGACCTGGAGATCAAAGACCTGCACGTACGCACAGACGAGCGCGAGATCCTGCGCGGCGTCGACCTGGAGATCAACCGCGGCGAGATACACGCCCTGATGGGCCCTAACGGCTCGGGCAAGTCGACGCTCGCGAACACGCTGCTCGGCCACCCCTCGTACGAGATCACGGAGGGCTCGATCACGTTCAAGGGCGAGGACATCACGGAGGCGGAGCCGCACGAGCGCGCCAAGGCGGGGCTGTTCCTGGCCTTCCAGTACCCGGTGTCGATACCGGGCGTGTCGGTGGCGAACTTCCTGCGCATGGCGATCAACGCCAAACGCGAGGGCGCGGGCGAGGAGCCGATTCAGGTGAAGGAGTTCCGCACGCAGCTCCAGCACGCGATCGAGCTGCTGGACGTCGACAAAACGTTCACCTCGCGCCACCTCAACGACGGCTTCTCCGGCGGCGAGAAGAAGCGCGCGGAGATCCTGCAGATGGCGATGCTCGCGCCGGACGTGGCGATCCTCGACGAGACCGACTCGGGCCTCGACATCGACGCCCTGCGGACGGTGGCGGAGGGCGTCCAGCGCCTGCACGACGAGCTGGGCCTGGGCGCGCTGATCATCACCCACTACCAGCGGATCCTCCACTATGTGAAGCCTCAGTTCGTGCACATCCTGATGGACGGTCGGATCGTGCTGGAGGGCGGCGTGGAGCTGGTCGAGCGCTTGGAGCGAGAGGGCTACGACCAGATCCGCCAGGAATTCGGCGGAGCGGGAGAGCTGGCGGCATGAGCGGCGCCACCAACGGCGCCACAGGCGACGGCGCGAGAGCGAACGGCGCCACGGATGACGGCGCTGGCGCGAACGGCGCCACACCGATTCAGGTCAAGGCGGGCCGCCACCGCGAGGCGAGCCTGTACCACGCGCTGGCGGGAGCCGGTGCGGGCGACGGTCGCACGCTGGCGCAGCTGCGCGAGGCGGCGCTGAAGGTGTACGAGAGCTCGGAGCTGCCGGTGTGGCGACGGTCGGGGTTCTGGGTGACGACCCTGCAGAGCCTGGACGTGGACGCGCTGGAGGCCAGCGTGCAGGAGCGTGGCGTTCCTGAGGTCGTCAGCCGCACGCTGCCCGACCGACCTCGCGCGGGGCGGATCGTGCAGAGCGCGGGCGCGGTGGTTCAGGTCGAGCTGGACGAGGCGCTGGCGGAGCGCGGCGTGATCCTGTGCTCGCTGGAGCAGGCGTTCCACGACCACGGCGAGCTGGTCTCGGAGTGGTTCTCGAAGCGCCTGCCGATCGACCGGAACAAGCTGGAGGCGGCGAACGCGGCGTTCTGGACGGGCGGCGCGTTCCTGCACGTCCCGCAGGGGGTGATCGTGGAGGAGCCGTTTGAGATCGTGTACGCGATCGACCGCGCGGGCGTGGCGCAGTACGGGCGCACGCTCGTGCTGGGCGGTCCGACGAGCGAGTTCCGCGTGCACGAGTACGACCTGGCGGAGGACTTCGACGGCCAGTCGCTGCACGCGGGCGCGTTCGAGCTGTATCTGCAGGACGGCGCGCGCTGCCGCCTGGCGCAGTTCCAGGACTGGGGCTCCGGAGAAGTGTTCGACTCCTCCACGCGCTTCGTGGGCGTCGGGCGCGACGCGTACTGCCACTGGCTGCCGGCGCTGCTGGGAGGGCATCTGGTGCGCCAGCACCTGGAGCTGGCGGTGACGGAGAAGGGCGGCGACATGGCGTTTCGCGGCCTGTTCTTCACGGAGGAGCACGAGCACCTGGACGTGTTCGCGGTGGACTTGCACGAGACGGGACCGTCGGGCGGAGACGTGCACTGGCGCGGGACGGCGACGGGCGAGAGCCGCGCGAGCTTCGAGGGCCTGATCCAGATCGATCCGGGCGCCCAGCAGACGCACACGTACCTGCAGATCCACACGATGATGCTCTCGCCGAAGGCGCGCGTCGACGCGATCCCGTCGGTGCTGGTGTCGGCGGACGACGTGTCGGCGTCGCACGGCGGCACGGTGGGCGAGCTGGACGAGACGGCGATCTTCTACATGCAGACGCGCGGCCTGGACCGCCCGGCGGCGGTGCGGGTGATCGTGGAGGGCTTCTTCGAGCCGCTGGTGGCCGAGCTGCAGGACGAGGCGCTTGAAGAGCTCGTGCGCGCCAGGGTCGAGCGGAAGCTCGCGGCGGCGCGCGAGGACATCGAGACGTATGCCACCAGTCGCTGAGAACGACGTTTTTGAGGGGACCCCCTCCGGGGGTCTGGCGGGGTGGCGGGCTGCATCGACGGGGGCAGCGTGGCGCTGAGCAGCGCAGCGACGGTGGCAGGCGGCCTGGACGTGCGCGCGGACTTCCCGATCCTCGCGCGAGGATCGAGCGCTCGCCCGCCCCGTCCGCTGATCTACCTGGACTCGAGCTCGACCGCACAGAAGCCGGCGACGGTGATCGAGGCGCTCGCCGATCACCTGCGCAACCACAACGCGAACGTGCACCGCGGGGTGTATGCGCTGGCGCAGGAGGCGGACGCGGCATACGATGGCGCGCGCAAACGGGTCGCGGCGTTCGTCGGCGCGCAGCCGCGGACGACGATCTTCACCAAGAACGCGACCGAGGCGATCAACCTCGTGGCCTACTCGTGGGGCCGGGCGAACGTGGGGCCGGGCGACGTGGTGCTGATCACGCAGATGGAGCACCACGCGAACCTCGTGCCCTGGCAGGTGCTGTGCGGCGAGCGCGGAGCGACCCTGCGCTACCTGGAGGTGGACGAGCACGGCGAGCTCTCGCTGGCGGCGCTGGACGCGGAGCTGGCGCGCGGCGACGTTCGCCTGGTGGCGTTCGCCCACGTCTCGAACGTGCTTGGGACGATCAACCCGGTCGCGGAGATGACCGCGCGGATCCGCGCGGCCGGCGCCTTGTCGCTGATCGACGGCGCCCAGGCTGTGCCGCAGCTGCCCGTCGACGTGGAGCAGATCGGCGCGGACTTCTACGCGTGGACAGGGCACAAGGCGCTCGGACCGACGGGCATCGGCGTCCTGCACGGGCGCGCGGAGATCCTCGGCGAGATGCAGCCGTTCCTGACGGGCGGCGACATGATCGCGTCGGTCGACTTCCACGAGACCACCTGGAACGAGCTCCCGTACAAGTTCGAGGCGGGCACCCCGCCGATCGCCGAGGCGGTCGGCCTGGGCGCGGCGGTCGACTATCTGCACGCGCTGGGCATGGAACGCGTGCGCGCACACGAGCGCGCCCTGACCGCGTACATGCTCGAGCGCCTCGCGGAGGTTCCCGGCCTGAGGGTCGTAGGACCTTCTGGAGCGGACGCGCGCGGAGCCCTCGCGTCGTTCACGATCGAGGGCATCCACCCCCACGACGTCGCCGAGCTGTGCGACCGCGCGGGCGTGTGCATCCGCGCGGGCCACCACTGCGCGCAGCCGCTGATGCGCTGCCTGGGCGTGAGCGCGACTGCGCGGGCGAGCATCGGCGTCTACAACGAGCCGTCGGACATCGACGCGCTGATCGACGCCCTGCTGGCGGGGCGCGAGGTGTTCGGCCTGTGATGAGAGGCGCGTCGTCGTTGTTCCCAAAAAAGTTCGGTATAGCGATGGTTATACGCACTCGGGAAAAGGGCATACATGCCCCAAGCCCCCTCCCGGCCCCGAGCTCCCTCCCGGCCCTGAGCCCCCTCCCGGCTCCGAATCCCCTCCCGGCCCACCTGTGATGGACGACCTCTACCGCGACTACATCCTCGACCACTACAAGCGACCCCGGAACTTCGGGGAGCTCGACCCGCACGATCTCGAGGCGCTCGAGCACAACCCGCTGTGCGGCGACGAGCTGGGCGTGCACATTCGCGTCAGCGACGACGAGCGCATCGAGGACATCCGCTTCCACGGCCACGGCTGTGCGATCTCGCAGGCGTCGGCGTCGATCGCCTCGGAGGAGCTGAAGGGCATGACCCTGGAGGAGGTCGGGCAGCTGGACGCGAACTGGATGATCGAGCTGCTCGGCATCCCCGTGTCGGCGACGCGGCGCAAGTGCGCGCTGCTCAACCTCAAGGTCGTGCGCGGCGCGGTCACCGGCGACCACGCGTGGCCTGCCTGAGCGCAACCCGGCCCGCGAGCGCAACCCTGCCCACCTGAGCGCACCCGGCCGCCTGAGCGCAGCCTGGCCCGCGAGCGCAACCTGCCCACCTGAGCGCACCCGGCCGCCTGAGCGCAACCTGGCCCGCCCGAGCGCAACGCAGAGATGTACGGTGACGCTGGTGTTCGACCACGTCACCATCCGGGTTTCCGACCTGCCGGCGTCCGAGCGCTTCTATCGCACGGCGCTCGACCAGCTCGGCATCGAGCCGACCCACGCTGGCGCGAACGTGGTCGAGTGGAGCGACTTCTCGATCGTGGCCGCCGACGGCGAGCATCCGCCGACGCGCCATCTCCATGTGGGGTTCGTCGCTCCCACGCGCGAGCACGTGGGAGCCTTCTGGCGCGCCGGCCTGAACGCGGGCGGCAAGGACGACGGCGAACCGGGGGAGCGCCCCCAGTACACCGACGGTTACTACGGCGCGTTCCTGCTCGATCCAGACGGGAACAGCGCCGAGGCGCTCATCCACAGCGACGTGCGCCGCGGCGGCCACATCGATCACCTGTGGATACGCGTGCGGGACCTCGACGCCGCGTCGACCTTCTATGCCACCGTGGCACGGCACACCGGCTTGCGCGAGGGCCGGCGCTGGCAGCAGGGCCGCCAGTTTCGCGGTGCCTGGGCGACCTTCTCGCTCGTCGCCGACGGCACTCCGCCGACGGAGAGCCTGCACGTTGCCTTTCCCGCGACAGATCGGCAAACCGTTCGGGACTTCCACCGGGCCGCCACGGCGGCCGGCTACCGCGACAACGGCGCTCCCGGGGAGCGCCCGAACCGCCATCCGGGCTGCTACAGCGCGTACGTGCTCGACCCGGACGGCACGAACGTCGAGTCGGTCTGCGACCGGCGGAGCGAGCCCGCATTGGATGCCGTTGAGTGACGGTGGCTCCAGCGTCCGTGCGATCCGAGCGGCGATCGCCGGGAGCGTCCAGGGAGTCGGCTTCCGGGAGGCGACCCGACGGCGCGCGGTTGAGCTTGGCCTGACCGGCTGGGTGCGCAACGCCGACGACGGCACCGTGGCCGTGCACGCGGAGGGCCCGTCAGCGGCGATCGAGGAGCTCGTCTCCATCCTGCGCGAGGGCCCGCCGGGCGCCGCCGTCGTCGCGGTGTCCGTCGATGACGTGCCGGCGGAGGGGCACGAGCAGTTCGCGATCCGCGGCGTGAGCGCCGGCGTGTTCGTCGTCCAGCAGCATGCCGCCACCACGCGCCACTTCGATCTGCGCCTCCAGGTTGCCGGGGCGATGCGCTCGTGGGCGGTGCCCAAGGGCCCGTCGCTGGACCCGTCGGTCAAGCGCCTGGCCGTCCAGGTGGAGGACCACGCGATGGAGCACAACGCGTTCGAGGGTCCGACCGAGCACGGGGGCGTGGTGGTGTGGGACCACGGCCACTACGAGCAGGGCGGCAGGGTCGCGTGGCCGCAGGCGCTCGAGCGCGGGCACGCGGTGTTCGTCCTGCACGGCCAGAAGCTCCGCGGCGGCTTCGCGCTGCAGCGCACCCGACCCGGACGGACGGGATCCGGACGGGCGGGATCCGGGGCGCAGTGGCTGCTGCTCAAGCGGCGCGACGAGCAGGCGCGTCCGGGCTCCGACGTCGTCGCCGAAGCGCCCGCGTCGGTGCTCAGCGGGCGCACGCTCGACCAGCTGCTGGCCGACCGCACCTGAACGCCGGGAGTCCGACCGCAGCTGAACGCCAGGCGACGATCACGCGCCGATGGGGACATGTCCGGGTGCAGCGGCCACGCGGTCCAGCCAAGCCCTGACGGCCGGGTAGCCTGACAGGTCGAAACCGCCCTCGCCGGCCACGTGCGTGTACGCGTACAGCGCGATGTCGGCGATCGTGTAGCGGTCCGCCACGAGGAACTCCCTCGATGCAAGCGCGCGCTCCATTGCCGCGAGCGCCGCGTGGCCAGCCTGGCGCCGCGCCTCGATCTCGGCCGCGGGTGCCGGCGAGGCGGCGAAGGCGACCCAGAACCTGACGACCGCGATGTTGGGCTCGTGGCTGTACTGCTCGAAGAACATCCACTGCAGCAGCTTCGCGCGCTCGAACCGATCCGCGGGGACGTACTGCGTGCCTTCCCCCAGCCACCAGAGGATCGCGTTGGACTCAGCCAGAGGGCGACCGTCGTCCAGCACCAGCACGGGCACCCGCAGCGCGGGATTGAGCTCTCCGAGCAGCTCGTCGCGATTCGAGCGGTCGACCACGTCGACCTCGCGGCGCTCGTAGGCGACGCCGAGGTGCGCCAGCAGCAGCCTGACCTTGTAGCAGTTGCCCGAGACCTGGGAGTCGTAGAGGAGCATGGTGGCGAGCAATCTACGCCACCCCGCGTGTTCGACTCGCGCTCGACGCTCCGGTGAGGCCGTCCGGCTCGATACAATTCCTACTCCACAGCACAGGATTGCCAAGCAGACCGCCAGCAAGGAGCCACATGGCCACGATTGACCGCACGAAGATCGACAAGCCCAGCCCGATCGTCGAGGACGAGCAGGGCCAGCTGCGCGCCCGCCAGGGCATCTCGCGCGAGGTCGTGACCGAGCTCTCGAAGATCAAGGGCGAGCCCGACTGGATGGCCGAGAAACGGCTGCGGTCGCTGGAGATCTTCGAGCGCAAGCCGATCCCGACGTGGGGACCGGACCTGAGTGGCCTGAACCTCGACGACCTCGTCCTGTACTCGCCTCCGACGGCCGGGCGCTTCAACAGCTGGGACGACGTCCCGGCGGACATGAAGCAGACCTACGAGGATCTCGGCATCCCCCAGGCCGAGCGCGAGCACCTCGCGGGAGTCGTCGGCGTGTGGCGCCAGGAGCCCGTGTACGAGGGCCTGAAGGAGGAGTACGCCAAGCAGGGCATCCTGTTCTGCTCGATGGACACCGCCATCACCGAGTACCCGGAGCTCGTGCAGAAATACTTCATGACCAAGTGCGTGCCCGCGCAGGACAACAAGTTCTCGGCGCTGCACGGCGCGGTGTGGTCGGGTGGAGCCTTCTGCTACATCCCCAAGGGCGTCAAGTGCGACCTGCCGCTGCAGTCCTACTTCCGCATGGAGGGCGCCGGCGAGGGCACCTTCGAGCACACGCTGATCATCGCCGACGAGGGCTCGGAGGTGAACTACATCGAGGGCTGCACGGCGCAGACCTACAGCGTCAACTCGATGCACTCCGCGGTCGTGGAGATCTTCGTGCACGAGGGCGCCAAGGCGCGCTACACGACCGTGCAGAACTGGTCCAAGGACGTGTACAACCTCAACACCAAGCGCGCGATCGTCGACGCCAACGGCACCGTCGAGTGGGTCGGCGGCTCGATGGGCGCCAAGTACGTGATGCTGTACCCCGGCTCGTTCCTGATGGGCGAGGGCGCGCGCGCCGACCACCTCAACGTGGGGGTGGCAGGCAAGGGCGTGCACAAGGACACCGGCGCGAAGGTCGTGCACCTGGCGCCCAACACCACCTCCAACATCCTCGCCAAGTCGATCTCCAAGGACGGCGGCATCATGGGCTACCGCGGCCTGGTGAAGATGGGCCACAACTCGGCCGGCTCGAAAGCGCGCGTGCAGTGCGACGGGCTGATGATGGACGGCGAATCGAAATCCGACACGTGGCCGGACATCCAGATCCAGAACCCGCACGTGACGGTCGCCCACGAGGCTACGGTCGGGCGCATCTCCGACGACCAGCTGTTCTACATGGGCTCGCGCGGCTTCACCGAGGACGAGGCCGCGGCGATGATCGTCAACGGCTTCATCGAGCCGGTCACCAAGGAGCTGCCGATGGAGTACGCGGTCGAGCTCAACCGCCTGATACAGCTGGAGATGGTCGGCTCCATCGGCTGAGGGACGCGATTCGCTGCGCCTCAGGGGCGTGGCTGCTTCGAAATGCGCGCGCCTGTAGACACGATCGCCGCACCTGTGTTCCCGACGAACCTTCCGTGGGTGAACGTCGCCGGGAGCGCCGCCGGCGGCGGCGGCGCTCGCGTGAGCACGATCCAGCGCGGGCGGCCGATGCTGGTGGAGTTCTGGGACTTCTGCCGGCCGAACTCGCTGCGCACGCTGCCGTACGTCAAGGCTTGGCACGAGCGCTACGCCCCGGACGGCCTGCGCGTGATCGGCGTGCACTGTCCCGGCTTCGACGCCTCGCGCGAGGAGCAGGCCGTGAGGGACGCCGTCGCCCGCCTGGGCATCGCCCACCCGGTGCTGATCGACGGCGACCTGTCGGTGTGGGAGGACTACGGCAACGAAGGCTGGCCGGCGCGCTACCTGTTCGACGGCCGCGCGCGCCTGTTCGACTATCACTTCGGCGAGGGCTGCTACGCGGAAACCGAGCTCGCCATCCAGGAGCTCCTGAACGTGCGGCGTGAGCCGCTCGCGCCGCTGCGCCCGGAGGATGTCCCCGACGCGAGGCTCGCGCCGCAGACAAGGGACCAGGAGGGTCCCCACTCGGGGCCGTACGAGGCGGGCGGCGTGTGGGCGGTGCTCGACGGCGTCGGAACGGTGACGGTGAACGGCGGCGAGGCGGCCGGCGGCAGGGAGCTGGCGATCGCCCACCCGGGGGCCTACCCGCTGCTGGAGCACGACCGTCACACGATGGGCGTGCTCGACCTGCGGATCGGGACGGGCGTCACGTGCCTTGCCACCTGCTTCACGCCGGGGATCGTCTGACTGGCCAGCCGAAGCTGCCCTCCGGCTATCGCTCCGCGCTCGCCGGGCGCGACACGCGGCTGCTGTTCGCCGGCCTGACCATCTCTCAGACCGGGAGCTGGGCATACTGCGTCGCCCTGCTCGCGTTCGTGTTCGACCGCACGCACTCGCTGGCCTGGGTCGGCGCCGCGGGCCTCGTGCGCTACACGCCCATGCTGTTGCTGAGCGTCTACGGCGGCGTCCTGGCCGAGCGCACCGAGCGGGTGCGACTGATGCTCCGCGCGGATCTGGCGTGCGCGCTGTGGCAGGTCCTGCTGGCGGTCGTCGCCGCCACTGACGGCTCGGTGGCGCTCGCGCTCGCGCTCGCCGCGTTGACCTCGGCGACCACCGTCGTCTATGGCCCGTCGGTCGCGGCGACGATCCCGTCGCTCGTCGACGAGGACGACCTGGTCGCGGCCAATGCGCTCAACGGCACGATCGACAATCTCGTCGTGATCGCCGGGCCGGCCGTGGGAGTCGGCCTGCTGTCGATCGGCTCGCCGGCGGTCGCGTTCGCGGTCAACGCCGGGAGCTTCGTGATCTCGGCCGCGCTCGTGTCGCTGATCCGCACGCGCAGCCGTCCGGTTGACGTCACCGAGGAGGGGACCGCCGGGCCGCTGGCGCAGATGGCGGTCGGGGTGCGCACGATCATCGCACTGCCCGCCGCGCGCACGCTGGTTGCCTTCTGCGCGCTCGTGAGCTTCGTGTACGGCACCGACACGGTGCTGTTCGTCGGCGTCTCCGAGCATCGTCTCGGTACCGGCGCCCAGGGCTTCGGCTACCTGCTCGCCGGCCTCGGCATCGGCGGGGTCGCGATGGCGGGGGTGGTCAACCGGCTCGCCGGCTCGCGGCGGCTGGCGCCGATCATCATCGCCGGCGTCGCCGGCTACTGTCTGCCGACGGCGTTGCTGACCGTGATCCACAGCGCGGAGATCGCCTTCGGCCTCGAGATCGTGCGCGGTGGCGCGACGCTGGTCGTCGACGTGCTCGCGATCACCTCGCTGCAGCGCGCGGTCCCCACGGAGCAGCTTGCGCGCGTGTTCGGCGTCTTCTTCGCGTTCGTGCTCGCCGCGATCGCGCTGGGTACGGTGATCACGCCTGCGATCGTCAGCGCCTTCGGCTTGAACGTCGGGCTCTTGACGATGGCGTTCGCGCCGCTTGCCGTCGGGCTGCCCGGCTTCCCCGCGCTGCTGAGGATCGACCGGCAGACCGAAGCGCGCACGCGGGCGCTCGCGCCGCGTGTCGCGCGGCTCGAAGGGCTCGGGATCTTCGCCAGCGCGAGCAGACCGGTCCTCGAGCGTCTCGCCGCGATCGCGACCGAGGTCACATTCGCGCCGGCGACCGCGATCGTGCGCGAGGGGGATCCGGCTGACGCGCTGTACGTGCTCGACGAGGGAGAGGTCGAGGTCACGGCCCACGGAGAACGCGCCGGCCCGGAGCGCCTGCTGCGGCGGATGACCGGCCCGACCTACTTTGGCGAGATCGGCGTGCTCGAGCGGATACCCCGAACCGCGACGGTGACAGCGGTGAGCGAGTGTCGCTGCGAGCGGATCGACGGCGACGCGCTGCTCGACGCGCTGACCGCCTCGCCGCCCTCCTCGGCGCTCATGGAGAACGCCCGCCGCCGCCTGGCGGTCACTCACCCCTCGCGAGCGCCGGCGGTCCTCGCGGGCGAGAGCGGATAGGCCAACCCTCCGGCTGTAGGGTTCCCGCGTGCCTGCTCGTCAGCTCCATCGGCGCCTGTGCGCGGTGGCCGCCGTGGCAGCGCTCGCCCTGGCCGGATGCGCGTCGGGCACCCGCAAGGCCGCCATCGTGTTCCTCGGCGAACACGCCGCCGTGGCGACACGCGCCGCGGCCGCGACGAAGGCAGTCGAGGCCGAGGTCTCGCAACTGCCGAGCTCGCCGACCCGCTCGCAGCTGGAACGGCTCACCAGCGCCGTCGGGCACGGGCGCCGCAGCACCGTCCAGGTGGGCGAGTGGAACGTCGGCGAAGCGAGCGTCGCCGAAGGCAGCGAAGAAGAAGACCTCCCACGGGCTGAGGCTCAGGTGACCGAAGGGGCGAACGAACTCGCCGACGCGATGTCCGCCCTGCGGTCCTACGTGCGCGCGCCGCGCGCGGGGGCGCTCGCCCGCTACAGGAGCGAGCTCGCCCACGGACGGGAACAGTGGAACGAAGGCATCTCCCAGCTCTGGTTCCTGGCGGGCAGGTCCAACCCCCCGACCGTGTAGCGCCGGCTACGCTCGCCTGCCTGCCGCGAGCTGCTCATGCGTGCGGTCCTGCAGCAGCCGCCTGAGCACCGGCGGGCCGTCGTCGTCGACCAGCACGCACACCCCCGGCCAGTAGGGGCTCTCGCCCTGCGCGGCGGTCAGGAAGATGGGGGCGTGGGTCCAGCTGCCGGAGTTCACCAGGCGGGCGCCCTGGCGCCCTCGCCACTCCCGCTCGTCGTCGCTCGGCAGCGGCCCCGGGCGGTGCGTGTGGCCGAAGACCACGTACGCGTCGTCGAGGCCGAGACGCGCGGCCACCTCTCCCATCGCCCGCAGCCCCGCGCGACGCAGCTCGCTCGCCGACACGTCCGTGCGCAACGGGCCCACGCCCGCGCGGTTGAGCGCGGCCACGGCGAGCGGAAAGGCTCCGGCGATCGCGCGACCGCGCAGCCAGCGCATGGCCGCGCCGCGGCCACGGCCACGGCCGCCTCGAGCGCGGTCGCCTCTGAGCACATGCCAGGCGGTGACGGTGGCCGCGCCGTTGAGCGCGGCGCCCGTGTGAGCGTCTCTGGCTACCGCGTCCCTCCACGCGAACACGGGCGCGCCGATCGCCTCGTAGTCGCCGACGCAATCGAGCGCGCCGGGCGGTCGTCCCAGCAGCCGACCCATCGCCCCGACGCTCAGGCGCTCGAGCGTCGGAATCGTCAGGTGGCAGTCCAGATAGTGCCCGTGCGTGGCGTACACATCCGGACGCAGCCACAGGCCGGGGTAGGCCACGCTGAACCGAGCCGGCGACGCCCACCCGGCCATCCGCTCGAGCGCAGGCGAGGCCTGGGCCGGGTCCAGCAGCTGCTCGACGCCCAGCGGCGGCGGCTCATGCTCTTCGCCGCGATGGGCAAGCCACGGTTCGACGAGCGCGTGGTCGTGGTTGCCGGCGACCACCACGATCTCCCCTGTGCCCTTCGGGGTGCGGCCCTCCAGCGCGCGTCCCAGGTCCTCGAAGAACGGACGCGCGGCCGCCATCGCCTCGCGTATCGGCCCGTGGCGCAGCTCGAGCACGTCTCCGAGCAGCACCACGCGCTCCACCTCCGCGACGGCCTCGAGCAGCGGGGCGCGCAGCTCGGTGCGGCGCAGCAGGTCAGACCCGGAGGTGCTGCCGAGGTGCAGATCGGAGACGACTAGAGTGCGCAGGCTTCGCGTATCTGCTTGGGGAGCATGAAGCGAACGTCCTCGCGGATCACGTCGAACTCGGAGATGTCGCGCACGCCGCGAGCGCGGAAGAAGTCGACCAGCTCGGTCACGAGCTCCTCGGGCGCGCTCGCCCCCGAGGAGATGCCCACCACGCGCCTGCCCGCCAGCCACTCCTCCTGGACTTCCCGCGAAGAGTCGATCAGGTGGGCCTCGGTGCCGCAATCGCGTGCGACCTCCACCAGGCGGACGGAGTTGGAGGAGTTGCGCGAGCCGATCACCAGCATCAGATCGCAGCCCTCCGCCATCTGCTTGACGGCAGCCTGGCGGTTGGTGGTGGCGTAGCAGATGTCATCCGTGCGAGGGCCGACGATGCCCGGAAACCGCTCACGCAGGCGCTCCAGGATCGCGCTCGTTTCGCCCACCGCGAGCGTGGTCTGGGTGATGTATGCGATCCGCTCGCGGTCCTCGATCTCCAGCTCGTCGACGTCCTGCTCGCTCTGCACGAGCACGATCCGGTCGGGCGCCTCGCCCATCGTCCCTTCCACCTCCTCGTGCCCGTCGTGACCCACGAGCACGATCGTGTAGCCCTCCTGGGCGAAGCGCACCGCCTCGCGATGGACCTTCGTCACCAGCGGGCACGTCGCATCGATCGTGTGCAGGCCGCGCTCCTCGGCGCCCGAGCGCACGCTGGGGGCGACGCCGTGCGCGGAGAACACGCACACCGAGCCCTCCGGCACCTCTGTCTGCTCGTCGACGAAGATCGCCCCGCGCTCGCGCAGCTGGGCGACGACGTGCTTGTTGTGCACGATCTCCTTGCGCACGTACACGGGCGCCCCGTGGATCGCGAGCGCGCGTTCGACCGTCTGCACCGCGCGATCCACTCCCGCGCAGTAGCCGCGCGGGGCCGCCAGCAGCAACTTCTCGACCGTGTTGGGCACGGGTGTCATTGTAGGGTGCACCCCGGTACGCTAAGCCCATGAGCCAACGCCACCTCGACAGGCTGACTCCGGTGGACGCCTCCTTCCTGCATCAGGAGAGCTCCGTCTCGCACATGCACATCGGCGGGCTGACGATCGTCGAAGGGCCGCCGCCGAGCATGGACGAGTTCCTCGAACAGATCCGGCGGCGGCTGCACCTGGTTCCGCGCTATCGCCACAAGCTCGCTCACACGGCCATCGACAGCGGACGTCCGGTGTGGATCGACGATCCGAGCTTCAACCTCGACTACCACGTGCGCCACACGGCCCTGCCCGCCCCCGGGCACTGGGAGCAGCTGCAGGACCTGACCGCGCGCATCTTCTCCCAGCAGCTCGACCGCTCCAAGCCGCTGTGGGAGATGTGGCTGATCGAGGGTCTCGAGGACGACCGCTTCGCGCTGATCACGAAGACCCACCACTCCCTGATCGACGGCATCGCCGGCGTGGACCTGGCGACCGTGCTGTTCGACCTGTCCCCCGATCCGCCGCAGATCCCGTACTCGGGACGCCCGTGGCAGCCCCATCCCGAACCGGGGACCGTGCACCTGCTCGCCGCCGGCCTGCTGGGAGCGGTGCGCGTCGGAGCCGCGCTGGCGGAGGGCGCGCTGGAGGCGCTCGCGCACCCCGAGCGCGCGCTCGCGCGCGCCCGCGAGGCGGCCGAGGGCATCAGCGAGATCGTGTGGGCCGGGCTGAACCCCGCCCCGGAGACGCCGCTGAACGTGCCCATCGGACCACACAGGCGCTTCGTCGGGGTCACCAGCCAGCTGGATGACTTCAAGACCGTCAAGAACGCCTTTGGCGGAACCGTCAACGACGTGGTGCTCGCGGTGGTCGCCGGCGCGCTGCGCTCCTTCCTGGTCTCCCGCGGAGGACACACCGAGGGCGTCGAGCTGCGCGCGCTGGTGCCGGTGTCCGTCAGGACCGAGGGCGAGCATGACCGCGGCGGCAACCGCATCGTGGTGATGCGCGGACCGTTGCCCATCTACATCAGCGACCCGCTCAACCGGCTGCGCTTCGTCTCGGAAGCCATGGACGGCCTGAAGGAGTCCAAGCAGGCGCTCGGCGCGGAGGTGATCGCGGGCGCCCAGAACTTCGCGCCGCCGACGATCCTCGCGCAGGCTTCGCGACTGAACTTCTCCACGCGCCTGTTCAACCTGATCGTCACCAACGTGCCCGGCCCGCAGTTCCCGCTGTACGTGCTCGGGCGGGAGATGCTCCAGGCGATCCCCGTGGCCTTCCTGCCCGAGAACCACGCCCTGGCCATCGCCATCATGTCCTACAACGGCCAGATGAACTTCGGTCTGCTCGGCGACTTCGACGCCCTCCCGGACATCGACTCGATCGGCGAGAACATCGCCGCCGAACTCGCCAAGCTGGTCGCGCTCGCGCGGGAGTCCGCCGCCGCGCCCGTCTAGCCGCACGGATGCCGAGCCTCCGGCGCAAACACGACTGGGAGCGCTCGGCGCTGCTCGAGCCGCGCCCCGGGCCACGCCAGCCGGAGATGATCGGCGACGGCGGCGGGCTGCCGTTCCCCCCCGCCGCGCTCGCCCACCGGCCCGAACCGCTCGATCCGGAGGACCCCGCCGCGGCCGCGCTGCTCGCCCACCTCACCGCGCGCGCGGCCCCCAAGCGGGCCCTGCGCGCACCGTGGAAGCGGGGTGAGGCGCCCCCGCCGGCGACCCCGAGCCTCGCCGGCTGGCGACTGCTCGCGCGCACCGACGACGAGGCCCTGTTCGCACGTGGGCTCCCGCCCCGGCTGCTCACCGTCGCCGTCCGCCGGGACGCCCGTCGGGACACGTGGGCGTACGTCGTGGCGAACTCGGCGCGGCCGCTGCGGGCCACGCGCGACGGCATCCGCGCGTCCTCCTGGCGCCCGGACCCCGCGGACGAGACCCAGGCTGAGGAGATCGTGCTGCGCGTGCTCGTCACCGAGCAGACGTTCGCGAGCGGCCAGCGGGCCACCAACCGCGTGCTCGCGCCGGACATGTACGTCGACGAGGATGAGATCGTCCTCAGGATGTTCGTCAGCCCGCGGCCGGGTTACCAGAGCGGCGCGCCCAACCCGGAGACCCCCGTGCGCATCGCCCTGCCCCACCCCGTCGGCAGGCGGCGACTGATCGACGGCGCGCTCATGGAGCTCGCCACCCCCGACGCTCCGCCACCGCAGCCGCCGGACGGGAACGGGTAGACCGGGCCCAGCGAATGTGCGTGGGACCGCAATCGCCCCACGCACAGCTGTGTCGAGCTGGCGGCGTACCCGCTAGACGACCGAATTGACCTCTATCACTTCTTCGTTCGTCTGCACTGTGGTGAGCGCCAAGCCAATCTGTTCGAATGATCCTCCGTCGAGGTTGGATTCCAAGATTTCCCTCGGTCCTTCTTCGAATTTTTCGATCTTCTGCTTACCCTTGGACTGCTCGGACTTGAGGGTGCTCGTCAGATGGCGCATGTAGTTCGCCGTGGTCGAGAAGAACCACCAGCCCCTTATGCACAGTTCCACTTCCCCGCCGTAACCGTGCGGGCTCCCCCATTTGATCCAAGCAAATTGGTCTTCTTCCGCGCACGACAGCCCCACCTTGTCCTTGGCGGGAGTTTCGCCCTTCTCTATGATCCCCAGTTCGCATTCGGTCGGATCCGTCACCACTTCGCCTTCTGCGGCGCCCGCTGATGACGCCTCGTATCCGTTCGCTTCGCATCCCGTCAACGTGACAACTACGTCTTCCTCGAGTTTCGGGCTCGTGTATTCGCCGGTGCTCGTCTCGCCGGTACAGATGACTTTCAGACCGTGGACGGTTTCCAGCGTTACTTTCGTGCCTTCCTTGATCTTGGTGGTGAAGTGATTCTTGACGACACCCGGGTACCATTCGTACTTGCCTTTTGATTCTGGGCTCGCCGTCGTGCATACGCTGTTGCTGAAATCCCCGTGGTAAACAGTCGGGGATCCGTGCACCTTTTCGCCAGCCAGCTTGAGGCATCTGCCAAATTCTGGCGCCGCGGCAGACGCGCTCGCGGCCACAACCGTGCTCAGCGCGCAGACAGCAGCTAGACACGGCCCCACTAGCCTGATGCGGTTCATGTTCCCTCTCATCTGTCGCCCGGATCCCCCCCGTTCACGGGTCCGGATGACACAATGCTACTCCTCGCGCGCGGCCAGGTCGGCTGAGCAGCGAGTCAGCTCAGTACCCGAGCGCGAACTTCGCGTCCTCGCTCATCATCTCCGGCGACCACGCCGGCGTGAACACCATCTCCGACTCGACCGTCTTGACGCCGTCCAGTTCGCCGACGAACTCTTCGATCTGTTCGTTGACCTGAGGGCCGATCGGACAGCCGGGGGTGGTCAGCGTGAAAGTCACACGCACGTTGCCCTCGCCCACCTCGACGCCGTAGATCAGCCCGAGCTCGACGAAGTCCAAACCCAGCTCCGGGTCGATCACGTTGGACAGGGCGTCCATGACATCCTCCTCGGTGGGCATGGCGGTCAGCTCAGACATGACGCCAGTCTAGCCGCGAACAGCTCGGCGCCCGCACTCGTGAGAACCACGGCCGGCTAGCGGGCCGTAGGCCAAGCGAGGCAAGGACACAGGCGGCGTGGCGTGCTACGCACGCGAGCCGCCGAGGACGCGGCATCGCGCCGGCATACGGCCCGCTAGTTGTCGCAACCCAGCCTGTCCCACATGTACAGCTGTATGCACTCGTTGGCGAGCTCGATCGCCCGCTCGCTCGACAGGCGCGGGAGCACCGTGTCCAGCGCCTGGTCCTCGGCGACGCCCGCCTGGAAGGCCTCCTCGCCGCGGAAGCCGGCGGCGATCTTCAACGCCTCTCGCCGGTTCTCCCCCAGGCTCGGGAACACGCCGACGAGGAACTCCGTGTTCGGGATCGGCTGGCCGACCTCCAGCGAGGCGTGCCAGGCGGCCAGCAGGTGCAGGTCGTCCTCGTCGAGGTCGGCGATCGCCTTGGCGTAGTGGACCGACAGTTCCTGGTCGGGGATGTCGTCGACCCAGGCGCGCACGACCTCGCCCACCAGCTGGCGGCGCGCCTCGCGGCCGACCGACTCGGCGATGACGCGGATCGCATCCTGAGGCTCGATGAAGCAGAGTGGCATCGGGACTCCCGGGGTTGGCAACGACTGACAGCAGCACTGTAGGCGCCCGTGTGGACGGCATTTTTCCTCCGCTGCCCCGCCCCCGCCAGCCCGCCGGCCTCCCGCCCGGCCCGCCCTCACAGCCCCAGCGCGTCGCACGCCCGCTGGAAGGCGTCGCCGTCGCGGGTCTCCGGCGGGAGCCCCAGCGTCGCCCGCTGCGGCGAGATCCAGTTGGCGAGCGCCAGGTCGAGCGTCTCGACCGGCACGGCGATGGCCTGCGCCAGGGACGCGGCGCGGCGCTCCAGGAGCAGTGGATCGCCGATCCCGAACATGCGCTTGGCGGCCAGCGTGGCGGGGTCCTCCGAGGATAGCCCCCGCCCGCCGGCCAGGTGCAACGAGTCGGCGAGCAACTCGTACACGCCCAGACGTCCGAGCGTGACCAGCAGGTCGTAGCGCCCCATGCGCGCGAAGCCGGGAAGCGCGAGGCGCTCGAACACCCGCTCGAAGCGACGCTGCGGGCTCCACGCGGGATCGCCGGTGAACGCCAGCGCCTGCGAGCCGCCGGCCCGCTCCACCCACTGGCGGTAGGCGATCAGCGTGCCCGCGCCGCGCGCCGGGTCGTGGGAGCTGCGTGGACCGAGCGGGATGCCCTCCAGGTCGGGCAGATCTCCGCCGGGCGGGGCACCGTCCGGCCCGCGGCCGCCGCCCAGCGCCAGGTGGATGCCCGCGAAGGGGTCATCCCCCTCCGGGGACGATGCGCCCTCCAGCGGGCACAGGTAGACGATCAGGAAGCACGTCCAGGTCGCGCGCTCCAGGTCGTGCGCGGCCAGCGCGCGCACCTCGCCGAGCATGCCGGGCGGCTGGGTGGCGAGCGCGAGCAGCCGCCCGCTGGAGAACGCGACCTCCTCGGCCAGCCGCCTGGCGTCGGCGGAGGCGCGCAGGCCGGGCACCAGCTGCGAGCGGTAGCCGTCCTCCTCGGCGCGCCCCTCGCGGTGGATGCGCACGTCCTCGCCGCGCACGCGCCGGCGCCCGCTGACATCGCCGCCGGTGCTGGCGCGCGTGGAGCCCTTGGCGCGCCGCGAGGGGGCGCCGCCGGCGCCGCCGCCGGGCGAGCGACCGGGGAGGGTCGTGCTGCAGATGGGGCAGCGCTCTAGGAAGCGATTGTGACGGCAGAAGGTCGGCATGGCGCCGGTGGGATATACCCGTTCGCGCGAGCTCGTGCGCCGCCCTCGCGACGCTCCTTGGCCAGCGCGCGGAGGTAGTCGTCGTAGTCGACCTGGATGGTGTGGCGCTTGGAGGCGACGTAGCGCGCGCGCATGGCCGCCTGGTCGGCGGCGATGTCGGCGCGCATGTCGGCGGGCGCGGGCAGCGCGTAGTCGCCCAGCAGGTGGTCGCCGACCCACGCGCCCTGCGCCTCGGCCAGCGGCATGATCGCGCCGAGCGGCTGGAGCAGACCGACGAAGAACACGTTGGGGACGTCCGGGTGGAACACCCTGCGGAACAGCTCGATGTGGTTGTCGGGCGCGGAGATGAAGTCCTGGTCGAAGAACGGGAAGGTGATCTTGTAGCCGGTGCAGTACACGACCACGTCCGCCTCGACGGTGCTGCCGTCGGCGAAGCGCACATTCGCGCCCTCGAAGGAGGCGATGTTGGGCTTGGGCGTGATCGTGCCGTGCTGGATGCGATCGAGGATGCGCCCGGAGACCGTGGGGTGAGCCTCGCCGAAGCGGTGGTTGGGCTTGGGCATGCCATAGCGCTCCGGCGGTCCGGCGTAGCTGCGGATCACCTGCTGGATCATCCGCTGGCGGATCTTGAACGGAACCCGCGGGTCGTTGCGCATCTGGTCGACCGGTTTGCCGAACACGTACTTGGGGACGATCCACACGCCCTGGCGCGCCGCCAGGTAGGTGCGCTCGGCCACGTAGGAGCTCTCGACGGCGATGTCCATGGCCGAGTTGCCCATTCCCAGGACCACCGCGCGCTTGCCGGCGAAGATCGAGTTGTCGAGGTAGGAATGGGCGTGGAGCTGCCGGCCGGTGAACGTGTCGGCGCCGGGAAACGCCGGTTCGGGCCAGCGCGGGTCCCAGTGATGCCCGTTGGCGACGATCAGAGCGTCGTACGAGCGAGTCTCGCCGGTGTCGAGCTCGACCGTCCACACGCCGTCCCGGTCGCGGGAGGCGTGCCGCACGCCGGTCTCGAAGGTGATCCGATCGCGCAGGCCGAAGTGGTCGACGTACGCGTCGAAGTACGCGGCGATGTGCGTGTGATGGGGGAAGTCCGGGTAGGACTCGGGCATGGGGAAGTCCGAGTACTCCATGCGCGGACGCGAGGTGTTGATGAACAGGTCGCGGTAGGCGGCCGACATCCCGTTGCTGTTTTCGAACACCCAGTTGCCGCCCACCCGGTCGGACTTCTCGAAGCAGTCGAAGGGGATGCCCCGCTCGTGCAGCGCCTTGACCGTGGCGATACCCGAGGAACCGGCGCCGATCACGCACACTTGCGGCAGCTCCACGGGCCGGGTCTGGCCGCTGGGCGGACGCCCATTGTCGGACATGTGACGCCCGTTGTCGGACACGTCGTTCATTGTGGGCAAGCCTAGCCGTCGGGCGCGGCGATGCCGGGGCCGACGTGCTGCGGCGGGCCCTCCGGCCCCTCATCAGCGTCGGCGTGGCCCGCGAGGCCGCAATCTTCGGGAGCGAACGCGCCCGAGCCCTCGCCCCCGTTGCGCCGTGCCGCGAGATAGCGGTCGACCATGCGCGCGCACTGGCGACCCTCGTTGATCGCCCACACGATCAGCGACTGGCCGCGGCGAGCGTCGCCGGCGGCGAACACGCCGTCCACGGAGCTCGTGTACGGGGCGACCGACTTGACGTTGCTGCGCTGGTCGCGCTCCACCCCGAGCTGGTCGAGCAGCTCCTGCTCGGGTCCGAGGAAGCCCATCGCCAGCAGCACCAGCTGCGCGGGCAGCTCGCGCTCGGTGCCGGGGATCGGCGCGAACGGCGGCTCGGGGGCGGCCTGCGCGATGCGCAGGCCGGCGAGCGCGCCGCTGCCGTCGTCGGCGAACGCGGTGGTGGTGACCGAGTAGTCCTGCTCGCCCACCCCCAGCTTCAGCGCCTCCTGCATGGCGTAGCTGAGGCGGTACTTCAGCGGCCACTCCGGCCACGGGGTGCGCTCGTCGGGCCGGTGCGGCGGCGGCTCTGACAGGAGCTCGAGCTGGACGACCGAGCGGGCTCCCTCGCGCAGCGCGTTGCCGACGCAGTCGGCGCCGGTGTCGCCGCCGCCGATCACCACGACGTCCTTGCCGGCGGCCGTGATCTCGCGCTCGACAGGAGGCTGCTCGGCGGTCGGCTCGGGAGGGGTGGACGGGGACTCGATCTCACGCGCCACCCAGCGGTTGCGCTGGTAGAGGTAGTCCATGGCGAAGTGCACGCCGTCGAGCTCCCTGCCGGGGGCGGGCAGATCGCGCGGCACGCGCGCGCCGGTGGCCAGCACGACCGCGTCGAAGCCGCCGCGCAGCTCCTGAACGCTGAGGTCGCGGCCGACGTCCACGCCGCAGCGGATCTGCACGCCCTCGGCGATCATCTGCTCGACGCGCCGTTGGACGACGGTCTTCTCGATCTTGAAGTCGGGCACGCCGAAGCGCACGAGCCCGCCGATCGCCTCGTCGCGCTCGAACAGCGTCACGCGGTGGCCGGCCCGGCGCAGCTGCTGCGCGGCGGCCATGCCGGCCGGACCGGAGCCCACGACGGCGACCGCCTGGCCGGTTTCGCGCTCGCGGCGCGGAGGCTGCGGGACGATCCAGCCCTCCTCCCAGGCGCGGTTGACGATCGCGTTCTCGATCTGTTTGATCGTCACAGCGTCGCCCTCGCGGATCTCCAGCACGCACGCGGCCTCGCACGGCGCCGGGCACAGGCGGCCGGTGAACTCGGGGAAGTTGTTGGTGGCGTGCAGCTGGGCGATGGCATCCTGGAAGCGGTCGCGGTAGACGAGGTCGTTCCAGTCGGGGATGAGGTTCCCCAGCGGGCAGCCGTTGTGGCAGAAGGGCACGCCGCAGTCCATGCAGCGGGCGCCCTGCTCGCGCAGCTCGTCGACCGGTCGCTGCAGCAGGAACTCGCGGAAGTCGTGCGTGCGCTCCACGGGATCCCGCTGGGGGATGCCGTGGCGCTGGATCTGCAGAAAGCCGCCCAGCTTGCCCATCAGGCGCCCGTCTCACCCACCGCGTCCAGCGGTCGGGACACAGCCGGCAGGGAGGGTGGGGCTCCATTCCCGGCGGCGCTCGCGGCGAGTGCCTCTTCCTCGGCCAGCTCGCGCAGCACGCGCTTGTAGTCGTGCGGCATGACCTTCACGAACGCGCCGGCGGCGAGCAGTCCGCTCCACTCGTCGAGAACGCGCGCGGCGACGGGCGAGTCGGTGCGCCGCATGTGCTCTTCGACCATCGCGCGCAGTTCGATGGCGTCTGCTTGCGAGAGCTCGTCGAAGCCGACCATGCCCATGTTGCAGCGCTTGTGGAACGTGCCGTCCTCGTCGAGCACGTACGCCACGCCGCCGCTCATGCCGGCGGCGAAGTTGCGTCCGGTCCGCCCGAGCACGACCACGCGCCCACCGGTCATGTACTCGCAGCCGTGGTCGCCGACGCCCTCGACGACCGTCCACGCGCCGGAGTTGCGCACGGCGAAGCGCTCGCCGGCGAGGCCGCGGAAGAACGCCCGCCCGGCGGTGGCGCCGTACAGCACGGTGTTGCCGACGACGACGTTGTGCTCGGCCTTGAAGTGCTCGCCCATGCCATCGCGCGGGCGGATCGCGAAGACCCCGCCGGAGAGCCCCTTGCCGGCGTAGTCCTGCGCGTCGCCGTGCAGCGTGAACGTGACTCCGGGCGCGAGCCAGCCGGCGAAGCTCTGTCCGGCGGAGCCCTCGAAGTCGACGACGATGGAGTCCTCGGGCAGGCCGTCGGCGCCGTGGCTCTGGGCGATGTGGCTGGAGAGGATGCCGCCGACGCAGCGGTTGCGGTTGCGGATCGGCAGCTCGAGCTTGACCCGGCCACCGGTGACCGAGGGGCCGCTGCGCTCCTTGAGCGCCGGCTGCGAGCGCTCGACGAGCTCCCAGTCGAGCGCGTCCGCCAGCACCTCTGGGGGCGGTTCCACGCGCCGGCGCGGGGCGCAGTCGGGCAGCTCGATGTGGGTGAGGATGTGGCTGAGGTCCACGCCGCGCGCCTTCCAGTGCTCGATGGCGTCGCTCGCGCCGAGCAGGTCGACGCGGCCGACGGCTTCGTCGAGCGAGCGCAGGCCGATCGAGGCGAGGATCTCGCGCACCTCCTCGGCGACGAAGAAGAAGAAGTTGACGACGTGCTCGGGCGTGCCCTTGAAGCGCTTGCGCAGCTCCGGGTCCTGCGTGGCGATCCCGACGGGGCAGGTGTTCAGGTGGCAGGCGCGCATCATGATGCAGCCGGTGGCGATCAGCGGCGCGGTCGAGAAGCCCATCTCGTCGGCGCCGAGCATGGCCGCGATCACGACGTCGCGGCCGGTCTTCAGCTGGCCGTCTGTCTGCACGACGATGCGCGAGCGCAGATCGTTTAGGAGAAGAGTCTGCTGGGTCTCGGCAAGACCGATCTCCCAGGGTATGCCAGCCGCCTGGATGGAGGACAGCGGCGAGGCGCCTGTGCCGCCATCGTGGCCGGCGATCAGCACGCGGTCGGCGTTGGCCTTGGACACGCCCGCGGCGACCGTGCCGACGCCGACCTCGGAGACGAGCTTGACGGACACCTGCGCCCGCGGGTTGGAGCAGCGCAGGTCGTAGATCAGCTGCTTGAGGTCCTCGATCGAGTAGATGTCGTGGTGTGGGGGCGGCGAGATCAGCCCGACGCCGGGCGTGGTGTGGCGGATGGAGCCGATGTAGGCGTCGACCTTGTGTCCCGGCAGCTGGCCGCCCTCGCCGGGCTTGGCGCCCTGGGCCATCTTGATCTGCAGCTCGTCGGCGTTGACGAGATAGTGGATGGTCACGCCGAAGCGACCGGAGGCGACCTGCTTGATGGCCGAGCGGCGGCGATCGCCGTTGGCGTCGGGCTTGAAGCGCGAGGGGTCCTCCCCGCCCTCGCCGGTGTTCGAGCGCCCGCCGAGGCGGTTCATGGCGATGGCGAGCGTCTCGTGCGCCTCGCGGGAGATCGACCCGAGGCTCATGGCTCCGGTGCAGAAGCGCCTGACGATCTCGCTCGCGGGCTCGACCTCGTCGATTGGGATCGACCGCGCGCCCGACCCGGTGGCGGCGTCCCGCTCGCCGTCGATCCGGGAGTCCCGCTCACCGCCGATCCGCAGCAGGCCGCGCAGCGTGGCTTTGCGGGCGGCGTCCTCGTTGACGGTGCGCGCGTACTCGCGGTACTTCTCGAAGGCAGGGCTCTCGCGCACGGCCTGGTAGGCGTCGCGCTCGCCCCGCAGGGCCGCGCGGACGTCGCCGTTGGCCGCCCGCACGGCGTGTTGCACGAGGGCGATCGTCTCGGGGTTCCAGATGTGGTGCTCGCCGTCGCGCCGCCACGCGTACACGCCGCCGACGGGCAGCAGCTGGTCGACTGTCCGCCCGCCGGGCGGATACGCGCGCGCGTGGCGCTCGAGCGCCTCTCTGGCGAGCACGTCCACGCCGACCCCGCCGATGCGCGAGGCGGTGTGGGTGAAGTGCGTGTCGATCAGCTCCTTCTCGAGACCGACCGCCTCGAAGATCTGCGCGCCGCGATAGGACTGGATCGTGGAGATGCCCATCTTGGAGATGGTCTTGAGCAGCCCTTTGCCGATCGCCTTGACGAGGTTCTGCGCGGCCTCCTCGCCGCTGAGCGCGATCGCCTGGGGTGTGCCTCCGTTCTCGCTGGCGCGCGCGATTCGTCCCTCGGCGACCATCTCGTCGAGCGTCTCCAGCAGCAGGTACGGGTTGATGGCGCTGGCGCCGTAGCCGATGAGCGTGGCGAAGTGGTGCACCTCGCGCGGCTCGCCCGACTCGAGGATGATCCCGGCGCGCAGCCGCGTGCGCTGAAGCACGAGGTGGTGGTGGACGGCGGCGACGGCGAGCAGCGAGGGAATCGGCGCTCGGCGGGGGCCGGTCTGGCGGTCGGAGAGGATGATGATGTTGACGTGTTCGGCGATCGCCTCGCGCGCCTGGCGGCAGATGCGCTCGATCGCCTCGCTCATCCCGCCAGGGCCCTCGGCGACGGGCCAGGTGATGTCGATGGTGCGCGCGGCGTACACGTCGTGGACGACGTGCCGGAGGGTCTCGAGCTCGCGGTTGAGCAGGATCGGCTGGTCGAGCAGGAGCTTGTGGGCGTGCTCGGGCGTCTCCTCGAACAGGTTGCGCTCGTTGCCCAGGCTGGTGGCGAGGCTCATGACGATGTCCTCGCGGATCGGGTCGATCGGCGGGTTGGTGACCTGGGCGAACAGCTGCTTGAAGTAGGAGAACAGCGGCGGCGCCTGGTCGGAGAGCACGGCGAGCGAGAGGTCGTTGCCCATCGAGCCGACCGGCTCGGCGCCGTCGACGGCCATCGGCGTGAGCAGCACCCGCAGGTCCTCCTGGGAGTAGCCGAACGCGCGCTGGCGCAGGTGCAGCGGCTGGTCGGACAGCGTGACCTGCTCGGAGGCGGGCAGCCTGGCGAACGGCACGGCGTGGCGGGCGAACCACTCGCCGTAGGGATGGCGGGTGGCGACCTCGCGCTTGACCTCCTCGTCCTCGACGATGCGGCCCCGCTCGAGGTCGACGAGGAACAGCTTGCCGGGCTGCAGGCGCCCGAGCCGGCGCACCTGCTCGGGGGGGATGTCGAGCAGGCCGGACTCGGAGCCGAGCACGACGTAGCCGTCGGTGGTCTCCACCCAGCGGCCGGGCCGCAGCCCGTTGCGGTCGAGCGTGGCGCCGACCACGCGACCGTCGGTGAACGCGACCGCGGCGGGCCCGTCCCAGGGCTCCATCAGGCAGGAGTGGAACGCGTAGAAGCCCTTGAGGTACTCGGGCAGGTCCTCGCGGTCGCGGTAGGCCTCGGGGATCATCATCATGGCGGCGTGCGGCAGCGAGCGGCCGGCGAGCATGAGCAGCTCGAGCACGTTGTCGAACGTCGCGGAGTCGGAGTTGCCGGGGGTGACGACGGGCAGGATCTTCTGCAGGTCCTCCCCGAACAGCTCGCTGCGCAGCTCCGACTCGCGCGCGCGCATCCAGTTGACGTTGCCCATGACGGTGTTGATCTCGCCGTTGTGGCAGATCACGCGGTAGGGGTGGGCGAGCTCCCAGCTGGGGAACGTGTTGGTGGAGAAGCGCGAGTGCACGAGCGCGAGCGCGCTCTTGGTGCGCTCGTCGCGCAGGTCGGCGTAGAACTGCGCCAGCTGATAGCTGATGAGCATGCCCTTGTAGTTGATCGTGCGGGAGGAGCTCGAGACGACGTACAGGCCGGGCTCCTGAACGGTGAGATCGCTGATCCGGCGGATCACGTACAGCTTGCGCTCGAACGCGTCCTGCCGCGTGCCCTCTGGGTAGTCGTTCTTTTGATCAGATTCCGACCCACCCGCGCCCACGAACAGCTGGCGGATGACCGGCCGGCAGGCGGCGGCGACCTCGCCGGTGTGCTCCTCGTTGACGGGCACGTCGCGCCACCCGAGCAGGCGCTGGCCCTCGTCGCGCACGATCCGCTCGAGCAGCGCTTCGTGGCGCTGGCGCGCGGCGGCGTCGGTGGGCAGGAAGCACATGAGCACGCCGTAGGAGCCGGGCGGGGGCAGCTCGAAATCGACCACGGAGCGCAGCAGCTCGTCGGGCATCTGCATGAGGATCCCGGCGCCGTCGCCCGTGCAGGGGTCCGCGCCGGAGGCGCCGCGGTCTCGAGGTTCTCCAGCGCGGTGATCGACCGCGCGATCACCTCGTGCGTGGGCACGTTGTCGAGCCGCGCGACCATCCCCACGCCGCACGCGTCGTGCTCGTAGCGGGGGTCGTACAGTCCGACGGCCTTTGGCGGCTGCTTGATGTGCGAGTTCATGCAAGTGCTCCCGTAGGGCGGTGCATCCGGCGAGCCGGCTGGTAGTCCATTTGCGGGCATACCCACCGTCGCGCAGGCATGCGGGCACCTGAGGCGGAGACAAAATCGTATCAGCGCGAGAGCGGCGCAAACCAGCTGCATGCGCGAATTCTTCAGTCGTCAAAACCGGCCCGCGCGGTCCTAGCGCGGCGTCGGGCCGTCGGGGTCCTCGCGCAGCGTCTCGCCCTCGCCCCACGAACACAGGCCCGTTCGCCCGGGGCAGGTGAGGCACAGGCTGCGATGCGGCCGGGAGCTGACGCTGAACGCCAGCGCGGAGGGGCGTTCCACGCGCGAGCGCAGGCGCGCTTCGAGCTCGCCACGCTCGCGCGCGGTGTAGCGCGCGCCCACCCACTCGTGGGGGCGCTCGAGGAACCAGTGGACGATCTCCACCTCGGCGGCGCCGTCGCGCAGCACGGCCAGCGCGTACACCAGGCGCTGCACGGCGTAGTGGCGTTCGACCAGCGCCTCCAGCTCGACCTCCGGGCCGACCCGGTCGCTCTTGTAGTCGAGGACCAGATGGCGCCCGTCGCGCTCGCACGCCAGGAGGTCGATCACACCGGTGATGAGCGGCGCGTGACCGCCGAGCGAGAACGCAAACGGGTGCTCGCGGCCCAGGCTCGTGGCGGCCGCCACGCGCGCGACCGGCGCGGCGTCGCTCGCGGCGACGATCAGCCGAGCGATCTCCTCGCGCTCGCCCTCGGCCACCCGAATCCCCAGCTCGCGCGCGCAGCCCGCGACGTCCGCGGGCGAGATCGCACGCGGACGGGCGAAGTCGAGCATCTCCATCAGCCGGTGGATCAGAGTTCCGCGCGCGCGCGCCTCGAGGCGCCCATGCGACGAGGCAGCTTGTGTCGCCGCCCGGTCCTCGGCGAGTCCGAGCACCCGTTCCAGGTAGTAGCGGTAGCCGCAACGCTCCAGCTCGCTGAGCGACGTGTAGCTCACGGTCGTCGCCGCCATCGGCGTCGCCGTCGCATTCGCCGCGAGCGCCGTTGTCGCCGTTGTCGCGGCCAGCACCGTCGCCTGGGCCGTCGGCATCTTCCCCGCCGGCGCTTCGCTCCCGGGCGTCCTCGGCTGTTCGCCTTTCAAGACTCCGGTAGCGGTGGTATCTACATCGGCATCATCGCGTATAGACGATGGCGCACCGTGTACGGAAATGGAGAGTTGTTCGCCGACGACCGCCCCGGCGGCAGAAGCAGCGTCCGCTCCACCAGCGTCCGCTCCACCAGCGCCCGCTCCGCCAGCGCCCGCTCCGCCGGCATCCGCTCCGCGACCGGCCGCCTGCTCGAGACCGTCGACGCTTTCGAGCCGCAGGACGGCGCCGACGGTGGCGGGGGCGTTCAGCCGGCAGCGCACGCTCACCGACCCGCCGGGCCCGATGGGAAGGTCGTGCAGCACCGCATCGCCGGCCTCGAGCAGCGCCGGCAGCTCCGCTGCCAGCACCGGGAGCTCAGCGGCGAGCGCCGGTCCGAGCCACGAGATCGCCGTCGGCGCCTGGCGGGATGCGGGCCACTGCTCGAAGTCGACCGCGCCGCTGAGCAGCAGGCGCTCGCGCGCGCGGGTCATGGCCACGTACAGGATCCTGTCTTCCTCCTCGGCTTCGCGCGTACGGCGCTCGTCGCAGAGCTGCTCGTAGTCCAGCGCGGGGCTCGATCCTGCACCGTCAAGGCGCACCAGCCGCAGGCCGACGCGGTCGCCATCCACGAGCAGATCGGGGGTCTGCGTGTTCGGCTGGCGTCCCAGGTCCGCCACGCACACGACCGGGAACTCCAGGCCCTTGGCCGCGTGGACGGTCATCAGCCTGACCGCATCGGGCTCCACTCCTTCCACCGGCGCGTCGGGCTCCACCTTGACCGCGTCCTCGAGGTACGCGACGTGGTCGAGGAAGCCCCGCAGGTCGCGTCCTTCGCTCGCTTCGAACCGGCGCGCGAGGCGGAGCAGCTTGTGGACGTTGGCGAGCCGTCGCTCGCCCCAATCGAGCCCGAGCACGTGCTCGCGGTAGCCGCTCGCGTCGATCGCCCGCTCGATCAGCTCGGAGATGGTGCGCCGAGACGCCGTCACGCGCTCGTCGCGCAGACGTGCGCAGAAGGACGCCAGCGCCTGGCGATCGGCGGGCGCCAGCCGGGCAACGAGCTCCGCTGCGCCCTCGCCCTCAGCGACGGCGGCAAGCGCAGTCTCCCACACACCCCGGCGGCCCGCCCGGGCGGCGTCGGCGAGCAGAGCCAGGCAGTCTCTCGAACAGCCCGCCAGCGGCGAGGCCAGCGCCGAGTAAAGCGCCAGCTCGTCCAGCGGATTGGCCAGCGCCCGCAGGTAGGAGATCAGGTCGCCGATCTGCTGGTGGCCCCAGAACGCGCCGACGGCTGCCAGCGTGCGCAGGCCGCGAAGCTGGAGCGCGCGCTCGAACACCTCCAGGTCTCCGGCGGCACGCAGCAGCACGACCACGTCCCCCGCGCGCGCCCGTCCCCCGTCCACCAGCTCTGCCACCCGCTGGGCCAGCAGCCGTGCCTCCGCCTGGCGCCACAGCTGGGCGTGGGGCAGTCCCGCGGCGACCGGCCCGGCGAGATCCTCTCGCTCCTCCCAGCCACGCGTGCTCGTCAGCAGCAGCTCCACCGCCGGCTCGGCATCCTCGGCCGAGCGCCCCCCGGGCCGAGCCCCCTCCCGGCTGCCGGGCGGTTGGGTGTCGGCCCGGCCGGCCACCAGCGGTGCATAGTCGGAGAAGCGCTCGGCGAACACCGCGTTGACGACGTCGAGCAGCTGCTGACGACTGCGGAAGTTCCGCGTCAGGCGCAGGCTCCCCCCCACCTCCTCCAGCTCGGCGCGCCGCTCCCGGAACAGGCTCACGTCGGCGTGCCTGAACCCGTAGATCGACTGCAGCTCGTCCCCCACCGTGAACAGGTTCCCGCGGTCCAGCGCCGCCAGGATGCCGAGCTGTCGCGGGTTGGTGTCCTGGAACTCGTCGACCATCAACAGCTCGAAGCGCTCGGACCAGGCGGCGCGCACGCCCTCATGCTCGGCGAGCAGCTCCCGCGCGAGCAGCTCCAGATCGTCGAAGTCCACGGCCCCCCGCCCGCTCTTGAGCCGCTCGAAGGCGACGCCAAAGCCCAGCAGCAGCTCGTCCAGCAGCGCGCACGCCCGCACAGCGTCAGCCGCGTCCGCACGCGAGGCCGCGTCGGCGTCGGTTGCGTCGGCATCGCCATCGCCATCGCCATCGGCATCGGCGTTGGCGTCATCGAGCGCGCCGAGCCGCTCTCCCTCGGCCGGCGACCGGAGTCGCGGCAGGCGCTGGCCGCGGCTGCGCAGCTCTCTGTGCACCTGCTCGATCATCGTCCGCACGCGGTCGACGCCGTACGCGGCCAGCAGATCCACCGCCTCGCTGCGCTCGCCGGCCAGGAAGTCCCGTACGGCGGCCGTGAACGCGAGCTCGCGCAGACGTCCGGCCAGGCCCTCGTCGACAATCGCGAACTCCGGGTCGAGCCCCGCCGCGAGCGGGTGGGCGCGCAGCAGGCGCGCGCAGAAGCCGTGGAAGGTGCCCACGAACGCCGCCTCGGTGTCGCGCGCGGCCGCGCGGTCGTCGAGCTCCAACAGGCGCGCGCGCACGCGCGCACGCAGCTCTCCGGCGGCGCGCTCGGTGAACGTGATCGCGAGGACGCGCGCAGGCGCGATCCCATCCTCGCGGACCGCCGCCACGAAGCGCTCGACCAGCACCGACGTCTTCCCGCTCCCGGCCGCGGCCGACAGCAGCAGCGGCTCGGACCTGCGCGCGACCGCCTGCTCCTGCTCGGTGGTCAGGTCTTTCAAGGTCGCACCTCTGAGCGCCGCGCCCCCATGGCGATCGCTGGGCAAGCGAGGCGCGAACGCAGGGAGCGTGGCGTGCTGGCGGAAACGGGGATGCGAGCGCAGCGAGTGTCTCCCGGCTTCGGTACGCGAGCGACCGCGAAGTGCCCCGAACGGGGTAAGGACAAAGCCTCGCGCCGCTCAGCGGTCGCCATCGTCGCACCGGCAGATCGTGGGGTACATGCAGCCGCCCCTGAACGCGCACGTGTGCGGGCGCGCCGGCAACTCGCCCCGGCCTGCCTCGGCTGCCGCCTCGGTGGCCATCGCAACCGCCTGCGCCAGCAGGTCGCTCACCTCGTCGTCCTCGAGCACGTCCGAGCGCACGCACGCGATCTCGATCCCAGCGTCGCCGTCGAGCACACCGCGCGCGCGCAGATCTTTTCCGGTGAGCGGCTGGTAGAAGCCGCCGACCACCGGCAGGTGCATGAGGCTCTCGACCGCGCGCATGTACAGCGCGACCTGCACGCTGCCGCCCCTGATCCAACTCGCGCCCGCCGGCGCGCGACCGCCCTTGTAGTCGTACACCACCGCCTCGCCGCCGTCGCTGACGTCGACGCGGTCGATCCGCCCGCGCAGGCGCACGCCGTTCCCGAGCTCGAGCGCCGGCAGGTCGCTCGCCTCGCCGACGGCTCCGTCCTGGCGCGGCTCCCCATCGCCGTCGACGAAGCCGAACCCGAGCTCCAGCGCAAGCGGCTCCAGCGGGCTCTCAGCCGCGGCCGCGTGCTCCAGATAGCGCTCCAGGTCCGCCCGCAGGCGCCTGCGCACGGCTGTCGCTCGCTCGGGCGCAACCGACAGCCGATACTCGGCCTCGTTGTCCGCCAGCGCCGTGTGCAGCAGCTCGCGTGCCCGTCCGACGCTGGCGGGTGTCAGCCGCGCGCTCCCCGTCTCATCGCGAAGTCGTTCGAGCGTGTCCTTCAACGCCGCATGCGCGAGCCCACCCCGGGCGAGCGGCTCCGGGTCGGGATCGAAGGCGCCCGGGCGCAGCATCCGCTCGACGAACCAGCTCACCGGACAGGCGATCCATCGCTCGAGCGAGGACGGCGACCAGAGGTGCGTGCGCAGTTGCGCCAGCAGGCGCTCGTCGCGCAGCCCTCGACTCACGGGCATCGACACTCGCGGCGAAGCCCCCACGGGCACCACGTCGACCGCGCCGAGCGACCTGCGGGCGCGAAGCTTCGACAGGCCCTCGTCGAACAGGTCGCACACGTCGTCCACGAACAGCGACCTCGACGTCGCCGCGCCGTCGTCGTCGGCCACGTGCCAGCTGAGGAACAGCCGCTCCCGCGGGCGCGAGACGGCCGCGTACAGCAGATATCGCTCGGCGGCCAGGACATCCTCCTGCTCGCCGAGCATCAGCCCCGAGACCTCCGCCAGACGTCGTCGCTCCTCCTCCGCCAGCAACGGCTGCGGCCGGGCGCGCGCCGGGAACGCGCCCTCCTGCAACCCGCACGCGAACAGCACCCTCACCCTCCTCGCGCGCAGCGCCAGCGGGTCGAGCACAGCCACCGCGCCGCTCGACTGGCCCCCTCCACCCCCTCCACCGGAGCCGCTGAGAAGCTCGACGCGCCCCAAAGACCTCGCCAGCTCGGCGGCCGTCTCGGGGGCCAGCTGGGGCGCGATCCGTGCGAGCTCGCGCAGCTCCGCCAACGCCCGCCTGCCGGCCGCGAGGGCGCCCCCCTCGGCGAGCTCGTCAGCACCAAGCACGCTCGCGCTGGCGCGCCTGGGGGCGCAGAACAGCCAGTACAGCTCGCGCGCGGCGCGGTCCAACAGCGCCATCGCGCTCTTCCCCTGCGCCTCGAACAGCCGATCGATCGCCTCCAGGCGCCAGTGGCGCTCCTCCCACGACGTCCTTGCCTGCGCAGCGCTCACAGCGCCTGTGCGCCGCGCATCGATCTCCAGCCGGTCCGCAAGCGCCGGCCGGTCGAGCACACCGGGCGCCCGCAGCCACGCCAGCAGATCTCCCAGCTCGCCGGGGTGCGCTCCGTCCGCTGCCGGCACGCAGCGAAGCAGGCCGATCAGCGCCCTGCCGATGGCC
The DNA here is from genome assembly GCA_963805745.1 of uncultured Solirubrobacteraceae bacterium. Classification (GTDB taxonomy): domain Bacteria; phylum Actinomycetota; class Thermoleophilia; order Solirubrobacterales; family Solirubrobacteraceae; genus Palsa-744. The sequence continues at coordinate 315,328 of CAWDVD010000002.1, forward strand.
GTGTCGCCGAACGGCCTGCGGCGCTCGAGGGCAAACGGGATCCCCGCTGCCGAGAAGATCTCTTCGAGCAGGTCCAGGTCGGTCCCCCCGGAGCGCACGAGCACCGCGATCTCCTGCGGCGCCATGCCCTCGCTCAGCAGCGAGCCGATCTCCGTCGCGACCAGCTCGAGCTCGGCGCGCTCGCCGCCTCCCTCGAGCAGATGCACCGCGTCACCCGCCTGCACCCGCCCGACCGGCGCCCCCTCGGACTCGAACAGCGAGCGCTCGATGTGGCTCAAAGCGACGCGCGCCCGCGGCGCGTAGTGCTCCGCTCGCGCCCGCAGCTGCCGATGCTCGCTCGCCACAGGCGCGAGCGCGTGGAAGCTCGCCGCCCGCCCGGCGAACGCCGTGCGCCCCGGCTCGTACGCCAGCGACACCGTCACCTCCGCCGCCACCACCCTGCCGAGCGTCTCGATCGCATCCAGCTGCAGCCTCGTCAGGTCGTCGAACCCGTAGAACAGCACCGGCGTGGCGCCCCACAGGGCGGGGCGCCGGCGCAGGGCGTCCAGGGCGTCCACAGCGCGTTGCTCCGCGTCCACGCGCCCGATCCGCTCGAGCGTCGCGCGATAGTCCGCGTACAGCCGCCCCAGCCTGCCTGCCTGCCTGTCCCCCGCCATGGGGGATGCCCTCTCGGGTGCGCCCCAGAGGGTGTGCCCTTCAGGGTGCTCGGCCGGCGAGACGCCCTCGCGATCCGCCGCGGCCCAACCTGTGCCCTTCAGGGTGCTCGACAGAGCCTGGCTGAGCCTCGCAGGCGTCACCCGCCGGACCTGCAGCTCGGCAATCATGTCTCCCAGCGCACGCACGAACCCCGGTGTAGAGGTCCCCGCCCCCCCGCCCGCCCGTCCGTCCGCCCGCCCGGCGATCGCTTCGAGCACGCGCTCGCGCGCGATCCCGCCGAGCACCGCCTCGCCGAGCCGCGCGCGGCGCACCGCCTCGCCGATCAAGCCCGCGAAGCGCTCCACGCGAACGCCCATCGCCGCACCGTCGCCAGCCAGCTCGCGCAGGTAGTGCTCCGCATCCGCGCGCGTGGGCACGACCAGCAGCGGCTCCTCGCCGTGGGCGAGATGGCGACGCACGCCGTCCATCACCAGCTCCGCCTTGCCCGCGTTCGCGGGCCCCGTGATCAGCGTGATCGGCATCGCTTCCCATCGTCGCGCACCCGCCCGACACGGTCGTACGCCTTCGCAGCGACAACAGGTGTGGCGACCGGCGCCACTACGGCCCGACCGGGGAGCGCGCGAACGTGTCTCCCGAAAAAGGCCCTACGCCGCGCTGCGGGCCTCCACGGCCTCGCTCGCCGTCTCAGCTCCAGTCTCGGCGTCCGGGGGCTTGGCGCCCTCCTTCGCCCACACCTCGTCGAACTCGACGCGCCATTTGCCCTCCTCGGTCTGGCTGAGCGCGAGGTGCGCCCGGAAGCTGCGCCCGCTGCGGCCGCGGAAGCCCGTCACCGCCTGCGCTGTGTAGCCCGTCTTGATCAGCTCCTTGGCGATCGCCAGCGGCAGCGTCTTGCCCGCTTTGGCCTTCCAGATCACGAAGCCGCAGCCCGGATCGTCGCGCGCCCAGCACGAGTAGCCCTTGCGGTTCTCCACGATCTCGTGGCCGCACACCGGGCACCGGCCCAGCCGCGCGCGCGGGATGCGCACGTCTTTGAGCGTCTCGTCCAGCTCCTTCACCGTCTCCCCCGCGAAGCCGGCGATGTCGCTCATGAACTGCTTGCGCGAGTCCTCGCCGCGCTCGATCTTCCCCAGCCGCTGCTCCCAGCTGCCGGTCAGTCCCGGCGAGGTGAGGGCGTGCTCGTTCAGCAGCCTGATCACGTTCAGCCCCTTCTCGGTCGCCACCAGCGCGCGCCCGTCGCGCTCCACGTAGCCGACCGTGATCAGCCGCTCGATGATCGCCGCGCGCGTGGCCGGCGTGCCGATGCCCGAGTCCTTCATCGCCTCGCGCAGCTCGTCGTCGTCCACCAGCTTGCCCGCCGTCTCCATCGCGCCCAGCAGCGACGCGTCGCTGTAGCGCCGCGGCGGTTTGGTTTCCTTGCGCAGGCTTTCGATCTTGCGCGTCTGCACCCGCTCGTCCTGGATCAGCCGGGGAAGCTGCTGATCGGTCTCCTCGTCCTCCTCCGCGTCCGCTTTCGCGTCCGTCGCCTTCGCGTCCGCGGCCACCTCGTCGTACACGCCGCGCCAGCCCGGCACGAGCAGCAGCTTGCCGCGGGTGCGGAACAGGTGGCCGGCGGGACCCTCTCCGCCATCGGCGACAGCGACGGTCGTCTCCACGCGCGTGTTCTCGAACACCGCCTCCGGATGGAACACCGCCAGGAAGCGCCGCACGGCCATGTCGTAGACGCGCCTGTCGTCCGAGCCCATTTTCTCGAGGTTGTGCTCAGAGCGTGTGGGGATGATCGCGTGGTGGTCGGTCACCTTCTCGTCGTTGACCACCCGTGCCAGCGGCAGCGCGTCCAGGCCGGTCACGTACTCGGCGCCCTTGCGGTACTCGGCGTGGCTGCCCAGAAGCTCGGCGATCGGCTTGATCTCGTCGACCATGTCCGTCGTCAGGTAGCGCGAGTTGGTCCGCGGATATGTCAGCGCCTTGTGCTCCTCGTACAGCCTCTGCGCGGCGGCGAGCGTGCGCCTGGCGGAGAAGCCGTAGCGGTTGTTCGCCTCCCGCTGCAGCGTCGTCAGGTCGTACAGCATCGGCGCTTTCTCGCGCTGCTCTTTCTTCTCCAGCTTCGTGATCGTTCCCGGCCGGCCCTCGCAGGCGCTGACGATCGCCAGCGCCTCCTCCTCCGTGCCGATCCGCGGGCCCTTGGTCGCGCCCACGCTGCCCGCCGGCGCCTGGAAGTGGCCCACGTACACGCGCTCGCCGCCTGTGCCCTTCAGGGTGCTCGCCGACCCGTTGATCGGGTCCCCACCCGCCCCGGCGCCCTCGGCCGCGAACGTCGCGTCCACCAGCCAGTAGGGCTCCGGCTTGAACGCCCTGATCTCCTCCTCGCGGCGGGCCACGATCGCGAGCGTCGGGGTCTGCACGCGCCCGAGCGACACCGCCCCGTCGAAGGAGCTGCGCAGACGGATCGTCGCCGCGCGAGTGGCGTTCATGCCGACGATCCAGTCAGCCTCCGAGCGCGAGCGGGCCGCCTGCTCCAGGCGCTCGAACTCCTGCGCCGGGCGCAGCGCCGCGAGCGCGCTCTTCATCGCCGCGCTCGTCATCGAGTTCAGCCACAGCCGTTTCACCGGCTTCTTCGCTTTCGCCTTCTCGTAGGTGTACGCGAAGATCAGCTCGCCCTCGCGGCCGGCGTCGCACGCGTTGACCACCTCGTCGACGTCCTCCCGGCCGAGCTGTTTGGTGAGGACCGACATCTGCTTGCGCGAGCGCTCGTCGCGCACCTCCAGTTTGAAGCGCTCCGGCACGATCGGCAGGTCGGCCATGCGCCAGCTCTTGTACTTGGCGTCGTACGCCTCCGGTTCCGCCAGCTGGACGAGGTGCCCGACCGCCCACGTGATCACGTGGTCCGGACCCTCGAGGTAGCCCTCCTGCTTCTTGAACGGACCCGGCAGCACGCGCGCCAAGTCCTGCCCCACGGAGGGCTTCTCGGCGACCAGGAGCGTCTTGGACATGGCGGTCAGCGTAGCGGGCGCTACCGCGGTGGACGTTCTGCCGGCGCGACGACGGGCGTCGGACTCATCCGCTCGTGCACCCCTCGGTGCCGACCTGGACGCCTTCGCGCTCGTGCGCGCTCGCTTCGCGCAGCAACGCCGTCGCCGTTTCGTTGGCCACGCCGTAGCCGCCCTGCGGGCTGGCGTCGACGGTGGCGGCGAACACCGTCGTCAGGACCTGTCCCTTGTCGTCGACCAGGGGACCGCCGGAGTTGCCCGGCCGCACCAGCCCGCGCAGGGGCGTGAGCAGCCGCGAGACCGGCCCCTGGCCGTAGGCGTTCTGGGTGATCACCTCCTGCGTGCGCCCGATCCGTCCCGGCTGCACGTCGAACGGGCCGTCCTCCGGATAGCCCAGGATCGCTCCCGACGTGCCCGACGCGGGGCTGGGCGCGAGGCTCAGCGGCGGCAGGTCGAGCCCGGGCACGTACAGCATCGCGAGGTCGTCCGTCGGGTCGAACTCGATCGGCTGCGCCGGCAGGCTCGGCGAGCGCCCGCCGACCTCCACGGTCGTGTCCTGCTCGCCGGCCACCACGTGCGCGTTCGTCACCACCACGTCCGGTTCGGCCACCCACCCGGAGCCCTCGATCGCGAGGCCGCACGCGGTTCCATCCACCCGCACGACGCTGCGCGAGGCCGCACGCACGCCCGCAGCGTGGGCGATCGCTGGCTCCGGCGCGGCGACGTCCGGCGACGGGCCGGTGATCGAGGGGATGGGATCCAGACGCGCGAGCGCGTTCAGGATCGGTCCGGACGGCGGAAGCACCTGGTTGAGCTTGCGCAGGATCGCCGACTGCTGGATGTCCGCACGCAGCTGGTCCTGCCCTGACATCTGACCGGCGACGGCGGCAGCGATCCACACGATGCCCAGTGCGAGCGCCGCGCCGAGCACGGCTCCGAGCGCCCCGTCGAGCAGGCCGATGCCGGGAACGATCAGGGTGCGGCGCAGCCTGAATCCGAGGCCCTCCAGGCCGCTGGCCATGATCGCCCCGCCGAACAGCGCCCCCAGCAGGCCGAAGGCGGGGGCGTACGGCGAGGAGGAGCCGCGCGGAAGCACCAGCGGACCGAGGCGGGTCCCCAGGAACGCGCCGGCCACGAAGCCGCAGAACGAGAGCGCCCCCACGATGAACCCCTGCCGGAACCCGAAAAAGGCGAGGATCGACGCGAACGCGACGATTATCCAGTCCAACTGAGTCACCTGTCATGTTCTACAAGCTCCGTGACCGAAAGCCGCAACCAGCGCCTGCGACGCGCGCGCCTGCGACGCGCGCGCCTCGCTGTCGTGCTGGCCGCGGTGGCCTTCGCGATCGGCGCGATCCTCGGCGCGCGTCACGCCCCCTCCCCCGCGTACGCGCTCGCCGACCGGTTCGTGACGGCGTGGACGCACAAGGACTACGTGAGCATGTACTCCGACATCGCCGCCTCCTCGCGGCACTCCACCCCGGTCAGCGAATTCGCGAGCGCCTACCAGGAAGCGCTGACCACGGCCACCGCGAACAGACTGCGCATGACGGGCACGGCGCACGGCGTCGCAGGCGGATACGTGGCGGTGCCCGTCCGCGTCGACACGCGCCTGTTCGGGACGCTCTCGCTCGACTTCACGCTGAGGACCGTGCAGGAAGCCGGCGCGGGCACGCGCATCGCGTGGTCGCGCTCGGACGCATTTCCGGGCCTGCTTCCGGGCGAGCTGCTCAGCCGCCGCATGACCATGCCCCGACGGGCGACGCTGCTGGCGCGCGACGGGAGCGTGCTGGCCGAAAGCCCGCCCGGCCCGGCTGCGGTGCCGTCGGCGGAAGGCACTCGCAACTCCCCGCTCGGGAACCTTGCCGACGCCGTGCTCGGCACCGTCGGGCCGGTGCCCGCGTCACGCCGCCAGGAACTGGAAGAACAGGGCGTGCCGCCTGAAGCGACCGTCGGCCTGAGCGGCCTCGAGCTCGCGCTCGACGATCGCCTGCGCGGCATCCCCGGCGGCGAGCTGCTGGCCGGCGCTCGCCTGCTCGCCTACGCAGCGCCCCACGCGGCGCCACCGCTTCGCAGCACCGTCTCGCCCGCGGTGCAGCGTGCGGCGGTGACCGCGCTAGGCGGCCAGCTCGGCGGGATCGTCGCCATGCAGCCCTCGACCGGCCAGATCCTGGCCGTGGCGGGCCTCGGCCTCGACGCCCTGCAGCCGCCGGGCTCCACATTCAAGATGATCACCACCACCGGCGTGCTGAGCGCGAAGATCGCCACCCCGAGCACGGTCTTCCGGTATGCGACGTACGCAACGCTCGACGGCGTCAGGCTGAACAACGCCAACGGCGAGGAATGCGGCGGCACGCTGGAACTGGCCTTCGCCGTGTCGTGCAACTCCGTGTTCACCCCGCTGGGGGTCAAGCTCGGCGCGGCACGCCTGGTGGCGACTGCCGAACGGTTCGGCTTCAACCACGAACCGGGGATTCCCGGCGCGGCCGAGAGCACGCTGCCGGCCGCCAGCGAAATCCAGGGCGAACTCGACGTCGGATCGACCGCGATCGGCCAGGGACAGGTGCTGGCCACCCCGCTGGAGATGGCGACCGTGGCAATGACCATCGCCGACGGCGGGCGACGACCGCACCCCAGCTTTCTCCCGGGCGCCGCAGCCGCGCGCGCGCCGGTCATGAGCGCGTCGGTGGCGCACACCATGCGGCACCTGATGATCGGCGTCGTGCGCGAAGGGACCGGGACCGCCGCCGCGATCCCCGGGGTGACGGTCGCCGGCAAGACCGGCACCGCCGAACTGAAGACCACCTGCTCATCACCGCCTCCGGAATCGAGCTCGACGACGAGCTCGGAATCGAACAAGGAAGGCTGTCAGAGCACCGAAAGCGAAGCGGCCAACACCGACGCCTGGTTCGCCGCGTTCGCCCCGGCCCTCCATCCCCGGATCGTCGTGTGCGTGATGCTCGTCAAAGACGGCGCCGGCGGAGCCACCGCCGCCCCGGTGGCCCGCGAAGTCATCGAAGCGGCGCTTCAGGCCGAAAGCTAGACGTCCAGCTCGGCCGAGGCCGATTCGGACGGGTTTTCCGGGTTGACGATCTTCAGCTCCAGCGGCCGGTTGTCGAGCGAGGCGAGCTGGAGCTTGTACAGCAGCACCGCGCCCTGTGCCGGATCGTCGTCCGCGATCGTGCCGGGCGCCGGCAGCTGGCCTTGCGCGCCGACCATGCCGGCGCGGTAGGCGAACTGGTTGGTTTCACCCGGCACGGTCGGCGTGTAGACGTTGTTCTGGGTGTCGCTGATCGTGATGTCGTCGGAGGCGGGCAGTTCCCGGGAGTTGTTGTTGTAGACCTGCAGGAACACCGCGAACCACTCCTGGTCCGGTTCGAGCTTGCGTTCTGCCGGGCTCAGCCCCTGCAGGTAGGCGGCGTCTTCGGCGTTGAAGGGGTTGAGCTCGCGCGAGACCTGGACCTCGTAGATCAGCGGCCCCACGTACAGGTACGGGGCGGCGGCGCCCGCCTCGCCGGCGTAGGTGCCGGTGCTCACCCTCGTGTGGGAGTCGCCGCACGCGCTCAGGGCGAGAACGGCCAGCAGCGCGGGCAGGGCGAGCGGGAGCTTGCGCAGACGGCTGGACATGCGACGCGGCAGTCTATCCGCCCGCGACGGTGACGCGGTGGCCGCGGCCCTCTCCCCGCTCGAGGATCTCCCGCAGCCGGTGCATCGCCCGCTGGTTCTTGCGCCTCAACCACGAGCGCGCGCCGAGCCCCTCCATCAACCTGTCCGACAGCGTGGCCGGCACGGTCTCCAGCGTGAAGCGCACGCGCGTGGACCCCGCCGCCGCCGGCGCCAGATCGTATACGCCGAGCGTACGGATGCGGTTGTTCTTGCCCGTGCGACCGACCTCGACGATCCGGTGCGGGCGCTCGACCTCGGCGAACGTCACGTCCCCCCAGCTGAAGCGGTTGCCCGGCGCCTTCACGCGAAAGCGCGCGCCGGCGCCCGCGCCGACCGAGTCGATCCTCGTCAGGTGCCAGTCGACCAGATAGTGGTCAGTGAACTCCGGGTGGTTGGCGATGTCCTGGAGGTAGTCGAACACCTGCTCGCGCGGGGCGGAGACGACTATCGAAACGGTCACTGGATCCACGGCTGGCGCAAGTCTAATGGCCGCGGCCCGGAGGCCGGAGCCGAGGCGCCGGAGCGCGCGACGGCGGGGCGCCGCGGCCGGCGCTCTCGCCGCCAGGGTGGCCGCTCGGTTGTTCTCGCGAGAGAGTTCTGTATCACCATGGTTGTACAGAGTTTTTTTTCGAGACGGAGGCGAGACGGAATGCGAAATGGTGGAGAGGCGGAATGCGAGATGGACGCCAGACGGAGAACCTGGGTCCGAACCGGCAGCTACGCCGCGCGGGCGACGGTGAGACGCACGGCGTGGCCGTGCTCGCAGTGCCTGACCAGCTCGCTTGCCACCGGGGCCTCACGGCGCTGCGGGCGACAAAGCTCGCACACGATCCTGCTCTGGCGCCCGGCGTACAGGTGGACCTGCTCGCCGGTCAGCGGCGTGCGCCCGCAGTCCGCGCAGCGATCCCGGTCGGCCTCCAGGGCACCGAGCCCGCGGCGCAGCAGGACGCGCTCGAGCTGCTGGACATGAGTTGGCGAGGAGGCCATGATGGTTTCGGATTTCGCCGTTCGCCCGCCGGCTCCTGCCGCTGCCATGGCCTTCCCGGTCGGCACGCTCGACGGCCGAGGGCGACACCCTCGACGGCCGATGGCAACACGCTCGACGGCTTATGACGAGGTGGCGCCGCGGTGCTCTGTCGCTCGTTTGCCCGCGCCGCGGGCCGGGTATGTCGAACGGTGAGAGCCCGGCCTGGACATCGGCGACTCCTCCCAGCGATATCATTATTCAGAACTCTGGCCGGCCTTGACAGTCTTGTTATGATCGCCACAAGTTTCCCCCGACCCCGACCCGAGGGACCGCCCCCCGGCAGCAACGGCCCCGCAGCAACACCTAGGGAGGAGCACAGCATGGACTCACTTACTTCGGGCACCTTCGCCGGGTCCGGATCGTTTCGCTGCGCGCACTGCGGCTACACGCTGACGCTCACCGCCTCCGAGACGCTCACCGACTGTCCCGGCTGCGGCGGCCACGACTTCGTCCGCGCCTCGCTGTTCAGCACCGAGCGCATCGGCGCCGATGAGGGCGGGAGCGAGATCGGTACGCAGACCAACGACGGGACGCTGCTGGCACCGCCCGCCCCCGACCGCGACGCGCAGCTGGCCGGCGCGAGAGCGCGCATCGAGCAGCCGGGCGATTACCTCTGCTACGACGACGACGGCGAGCAGCGGACGGTCGCGCTGACGCGCGAGTGGACCCGTGTGGGACGCAGCCTCGCCGCCGACGTGCGCTTCGACGACCCGACCGTCTCCCGCCGGCACGCCCTGATCGTGCGCCATCCCGACGGCGTGCGCCTGCTCGACGACCGCAGCCTGAACGGCGTGTTCGTCAACGGCGCGCGCGTCGACGGCAAGGTGCTGCACGACGGCGACGAGATCATCGTGGGGCGCTACCGCCTGGCCTTCCTGAGCGTGCCCCCCGACCCCGACGCGCTCGATGTCCGCGACGAGGAGACCTCGCTGCACACAATCAGCTGAGGGATCCCCGTCCCAACCGACCGATCGCCACGCCCCGGCGCCCGTCGCCGCGTAGTATCGGCTTGACAATGGCTCACACGATCGCTGTGCTCTCGCAGAAGGGAGGCACCGGCAAGACGACCGCGGTGCGCACACTCACCGACGTCCTGCGCCGCAGCGGCGTGCGCACGCTGGCGGTCGACCTCGACCCGCAGGGCAACCTGTCGGACTACTTCGACCTCCCCACCGACGTCCAGCCGACGATCGCCGACGTGCTCTCCGGACGCTCCCAGGCGATCGAGGCGATCCACGAGCACATCATCCCCGCCAACCTGAGCCTCGCCGAGGCGGAGCTGATGCTCGGCGGCAAGATGGGCCGCGAGCTGACGCTCAGGCGGGCGCTGGAGGCGGCCAGCGGCGATTACGAGGCGATCCTGATCGACTGCCCCCCGTCACTCGGGCTGTTGACGGTCAACGCGCTGGCGGCGGCCGACCACGCGCTGATCACCGCCGAGGCCCAGTACTTCGCGCTGCAGGGCGTCGAGCAGGCGATGGAGGTGGTCGAGCTCGTGCGGGACAGCCTCAACCCGCAACTGTCGCTGCTCGGCGTGCTGCTCAACCTCGCCGACATGCGCACGGTCCACTCACGCGAGGCGCTTGCGTCGCTGAAGGAGCGCTTCGGGGACCAGGTGTTCGACTCGGTCATCCGCACGTCGATCGCGTACGCCGAGTCGGCCGAGCGGGCGCGGTCGATCCTCGACCACCGCCCCGACCTCGGCGCCGACTACCTGGCGCTCGGCAGGGAGGTGCTGGCGCGCCTGGAGGGTCTCGACAGCGCCAGCGAGCGCCTGGCTCAGCTCGCTCAGAGCGCTCCCACGTAGGCCCCCTGCGGCTCGAACGACGCGCGCAGCAGCGTCGCCCAGCCGTCGATGTGCGGGGCAAGCGCACGCGCGACCGCGCCGGTCTGCTCGTAGAAGCACCACACGAGCACCGTCGGACCGGCGCCGGAGATCGTCGCTCCCAGCGCCCCCAGCTCGCGCGCGCGAGACGCCAGCTCGAACGAGCGCGGAAACAGGCTTGCGCGCTGCTGCTGGTGCAGCCGATCCTGCAGACCGGCTGCCAGGAGGTCCCAGTCTCCGCTGGCCAGGCCGAGCGTCAGCAGCGCCGCGTGCGCGACGTTGAAAACGGCGTCCTCCATCGGCACCTGCGCCGGCAGCGCCTCGCGCGCGGCGCGCGTGCGCACCGCCTGCTCGGGGACGACCGCCAGCGCCTCCAGCCCCGTCGGGGGGTCGAAGCGCGTGGCCTTGCCGTCGGCGTACACGACGAAGCCTCCGTACAGCGCCGCAGCGACGTTGTCCGGATGACCCTCGATGTCGCTGGCGTGCGCCAGCAGATCGGCGTCCAGCTCGAACAGGTGATCGGCGGCCATCAGCCCGGCCACGATCGCCGCCGCGCTCGATCCCAGCCCGCCCGACAGCGGTATCTCCGAGCGGATCCTGAACGTGAAGCCGTCGGCCGGATGCAGCCGCTCGAACGCGCGCACGCACAGGTTCTCGCGCCCCCTGGCCACCGGCAGCTCGGTCTGCACCGCGAACTCGCCCGTCTCCTCCACCTCGACCTCGAGCGCCAGCGCCAGCGCGGCGGCCATGCAGTCGAACCCGGGGCCCAGATTGGCCGAGGACGCGGGCACGCGCACGAGGCGACGACGTCTGAGGAACGAGGGGCCCGGCTGGCCGGCCTCCGGCCGACTGCGCCACCCTCTACGGATCACCAAGCACCGCCTCCTCGATCGCCGCCGTCTCGGCCGCGCAGGAGATCACCCTGCCGTCGTTGTTGGCGATCGCCGTCTCCGGGTCCTTCAGGCCACGACCCGTCAGCACGCACGCGACCTGTTCGGCGCCGTCGGCGCCGTACTTCAGCAACCCCGCCACCGAGGCCGCCGACGCTGGCTCGCAGAACATGCCTTCCCGGGAGGCCAGCAGCCGATAGGCGTGCAGGATCTCGGCGTCGCTGACGACCCGGATCGCGCCTCGCGAGTCGGTCGCGGCGGCCATCGCGTCCTCCCAGCGGACCGGATTGCCGATCCGGATCGCGCTGGCGATCGTTTCCGGGTGCTCGATCACCCTTCCCTCTACGAGCGGCGCGGCGCCCTCTGCCTGAAAGCCGAAGAGCTTCGGCGCCGCGCCCATCTCCTGAAAGCCGCGCCAGTAGGAGGTGATGTTGCCCGCGTTGCCCACCGGGATGCACAGCGCTTCCAGACCGCCTTCGAGGCCCTCGTGGATCTCGAAGGCGGCGGTCTTCTGACCTTCGATTCGGTAGTCGTTCACCGAATTGACGAGCACGATCGGGTGCGTGTCGGTGAGCTCGCGCACGAGCGTCAGCGCCTGGTCGAAGTTGCCCTTCAGCGATATCACGCGCGCCCCGTGCACGAGCGTCTGGGCCATCTTGCCCTGCGCGATCTTCCCCTCCGGGACGATCACCGCGCAGGTGATGCCCGCGCGCGCGGCGTATGCAGCCGCGCTGGCCGCCGTGTTGCCCGTCGATGCGCAGATCACGGCCTTGGCGCCGTCGCGCACGGCGGCCGACACGGCGCAGGTCATCCCGCGGTCCTTGAACGATCCCGTCGGGTTGGCGCCCTCGAGCTTCAGGCGCACCGTGGCTCCGACCATCTCCGAGAGCACCGGCGCGCGCAGCAGCGGTGTCGAGCCCTCCTGCAGGCTGACCAGCTTGTCTCCCGGCTCGAACGGCAGGCGCTCGTGATAGCGCTCGATCAGCGGCACGTGGGTTCCGGAGAAGGCGGCTCCTTCGACCACCGGCAGGGGCACGGGCGGCGGCTCTCGCATGCTCACACGAACTCCTCTTCGATCACGCGGATGGTCCGCGGCGTAGAGCGGACGAACTCGAAAGCCCCGATCCGCTCGAGCGCCGCGCGCAGGCTCGATTCGAGCACCGGGTGGGTGACCATCACCAGACGGGCATTCTCTCCCATACCGCGCTGCACCACCGATTTGATGGACACGCTCTGCTCCCCCAGCTCCTGCATCACCACGGCCAGCACGCCGGGACGGTCGACCACGTCCAGGTGCAGGTAGAAGGCACTCTCGACGTCCTCCAGCAGACGCAGCGCCAGCGGCGGAGCGGGCGGTCGCGCGCCGCCGGTCATCACGCTGACCACGTCGCCCAGCACCGCGCTCGCGGTCTGTCGACCGCCGGCGCCCGGCCCGGACATGGTGATCTCGGTGATCGGCTCGGATTCGACGGTCACCGCGTTGAACGGCCCGGACACCGACGACAGCGGATGCCCGGCGTACAGGAACGCGGGATGGACCCGCACCGACAGCCCGCCGTCGCGACGCTCGGCGGTGCCGATCAGCTTCAGGCCGAGGCCCAGCTCGCGGGCGTACTCGAGATCGTCGCCGTGCAGGTTCTCGATGCCCTCGTAGTGCACGTCGTCCAGGTGCACGGGCGTGCCGAACGCCAGCCGCGCGAGGATCGCCATCTTGGCGGCCGCGTCGCGGCCGCTGACGTCGTCGCTGGGGTCCGCCTCGGCGTAGCCGATGCGCTGAGCCTCCGCGAGCGCCTCCGCGTAGGTCGAGCCCGCGGTCATCTCCGTGAGGATGAAGTTGGTCGTGCCGTTGACGATCCCGTGGATGCGCTCGATGGGCGTGGCCGACAGCGACTCCTCGAGCACGCGCACGACCGGCACCACGCCCGCCACCGCCGCCTCGAAGCGCAGCCTCACGCCATGCTCGCGCGCCGTCTCGAACAGCTCCTCGCCGTACTGGGAGAGCAGCTGCTTGTTGGCGCTGACCACGTCCTTGCCGGCGCGCATCGCCGTCAGCAGGTACTCGCGCGCGGGCTCGATCCCGCCCATCAGCTCGACCAGCAGATCGGCCTTGGACAGGATCTCCTGGAAGTCGCCCCGTGTGCGTGTCAGCACCCCGCTGACCACCGGCCTGCGGCCGTTGAAGCGCTCGATCTCGCCGGCCCTCTCCTCGAGCAGCACCGCGAACGCCGAGCCGACCGTGCCGTGTCCGAGCAGGCCGACGTGGAACAGGTCGCTTCCCGCTGCGCCGGGTGCGGTCTGGGCGCCGGCGCTAGAGGACATCGCGCGCCGTCAGGTCCTCGTAGCTCTCGCGCCTGACCACCACGCGCGCGTCACCGTCCTTGCAGAAGACCACCGGCGGGCGCGGCACGCCGTTGTAGTTGTTCGCCATCGCGTGGCCGTACGCACCCGTGGCGGGCGTGACGATCACGTCGCCCGGCTTCGGGTCGTCCAGCAGCGCCGCGCGCGCGATCACGTCGCCGGACTCGCAGTGCTTGCCCGCGAGCACGCACACCGTCGAGCCGCCGAAGCGATCGGCCACGTGCGCCTCGTATGCGGCGCCGTAGAGCATCGGGCGCATGTTGTCGGACATCCCGCCGTCGACGGCCACCCAGCGCGAGACGTTCTGCTTGACGCTCTCCACCGTGTACAGCGTCACGCCCGCGTTCGCGCACAGCGCCCGGCCCGGCTCGATCATAAGGCGCCTGTCCGGGCCCATGCCGTTGGCGTGCGCCGCCGCGACGACCGCGCCCACGTACTCCTCGATCGACGGCGCGGGCGGCTGATCCTCGGTGTACCGCACGCCCAGCCCGCCGCCGAGGTCCCAGACGGGGAACTCGCCGAGCTTGGAGAGCTCGCACGCCTCCCTGCGGAACGGCTCCAACCCGAGCAGCTGCGAGCCGATGTGCGCGTGCAGACCCTGCAGCGACAGTCCCTCGACGGCCTGCAGCCGCGCGATCGCATCCACCGCGTCGGCCATCGCGAAGCCGAACTTCGAGTCTGCCTGACCGGTCGAGATCTTCTCGTGCGTCTCGCCCCTGACGTCAGGCGTCACCCGCAGGAGCACCGGCTGACCGCCCCCGCGGTCGGAGAGCGCTCCCTCCGCGACCAACCGCGCCAACCGGTCGATCTCATCGAAGTTGTCCACCACGATCGACCCCACGCGATGACGCAGCGCCATGCGCAGCTCCGCCTCGGACTTGGCGTTTCCGTGCAGCACGATCCGCTCCGGTGCGAAGCCCGCCTCCAGGGCCAGGTGCAGCTCGCCCCCGGAGGCGACGTCGCACCACAGCCCCTCGCGCGCGAACAGCGCCAGGACGGCCGTGCACGGGAACGCCTTGGACGCGAACACCACGTGGAAGTCGCCGTGGCCGGCTTCGCGCCCGGCCTGCACGAACGCGCGCGCGCGCCACAGCAGGTCCTCCTCGGCGACCACGTACGCGGGGGTGCCGAACTCCCTCGCCAGCTCGATCGCGTCGCAGCCGCCCACCTCCAGGCGGCCGTGCTCGTTGAGCCGGCTGCCCACGGGGAAGACGGCGGAGAGGCTCGTGCCGGTGACCATGGCCGCTGATTATCGCGTGCCGGCTGGGTTCCTCGTCGAAAGACCGCAAGCAGCGCGCAGACCGCCGCGGCCAGCACCGCCGTCGCGTGTGGCCCTCCACGCCGCTGCAGCTACTGGAGAGTCACTACCACTCCACGATCGGGCGCACCTCGATCGCGCCGCCCATGCTCGCCGCCGGAATCCGCGAGGCGAGCTCGATCGCCGCGTCGAGGTCCTCCGCGTCGAACAGCAGATAGCCGCCGATCGCCTCCTTGATCTCGGCGAACGGGCCGTCGGTGGTCAGCGTCTTGCCGTCCGCCACCCGCACGGTCGTCGCCGTCTCGGGGGCCTGCAGCTGGAGGCCGGGGCTCACGCCGGGGATCTCGTTGAGCGCCTTGTACGCGGCGTACACCGCCCCCCTCTCCTCCTCCGACAGGGCATCCCACTCCTCCGACGGTGGCGTCGGAGTGGTGCCCTGATGGATCAGCAGCATGTACTTCATCGCGTCCTCCTTGTCGAAGTGGTCGCCTGTCAGACGAACGGGGAGCCGGGAAATCGACAGGTCGGCGCACACACAGCTGAGGGCGACCGCATGCATGAGCATGACTCCGCGACAGAAGCGTGTGATTGGCCGCGAGCTGCGCGACACCGTATTTCGTCCAGCAGGAGGTGGCGTCCGTCTAGCTCATTTGTCCCCAGATCGAGGCTGTTGATCTTCGGTCTGCGCGCGGCTCGATTGTTGAAGGGT
The DNA here is from genome assembly GCA_963805745.1 of uncultured Solirubrobacteraceae bacterium. Classification (GTDB taxonomy): domain Bacteria; phylum Actinomycetota; class Thermoleophilia; order Solirubrobacterales; family Solirubrobacteraceae; genus Palsa-744. Next base: position 330,705 of record CAWDVD010000002.1, read on the forward strand.
GGGATCGTTGACTCCGGGCAGGAGCGGTATCAAGGTGGTGAGCCCGGTGATGGCTCCACCCACGATCAGGGTCGTGCGCACGCCGATTGCCTCGACTGCGGCGCCGGCGGCGATGAGGCCCAGCGGGCTGAGCGCGAATCCGGAGACGAAGTCAACGGACGAGACTCGTCCCAGGAGGGCGTCAGGGACGCCCTCCTGTATAAGCGGGTTGAACATCACGCTCCCATAGGCGTCCAGCCCGTAGGTCGCGAAGGCGACGCCCCCGGCAAGCCAGACGTCAGGAACGAGCCCGAGTCCGAGCACCCCGATCCCCGACAGGCCCCATCCCAGCCACAGATGCACCAACCGCCGTCGAGGTGGTTCACGGCGACCGGCGACCACCGAGGCTATAGCTCCTCCCAGCCCGCCGGCGGCCAGGACCAACCCCAGGGCGACGCCGCCGCCGTGCAGGACGTGTTTGACCAGCAGCGGGACGAGCACGCCGAGTGGCGAGAACGCGACGAAGTTGCCGAGAGACGCGCCGAGAGTCGTGACCCACAGCCAGCGCTGCGAGATACAGAAACGCAGCCCCTCTCGTAGGTCGTCAAGCGGCGAAGCGCCGGAGGGGGCCGGCGCCGAGCTCACGCTCATCGCGCACAGCGCTGCCGCGCTGATGATGAACGAGGCGGCGTCGATCCCGAAGCCCCAGGCCGCTCCGAGAAATCCGACGAGCAGACCGCCAACGGCCGGGCCAATGAGGCTCCCTGCCACCTGGACGCTCGTCCCGCTCAGGGCGCTTGCGCCCAGCAACAGCTCGGAAGGAAGCAACTCGGGTGTGATCGCCATCGCCGCCGGAAAGAACACGGCGTCGCCCAAGCCGAAGACGAACGCCATGAGCGCGAGCGCGATCAGATGGATCTCGCCGGTTGCAACCAGCACCGTGACGACCGCGACCGCGGCGCCCCGCGCGATGTCAGACGCGAGCATCGCCAGCCGTCGCGGGACCCGGTCGACGATGACTCCGCCCCCCAACGTGAACAGGACCGCCGGCAGCAGCCGGGCGGCCAGCACATATGAGAGAGCGATGGCGTGCTGATCAATTCGCAGCACCTCGATCGCGAGGGTGACGGTGAAAACGCCGTCCCCGAGTTGCGAGATGGCCTGGCCTGACCACAACAACGCAAAATCGCGATGCCGCAGCGGCTTGAAGTACCTGCTCGACGACATCGCGACCGCAGCATGCCAAAGCAGGTGGCCTGGCGGCTCACGCCGTGCCAGCGCGCAGCCCGGCCACGCCGCCACGACGCAACATCATCGCCAGCCACACCAGCCCGATCACAAGCAGCACCAGGCTCTCGACCTGAGGCCCGGTCAGGCCGACTAGCACCTCCTTGTTGCGACGGATGAACTCCACGAGGAAGCGCTCGATGCCGCTTCCCACCAGGTAAAGGGCGAACACCACGCCCGGGCGCACGCGGTCGCGCAGGCGCCAGAGCAGATAGGCGAGCAGACACATGGTCACCGTCTCGTAGATCGGGGTCGGCTGCACCCGCACCCCGGGAGGGGTCGGGACAGTCCCGTGCGGGTAGCCCATCGCCCACGGCAGGCTCGAGCGGATCCCGTAGTCGCCGTCCCCTGAGACCTGGCAGCCGATGCGCCCGATGCCGTAGCCGAGCGCCAGCGCCGTGGCGCACATGTCGAACATCCTCAGTTCCAGCGCGTCGCGCCAGCGCATCCACGCGACCACTCCGATCGCGCCGCCGATCGCGCCGCCGTACCAGACCAGGCCGGAGCCGGAGAACAGGCTCTTGAGCAGGTCGTGCTTGACCTCGCTGTAGTTCTGGATCACGTAGTACGCGCGCGCGCCGATCACGCCGCCGAGCAGCGCCGCGAACACGATCTCATACGCCCAGTCGACCGGCTTGTGCAGCTCGCGCAGCCGCCGTGCGACGACCGCGCCGCACGCGAGGAAGCCCAGCGCGAACATCACGCCGAAGGTCTTGATCGAGATGCCCAGGATTTCGATTTCGGGCTTCATGGCGTGCGGGCGCGGGGCATCGTTGGCAGCCGGAACTTTAGGGCACCCGTATCTGCTTCTGCGACAATTCGCCGCATGGCTGCTCGACACCCAAGCTTTGGCAAGGACACCGGCCTGCAGGCCCGCATGCTGCTGACGATGTTCCTGCTGGGACTCGTGTACGTGGTGTTCGTCGGGGCGCTGTTCGCCGCCGGCGCGAGCGCCGCGCTGATCGTGGTGGTGGCGCTGGTGCTGCTGCTGATGCAGATGTTCACCTCCGACAAAATCGCGATGGCCACGCTCGGGGTCAAGGAGGTGTCCCCCGCCCAGGAGCCCGAGCTGCACGGGGTCATCGAACGGCTGTGCGTGCAGGCCGATCTGCCCAAGCCGCGCGTGTGCGTGATGGAGAGCCGGATGCCAAACGCGTTCGCGATGGGCCGCTCGCAGAAGTCCGCCACCGTGTGCGCGACACGGGGGCTGCTCGACCTGCTCTCGCCGGCCGAGCTGGAAGGAGTGATCGGACACGAGCTGACCCACGTGATCAACCGCGACGTGATGGTGATGACGCTGGCGAGCTTCTTCGCCACGCTGGCGGCGATGATCGCGCAGTTCGCGCTGTTCTTCGGCGGAGGCTTCGGCGGCGGGTACGGACGCAGCCGCGACGAGGAGGAGGGAGTCCTGCTGGTGCTGCTCGTGTCGGTGCTGGTCTACGCCATCTCCTTCCTGCTGCTGCGCGCGCTCTCGCGCTACCGCGAGTTCGCCGCCGATCGCGGCTCCGCCGTGCTGACGGGGCGCCCCAGCGCGCTCGCCTCGGCGCTGTTGAAGATCAGCGGCACGATGGAGCGCGTGCCCAGCGAAGACCTGCGCAAGGCGGAGGGGCTGAGCGCCTTCTTCATCCTGCCCGCCCGGACCAAGAAGTCGCTGATGAACATCTTTGCCGACCACCCGCCGCTGGAGAAGCGCCTGGCAGCGCTGGAGCGGCTGGAGTCCCAGCTGCAGGGCAACGCCTGACCGTGGGCCTGCGCGACATCCTCACCGGCCGCCACGAGGTCAAGGGGCCGGCCTCCGACGATCGCCTGTTCGCGATCACCACCGCCTACATCACGCTCCAGTCCGAGTACCAGATCGATCCCGCCGGCACGGCCGCGATCGTCTTTCAGGCGCTCGCCACGAGCGAGTTCGAAAGCACCCTGCGGGAAATGGAACAGGTCGTGACCGCCACCGGCAGCGATAGCGGCACGACCGTCGCCACCGAGGACGACAGCTACGGCTACCGCTGGATGGTGCTGCACAACCCCAAGGGCGCGCCCAGCGTGGAAGACCTGGCGGTGGGCATCAACGCGGTCTCCAGCTCGATCGAGACGGCCGGCCACGGCGAGCGGCTCCTGTGCGCCGTGTTCGCGTTCGTCGATCGCTCCGGCACCGCCGGCAAAGCCGGTGGTGAGCCCATCTACTTCATCTACAACTACAAGCGCGGCCACTGGTACCCGTTCGTGCCCGATCCCGCCAACAAGCAGCAGCGGCTGACCGAGCGTGAGCTGCAGATCAAGGCGCAGCTTGGCTCGGAAATCCCGATCGAGCCGGAACTGGAGCGCTGGTTCCCGTTGTGGGGAATTCCGATCTAGGCAAGCACCGACAGCTGCTCGACGCGCCGGGCGACGAGGCAACTGACGCGCGCTCCGCGCTAATCTGCGGGAACTTATGGCCGCACGGTGGCCCCTGGCACGCAGCTTCATCCGCGCACTGGCGATCGCCGTGCTGGTGCTCGTCGGAGCGCTCGCCGTCCCGCCCACCGGCGCCGACGCAAAAGTCCCGACGCTGCCCACCACGCCAACCTGCGCGAAGTTCTCGACGCGCAAGATCAGCGCGCTGCTCGGCGTCGGACGCATGTACCTGGTCCACTCGCTCGTGAACGGCACCTCGTGCACCTTCTACGGCGTGAGCGCCGCGCGGGCGAACCAGCTCGTTGAAACGCAGGTGCCGCCCATGCAGATCAAATACGTGCCGACGCTGATGATCGACGTGCAGAGCACGCGGAAGCGGCTCTTCGACGTGCAGCTCGGCCTGCTCCGCTCGAGCAAACTCCCCGTGGAGGAAGTGCAGCCGAAGGTCCGACTCGGCAGCGAGGAGTTCTTCTCCTATGGTGTCCTCAACTCTGCGAACCTGAACCCGTGCGAACCCGAAATCCTGTTCGACAACTGGACGGGACCCCCGAGCTGCAAGGGTCAGGCCTCGCTGCAGGAGATCGCCGTGCTCGCGTGGATTCCCTTCGGCAGCAGCACCAGCAGCGGGCGGCTGGTGTACGTGTCGGCCGGCGTCGAAGATCCGCCCGGGAGGCTGACGATCTCGCACATGCTCGGGCTTGCCAGCGAGAGCGTCAGCGGGGCGCTCTACTGAGTCGAGCTCGCCCCGCTCGTAGCAGCGCCCAGCCAGTCAGTCGGGAATCAGGCCCTCGCCCGTGAATTCCCTGCCGGCCTCCTCGAAGCTGATGTCCGAGGGCGGAAGGATCACGGTCGAGCCCTCGAGCTCGTCGTCGCCGAGCAGCGTGCCGTGCGCGCGCACGTAGTCCAGCAGCGCGCCAAACGCGTCCGCGAAGCCGTCCTCACGCCCACCTTCGACGATCGACACGACGCCGTTCTCGAGCTCGTTGAGCCGCTCCGCGTCGCTGTCGGCCAGCCGGTACTGCCCCTCGCCTGAGATGCGGACGATCATGCCTGGCCGCCGCTCTCGCTCGGCTGAGCCTCCTCGGGCGCCTGCGCCTCGGGCTCGGCGGCCTCCGGGGCGGCCGCCGCGAGCTGCGCCGCCGCGCCGGGCGGGTTGGCACCCGGTCCCAGTTCGCTCTTCATCTTCTCCAGCTCGCTGTCGACGGCAGGCTGACTGGAGAGCTGCTTGAGCTGGCGGTCGATGTCGTCTTCGCCGCCTCCCAGCTGGGTGATGTCGTCGAACGTGCCCGCCGCTTCCAGCTCGGACACCGCGTCGGCGCGCGCTTTCATGTTTTCGGTCTTGTCGACAGCGCGCTGCATCGCCAGCCCCACGTCGGCCATCTGCTCGCCGACGCCGGTCGCGGCATCGGATATCCGCACCTGCGCCTCCGCGGCCGAGTACTGCGCCTTGATGACCTCCTTCTTGGTGCGGAACGCTTCGATCTTCGCGCGCAGTTTCTGCTCGGAGTCGGTCAGCTTCTGCTGCTGGTCTTCCAGTTCCGTCACCTGGGTGTCGAGCCCCTGCAGCTCCGTCTGCGCCACGTTCTTGCGTTCGAGCGCCGTTTTGGCCAGATCTTCGTGACCGGCGGACAGCGCCTGGCGAGCCTGGGTGTCGAGCTTGACCACGCTCTGCTGCAACGAGCTCTCCTGCATCTGCAGGCGCTTCTTGGCCGTCACCACGTCGGCGATGCCCCTCTTGACGTTCTGCAGCTGTTCGACCTGCTTCTGGTAGCTGTAGTCCAGGGTCTCCGCCGGGTCTTCCGCCCGGTCCAGCAGTTTCGAGACCTTCGCCTTCACCACGGTAGACATGCGCCCGGTCAAGCCGGCCATCTGATCCTCCTATTGCTGTTCTGAGGCGGCCTGAGCTCGGCCAACAACTTCAAGCGTAGCCGACCGGAGCTCCGTCAGAGCCCGACAGGGTGGCGAACCGTGAATCCCCCGTTGGACTGGCGCAGGGGGCGCCAGCGCGGACCCTGCTCGTTGGAGGGGTCATCCGCCGAGCTGGTGTCCAGGCGCAGCCCCGCGACCGTCATGTACGCGTGGCCGGGGTTCGTGAAGATCGTGACCCAGCTGCCGACGCCCGCTGCGCCCCAGACCATGAATTCGGAGGAGTCCTCCGGCGAGGCGAGCAGGTCGGCGCCGTGCAGCGCGAAGGACACCGTGCCGGAGCAGTCGTAGCCGGGCGAGATGAACGACCCGTGGCCGCCGCCGTATATGTAGGGCAGGCCGATCAGCTGATTGCCCGCCCAGATGATCTCCTGGACCGCCGCGGGCGCCGACTCCGGCGCGGCCGCAAGACCATCGACGTAGCGGGCCAGCGTGCCAGGAACGAGCAGCTCGGGCTTGGTTTCGGTGCCGATGGCGACGGTTGCGCCACCGGTCGAGGCGCCCACCGCGGCGGGCGAGGCGGGCGGCACGTACGGGACGACTTCGCCGGTGGCCGTCTTCTCGTACACCGGCCCCTTGTAGGTGACCTTGGGTGTCTTCGCGGTCACCGGCGATACGTGGGCCGGCGTGGTCGGGGTCGGAGTGCTGGCGACCGGTTCCACGGCGGCTACCCCGCCGGTTCCGTTGGCCAGGGCGCCGGAAGCGCCGACGGCGCCTGCTGCCGCGATCGTCAAGCTGCAGAGAATCACGCTGAAGCTACGAACCCGCACAAAAACAACCTCTTTCGTTGGCCTGCGGGGTTAGCTGACGGGCTAGCGCTGAAAGAGCCTGCGCTTCTCACGGTCTACCGTGGGATTCGCCCCAACAACTTGGGTCCCCCGTTCCATGACATCTAGTCAAGGACTCGGCATTCGGTGCGGCACGCTAGCAGAGTGCATGGACGCTTGCACCGGTTGCATGCCTTTTCGCACGTTTTTCCCGTAAATGCCGAGCTTTTCGCACCTCTGGACACGGGCCGCGCCCCACCCGCGGCCTGGGTCCTCGCGACCGGCGTGCCCTCTGGCGGCGGTCGGGCACGGCCGATCGCGCTCCGACGAGGGCGCTACTGTGCGCCCATGCGCACCGTCGCGCAACGACCGCTCCCGGCCGTGCTCGTGCTCGTGCTCGCCCTCGCCGGGCTCAGCGGCTGCGGCAAGGTGGCCCCCGAACAGGCCGCCGGCGGCGGCCCCGCGCGCAAGCTCTCCGCGGTTGCCGCCCAGGGGGCGGTCAGCGTGGCCACGCGCAACACCACCCGCCTGGGCGGCGCCGACGCGGCGGCCGACGCCGCCGCCGTCGCCCGCACCGCCTACCCGGGCCTCACGCCCGCCACGCGACCGCTGGCCGTCGTGCTGGTGAACGACCGCGACTGGCTGCCCGCGCTCGCCGCCTCCGTCCTGGCCAGCGCTCCGACGAGCGCGCCGATCCTGTACAGCGAAGGCGAAACCCTCCCAGCGGTGACGCGCCAGACGCTCGAAGCGCTGCACCCGCTGGGAGCGCCGCTCCTGGGTGGCGCGCAGGTGATCGAGATCGGCACCTCGGCGGCGGTGCCCAGCGGGTACATCACGCACACGGTGCACGTCGGCGTGCCATCGGCGACGGCAGCCGCCATCGAGCGGCTGCTGCTCACGCTCGACCGCGGCAGCGCTCCGCGCCAGGTGATCGCGCTCCCCGCCGACGCCGCGCCCGCCCTGGCGATGCCCGCCGCGGGCCTCGCCGCCGAGAGCGGCGCGCCGATCCTGTTCGTCACGCGCGCGCGGGCGTCCGCGGTAACGATCGAAGCGCTCGACGGCCTGCATCGACCCTCGATCTACGTGATCGATGCCGCGGCGATCGGGCGGCGCACCCTGCGCGAGCTCCGTCGCCTGGGATCGGTCACGTCGATCACGAGCGGCGTCGCGACCGCGGGCAACGCGGCCGTGCAGAACGCGATCGAAGTGGCGCGCTTCACCGACGGCACGTTCGGCTGGGGGGTCAAAGAACCCGGCCATGGCCTGGTGTTCGCCAACGCCGCGCGTCCACTCGACGCTCCCGCCTCGGCCCTGCTCTCGGCGACCGGCGACTACGGACCGCTGCTGCTGCTGGCGAGCGCCACCCAGGTACCGCCGGCGCTCTCCAGCTACCTGTCCGACATCCAGCCGGCGTACACGAGCGCCCCGCAGTTCCAGCCGGTGCGGGGCGTCTACAATCACGGCTGGCTGATCGGCGACGAACAGGCGATCTCCGCGGTCACCCAGGCCGAAATCGATTCCATGCTCGAGATCACCCCCCGCCCGCAGACCACCGAAGAACCGGCCTCGCAGGTCGAATAGCGGTCGTAGAGAGGCGAAAATTGAGTCAAGCCGAGGACCCCCGCCGCCTGCGCCGCAAGGCGAGCACCCATGAGGTGAGCGTGGAGGACGTGCGCCAGCTGATGGGCGCCTCCACCCCCCACTTCGCGCTGCAGCTGCGCAACCGCATCGCCAACCTGATCGCCGACCTGCCCCCAGATCACCCCGCGCGCGTGGAAGGCGAGCGCGAGATCGCACGGCTGCAGCGGCTCGGCTTCGACGGCGAGACACGCGGCGAGGGCGCCGCCGAGGGCGAGCGTCCGCTGCCGTCGCTCAACCTCGCCGCCGCCTCGCCGGGCGAGCCCTGAGCGGTCCCGGGCCCGTCAGCGCCTGCCGGCGAACGTTCGCTCCCTGCGGGCGTCGACGTAGCGCGCGCGCAGCAGTTTGAAGCAGAACGCGACCAACGCGAGGTCGATCGGCAGCAGCGCGACGTTCAACCAGCGCGTCACGTGGTCGCTGACGGCGAGCACCAGCAGGACCACCGCCGTGTGAAACACGATCCCCGGGATCACGGCCAGCAGCAGCGTGTGGGAGCGAAACCCGCTGAGGTGCTCACGCAGCGTGAACTCGACGGTGCCGACCGCGACCGCCGCGATCGCCGCCGCCACCAGCGCCCCGTTGCTCTCGATTCCCCGCAGCCACGCCACGACCAGGCCGATCGCGCCGACCAGGATCAGCAGCTCCGACAGCGGCAGCGGATGCCACGGCGCCTGCGGGCGATCGTCGACCGACTTCGGGTCTGCGACGCGGCCCGGCTCGCGTCTCGGGGCGCGCGCGGCCGACCTGCCGCTCCGCGCGGCCTGCTGTGCGCCCGCCGGGACCTGCTGCGAGTCCGTCGGAGCTTGCCGTGCGCCCGCCGCGGCCTGCTGTGCGCCGGTCGGATTGCGCCGACGCTTGCGCGAGCGTCCGCGCCGGCCGGTGTTGCTCCTGGCCACGGCGGGCCGGTCAGAAGCCAGGCCGGAGTTCGCTGCGCTGCATCGCCGTCGATCCTAGCGCCTATCCTGCATCGCGTGGCCACGATCCCCCCACCCGCGACGCTGTCAACGCCTCCCCGCGCCCCCGGTATACCCGACAGCGCGCTGCCCGGTCCGTATCCGGTCGGCGAGTACGCGGCGGCGCTGCGGTCGAAGCTGCGTTCGCTCGCGCGTGTGCAGCTGATGGGAGAGCTGGTCAACCTGCGCCCGTCGCGGGCGCGCGTGTACTTCGAGCTGCGCGACGCCACCGGCGCGATCCCCTGCGCGGCCTGGCGCCAGGACTGGGAGGCGATGGTCGCCCGTGCGGGCGCACCGACGGAGGGGATGCAGGTCGTGGTGGCCGGCGGCTGCGACTACTACCCCGGGAGCGCCACCTCCTCCCCCGGCTTCTCCTTCACGGTCCTCGACATGCGCCTCGCCGGCGACGGCGATCTGCTGGCGCGGATCGAGCGCCTGCGCAGGCAGCTCGACGCCGAGGGCCTGCTCGAGACCCAGAAGCGCCTGCCGATGCCGCTGCTGCCGCGCACCATCGGCGTGATCACCGCAGAGGGCGGCAAGGCGCGCGAGGACGTGCGCGCGGCGCTCGCCCGCAGGGGCTGGGCGGGGCGCCTGGTATGGGCGTTCGCACCCGTGCAGGACCGCCACGCGGCACCCGCGATCGTGCGCGCGCTCGGCGACCTCGCGGCCGTGGCCGACGTCGAGGTGGCGATCGTCGCGCGCGGCGGCGGCTCGCTGGCCGACCTGCTGTGCTTCTGCGACGAGACGCTCTGCCGCACCGTCGCGCTGCTCGGCGTGCCGGTGATCGCGTCCGTCGGCCATCACACCGATCGCACCCTGCTCGACGACGTGGCGGCGGTGAGCTGCTCGACCCCGACCCACGCCGCCGAGGCGGCCGTGGGCGTGGACTGCCGGCGGGCCCGCGCCGAGCAGGCCGCCGCCGCCGCGCGCCTGCGCGAGCACGGCCGGCGCGCGGTGCTCTCTCGCGCGCGCCTGCTCGCGTCGCTCTCGCGCGCCCCGTCCGCGCACCTGGATCGCCAGCGCGCGCGCCTGCACCAGCAGCTGCGCGAGATCCGCGCCGGCTCGCGCCGGCGGGCCGAGTCCGAGCGGCACCTGACCGAGCGGCGCGCTGTCGTTCTCCAGCGCAAGGCGACAGCGTCGCTGCTGGATTGCCGAGAGCGACGCCCGCGGGAGCTCGCGCAGCTGGCCCTCGCGCTCGCCGGGCACGACCCGCAGCGCACGCTCGAGCGCGGCTACGTGCTCGCGCAGTCCGCGGACGGCGATCCGATAGTCACCGCCGCGGGCGCCAGCTACGCGCGCGAGCTGCAGCTGCGGTTCGCCGACGGGTCGCTGCCGGCGAGGATCATCGAGCGATGACCGCCGGCCCCGAGGAGGCGACCCAGCCGCCGGGCGCCGAGCCGCTCAGCTACGAGGCGGCGGCTGCCCGCGTCGAGGAGATCATCCGCCGCCTGGACTCCGGCGAGGCAAGCCTCGACGAGACGCTCGCGCTGGTCGGCGAGGGCAAGACGCTGATCGAGCTGTGCGCGAGCAAGCTCGCGGCGGTCGGCGACGCGCTCGAGGAGCTGCGCCTGGACGAGCTCGTCAGCCGGCTGGAGAGCGAGGCCGGCGGGTGAGCACCTGGGAGACGCTCGCCGGGCTCGAGCTGGAGATCGAGGACTACGCGCTGGAGCCGCTGCAGGCCACAGTGTCCAGCGAGTTCGAGCGCAAGAGCACCGTCATACGACTGCGCGCGGCAGGCGAGGAGGGGCTCGGCGAGGACGTCACCTACGACGCCGTCGACCACGACATCCTGCAGGCGGCCGGTCCCACGCTGCCACTGGCGGGGCGCTTCACGCTGGCCGGCTTCTGCACGCGCCTCGCCGAGCTGCAGCTGTTCCCCGAGCCCCCGCAGCGGGAGGTCTCCAGCCGCTACCGCACATGGGCGTACGAGTCGGCCGCGCTGGACCTCGCGCTGCGCCAGGCTGGCATCTCGCTGCACCAGGCGCTCGGGCGCGAGCCGCGACCGGTTCGCTTCGTCGTCTCGCTGCGCCTCGGCGAGCCGCCCTCGATGGAGCCCCTGCGGCGGCGCCTGCAGCTGTATCCCGGGCTGCGCTTCAAGCTCGACCCGACGAGCTCCTGGGACGATGCGCTGATCGCCGAGCTGGTTGGCACCGGCGCGGTCGACTCGGTCGACTTCAAGGGCCTGTATCACGGCTCGATCGTCGACCAGCCCGCCGACCCCGCCCTGTACCGCCGCGTGGTCGACGCGTTCCCGCAGGCGTGGATCGAGGACCCGGCGCTGACCGCCGAGACCGACGCGGTGCTCGCCCCCCACCGCGAGCGCTTCTCCTGGGATGCCCCCATCCATTCGATCGCGGACATCCAGGCGCTCGAGTATCCGCCGCGCATGGTCAACATCAAGCCGTCCCGCCTGGGTGGGCTGCGCAGCCTGCTCGACGCCTACGACTACTGCTCCGAGCGCTCCATCGGCAACTACGGTGGCGGCCAGTTCGAGCTGGGCGTGGGCAGGGGCCAGAACCAGTACCTCGCCTCGCTGTTCCACCCCGACGCCCCCAACGACGTCGCGCCGACCGGCTTCAACCTCCCCGATCCGCCCTCCGATCTGCCGTCCAGCCCACTCGTCCCCGCACCCAGCGAGGTTGGCTTCCTCTGGGGCTGAGCGACGCGCGAGCTGCTGAGCGACGCGCGAGCGCAACTTCCGTGCCACCATTCGGGTTGGCAACCCAAAGCCGATAACGTCGGGGGCCGCCGGTCGGGCGCGATCATCGCCCTACTCGGCCGGAAGGATGGTCCGCTCGAAGGGAGTTCGCACGTCTTGGCGAGCACAGGCGCTCACAAGCGATCGAGGTTCGTTGCCGCGACAGGCTCTGCGCTGCTGCTGTGCCTGCTGGGCCCTCGCGCGCTTCCGGCCCGGGCGGCAGACGCCGGCGGGACGCAGGCGGCGGGCGGCACCTCCACGGCGAAGACCGGGGGATCCTCCACCGCCAAGACCGGCGGATCTTCCACCTCCAATGCCGGCGGCTCCAAGGCCAAGACAAAGACCAAGGCCAAGGCCCCCTCTCCGCACGTCCTCAGCGTGCGCATCACCAGCGTCAGCTGCGTGCCCGCCGCCCACTGCAGCGGCAACCCCCACCAAGTCTCCACGCACGGCACCCTGCTGCTGGGGGGGACTGGCCTGGCGCCGGGCATGGTCGTCGCCTTCCCCAAATACCCGGGCGCCCGCATCAGCCGCGTCTCGCCGACGCCGGACGCGCACCTCCGCTGGGCGATCGCCGGCAAGCCGAGCGCCGGCCTGGTGGTGACCGTTCCACAGGCCGCCCACTCGGGGCACATCATGATCCTGCTCAGCGGCGGGCGCTACACGAGCTCCTACGGGCCGATCTACATCTACAGCCACGCGCTGCACCCGCCCCCGCCTCCTCCGGACCCGCCGCCGGCGAGCAGCGGCGCGGTCAGCGGGACCGCGTTCGAAGGCCAGGGCATGTGGATCTGGTACATGGACAAGTCCGACGGCGGCAGCGTCGCCTCGATCGTCGCCCAGGCCCACGCGGCGGGCGTGACGACACTGTTCATCAAGAGCTCCGACGGCCCCACCAACTACTGGAGCCAGTTCTCGCCGCAGCTCATCGCGGAACTGCACGCCAACGGGCTGAAAGTGTGCGCATGGCAGTACGTGTACGGCACCGAACCGGTCGGCGAGGCCGCCCTCGGCGCCGAGGCTGTCGCGGCCGGCGCCGACTGCCTGGTGATCGACGCCGAGGGCGAATACGAAGGCCACTATGCCGCCGCGCAGACCTACATCGACGACCTGCGCGCGAAGATCGGCCCCAACTACCCCCTCGGGCTGGCCTCCTTCCCCTATATCTTCGATCATCCATCTTTTCCCTACTCCGTGTTCCTGGGACCTGGAGGTGCGCAGTACAACGTGCCGCAGATGTACTGGAAGGCCATCGGCCAATCCGTCGACACGGTCTATGCCAACACGTACATCGCCAACCGCGTCTACGGCCGTCCGATCTACCCGCTCGGGCAGACCTACGGCGGGGTCTCCGCGGAAGAACTGCTGCGCTTCCGCGAGGAGGCCGTCGACTACGGCGCCACGGGCGTGTCCTTCTGGGACTGGCAGGAAAGCGGCACGCTCGACTGGAGCACGCTGGCGACGCCGCTGGCGCCGCTGGCGAGCGTCACGCCCAACGGCGAATACCCGGATCTGAGCAAAGGCGAAAAGAACGACGAGGTGCTGTGGATGCAGGAGCACCTCGCCAACGCCATCCCGACGCAGGAAACCACCGGCGTGTTCGGCTCGCAGACGCTCGCCAACGTCGAGGCGTTCCAGGCCGCCCATGCGATCGCCGCCACGGGTGTAGTCGAAGCGGCCACGTGGGCCGCGCTGCTGGCTCTGCCGCCCGTCGCGGTCGACTGGACGGGCGCAGGACCCAGCGATTGATCTAACGGTCGCCCCGCCCAGCCACCGCAACGCGGAGCTGGGCGGGCCGACGCCCGACTATTCGGGCGTCCCCGGGATGAACCTCGTGCCGGGGGTGCCTTCTTCTTCTTCCGGCCCTTCTTCTCTCGCCTCTCCGACCTTGAGCCGCACTTCATAGGGCTCTTTCGCTACGAGCCCGCTCACCACGTAGTCGCAGGGCCTCGAGAGGCCGCATTTTTCAGCTTCTTCGATCTTGACGTTTTTGGCCCATTTGTTGGCTTTGTTTTCTTCCTTGATTTCTTCTTTCAGCGTCGCGATTTCTTCGGCCAGCTTTTTCGCTTCTTTGAGGTCCGCTTCTTCTTCTGCGGTCGCCGCTTCTTCGTTCGCTTCCTTTGCCCGCCCGATCAGGCTTTCTTCCGCTTCGCGGAGCTGTTCCACTTCCGCTTCCCTGATCTGCGTTTCGACCGATTCTCCCCTCCAGCTGACGAAGTACCTAGGCCCCGGGAGCGTCCATTCGAGGTTCAGCTTTGCTTCTTCCCGAACGGGTGCGAGGGTCAGGGGCATCGCCGACCCGCTGAAGCCCGCTTCGAGCAGCGCGACGTTCAGCTGGTCACCTCCCGCGATCGCGCTCACGTGTTCCGCGACGGGCATCGGTTTTTCGCTGCAGGAGACTTCTCGTTCTTCCTTCGCTTTCTGCTTCCTCTCTTTTTCGGTCGCTGTTTCTTTGGTTTCCACTTCGCCGCACAGCTGTGGGCCGGTATCGCTACCGTCGCCAAGCTGCGCATCCGGGAAGTTGTGACCCAGGGAGAGCAGCTCGCCGCCTTCGGTCAAGGCAAGGCTCATGCCGTAACCGCCTGCCGAGACGGCCTTGATTTTTTCGAGGCCTTCGATCTTCGTCGGCGTCGTGAGGCAGTCGGCTCCTTTGCATTCTTCACCGGTTCGTTTGCCAAGCTGGCCCCATTCGTTCTTCCCCCAGCCGAGCACTTCGCCGTTCGCAAGCAGCGCCAGCGCGGCGTTGTTGCCAGCCGACAGGGACACCACCTGACCTTCGTAGCCCCCAAGACTCACCTTGACGGGCACGTCACTGTCGTTCAGTTCGAGCGACGGGTCGCCCAGCTGCCCGGTGGTGTTCACGCCCCATGCGACGACTTCGCCGGTGTCCAGCAGCGCGTACGTCGCATTGGCTCCCGCGGCGATCGCCTCGACGCCTTCCAGGTATGGACCTTCTTTGCACGTACCCGAGTGGCCGGTCGCGCAAACGTGCATCGGCTTCGTGCTGCACGACGTTTCCCCGGACTGCGTCTCGCAGCCTTCCGGCTTGTTCCTGTGTTCGCCTTTGCCGATTCCCTCGCCGACGCCCAGCTCTCCATGTTCGTTGCCCCCCCAGGCCATCACGGTGCCGTTCTTCATCAGGGCATAGTCGGTGGTGCCACCCACCGCGATCGCCACCGCTTCTCCTTCCAGCGCCTTGACTTCCTCCGCATGGTTGGCTGCCGTTGCGACCATCGTTTCTTCGCGGACTTCTTCGCCGTGTATGAACCTGATCCGTACAGGATTGAGTTCGCCGTTGCCGAGCTCCCCTTCCTGGTTGTTGCCCCAGGCCATGACGGTGCCGTTCTTCATGAGGGCGGCAGCGTGGGCGCCGCCGGCGGCGATGGCCTTGACTTCTTTGAGCGCTTCGCCGCGCAGCCCGTCGACCGTCAGCGGCGCGGTCTGCATCTGGCCGACCCTCGTTTCGGCGCCGAGCTGGCTGAAGACGTCATCGCCGCCCCACGACCTGACTTCGCCGTTGCTGAGCAGGCCGAGACTGAAGTGGTAGGAAGCCGCGATCGCGACGACGTTGCTCATGGCGACGTGGTTCGCTTCGCGAACGGCGACGGGAGCGTCTTCATAGGCGTTGCGATAGCCCGCTCCGAGTTCGTAGGCCTTGTTTGCGCCCCATGCGACGGGATCTCCGCCGGCTTGGACCACCGCGCTCGGCGCGGAGCTTTCGCTGGCGGACCCGACCGAGTTTTTCGCCGTGACCGCGACCTCGACCCTGTTGCCGACGTCCGCGGACGTCACCGAATAGCCATCGCCGCTCGCTTCTTTGCATTCGGATTTTTCGTCGCAGCTCTTCCACGCGTACGTGAAGGCGATCGGCCCGGTGCCGGTCCACGCACCCGTGCTCGCCCTGAGTTCCTGCCCTTCGCGGGCTTCACCCAGGATCAGGGGCGGTTTGGCGCTCGACGGCGGGTTGCCCACCACCACCGCCGTCGCCGCGGAGGCTTCGCTGGCCGACCCGACCAAGTTTTTGGCGGTGACCACGACCTCGACCCTGTTGCCGACGTCCGCCGCCGTCAGGTGATAGCCCGCGCCACTCGCTTCTTTGCATTCGGATTTTTCGTTGCAGCTCTTCCACGTGTATGTATAGGCGATCGGTTCGGTGCCGGTCCACGTACCGGCGCTCGCTTTGAGTTCCTGGCCTTCGCGGGCTTCGCCCGAGACCGCCGGCGCTTTGGTGTTGACCGGAGGGTTGCCCACGACGACCGCCGTCGCCGCGGAGGTTTCGCTGACCGACCCGACCGAGTTCATCGCCGTGACCGTGACCTTCAGCCTGTTGCCGATGTCCGCCGCCGTCAGGTGATAGCTGCCGCCGCTCGCTTCTTTGCATTCGGATTTTTCGTCGCAGCTCTTCCACGCGTACGTGAAGGTGATCGGTTCGGCGCCGGTCCACGTGCCCGCGCTCGCCGTGAGTTCCTGGCCTTCGCGGGCTTCACCTGAAATCGTCGGTGGTTTGGTGTTGACGGGCTGGTTGCCCACCACGACCGACGTTGCCGCGGAGGTTGCGCTGGCCGACCCTACCAAGTTTTTCGCCGTGACCGTGACCTTCAGCTTGTTGCCGAATTCGAAGCCGCCCGGGATGGCGTAGCTGGCGCCGGTACCGACCGGGGCGCAGGTTTCGAGGCTGTTGCAGCTCACCCACTCGTATTCGTAGGTGATCGTGGACGTGCCGACCCACGTGCCCGCGCTCGCTTTGAGTTCCTCGCCTTCGCGAGCTTCGCCGGAGATCGTGGGAGGCACGGTGTTCACGGGCGGTCCGGCGGTGACCGCCGCCGTCGCCGCGGATGTGGCGCTCGCGTTGCCGGCGCGGCTTTCGTCGGTCACGACCGCGCGCAGCGTTTCTTTGCCTTCTTCCTCGGAGGTCACGACGCGATAGCTGGCTTCCGCGTGAGGGCCTGCGGCCGTTTTACATGCTGATTTTGCGCAGCTTTCCCAGAGGTAGCTGTATTTCGTCGCCGGCGTGCCCCCCCACGTGCCGTTGCTCACGCTCAGCAGCTGGCCATTCTCGGCCAGTCCCGAGATCACGGGCGATTCTTCCTTTTTCGGCGGGATACCCGCGATTTCTTTGGTCTGAGCGGAGGCCGCTTCGCCGTTGCCCGAGCTGTTGTGCGCGGTGACCGCCACACGCAGGGTCATGCCGACGTCTTCCCATGTGAGCGTGTATTCGGTCCCGGTCGCCAGGACATGCGACCCCGATTCGATGTTCGCGCATTCGCCTTCCCCGGTGCAGCGCTGCCACACATAGCTGAACGATTCCACGGTGCCGCTCCACGAGCCTTCGTGGGCCGTCAGCGTCCTGCCTTCTTTGTCGGTGCCCGAGATCGTCGGCGCTTTGGTGTTGACCGGCGGCGAGGCCTCGGCCACCGCCACCGCCACCAGGGACACCCCCAGGCACGCGACGAGCGCCACCGCGAACAGTCGCACGCGATGGACGCTGGCGCGAAGCCGGCGCCCCCCTAGCCATCCCGCTGAGCCCTGCCTCGCCATCCGCAGCCCCTCCCAGTGCTCGGCCCGATACACGCCCGCCACTCTTGAGCGATAGGGGATCTAAGCACATTTGGATACGTCGTGGTGCTCTGAGCAATACAGATCAGTTATGAGGTTTTATACGGCTATCTCTCGATTGCAAATCACTACTGATGTACGATCGGTTGGCTGCCGAGCGCAGGCATGACCTCCGCTCCGCGAACCACCCCGCCACACGGCGAGGCCGGCCCGAAGGCCGGCCCCTAAAACGCTCAGACGCGCTCAATCGGCACGCTTACCGGTCTGACGCGCGAGAGCCAAGCTAGGCAAGGACGCAGGGAGCGCAGTGTGCTCAGCACACAAGCGACCGAGGACGCAGCATCGCGCCGGCTATCGCGCGTCAGATGCGCTGGATCAACGTGGCTGTCCCCAGCCCGCCACCGCAGCACATCGTCACGAACCCGATCTCCTTGTCCGAGCGCTCGAGCTCGTGCAGAAGCGTCGTGATCAGCCGCGCGCCGGTCGAGCCGAGAGGGTGCCCCAGCGCCATCGCGCCGCCATTGACGTTCACGCGGTCCATGTCCGGGTTCAGCTCGCGCCGCCACGCGGCCACGACCGGTGCGAACGCCTCGTTGATCTCGATCAGGTCGATGTCGTCGATCTTCATGCCGTTGCGAGCCAGGATTTTGCGCGTCGCCGGGATCGGGCCCTCGAGCATTTTCACCGGGTCGCAGCCGACGGTCGTCTGGTCGACGATCCGCGCGCGGGCGCTCAGCCCGAGATCCTTCGCCTTCTCCGCCGACATCAGCAGCACCGCCGCCGCCCCGTCGGAGATCTGCGAGGCGTTGCCCGCCGTGATCTTGCCGTCCGGCTTGAACGCCGGCTTGAGCTGTGACAGCGCCTCCAGGCTGGTGTCCGGGCGGATGCCCTGGTCGGTCACGTACGTGTCGCCGTTGACCGCCATCGGCACGATCTCGCGCTCGAAGCGTCCCTCCTCGGTCGCCTGGTGGGCGAGGCGGTGCGAGCGCACCGCCAGCTCGTCCAGCTCCGAGCGGGAGATCTCCCACTGGTCGGCGATCATCTCCGCGCCCAGGCCCTGGCCGACGATGTTGTGCTTGGCCATCAGCTCCGGCGTGAACGCGTAGCCGAAGTCCTCCTGCGTCTTCATGCCCGCCGCGAACGGCAGGTGGCCCATGTGCTCCACGCCCGAGCCGATCATCGCGTCGTGCACGCCCGCAGCGATCAGCGCCGCCGAGAAGTTGACCGCCTGCTGGGCCGAGCCGCACTGGCGGTCGACAGTCGTGCCCGGCGTCTCGATCGGCAGCCCCGCCTGCAGCCACGCGTTGCGCGCGATGTTGAATCCCTGCTCGCCGAACTGCTGCACGCACCCGGCGATCACGTCCTCGACCTCCGAAGCGTCGACGCCCGAGCGCTCGATCACCTCGGTGTAGCACTTCGCCAGCAGCGTGTTGGGATGGGTGTCCTTGTAGTAGCCCTTCTCCCTGTGCCCGCGTCCGATCGGTGTTCGCACGGCCTCGACGATCACGACCTCGCGGCCCTCTGGTTGCCTCATGTCAGCAGTCCTCCTACGGAGTGTTGCGCAGCGATTATGAAGATGATCGGAGCCCGCCCACCCCATCAACCCGGCGCGCGGGGCGCGCCTCAATAAGATGCCCGGACCCTGCACCCCCACTCTACCGCGTCCCTAGATTGACTGGTCAGTCAGCCAGGAGCGCGACGAGCTCCACGTACGGCAAAGGAGCGCCGTGAGCAAACGCCTCGCCATAGCCGGCAGCGGCGCCATCGCCTGCGGCCTGGCGGCAACCGCCGCCCACCACGGGCCCGTGCTGCTGCTCGCGCGCTCGCAGACCTCCGCCGAGCGCGCGCGGGCGCGCGTCGAGGACACGCTCGCCCGGCTCGGCGCGGAAGTCGACCCCGAGCACGTCCAGATCGTGACCGACCCCGCCGCGCTCGCCCCCGCCACGTTCGTCGTCGAGGCCGTCGTCGAGGACCACCGCGTCAAGGCACAGCTGCTGGCCGAGCTTCACGCCATCCTCGACCCCCACGCGATCCTCGCCAGCACCACCTCGTCGCTGTCCGTCGCGCGCCTGGCCGACGCCAGCGGTCGTCCCGAGCGCTTCGTCGGGCTGCACGCGTTCAACCCCGTCACCAAGATGAAGCTCATCGAGCTGATCTTCCCCGCCGCCGCCAGCGCCGACACGCGCCGGCGCGCGCTCGCCCTGTGCGAGGACTTCGAGAAGACGCCCGTCCAGGTCCCCGACGTGCCCGGGTTCGTCGTCAACCGCCTGCTGTTCCCGTACCTGTTCAGCGCCGTGCGCCTGCTGGAAGAAACCGGCATGGACCCGGCGGACGTCGACACCTGCATGCGCCTCGGCGCCGGGCACCCGATGGGGCCGCTCGCGCTGCTCGACCTCGTCGGGCTGGACGTCTCCAAGGCGATCGGCAACGCGCTCGGCGAGCCCGTGCCCGCGCGCCTGGAGGAGCTGATCTCCGAAGGGGCGCTCGGGCGCAAGAGCGGGCGCGGCCTGCACGCCTACTGAGCCTCGGAGCGCCCCGCTGGCCCCAGGAACTTCTTCGCGAGAATTTATCCCGCATCGGAGCGACTTTTAGCTGTCGTTGAACAACATCGCGATACTGGTACATGCGACGTCAAACGTCGCATCGCACATCCGCCTCCTCCCAGTGCACACGCTCCGGTCCGCTCCCCCGGCGGGCCGGAGGTGTTTAACGGCCCGTCAGTCCTCCGGCTCGCGGCCCTCGCGCGGCGGGACCTGGCGACGTTCGCGGATGCGCACCGCCTCGATGCGGTTGTCGCGCACCGACTCCACCCGGATCGAGTAGCCGTCCGCGTTGACCGTGTCGCCGCGGCGCGGCAGTCGGCCGAGCTCGGCGAACACCAGGCCGCCCACCGAGTTGTACGCGTCGCTGTCCACCGGCAGGTCCAGCCCGTAGTCGGCCAGGTCGGTGACCGCCACGTGCCCGCGCACGAACCAGTCGCCGTTGGCCAGCCGGCGGACCTCGCCGGCGGCCGGATCGGTCTCGTCCGCGATCTCGCCCA
Source organism: uncultured Solirubrobacteraceae bacterium (assembly GCA_963805745.1). Classification (GTDB taxonomy): domain Bacteria; phylum Actinomycetota; class Thermoleophilia; order Solirubrobacterales; family Solirubrobacteraceae; genus Palsa-744. The sequence continues at coordinate 350,943 of CAWDVD010000002.1, forward strand.
CGACCTCCTCGATGATGTCCTCGACGGTCACAACGCCCACCACGCGCCCGTACTCGTCCACCACCACCGCCATCGACGTTCGCTGGCGCTGAAGATCCGCGAGCAGATCGTCCAGCGGCTTGGTCTCGGGCACGATCAGCGCGTCGTGGACGACCGGCTCCAGCGGCGCGCGCGGCCCATCCTGCATCAGCTGGCGGGCCAGCTCCGAGACGTGCACCAGGCCGCGCACGCGGTCGCGGTCTTCCTCTTCGGTCACCAGCAGGCGCGTGTGGCCGCTCGAGACGCACAGCCGCAGCGCCGTCTCCACATCCTGGGAGACGTCGATCGTGACCACCGCCGGGGCCGGCGTCATCACCTGGCGCGCCTCCTGCTCGTGCAGGTGGAAGACCCCCGTGAGCATTCCCGCCTCCCCCGGGTCGATCTGACCGCCCTCGTGAGACTCGGCGATCAGGCGCTTGAGCTCGTCCGAGGAGCCGCCGCGACGCTCCAGGCTCATGTCCACGCCCAGCAGCCGCAGGATCCGATCGGCGATCGCCGTCAGCGCGAGGATGAACGGGCGGAACAGGATGCTGAACGCCCGCAGCGGTCGGGCGACGCGGCGGGCGACCGCCTCCGCGCGATCGATCGCGTAGAACTTCGGCACCATCTCGCCGGCGATCAGCTGCGCGGAGGCGATGATCAGGAACGCGACGATCACCGCAATCGCCACCGCCACCCCGTGGCCGAGGCCGTTGCCCAGCGCGCCCTTCAGGACCGACGCCAGCGCCGGCTCGCCCAGCGCTCCGATGCCGATCGAGGTCATCGTCACGCCGATCTGCACGGCGGAGATGTACTCGTTGACGTTCGCCAGCTGCGTCAGCGCGAGCGCCGCTCCCTTGGCGCCCTCGTCGCGCATGATCTCCAGCCGCGCGCGGCGGGATCGCACGAGCGCGTACTCGGCGATAACGAAGAACGCGTTGATCGCGATCAGCAGCGCCGTCAGGATGAGCTTGAGCCCGTTCACGCCGGGGGCGCTAGGGCGGCGCTACTTCGAGGTAGTTCTTCGTCGTCGTTCATCGCGCTGGTCGACCGTTCAACGGTAGCAAGGGCGATGGTCAGAAGCGAGCGGGGCGCACAGTAGGGGTTGGCTATCACCGCTGCACCGCCGCCGCGAGCTGTATATCGATGGTTATACCGACTCTTGATTTGCGGATCAGTGGCCCGCGAGCCGGTCGATCTGGGCCGCGAGTTGGAAGTCGGCGTCGGTGAGGCCGCCCTGGGAGTGCGTGGAGAGCGTCAGGCGGACCTTGTTCCAGCCGTGCACGAGGATGTCCGGGTGGTGGTTGGCCGCCTCGGCGGCCTCGGCCACGCGATTGACGAACGCGATCGCGTCCGCGAAGTTGGCGAACGTGAGGTCGCGGACGATCGCATCGTCCCCGCCATCGTCCCCAGAGGGGGAGGGGGATCGCCCCTCGCCGGCGTGCCAGTCCGGCACGCCGCTCATGCGGTGCTCGACCTCGGAGTCGCTGAGCAGGCTCATCGGCTGCGAGATTAGACCTCTGGCTCGTCGATCGCGCTGTCCCTACAGTCACAGGCATGCAGATCGTCAGCCTCGTCCCCCATGCCACCGAGCTGCTGTTCGCGCTCGACCTCGGCCCCGAGGTCGTGGGCGTCACGCACGAGTGCGACTTCCCGCCCGCCGCCCGCGAGCGCCGGCGCGTCACGCGCGACGTGCTCCCCGGCGGCCTCAGCGCCGCAGAGATCGACGCGGCCGTGCGCGAGCGCACGCTGGAAGGCGAAGCGATCTACGAGCTCGACCGCGAGGCCCTGGCGGCGCTCACGCCGGACCTGATCGTCACGCAGGCGCTGTGCCCGGTGTGCGCCGTCTCCTACGAGGAGGTGGCCGAGGTGGCCAAGACGCTGCCGTCGGCCCCGCGCGTGATCGCGCTGGACCCGAAGACGCTCGGAGAGACGCTCGGCGACGTGCGCACGCTGGCGCAGGCCACCGACCGGCGCGAGCAGGGCGTCGAGCTCGTGCGGCAGGCGGCCGCGCGCATCGACCGCGTCAAGCTCGCCGTGCGCGGACAGCCCCGCCCCCGCGTGGCGGCGCTGGAGTGGCTTGACCCCGTGTACGTGGCCGGTCACTGGACACCGCAGCTGATCGAGCTCGCCGGCGGCGAGGACGTGCTGGGCCTTCCCGGAGAACCGTCGCAGACCGTCTCGTGGGAGACCGTCGCGGCCGCGCGCCCAGAGGTCGTGGTGGTGATGCCGTGCGGATACGACGAGCCGCGCGCGCAGGCCGAGGCCGTCACATACGCGCGCGAGCTGGCGCAGGTGGGAGCGGCGCGGATCGTGGCGGTGAACGCGTCCGCGTACTTCTCCAGGCCCGGCCCGCGGCTGATCGACGGCCTGGAGCTGCTCGCTCAGGTCCTGCATCCGGCTATTCGGGACTGATCACCGTGACCCGCGCGCCGGTTTCGACCTCGCTGGATTTGGCTGTCGCCAGCGAGCCCGCGACGGCCGCGACCGCGATCGCAGCGCAGCCGGCGAACGCGAGCGCCTGCGCGCGATGGCGCTCGCCCACCTGGATCAGGAAGGCGACCAGCGCACCGCCGACGAGGCCGCCGATGTGCCCGCCCCAGGAGATGCCGGGGATCGTGAAGCTGATGACGAGGTTGAGCAGGATCAGGGTGCCGACGCCGCTCTGCATCAGCGGGATCTGGCGGGCGCGCATCTCCACGGCCGCCGCGCCCATCACGCCGAAGATCGCACCCGACGCGCCGACCGTGAGCACGTGGGGAGAGACGAGCAGCGCGCCGAGCGAGCCGGTCAGCAGCGACACGGCGTAGATGACGCCGAGCTTCACACGCCCGATCGCCGGCTCGAGCATCATGCCGAGGTAGTACAGGACCCACATGTTGAAGCCGATGTGCAGGAGGTTCTCGTGCAGGAAGCCGCTGGTGACCAGTCGCCACCACTGGCCGTGGGCGACGCCCTGACCGGCCTGCACAGCGAATTCGCTGCTGCCGAGCAGCGAGCCTTTCGCGATCAGCTTTCCGGACGCTTCGCCTGAGATCGTCCACGCCCCGTGGCCCTCGGCCAGGAAGACGATGACGTTGACCGCTATCAGCGCGTAGGTGAGGCGCGGGACCGTGGCCATGTTGCGCATGCGCACGACCTTCGTGCGCTGTTTGGCGCACTCCGGGCAGCGCATCCCGACCGGGGTGGTGGTCATGCAGTCGGGACAGATCGGCCGCCCGCAGTTGGAACAGGAGACCCCGGTTTCGCGCGAGGGGTGGCGGTAGCAGGTGGCCATGTCCGGGAATCAGAGCCTATCTCGAAGGCCGCCCCGACACCGAAGGAGACCCGGCGATCTAGCGATCGCCGAGCAGCTTGCGCGCCTCACGCCCGACATCGCGGATCGTGCGCTCGGCGATCTCGCGCATGCCGTCCAGATCGCCCGCCGAGCCCTGCGCGCGCCTGCGCGCGCGCAGCAGCACGAGCGCGGCGCCGGCGCTGCCTCCGAGAACCAGCGCGGCCGCGGGACGGGCCCAGTTGCGCGGATCGCGCATGGCCGACAGCTCCCACGCCTCGAGCTCGTCGGCGGCCATCTCGGTGATGCTGGTGAGCGTGCTCTCCAGGCGCTCGACCAGGTCTGCCGGCGGCTCGACGGGGGCGAACGCTTCGCGCAGGAGCCCCTCGAAGTTGGGCACGGCCTCAGTCATGGACGATCTCCTCCAGCTGCTTGATGGCGCGATGGATCAGCACCTTGGTCGCGCCGTCGGAGCGGCCGAGAGCGCGCGCGATCTCGCGGTTGTCCATGCCGAGGGCGAAGCGCATGATCAGCGCCTCGCGCCGGTCGTCCGGGAGCAGCTTCACACCCTCCAGCACGCGGCTGAGCTCGTCGCGTCCCTCGACCAGCTGCTCGGTCGTGTGCATCGCGGGCAGCGGCGTCGTCTCGTCGATCGGCGAGACCGGCTTGCGGGAGCGGTCGCGGTAGAGGTTGGCGGCGAGGTTGTGCGCGATGCGGATCAGCCACGGGCGCAGCGGACGTCCGTCGGATTCGCGCTGGGCGCGCTCGAAGTGGCGATAGGCCTGCAGGAAGGTCTGCTCGGTCAGGTCCTCGGCGTCGTGGTGATCGCCCACGCGGTAGTAGGCGTAGCTGTACACGTCGCGCAGGTGCGCCCGGTAGAGATCTGAGAACTCCGCGTCCAGCTGCGCCTTCGGCTTCTGGCTGGCTTGCTCGCTCACTCATTGCACACTACCCATGCGCATGACCTGAGCCCCGCCCACCGGGGCTCAGGCGGCGCGAGACAGCTCGCGCCTCGGAGCCTCGTCGATGAGCGCCGGATTCGCCGCCTGCTCGCCGCCCAGCCACCGCCACTGCAGGCTGACGCACGCCCAGATGCGCTCGGTCACGCCGGCCGCGAGCGTCGGCGAGCAGCTCTCGACGGTCGGGAAGCGCAGCGGAGCGCCGACGCGGACGCTGACCTTGCGCGGGCGGATGCGCCAGCCCCTGCGTACGGCGTCGCTGCCGATGACCGCCACGGGAGCCACCGGCGCGCCGGTCTCGAGCGCCAGGCGCCCGACGCCGCGCCGCGGATCGCCGAGCGGGCCGCTGCGCACGCGCGTGCCCTCGGGGAACACCACCACGCAATCTCCGCGAGCCAGGATCGCGCGGGCCGTGTCCATCGCGTCGCCATCGCCCGCCCCGCGGTCGACCGGGAACGCGCCCAGGGCGTTCAGCGCCCAGGCCTGCCAGCGCTTTTCGAACAGCTCACGCTTGGCCATGTAGTACACCGGACGGCGCACCAGCGTGCCGATCACGAACGGGTCGAGGAAGCTGCGATGGTTGGAGGCCAGCAGCAGCGGACCGCTGCGCGGCAGGTGCTCGCGGCCCACGCGCCGCAGGCGGAAGTACACCAGGAAGAACGGGACGAACAGCGCGCGCACGATCCAGTACAGGACGGGGTTGACGCCGCGCTGCAGCGAGCGCTCGCGAAAGCCGCTCAGGTCAACCTGAGCGCCGTCGGGCGCGAGCGGCTCAGGCGCGAGCGGATTGCGATGGTCGAGCGTTTGACCCACGCTTCATGTACACCGCCCGCGACGGCGCCGTTACAGTCGCCGCCAGACTGCGAAAGGTCCTGCTAGGACAGGCCTTTCAGCTCCAGCGATTCTTCGCCGGTGAGCGTGTCCGACATCGTGAGGCTGACCGGCAGTTCTTCCGAGCCTCCGAAGATGTGCGGTGTGTCCTTCAGCCCGTGTTCGAAGCTTTCGGGGACCTGCGCGCCCTTGATTGCGGCGAACGCCAGCGAGAAGCTGCTGGACATCTTGTCGACTCTGGTCACAGGTCCGATGATCGACCCCCCGAGCGGGATCTGGTGGGCGTCGCACTCGAAGTCGGCCAGTTCCAGCCCGGAGGCCGGTTGCAGATCCCATCCGAGCGAGGGCTTCTTCCCGGCCGAGATGATGCCCAGGCGGGCTTGCAGCGTGGCGGTGACTTCTCCTTCGCCGGCGCCTTCGCTCTGGCATTTGCCGCCGGCCAGCTGGCTCGAGCAGCCCGTCAGCACGAGCGACAGGGAGGCGCTCTGCGGTCCGGTGTACTCGCCGGCGATCTCGCTTCCAGTGCACTGGAGAATCGCTTGTTTGAAACTCGTCACTTCGAGCTTGACCGCGCCCCCTTTGGCGCTGAAGCGGCTCTTGGGGCCGGGCCCCGCGTGCCATTCGTACTTGCCCGTGTCTTCGCCAGCGCTGGCGGTCGTGCAGCTCGAGTTGGTGTACCTGCCGCTCGCTGGCTTGAGCTTCACGCACCTTCCCAGTTCGGGCACTTCCGAGGAAGGGGTCGCGAAGGTGTCGTCGGCACCGTAGCTGGTGCCCTCGGCGTTGCTCGCGACGATCCGGAAGTGATAGGTCGTGCCGACGCTGAGGCCGCTCGCGGGCGCGGACACGGCCACGGGGCTAGAGCCCGAGCCGGGAAGCGACGAGCAGGGGACGTCCGACCCGTAGGAGGGCGATGTGCCGTATTCGAAGTGGCAGTCGCTCACGTTCCCGCCTTCCGGATCGACCGTCGCGTTCAGCGTCGCCGAGGTGAGGTGAGTGGCGCTGGCCGGTTCCGTGACCACGGTTGGGGACGCCTGGTAGACGAACCGATCGGCGGAGTTCGCCTCGCTCGTGCCTTCCGGCGTGGTGACCGTCACGTCCACCGCGCCGCTGCCCGGCGGCGAGACCGCGACGATTTCGCTCGCCGAGCGCACTTCGAATTCAGCCGCCGCCGACGCGCCGAAGTGAACGGCGCTGGCGCCGGTGAATTTGGTGCCGGTGATGGTCACCGGTGTGCCGCCGGGGGCCGGGCCGGTGGCCGGGCTGACGCCCGTGACGGTCGAGGCTTCGTAGCTGAACCTGTCGGCGAAGCTCGTATGGCTCGTGCCTTCCGGTGTTGTCACCGTCACGTCCACCACACCGCTGCCCGGCGGCGAGACCGCGACGATTTCGCTCGCCGAGCGCACTTCGAATTCAGCCGCCGCCGACGCGCCGAAGTGAACGGCGCTGGCGCCGGCGAGATTGGCGCCTGTGATCGTCACCGTCGTTCCCCCTCTGCCGGGGCCGGCGGCGGGACTGACGGCGGCGACGCTCGCGGAGGCGGTCTTCAGGCTCACGAGGTCGTGCTGGCCGCCGACGGCCAGGGCTGTCACTTCGCCGCTCAGGTAGGGCCCGTCCGGGCAGGGGCCCAGGGCGTAGGCCTGGCAGACGTGCACGGGCACGTCGCTCGCGCTTTCCGCACCGTCGCCGAGCTGCCCGAACTTGTCCCCGCCCCAGGTCATGATGTCGCCGCCCGCCACGGCAAGGCTGGTGGTGTCCTGGTTGCCGGTCGCGATCGCCGTGACTTCGTGCAGGCCGCCGACCGCCACGGGCACGCGGCTGCAGGCTTCGCTTTCGCTGCCGCAGGTTTCGGGGCCGACGAGGGAGCCGTCGCCGAGCAGCCCGTTGTAGTTCGAGCCCCAGTCGACGACCGCACCGTCGTTCAGCAGCCCGACGCTCGTGCCGAGGCCGGCCGAGACGGCCTTGACGTCGCCCAGGTGGTGCTCGCACGGAGCGACTTCTCCGACGGCGCATACGGCGATCGGCGTGTCACGCGCTTCGCTGGCGCCGTCGCCGAGCTGGCCTTCTTCGTTCCCGCCCCAGGCCATCACGCCGCCGCTCTCGAGCAGCGCCAGGCTGTGCACGCCGCCCGCCGAGATGGCCGCGACTTCGCCGAGATCGCCGACCGCGCGCGGGATGCGACTGCAGGCCACCTTGACTTTTTCTTCCTGCTCGCAGGTTTCCGGGCCCTTGGTCTTGCCGGTGGCGAGCTCGCCTTCGCTGTTGACGCCCCAGGCCATGACCGTGCCGTCGCGCAGCAGCGCGAGGCTGAAGAATTCCCCGGCGGCGATCGCAGCCACTTCTTTGAGGTAGTTTTCGGGCTTGCACGGCGTTTCGATGTGTGTGCACACCGGCTCGGGCATGAGCTCGATTTCCGATTCGCTGCCGTCGGCCAGCTGGCCATCTTCGTTGTAGCCCCAGCCCACGACGGTCCCGTCCCGTAACAGCGCGAGGACGTGGTAGTCGCCAGCGGCGACCGCGGTGACTTCGTGCAGGTACTCGCTTTCCGGGCATTCGGTGATGTCTTTTTCGCAGACGGGCTCGGGCACGTCGTTCCCCGAGAAGATCCTGCCGCTGACGAGTTCCGTGCCGAACCTCCCCCACGCCCTGACCGTCCCATCCCCGAGCACCGCGAAGCTGTCCTGGTAGCCGGCGGCAAGCTCGACCGCTTCGGGCAGTTCGCTCGGTTCCACGGGCACGTTGCTCAGTGCAGCGAGGCTGTCGTCGCCGAGACGATCTTCGTTTCTGCCCCAGGCGAGCACCGGCCCCAGCGTGTCGTAGACGAAGCGGTCGGCCGGAGTGGCTTCGCTCGTTCCCGCCGGCGTGGTGACGGTCACGTCCACGGCGCCATCGCCCGGTGGGGACACCGCGCTGATCGAGCTATCCGAGTCCACCGTGAACGTCTGGGCCTCGCGAGGACCGAACTTGACCGCCACGGCGCTGTCGAGCTTGGTCCCGCTGATCGTCACCGTCGTGCCGCCGTCGGTCGGGCCGCCGGGCGCCGCGACCCCCGTGACGGTGGGCGGCGCCGTCCAGAACGCGAAGTCGGCGCCGTAGGCCGTGCCGTTGGCGTTGCTCGCCACCAGCCGGTCGTGGTAGAGGGTGTCCGGTTCGAGGCCCGTGATCGCCTGGGTCACCTGCACGGGCGCGCGACCGGAGCCGGCGGATGCGTCGGGAACGGGCACGCTCGTCCCGTAGGCGGTCGTGGTCCCGTATTCGAAGTGGTAGCTCGCTTCCACGCCCTGCGGATCCACCTCGCCGTTCAGCGTCCCCGCCCCGCCCGCGACGGCGCTGGCGGGCGTCGTGTGGACGGTCGGCGCCGGCGCGCTCGAGAGTTCCAGCGGACCGTCCGGCGTGCCGACGCCCGTCGGCCCGTCGTAGCCGACCTCGGCGTGGCAGAAGTAGGCGTGGTCTTCAGGCGGCGTGCACGTCCCGTTGCTCCCGGCCGTCACGTCGAAGGCCGCTTCCGGGTCCTCGTAGAAGGCCTCCGCGCCCGGGAGCGAGCGCACGTATTCGGTCGCGTGGGCCTCGATTCCGGCCACCAGCGGCGAGCTTGCGCTCGTGCCGCACACGTCGTCCCAGCCGTGATGGCCGGAGCTGTACGTCGAGACGGGCGTTTCGCACGCGGCGACCGCCGCGACGTCGTCGGTCATGCGCGTCGCGCAGCCCGTGTCTGTCTGCCAGATCGGCTTGGGCTGGGCCAGCGAGCAGCCGCTGCCGCCTCCCGGCCACACCTGCTCGGTCCAACCGCGCACGTTGGCGGCCTTGTACAGCGCCGTGCCGCCGACGGCGACGACGAACGGCAGGCTGGCGGGGAAGTTCGGTGAGCCGGCGCCCTTTTCGTGGTTGTCGTAGCCGTTGTCGCCCGCCGAAGCCGTGACCATGACCCCCGGGTGATCGTAGTCGGGGGCTTCGACTTCGCATTCGAAGCCGCCAGGACCGCACTCCTGTTCGGCGCTGGCGTAGCTGTTGGAGATCTCCGTCGCGCCGAGCCGCGCGGCCGTGTTGACGGTTTCGGGGAGATTGGTCCCGTCGGCGTTGTTGGCCTCGGCAAGCATGATGTGGCAGTGCGGGCACGCCGCCGAGGCCATCTCGATGTCCAGCGCGCTCTCCGTTTCCCAACCTTCGTGGGCAGCCGGGTAGTTGGCTTCTTCGCCCTTCTGGTTGACCTTCTCGAAGCAGCCGTCGGCTTTCGTGCACGGCGGCAGCCCGTAGCGCGCGCGATAGGTGGCGAGGTCTTCTTCGGCGGTCGGATAGCCGTACGCATCGACGACCGCGACCGTCTGGTCTTCGCCGCCGGTGGTGGGGATCTTGTACGCGGACTCCAGGTCCTGCGGGTCCAGGCCGCCCTTTTCGCCGCTGCCTTCCAGCAGCGGGCCCCTCGCCCGCGCGGCGAAGCGCGTTCTGCCGTGCACCTCGACCGCGATCGGCGGCGGGTCGATGATCGCTTCGCACTGTTCTTCCGGGCACGCCCAGTACGGCTCGGTGGCGGACGGCGTGAGCGATACGCCGTTGCGGTGCTTGCGGATGCGGCGGGAGACGAGCGTGCCCGGGAAATGCGCGCCCGGGATCACTTCGCCCAGTCCGCTGAGGCTCGCGGCGGCGCTGGTCGCGGCGTAGGAGCCAGCCGGCGCCGCCAGCGCGAGCAGGAAGCCCAGGCTGGCCAGACAGGCCAACGTACGCCCACGCCACGTCCCGCCTCCATGCAGCCCCACTGACATCACCCTCCCCGGTCCATCGCGCTACTGCACCTTCGATCTCTCCGCCGCCGGTCGAGCGAACGAAGAGACTGACAACAATATACACCACACTCCGCGAGGCGCGCGACTGTGCCGTGTGCGCTTCACTTCACGATCGCCGGCTCAGCGCGAGACGCCTTTCGGGCACGCTCGATGCCGTCGAGAACGAGCTGCAGCCCGAATCGGAACTCCTCATCGAGCGGCACGCTGGTCAGCTCGTTGGCCGCGGCGACGGTGGCGGGGTAGGTCTCGGGATCGAGCGCGCGGTAGAAGTCGCGCAACTTCGCCGCGTCCTCTCGTTGCGGGGCTCGTGGCGCGTGTTGCTGTAGCGCGAATCCTACGACGTAGTGCGCGACTGCCGTGTAGGCGCGCGCGGCGAGATCGGGGGGAAACCCGCAGGCAAGCAGCACCGCCAGGCTGCGCTCGCGGTTGGTGAGTGCGTTCGGGCCCACGGGAACCTGGGAGACGAGCAGCGCAAGCGCATTCGGGTGGCTCGTCAAAACCTCGTAGAACGCACTGGCGCCGCGGGCGGTGGCCTGCTGCCACGTTGCGCCGCCGAGAGCGCTGGCGTCGACCACGACATCCACCTCGCCGAGGATTCGATCGACGACATAGGCCATCAGCTCGTCCTTACCGGCCAGGTGCCGGTAGAGCGTCGCGGTACCCGACGCCAGGCGATCGGCGAGCAGGCGCATGCTGAATGCGTCTGTCCCAACCTCGTCGACGATCTCCAGCGCGACGCCGACGATCCGCTCGAGTGATCGCGGCGGGCGCCCCCGCCTGTAGATCGCGGGCGCCGGCCGGCTGGACCACCACATCGGGCTGCCCGTGGGCTCGAGCGATCCTCCCGGGAAGTCATCGCTAAGGCTGCGCATTGTCTTCTGATTTATGGTTATAGTGTAGCCGTTATCTGTCGAGCCATTCAAGCGAGGTAGCCAGGACCATGACGCCGGAGCAGCGCCAGCAGTTCGTGCTCGATCACCGCACGGCGATCTTCGGCTACAACCGCGCCGCGGACGGTCCGGCGATGTCGATCGTCTTCTACTGCCTGGACCAGAACGAGATCCTCGTCTCGACCATGGCCGAGCGGGCCAAGGCCAAGGCCGTCGCACGCAGCCCCAAGGTGTCCCTGTGCGTGCTCGACGAGCAATGGCCGCCCAGCTACCTCCAGGTCTACTGCGATGCGGAGATCGACACCGACTTCGATTCGGTCGTGGACGTGATGATGAGCATCGCAGGCGTGATGGCCGGTACGCCGATGTCAGAGGACGTACGTCCGATGGTGGCCGAGGGAGCGCGCCAGGAGAAACGGGTGGCGCTGCGGCTGCGCCCATACGCCACCTTCTACACGCCGCCGCGCCACGTGCACAGCGAGGCCGACATCGGTCCCGGCTTGCGTCACGAAACCAGCGCTTCGATCCCGTGGTGAGACGACCCCCCCGCCCGGCTCCCCGATTCGAGCGATAGGAGGCTCGCGGATGAGCACTGACGACGTGGCAATCAGGCCGACCTTCCATCATTTCAACCTCAAGACCACACGACTGCAGGAGCTGATCGACTGGTATGCGACCGTCGTGGGAGCGGAGGTGACCTTTCAGGACGCGACCGGGGCATGGCTGACGAACGATGGCGCGAACCACCGCATCGCCCTGCTGTGCTTCCCGGGCTTCGTGGATGACCCCGACCGCGAGACGCGAACGGGGATGCACCACAGCGCGTTCGAGTACGACAGCTTCGAGCACTTGAACGGCAGCTATCTGCGCCTGCGCGACGCTGGGATCGAGCCCGACATCTGCATCGACCACGGGATGACGCTCTCCTACTACTACAAGGATCCCGACGGCAACCACGTCGAGCTGCAGGTCGATGACTTCGGCGACTGGCAAGCCTCGAAGGAGTGGATGCGCACGAGCCCCGACTTCCACGCGAACCCGATCGGCGTGTTCGTGGACCCAGCCCGCATCGCCGAGGCCGCCGCCTCCGGCGAGTCGTTCGCGGAGATACATGGCCGCGCGATGGCGGGGGAGCTGAGCCCACCGCGGCCGCCGATCGACATCCCAGCCGCGGATTGAGCTGTCGTGCGCCTGCTCAGCTACCAGACCGCTTCCGGACCAGCGGCAGCCGTGCGGGTCGACGACGCGCTCGTCCCTGTGAGCGCTTTGGGCGTGCCCCCGACCGTCCGTGGGCTGCTCGCAGCACTCGATCGCGACAGGAGGCTCGCCCCATGACCACGCACGCTGACAAGGCCGTCCGCTTCCTCGAGCTCCACCGCCAGGACCGCCCACTGCTACTGGCCAATGCCTGGGACGTCGGCTCAGCGAAGCTGCTTGCCTCGCTCGGCTATCAGGCTCTCGCCACCACCAGTAGCGGCTACGCCGCGAGCCTCGGGCGTCTCGACTACGGGGTCACCCGCGAGGAGTCGCTCGCCCACGCCGCCGCGCTTGTGGCCGCTACCGACGTGCCCGTGTCGGCGGACCTCGAGGAGTGCTTCGCCGTGGACACCGCCGGCGTCGCAGAGACCGTGCGCCTCGCGCTCGACGCCGGCCTCGCCGGCTGCTCGATCGAGGACTGGGACCCGCGCAAGCAACGGCTTTATGACGTCGGCGAGGCGGCAGAGCGCGTCGCCGCGGCGGCCGACGCGGCGCAGGCCGGTGATGTGCATCTCGTGCTGACCGCGCGCGCCGAGAACTACCTGCGCGGCAATCCCAACCTGAACGACACGATCGCGCGCCTGCAGGCATATCAAGAGGCCGGCGCCGACGTGCTGTACGCGCCCGCACTCGACCGCCCCGAGGATCTGCGCGAGCTGCTCACGGCGGTGGACCTCCCCGTCAACGTGCTCGCGCGGCAGGGTACGCCGCCCGTGGCGGAGCTGGCCGAGATGGGCGTAAAGCGCATCTCCGTCGGCGGCGGCTTCGCGTTCGCTGCATACGGCGCCGCCCTGCAGGCCGCGAGCGAGCTGATGAGCGACGGCGCGTACAGCTTCACCAACCTGTCGACCGCAGGTGCGAAGGCCGCGCGCACGGCGTTCGCCGTCTGAGCACGTCGGCAGTCACCTCAGACGCCAGTCACACGGCGCCACGATGCGAGCGCCAGGCCGACGTAGCTCAGCTGGTAGAGCACCGCTCTTGGCTTGGCTGCTGGAAGCGGCGGTCCGGGACACTGAGCGGACGATGCCCCGGCCCATGGCAGCGAGCACGGCGGGGGGAGCGGCCCGGCACGGTCTCGTCCCGTGCCGCCCCCTTCGTCTGCGTCTACTTCAGGTGAAGCGTCGGAGCGATCGCGTCTTCGGCGACCGAGGCCGGCGTCCACGGCAGCGTGATCCATTCGTTTTTGGAGAACCGCTGGGTCTGGTCTTCGTAGTAGGGAGACGTCGGGTCTTCCGACTGCGAGTAGGCCAACAGGGCTTTCGAGAGCGGTTCGTGGCCGGCCTGCAGTTCCGTGAACATCACGATGCTCGTGCCGCCTGTCACTTCGGCCTGTTTCGAGGTGGGCGTCGGGAAGGACGATCCGATGGCCGCGTAGCAGCCGTCCCCCTCCAAGCAGCCAGGCAACGGAGCCGCGCCGGCCTGCGGTGCACGCTGCACTTCGCCGATGCTGGCGTCGAGCGGGATCCCGCGTGCCTCCATCGAGCTCACCGCTGTCGCGAGCGCTTCCTTGCTCGCCTGCAGCGAGGTGTTGAGCGTGTTGGGGGTGTAGACCGGTTCGGTCACCGTCCAGGGGTGGATCCAGAAGTCCGCCTGGCCGTTGGGTGCGTGTTCGAACCATTCTTGGAACAGCCAGCCGCCCTTGTCGTCGAGCGTGGCGGTCGCGCCGTAGTCGTTGAGGACGGGGCACGCTTCGCTGACATCGACGCCGTCGATCACGCCGCCGTCTTCGGTTACCGCGTTTTCGCAGATTTCGCGCAGACCCGGGAGGGCGCGTTCAGCTGGGAGCGAGCGGAACTTGGTCCATGAGCCCTGGAGCGTTTCGGCGGTGAATCCGGGCACCGGCGAGATCCCGTCGGTCGGGACGCCGCTGTTGTACGTGCCCATGCGCTGGGCGACCATGTCGATTCCCGTCTGAGCGCGCATGCCCGGATTTTCTTCTTCGCCGCCGAGGGCAGGCGAGAACCCGGTGAGCGGGCTGTTCGCGTTCGCGAGCCAGAACGAGTTGTTCGAGTTCTCGACATAGTCTTTGCGGATCAGCGACGGCTCGTCGCTGCCCGCAAGGATGCCCGGCACGAGCGCACCTGGGCTTTCGGGCAGTTCGCATTCACCGCTGCCGATGAACGGGCCGGTGTCTGACCCCCGCTCGAGGTTGCAGCTCGAGTCAAGGTAGGCCTTCGTCAGGCTCGAGGCCACGACGATCTCCGTGTAGAACGCGTTGCCCTGGTCGTCGGCACCGATCGTGTTCACCCACGGCACGCCCTGGATGGCACGCTCGGATTCGATCACCTGAGACGCGTTTTCGGCTTTGCTGATCGCGAGCCACTGGTTGACACCCCGGAGGTTGTTGGCATTGGCGTCATCGACCGCGAGTGGCAGACCGCCCTCCCAGAACACCGGCCCATAGTGGCTGTAGTAGAGGGTGCGAGTGTGCGGCACCAGTTCACCGTGTTCCAGAGCCTCGACCGTCACTTTGTGCGTCTTCATCGCTACCTTTTTGCCCTTGTAGCCGTACGCGGTCGGTCCGTCGGGCGGCAGGTACCAGAACGTGACCGTCGTGTTCGTCGAGACGGTGTGCGTCCACGCGACGTCCTGGTTGTGACCGATGTTGATCCCGGGCAACCCCCAGATTCCCGCACCGATCGCGTGGTACTTGCCGGGGATTTCGACGTTCATCTCCCAGAAGCGTTCCGCGCCATGCCACGGGAAGTGCGGGTTGGCGAGCACGACGCCGCCTCCGTTGGTGGCGTCTTCGCTACCGATGGCGAGGCCGTTGGAGCCCATCAGGTTGCTGTGCACGGTCGGCGCGAGCTTCCCGATCGAGATGCTGCCGATCGAGGGCTTCGGCGCCCCCTGCCCCTTCGCCGACTCCGCGGGCGTCTCCGCGGGCGGTTCCGCATCCGCCTCGACGTACGGTCCGAGGGCAGAGTTGCCCGCGAGGTCGTCGACCTGGTAGATGCGGAGCCAGACGTCGATCGGCTTGATCGGCCTGACCCACGCTGCGCCTTTGCAGGCGGGGTTCGTGACTCCGCTCGCCCCACCGATATGCTTGAGGTAGGCGTTATAGCCGGCGGCATAGCCCTTCACCGCTTCGAGCCCTTCCGTCGAGGGGCCCTGCGGGTAGGGAAGCTTCAGCAGCTTCTTGACCGTGTGATCGTGCTTGATCGAGGTCCAGTAGACGTCCGAGTTGAGGTTCGTGAACTGCAGACCCCCCTCGGCTTCGTTCTTGAAGACCCCTTCTGGGCCGAGGAACGCAGAACGTTCGCCCTCGACCGTCAGGAATGTTTCAGCGAGCACACAGATCCCGTCCTGCGCCTGTGCGTAGCCGATCCCGAATCCGACGTCGGCAAAGTTTTCGCCGGAGATGTTCGCGACGCCGCCCGTGGTCCGGGTCAGTGACACGCTGTAGGACGCGGCGGCGGAAGCCGGGAAGCACATCCCAGCGGCAGCTACCGCGAGCGCCGCGAGCAAGCGGCTCCTCATAAACCGCCTACCCCCGACGCGGCCGTCGTGTTGACCACGACACGCCCCCGTGCATGTGTGCGTCCTCATCGCTCCCATCCCTCCTTCGATGTGCGTCCACCGGGTATTAGTGGACCGTCGAGTCCTCCACTCATCGAGTAATGTACCAGGATGTCCACCACTGCGCAAGCCGGTATCGAGCGGCTCCCGCGCGGGCCGCACCGTCTCTCTCGCGAGCAGGTTGAGAACCACCAGCGCGGGCGAATCCTCGCCGCGATGATCGCCGCGGCCGGGACGAAAGGCTACGGATCGACGACGATCGGCGATATCACCCGCCGCGCACGAGTCTCGCGCGACACCTTCTACGAGCAATTCGCCAACAAGGAAGCCTGCTTTCTCGCCGCCTACGACGCGACAACGCGCGAACTGCTGGACCAGATGGTCGCCGCGGGAACCAGCCAGCCGAGCTACGTCGAGGGCATACGCGACGGCGTGCGCGCCTACTTGAGGTTCTGGAGCGAGCGCCCCGACGCGGCACGCGTGTGCACAATCGAGGTCATGGCCGCCGGCAGCGAGGCACTGGCGCATCGCGAACAGACCCTGCGACGCTTCGCGCGCCTGTACCGAACCGTCGCCGAACGAGCAAGGGCGCAGCAGCCTGGGCTGCCGACCGTCCCGGATGTCGTGGCGCACGCGATCGTGGTCGGTGCGGTCGAGCTCACGACCCAGTACATCCGAGAGGATCGCGTCAGCTCGCTGCCGGAGCTCGAGAGCGACGTCCTCTACCTGTGGCTCATGGTCCTTGCCGGCCACGAAGTGGCCGCTGCCGCGGTCGCAACCTGAGCGACTACGACCGACGCGGTGCCCTCCCTGGCCCGATCAAGAGCCGCTCGGGGCGCCCGGCATGTACTCCCCCGCGCGAGGCCCCGACTGCCCTACTAGAGACAACAGCCGCCATTCGAGAGTGCTCCCTTCGCCCAGGAGTGCTACACCAGAGTGCTACCATCCGTGCATGGCTTCTCGTCACCCTCGCTTGGGCGTCACCCGCGACCCCGAGGTGGAGCGAGCGCTCGCCCTCACCGAGCCGCTTCTCGACCCCGCCGAGACCCGCTCAGCAGCAGCCCAGATCCGCGCGCTCACGCTCAGGGGCGCGCAGGCAGTGCTCGCCAGCGCCGACCCGGAGCCCCAACTGCAAGCCCGACTCGCGGAGCGCTACGGCGCAAGACCCGCCCGAGGCAGCCTGCTGGACCTCGACCCGCCGCGGGGCAAGCCAGACCCCGCCGGCGGTGAGCCGGCGTCTGACGCGCTGCGCTGGGTGCGGGGCGAGTGAGCGCTGCCTACGTCGACGCCTCCGCGCTCGTGAAGCTGTTCAAGGCCGAGCGCGAGACAGAAGCCTTCCGCGCGACACTCGCCGACTGGCCTGTGCAGGTCGCAAGCGAGCTGATCCGCGTCGAGGCCGTCTGCACAGCGAGACGCCTCGGCGGTCAAGACGTCCTGCAGCGTGCCGACGCGGCGCTCGAGCTGCTCAACCTCATCCCGCTTACACCCGAGATCATCGAGCGCGCGACCGGCGCCTACGCCCCACCACTGCGAGCGATGGACGCAATCCACCTCGCCACCGCGCTCACGATGCGCGACGACCTCGGCGCCATGTTCGTCTACGACGGCGACCTACGCGCCGCAGCACAAGCCCACAGCCTCAACCCGCTCGCGCCACAATGAGCCCGAGGGACAGCAAACCAACCCCAGCCGGACAGAACGGCGCCGCGCAACGCGGCGCTACGATGCCAGCGCCACGCCGACGTAGCTCAGCTGGTAGAGCACCGCTCTTGTAAAGCGGATGTCGCCGGTTCGATCCCGGCCGTCGGCTCTGCTCCTCACCCCAGCGCGGCGGTACCGCGCTGCGTGATGCCGACGTGCTCGCGCAGCCAGCGCACGAGCGGCGCCGCCGCGTCGAGCTCCGCGCGGATGCGCGCACCGGCGCGGGGCCTGTGCAGCCACGGGCCGAGCTCGTGGCGGCGCGCGACGGTCAGGCGTCGCCGTCGCAACAGCTCGAGCCGAGGATGATCGGCGGGGTAGCCGCGCGGCGCGCGCACGAGGTCGGGCTCGTTCAGCTCGAGCCCCGCGTCGCGAGCGCGTCCGATCGCCCTGGTGAGCGCGGCGGCGGTGCGGCCGGCGTCGACGCCCCGCCGCAGGCGATCGACCTGGTCGGGCGCCGGGTTGTGCAGCCCCGCCGCGACCAGCAGTCCGTCGAGCGAGATCTCGACGTAGAAGCCCCCGGCGCCCTCGTGTCCGATCGCCAGGCCGACGTGCTCCTTGATCGGAGGGCCGGGATGGAAGCGGGTGTCGTTCCACGGCCGGAACAGGCGTGGCCGCCCGAGGTCGGCCAGATCCTCGCCCAGCGCGGTGGCCGGCGCGACCAGATGCTCCTCGTAGCGCGCGCGGTTGGCCTTGAACCAGTCGCGATCGTTGTTGTCCTCCAGCTCGCGCAGGAACCCGACCGCCTCAGGCGGAAACCCGCGGAAGCTGGACACGGCGACATCATGCCGGTTCTCTCGACGAACCGCCACGACCTGCCGGCGCTTGTGGCACCATCCGCCGCGAGCACCGCAACACCCGCTCGCCCGCCGGGTTGGCATCCATCGGGGGCTCCACACGCCAATCGCCCACGGGTGCGAGATGACGAGAACGCCTGAACGTCCCGACCACCGCCACATCCGCCGCATCGTCGTCGCGCGCGTCCAGCTGCCGGCGCTGGCGGTCGCGCTCGCGCTCGGCGTCCCGCTCGCGCTCGGCGCATCGCTCGCGCCGGCGGCGGCCGAGGTGGCCCCTGCGCTCGAATGGTCGAAACCCGCGGAATTCGACCACGGCAGGACCCCGAGCGCCGTGTCGTGCGCGTCGGAATCGCTCTGCGTAGCCGTCGACCACAAAGGCGACGCGCTCAGCACCTCCGACCCGACGGCCCCGGACCCGAAATGGAGCCGCGACGAAACGGACCCCGGTGAGCCTCTGAACGCGGTCTCGTGCGCCCCCGGCGGCCCGTGCGTCGCGGTGGACGGCCGCGGGGACGCGTTCGTGAGCGTCGGACCGGACGCGTCCACATGGTCACCGACGTCGATCCTCGACGGCGGGGCGCTCACCGGCGTCTCCTGTCCGACGGCGTCGCTGTGCGTGGCGGTCGACGAAGAAGGCAAGCTGGCAACCAGCACGAGCCCGGAATCGGGCGACTGGACGACCGCCGCGAGCATCGACTCCGGCCACGCGCTGACGGGTGTGTCGTGCTCCTCGCAGTCGCTGTGCGTGGCGGTCGACGACGCCGGGGACGTGCTGAGCAGCGTCGAACCGGCGGGCGGCGCCGCGACCTGGCATTCGCAGAGAGTCGACTTCGGGGAACTGCTGGCGGTTTCGTGCTGGGCGGCGGGCGCGTGCGTCGCCGTCGACGGCGACGGCGACGCACTCGCGAGCGCCGACCCCGGCGCTTCGCCGGGAACGTGGAGCCTGACGCCGATCGACGGCGAACGCCTGACCGGCGTCTCCTGCGCATCGTCGGGCCTGTGCGTCGCCGTGGATGGCGGCGGCGGTGCGAAGGCGAGCGACGATCCGGCCGCGTCGATCCCATCCTGGCTCGCGTCGAGCCCGAGCCCGGACTCGCAGCCGCTCGCCGGCGTGTCCTGCCTGGCGGGCGGCTTCTGCATGGCAGTGGACACGGCCGGGGACTGGCTCGCCGCGCAGGTCGAACCGCCGGACGCCACGACGCTCACGCCCACGGCGGTGACCGACGCGGGCGCGACCCTGGCGGGCGCGGTCGACCCCAACGACGCGGTGCTCGGCGCGTGCTCGTTCGAATACGGCGCCGGCAGCGCCGGCGGGTCCTCCAACCAGTCGATCCCCTGCTCGGTGCTGCCCGCGGCGATCGGCGGCGCCCAGGACGTCTCGGCGCAGCTGTCGGGGCTGTCCCCCAACGCCACCTATCACTACCGGGTCATCGCCTCCAGCCCCAGGGGCCAGCGCGCGGGCGAAGAAGTGGCGTTCACGACCGCCGTCTCCTCGCAGGTGGCGCTCGTGTACCCGCATCCGTCGATCACGGGCACCCCCGCGGAGGGTCAGGTGCTCACGTGCCACCCGGGCACGCCCGCGGGCGCGGCGGTGCAGCTGAGCTACGCGTGGCTGCGCGACCTGATTCCGATCGCCGGGGCGACGGGATCGGCCTACACGGTCAAAGGCCAGGACACCGGCCACCATCTCCAGTGCCAGGTCACCGCGACCGACGGCGGGGGCAGCGCGACGGCCAAGAGCGCGTTCGTGACGATCCCCGTGCAGGGCGCGCCGGCGTCCGCCGGCGAGACCGCCGTCGGCACGGCCTCGTTCAAGGGCGGGAAGGTGAGCGTTCCGATCGTCTGCTCGACGCTGGCCAGCGGCGGCTGCCAGGTCGCGCTGCGCCTGACGGCCGTCGAGACACTCAGCGGGGGCCACATCGTGGCGGTCGCGGCACGTGCGAAGCGCATCGCCCGCAGGAGCGCCGCGGCCGTGCGCCACGTGACGCTCACCCTCGCCAGCGTACGCGTGCACCTCGCAGCGGGAGCGCACACAGCCATCTCCGCCATCCTCAACAAGACCGGCAGGCGCCTGCTCGCCTCCGAGCGACGCTTCACCTCCTACCTGTACGTCAGCGGAACGGTGATCGGCGTGATCGAAGCGCAGCTCGCCCAGCGGCTGGTCACGCTCACCGCGCCCGCTCGCGGCCCATCCATCCATGCCGCCCGCCGCCGCTAGCCGCCCGCGCCTGACGGCGGCGCTGCTGGCGGTCGCGCTCGCGCTGGCGCTCGCCACGCCGCAGCTCGCCGGCGCTTCGACGCGGCCGGCGACGAGCGTCCTCGCGGCGACCCCGTACATGGGCTGGGACACGTACTTCGCGTTCGCCAGCCAGTACGACGAGGCGACGGTCCTGCGGCAGGCGAGCGAGCTCATCTCCCTGGGCCTGGAGCGGCGGGGATACCGCTACGTGTGGCTCGACGTCGGCTGGTGGCACGGGACGCGCAACGCGAGCGGCGAAATCACGGTCAGCCCGACCCAGTGGCCGCACGGCCTGGCGTGGCTGACGCGCACCCTGCACGCGGCCGGGCTTCTCGTCGGCCTGTACACCGACGCCGGCCCGAACGGCTGCGGCGGCGCCGGCGAGGGCAGCTACGGCCACTACCAGCAGGACGTGAACACGTTCGCCGCGTGGGGCTTCGACGCGGTCAAGGTCGACTTCTGCGGCGGCGCCGAATACGACCTCGACCCGGCGACCGCCTACGCGCAGTTCCATGCGGCGATCGAGGCCAACTCCAGACACCGGCCGATGCTGCTTTCGATCTGCGACTTCCTGCAACCGGAAGCGTACGGCGAAGGGCGCCCCGCGCTGGACGAATCGGCCTTCTCCTCCTACAGCTTCGGCCCGAGCGTGGGCAACAGCTGGCGTACCGACACCGACGTGGGGCTGCCCGGCAACGTGCCGTTCGCGGACGTGCTGCGCAATATCGACGCCGACGCCGCCGCGCCGCAGGCGGCCGGGCCGGGCCACTGGAACGACCCGGACTACCTAGCCCCGGGCCAGGGGATGTCCGCCGCCCAGTTCCGCACGCAGCTCAGCATGTGGGCGATGCTCGCCGCGCCGCTGATG
Organism: uncultured Solirubrobacteraceae bacterium; assembly: GCA_963805745.1. GTDB lineage: Bacteria > Actinomycetota > Thermoleophilia > Solirubrobacterales > Solirubrobacteraceae > Palsa-744. Next base: position 372,071 of record CAWDVD010000002.1, read on the forward strand.
ATCAGCGCCAACCTGACGAAGCTCGGCCCGTCGAGCCTGGAAGCCGTGCAGAACAGCGAAGTGATCGCGATCGACCAGGACCCCGCCGGCGTGCAGGGCACGCTCCTGTCCTCCTCGGGCGAGCAGGAGGTGTGGGTGAAGCCGCTGATCGACGGCTCGCGTGCGGTCGCGCTGCTCAACCGCAGCGCGACCCCCAGGCGGATCGAGACGAGCGCGAGCGCCGTCGGCCTGCCGGCCGCCCCGAGCTACGCCGTGCGCAACCTGTGGACGCACACCACCAGCTCGACCGGCGGATCGATCGGCGCGGAGGTGGGCGGGGACAGCACGGTGCTGCTGCGGGTGTCCGCGCGTTAGCCGACGTGGGGGCCCGCGCGATCCGCCAGACCCGTTCATACTGCCTCGGATGGACAGCCAACGCGCCGGCGAGCTCCTTGCCCGGGAGCGCGCGCGCATAGAACGCCAGCTCGCCGATCTGGCCCCACACGACAGCGAAGCAGTCACCGACCCCTACGAGGCCGCCGACGTGGGCGGGGATCTGTTCGACGAGGAGCTCGGTGAGGGCCGCTCCGAGCGGCTGCGAGATGAGCTCGACGCCATCGGGCGCGCCGCGATTGTCGGCGCGATTATCGAGTTTTCACCGTACCCGCCAGAGGCGTTCACGGTGCCGACCGGCATTTTGGCGAGCACCGCATCGATATCCAAGCCGTGCTCGCTGTCGAGCATCCAGTCCATATATGCTGTGGTCGGCCACCCGCCTGCCTCGACGAATCCGGCGTAGATCGTCTCCAGCAGACGGATCTGATCCTCGGTGAACTTCGGGATGCGCATACGACTTTTTAGTCGTTGTACCGGACGGGGACGCGGTGTGCCTCTGCGGTCGAAACGGGGCAGTCGTGCTGAGTTACGCCGTCACGCTTCCGGCAGGAGGCTTGGTTTCTTGGTGAGGCGGCGGCGCAGCCCTCGTTCGGAGGTAGGGGAGGGCTGCTCCAGTGCGGTCAGGAATCGCTGTGCTGCTCCATCGTCGAGGGTGTAGCGGGTGCGCTCGGCCTCGTAGCGTGCGGCTCGTCGCACGAACTAGCTCAGTGTCTCGCCGCTGACGGTCGCGGCGGCCTGCTCGAGGTTGTGCTCCTCCTCGGTGATTCTGATCTCGATCCTGCGTGTCTTGGTCGTCGATCTAGAAGTCATACGCAGAGTGTCCGGCATCCGTCCGGTCAGATTTTAGGATGGAGACTCCGACGGGCCACCGAGGCTACGTGCGTAGTCCAGTCGGTGGCGGTGGTGGCTCGGCAATAAGACGAGGCGGCGAGAGTGGCGTCGCTCCGTGTACGCCGTGCGCGTTCCGAAAGAGGCATAGGACTTGTCCGGCGGGTCGAGCTGCGCTTGGAGCGAGTAGGCCGGCCCACCCTGCGTGCGATAGCTGCTCACCAACCTCCTGGAAGGCCGGCCAGCTCAAGTGGCCAGGGACGGGCGCAGGGAGACCCACAGCGGACAGGCGATCCGTTGACGAGAGGTCGGCGACCTCAACGTCGACATTCCACGTCCACAGTGCGCGAGGCATCTGCGCCAGCGGTGGTATTGCCCGCTCGGCGAGGTGTCGGTACCACTCCGCCCATGCGGTCTGCTTGCTGTCGGCGAGGTAGAGCGCGTCCACGACATGGCCGCGCTGCCAGCGGTTGTCTGGAGGTGGGTCGCGTTCGGGTAGGGGTGGTGATCCGGGGTAGGTGTGCTTGACCCAGCGTCCGCGCACGGCGATCGCTGCGACCCCGACCGGCACGTCAGCTTGCGCCTGGGTCCTCGAGACCGGAGATCAGGCGGGCGACCGCTCGGTAGTCGCCCTTGGCGATGCGGTCGATCGGCTTGTCGTCATCGAGCGCGGGGATGGGCTTGCTAAGCCATACGGGGATGTAGGCGGGGCGGATGACGCGTGCGAGTCGTTCGACCAGCGAGGAGAGCTCGGCGAGTCGCTCGGCGCGGACTCCGCTCGGAGCACTGCGACGCGCGAGCCATTCCCGCACGGTGCTCGGCGCCGCGCCTGTCGCGCGGGCGATGTCACGGTCGGAGAGATGGCCGGTGTCGTGAACGTGGATCGCCTCTTCAGCGTAGGCAAGGCTCATATGCGGAAGTCTAGCATCGTGTCGGCGTGAATTCGACAGTATTCTGGCATCAGACGGAACAGACGAAAGTATGCAGCGGCCGTGGATGACCACGGTCGGGCTGGCAGATGTTCACGATGGCATACGCGTCGCCTCGCTTGCCGGCGGCCCGGTACCGCGACGGTCTGGGGACCGCAAATGGACCGCAGATGCCCGGAAAGCCGCATTGGAAAGCCAACTTGAACCGTTTTCGCATCCCCCTCACAAAGGTCGATTTCGAGGGGTTTGCGGTACAGGCTCTCGATGGTCGTAGGGCCGTAACGTCACAGTCCGTCCGTAGGATCGATGTCAGTCGTCGAGCTCTGGGCGCGTGCTGGCCCTCTTATCGCTGCTGCGGCGATCACGACGTCTTTCTTCGGCGGCCAGACCCTCGTGAAGCACGACATCAGCGCTGCAGCGTGGATCGCGATCGCCGCCAGCTCAGAACGCTGATGGGGTCTTTCGTGTCGGTGCGGTGCTGTTGGTAGTCGAGGTTCTGGCATGGGTGATCGCCCTCGTCGTGCAGCGATAGACTGGTAGCGATGTCTGGCAAGCCGACTCCGCAGCCATCCCCCGCGCCCCCGCGCCCTGAGCCTGTGCGTCCGAGCCCGATGGTCGGCGAGACGCGCGGCGGGGACAGCTCGGGTCGTTAGCCACGCGGAAGGCGTGTATGCAGACGAAGAAGGATGCGTGGTAGTCCACGGTTCCCGGCTGCACGAGTGGATCAGTGACCGGCCCGATGAGCTGGACGAGAAAGCCGCCAGCGACGCGTTCGGCCATCGCTCTGGACTCCAGAAGCGCCCAGCAAACCTGGATCGCCGCACCGCCAAAGATCCGCCCGGCGTCGCCGATAGCCTCGTTCGATGGATCTCGCCCCTCGGCGGTGGCTCACGGCCACAGCCGCTCTGGCCGCTGCGATCGTCCTCGGCTGCGCGCTGCTCGCCGCCTACGCGCGCGCCGAAGGCAGCCCGTCGATCAACCTGACGGTCGCCGCGCCGGCGAGCGTGCTGTACGGCTCGAACGCCACCGTCACGCTCACCGCGGCCAACCCGGCCGCTCAGCCGTACGGCTACAACCTCAGCTACCGCGCCGTGCTGCCCGAAGGCATCAGCTACGTCGCCGGCAGCGGCCACAGCTCTGCCGGCGCGCTCGCGCCGCAGGTGTTCGCCAACGAGCCGGAAACGGGCAAGACGACGCTGATCTGGTCCAACGTCGCCGATCTGTCTCCGGGCTCCAGCAACGCGCTCAGCTTCGAAGTCAAGCAGACGACCTCGCACTTCACGATCGGCGCCAAATACGCCGTCGAAGCCGGCGCCTACGTCGCCGAACAGGCGCGCTATCTGCCCAAGTTCAGCGCCACGGGCGCTCCCGAAGGCCCGTCCTCCACCTCCTTCACCGGCTACGCCACCGGATCGGCGACGACCACGATCACCGCGCTGCAGATCACGCAGGCCGAGGAATCTCCCCAGGGTCAGATTCTGCGCGGCGTGCACGATCACCAGGTCACCTACAAGCTGACCGTCACCAACACCTCGGTCAACGCCACCGGCAAAGTCGTCGTCGAAGACTGGCTGCCGGCCGACCTCGAGTACCTCGGCTGCGGCGGCGCGGGCGCCGACCACACGACCGACGCTCCCACCAACCCCGGCAGCGCCGAAGAGTATCCGGGGTCAGGGCCGATCACCGTCGCCGCCCTCGGCGGTTGCCTCACGCCCACAGGCGTCGAAACGCTCATGACCGACCCCGACGGCGCCGAAGAAGACCCCGACGCCGTCTACACGCACGTCAGCTGGAGCCTCGGCACGTTCGCGGCCGGCGAAACGCGAAGCTTCGAATTCCGCGCCGCCGTGCCGCTGCGGGAGAATACGACGACCTGGACCGCCAAAGAACCGACCGTCGCGAGCGGCGAACAGGCGACCAACCTGAACAACAACTCCGGCGCGGAGACCACCGACGGCGAGTCGGTGATCACATTCGCGAAGGTGGGCGGCGAGTACGACGAAACGACGGCCGTGTCCGCGAGCGGGCATCTCACGCGCGTGGCCAAGGATCTGACGATCGAAAAGAGCGCCGGCTCCAAAACGCTCGCCGAGGGCCAGGTCACGGAGTGGACGCTCACGCTGCACTCCTCCGAGTACCGCTACAACACCGCCGCCGTCGTGACCGACACGGTGCCCGACGGGCTGTGCCCGCTCAGCTCGGAAAACCTGACCAAAAGCAGCGAATGCGAACCGGACACCGCGCCGTCCTCCCCGTACGCCAGCGCGGTCGAAGAAGCCAGCGGCACATGGAAGCTCGTCTGGAACGAATCAAGCGACAAAGCGCTCGCGCAGGTCGCTCAGAACGCGACCACCACGATCACCTACGACACGAAGACCCGCACGCACTACCAGCACGAACACCTCCCCGCCGGCCCGATCCTCGCCGACGACACCGTCACCAACAACGTGCTCGCGCAGGCGAGCACCAACGTCGTCTGCGACAACGACACCGACTGCTCGGGCAAAGGGGAAACGCCGATCGACCACGAACGGCCGCTCAGCGAACCCGTCTCCGACACCTCGAGCGCCTCTCAGACCTCCGAAGGACCGTCCATCACCAAGGAAATCGCCAAGTCGGGGACCGCGTGCCTCGCCGACGAATACACCACGTCGGTCCCCGTATTCCATCCGGGAGACCTCATCTGCTGGCGCCTGATCGCGTCGTTTCCAACGACCATCGACACCAAAGGCCTGAACGTCACCGACTTCCTGCCGATCGCGGACACCTTCGACGAAGGCTTCGAAGAAGACGCAGAAAAAGGCCAGGCGCGTGGACCGCACGACACGCTCCCGGGCACCACGTTCGACCACGCCGAAGCGAGCTCCACCGAACCTGGCGGCACGATCGCGTGGCAACTGCCCGAAGAAGGCTACGTAAACAACGAAAAACAGCGCTTCGAACGGGTCTACGCGACGAACGCCAGGCTTCCGCGCGAAGCCACCCTCGACGAGCTCCAGGGCAACCTGATGAAGTTCGCCAACGTCAACACCCCCGGACAGTCCTTCGCCTATCGCGCGGAAGCCGACTACAAGCTCCAGTTCCCCCAGCTCAGCCTCGCCAAGCAGATCGTCGAAATCAACAAAAAAGCCGTCACCCCGACGAGCACCGCCACGATCAAGGCCGACGATGAAGCCACGTTCGCGCTGACCGTCACCAATGCCGGACAGCTCGAAGCCGACGGGGTCGAGGTCTGGGACGAACTCCCCGCCGGCCTCACGTGCGCAGACATCACCGCGATCTCCGCCAAAGGCACATGCGGCTCCGGACGCATCGAATGGGGAGAAACGCACCTCGGCCAGGAAGAAGTGACGGTCGCGGCCGAAGGCGACGCGGTCCTGCACTTCACCGTGCGCATCCCCGCCACCATCGACCCGGCCGACACGCTCGAAGACCACGCCGGCGTCGTCAAGTACGAAAGCGCGACGAACACCGGCAGCCAGTACCTCTACGTGCCGGCCGAAAACATCGACGCGCTGCGCGACAGCGAAGCCAACGTCCCCGCCGCCAACGCCCACGCGGCGCTGAAGACCGAAGACGTCAAACTGGAAAAGACGCACACGAGCTCGGTAGTGGAAGCGGGCAACACCGCCGCGCAGGCGACGATCGGCGAGCAGGTGACCTTCGAAGTCTCGGTCACGATCCCCGCGGGCACCACGCTCAGCGGCATCGCGCGGCTGACCGATCCCTCGCTGCCGAACACGCAGCTGGAACTTAAAGCAGGCTCCGTCGAAGCGCTCGTGAACGGAAAAGCGGCGCCCGTCGGCTTCAAAGCCGAAGAAGCGTCGAAAAGCCCGATCGTGGTGTTCCCCGAAGCCTACGCCGCGCCCGTCGAAGAAAGCGTCAAGGTCACCATGCGCTTCGTCACGACCGTGCTCAACGTCGCGGCGAACGTCCGCGGCAAAAGCATCGCCAACACGGGGAAGCTGACCTGGACGGACCCGATCACCGGCGCGCAGGCCCGTGAAGCGAGCGACTCCGTGCCCGTCGTCGAGCCGTCGATCACGCTGACCGAGACGAACAACTCGGGCGGCAAACCGGCGCACGGCGGCCAGCTCGTCGAATACAAGCTCAAGGTCAAGGACGCCGAAGGCGCGAGCACCGCCTTCGACACGACAGTCGTCGACACCGTCCCCGCCGGTATGACCGTCTCCAACGCCGGAGGCAAACCCTACGCGGAAGGCGAAACGATCGAATCCGGGGGGGTGTGGGATGAAAAAACCCGCGAAATCACCTGGAACGTGACGTCCATCGAAGGGGATCACGAAGCCGCCTTCGTCTACTTCGCGACGGTCAACGAAAAACCGGTGTCCTCGACGATCCTCACCGACCACGCGGTCGCCAAGACCACGAGCATGAACGGTGTGAACCCGAACAAGCGGACTGCCAAAGAACCCTCGGGCGATACCGGCTACGAAGCCAAGTCCGAAACCTCGCTCGAAGTCGCGGGCGCGACGATCGAAAAGAAATCCGACAGCGCCAAAGCGACGATCGGGCACCGCATCACCTACACGCTGACGGTCACCCTGCCCGCCGACGTCGTCGCCTACAACGAGACGGTCATCGACACGCTGCCGACCAGCCTCGACTTCGACGAATACATCAGCGCCGAATGCACCAGCGGATGCCCGCCGGCCGTGACCGTCCAGACCTACAAGCCGAAAATCAACGCCTCGAACACGACGAGCGTCGCCTGGTATCTCGGCAACATCGAATCCGCCAGCGTGCCGCGCACGATCACGATCGTCTACCGCGCGGACGTGCGCTCCAGCTTCCGCGGCGGAGGCGGCGAAGTGAAAGCGACGGACGCGATAAGCAACTCGGCGGACGTCTACTACGACAAGACCAACAAGCGCAGCTTCGAAGAAGAAAACATTCCGGCGCCGGCTGAATTCGACGCCAAAAGCGGGCCCGCCAGCACCACGAGCACGGTCGTCGAGCCCGCCGTCACGCTCACCAAGGAAGCCTCCGTCGACGGGGGCGCCTACAGCACCGGCCCGATCACCGTGACCGACGGCGACAGCGTGCGCTACCGCCTGAAGCTCAGCAACACCGGCGGCGTCGCCGCCTACGGCGTCGAAGCCAAGGACGTCATCCCCGCGCAGCTGACCGAAGTCAAAGAAACGACCAACTCGGCGGACGTGACGCAGAGCTGGAGCGAAGGCAAACCCGAAATCCGCTGGAAGCTCAGCGGGCCGCTCGCGGCGAGCAGCAGCGAAACGGTCGAACTCGGCTACGAAGCCAAGCTCGTGTCGGTGAAACTGCTCGAACCCGGAGAGGAATTCGCCAACGCCGCATCGGTGCCCGGCCACTACTTCGGCGTCCCCGAAGCCGAACGCGAAGCCGGCTACAAGAACGACGAAAGCAAAGACATCGCCTACCGCGAATACACCGGCCCGTCGGCGGCCGTCAAAGCCAAAGTCGCGCTGCCCACGATCACCGTCACCAAGACCACCGGTGCCGCGGGCTTCCCGGCGAGCGCGCCCGCCGAAGTCGGGCAGGCGTTCACGTGGCGGGTGATCGTCAAGAACACCTCCACCGTCGCCGCCAAGGACGTCCACGTCACCGACACGCTGCCCGCCAACTGGGAATACGTCAAAGGCGCGAGCTTCTCCAAAGGCGGCGCGATCGAACCGACGGTGTCGGGGACGCTGAGCGCCGGTGAGGAACTCACGTGGGCGACCACCATCGAACTCGCCGGCGGAGCCGAAACGATCCTCACCTACCAGGCCAAGCCGCTGCTCGAAGCCGAGTCCAGTCCCGGCAGCGGGGCGGCGCACCCCAACAAGAACAGCGCGAGCGTCAGCGTGCTCGATGCCGCCGGTCACTCCGAAGACGCCAAAGGCCCATTCGCCGCCGGGCCCGCACAGGCCCAGGGCATCCTCGACATACCGGTGCTCGAAGTGAGCAAGCACCCGGTCAAAGAATCCGTCGCCGCGGGGGCGGAAGACTCCTACGCGATCACCATCCACAACGCCGGCACGGGAGTCGCGCGCGAAGTCATCGCCGAAGACAAACTGCCCTCCGGCATGAGCTACAAAGCGAAATCCGCGACGTGCCCCGGCTGCACCGGCTTCGTCGAGAAGTCCGCTAGCGGCTCCTCGATCGTGTGGGAAATCGAATCGATCGCCGCCGGCGCCTCGGTCGAAATCAAAGTCCCCGTCGAGACCGAAGCCACGCTCGCGAGCGGCACACACCTGACCAACAGCGTGGCAGTGCATGCCAGCGCGGCGCCCACGCCCGTCGAAGCCTCGGGCACGATCACGCTCACCACCAGCGCGGACATCTCGGCTGCCAAGAGCATCGTCTCCTCCGGCAAAGCCGTGCCGGGCGACACGCTCACCTATGAAGTCGCCGCCACCAACCACGGCCCGTCGAGCGCGGACGAAGTCAAGCTCGTCGACCACCTGCCGACCGGCCTCACGTACAAAAGCTCCACGCCCACCGGCTGCAAAGTGGCCTCCGGGGTCGTCACCTGTAACGCGGGCACCCTCGAACCCGGCCACACAGCGGCCTTCCAGATCGTAGTCGAACTCGCGCCCGATCTCACAGGAACCATCTCGAACACGGTACGCGCCGAAAGCACCACGCCCGACCCCGAACCCGCCAACAACGAAGAAACCGCAAAAATCCCGGCGAGCCCGCAGGCCGAACTGGAGCTCGAAAAGAAATCACTCACGCCGGAAGTCCACGACGGCGAACAGGCGCGCTTCTCGCTCACCGCCACCAACAGCGGGCCGAGCGACGCGACCGAAGTGAAGATCACCGACATCCTGCCGACCGGCCTCAAATACGTCAGCGCCACGGGCACGGGCGCAAGCTGCACAGCCAAAGGCCAGGAAGTCACGTGCACCTTCGCCGCCCCCCTCGCCGTCGACGCTCACGTGAGCGTCGAACTCGTGACACAGACCAGCGGCCCCGGAAGACGGGTCAACACCGCGACCGTGACCAGCGCCGCCGAAGACCTCGAACCCGCGAACAACACCGCGAAAGCCGAAGTCGAAGTCCTCCCCAGCGCCGATCTGCGCCTGGAAAAGAAGGCCTCCCCGACATCCGTGAAAGCCGATGGGGAAGTCACGTACACCCTCACGATCGAAGACAAAGGCCCGGACGCCGCCAGGAAGGTCCTCGTCAGCGACGAGCTGCCGGCGGGCGAGGATCTCCTCACGAGCTCGGCCGGCTGCACGCACACGGGCCAGCACGTGAGCTGCGAAGTCGGCGGCACGGAACTCGCCAGCGGGCAGACGCGAACCGTCGAGCTGACCGTGCTCATGGAAGTCTCGCTGGCCGAACACAGCGTCGTCAACACCGCCGAAGTGACGAGCGAAACCTTCGACCCCGACCTGGCGAACAACATCGCCTCGGCCGAAGTCCAGGTCGAAACGGCCGCCGATCTCCAGCTGACAAAGTCGGCCGCGCCGGAAAGCGTCGACGTGGGCGGGGAGGTGACCTACACGCTGCTCGCGACGAACGCCGGACCGGACACCGTCAAAGGCGCGACCGTCACCGACCATCTGCCGGCAGGCGAGACGTATGTGAGCAACGACGCCGGCTGCACCGACGCGGGGCAGACGGTGAGCTGCTCGCTCGGCGACCTGCCCGACAGCGCCACCCGCACGATCCGGATCGTCGTGCTGATCGAACTCGCGCTCGCCGATCAGACCGTCACGAACACCGCCGAAGCGAGCAGCGAAACGCCCGATCCAGACGAAGCCAACAACAGAGCCCAGGCCGAAATCACCGTCGAACCCGCCGCCGACCTGAAGCTGACGAAGACGGTGGTGATCGAAGGGGAAGGCGCGACGCTCGCGCTGCCCGGCAAGGCGATCTACACGCTGCTCGTCGAAAACGCCGGACCCGACGCCGCTGCCGACGTCGTGGTGAGCGACCCGCTGCCGGCGGGTGAGACCTATATCGAAAGCGACGCCGGCTGCACCGCCGCCGGGCAGACCGTGACCTGCGCGCTGGGTGAACTCGCCGACGGCGAAGCGCGCACGATCCACCTGACCGTGTCGGTGGGTCTGTCGCTCGGCGAACGCACCGTCACCAACACCGCGACCGTATCCAGCCCCACTTTCGATCCGAGCCCAGCCGAAAGCACGTCGAGCGCGTCGCTGCAGACCGGCCCCGCGGCCGACGTGGTGATCGTGAAGACCGGGCCCGCCAGCGTGGTGAGCGGCGCGACGATCACGTGGACGCTGAAGGTCACCGACAACGGCCCGTCCACGGCGCAGCAGGTGGTCGTCGAAGATCCGCTGCCGAGCGGCGTGACGCTCACGGGGGCGACGAGCACCCAGGGCGCCTGCCAGAGCACGGGCAACGTGCTCAGATGCGAGCTCGGCACGCTCGCCGACGGAGCGGTCGCGGAAGTCGAGCCGACCGGCACGGTCACCGCCACATCGGGCACGCTGAGCAACACAGCCACGGTCAGCGCGCTCGAGCCCGACCCCGAACCCGCCAACAACTCCTCGACCGCCACCACAACCGTCCTGCCCGCGCCCGTCAAGGATGTCGCCGCCAGCAACGCGGCCGGCGCGCGCGCCCGCGTGAGCCTCCGCAAGCTCGCCGACAGGACGACCGTGCTGCCGGGCGAAGAGATCGGCTACCGGCTGATCGTGCGCGACCTCTCGAGCGTGCCCGCGCGGAAGGTGCGGGTGTGCGACGCGCTGCCGTCGCAGACCACGGTGGTCGACCGTGGCGGCGGTCACCTGGCATCCGAGCGCATCTGCTTCGCGCTCTCCACGCTTGCCGCCGGCGCCTCGCACACGTTCAAGATCACGCTGCGGACCGACTCCAACGCGCGCCAGTCGATCCTCAATCGCGCGAGCGCCAGCGGAGCCAACTTCAACACCGTTCACGCCCACGTCAGCACGGCTGTGAAGGGGAGCGCCAGGGCGCTCCGCGAAAGCGGTGTCACGGGCTAGCACGCGTCCGCGCCGGCACTCCCGCGGTGGCGCTCTCGCGGCCACCGCGGCCGTGCTCGTGCTGGGCGGCGCACCGGCCGCTGCGATCGCCGTCGCGAGTGCCATGCAGCGCCCGCACGGCCGCCCCTCGCCGGCGCGGCTGCGCCCACCCGGGCCCGACCGCGCGTGGGTGGCCAAGGTGATCTATCGCACGCGCGCACGATCGGCCCCCGCCGGAGACGCGCACTCCCGCGGGCTCGTGGCGGCGGTCTCCCCGTGGGGAACTCCCATGGAACTGCTCGTGCTCGCCGGCAGGGTGGGGCCGGAAGGACGCACGTGGCTGCGGGTCCTGCTCGATCTGCGCCCCAACGGCACCGCGGTGTGGCTCAACGCCGAAGACACCCTGCTGCGCGTCGATCGCTGGCGCGTAACCGTCTCCCTGCGCGAACGCCGCGTCACCGTGTACAGGGTGGGGCGGCCCGTGCGCACGTTCGCCGCCGTCGTCGGCAAGCCCGCCACGCCGACCCCGACCGGCCTGTTCGCCATCGCGGCCGATCTGCGCCAGCCCGATCCCCGCCAGTTCGTCGGCTCGTGGGTGCTGCCCCTGACCGCGCACTCCGACGTGCTCAAGAGCTTCGACGGCGGCGACGGGCAGGTGGCGCTGCACGGACGCGGCGGCGCCAGCCTGCTCGACCCGCTGGGGACGGCCCGCTCGCACGGCTGCGTGCGACTCGCGGACTCGGCGATCGACTGGATCGCCACGCACGTGCCCGTGGGTACCCCGGTGCGGATCGGCTAGCGGCCGGCGAGCGCCTCGCGGACGGCCGCCACGGCGCTCGCTCCGGCGACGTGCAGCGGCTCGGTGCTGCGCATCGCGCGGCAGAAGATGAACGCGCCCTCCAGCAAGCACAGCATCGAGAGCGCCAGCTCGCGCGCGGTCTGCGGCGGGATGCCGGCCCCGGCGAAGTACTGCGTCGCGCCCTCGATCCAGCTGTCGAACACGTCGGCGCTCGCCTGGCGCAGCTGCTCGTTGGTGCTGGCGACCTCGAGCGCCACGGTGGCGATCGGGCAGGCATCCGCGTAGTCGGTCTGAAGCAGCGTCTCGGCCGCCCCGCTGAAGAAGTCGCCGACGGCGCTCGGAACGTCCGGAGCCTGCGCGGCGACGGTCGCGAACAGCTGGATGTAGAGCTGTCCTGATGTGCGGATCGTCTCCGCTCCGAGCTGCTCCTTGCCTCCGGGGAAGAAGTGGTACAGCGACCCGAACGGCGCGTTTGCGGCGGCGAGGATCTGCTTGATGCCGGTGCCCGCGTATCCCTGGCGACGGAACAGCTCGGCGCTCGAGTCCATGATCCGATCCTTGGTGCCTGCCATCTCGACCCCCTCCCTCTCGCGGTTGCGCTGCCGGTGATAGGCTCCAGATCAACTAGAGCGATCTATCAAATCAAGGGTAGCAGCCGGGAGGTGCGCGATGCCCGAGGTGGAGCTGTCGAGCGGCACGATCGAGTACGAGGACACGGGCGGGAGCGGGCCGGTGGTGGTCCTGCTGCACGGGCTGATCATGGACGGCTCGCTGTGGCGTCACGTGATCGCGGACCTGCGCTCGGACTTCCGCTGCGTGGCGCCCACGCTGCCACTGGGCGGCCACCGCCACCCGATGCGCGCCGACGCCGACCTGTCGATGCGGGGAATCGCGGAGCTCGCCGGCGAGCTGATCGAGCGCCTGGACCTGAACGGCATCACGCTCGCGATGAACGACTGGGGTGGCGCGCAGCTGCTGATCGGCGGCGCCCGCGACGAGCGGATCGCACGGCTTGCCCTGTGCGCGTGCGAGGCGTTCGACAACGTGCCCCCCAAGGGAACCGCCAGGGCGCTGCCGTACATCGCGCGCGTGCCGGGCGGCATCATGGCCGCACTGATGCCGTTTCGCTTCGATCCACTGCGCCGGCTGCCGATGACCTTCGGCCCGATGAGCAAGCGGCCGGTCCCGCGCGATGTCATGGACCGGTGGTTCGCGCCGGCGCTCGAGCAGCGGGAGGTCCGTCGCGATCTCAGGAAGTACGTGCTCAGCGCGGCGCAGGGGCGCCGCGACCTGCTCGCCGCCGCCGAGACGCTGCGCTCGTTCGACCGCCCCGCGCTCGTCGCGTGGGCGAGCGAAGACCGCCTCATGCCCCGCGAGCACGGCCGTCGCCTCGCCGAGCTGCTGCCGCAGGGCCAGCTCGTCGAGGTGGCGGACTCCTACACCCTCATCCCCGAGGACCAGCCCACGCAGCTCGCCGGGCACCTGCGCGAGCTGATGGCGCGATGAAGCGACGCGAGATCCTGCTCACGGCGAGCGCCGGCGCCGCAGGAGCGCTCACGGCACGAGCGCTGCTGTCGCGCGTGCTGCTGCTCAAGCTTCGGCGCGATGTGCGCGCCCTCAACGCGGGCGATCATCGAGCGGTGCTGTCCAACTACGCACAGGACGCGATCCTGCGCTTCAACGAGGGGGAGCACCGATGGGCGGGCGAGCATCGCGGCAGGGCCGCGATCGCGCGGTTCCTGCAGAGCTTCGTCGACGCCGGCCTGCAGGGCCATGTCAGCGAGCTGTTCGTGGCCGGAGCGCCGTGGCGCATGACGTTGATCGCGCGCTTCGATGACCATGCGCACGACCGTGCGGGCGAGGAGATCTACCGCAATCGCACGATCCTGCTCGCGCGCACGCGCTGGGGGCGCATCGTGCTGCAGGAAGACTTCTACGAGGACACACAGAGGATTCTCGCGCTCGATGCCCGCCTGTCCGAGCTCGGGGTGTGAGGGCGCACCCGGCCGTCAGCGAGGACCGGACGCCGCGGGTCGCGCGGGGATCGCCGCTCATGCTGGCGCCGGCCGCTGCCGACGTCTCCATTGAGAGCAATGCCAGTTTCCTTCGACGCCCCACTCCCGGAGCCAGCCAGTGCGAAGGAGAGCGCGTTGCGTGCCGTCTGGGACGAACACCGCGCTGGAGTGCTCGCGAAGGTGGACCTGATAGAGCGGGACATCGCCACGATGGGCACCGCCGGGCTCGACGAGTCCGATCGCGTCGAGGCGCGGCGCTCGGCGCACATGCTCAGCGGGTCGCTGGGAATGTTCGGCTTCACGCGCGCGTCAGAAGCCGCGCGCGAGCTCGAGCTGGAGCTTGCCGAGGCGACGCCGTCGCGGACACCGACCCTGTCGACGCTCTTGGCGATCGTCCGTCATGAGCTCGACGCCGAGGCGTTCGCGCCACGTGAGCCCGAGAGCGCGGCTCTGTCAGAGCAACTGCCCTCGAAGCGCCGCAACCGCCGACGTGGCAGCGACGCGCAGCTCGGCTAGCTGCTCCATCCCGACGCCCGCGTCTCGATCTCCGCCGCTCTGTTCCAATTGCTGACAGCTGCGCGCTAGACCACTGGCCCCCAGGCTGGCGCTGCCGCCCCTCAGCAGATGCGCGGCGCGCCGGCGCTCGCTCGCGTCGCCGCGGCGAATCGCGTCCTCGATCTGCGCCGTATATTTGGGCACCGCGGCCTCGAACACCTGGATGAGGCTTTCGCGCGCTTCCACGGTGAGCGCCTCCCGTAGCTCGCGGACGACTGCTTCGTCGAACACCTCGCCCGCATCCACGGTGACAGGCTCGAGCTCGGGCGGAGCGCCGCTGCGCACGTCGTGAACTTCGAAGTCCTGCTCGCCAACGGACAACTGCTGACTCATGACCGCCGCAAGCTCATCGGCCAGAACGGGCTTGCTCAGGTAGGCGTCCATCCCCGCGGCCAGGCAACGCTCGCGATCGCCAGTCATCGAATGCGCGGTCATGGCGATGATCGGCACGTGGCGACCGTGCTCCGCCGCGCGGATGCGCCTGGTTGCCTCGTATCCGTCGAGCTCCGGCATCTGGCAGTCCATGAGGATGGCCGCATACTCGTTGCTCAGCGCCATCTCGACAGCCTCGCGACCGTTGTGGGCGACGACTGCGCGCAGACCCTGTTTGACCAGCAGCGCCGAGGCGACGGCGTCGTTGATCCTGTTGTCCTCGGCGATCAGGATCAGCGGGCAGTTCGGGTTCTCGCGTGTCCTCGCTCTCGGTTCGGCTTCGCGCTGGAGAGGCGAATCCGCGATCGCCTCCAGAGCACGCAGATCCCGGAGTTCAGGACGGGAGCGGAACGGCTGCTCGGGGGTCGCCACGGCCGGCAGCTCGGCGGTGAACCAGAAGGTGCTGCCCCCGCCATCGCGAGGCTCTGCCCCGATCGCGCCCCCCATCTGATGCGCCAGCTCGCGCGCGATCGTCAGACCGATGCCAGTGCCGCCGAACAGCCTGGTCGTGGATTGGTCGGCCTGCACGAATGGCTCGAACAGGCTTGCCGCCTGTCCCCTGTCGATGCCGATGCCGGTGTCGGAAATCTCGAAGCGCACCATGTCGGCCCCGTGGCCGCAGACGTGCACGACGACCCCCCCGGAGTTCGTGAACTTGATCGCGTTGGAGAGAAGATTCAGCAGGATCTGGCGCAGCCGACCCCGATCGCCGTTGACCGTCGTGGACAGGCTCGCATCGATCGTTTGGCCAATCTCGAGGCTGTGGGCATGCGCCTGCTCATCGAGCATCTGACACGCCTCCTCGACAGCGCCGCGCAACTCGAAGTCGGTCGGGTCGAGCTCGAGCTGTCCCGCTTCGATCTTCGAGAAGTCGAGGATGTCGTTGATGACCGCGAGCAGCGCCCCACTCGATGCCGCCAGGGCATCGGCGTACTTGCGTTGAACGGAATCCAACGACGTGTCGCTCAGCAGGTTGGCCATCCCTATGACCCCGTTCAACGGCGTTCGTATCTCGTGACTCATGTTGGCCACGAACTCGGACTTCAGACGCGAGGCCTCGACGGCTTCCGCGAGGATCCTCGTCTGGCCCGTGAGGTCCGTCGAGATGCCGGCGATCGCGGTCACCCTTCCGCCCTCGCTTTGGACGGGGAACTTGAGCGACAGATACGTGCGGGGGCCTTCCGTCGTGTCCAGCTCCTGCTCGAAGGACATCGCGGCGGCATTCTCGAACACCGCCCGATCGGTGGACCTGATCTGACTGGCCTGCGCAGGCGAGGCGATCTCGTCCTCGCTGCGGCCGAGCACCTCCTCGGCCTTCAACCCGCGGATACGCGCGAACTCGCGGTTGACGAGCAGGTAGCGGCTGTCCACGTCCTTGATGTAGATCGCCGCGTTCGCGTTGTCGAGGATGCCGTGGAACCGTTCGTCGGTGATGCGCAACGACGCCTCTCGTTCCTCGAGCGTGCGCGACATCGCGTTGAAATCGCGGACCAGCGCGCGAAACTCGCCTCGCCGCTGCCCCGGGACCCACGTGCCGATCTCACCCTCACCCAGCCGCACCGCCGCCCGGGCGACGCGACGGACGGGTGTCAGCAGGGCCCGAGACAGGTAGGCCGCGAGCCCCCCCATGAGCAGGACGAGCATGGCAAATCCACCGGCCGCGGCGATGAGCGCCGCGCGCGCGTGCAGTTCGTCATGCCGAAGTCCGCCGATGCTCAGCGCGAGCACCACGAACACCCCGGCAATGATCGCGAGCACGACGCCGATCGCGCCGAACACCCCTGAGCGCAGGCTGCTCCAGCGGGTGAAATGCATCAGCCGGCACCATACCGGCAGGCGCTGAACCGTCTCAGGATCGCTCACGCCGCTCGGCGGCGTGAGCCTCGATCGAATCCATCAGGGCATTGGCGAGGACCTGCGGCGCGACGCCCTTGCGCAGGTAGGCGGTCGCTCCCGCCTGCATCAACTCGCGAACGACGCCGTCGGACTCGTCGATGGACAGCACCACGATCGCGGTGTCGGGAGCCACCTCGTGGATCCCGCGGACGGCGCGCAAGCCCCCACCGGCGGGCATCTCGACGTCGACGAGGGCGGCGTCCGGCTGGCCGGCCCTGGCGAGCTCGACGGCCTCCTCGCCGTTGGCGGCGAGGCCGATGACGTCGAACTCCCGAGCGAGCGACATGTCCAACATCGTCTGAACGACCGGGTCATCGTCGGCGATCATCAGCCGCGGGGGAGAGGCGTCCTGCTGGACGGCAGTCATCGGCATCGGCTCCTTCGCGGGTTCTGGGTGAAAGCCTTGGTGAGAGCCCCTATCTATCGGCAGCGCGCGAGCGACACTTGACCATCGGCAGTATGCAGCTGGTAGTGCCGGCCCAAAGCGCTACCTTCTAGACGATGGGTGGTCGGGAAACCACGGAGGGCGACGCGCCCGTCGAGCGCGATGCCCTCTCCTCGATGCCGATGATTCGAATCGTCCTCGCGGATGATCATGCGGTGGTTCGCAGCGGGTTGAGATTGCTGCTGGAGAACGAGCCGGACCTCGAGGTTGTCGCCGAGGCGGGCGACATCGGGAGCGCGAGGCGCTACGTGCGCGGCCATCATCCCGCGGTGCTCGTGCTCGATCTCAATATGCCGGACGGCTCGGGCCTCGAGCGGATAGCCAGCATCCGCGCGGAGTCCCCGGCCACGCAGATCGTGGTGCTGACGGCTCACCGAGAGCCGGCTGTCGCTCGACAGGCGCTTGGCGCGGGCGCGCTCGGCTACGTGCTCAAGGACGCGGCCGACGATGAGCTTGTCGAGGCCGTGCGCCAGGTTGCCTGCGGGGAGAGCTTTCTCGACCCCAGGCTCAGCGCGCTCCTTGCCTCTGAGCCGTCGACCGGACCGCGCGATGGCCTCTCCGAACGTGAGGTCGGCGTGCTGCGACTGCTGGCGTTGGGGCACACGAATGCGGAGATCGCGGAGCAGCTGTACCTGTCTGTGAGGACGGTCGAGAGCCACCGCTTGCACATCCAGCGCAAGCTGGGACGCTCGACGCGTGCCGAGCTGGTCGGCTATGCGATCGAGCAGAGGCTGATCGGGACATGATGCGTGGCGAGCGAGATACGACAGCCGGCCAAGAGCAGCTCGACGAGCTCGACGAGACCACCACGGCGACCTGCCCGGCACTGCGCAGCCAATTGCTGTAATCCGGCAGGCAGCGCAGCCAATCGGGAGAAACTACGGTCGAGCAGTGTGGCGAAGGGCCGATTTTATGCCGGCATGAAGCGCCATCTCGAGCCCGACACCAACCCGACGCGCTTGACCGGTCGGTGGCTGACGGGCAAGTCCGGCTCTCCACTCGGGCCGGATGCAACGAGCGCCGGCGGGCGTGTGCCACGCCCGCCGGCGACGTCGGAGCCGGCGGCGTCCCCTGGGGCCCTCCTAGCGGGGGACGCCACCGCGCTCACGGCAACCCATTGTCCGAGCCTGGTGATCGCGGACGACGACCCGGTGGTTCAGTCGGTGTTGGGCATGTCGCTCAGCCACGAGTTCGAGGTCGTCGGCGTGGCCGCGGACAGCGAGGAGGCGATCGAGTTAGCCCGAGCCAACCAGCCGGATGCCGCGCTCGTCGATGTCGTGATGCCCAAGGGCGGCGGCCTGCGCGCGGTGCTCGGGATCATCGAGGTCGCTCCGGCCACCGCGATCGTGATGCTATCCGGCCACAGGACCGACGGGGTGGTTCACGAGCTGATCCGGGCGGGCGCGATCGCGTACCGTCGCAAGGGCGTGGCGCCGCACGTTCTCGCCGACGCCTTGACCGAATCGATACAGGTTCACAGCGCCGAGCGCCGCGAATCGGCGTGGGCGATCCTCGGCTGGTACTGCCTTGGCCTCGACCGTCGCTCGCGCAGGCGGATACGAGCCGGCTAGTGTCACCGGTATGACCATGGTGTCACCGACTTCTCAACGCGACTCTCAGGGAGAACGACGAGGCGCCTCCAGCGGCGCGCTCAGCGCAGGACTCTTGTCTCGATCTTCCCGCAGATGAGGCACTTGCGCTCCTGAATGAAGGATTTGGGGCTGCCTTTGCCCCACGCTCGCTCCCAGGCGGTCCACTTGTGTTTGTGCCAGAGCGCGGCCACAGGGAAATACTATGACCGAGGCCAGATGGGCCGAACGGCCTACGCCGCGTACATCGCGTCGATCGCCTCGGCGTACTTCCCGGCGATCGGCTTGCGCTTGAGCTTCATGGTCGGCGTCAGCTCCTCGCCGCCCGGCAGCCAGTCGCCGGGGACGATCGTGAACCTCTTGATCTGTTCGACCCGTGCCAGCTTGGCGTTGGCCGCGTCCACGCCCTCCTGGACGGCCGCGCGCACGCGCTCGTTGCCCGCCAGGGACTCCAGCGAGGCGGCGTCCTCGATGCCCTGCTTGGCGGCCCACGCGGGCGCGAAGTCGGCGTCGAGGACGATCAGCGCGGTGTTGTACGGACGCCGGTCGCCGATGCAGCAGGCCTGTCCGATCAGCGGCGAGGAGCTCTTGATCGCGGCCTCGATGTTCGCCGGGGACATGTTCTTGCCGGCCGCGCTGATGATCAGCTCCTTCTTGCGATCGACGATCGTCAGGTAGCCCTCCTCGTCGAAGGCGCCGATGTCGCCGGTCCGCAGCCAGCCATCCTCGGTGAAGGCCTCGCTGGTCTTCTCGGGCAGGTTGCGGTAGCCGAGCATCACGACTTCGGACTTGACGAGCACCTCGCCGTCGGTGTCGAGCTTGATCTCGACGCCGGGGGCGGGCGGACCGACGGTGCCGATCTTGATCTTCCCGGGTGGGTTGACGCTGCCGGCGCCACACGTCTCGCTCATGCCCCACAGCTCGGCCAGGGGCAGGCCGATGGCGTGGAAGAACTCGAGGACCTCCACGGGCGTGGGGGCGGCGCCGACGTTGATCGCCTCCACCTGGTCGAGCCCGAGCATCGCGCGCCACCCGGAGAAGATCTCGGCGTCGGCCGTGGCCACCTGCTCGGCGAGCTCAGGCGGCACCGGCTCCCCGGCCTGCTCGAGACGCACCTTGCGCACGCCGGCGGCGATCCCCGCCTGCATCTCCCGCTGGCGCTCCTCGGGCTCGGCGGCGATCATCGTCTCCAGGCCCGCCTTCAGCTTCTCCCAGATGCGCGGCACCGCGAAGAACCAGCTCGGGCGGACTTCCGGCAGGTAGGAGAGCACTTCGCGCGGGTCATCGCAGCAGGTGATCTGCAAGCCGAAGACGATCGGCAGGTAGTGGTGGGCGTTGCGCTCGGCGACGTGCGCGGCGGGCAGCCAGGAGATCACGCGGCCGTCGCGCGGGAAGCGGATCAGATCCTCGATGCCCTCGACGGTGGCGAGCAGGTTGCGGTGGATCAGCTGCACGCCCTTGGGCGGGCCGGTGGTCCCCGAGGTGTAGATGAGCGTGAGCACGTCGGTCGACTTGATCTGCGCGACCGACTCCTCGACGTCGAAGCCGGGGTCCGAGCCCTCGACGTCGGACAGCGCGAGCGTCCCCAGCGGGGCCTCGCCGTCGACGACGATCACGTACTCCAGGCCGGGCAGCGCCCTGCGGGCCTCGCGCACCTGCGGCAGGTACTGCTGCTCGCAGATGAGCACCTTGGCGTCGGCGTCGGTGACGAGGTACTGGATCTGCTCGGGCGTGTAGGTGCTGTAGATCGAGAACGGCGTCGCGCCGAGCATCATCGCCGCGAGGTCGCACAGGTGGAACTCGGGGCGATTGCCGAGCAGCAGCGCGACCGTGTCGCCACGCGCCACACCGAGCTTGGCCAAGCCCCCGGCGAGCGCGTCGACGCGCTCGCGCAGCTCGCCCCAGGTGATGCTGAACGCATCCGCCCGCGTGCGGATCGCGACCTCGTCGGCGCGCTCGGCGGCGGTGATGCGGAACGCCTCGGCGATGGTCGCTGCGCCCAGCGCCTCGCGGGTCATCGATTCCGTGGCTGCGGTCTCCATCGCACGCTCCCTCCTGGTGGTCCTCTTCGCGATTCGCCCCATCCCCATGGGGTCTGTCTGTGCGGACCGAAGGCCGCGTGTCGATCATAGCCTGCCGGCTAGGCTCAGACAATGCGGACGGGCGAGCTGGGCTACTGGTGGCGCTCGCTCGGCGGCCCACCGTCGCCCAGGCCGCCGCTGCCGGGGCCGACGGAGGCGGACGTGGCGATCGTGGGAGCGGGCTACACGGGCCTGTGGACGGCGTACTACCTCAAGCGGGCGCGACCGTCGCTGGAGATCGTCGTGCTCGAGCGCGAGCTGGCGGGCTTCGGCGCGTCGGGGCGCAACGGCGGCTGGGTGTCGGGGTTCTTCTCGGGTCCGGCGCGCGTGTACGAGCAGCGCGGGGGTCGCGCGGGCTACGCGGCGCTGCAGCGGGCGATGTTCGATACCGTCGATGAGATCGCGGCGGTGCTCGCGGAGAACGAGATCGACGCCGACTTCACCAAGGGGGGCTACCTCCGCGTGGCGCTCGGCGAGGCGCAGGCGCTGCGCCTGCGGATGGCTGTCGCCGAGGCGCGCGAGCACGGAACCGGCGAGGACGATCTGCGCGAGCTGACGCCCGAGCAGCTGCGCGAACGGCTGGGTGTGCAGGGAGCGCACAGCGCGATCTTCTCTCCCCACGCGGCGCGGGTACACCCGGCGAAGCTGCTGGCCGGTCTGGCGAGGGCGGTCGAGCGCCTCGGGGTGAGAATCCACGAGGGCACGCCGGTGAGCGAGATTCGCCCGCACAGGGCGCTGACCGCGTGCGGACCGGTGAGCGCGCGCTGGGTGGTGCGCGCGACGGAGGGCTACACGGCGTCGGTGCGTGGGCTGAAGCGGGCGCTGGTGCCGATGAACAGCTCGATGATCGTCACCGAGCCGCTCCCGGCGGCGGCGTGGGAGGAGATCGGCTGGCGCGGGTGCGAGGTCGTCGGCGATGGCGCGCACGTGTACGTGTACGTGCAGCGCACGGCAGACGGGCGCATCGCGATCGGCGGGCGCGGGGTGCCCTACCGCTTCGGCTCGCGCACCGACGGCCACGGTGACACGGCGCGGGCGACGATCGAGAGCCTGCGGGCGAAGCTCCGCAGCATGTTCCCCAGCACGGCCGGCGTGGAGCTGGATCACGCGTGGTCGGGCGTGCTGGGAGTCCCGCGCGACTGGTGCGTGTCGGTGAACGCGGACCCGGACTCGGGGCTGGCGTGGGCCGGCGGGTATGTCGGCGAGGGCGTGGCGGCGGCGAACCTGGCGGCGCGAATGCTGCGCGAGCTGATTCTCGACACCCACGGCGAGCACGGGGATCTCGCGGGGCTGCCGTGGGTGGGCCACCGGCCACGGCGCTGGGAGCCCGAGCCGCTGCGCTGGGCGGCGATCCACTCGGTGTACTCGCTCTACCGCCGCGCGGATCGCATGGAGCAGCGCACGCGGCGACCCTCGCGCCTGGGTCGGATCGTGGACGCGGCCTCGGGACGCGTGTGAGCGCACGCCTCCCCGGCGTCCTCGGGCGCGACTCGAGCTCTGGGAGACTGTGGGCGTGAGCGACGAGGCCCACATCTCCCCCCACGCTGCCCACAACAGGCGGACTTGGGACGAGCAGTCGCTCGAGTACCAGTCCAAGCACGGGCCGCAGCTGGAGGCATCGGGAGGCACCGCGTGGGGCGTTTGGCAGCTGCCGGAGTCCGAGCTCCAGGTCCTGGGCGACGTGCGTGAGAAGGACATCCTCGAGCTCGGGTGCGGGGCGGCGCAGTGGTCGATCGCGCTGCACGGCGCCGGCGCTCGTGTGACCGGGCTGGACAACTCCTCGGTGCAGCTCGAGCAGGCCCGTGCGCTGATGGCGCGGGCGGGCGCGGACTTCCCTCTGGTGCACTGCAGCGCGGAAGCGACGCCGTTCGCGGACGGGTCATTCGACGTCGTCTTCTGCGACCACGGAGCGATGGCGTTCGCGGATCCGCACAGGACGGTTCCAGAGGCAGCCCGGCTGCTGCGCGCGGGCGGACTGCTGGCGTTCTCGATGAACACGCCGATCCTCGACCTCGCGTGGCCGCTGAGCGCCGATCATCCGAGCGAGCGACTGGTGCTCGACTACTGGGATCTGCATGTGCTCGAAGGGCCGGGCGAGCCGGTCGAGTTCCAGCTCCCGTACGGCGCCTGGATCGCGCTGTTCCGCGAGAACGGGTTCGTGGTCGAAGATCTGCTCGAGCTGCGACCGCCGGCGGACGCGACGAGCAGCTATCGCGACGCGCAGGACCTGGCGTGGGCGCGACGCTGGCCGATGGAGCACATCTGGCGCGCCAGGCGCTCGCCGGCCGTCCACCCGCAGACCCCGAGGAGACCGTGATGCCCTTCCAGACGCTGCTGTACGACACCGCCGAGCAGATCGCGACGATCACGCTGAACCGGCCGGAGCGGCTGAACACGATCGTGCCGCCGATGCCGGATGAGCTGGAGGCGGCGGTCCACGCGGCGGTGGCGGACCCGAAGGTGAAGGTGATCGTGCTGCGCGGCGCCGGGCGGGCATTCTGCGCGGGGTTCGACTTCGGCGGCGGCTTTCACCACTGGGACGAGGCGCTGACGACGGATGGAGCGTGGGACCCTGGCAAGGACTTCGCGGCGGCGACGTCGAGCGCGGGCGCGGTGCCGAGGTTCATGAGCCTGTGGCGCTCCCCGAAGCCGGTGATCGCACAGGTGCACGGCTGGTGCGTGGGCGGCGGCAGCGACATGGCGCTGTGCGCGGACCTGGTGATCGCGAGCGAGGACGCGCGCATCGGCACGTCGTACTCGCGCATGTGGGGCTGCTACCTGACGGGCATGTGGCTGTACCGCCTGGGGCTGACGAAGGCGAAGGAATACTCGCTGACGGGCAGGCCGCTGTCGGGCGTGGAGGCGGTGGAGGCGGGGCTGATCAACGGGGCGGTGCCGTTCGAGCGCCTGGAGGCGGAGGTCGCCGAGCGGGCGCGCCAGCTGGCGGCGATCCCGCTGTCGCAGCTGAGCGCGATGAAGCTGATCGTCAACCAGGCGTACGAGAACATGGGCCTGGCCTCGACGCAGTTCCTCGGGCCGATCCTCGATGGGCTGATGCGCAACACGCCGGATGCGGCTCGCTTCATCGAGCTGGCCGAGCGCGAGGGCGTGCACGGCGCGGTCGAGCGTCGCGACGGGCCGTTCGGCGACTACAGCCAGGCGCCTGCGGAGGAGCAGCCGAATCCGGCGAACGTGATCGTCCCGTAGCCGTCTACGGCTGATCCGAAGTGGCCTGCCGGCCCGGCTTGACGGCGCCGTAGCGCTGCCAGTGGCGCTCGGGGATGTCGTGGGGGTCCTTGTACCAGTACCACGTGCATGGGTCCTTGGCGTAGTCCTCGGGGGGATCGCAGGGATACAGCGGGTAGCCCGACCACTGGATGGGAAGCGACTCGTTCATGAAGCTGCAGTGGGTGCAGTACAGCGGGAAGCCCTTGCGGTGGAAGGACCAGTCGTGCGCCTCGCGCGTGCGACCACCGTCGGGCAGCCCGTCGTAGGCGCCGTTGCGTACGAGCCGCTGGCCGGAGCCGCAGGGGTTCATGGTGAACGTGACCTTCTCGTGGTCCTCGGTGATGGTGAAGCTGCCGGGGTTGGGCCCGACGCCGGAGGTGGAGTGCGCACGCCAGGTGGCGGCGAGCAGCTCGACGAGGTCGCGGCGCTCGAGCGCGACGATGGCGTCGTGGTGGCGGCGCCAGCCGCGCCCCATGCTCTCGGTCCAGGCTTCGGCGACGCCGTCGTCGCCGAGGCGCTGCTGGATGAACGAGACGAGGTCGAGCACGCCGCTGGCCATCAGATCGTGCAGCATCTGCCACTCGTGCTTCATCTCGGCGCACAGGCGTCTCGCGCGCTGCGGATCGCCGGCGTCGATCGCCTCGATGGCGCGGTCCATGGTCGGCCGCGAGAGCTGCGCGAGCTCGTCGTCTGAGAACCAGCGGTCTGTCATCGTTCCCTCCTTGAATGATTGTGTTGGCGCATTGTGACTAAGGGACGCAGCGCGCTCGTCACGGGCGCCGCGCGCGGCATCGGCGCGGCGATCGCGGCTCGGCTGACGGCGGATGGCTTGAAGGTGATCACGCTGGATCTGCGCGAGGGCTGCGACATCGCGCTGGACGTCGCCAGGGACGAGTTCCCGCCGCTGGAGGTGGACGTGTGCATCGCCAACGCGGGCGTGACGACGACGATCGCGCCGGCCCACAGGATGTCGACGGAGCAGTGGCAGCACGACATCGACGTGAACCTGACGGGCGCGTTTCGCACCGTGCAGGCATGCCTGGGCGGGATGCGCGAGCGCAGCTACGGGCGGATCGTGGTCGTGTCGAGCGTGGCGGCGGTGGGAGGGCTGCCGGGGCAGGTGGCGTACGCGGCGTCGAAGGCGGGGCAGCTGGGAATGGTGCGCACGCTCGCCAGCGAGAACGCGTCGCACGGGATCACGGTGAACGCGGTCCTTCCCGGCCTGGTCGCCACCGAGCAGGTGCTGGCGATGCCGGATGAGGTGCGCGAGCGGGCGCTGGGCGCCCTGCCGACGGGGCGGGCGGTCGAGCCGGCGGAGATCGCGGCGGCGGTCGCGTTCCTGGCGGGCGAGGAGGCGGCTCAGATCAGCGGACAGGCGATCGTGATCGACGGCACCGCGTCGCTGAACCAGCTGTCGCTCGGCGGCGGCGGCCGCTGAGAAGTGCTCAGGTGGGCGCCGGCTCGGTGATCGCAGGCCCGGTCATGTCAGACCCAGGAGAGCACCTCACGGCCGCGGACGTCGACCTCACGGCCGTGGAGCTCGACCCCACGGCCGCGGACCTCGACGTTACCCGGGTGGGCGCGGGACCGCCGGTCGTCCTGGTGCACGGAAGCGTGGTCGGCGCGGCACGCACGTGGCGTCACCAGCTGGCGCTGGCCGAGCACTGGACCGTGTGCCTCCCCAACCGTCCGGGCTTCGGGGTCAGTCCGCCGCTCGCGCGCGGGGACTTCGAGATCGAGGCGCGGCTGATCGCGGAGCTGCTGGGAGACGGCGCGCACCTGGTGGGACATTCCTACGGAGCGGTGATCGCTCTGTACGCGGCGGCATTGCGACCGCAGGCGGTGCGCTCGCTGACGGTCTCGGAGCCGGGCTGCCTGCGCGTGGCGGCCGGCGAGGAGCTCGTGGACGCGCAGATCGCGGGCGGCGAACACCTGTACGAGCTCGCGGCCGAGCTGGAGCCGCTGCAGTTCCTGCGCGCGTTTCGCGGCGGCGTGGGCTCCACCCACGAGACGCCGGTGGAGCTCACGGGCGAGCTCCTGCGCGGCGCCCGCCTGCTGATGCGCGAGCGTCCGCCGTGGGAGGCCGAGCCGCCGCTCGAGGCCCTGGACGCGGCGGCGTTCCCCAAGCTGGTCATCTCAGGCGGCCACTCCCCCGTGTTCGAGGCGGTGTGCGACACGGTGGCGAGCCGCATGCACGCACAGCGAGTGGTGATCCCCGGCCGCGGACACACGATCCCGGCGGTCGGCGCGGCGTACAACGAGCGACTGCACGCTTTCCTCACCGCCTGTGAGCGTGGCCTGGAGTCGGGCTCTGCCCGTTAGCGGCGACCAGGCGCGAGTCGGCGGATGGCTGCCTGCGAGCGCGGCGCGGGTCGCACGGGTCGCGGCCAGCACGGCGCGAGTTGCGCGTCTACAGGAGCCCTTCGATCAGACCGGTCGCGTTGGAGGTCGCCGGGGTCGAGCCCGCAACGTTGGTGGCAGTCACGACGACGCGCATAGGCAGGCCGACATCGAGCAGGCCCAGCAAGTAGGTCGAGCCGGTCGCTTTGGCGATGTTCGCGCATTCTTTCCCGAGCAGGTTGCACAACTGCCACTGATAGCTGTAGGTGATCGGTGTCGTTCCCGACCACATGCCGGTACTCGCGGTCAACAGCTGCCCATCCTTCAGCAGCCCCGTGATCGACGGCAGCACCGTGTTCGACGGCAGAATCCCTTCGATCAAACCCGTCACCGAGCTCGTGACCGACGTGGACCCAGCGACGTTGGTCGCCTTCACGATCACATCGACGGTGTCACCAATGTCGCCAACGACCAGTTTGAGGCTCGACCCCGTCGCTTCCGAGATGTCCGAGCATGATTTCCCGAGCGCGTTGCACAACTGCCACTGATAGCTGTAACTGATCGGCTGCGTCCCCGACCATGTGCCCGTCCCGACACTCAACAGCTGCCCTTCCTGCAACAACCCCGAGATCGACGGAAGCACCGTGTTCGACGGCAGAATCCCTTCGATCAAACCAGTCACCGAACTCGTCACCGAGCTCGAGCCCGCCACATTCGTCGCCTTCACGATGACATCCAGCGTCGACCCGATATCAGCTGTGGTCAGTTTCAGACTCGCCCCAGTCGCTTCGGAGATGTCCGAGCATGATTTCCCAAGCGCGTTGCACAACTGCCACTGATAGCTGTAACTGATCGGCTGCGTCCCCGACCAGCTTCCCGTCCCCACGCTCAACAACTGCCCTTCCTGCAACAAGCCAGAGATCGCCGGCAGAACCGTGTCCGACGGCAGAATCCCTTCGATCAACCCCGTCAGCGAACTCGTCACCGACGTCGAACCCGCCACGTTTGTCGCCTTTACGACGACGTCCAGCGTCGATCCGATATCAGCCGTCGTGAGCTTCAGGCTCGAACCTGTCGCTTCTGAGATGTCCGAGCAGGATTTCCCGAGGGCGTTGCACAACTGCCACTGATAGCTGTACGTGATCGGTTCCGTGCCCGACCAGCTCCCCGTCCCCACACTCAACAGCTGCCCTTCCTGCAACAGCCCGGAGATTGTCGGCAGGCCGGTATTGCTCGGGAGCAGACCAGCGATCAACCCCGTGACCGGCGTGGTCACAGATGTGGACCCAGCCACGTTCGTGGCCGTGACGACGACGTCCAACGTTCCGCCGACATCGGACGGCGAGAGCCTCAAGCTCGACCCCGTCGCTTCGTCGATGTCCGCGCAGGCTTCCCCGAGCAGATTGCAGAGCTGCCACTGATAGCTGT
Organism: uncultured Solirubrobacteraceae bacterium; assembly: GCA_963805745.1. GTDB lineage: Bacteria > Actinomycetota > Thermoleophilia > Solirubrobacterales > Solirubrobacteraceae > Palsa-744. The sequence goes on from CAWDVD010000002.1 coordinate 399,953, forward strand.
AGCTGATCGGTTCGGTGCCCGACCACGTGCCCGCCCCCACGCTCAGCAGCTGCCCATCCTGCAACAGCCCGGAGATCGTCGGCAGCACTGTGTTCGACGGCAGGAGACCGGCGATCAATCCGCTCACGGGCGTGGTCACCGACGTAGACCCAGCCACGTTCGTCGCGGTGACGACCACGTCCAAGGTTCCGCCGACATCGGACGGCGAGAGCTTCAAGCTCGACCCCGTCGCTTGGTCGATGTCCGCGCAGGCTTCCCCGAGCAGATTGCACAGCTGCCACTGATAGCTGTAGCTGATCGGTTCGGTGCCCGACCAGCTGCCGCTCCCCACGCTCAGCAGTTGCCCATCCTGCAACAGCCCGGTGATCGTCGGCATCGCGGTGTTCAATGGCAGGATCGCAAGGATGGGGTCGGTTTCGGCGGAGACAGCCGAGGCGGAACCCTGCGCGTTGGAGGCGGTGACAACGACGGCGAGCGTGCTGGCGAGATCGGAGACGCCAAGGGTGTAGGTGGAGCTCGTCGCCCCGGGTATGCCTTCGCAGCCGCCGCCCAGGATCCCGCAGCGCTGCCATTGGTAGGCGTACGAGAACGGAGCGGTCCCCGCCCAGGCGCCGGTGTTCGCGGTGAGCGTCGCGCCTTCCTGAAGGCTCCCGGAGATGGTGGGCGGCGCGATGCTGACGGGCGGGCCGGCCTTGATCTTCTTGGTCGCCTTCGATGTCGCGCTGGCACCGCCGGCGCTGTTGCTGGCGGTGACGATCGCCCGGAGCTTCCCGCCCATCTGCGAGCTGATGACCCGATAGCTCGACGCGGTGGCCCCGGGGACGATCGAGCAGCTGGCGCCGGAGGAGTCGCAGGCCTCCCACTGGTAGGCGAAGGACAGCGGCGGCGTACCCCTCCATGTGCCGTCGCTGACGCTCAGCAGCTGCCCATCCTCGAACACGCCGGTGATCTTCGGGTGGGATCTGCTCGACGGCGCAAGTGGCGCGACCGTCGCGGTGGGCGCGGAGGTCGCACTCGAGCTGCCCGAGCTGTCGCTCGCGGTGATCGTGACGCGCAGGGTGTGGCCGACATCTTCGTGCGTGAGCGTGTGGGAAACCCCGCTCGCCCCGACGATGGCTTCGCAGTCGTCCCCTGAAACGTCGCAGCGGGTCCATTGATAGACGTATGCGATCGGAGCCTGCCCGGTCCACGTGCCCCTGGACGCCTTCAGGCGCTGGGCGTCCTTCGCGGTTCCCGCGATGCTGGGCGGCGAGCTGTTCACGGGTGAGACGGCCGCGTCGGCGGCCCCGACCAGTGCCAGCCAGCACGCCGCGCCGAGCAGCAACACCACCGCTGCCGCCACCGCCAATCGCCTCACGGCCCATCGCCGCGCGAGTCGGCGCGTGAGATCCGGCATCTCCCACATCCCGATCGCCCCCATCTCTCCGGCCCCATTTCCCCCGTGCTGTTTGATCGATCACGGGGCGTCTACCCGGTTCAAGCCGACTTCAAACGCCGGGTCTCAGGCGTTGGTCTCGGCAGGCTCGACGACGGCCTGTCCACGAATGCGCAGCCCCAGGACGGGGAAGACGAGCGTCGAGAGCACCGCCGCGCCCACCAGCGCGGCGGCTGTGGAGGCGCGCATGTGCCCGGAGCTGGTCGCAAGCGTGGTGATCGCCAGGACGAGCGGCAGCTGGGTCGAGCACATCAGCGCCAGCGCGGCGCGCTCGCGAGCGTCGAGGACCCCTCGGTAGAGCACCAGTGCCGGAGTGCCGCGCACGAGCAGGAACAGCAGGAAGAAGAGCAGCATCTTCAAGACTCCCGATACGCTCGCGAACAGCGCCGCTACATCGAGCCTCATGCCGCTGGCCACGAAGAAGAACGGCACGAACACCCCGAACGCGACCGCCGTGAGCTTGGAGTCGAACGCCGGCATCTCACGCGTCCTGAGCACCTGGCGCGTGATCACCCCCGCCGCGAAGCCGCCGAGCAGCAGGTCGAGGCCCAGTTCGGAGGCGATCAGCGCGAGCCCGAAGACCAGCACGACGATCCACCGGACCGCCAGCTGAGAGCTGCTCTCCAGGGTCCGCTCCAGCAGCGGCAGCGTCCGCTCGGCCGAGCGCACGGCAAACACCGAAACCGCGACCGCCAGGCCCACGAACGCCACCAGGATCAGCGCGTTGTGCACGGTGCTCTCGGTGGAGAGGATCAGCGTCAGCAGCACGATCGGGCCGAACTCGCCGACCGCTCCGGCCGCCAGCAGGTAGGTGCCGAAGCGAGTGCGCAGGTCACCCGTGTCGGACAGGATCGGAATCAGAGTGCCGATCGCGGTCGTCGCGAGCGCCGACCCCGTGTACAGCAGGGACAGGACGATCCCAGCGGCCGCGAGCACACCGCCGATCGCATACGCCAGCGCGAGCGAGAGGGCCCAACCGGCAAGCCCAAGCCACAGCGGCCGGCCGGCGATCCGGCGCACGTCGATCTCGTAGCCGGCGAAGAAGAACAGCAGTCCCAGGCCGAGATCGGAGAAGAACGAGATGAACTCGGTGACGTGCAGGCCGAGCACCCGCGGCCCGAGCACGATCCCCAGCAGCAGCTCGACAACGACCACCGGCAGCAGCAGCCCGCGGCCGGCCGCGACCGCCGCCACCGTGTCGGCGAGCGCCGACGCTGCGACGATCGCGAGGAACGTGCCCGGATCGACATCGACGATGGCGAGCACCTTCAGCGCAACCCCATGTTGGTCTCAGCGCTCACCGTGGCGCGACCATACCGCGCACGTGCGTCGCTCGGCGATGACGCCCCGCGGGGCTTGCGGCGAGCGCGAGCGACCGCATCGAATCCTCCCGCAGGGGGTTAGAGGGTTGGGGCAGCCAGGACAAAACGATCCGTACCACAAGGAGAAGGCACATATGCGTTCAATCAAGCTGACTGCGGCGATCGCGGCCGCAGCTACATTTCTGGCGCTGGCTGCGGCCGGCGCCTCGGCTTTCCCGCACGCTCACGGACATGGCGGCGGAAGCGGCAAATGCCACATCAACCTTTTCGCCGAACCGCACATGATCACAAGCGGGGAATCCGTGGGGATCTTCGGCCAGCTCCTGTGCCTGGGTGGACCCACCGAAGGACAGACCGTCACCGTCTACGAGCGCACAGCTGGCTCACCGGGTCTCAAAGTCGCCGGCACGCCGACGACCGGGGCGGGCGGCTTCTACTCGCTGCCCCTGTCAGACGTCACGAACGACAGCTTCTTCTACGCAAGCGCGCTCACCGTCCACAGCGCCACCAAGGTGGTCAGGGTCGAGCCGGTGGTGACGCTGAAGGGACCGCCGGAACCAGACACGCTGTTCACTGGCCACCCTAATCGCGAGACGTTCGAAGGCACCGTGAGCCCCGCCGACGAAGGCGCGCTGCTGGTGCTCCAGCGCGAGAGCGCGACGAGCGACGAAGAATGGCACCCGATCGAGTTGAGCCGGGTCGGGCCGGGCGGCGTCTACTCGATCACGCACACGTTCATAGCTCCAGGTGACGCGAACATACGCGTCCTCGTGCCCCGACACGGGAGGTTCAGCGTGCGCGGCGTCTCCAACACGCTCTCCTACCTGATCTCCCAGAGGGAGAACCCCGACCTGACGATCAACACGACCAACTACCAGATCCCCAACGGCTCGCCGATCACGCTCAGCGGGACTCTGGCCGCAGGCCAGGGCAAGACCGTGACGCTGGAGGAGCGCACGCGTGGGAATGTGTTCGCAACGCTCACAACGACCACGACGGGCTCGGGCGGCGCATACAAGTTCGTCGTGACGCCGCCGCAGAACATCGCCTACCGGGTGATCGGGGCCGGCGTGCAGTCCGCGATTCTGTTCCAGGGCGTGAAGTACATCCTCACGCTCAACCCCCCGCCGACGACGGTCCAGGCCGGAGCGCCCCTGACGCTCGAAGGTTCGCTCACGCCGGCCACCGCAGGCGAGCCCGTCTACCTCGAGCGTGAAAACAAAATCGGCGGCGGCTATCACGTCGTGGACGTCACCTCGGTTCTCTCGAACGGGACCTACTCCTTCACCGACTTCCTGTTCGGAGTCGGAGATGCGGTCTTGCGGGTGAAGGTTCCGGGCAACGCCGAGTACCTGCCGATATCCAGCGCGCCGTTCACGGTCGAAGTGACGGCCGCCCCGGCGAGCTCGCTGAAGCCGGAGGTGCAGCCCAAAGCGCCCAACGAAGGCACCGTCTAAACCAGGGGGACGCCTCCACGGCGCTCTGTGGCCGTCCCCTTCGGGGGGCGGCCACGTGCGTCCGTATGGGGTTCGGCGCTTGCGCGCGGGAGTTGGGACCCGCGCCGCGCCGTGCGGGAGTCGCGCGGCGCCGCCCGGCAGTGGGACCAGCACCGCACCGCACGGTAGTGGGGACCCACGCCGCGCTACACGGGATTGGGGACGCGCGAGGCCCTACGCGGCAACCGCGCGCGACTGCAGGTGCGCGCCGACCTTGCGCTTGACCCGCTGCAGCGCGTTGTCGACCGTCTTGGTGTCGCACGACAGCCGGCTGCCCACCTGCTCGTAGGAGTAGCCGTCCAGGTACAGGGACAGCACGCGGCTCTCCAGCTCCGAGAGCGCGGTCGACAGGCAGCCGACGAGCGAGCGCAGCTCCTCGGAGGAGATCACCTGGTTGACCGGGTCCTGCACGCTCGGCCCGGGCAGCATCTGGTCGAGCGTCGGCACGTCGTCGCCGGTGCCAGCGGGGGTCGACGAGAACGACACGTACTGGTTCAGCGGCGTGTGCTTGTTGCGCGTGGCGGTCTTGACGGCGGTGATGATCTGCCGCGTGATGCACAGCTCGGCGAAGTTGCGGAAGCTCGACTCACGGTCCGTGCGGAAGTCGCGGATCGCCTTGTACAGGCCCACGAGCCCCTCCTGGATGAGATCGTCGGCGTCACCGCCCGCCAGGAAGTACGACGAGGCCTTCAGGCGCACGAAGCCGTGATAGCGCCTGACAAGACGGTCGTAGGCGTTGCGATCGCCCTGCTTGGCAAGGGCGATCAGGAAGATGTCCTCGACCTTAGGTTCAGAGTTAGGGTTATGGGAGATTCGGGCCACGAGCAGATCCTTTCTTCGGAGACCAACCTCCCTGGTTCAGGTGGGCGGGCCCGCAAAAATGCTCAGTGGCGCACTCCTCCCCTGGCGCCAACGCTATGTAATTGCGCTTCACCTAAGTCTTTCTCAACCTTAGGTTCAGCGTTATGTTTGCGCAGCCTTGCACAGTTATGGAACCTTGTCAAGCCCTCGAGCGGCGACTCTGCAAGATCTCGTACAAAACCGCCGCCGCGGCCGCGCCGACACCCAGCGACTCGATCCGCCCGAGCAGCGGCAGCGCGATCAGCTGATCGCATGCGTTGGCCACCCGTGGTCGCAGGCCGCTGCCCTCGCTTCCCAGCACCAGAACCACCCCCGACCCGCTGTAGTCGAGCGTGTCGTAGGGAACCGGCGCCCGCTCGCTCGGGCCACCGTGGGCGCTTGCGCCGTAGCACCAGCACCCCGCCTCGCGCGCGTCGACGAGGAAGTCGGCGAGGTTGCGCACCCGCGCGACGGGCACGTGCTCGACGGCCCCTGCCGACGCCTTGCACACCGCCGCCGTCACCTCGACCGCCCGGCGCTCGGGGATGACCACGCCGGCCGCGCCCACGCACTCCGCGGTACGGCAGATCGAGCCGAGGTTCTGCGGGTCCTGGACCTGGTCGAGCGCGACCAGCAGGGGATCCTCACCGGACAGCAGCTCCTCGGCGCTCGCGTAGCGGAAGGGCCCGGCGTCCGCGCACACGCCCTGATGGGCGCTCGAGCCGCAGCGACGCTCGAGCGCCTCCGCCGCGACCGTCCTGACGGCCACGCCCGCCAGCCATGACTCGCGCGAGGCGCCGGCCGTCGCCCACACCTCGCTCACGCTCCCAGCTCGCCGCCCTCGCAGCGCCTCTCTGACCGGATTGCGCCCGTAGAGGATCACAGCGGGATCAGGTCAAAGCCGTTCGGTCCGTCGCGGACCTCCCAGCCCAGTGCCGCGATCTCATCGCGCAGCCTGTCCGCGGCGGCGAAATCCCGCTCGCCGCGCGCCCGCTCGCGTCGCATGGCGAGCTCGTGGACCTGCCCGGGCGCCTGCTTGGGCGGCGCGAGCAGGGACTCCAGCCCGAGGACGCCCAGCATCTCGCGCAGGTGAGCGTCGCCTGGCGAGTCCCACATCCCGCTGGTGGCCTCGCGGATCCACTCGTTGAGCACCGACAGCGCCTCGGCCGTGTTGAAGTCGCGCGCGAGCGCGTCGAAGAACCTGTCGCGCAGCGCATCCAGATCAGACGGCGAATCTCCCTGTGACAGTCGCCGACCGGCCTCGCGCACGCGCTTGGTGTTGGCCTGCGCCTGCTCCAGCGCCGCTTCGGAGTAGGCCAGCGGCTGGCGGTAGTGGCCGGAGATCAGATACATGACGACAGCCTCGGCTCCGTACTGGTCGAGCACCTCGTGCAGCAACGCGATGTTGCCCACCGACTTGGCCATCTTCTCGCCGGTGAACTGGATCATGCCGTTGTGCATCCACAGTTTCGCGAGCTCCTCGCCTCTCGCCGCGCGCGTCTGCGCGGCCTCGTTCTCGTGGTGTGGGAACACCAGATCCGAGCCGCCGCCGTGGATGTCGAAGCCGATGTCGAGGAACTGCTCGGCCATCGCCGAGCACTCGATGTGCCAGCCCGGTCGACCGACACCCCAGGGCGCCTCCCAGCAGGTGTCCTCGCCCGGCTTGTGCGCCTTCCAGAGGGCGAAGTCGAGCGGGTCCTCCTTGCGAGCGCTCAGTGGATCGGCCGCCGCGTCTTCGCCCTGATCCATGTTCTCCAGCCGGCGATGCGAGAGGCTCCCGTAGCGCTTATCCGAGCGCACGCGGAAATAGACGTCTCCGTCGACCGGGTAGGCGTGCCCTCCGACGATCAGCGTCTGGATGTACTCGACGATCGGGCCGATCGTCTCTGAGGCGAGCGGCTCGTGGTCGGGGCGGCCGAGCCCCAGGGAGTCGGTGTCCGCGCGATAGCGCTCGGTCATCTCCGCCGCCAGCTCGGCACTTGGCCGATCGAGCGGCCGTGCGGCGTCATAGATCTTGTCGTTGACGTCGGTGACGTTCACGACCAGATTCACCGCATAGCCCTCGTGCTCGAGAAAGCGCTTCAGCAGGCTGAAGACGACGAACGGCCGCGCGTTGCCGATGTGAATCCGGCTGTACACGGTGGGACCGCACGCGTAGATACCCACCCGTCCGGGGTCGCGCGGACGCAGCTGCAGCAGCTCCCCGCTGAGGGTGTCGTGCACAACGATCTCGCGCATCGCCGCGCAACCCTACCCTTCCCCGAGGTGGAGCTCGGCTATGACCTGCATCCAGATGCGTGGGGGCGCGGCCTTGCCACCGAGGCGGCACAGGCGACCGTCGGGCTCGCGCTCGGCCCGCTCGGTATCGACCGCGTGATCGCGGTCGTCAAACCGAACCACGCGGCCGTAGTATGATCGGCTCGCACTTGGGGATCAATGGGGGTCCTCGTAACCTCAGGCAAGGAGGGGCTGATGGGTTCATCTCTTTTTCGTGGCGCGTTTCGTGGTGCTGCACCGCTGATCGCCATGCTGGGTCTGCTGTTCGCGTCCCAGCCGGCGTTTGCTGCGGGTGCGGCTGACCACTCCAGGCCAAACCGTAAGATCAGCCACGAACTCAGCGGCAACTGGTCTGGGTACGCCGTTACCGGCCTCGGCCCCTACCAGAGCGTCTCCGCCAGTTGGATCCAGCCGGCCGTCAACTGTGCGGAGACCCGTAACGGCTATGCGGCCTTCTGGGTGGGGCTCGACGGGTACGCGACCGACACGGTCGAGCAGACCGGGACCGAAGCCGACTGCTCGAGCGGCAAAGCCGTGTACGGCGCCTGGTATGAGATGTACCCCAGAGACTCGTACAGCATCTTCGAGCCGGTGTCAGCCGGCGACAGCTTCACCGCCTCGGTCACGTACCTCGGCAAGGCGTTTTTCGGCCTCACCAAGCTGTTCGAGCTCACGTTGGCCGACACAACCAAGGGCTGGTCGAAATCAGAGATCAGGTGGCTCCGCACCGCACAGCTCGGCTCGGCCGAGGCGATCGCCGAGGCGCCCTCGAGCGACGTCGAAATCCTGCCGCTGTCAGACTTCGGGACCGTCGGTTTCAGCGGCCTCACGGTCGACGGCTCGCTGGTGTCCGGCTCCACGCCGGGCGTGGAATCGATCACGATGGTCAGCGAAGCGGACGCGCTGGAGGCCGAACCGTCGGCGATCAGCGAAGGCGACTTCACCGACACCTGGTTCAGCGCGTAGCGCGCCTGCGCCACGACTGACGCCCCTGCGTCACGCCAACGGACCGGCGTGACGCAGGCTGGCGATCGCCAGCGCCGCCACGCCCTCGCCGCGGCCGACGAAGCCGATGCCCTCGCCCGTGCTCGCCTTCACGTTCACGCGCGCGAGCTCCAGCGACAGCACGCCAGCCAACCGCTCGCGGATGGCCTGCCGGTGGGGGGCCAGCTTCGGCGCCTCCATCACGACCGTGCAATCCACGTTCACGATCTCGAGGCCCTCCGCCAGCACGGTGCGTACGACGCTTGCGAGCAGCTGCATCGAGTCGGCGTCGCGCCAGCGCTCGTGGGTGTCGGGGAAGTGCTCGCCGATGTCCCCCAGCCCAGCCGCACCGAGCAGCGCATCGATCACCGCGTGGGCGAGCACGTCGGCGTCGGAGTGACCGTCCAGGCCGCGATCGCTCGGCACGTGCACCCCGCCGATCACCAGCCTGCGCCCCTCGACCAGGCGATGGCAGTCATAGCCGATCCCCGCGAGTGTCACGCCTGCCGCGCCTCGGTCGACGAGGTGGCCCCGATCGGCTCGAGCCGGCGGACGCGGCGGTCGAACACGCACAGCTCGCGCACGCCCAGCCCGTCGAGTGTCTCCAGAGCGAGCCCGTAGTCGGCGCCCACGTCCTCGGGGCGGTGAGCGTCGCTGGAGAGCGCCACCGGCACGCCCGCCTGCACGCACATCTCCAGAAACGCACGCGCCGGATACAGCTCGCCGACGGGCTTTCTCAATCCCGCCGTCGACACCTCCACCGCGATGCCCGACTCGGCGATCCCTTCGACCGCCGGCTCGTAGTAGCGGCGCAGGTCCCCGTCGGGGGTGCGTTGCGGACGGTGCGCGGGTTGGGCAGGTTGGGTGGATTGGACAGGTTCCCAGACCTTCACCAGATCGGGGTGCGCGACCACGTCGAACAGTCCGCTGCACGCCGCCTCGGCGATCGTCTGGAAGTAGCGTCGCCAGACGTCCTCGGCGCTGCGGGCGCGCGCGCCGTCCGCGGCCCACACGCTGTACTCGTCCATGTCCACCGCACTATCGCCGAGGAAGTGGACCGAGCCGATGACGTAGTCGAAATCGCGTGGTTGCAGCAGGTTCGCCATCCGATCCTCCCTGCCGGCAACGAAGTCCGCCTCGATCCCCAGCCGCAGGTCGGTCTGCTCGCGCACGAAAGCGCAATACTCGTCGAGATCGTCATGCGCGTAGGTGCGCCAGAACGGATGCTGCCAGACCTCGAGCGCCTGCGCGAAGCGGTACACGTGCTCGGACACCCCCAGCTCGGCGATGCCCCGCTCGCTCGCCGCCTCTCGGTAGCGCTCGGCGTTGGCCCGCGTGAAGTGCTCGGCCGCGCTGGCGTCGCGGTCGTCGCTGCGGAGATGCACGTGGTAGTCGGTGAGCATTCGACGGGCTGCGATTCAAGCACGATTCACGCCGGCGGCTGCCCGCGGGCGCGCGAAGACCGGCCCGCGAGCACCAGCTCGGCCACCTGCAGGTCCAGCGGCGTGGTCACCTTGAGGTTCTCGTCGCTCGCCCTGACCACGATCACCTTGCCCCCGCTGCGCTCGATCAGCCACGCGTCGTCGGTCGCCCGCGCCAGCTCCTCCTCGGAGACGTCCAGAGCCCGCTCGAGCGCCGCACGGCGGAACACCTGCGGCGTCTGCACCGCCCACAGCTCGCTGCGCTCGAGCGTCTCGCTGACCGTGCCCGCGCCGTCCACCCGCTTGACCGTGTCGGTGACCGGCGTCGCGGCGATCGCCGCGTCGGCGTCGCGGTCGCGCGCCAGTGCCGCGATCACCCGCTCGGCCAGCTCGGCCGTGAGCAGCGGGCGCGCAGCGTCGTGCACGAGCACCGGATCCCCTCCCCCGGCCACCGCGAGCGCTCGGCGCACGGAGTCCGAGCGCACCGCCCCCCCGTCCACCGCCGTCACACCGCTCGGCGGGCTGGTGCCCGGGGGCAGCGCGACGACGATCCGCTCGATCCCGGCCACCTCGCCGAGGGCGTCGATGCTCCACTGCACCAGCGGGCGGCCGGCCAGCTCCACGAACGCCTTCGGTCGGCCGGCCTGCAGGCGCTCGCCGCTGCCGGCGGCCACGATCAGAGCGACGGTCATCGCCTGGGGGCGCTCGCGCACGCGGCAATCGGTGTGCCGCGTGCGCGAAAGCCTCGTCTACTTCGCTCCGGCGGCCGCCATCTGGTGGTTGGCGGAGTCTTCGAGCAGCTCGTCGAGGTAGCTCTCAGCCTCCTCCTCGTCCTTGTCGAGCGCGTACATCAGCTCGGACGCGAGGATCTTCTTGGTGCGGGTGAACATCTGCTTCTCACCGGTCGAAAGCCCCTTCTCACTCTCGCGCAGCGACAGGTTGCGCACGACCTCGGCCAGCTCGTAGATGTCGCCCGTCTTGATCTTGTCGCGGTTGTGCTTGAACCGGCGGTTCCAGTTCTTCGGCATCTCTGAGACTTCGTCGCGCAGCACGTCCAGGACTTTCTTGACGGTTTCTTCGTCGATCACCCTGCGCAGGCCGGCCAGAGCCGCGTTCTCGGTGGGAACGCGCACGGTCATGTCGTTGTGGAGGATCTTGATGGTGAGGTACTCGCGTCGTTCGCCGAGGATCTCCATCTCCTCCTTCTTGAGCACCTTCCCCGCGCCGTGGTGGGGGTAGACGACGTGGTCTCCGAGCTCGAACTCGATGAACTCGACTTCGCGGGTCACCTCGAGCTCCTCAGTGAGGGTTGCTTCTTCGGTTGGTTGTGCGTGAATGGTGTCCTCCTTCGTTGCGGCCGACCGGCGGGCGGCCGTTGACTCAAGTCTGCAAGTAGCGGTCCACGAGGTTGAGCTCCTGCAGCCTGCGCAGGCCCTCGCGAATGTCCTTCGCCCGGATCTCCCCCACACCCTCCACCGCCTCCAGCTCCGCGTCGCTCGCGGCCAGCAGCTCGTCCAGCCCGCCGAACTCGCCCACGATTTGCGAGACCACGAGCTTGGGCAGCCTGGGTATGCGTCCCAGCACACGGTAGCCACGCGGCGAGCACGGGTAGTCGAGCGTGTTCAGCTTGCGGTCGTAGCCCAGCAGCTCGGCCAGCCGGCCGAAGTCGAGCAGATCCTGGTGGGCGAGCCGCCCGATCTCCTCCAGCGCCGCCGCGAACGCCTCGTCGGAGTAGCTCGACAGGTAATCCCTGACCAGCGCCGACTTCTCAGCCGCGGCGCCGACCATCGTCTCCTCGAGCTGCATCTCGATCAGGCGCCCCTCGCTGCCCAGCTCGACGATGTAGCGCTCGATCTCCACCGCCATGCGCGTCACAAGCTCCGAGCGCTGCAGCACCGTGAGCACGTCGTGCAGGGTGGTCCCGCCCTCGAACTCCAGTGCCGTCAGACGCGTGGACACCTGGTCCAGGCGTGTGCGGAACTTGTCCAGCGTCGCCAGCGCCTGGTTGGCCTTGGCGAGAACCACGGGGATGTCCTCGAGGATGTACTTGACGCCGGCCACGTACACCGACACGACCTCCCGGCGCTGCGAGATCGCGATCACCAGCGCGTCCGTCTGCTTGGACACGCGCTCGGCGGTCCTGTGCCTGGTGCCCGTCTCGTGCGAGAGGATCGTCGGATCGGGCATCAGCTGGACGTTCGCCATCGTGATCTTCGTGGCGTTCGCGTTCAGGATGATCGCGCCGTCCATCTTCGCGATCTGGTACAGGAACGCCGGGGTGTAGTCCATCTCCAGCTTGATCCCGCCGGAGTTCAGGAAGCTCAGGTCTTCGGGCTCGCCGATCACGATCAACCCGCCCGTGCGCGCGTGCAGGATGCTCTCGATCCCCTCGCGCAGCGCAGTCCCGGGCGCGATCATCTCCAACGCCCTCATCAGCCCTGGATCCGGTCGTACCTCGTTGTCTAGGTCTTCGCCGGATCGTGGAGCCACGATCTTCGATTCTAGGGCAATTAGCAATCCTTTAGCAGCTCGTACACTCGGCACACACCCCCGTCGCGCCCGTCGATCCGCCGCTTGCGGCGCGACCGCGACGGCTCAGCCCGAGCGCGCCGCCGGATCGGGAGCGGGACGCAGGGCGCGCTCGGCGGCGGGCGGTCTGCGATCCTCGACGCGCGCGAGCGCCGGCCCGCTCGGTTCCGGGACTGTGCGCGGCCGACCGTCCGGCGGCCCCGCCGGCAGCGCCACCGCCAGCGCCTCGCGCAGCGTCGCCACCTCGCACGCCGAGCGCCCGCTGTCCGCCGGCGCGATCACGCCCTCCAGACCGTGCTTGGCGGCCTCTTCCAGGCGCCGCTCCGGGTGGCCCACCCAGCGCAGCTCGCCGGTCAGGCCGAGCTCGCCGAAGCACGCTCTCGGCGCGGGCGGGCGGGCTCCTCGGATCGGCACGCCACGGCTGGCGCTCGCCACCGCCAACGCCACCGCCAGATCGCATCCCGGCTCGTCCACCCTCACTCCCCCCACGACGTTTACGAACACGTCAGCTGCGCCCGTGCGCACATGGCCGTGGCGGCCGAGGATGGCCAGCACCAGCGCCAGCCTGTTGCGGTCGAGACCCGACACGACCCTGCGCGGCTGCTCGAGCTCCGATGGCGCCACCAGCGCCTGGACCTCCACCAGCAGGGGGCGCGAGCCCTCCATCGCCGCCAGCACCACGCTGCCGGGAGCCCGCGTCGCCTCTGCGACGAACCTGGCCGAGGCGTCCAGCACCTCCACAAGGCCGCCCTGGCGCATCTCGAACAGGCCCGCCTCGTTGGTCGATCCAAAGCGGTTCTTCAGCGCGCGCAGCTCGCGATAGGGCCGCTCGCGCTCGCCCTCGAACTGCAGCACGCAGTCCACCAGGTGCTCCAGCACGCGCGGACCAGCCAGCGCGCCCTCCTTGGTCACGTGCCCGACCAGGATCACCGCCACGCCGCTGGCCTTGGCCAGCTCCATGATCCGCGCCGCCACCTCGCGTACCTGGCCGACCGAGCCCGACGCGCCGGACATGTCCGCCGCGCGCAGCGTCTGCACCGAGTCGATCACGCACACCTGCGGAGCGTGCGCCGCCAGCGTGTCCAGAACGGCGTCCAGGTCGGTCTCCGCGAGGACCGGCACGTGCAGCGCGCCAGGCGCGAGCCGCTCGGCGCGCAGCCTCACCTGCTCCGCCGACTCCTCGCCGCTCACGTACAGCGTCCTGTGGCCGGACTGCTGCAGGTGCCCGAGCACCATGTTCGTCAGCGTCGACTTCCCGATCCCCGGAGACCCGCCCAGCAGCACCAGCGAGCCCGGCACGAGCCCGCCGCCGAGCACGCGATCGAGCTCGCCGATGCCCGTGGACATGCGGTTGACCGGCGCCACCCCCACCTCGTTCAGCGGCAGCGGGACGAGCCGTCGTGCGCCAGCCGAACCGGCCGCACCGCCGCCGCCACGTCCCCCCTGCCTGCTGCCCGCGCGACCCTGCGCGCGCGCCGGCGGGAGAGGTTCCTCGACCAGCGTGTTCCACGCCGAGCACTCCGGGCACTGGCCGTGCCACTGGGCCGACTGGAAGCCGCATTGCGAGCACGCGTGGACGGTCGTGCGGGGCATCGCTCCAGGTTACGGACCGGCGGGGACGCTGCCAGAGGCGTACGATTGGCGCGAGCGTATAACGATGGTATCCGTGCGTAGATACCATCGCGCACCAAACACGCAAAGGGACTATCGTGCCGCGCCGACGAGACGCAATGCCTCGCCGACAAGCGACTGCCCCAAGCTCACCTCTGCCCCACGCTCGGGCTGCGCCGCTCGAACAGCAGCACATCGCGCCAGCGCCCGTCGGGCATCTGCCCGATCCGCTTGCTGACACCCACGAGCTCGAAGCCGCAGCGCTCGTGCAGGGCGATGGAGGCGGCGTTCTCTGGGAAGATGCCCGCCCTGAGCGTCCAGAATCCGTCCTGCTCGGATGCCTCGATCAGAGCGCCCAGCAGCGCACGTCCCACTCCGCGACGTGCGACCGACGGATCGACGTAGATGCTGACCTCCCCGACTCCTCGGTAGACGGGGCGGGGCGAGGTGGGGCTGAGCGCCGCCCATCCGAGCACGTGGCCGCCGGCCGCGCGGGCGACCAGTCCGGGGTAGCCGGCGTGCGAGCCGGACCACTCCTCCCACGTGGGGGCGTTGGACTCGAAGGTCGCGTTCCCGCCGGCGATCCCTGCCTCGTACACGCGCGCTGCGGCCGGCCAGTCCTCGGCCCTCAGCGTCGCCAGGAGGATCTCGGTGACGCCCACCCGCCCGGTGCTCAGCCGCCCGCGCCTACTGCTCGCCGGGCTCGCCGATCTCTGCTTCCTCGCCCTCGGGCTGGCCCTCGCCCTCGGCGATCTCCTCGACGCCGGACCCTTCGGCACCGACGCCGACGGGCGTCTTCTGCTTCTTGGGGGCGACCACGGTCAGGCGCACCTCGCCCTCCTGATCGCCCTCCGCCGGGTCGACCACGACGGTCGCGCCGGGCGTGAGCTGCTCGCGCAGCACGAAGTCGGCGAGCGGGTCCTCGATGTAGCGCTGGATCGCGCGCCGCAGCGGACGCGCGCCCATGGCGGGGTCCCAGCCCTTGTCGACGAGCAGGTCCTTGGCGGGCTCGGTCAGCTCCAGCTGCAGCTCGCGCTCGGCCATCGACTCGCGGATGCGCAGCAGCAGCAGCTCGACGATCTGCTTGATCTCCTCCTTCTGCAGCTTGTGGAAGACGATCACGTCGTCGATGCGGTTGAGGAACTCGGGGCGGAACACCTTCTTCAGCTCGCCCATGATGCGGTTCTTCATGTCCTCGTAGGTGATGCCGGTCTCGTCGTCGGAGACGGCGAACCCGAGCGGCGTGTTGCGGGCGATCTCGGCGGCGCCGATGTTGGAGGTCATGATGACGATCGCGTGGCGGAAGTCGACGGTACGCCCCTGGGCGTCGGTCAGCCGGCCGTCCTCGAGGATCTGCAGCAGGATGTTGAACACGTCGGGGTGGGCCTTCTCGATCTCGTCGAGCAGCAGCACGCTGTAGGGCTTGCGCCGCACGGCCTCGGTCAGCTGGCCGCCCTCGTCGTAGCCGATGTAGCCGGGGGGCGAGCCGACGAGCCTGGAGACGGCGTGCTTCTCCATGTACTCGGACATGTCGATCCTGATGAGCGCCTCGTCGTCGCCGAACAGGAACTCGGCTAGCGTGCGTGCGAGCTCGGTCTTGCCCACGCCGGAGGGGCCCAGGAAGATGAACGAGCCGGTCGGCCGCTTGGGGTCCTTGAGCCCGGCGCGCGAGCGCCTGATCGCCTTGGAGATGACCTCGATCGCGGGGTGCTGTCCGATCACGCGCTTGTGCAGTTCGTCCTCCATGCGCATCAGCTTCTGCGTCTCGGCCTCGGTCAGCTTGAACACGGGGATGCCGGTCCACATCGAGACGATGTCGGCGATCTCCTCCTCGCCGATCGACGGGCGCTCGCCGGTCTCGCCCGATTCCCACGCCTGCTCGAGCTCGCGTTTCTTGTTGGTCAGCTTGCGCTCCTTGTCGCGCAGCGACGCCGCCTTCTCGAACTCCTGGGCCTCGATCGCGGCCTCCTTTTCGCGGCGCGTGGACTCGACTTCGCCCTCGAGCTCGCGGTTGGCGGGCGGTGAGGTCATCGACTTGATGCGCATGCGCGAGGCGGCCTCGTCGATCAGGTCGATGGCCTTGTCGGGCAGGAAGCGGTCGGAGATGTAGCGGCTGGCGAGTTCACCGGCGGCGCGCAGCGCCTCGTCGGTGATCTGCACCTTGTGGTGCTGCTCGTAGCGGTCGCGCAGGCCCCTGAGGATCTCGACGGTCTGGTCGATGGTGGGCTCCTCCACGCGGATCTGCTGGAAGCGGCGCTCGAGCGCGGAGTCGCGCTCGAGGTACTTGCGGTACTCGTCGAGCGTGGTCGCGCCGATCGTCTGCAGCTCGCCTCTGGCGAGGGCCGGCTTGAGGATGGAGGCGGCGTCGATGGCGCCCTCGGCGGCGCCGGCGCCGACCAGGTTGTGGAGCTCGTCGATGAACAGGATGATGTCCCCGCGCTGGGTGATCTCCTTCATGACCTTCTTCAACCGCTCCTCGAACTCGCCGCGGTACTTCGAGCCGGCGACCAGGGCAGCCAGGTCGAGCGTGTAGATCTGCTTGTTCTTCAGCAGCTCGGGCACCTCGGAGCTGGTGATCCGCTGCGCGAGGCCCTCGACGACGGCGGTCTTGCCGACGCCGGGCTCGCCGACGAGCACGGGGTTGTTCTTGGTGCGGCGGGAGAGGATCTGCATGATCCGCTCGATCTCGGTCTCGCGACCGACGCACGGGTCGAGCTTGCCGTCGGCGGCGAGCTTTGTGAGGTTCCTGCCGAACTGGTCGAGAAGCTTGGAGGACTTCTTGCCCTCGCCGGCCGCGCCCGCGCCCGCGCCGGCGGCGGCGCCGCTTCCCTGACCCTGGCGGCGACCGCCGGGACCGGAGAGCATGCGGATGACCTCGTTGCGAATCTTCTCGGAGTCGGCGTCGAAGTCGAGCAGGATGCGAGCGGCGACGCCCTCGTTCTCGCGTACCAGCCCCAGCAGGATGTGCTCGGTGCCGATGTAGTTGTGGCCGAGGCTGAGCGCCTCGCGCAGCGCGAGCTCGAGCACCTTCTTGGCGCGCGGCGTGAACGGGATCTGCCCGGAGGTGACCTCCTCGCCGGAGCCGACGATCCGCACGACCTGCGCGCGCACGCGCTCGACGGTGATGTCCAGGCTCTCCAGCACACGGGCGGCCAAGCCCTCCTCCTCGCGCAGCAGCCCCAGGAGGATGTGCTCGGTGCCTATGTAGTTGTGCTTGAGCGTCCGCGCCTCCTCCTGCGCGAGAACGACCACCTGCCGGGCCCGTTCTGTAAATCGCTCGAACATGCTGTGGTTCCTTCCTGCTGGGACGGTGCCTCAAGAGCTGCGGACCCTAAATGACGCCTTGCTGAGCAGTCTACCAACCGGCCACCCTGCACTATCGAGGTCATCGGCAGCGCGACCACGCTGCTTGATCGCCGGGCGCGCCAACGGCACCCGTCCCGGGCGTTCGCGCGCGGCCGGCGGCGCCTGCGCGGCGTCTGCGCGAGCGCTGGGGCTCAGTCGCGCATCGCCGGGAACAGCACCACCTCGCGGATCGACTCGCGACCGGTGAGCAGCATCACCAGCCGGTCGATGCCCAGCCCCACGCCGGCAGTCGGCGGCATGCCCTGCTCGAGCGCCTGCACGTACTCCTCGTCGTAGGGCATCGTCTCGGCCTCCCCGTCGGTGAGCGTCTCGATCTTGTCCTGGGCAGCGAAGCGCGAGCGCTGCTCGTCGGGGTCGATCAGCTCGGTGAAGCCGTTGGCGATCTCCATCCCGCCAGCGAACGCCTCGAAGCGCTCCACGATCTTGGGATCGTCAGAACGCTCGCGCGCGAGCGGCGAGAGCTCCTTTGGGTAGTCGACGACGAACGTCGGCTGCTTGAGGTTGGGCTCGACAGACTTGGAGAGCAGATCGTCGGCCATTTGGAACCAGGCGAATCCCTCCGTCTTCAGCTCGAGGCCAACGCGTCCGATCTGAGCGGCCAACGCCTCGGCGGTGGTGCTCTCGGAGAGGTCGATGCCCGATGCCTCCCTGATCGCGTCGACGAAGCCCACCCGCCTCCATGGCGCAGAGAAGTCCAGCTCGCCGGCATACCCGCTCGCCGCCGCGGCCGCGCGGACGATCGCTTCGGTGCGCGCCATCGCGCCCTCATAGTCGGCGTACGCCTCGTACCACTCGACCATCGTGAACTCGGGGTTGTGCTTGTGTGAGACGCCCTCGTTGCGGAAGTCCTTGCCGAGCTCGTACACGCGCTCCAGGCCGCCGACGATCAGGCGCTTGAGATACAGCTCGGTGGCGATGCGCAGGTACAGGTCGCGGTCGAGCGCGTTGTGGTGCGTGGTGAACGGGCGCGCCATGGCGCCGCCGTAGAGGGGCTGCAGCACGGGCGTCTCGACCTCGACGAAGCCGCTAGCGTCCAGGTGGGCGCGAACCGCGGAGACGATCCGCGCCCGGTCGACGAACAGCCGGCGCGTGTCCTCGCTGGCGATCAGGTCGAGCTCGCGGTGGCGATAGCGCGTCTCGACGTCGGTGAGGCCGTGGTGCTTGTCGGGCGGCGGGCGCAGCGCCTTGGCGAGGACTTGAAAGCTCTCGACGCGCAGTGAGATCTCGCCGTGGCGGCTGCGGATCGCGCTGCCGTCGACGCCGATCAGGTCACCGAGGTCGAGGTTGGTGAGCACGTCGAAGCGCTCGCGGCCGAGTACGTCCACGCGCGCGTGCAGTTGGATCTTGCCGGTACGGTCGACGAGGTCGAGGAACGCTGCCTTGCCGGCGCCGCGGCGCGCGGCGATCCTGCCGGCGACGCGGTGGCGCTCGTCGGTTTCCTCACCGGCCTGGAGGTGCTCGTAGGCGGCAACGATCGAGTCGATCGGCTCGACGCCGGCGAACGCGTGGGGGAACGCGCTGTCGTCGTCCTCGCGCAGGCGCTCGCCCTTGGCACGCCGCTCGGCGATCAGCTCGGTCAGGCCGTGCCGGGTGGGCGGGTCCGGTTCCCCGCCAGGCTCCCCCGACGACGGCCGCTCCTCGGTTCCGCTCATTAGCGGCGAGACTACCCGAGGCCGACGTCGATCTTGGTGATCTTGAGCTTGCGGGCGGGGCCGCGCGGGACCTTGACGGCGACCGTCTCGTTGCGTTTGCGCCCGAGCAGGGCGCGCCCGACGGGCGACTCGTTGGAGAGCTTGTGCTCGTCGGGCTTGGCCTCGGCGGAGCCCACGATCGTGTACTTCACGGACTTGCCCGTCTTTTCGTCCTTCACGTGCACCACCGAGCCGACCTGCACGACGTCGGTGGACAGGTCCTTGGCCTGGATGACGGTCGCCATGCGCAGCTTCTCCTGCAGCTGGGCGATGCGGCTCTCGACCATCGCCTGCTCGTTCTTGGCGTCGTCGTACTCGGAGTTCTCGGAGATGTCTCCGAACTCCCTGGCCTCCTTGATGCGTTCGGCCACCTCGCGGCGCTTGTCGGTGGACAGCAGCTCGAGCTCGTCCTTGAGCTTCTGCAGACCTTCTGGCGTGAGGATGACGTCCTTCGGCATGTGATACTCGATCGCGGTCGGTGGGTCCGGCTCCCGGCACACAAAACCCCGCTGCGAGCGGGGGTCCTCGCCGGCCGGAGGCTTCAGCGAGCGCAGCAGTATAGCGTGGCCGGCAACCGTCCGCGAGGGCTCACACGGCCAGCGCGGCAGGCCGGCAGGCGAGGTCGAGCAGCTCTCGGGCGTGCGCGAGCGTGTGCGCACTCTGCAGCGATTCCCGCAGGTGCCTGGCGGCGCTCGGCTCGAGCTGCAGACGCGCCACGTACCAGGGATAGAACTTGCGCAGGTAGCGCGTGGCGCGCTGCTCGCCGAGGTGCTCGACGGCGCGCTCGATCGTCCAGCGGAGCTCGGCCAGGACCTCCTCGCGCGTGGGTCGGTGCGCGTGCGGGTCAGCAGGACGGGCGGTGTCGGCGGGCTCCTCCAGGAGCTCGGCGAACAGCCACGGGTTGCCGAGCGCCCCGCGGGCGAGCATGACGGCGGCGGCGCCGGTCCGGGCGAACGCCTCGCGCACCCCGTCGGCGTCATCCATCCCACCGGTGAGGATGACGGGTGCGGGCAGAGACTCGACGAGGCGGGCGGCGAGCTCGTAGTCGGGCGTCCCCTTGTGATGCACGGCGGCCGAGCGCGGATGGAAGCCGATCGCCGCAACCCCGGCCTCGGCGACGAGGCGGTGGGCGAGCTCGAAGCCGCTCTCCTCGCCGGGTCGCAGCCCGGAGCGCATCTTCACGGTTACCGGTATCCCGCCCGCCCCGATCCCACCCGCCCCGACCCCGCCTGCGCCCTCGACGGTCGCGCGCGCCACCGCGACGGCCAGCTCGGGGTCGTCCAGCAGCGCTGCGCCGGCGCCGGTCTTTCGCACCTTCGGCACCGGACAGCCCATGTTGATGTCGATCGCGTCGGCGCCGCGCTCGACCACCATGGCGGCGGCCTCGCGCATCACGTCGGGGTCCTCGCCGAACAGCTGGATCGACACCGGCCCCCCGACCCGCTCCCGCGGGTCGATGCGCAGCATCTCGCTGCAGGTCTTCTCGTTGCGATAGTGGATCGCGTAGGAGGAAACCATCTCGGAGACCGCCATCCCCGCCCCGTAGCGCTTGGCCTGCAATCGCACGAACCAGTTTCCGATGCCCGCGAGCGGCGCGAGGATCAGGCGGTTGGGCACGGTCAGCGAACCGAGGGACCAGCTTTCGTCCAGTCGCGCGGTTGCGGGCATGAGGCCCATTATGGAGTTTTAGAGGGCGCCTTCGGCGCCGGTAGGATGGCGCAGTGTTGAAGATCGCGTGCCGGGAGCGTGCCCGCGCGGCAGGGCGGGCCGGGGCGGCGGGAGCGCTTCAGCTGTTGCGTTCGTGCAGCAGCCGCAGCCCGGTGAGCGTGAGCAGGTCGTCGACCTCCTCGATCTCCTCGGTGTACGGCACCACCAGCCCGGCCAGGCCGCCGGTGGCGATCACGTCGGTGCGCTCGCCGAGCTCGTCGTACAGGCGGCGCAGGATCGCGTCGATCGCGCCGGCGTAGCCGAACACGACCCCGGAGCGGATGGCGTCGATGGTGTTCTTGCCGATCACGCTGCGCGGCGGCGCGAGATCGACCTTGGGCAGGCGAGCACCGCGCTCGGAGAGCGCTTCCAGCGATATCTCGATGCCGGTCATCAGCGCCCCGCCGACGTACTCGCCGTCGCGCGAGACGACGTCGAAGGTGGTCGCAGTGCCGAAGTCGACGCACACGGCCAGGCCGCCGAAGCGCTCGCGGATGGCCACCGCGTTGACCAGCCGGTCGGCGCCGATCTCGCGTGGGTTGTCGTAGCGGATCGCGAGGCCGGTCTTGGTCCCGGGGCCGACGGCGTGCATCTCGTGGCCGAGATAGCGGCTGGCCATGGCCGTCCACTGGGGCTCGAGCTGGGGGACGGTGGATGACACGATCGACGCGTCCAGGTCATCGAACTTGTATCCGCGCAGCTCGAGCAGGTTGCGCAGCGCGGCGCCGAGCTCGTCGGCGGTGGACTGGCGCACGGTGGCAAAGCGCCAGTGCTCGAGCAGCTGCCCGTCGTCGAAGGCCCCGAAGTGGGTCTGGGTGTTCCCGACGTCGACGACCAGCAGCATGGCCGACCATTATGCTCGGCGACGCGATGGCGGCGAGACCCCCCAGGCTGTACGTGCTCCCGGGCTCGCACCCGTGCGCGGCGGTGGAGGCGGCGATGCGGCTGAAGTCGATGGCGTACAAGCGCGTCGACCTGCTGCCGACGGGCGAGGTTCTGCTCGGCCCGTTGCTGTACGGCGGGAGGACCGTCCCCGGCATGCGCATCGACGGGGAGCGCCTGGTCGGCTCGCGCCGGATCATGCGCCGCCTCGACGCGCTGGTTCCCGAGCCGCCGCTGCTGCCCGCTCCCGGCGACCCCTCCTACGCACGCGTGCTCGAGGCCGAGCGTTGGGGAGACGAGGTCCTGCAGAGCGTGCCCCGCCGGCTGATCGACGTCGCGTTCATGCGCCGCCCGGCAGCGATGGAGAGCTACGCGGCAGACGCCAAGCTGCCGCTGCCGCGTCCGCTGCTGCGCCCGGCGCTGCCGCTGACAGCCAGGTTGATGGCGTTCAAGAACAAGGCGCGCGATGAGAGCGCGCGAGCGGACCTGGCGGCGCTGCCGCGCCAGCTCGACCGCATCGACGGCTGGATCGCCGAGGGCCTGCTCGGCGGCGAGCGCCCCAACGCCGCCGACCTGCAGATCGGCAGCACGATCCGCATCCTGATGAGCATCGGCGACGTGAGGCCGCTGATCGCAGGACGACCCGCGGCGGGACTGACGCGCTACTTCCCCCCGATGGTCGGGGAGGTGCCGGCGGGCGTGCTGCCGGCCGACTGGCTGGCAGCACCCGCGTCCGCGGCGGGATGAGATCGAAGGTGAGCACGACGTTCGCGCATGCGACGTTCACGCATGCAGGACGACGCTGCGTGTGAGCGTGACGGCGGAGCCCTGCGCGGGGCTGAGCAGGAGCTTGACCGTCAGCGCGAGATGACCGTGGGCGCGCAGCGCGCGCCTGGCCCTGGCGTTCACTGGCACCCTGAACGTGTCCCTTCCCGCTCGCAGGGACGAGAGCACGAGGCGACCCACCCGCACGCGCACGGCATGACCGGCACTCGCGAGCGACGCGCGCGTGGCCAGCAGCTGCACTTCCAGGCGCCCGCCGGCGCCGGCCTGCGAGACGTCGACGGATCCGTGCACGGTCTGGCCGTTCTGGACGGAGGAGAGCTTGCACGCCGAGGAGGCGCTGCCCACGAGCAGCGAGCCCAGAGGGGTCGCGCCGCCGGCCGGTGCGCCGCTCTGCGAGGAGCCCGAGCCGGAGGAGCTGGTGCTCGTGCCGGAGGAGCCAGTCGGCGTGGACTGCGTCGTGCCGGTCGTGCCCGTCGTGCCCGTGGAGCTCGTCCCGGTCACGGTGACTTCGCCCGTGCCCGCGTAGTTGGGGCTCTGCGTGCCGTCGAACCTGTATTTCCCGGGCGTCGCGAACGTGCACGTCCCTTCCCACGGTCCCTTGGTCGTGGTGGTGGGCACTTTTTCGCACGTGGGCGCCGTCCCTTCCCACTTGACCCCCTGTTCCAGCGTGCTTGATTTGTCGACGAACTTGACGGTGCCGCCGCTGGCGATGGTCACATTCGACTGCATCCAGCAGGAGTACCCCGGCCAGGCCGTGCAGTCGCTCACTTCGACGGTCGCTTCGGAGGAGGCAAGGGCGGGAATGACCGCCACCGCCGCTCCCATCACGGCGACCAAGGCGAAAAGCAAAAACGTGCGCGATCTCATGGTGAAGCGCCCTCCTCGTAGTGGATGTGCCGTTGACCGATGCGATCGTCCCCACCGCTGTGGCCGCGTCGGGGCCGTCATCGTGGAACGACTCCCGCCCGCGCGGATCCTTCCCGCCACGCTTCCGCTGCGCCGTAGGCACCCCCTGCACGCAGGCACCCCTGCGCGCAGACACCACC
Source organism: uncultured Solirubrobacteraceae bacterium (assembly GCA_963805745.1). Lineage (GTDB taxonomy): Bacteria > Actinomycetota > Thermoleophilia > Solirubrobacterales > Solirubrobacteraceae > Palsa-744. Next base: position 423,346 of record CAWDVD010000002.1, read on the forward strand.
TGAACCGCAGACACCCGTGCTCCTCAGCCACCCCGCGGGCGCTACAGTCGCAGGTGGCACGTGAGCTGCGGAGCCGCGGGACAGGCTTGCTGCCTTGACTCATGCGCACACTCGATCCGCAATCCCTGACCCAGCACGTGGACCGCCTGTACCGCGCCGCGTGGGCGCTGTGCGGGTCGCGCGAGGACGCGGAGGACCTCGTGCAGGAGACGTTCGCGCGCGTGCTGTCGCGGCCGCGGGTGCTGCACGGAGACGACGAGCTGTACTACCTGATGCGCGTGCTGCGCAACACGTTCCTGACCGGTCTTCGCACGGCCTCGCGGCGCCCGGTGACGGCCGCCGAGCTCGAGGACGTGGTCGCGGCCGACCCAAAGCCGACGAACCGGCCGGAGCAGGCGATGGAGGTTCAGGAGATCTACGAAACGATCGCCGAGCTGCCGGACAGCTTCCGGCTGGCGATCGTGGCGGTGGACGTGCTGGGCCTGTCCTACCGAGAAGCGGCCCGCGCGCTGCGCGTGCGCGAGGCGACGCTCACGACGCGACTGTTCCGGGCCCGCAAGCAGGTCGTCGCTCGGCTGTCCGACAAGCCGCGTGAGCGCGCCCCGTCTCCCCAACGAGCGCGCACGGGAGAGCTGCGACGGGAAGAGAAGGACGCCAGCGGAGTCCTCTCCAGTGGGGGAACACCATGAGCGAGCGCCGTCCACAAACCGAGTCCGAGCTGGTCGACTACGTGCGGTCGATCGACGTGCGCGCGCCGCAGGAGCTGCACCGCAAGATCGAGGCACTGGTCGCGGAGAGCGATCGCGCGGGACGCCGCTCGCCGTGGGCCCGCTCGCCGGGCGCCGGCTCGCTGCGCTTCAAGCTCGGCGGTGCCGCGGCCGCGCTCGCCGCGGCGCTGGTGCTGGTGCTGGTGCTGGCCGGTGGTGGCGCCCCGGCGCTGACCCTGCGCCAGACCTCGGCGCTGACGCTGCGCGCCGCGACGATGGCCGCTCCCGCCGAGAGCTCCGTTGACCCGAAGCAGCTCGCGGTGGCCGTCGACGGCGTCGGATTCCCCTACTGGGAAGACCGCTTCGGCTGGCGCTCGACCGGCGCTCGCGTGGACCGCGTCGGCGGACGGACGGTGACGACCGTCTTCTACGCGGACGGCCACGGTCGGCGGATCGGCTATGCGATCGTCGCCGGCACCCCCGCGCCCGCCGTCAGCGGCGGCACGATCGCCTGGCGCGACGGAGTCGCCTACCGGCTCACGCGCGAGCACGGCGCCCCGGTCGTGACGTGGATGCGCGAGGGGCATCTGTGCGTGGTGTCGGGTCGCGACATGGACAGCGCCACGCTGCTGGCGCTCGCCAGCTGGAACGACGGCGTGCCCACATAGCCCACCTGCCACCCCACCTGCGACTGGTCCGAGCCTCCGGGTCAGTCCCAACCTAGCCGGAGGCGAGGGCGAGCGGCGGGCCGGCCCAGCGCACGCCCTCATCGGGCGCGAGCGCGGCCAGCGCGTCTGCCAGGCGCACGATGCCAAGCCCGTCGGGTCGGGCTCGAATCTGCAGGTCGAAGTCCAGCTCGAGCGTCGGAATCAGGACGAAGCGGCGGACCAGCAGCTGCTCGTGGGGCAGGGTCATGCGCTCGTGGCGAAGCTCCAGCTCGCCGAGCAGCAGGATGTCGATGTCGATCGCCCGTGGACCGTGGCGTACGGTGCTGGCGCCGCGCCCGAGCTGTTGCTCCAGCCGCTTGAGCTCGTCCAGCAGCGCCAGCGGCTCGAGCGCCGTGCGCACGCGTACGCACGCGTTCAGAAAGGCCGGCTGGTCGAGCACCTCCCCGACCGGATCGGTGTCGTAGGTGGAGGAGGAGGCGAGCACCGCCACGCCCGCCGCCGGCAGGGCGTCCACCGCGGCCTGCAGCTGGGCGCGGCGATCGCCGACGTTGCAGCCAAGCCCGAGCAGCCCGATCCTCTGCTCGCTCGCGCTCATCCGCCGGACCGCGCTCATCCGCCGGACGCTACCGTCCCGGCTGCCCGGCAGCGCGTCACCACCAGGCGCGTCAGGAGCGCGTCGTCTGCACGCCGGCGGCGACCGCCTTCTCGCCCATCGCCTGGGCGAAGGGGATCAGGCCGGAGAGCGGACGAATCATGACCGTGAAGTCGGCGATCAGGCCCTGCTCGTCGAAGCGCAGCAGGTCCAGGCCCTCGAGCTCCTTGCCGGCGACGCTCGCCTTGAAGATGAGTGCATGCACGCCGTCGACGACGATCTCGTCGGTGTAGCGGAAGTCCTCGAACGTTGCCGCCACCAGCGACAGCAGCTGCGCGACGGTGTCGCGGCCGACGAACGGGTGAAAGGTCACGGGGCTGTGGAAGACGATGTCGGGCGCGAGCAGCTCGCGCGCCCCATCGAGGTCCATGCGCTCGACCGCGGCACGGAAGGAGGAGGTAGTGGTGGTGCTCATCCGCTCGGCTCGTACATTATCCCTCTGCTTCGCGCCAGACCTCGACGGACACCTCATCGACGCTGAGCGCGATCGGGGGCTCCGGCTTGGCCGCCTTCACCCACACACCCTCCAGATCGTAGTCGGCGAGCAGCCGGTCGGCGATCGTGCTGCACAGCCGCTCGAGCGTCTTGTGCGAGCGCTGCTGGGCGATCAGCGCGACCAAGTGACAGACCTCGGCGTAGTCGACGGTGTCCTCGATCGAGTCCGTGACCGTGGCGTCGGTCTCGCCGATGTCCAGCCGCAGGTCGAGGACCAGCCGCTGGCCGACCTCCCGCTCGGCCTCGCTGACGCCGTGGTTGGTGTACAGCGAGAGCCCGGTGATCTCGATCGTGACCGACTCGGCGATCTCCTCGCGATCCTCGTCGAGGTCGCCGTCGTCGTCTAGCTCGTCTGCGTCGTCCCCGCCCTCGGCGTCCATCGCCCGCTCAACGTAGCAGCCGCCACGGCCAGCGCATCGCGGACGGGCGCCACGTCGTGCACGCGGAACACGCTCGCGCCGCGCTCGAGCGCGAGCACGTTCGTGGCGATCGTCCCCGGCAGCCGCCCTGAGGCGGCCACCGGCTCAGACGCCCCCGCCGCGTCTGCGGCGATGCGGCCGATGAAGCTCTTGCGCGAGGTTCCCACCAGCAGCGGGCGCCCGAGCGTCGTCAGCTCTCCCAGACGGCGCAGCAGCGTGAGGTTGTGGGCGAGCGTCTTGCCGAAGCCGATGCCCGGGTCGAGCATGATGTGCTGCTCGCTCACGCCCGCGCGCACGGCGAAGCTCAGCCGCTCTTCGAGAAACGCCTTGACCTCGTCCACGACGTCTCCATAGCGCGGATCTGACTGCATCGTGCGCGGCTCGCCGAGCATGTGCATCAGGCAGCATTCCGCGCCGCTGTCGGCCACCAGCCCGGCCATGTCCGGGTCGGCGCGCAATGCGCTCACGTCGTTGACGAGGCTCGCCCCTGCCGCGATCGCCGCCCGCGCGACGGACGCCTTGGACGTGTCGATCGAGACCTGCGCATCGACACTCGCGGCGGCGATCCCCTCCAGCACCGGCAGCACCCGGCGCAGCTCCTCGTCCGCGGACACCGGGTCGGCGCCAGGGCGCGTGGACTCGCCGCCGATGTCGAGGATGTCGGCGCCCTCTCTGACGAGCTCGCGTGCGTGTGCGATCGCCGCGTCGGGGTTCAGGAACGATCCACCGTCCGAGAACGAGTCGGGAGTCACGTTGACCACCCCCATCAGGCGGTAGCAGGGTCCTCCTCCTCCGGTCAACGACGGGCTCCCGTCAAAGTCATCCTTCAAAAAAAGTCTGTATAGCCATAGTTATACAGAACTTTTTTGGGAGTAGAGGTACTCCGGCACCAGCTCGCAGACTCCGGCCGCAACTCGCAGCCTCGCGCGCGGCAACTCGCATGCTCCGGCCGCAACGCGCCGCCGCAGCTCCACGCGGCGCAGTGCTCGCGTCCCCTCAGGCCGGCTCGGGGCGCTCTTGGTCGCCGGCGCGCAGCTCGGCTGTGCCTCCGGCGAGCCCCGGACGGGGAAGCGCGCGCGGCGCTTCGCGCTCGGTCCGGTCGACGGGCGCAGGCGGCGCGGGCAGCTGCGGCTTGGCCTCCTCCTCGACGCCGAACACCTCGTCCTCGCCCTTGCCGGCCAGCAGCGCCAGGAACTCCTCCTTCTCGATGGTCTCGCGCTTGACGAGTATTTCGGAGATGTTTTGCAAATCGTGCTGGTGTTCGGTGAGGATGGCCCTCGCGCGGGTGTGCGCGGACTCGATGATGCGGCGCACCTCGTCGTCGATCTCGCGGGCGATCTCGTCGGAGTAGTCCGGCTCGGTGGAGAACTCGCGGCCGAGGAACGGCTGGCCGTGGTCGTGGCCGAACACGCGCGGGCCGAGCTTCTCGCTCATGCCGAAGCGCATGACCATCTGCTTGGCGGTGGCGGTCACCTTCTCGATGTCGTTGGAGGCGCCGGTGGTGATCTCGCTGAAGACGAGCTCCTCGGCGGCGCGGCCGCCGAGCGTCATCGCCATCGTGTCCTCGAGCTCGGCGCGCGTGGTCAGGAAGCGGTCCTCCTGGGGCATCGAGATCGTGTACCCGAGCGCCTGCCCGCGCGAGATCACGGAGATCTTGTGCACGGGGTCGGAGTGCTCGAGGAAGTGCCCGACGAGCGCGTGGCCCATCTCGTGGTAGGCGGTGATCAGCCGCTCTTTCTCGCTCATCACGCGCGTCTTCTTCTCGGGGCCGGCGATCACGCGCATGATCCCCTCCTCGAGCTCTTCCTGGCCGATCTCGCGCTTGCCCGTGCGGGCGGACAGCAGCGCGGCCTCGTTGATCAGGTTGGAGAGGTCGGCGCCGGTGAAGCCCGGGGTCTGCCCGGCGAGCGCGTCGATGTCGATGATCTTGGCGAGCGGCTTGCCGCGCGTGTGCACCTCGAGGATCTTCGCGCGCCCCTTGCGGTCGGGGCGGTCGACGGCGATCTGGCGGTCGAAGCGCCCGGGGCGCAGCAGCGCGGGGTCGAGGATGTCGGGCCGGTTGGTGGCGGCGATCATGATGATGTTGTCCTTGGCCTCGAAGCCGTCCATCTCGACGAGCAGCTGGTTGAGCGTCTGCTCGCGCTCGTCGTGGCCACCGCCGAGGCCGGCGCCGCGGTGGCGCCCGACGGCGTCGATCTCGTCCATGAAGATGATGCACGGGCTGTTCTGCTTGGCCTGCTCGAACAGGTCGCGCACGCGCGAGGCGCCGACGCCGACGAACATCTCGACGAAGTCAGAGCCGGAGATCGAGAAGAACGGCACGCCCGCCTCGCCGGCGACCGCGCGCGCGAGCAGCGTCTTGCCGGTGCCGGGCGGCCCGTACAGCAGCACGCCGGTCGGGATGCGCGCGCCGAGCGCTTGGAACTTCTTGGGATTCTCCAAGAATTCCTTGATCTCGTGCAGCTCCTCGACGGCCTCGTCGACCCCGGCGACGTCGCGGAAGGTGATCTTGGGCGAGTCGGCGGACATGCGCTTGGCGCGCGACTTGCCGAACGACATCACTTTCGAGCCGCCGCCCTGCACCTGGTTCATCAGGAAGATCCAGAAGCCGAAGAACAGGACGAACGGGATGATGTACGTGAGCAGGCTCAGCAGCGCGCTGCTCTTTTCCGATTCGACGTTGAACGGCACCCCGTAGGTTTTGAGTTCCTTGATCAGTTCGGGCGCGGCCTGTTCGACGTAGCCGATTTCATAGGTTTCCGTGTGCCCTTTGACGTCGGACTTGACTTCGAGCGCCTTGCCCTTGTTCTTGAACTCGACCGATTTGACCTCGTGGTTGGGGAGTTCCGTGGCGACCAGCGCCTGGTAGCTGTGCGACGGCTTATTGCTGCCGGGATTGATCAGTTTGACCGCGAGGAAGGCCAGCACCACGACTATGAGGATGGGGAATGCGGCGCTCTTGAAGAAACGGCTCATGGCTGGTTCCTAAGGGTCTGGGCACCGTCTGAAGTCGTGGCCACCAGTGCCCTAGCGTACCATGCAGGGTCTGTCTTTCCCGCCGCTCTGGAGCCCGCCCACCCTTGGCGGACCGGCCTCAGACGTGTGTGTCTAGCGGTCCAGAGCGGCCACGAACGGCAGGTTGCGATGGCGCTCGGCGTAGTCGAGCCCGTAGCCGACCACGAACCGGTCGGGGATCTCGAAGCCGACGTAGCGGGTCGGCAGGTCGACCTTGCGCCGCTCCGGCTTGGTCAGCAGCGCGCACACCTCGAGCGTGCGGGGATTGCGCGACCCGAGGTTGCGCAGCAGGTACTGAAGGGTGAGCCCGGAGTCGACGATGTCCTCGACGATCAGCACGTCGCGGCCTTCGATCGCCGCGTCCAGGTCCTTGAGGATCCGCACGACCCCGGAGGAGTCGGTCGCCGAACCATAGGAGGCGACCGCCATGAAGTCGACCTCGACCGGGATGTCGATGTAGCGCATCAGGTCGCTGAGAAAGAAGACGGCGCCCTTCAGCACCCCGATGAGCAGCAGCGGCCGAGGTGGGCTGGCTCGATAGTCGCGCGAGATCTCCTCGCCCAGCTCGGCCACGCGACGCTGCAGATCCTCGGCGCTCACGAGCACCTCGCCCACTCCGGGCTCGCTTGAGACGCGCGCGGTTGTGGGCACTGAAGGGAGTGTAGTCATCGCCGGTTGCGGGGCGCGTGCGAGTGTCCGCGGTCCCACGCCCGCGGCGCTCCGGCCGCTGCCCTACGCCCGCGGCGCGAGCTTGACCATCTCCAGCACGCCGTCGTGGATCACCGCGCCGGCCTGCCCGCCCACGTGCAGCTCCGCCCTGCCGCCACGGCGGCCGAGCGCGAGGATCTCCTGCACGCGCGCGCCCGCCTGCGGGACGTAGGTGCCGGCGGCTTCCTCGGCCAGGCGCACGACCACCAGCCGGGCCAGCGCCGCGGGCAGCTCCCGCAGGCGCGCCAGCGCGATGCTGCTGCGTCCGGCGAGCTCCTCGCTGACGAGGTCCTCGAGCAGCTCCGTCTCCTCGCGCAGCAGCGACGCCGTCCTCAGCACGTTCGCCTCTGCCGCCGGGTGCACGGCCCGCAGCGCCGGGACGAGGCCGTTGCGCACACGCGCGCGCGCGTAGCGCTCGTCGTCGTTGCTGTCGTCCTCGCGCCACTGAAGCCCCCGCGCCTGGCAGTAGGCGGCGGTCTGCTCGCGCGTGACCCCCAGCAGCGGACGGATCAGCCTGCCCTCGCTCGCCACCATCCCCAGCAGGGCCCGCCTTCCCGGCGAGGCCGCCAGCCGGTAGAGGATCGTCTCGACCTGGTCGCTGGCGGTGTGTCCGGTGGCGATCAGCGCGTCGCGCTCGCGCGCCATGCGGCCGGCCGCCTCGTAGCGCACCTCGCGCGCCCACGCGTGCAGGTTGCCGGGCCCATCGCCCGCCGGCTCGCCGGGTGCATCCTGCGCCGCGTCCGCCGGGTCCACCGCGCGCCGGCCCGCAGGCCGCTCGGCGCGCACGACCTCGAGCTCGACCCCCAGCAGCTCACACAGGGCCGCGCAATGGCGCTCGTCGCCGTCGGCCTCGGCGCGCAGGCCGTAGTTGACGTGCAGCGCGCTGACGGCCGCCGCGCCGAGCAGCGCGACGGCGACGTCGAGCAGGCACGTCGAGTCGCGCCCGCCCGACAGCATTGCCACGACAGGCCGGTCGCGCGCGAACAGCCCGTCGCCGGCGACCGCCTCGCGCACCTCCTCGCAGATCATCGCGGCGGCCCTAAGCCCTGCGGGCGGAGGCGGTGAACAGCTCGGTCGGCTCGGAGAAGCCCTTGAGCCTGACCTCGCCGATCCGCGCGAACTCGACCCCGTCGACGCCGGCGGCCATGTCGACGACCGGGCGCGTGACCAGAACCTCGCCGCCGCCGGCCCGCGCGACCACGCGCGCCGCCCGGTTGACCTCGCGGCCGAAGTAGTCGCCGTCGCGGTACAGCGCCTCGCCGTAGTGGATGCCGATGCGCGAAGGTGGATCGCCGGGCGCGATCCCCGACTGCAGCTCGACCGCCCAGCCGGTCAGAGCGGCCGCGTCGGAGCCCACGACCATCACCTCGTCGCCGAGTGTCTTGATCACCCGCGCGTCCACCGGGAGCGTGTGTTCGACCGCCTCCACGAACCGCTCCACGGTGCCGAGCGCGGCCTCGTCGCCGCGCTCGTCGGTCAGGCGCGCGTATCCGGCGAGATCGGCGAACGCGATCGCCACGCGCAGGCGCCCCTCCTCCAGGGCGTCATCGCCGAGGTCGGCCTCCATGTGGCCGATCATGTCCTGTTCGACGAACTGTGCCAGCAGGCGACCGTGGAGATAGTTCATGAACGGCGCGGCGAACGGGAGTATCTCGCGCGTGAGCCCCTCCATCTCCTCGGCGATCTCCACGCTTGGCACGCCCGCGCGCATCAGCGGCTCGTGCACGTACAGGTGGATCAGGCGCACCTCGGCGTCCGCGATCTGGGCGACGGCCTGCCCGTAGACGCGCATCAGCTGCAGGAACGCGGCCAGGGGCAGGCCGGCGTCGATCACGGCGGCGGCGTATTTGAGCATCTGCAGGTCTTCGTCGGAGAACCCGTCCACCGCTCCGAGACCCATGGCGGCGTACACCCGCTTGACCAGATCGGCGTCCAGGCCGCTGAGGCGCGCCGTCTCCCGCAGCGAGTATCGGGGCCCTGGGCTGCTCAGCAGGTTCTCGAGCGGACCGACGGCGAGCTGGCCGTTGTCGCTGGCGCGCTTGATCTGCGCGAGCGTGTGCCCGCGGGCGCGCAGCCGCCCGACCACACGCGCATACGCGACCGAGGCGGGCGTCCAGCTGCCGTCATAGCCGGGGATCAGCCCCCCGCTGACCCAGCGCCTGACGGTCGCCGGCGAGACGCCTGCGCGCGCGGCGACCTGCGCGAGCGTCAGCTCGCCCGTCCCGCTGGCGGGGTCGTCCGCGGGCTCGGCCACTCAGGCGGCCGGCGCGACGGGCGGGGGATGGGCGAGCAGGGTGTAGGCGGGCACGGGGTGGGCGGGCACGGGGCGGGCGGGGATCCCATCCAAAGTCTAAAGTCGCGGCGGTTGTCGCACAGCGTCCCCATCCACCTGCGCCCCACGGCGCCGCTCGGCGAGCGCGTGCTGCTGCCGGGCGACCCCGGGCGCGCCCTCGCGCTCGCCCAGGCCCTGCTGGTGGACCCGCGCATGTTCAACCATCATCGCGGGCTCTGGGGCTACACGGGCGTGGCGCCGGACGGTGAGCCGCTGAGCATCCAGGCGACGGGCATGGGCGGACCGTCGGCGGCGATCGTGCTGAGCGAGCTGATCGCCCTCGGCGTCCGCCGGGCGGTGCGGGTCGGCACCTGCGGGGCGCTGGCCTCGGATGTGGGCCTCGGCGAGCTGGTGGTGGCGAGCGAGGCGATCTGCGCCGACGGGACCTCGCGCGCGCTGGGGGCGACGGGGCGCGTCGCCGCCGACCCGGTCCTCACCGCGGCCCTGGCGCGCGAGGCCCCGCGGGCGCACGTGGGGACGATCGTGAGCGTCGACCTGTTCTACGACAGCGGGCGGCCGGCGTACGGCCCCGATGCTCTGGCCGTCGAGATGGAGGCGGCCGCCCTGTTCGCGGTGGGCGCCGCCGCCGAAGTGCCCGTGGGCTGCGTCCTCACCGTCTCGGACGTCTTCGACGCGAGCGGAGCCCGGCAGCGGATCGACGACGACGCCCTGCTCGCGTGCGCCGAGCGGATGGGCGCCGCGGCGATCGCCGCCCTGACGCCGTGACCGCTTGACCCGCTCAGCGGGCCGTGGGTTTCGCCCTGCCGGACGACTTCGGCTTGCCGGCCGCGGTCTTCGCCTTGCCCGAGACGGGCTTGCGTCGCGCGGCGGACGGCAACGCCTGGCCGACCCTGTCGGTGAGCGTGCGCAGCTGGGCCTCGATCGCCGACAGGCGCTGCTCGATCTCCGATCGCTCGAGCCCGCCGGGAGAGAGCGCCCGGTCGAGGCGGTCGACGCCGTCCTCGATCCCCTCCAGCCGATTGGACACCGACCGCAGCCGCCGGGTCAGGCGTTCGACGTCGGCGGCGGAGGGGATGTTGAGGGCCCCGAGCGCCACCTCCTGCGCCTGGGAGGCCTTCTCGCGCGCCTCGAAGGCGTGGCCGATGGCGCTGTGCAGCAGCGGGTTCTCCAGCAGGTCCGACAGCGCCCTGCCGAGCCGGTCCTCGCCGCCCGAGCCCAGACGCTCGCGCAGGCTCTTGGCGACGGTGCTCGGATCGGACATCCAAGGAAGGATACGGTGCAGCGATGCCCCAGCAGCTGTTCGTCTTCATCCAGCTGGAGTTTCCGTGGGCCCTGGGGCCGACGGACGGCCGCTATCTCGTGCGCCGCGGCGCCGACGCGGAACCCGAGCACGTGGTGGTGCTCGGCACGCTGGCCGCCGGAGGCCAGCCGCTCGGCGGTCCGGGCGGGGGCGGGCGCGCGAGCGGCTCCCTGCGCGGGCGCCTGGGCAGGCGTGCGCCGAGCATGCCGACGGGGCCCGAGCCGGCCCCGGTGGCGACGACGCGGGTCACGGTCATCGACCCGATCTCGCTGGCGGCCGAGAACCAGGCGCGGGCGTGGCTGGAGGAGCTCGACCGCGAGCACGAGGTGGGCGCGGCGGTGGCGGTGATCAACCGCGTGATCCACTCGCACCGCATCGCCGCGGCCGATCCGTACGTCCACGAGGTCTCCCCCGCGCAGGCACTGGTGATCCGGGCCGGATGGGGCGAGGGCGAGCAGGTGGCGGACGGGCGCTGGCTGCACGCGCGCGCGCTGCCGTGGTCGGAGCACGCGGGCGGGCGGGCTGGCTCGCAGCGGGGTCCGCGGCGCGATCGCTCGTGGGCGCTGCGTCCGCAGGAGCGCTTGGCGGCGCTGCTGGGCGCGCGCAGCGCGGCGCTGATGTGCGAGGAGATCGTGTTGCGCGCGCGCCAGGATCTCGATCACGGGCGCCTGGCGCACGCGGCGCTCGAGCTGGACCGCGCGTTCGCGCTGGCGGTGCCCGAGCTGCACGCCGAGGGCAGGCAGGATCTGGCGATCCGGATCGCGGAGCTCGAGCAGCTGCGCCCGGGAGTCCAGGCGCAGGCGCAGGCGGCGCTGGCACAGGGCGGCGATGCGCTGGACGAGGATGTCCTCGCGCACGCGCTCGGTCGCGTGGAGGCGGCGCTGCGCGCCCGCACGGCGGCCGGGCTCGGCTCGTGAACGCGCCCTGCGTCGCGTGAAGGCGACCTCCAGCGCGCTTGCTACGGTCCGCGCATGAGCGCTCCCGCGCTGCGGCCGCTGCGGGTCGGTGAGATCCTCGATGCGGGGATCAAGGTGTATCTGCGCAACGCCCGCACGTTGATGGGGCTGACGGCGGTGGTCGTGGTGCCCTTCCAGGCCCTCAGCGCGGTGGTGCTGCTCTCGACCGTCTCGACCGGCAGCGAAGTGCCGCACGGCTTCCCCTCACTCGGCTCGACACGCACGAGCGATCACGCGACCACCCTGGGGAGCAGCGCGATTCTGGACCTGACCGGCGTGATCATCAGCGTGCTCACGACGGCCGCATGCGTGAAGGCGATCAGCGACATCTACCTCGACCAGCCGACCGACATCGGCTCCTCGCTGCGCTTCGCGCTGCGACGACTGGCCTCGCTGGTGTGGCTGGAGATCCTCACGTTCGTGCTGCTGGCGCTGGCGTTCATCGCGCTGGTCATCCCCGGGATCTGGCTGTACGCGGCGTGGTCGGTTGCCGTGCCGGCACTGCTGATCGAGGGCTGCCGGGGATTCGAGGCCCTGGGCCGCTCGGTCCGGCTGGTGCGTGGACGCTGGTGGCCGGTCACGGGCGTGCTGCTGGTCGCCACCCTCATGACGGCGGCGGTGTCGGGCGCGGTCGAGGCGGCGCTCGTGGGGCTCTCGCTGAGCGGAGGCGCCAGCTCGGTGGTGCTGACCGTGACCGTCGTGTCACTGGCGGCGGGGGTTTCCGCGATGCTCACACGGCCCTTCCAGGCGGCGGTCACGACCGTCCTCTACTACGACCTGCGCGTGCGCCACGAGGGCTATGACGTGGCGCTGCTGGCCGAGCAGCTGGGGATCGAGCCGGCGGCCCTGCCCGCGGGTGCCCTGGAGGACGCCGGACCGGAGTCGGTGGGACAGCCGGGAGGCCCCCCGTACTGGCCGCCGCCTCCGGGCTGGACGGCCCCGCCGCAGCCGACGGCCGCCGATGGCGAGCAGCGCTAGCGCCGCCGACGGCGCCGCCGCGACCGCACGCGAGCAGGCGCGGGCGATCCTCGCGGAAGGGCGCTTTCACGTCTCCTCGGTCCCGCGCCCGCTGCACGGGGTCCTGCACGCCGTCGGCAGGGCGCTCGAATCCCCGCTGCACGCGGTCGACGAACTGGTCTCCAAATTGGGGGTCATCACGCCGGGCGGCCCGACGGTCGTGTGGGCGGCCCTGGCCGCGCTGGTGCTGGCGCTCAGCGGCGTGCTCGCCGTGCGCGGCTCGCGCCGCGCGCTGCGAGACCCCGGCGCCGGCACGAGCGCCGGCGCGGGGCCGCCGGTGCGCGCGGCGGACCTCGAGCGCGCGGCCGCGGCTGCCGAGGTGCAGGGGCGTCACGCGGACGCCGTGCGACTTCGCTTCCGCGCCGGGCTGCTGGCGCTGGCCGAGAGCGAGCGCTTGCGGGCCGCTCCGTCGATGCTCAACGCCGAGGTCTCGCGCGCGCTGCGCTCCGAGCGCTTCGATGCGCTCGCGCGACGGTTCGACGAGATCGCCTACGGCGGGCGTGCGGCGATCGCGGAGGATGTCCGCACCTCGCGCCGGGAGTGGAGCCGGCTGCTGGGGTCGAAGGAGAGTCGATGAGGGCGAGGCGGGGCTGGCTCCTGGCGTGCGCGACGGTCGTGGCGATGTTCCTCGCGCTGGGGCTGCTGGGCGAGGCGCTCGGCGGCAACCCGAGCGGTCCGGTGTCCTCCTCCTACGCCACGGACTCGGACGGCCTCGCCGCCTGGGCGGAGCTGCTGAGCCGCACGGGGCACACGGTCGTGCAGCTGCGCACGCCGCTGGCGCGTGCGCGGCTGCACCCGGCCGACACGGTGGTGGTCCTCGACCCCAACGCCCTGCTGCCCGCCGAGGGCGCCCGCCTGCTGGCGTTCGTCAGGGACGGGGGGCGGCTGGTGATCGGCGGCAGCGATGCGCAGAGCACGCTGCCAGCGGTCATTCCCCGCCCGCCGCAGTGGACCGGCTCCAGCTCGGCGAGCGAGTTTCCCGCCGGCGGCGCCGGCGCCGGCGCGACGGTCGCGGGCGTGAGCGAAGTGCGGAGCGCCGGGGAAGGGGAATGGAGCGCCACCGCCGGCTACCGCGCGCCGTTGCGCAGCGCCGCGGGCGGGAGCCTGCTGCTGGAGCGAGATCTCGGCAGGGGCACGATCGAGCTGCTGGCGGACGCCTCGCCGCTGCAGAACCGGCTGCTGGCCGCGGCGGACAATGCGCAGCTCGCCCTCAACCTGAGCGGAGGACGCGCGCGGCCGGTGGTGTTCGTGGAGTCCGTGCACGGCTTCGGCGAAAGCAGCGGGCTGGCGGCGCTGCCCGGGCGCTGGCGGGTGGCGTTCGCCGGGCTGGCGCTCGCCGGCCTGCTGTGGATCCTCGCCCGCGGACGCCGGCTGGGACCGGCGGAGGACGCGGGCGCGAGCGCGCCACCGCCGCGCAGCGCGTACGTCGATGCGATCTCGCTGCTGCTGCGCCGCGCGCGCGAGCCGGGCGAGGTTTCGGCGGCGCTCACGCGTCTGCGAGATGGACGATGATGGCCGCCGTGCCGCCGGAGCCCGATCAGCGAGCCGAGCCGTCCCCGCAGGAGTCGCCCCCCTTCACCGACGAGCTGGCGCAGAGGATCATGGGAGAGATCCGGCCGGTGGTCGTGGGCCAGGAGCAGACGGTCGAGCTGATGCTGATCGCGCTGGCCTGCCGCGGCCACGTGCTGCTGGAGGGCGTGCCGGGGGTGGCCAAGACGCTGCTGGCCCGGGCGCTGGCGGCGACGCTCGGGGTGCGGATGCGCCGGGTGCAGTTCACCCCGGACATGCTCCCGTCAGACCTCACGGGAACGCTGACGCTGCGCGGGCAGGAGCTGGTGTTCCGCCCCGGCCCGGTGTTCACGAACGTGCTGCTCGCGGACGAGATCAACCGCACCCCGCCCAAGACACAGGCGGCGCTGCTGGAGGCGATGCAGGAGGGGCAGGTCACGATCGACGGCGAGTCCCACCCGCTGAGCCCGCCGTTCCTGGTGATCGCCACCCAGAACCCGATCGAGTACGAGGGCACCTACCCGCTGCCGGAGGCCCAGCTCGACCGCTTCCTGCTGCAGGTGCGCGTCGATTACCCGAGCGCCGAGCAGGAGCTGGAGATGCTGGGCCTCGATCGCGACGGGGTCGACCCGGTCGGCTTCGGGCGCATACGCCAGGTCGCGGGCGCGAGCGAGGTGGATGCGCTGGTGCGCGAGGCGCAGGCGACGGCGGTCGCGGCGGAGGTGGCCGGCTACGTGATCGCGCTGATCCGCCGCACGCGCGAGCTGCCGAGCGTCTCGCTCGGCGCCTCCCCCCGCGCGGCCGTCCACCTGCTGGCGGCCGCCAAGGCGTCCGCGCGGCTGCGGAGGCGCGCGTTCGTGACGCCTGACGACGTCGCGGAGCTGGCGCCGGCGGTGCTGGCCCACAGGCTGATCATGACCCCGGAGGCGGAGCTCGAGCGCTTCGGCCCGCAGGACGCGCTGCGCACGGCGCTGGCCGAGGTGCCGGTCCCGCGGTGACGCCGACGACGCGCTGCGCGTGGCTGCTCGCCGCGGTCGCCGTCGCGGGGCTGGCGCTGCCGGCGTGGCTGGCGGTGGGCGGCGCGTTGGCCGTGCTCGCGGCGATGCTCGCCGACGGACTGTCGGTGCGCGCGGCGCCTCGCGTCGAGCGGAGGCTGAACGAGGTGCTCTCGCGCGGCGTGGCCGCTTCGCTGTCGGTCGACGCGATGGCGCGCGACGCCCGCCGTGTGCTGCTGCGCCAGCCGGCGACCCCGGCGCTGCGGGTGCGGGCCGACGGCGGCGCGGGCGAGCTGCGCGGCGAGATCTTGCCGGTGGCACGCGGGCGTCACAGCCTTCCGGGCGTGGCCGCCGCGAGCGTGGGCCCGCTGGGATTGGCGCGCTGGCATCACCCCGACGGCGCGCCGACCGAGCTGCTGGTCTACCCGGACCTGCTGGGCGCCAGGCGGCTGGCGCTGCGACTGCGCCAGGGTCGCGCGGCGCCGGGCGGGCGCCTGCGGCGCGGCCCGCTGGGGCTGGGCACGGAATTCGAGTCGATCCGCGAGTACTCCCCGGACGACGACATCCGCCAGGTGAACTGGCGCGCCAGCTCCAGGCTGGGCCGGCCGATGAGCAACCAGTACCGCGTCGAGCAGGATCACGACGTGCTGTGCCTGCTCGACGCCGGCCGCCTGATGGGCGCTCCGCTCGCGCAGGGCACGCTGCTGGACGCGGCGCTCGATGCGGCCACGGCGGTGGCGCTGGCGGCGGACGAGCTGGGCGACCGCTGCGGAGCGATCGCCTTTGACGCGAGCGTCCGCCGCGCCGTCGCGCCGCGCCGTCTGGGCGGGCGGCGGGTGGTGCGGGCGCTGTTCGACCTGCAACCCACGCTGGAGGACTCGGACTTCGAACGGGCGTTCCTGCGCGTCGGCGGCTCACGGCGGGGACTGGTGCTGGTGTTCACCGACCTGATCGACGAGCAGGCGGCGCGCTCGCTCGTGCAGGCCGCGCCGATGCTCACGCGCCGCCACGCGGTCCTCGTGGCGGGTGTCGGCGATCCGGCGATCGAGACGGCGGCGCGGGAGGGTCGGGAGCCGGAGGGGCGGGAGAGCTCCCCGCGCGCGCTTGCGGCGCTGAGCGTGCTGCGGGCGCGCGAGCGCGCGGTCGCGCACGTCCGGCGTGCCGGCGCGGACGTGGTGCTGGCGCCGGCCGGCTCGCTGCCCGCGCGCTGCGTGCAGGCCTATCTGAGCGCGAAGGCGCGAGCCCGTCTGTGACGCCCGCGCGTGAGGACGAGGCCCCAGAACAGCGTCGCGAGCGCGCAGCCGACCGCCAGCGCGGCCGGCAGGGGCAGGTCCCGAGGCGTGACGAAGCCCTCGGTCAGGCCCGCCACGACCAGCCAGGGAGCGGTGCCGAGCACCATCAGCACGGCGCCCCGCGCATCCGCGCGCAGGGCGTCGCCGCGCGTGCGCACGCCGGGGTCGATCAGCGCACGCGCGAGGCGCAGCCCGGCGACGCCGGCGATCGAGATGCACGAGAGCTCGAGCAGGCCGTGGGGCACGATGTAGCGGACGAACACCGAGAAGGTGCCCGCCTGGATCGTCAGGCCGGCGAGCGTGCCCAGCAGCAGGCCGTTGTAGGCGAGCGTGATCAGCGTGCCGGCGCCCAGCGCCAGGCCGCCGGCGAACGCGAGGAAGGTGACCTCGATGTTGTTGGTGAAGATCGAGCTCGCGAGCGCCGCCTGCGTGGACAGCCCCACCGACAGGTGGCGCACGCCCGGATCGGCGGCGGCGCGATAGGCGCTCGGCACCAGGCCGATCGCGGCGCCGGGATCGTGGATCGCCCATGCGCAGGCCAGCAGCGTGGGGGCGAACATGGCGGTCAGGGAGACGGCGAGCAGCGCGCGATGGGCGCGCACGTCGCGCCAGTAGCCACGCGTGGCGAACTCGAGCAGCGAGCGGGCGCTCCTGCGCTCGCCGTAGACGGCGTGGCGGGCGCTCAGCACGAGCGGCTCGAGCCGTTCCAGGACGGGGTCGCCGGGGAAGCGGCGGCGGGCCAGCGCGAGATCGGCGACGACCGCGCGGTAGAGCCGTCCGAGCTCGAGCACGCCCTCCACGCCCAGGCGCTCGGGTCGGCGCCCGCCACGGTCGAGCAGAGCTTCCAGCTCCTCCCAGGCGGGGGAGCCCTGGCGTAGAAAAGACTCTAGGTTCATGGCGTGGAACTGGAGGATCGCACCACCATCGCCACCCCGGAGGGAATCGAGCTGCAGATCGTGCTCGCGGGCGCCGGCTCGCGCTTCATCGCGTGCGTGATCGACCTGCTCGTGCAGCTCGTGCTGATACTGCTGGGCGCGGTTGCCGCGTTCGGCCTCATCGGCGGCGGCGTCGGGGCCGCCGTGTTCGTGATCGCCGTCTTCGCGGCTGTGTACCTGTACGACATCCTGTTCGAGGTGCTCGCCTCCGGTCGCACGCCGGGCAAGCGCGTGACCCATCTGCGCGTGGTGCGTGCGCGGGGCACGCCCGTCGACCTTCCCGCGAGCGCGATCCGCAACCTGCTGCGGCTGATCGACTGGCTGCCGGCGGCCTACCTCGTGGGGCTGGTGTCGATCCTGCTCACCAGGCGCAACCAGCGCCTCGGCGACCTGGCCGCCGGCACGCTGGTGATCCGCGACGCCACCGCCCGCCGTGTCGCGCCTGCGGCGGCGCCGGCGAGCGCGGACGCGCTGCTCGACTCCAGCGGCTGGGATGTGAGCGCCGTGAGCGTCGAGGAGCTGGCGGCGGTCAGGCGCTTCCTCGAGCGGCGTGAGAGCCTCGACCGGCGCGCGCGCCGGGAGCTCGCGTACCGCCTGGAGCAGGGGCTGCGTGCCCACGTGGCGGGCGCCCCGGACACGCTCGATCCGGAGCGCTTCCTGGAGGCGCTGGCGCAGACGAAGGCCGCACGCTAACGCGGGCGTCGTCGTCGGACTCGGATATGTTCCCGTGACGTTCTCATGTGTTCTTGTGACGTTCTCGTTCCCGTGACGTTCTCGCACTGTTCTGAAGATCGATAGATCCGGAGGTCGGAATGGCATCGGGTCGCGTCCCAAAGCTGCTGTAACTTCGCTGCGGCTTTGGTTCCCTTGACGTCAGTTTATGCGGCAACCACCTCCTTCTCCTCGGCCTCTGATTCTGCTGGCTCGTGGCGGAGCCGGTAGAGCTTCTGGCGGTCGATCTCGGAGAGCTTGACCCCGTTGCAGGTGTTGTTGATTTGGAGGTCGAGCACGGCCCAGACGAGCGAGAGGCAGCTCTCCTCGCCGGGGAATCTTCCGATCACCTTCGTCCTTCGCTTCACCTCGCCGAGCGTCCGCTCGAGCAGGTTCGTCGAGCGCCAGCGCTTGCGGTGGCGCAGCGGGTAGCGCAGATGGACGACCAGAGCATCGAGATCATCCGCGAGGCATCTCGCGGCCGACGCGTAGCCGGCCCGCTCGAGCTCGGCGACGAGGGCCTGAAGGCGCTCGGTTGCGTCGCGCTCGTCCTTGGCCTCGTCGAGCGCCTTCCAATAGGCCCGGCGCACCCGCTCGCGCTCTTGTTCGGGCAGCTTCGCGATCAGGTTGCGCGCCCGGTGCACAGAGCAATGCTGACGATCCGAAGAAGGCCAGCACTGCTCGACCGCCTTGATCAGTCCAGGGGCGCCGTCGGCAACGACGAGCATCGGCGCTCCGAGCCCGCGGGCGATCAGATCCCTCGCGAGCGAGAGCCAGTCCTCGTGGGACTCACGCATCCCGAGGCACACGCCGACGAGAACCCGCTCGCCTTGCTCGCTGAAGCCCCAGGCACAAAGGACGCCCTCCTTCGGGCCCTTCGGCCTGACGTTCAGGAAGATCGCGTCGAGGAATAGCGCCACCAGTCCGACCCCGTAGAGGTCGCGGCGCTTGAACTGCTCGAAGCGCTCGCGCAGCTCCTGGCAGATCCTTGACGCGGTCGACTTCGAGAGCTTGCCGAGCCCCGCCTCCTCGCACAGCGATTCGATGTCTCGCATCGAGAGGCCGCGAACGAAGGCGCCAACAACCATCGCCTCCAGCGGCCGGGTACGCAGCAGCTTCGTCGAGTGCGGGAACAGCGCAGAGACGAACGGCTCGGCAGCCTCGCGGACCTGCGGGATCTCGACCTCCAGCTCCCCTTCCGCGGTCTGCACCCGGCGAGGGCGATAGCCGTTTCTGAGCCCCGACTCGTAGTTGCGAAGCCCGCGCTGGTAGTCGGGCCGGCGCTCATAGCGCGCTCTGCCGAGCCACGCGTCGAACTCGTCCTCGACAGCGCGCTGGATGATCAATCGGGCACCGAGCTTCGCCAGCTCAGATAGCGACTCTCTGGGGTTCTCGCCGACCCCGACGGCAAGCAGCTGGTCGATCTGTGTCTCTATTTCCGCCGACGGCGGTAGCGTTCTCTTCACGGCGTAGGTCTCCCTTCTTGGTCTTGCAGGACTTTGGGGAACCTACGCCGTGACCTTGACGGCTCTCCGGCGATTTACAGCAGACCGGGGACGCGACCTGGCATCGTCGATAGATCCGGTCGGAATGTCACCGGTGCAACCGGGTGAGACGGCGTCCAGCGAGTACGGAGACGCCTCCGGCCCGCGGGCGGGCTTCTGGAGACGCTTTGCCGGCGGGTTCATCGATTGGATCATCCTGCTGGTGATCGAGGTGATCCTGCGAGTCGCCCTCAAAGGGGCCGGGAGCGTCCTGTCGCTGCTGGCGACGATCAGCTACTTCACGCTGTTCGTAGGCTCCGCGCGCGGCCAGACCCCGGGCATGAGCGCGCTGGGCATTCGCGTGATCAGCTTCGACGGCTCCGGCTCGATCGGCTACGGCCGCGCGTTCATCCGCTGGATCGGCGGCTACGTGTCCGCGATCCCGATCTTCCTCGGCTTCTTCTGGATGCTGTGGGACAAAGAGAAGCAGTGCTGGCACGACAAGTTCGCCTCTGACGTCGTCGTGCCGGTGTCCGCATATCCGATACGCGGCTGACCGGACGTCCGCGGGCGCGCGGACATCCGCAGCGCGCAGCAACCGCGACCGGCTCGCTCCCGGCGCGTAGAGTGATGGACGATGGACCCGACGACGACCGCGATCGGAACGTGGAGCGGCGGGCGCTTCATGCACTTCGGCGAGCCGCTGGAGGACGAGCGCCTGACGGCGCTGCTGCGCCCGGGCGCGGGCATCGACACGGTGATCACGGCGGACGCGTACGGCGCGGGAGAGGCTGACCTGGCGCTCGGCCGGGCGCTGGACGGAGTCGACCGCGACAGCTACTGCCTGGTGGGCGCGATCGGCCACGACTTCTACACGGGCGCGCGCGACGGCGCGAAGGGCTTCCCCCGCTTCACCGACCCGGCGCTGCGCGGGCCGGGCGAGTACGCCGGCTACATCCGCATGGCGACCGAGCGCAGCCTGCGCCGCTGCGGCGTCGAGCGCTTCGACCTGCTGCTGCTGCACAACCCCGACCGCGTCGGCTACTCCAGCCCCGCGGTGTGGGAGGGCATGCAGGCGGTCCGTGAGGCGGGCCTGACGCGCCTGCTGGGCGTCGCTCCGGGTCCGGCCAACGGCTTCACACTGGACCTGCTCGACTGCATGGAGCGCTTCGCGTCACAGATCGATTGGGCGATGATCATTCTGGGTCCGCTGGAGCCGTGGCCGGGCGAGCTCGTACTGCCGGCCGCGGGCACCCACGGCGTGAGCGTGATCACGCGCGTGGTGGATTATGGCGGCCTGTTCCACGACGACGTGCTTCCGGGCAACGCGTTCGCGGAGTACGACCACCGCAAGTTCCGCCCCGACGGCTGGGTGGCGGCGGGTCGCGAGAAGCTCGAGCGGATGCGTCCGCTGGCGGAGCGTCACGGGCTGAGCATGCTGCAGCTTGCGTGCGCGTGGAACCTGGCGCAGCCGGCGGTGCGCTGCGTGGCCCCGACGCTGATCCAGGAGAGCGGAGCGGACGCGCGCCCGATCGAGGACAAGCGCGCTGAGCTGGCGGCGCTGGCGGAGATCGGGGAGACGCCGAGCGCCGAGGAGATCCGGGAGATGCGGGCGATCGGCGACAACGCGGGCAGCATGGCGCTGAAGGGCGCGAGCGTCGAACACGAGGGTCCCCCGCGCGCGGATCGCTGGGGGCTGGACGAGGAGCTTGTGGCGGTGGCCGGCCGTTGGGGCGTGGACCCCGAGCGCGACCTGCTCAAACGCGAGCTGTCGAGCGTCAACCGATGAGGAGGGAACCGCTGTGAGCATCGACGTGGGTGGCATCAAGGACGGGCAGCGCAGGATGTGGACGGTGGGCGACTACCCGGACATCGCCCGCACGATCAGCGCGGCCGCGGAGCTGGTCGTCGAGCGGGCGCAGGCCGCGCCGGGCGTGAGCCTGCTGGACGTGGCCACGGGCAGCGGCAACGTCGCGATCCCGGCGGCCGCGGCCGGAGCGAGCGTGACCGGCCTGGACCTGACGCCGCGACTGCTGGAGGCGGCACGCGAGCGCGCGGCGGAGGCCGGCCTGGACGTGCGTTTCGTCGAGGGGGACGCGGAGGAGCTGCCGTTCGAGGACGCGTCGTTCGACCGCGTGACGTCCTGCTTCGGGGTGATGTTCGCGCCCCGCCAGCAGCTGGCGGCGGGCGAGCTTGCGCGGGTGGCGCGCCCGGGCGCGCGAATCGTGTTCACGGCGTGGACCCCCGGAGGCCTGAACGGGAGGATGTTCAGGACGGTCGGCTCGTACATGCCACCGCCGCCGCCGGAGCTGAAGTCACCGACGATGTGGGGCGACGAGGACCACGTCCGCTCGCTGTTCGCAGACAGCGGCGCGGAGCTGACGTTCGAGCGCCAGACGGTGACCTTCGAGCACGAATCGCCGGAGAGCTGGCTCGAGTACAACGAACGTGCGCTCGGACCGACGATCATGGCGAAAGCGGCGCTCGAGCCACAGGGCAGGTGGGACGGGCTCCGCAGCGAGCTGCTCGAGCTGTACACGGACGGCAACGAGGCGGGCGACGGCGGCTTTCGTGCGCGCGCGGAGCACCTGTTGACGGTCGCTCACATGCCGGCCTGAGCAGGGCTGGGGCCCGGAGAGCGCGAGTCGACGTCGAGCGCCCCGAGCAGCGCGTCCAGCTCGGCGACCACGTCTCCACTCAGCCGCACGCTGGCGAGGCGGTCGAGCGGAGTGCGACCCTGGGTGATGATGGCGAGTGCGCCTCCGGCGTCGTGCGTGAGCAGCGGCAGCCCACCGACCGGGTGGACCTCCAGCGAGGAGCCGATGCACAGCAGCACGTCCGCGCGTTCGCACAGCTCCCGCGCGCGCGCCAGCGCTGACTCGGGGAGCATCTCGCCGAACAGCACCACGTCGGGCTTCAGCGGCTGGCGGCAGTCCGCGCAGCGGGGCACGCCGTCCGCCTCGCCCTCGACGCGGGCGCGCACCTGCTCCAGCGGAACGCTCCGACCGCACGACAGGCACGAGCTGCTGGCGATGCTGCCGTGCACCTCGACCAGCTCGCGGGTGCCGGCCTTGCGGTGGAGCATGTCGATGTTCTGGGTGATCACGGCGTCGAGCAGTCCGCGCTCCTCCATCGCCACGAGCGCGCGGTGGGCGCCGTTGGGCTGCTTGCCGCCGAGCGTGGCGAAGCGCTGGCCGTAGAAGCTCCAGAAGCGCACGGGATCGCGGCGGAAGGCGTCGATGTGCGCGACCTCCATCGGGTCGACCCTCTCCCACAGCCCGCTGCCGGGCGAGCGGAAGTCGGGGATGCCGGACGGAACCGAGATGCCGGCGCCGGTCAGAGCGACGACCGAGCGCGCCTCGCGCACGAGCTCGGCCAGAGTGGCGAGCGCCGGTTCCATGGAGCAGCCGACGCTCGCCTTCAATTGTTTGCCCGCGCCGCGCGTATCGCAATCGCCATCTTCCCGAAGCCCCGCTCAGCGCCCCTCGAAGCGCGGCGCGCGTTTGCCGAGGAAGGCGGCGATGCCCTCCTTGGCGTCGGCGCTCTGGAAGACGGCGGCGAAGGCGCGCTTCTCGGCGTCGATCCCGTCGTCCAGGTCGCCGGCGGCGGACACGCGCTTGATCTGCTCGACCGCGAGCGGGGCCTGACCGGCGAGCTTGCGCGCCCATGCGAGTGCGGTGTCGAGCAGTTCGTGGTCCTCGACCAGCCGGTTGGCGAGGCCTAGCTCGAACGCTTCGTCGGCGAGGATCGGATCGCCGATGAGGTTCATCTCCAGGGCCTTGTTTTCGCCGACCAGGCGCGGCAGCCGCTGGGTCCCGCCGAAGCCGGGGATGATCCCGAGCTTGATCTCGGGCTGGCCGAAGATGGCCGAGCGCGCGGCGATGCGCACGTCGCAGGCCATCGCGAGCTCGCAGCCGCCGCCGAACGCGAGGCCGTTGACGGCGGCGATCGTGACGATGCTTCCCGAGCCGAGCTCTTTGAACAGCGCGTGGGTCGCGTTGATGAGCGTCTCCCCGGCGGCCGCGTCCATGGTGGTGAACGCCTTGATGTCGGCGCCGGCGGAGAACAGGAACGGGTTGGAGGAGGCGATCACGAGCGCGCGCACGGGAGCGCTGGTCTCGCTGTTGAGCTTGCGCCAGAGCTTGTCCAGGTCGCCGGCCACCTGCGGGGAGATGGAGTTCATCTGGCCGTTTGCCAGCCACGCGATCGCCACGCCGTCGCCGCGCGTCTCGAGCTTGACCACCTCCGCGGGCTGCTCCCCCTCCGGGGACGATGCGGCGTCGGGCTGGGGATAGGGGTAGAAGCCCTGCCCGCTCTTCTGTCCGAGCCGCCCCTGCGCTACCAGACGGCGCAGGATGGTGGGCGGGGTGAAGCGCTCGCCGTAGCGCTCCTGGGCGCTCTCCATGCGCTCGAGGATCGCGTCCAGTCCCTCGCT
Source organism: uncultured Solirubrobacteraceae bacterium (assembly GCA_963805745.1). Taxonomy (GTDB): domain Bacteria; phylum Actinomycetota; class Thermoleophilia; order Solirubrobacterales; family Solirubrobacteraceae; genus Palsa-744. The sequence continues at coordinate 446,937 of CAWDVD010000002.1, forward strand.
GTCGGCCTTCATGAACGGCGGCAGCAGGCCGCGACGCGGGTCCAGGCCGGCGCCGGCCATCATCCCGAAGTCGATGTCGCGGTGGGTGGCGACGCCCTCCTCGAGCACCAGGCACGCCTCCAGGAACGTCTTGAGCGACATCAGCTCGACCAGCTCGGCTGCGTCCGGCTCCCCGTCGCCCTGGATGTTGGGCTCGCCCTGCGGGTCATAGAAGCCGTTTCCGCCGGTCTTGGCGCCGAGCTTGCCGTCGGCGACGAGCTTCTGCATGCCCTTGGGGACGTAGAAGCGTTCCTCGCCGTAGGACTCGACGAGGTGCTCGGCCACGTGCAGGACCGTGTCCAGGCCCAGGAGGTCGACCAGGTAGTAGGGGCCGACCGGCGTCACGCCGGCGGCGCCGACCCCCTCGTCGATCTGCTTGATCGACAAACCCTTGGCCTCCTGCTCGCGCCAGACCTCGGAGACGCCGGAGTTGAGGATGCGGTTGACGACGAAGCCGGGCACCTCGGCGCAGGTGATCGGCTGCTTGCGGATCGTCTGGGCGAAGGTGAGCGCCGCGGCGACGGTCTCCGCGGAGGTCTCCTCACCCTCGACGATCTCGATCAGGGGCATGATCGAGGCGGGGTAGAAGTAGTGGAAGCCCACGACCTTGTCGGGGCGCAGCGTCGCTTCGCCGATCTCGGTGATGGACAGCGAGGAGGTGTTGGAGGCGAGGATCGCGTGGCCGGGGGTGGCGGCGTCGAGCTCGGAGAACACGGCCTGCTTGACGTCCATGCGCTCGGGCACGGCCTCGACGACGAAGTCGACGTCGCCGAAGCCCTCGTAGGAGGTTGTGCCGTGGATGCGACTGAGGATCTCCTCGATCTGGGCGTCGGCCTGCTCGGCGGTGATCCTGCCCTTCTCGGCGAGCTTGCCGACCTGGCCCTGGGTCACGTTGCGGGCCTCCTCCAGACCGGCCTGCACGAGCGCGTCGTCGATGTCCTTGAGCACCACGGGGATGCCCGCGGCGGCGATCGTCTGGGCGATCTGTCCGCCCATCGTACCGGCACCGACGACGGCGGCTTTGAACACGAACATGCTTTGGGTCTCCTTCGCTGACTTGGGATGGGGGAGCCTAGCGTCGCGAGCGCGCGGCCGCATCTCTCGCCGCCCGCGGGGGTTTGTGCAGGTGAGTGGACAAACGAGATCGCGGGTAGGAGACGGACATGCGCTCATTCAGGAGATCAAACGAGACACGCATGACAATCGAGGAGGGACGAGCGAGCGGCACCACGGCGGCAACGAGGAGACTCCGGCGCGGCGTGTCAGCGCGGGTGATGGCGACGGCGGCACTGGCGTTGCCCGCGCTCGGCGCGTCGCTGGCGGGCCCCGCTCAGGCGGCTCCGCTGCCTTCGGTCTCCACTGGCGCGGCCCGACAGGTCAGCTACGGCTCGGCGGTGCTCACCGGGTCGGTCAACCCGAGGGGCAGCGCGACCTCCTACTACTTCCAGTATGGAGCTACGAAGGCATACGGCAGTCAGAGCGCGATCGCCGGCGCCGGCGCCGGCAGCCGCAGGGTGAGCGTAAGCCTGTCGGTGACGGGGCTGCAGCCCCTGACCGTCTACCACTATCGGCTTGTCGCGGTCAACGGCGCGGGCGCCACGCTCGGGGACGACCGGACCTTCCTGACGACCAAGGTGCCGCTCTCGCTGCAGCTCCTCGCCGCGCCCAACCCCGTGCTCTACGGAGGCAACGTCGTCGTTCAGGGCACGCTCTCGGGCACCGAGAACGCCGGTCGCGAGGTCGTGCTGCAGGCCGACCAATTCCCGTTCACGGCCGGCTTTCAGGACGTGGGCAACCCGGAGCTGACGAGCACCAGCGGCAGCTTCTCCTTCGCGGTCCTCGGCCTCGCGCTGGTGACGCAGTACAGGGTGATCACGACCACCAGCCCACCGGTGATGAGCCCGGTCGCTGTCGAGAACGTCGCCGTGCAGGTCATCAGCCACGTCAGGCGCGCCAGGCGGCGGCACTTCGCGCGCATCTACGGCACGGTGACTCCGGCGGAGAACGGGATGGAAGTGGGAATCCTGCGGATCGCACACGGCCGGGGTGTGCTCGTGGGGGGCACGATCCTGACACGCCTCAACACCGGCAGCTCGGCGTTCAGCCGCGTGGTGCCGGTCAGGCCGGGCGTGTACCGCGTGCTGGTGCGCGTCACCGACGGCGCCCAGGTCTCCAACTACGGCCAGCCGCTGCTGATCCGCTGAGGCGGGACCCGGCGGCGACGCGCGGCGGGCCTCGCCGCGCCGTTTGACCGCGGCGCTGTGCGGGTCTACCATCGAACGATCACGGGGGGCTCGAGATCGCGATGGACTGTGGCATGCACGGCGCTCGTGCTCCTCGGCATGCCTGCGGGCGCGCTGGCGGCGACGATCGAAGTGAACACGAGCGAAGACGCCTACAAGAGCGGGAACACGTGCTCGCTGCGCGAGGCGATCGAAGCCTCTGACAACGACGCCTCGGTCACGGACAGCGACTGCACGGCCGGCAGCGGCGCGAGCAACACGATCAAGCTGCCGGCCGGCGTCTATCGACTCGAAATCGCGCCCGTCGGCTCAGACACGAACGCGGACGGCGACCTCAACATCGCCAGGTCGGTGACGATCGCGGGCGCCGGCGCGGGGAGCACCGAGATCGAACAGACCCAGAAAGACGCTGTTATCAGTGTCGAAGCCGAGGGCGTCAAGATCGCCGGGGTGACGATCGTGGGAGGCGAGGTCTCCACGCACGCAAACGCCGGCGGCATCGACGTCGCAGAAGGTGCCGCGCTTACGCTTGATGGCGCTGTGGTCAGTGAAAACACCGGTGACGAGGCCGGCGGTATCGACGACGAAGGCAGTCTCGACGTCGAAGCAAGCGCGATCAGCGACAACACGACCAGCGAGGACGGCGGCGGCGTGCTCGTGTCCAAAGGGGCCACGGCCACGATCGTCGGGAGCTCGCTCTCCCACGACGTCGCAGAAGAGTCGGGCGGCGGAGTGCTTGTCGACCCCACCGGGCAGATCACGATGGATGAAAGCGCGATCCTCGACAACGAAGTCGACAGCGAGGGCGGTGGTGGCATTTGTGACCTGGGAGCGGCGACCCTCGAGAACACGACCGTCGACGGCAACGAGTCCTACATCGGCGGGGGCATCGAGAGCGCGAACGTCGACGGACAGGAAGCCGAACTGACGCTCACGGGCGGCGCGGTCTCGGGCAACACCGCGCTCGAAGAAGGCGGCGGGATCGCCTCTTCGGGAAGGCTGGCCGTGAGCGCCACGACCATCTCGGAGAACTCGGCAAGCGTGGGGAGCGGCGGCGGCCTGGTGATCTTCGGCGAACCCTCGACGCTGACCGACGTCAAGATCAGCGACAACTCGGCGCCGAAAGACGTCGGCGGCGGGATCGGGGCGTTCGGCGCCCTGACGCTCGTGAACAGCCAGGTCGATGGCAATGAAGCGATGGAAACGGGCGGCGGCGTGTTCTTCCTTCCCAACCGTGGCGACGAGCACCTGGACATCGAAGGCAGCACGATCGGCCCCGACAACAGAGCCACCGAGGGCGACGGGTTGTGGGCTGGCTCTCCGACGAGCGAACCCGCGGTCATGCGCCTGAGCCGCTCGACCGTCTCCACAAACGGGGGTGTCGGCTCCAACGCCGGAGGCGGCCTCTACATCGGCAAGCGCGTCGAAGCCACGCTGCACGACGTGACGGTGGCCGCGAACTTCTCCGGTGCCGGGGTCGACGACGGGGACAACCTCTACGCCGAATCGGAAGCGAAGCTCGTGTTCGAGAACACGCTCGTGGCGAACCCGTTCGAGGGAGGCAACTGCAACCTCACGAGCGCGTCGGTGACGTCGCTCGGCGGCGACGAGGTCTACGGACCCCCGGCCTCCGAATGCCACTTCACCCACGCGCACGACACCTCCAGCGAATCGGAACTGACCGGCGCCGAACTGCTTCCGCTCGCTGAGAACGGCGGGCCCACGGAAACGATGGCGCTCGCACCGGGCTCGCTGCCGGTGGACACGGGCTTCGGCTGCGAGCACACCGACCAGCGCGGCGTCGTGCGCCCGCCCGCCTCCTGCGACGCCGGTGCCTATCAGGTGAATCCGCCGGCTCCCGTCGTGACCATCTCGGAACCGAGCGGCACCGTCTTTGCCTTCAGCGAACCGACGCTGGCGTTCGTCTTCAGCTCGACCAGCGCGGAAGAACCCACGAGCTTCCAGTGCAGCCTCGACGGGGGGGCGTTCGCCCCGTGCGCCTCGCCCTTCTACGCCGGCCCGCTCGCGTACCGGGAACACAGCATCACGGTGCGTGCGACCGACACGGCGGACGATCTCACCGGGGAAGCCACGCGCAGCTTCGCGATCGAGACCGCCATTTGCACCTCCTACCCCTCCCCCTTCCGCCACTGTGAAGGTTCTTGCCCCTGCGAAGCAGAAGGCCATCACTCCTCCCCGCTCGCCCCCGTCGTGTCCGCGCTCGCCCAGTCCGCCTCGCGCTGGCGCGAGGGCCCCAGGCTCGCGCACATCAGCAAGGCGCGCCCAAAGCGACCGCGAGGCACCACGTTCAGCTTTACGCTCAACGAGGCCGCGACGCTGCGCCTCGCCTTCACGCAGCGGGCGGGCGGCCGCAGCGTCGGCGGTCATTGCGTGGCGCAGACCAAGCACAACCGCACCAAGCACGCCTGCCGCCGCACCGTCACCGTGGGTGCACTCACCCTCCAGGGCCAGACCGGCGCCGACAGGGTGCGCTTCGAAGGCCGCCTCTCGTCCGCCAGGAAGCTGAAGCCCGGCCGCTACACGCTCGTGCTGAGCGCCTCGGCAGACGGACTCTCCTCCACACCACGCTCACTGACGTTCGCGATCGTCAGCTAAGCGGGGCGGGGAGCGCCAGGCTCGCCTGGCCGCACCTCCCGACGCGGCGCTGACCCGAGTCGGGCGCTGTTGACCGCCGGCCTGGGTGGGTCTAGGATCGAGCGATCACAACGGGGCGATCGCGATCGAGATTGGTGGCGGCGGCCGTGGCGCTCGGCCTCGCCGCCGTGCCCGCGGCCGCACACGCCGCGACGATCCAGGTGAACACGATCGAAGACCACGCCGAAGGCGGTGGCAGGTGCGCGCTGCGCGAGGCGATCATCGCCGCCAACACCCGCGCGCCCGTCAAGGACAGCGACTGCGCGGCGGGCACCAGTGGAAGCAACACGATCGAAGTGCCGGCCGGGCTTTACGTGCTGAGCCTCGGCGATGACCTCGAGATCAGCGCGCCGGTGACGATCAGGGGCGCCGGCGCGGCGACGACGATCGAGGGGGACGGCGGCCGCGTGTTCGACATCGAAAGCGCCGGGGTGCAGATTTCGGGTGTCGCGATCGTCGGTGGATCAGTGCCTTCAGAAGAGGGCGGCGCCATCCTCGTAAGCGCTCATGCGGCGCTGACGCTGGCGAACGCGACGCTGTCGCACAACCTCGCCTTCGCCGGCGGGGGGGTGTTCGTCAGCCCGGAAGCTGAAGCCACGATCGAGAACAGCTTGATCGAAGGAGACAAAGCCGAAGACGGCGCTGGCGTCGGCAACGATGGCCTCATGACGGTCAAGAACACGACGATCTACTTCAACAAAGCGAAACATTTCGGCGGCGGCATCTTGAATGAACGCGGCACTCTGACGCTCAGCGGCGACGAGGTCGGGCCGTTCGACGAAGCCGGCGAATTCGGGGGCGGCATCTTCTCCACCGGCGCGTTGACGGCGACGGGCACGACCGTCGTCTATGACTCGAGCGAAGTCGCCGGCGGGCTGTATCTCGAAGCGAAGCCGACCACGCTGACGGGCGTCGACGTCACCGAAAACTTCGCGAGCATTGGCAACGGCGGCGGGATCGACGCACGGGCGGCGCTGACGCTGCAGGACAGCACGGTCAGCGAAAACGATGCCGACCACGACGGCGGCGGCATCTACTTCGACCCCGCCGAGGGCTCCGAGCAGCTCGACATCGAAGGGAGCACGATCGGGCCAGGCAACTTCGCCGAATACGGAGACGGCGCGTACGTGAAGGAACCCGAACTGTCCCCCCCGACGATCGCCGAGGTGACCCGCTCGACGATCGCCGAAAACGGCAGCCCCGGATCCGTGCACGGTGGGGGCCTGCTGCTGGGAGAACATGTCGAAGCGACGCTTCACGACGTCACGCTGGCAGAGAACTCCGCTGGGACAGGAAAAGAACACGGAGGCAACCTGTATGTGGAAGACAACGTGGAAGAGAACACCAAGCTGACGTGGGAGAACTCGCTCGTGGCGAACGCCATCACGGGGGGCAACTGCGAGATACCGGTCACTTCGACGCTGAAAGAATTGATCAAGTCACTTGGGGGCGACGAGGAGTACGGACCTCCCTCCGAAGAGAGCTCGGAAAAGTGCGGCTTCATCAACGGCAACGACATCTTCGATTCCAAAGATCTCGAAACGCCCTCGCAGCTGGGTCCCCTGAAATACAACGGCGGCCCGACCGAGACGATGGCGCTCGGAGGGGACTCGCCGGTGAGCCCGGTGGACACCGGCTTCGGCTGCGAGCCGACCGACCAGCGCGGCGTGCCGCGCCCTCGGCCTCCCGGATGCGACTCGGGCGCCTACCAGCTCGTCACGCCGCCGCTGGTCGTGAGCATCACCTCCGGGCCGAGCGGGACCGTCTTCACGCCGGATGTCAGCTTCAGCTTCACCGCGGAAGAACCGAGCGCATTCGAATGCAAGCTCGACGGCGGCGAATTCCAGGCATGCTCGTCGCCGCACGGCGTCGGTCCGCTCACGCCGGGGAAGCACACATTCACGGTGAGGGCGAGCGATCCCGCCGATCTGCTCGCCGGGGAAACCTCGCGCACGTTCACCTTCGAAGAAGGCCTCGTGACGTGCGCCTGCGGACCCCCCTTGCGCTTCGAAGAGGTCAAGGGTCCCACCGCGCCCATAGTCTCGAACCTCACCCAGTCCGCCTCCAGGTGGCGCGTGGGTCCCGGCCTGGCGCACATCAGCACGACGGGCGCAAAGCCGCCGCGCGGGACCACGTTCAGCTTCACGCTCGACGAGGCCGCGACGGTCCGCCTCGCCTTCACGCAGCTGGCCGCCGGCCGCAGCGTCGGCGGGCATTGCGTGGCGCAGACGAAGCACAACCGCAGCAAACGCACCTGCCGCCGCACCGTCACCGTGGGTGCGCTCACACTCCAGGGCCAGGCCGGTGTCGACAGAGTGCGCTTCGAAGGCCGCCTCTCGGCCGCCAAGAAGCTCAAGCCCGGTCGCTACACGCTCGTGCTGAGCGCGTCCGCAGACGGCCTCTCCTCCACACCACGCTCACTGACGTTCACGATCGTCGGCTAAGCGGCGATCGTGAAGTGCAGGGTTCGCGTGGTCGAGCGTTTGCCTGACGCCGTGGCGATTACCAGGAGCGTATAGCTGCCGGGCTTCAGCTTCTTTTGCCTGGAGATCAGGCCCTCGAAGCGCACCTTGTTCGTCCCCGCGCGTCCCGAGAAGGTGAGCGTACCGGCGCTCACGGTGCGGGTGCAGCGAGGCTTGTGCCTGTTCCCCCGGCTCTGTGGCACGCACTTCTTCCCCGCCCTGCGCCCGGCAGCCTGCCTGGTGAACGCGAACGTCACGCTTGCCGCCTCGTTGAGCGTGAAGGAGAACGTCGTGCCAATCGGCGGCTTCTTCTTGCGCTTACCGGCGCTGATCTGGGCGAGCAGGCTGCCCTCACGCCAGGTCTTCGCGCTCTCGCTCAGACTGGCGAGGACCGGTGCCAGGGGGATCACGACCGGCGGCGCAACGACGGTGTAGCTGACGCTCTGGGATGCGTTGAGGCCGTCGCTGTCGGTGGTGTTGACCGTGAAGGTGTGCGGCCCAAGCGTGCCCGTTTCGATCGCCGCGCCATTTGCGACCGGGCCCGCGCACGCTGTCACCGTCGCTCCCGTCGGCGCGCTGCACGAATAGACAGCGTCGACCGCCTGGCCCTGGGTGTAGGTGGCGCCGTTGACAGGCGTGGAGATCGTGACCGAGGGAGAGGGATAGCCGAACACGTAGGCGGCGCCCTGTTCCGCGTTGGTGCTGACCTTGTGGAAGGGCGCGCCGGCGAGAACCGTCTGGCCCGAGATCGCCACCGAGTAGCCCAAGCTGTCAAATGAGGCGCCGTTGGAGGCGGTCAGCTTGGCCGCTTGATGCTGTTCACCCGACCACCCCCCGCTAGGCTCCGAGAAGACGTACGCCGCGCCCTGTTCCATGTTCGCGCCGACGCTGGCTTCCGCGGCGCCGGCCACGATCGTCGCACCCGACGCCGCCACCGAGAAGCCCAGCTGGTCGCCTGTCGCGCCGTCTGAGGCGGTCAGCTCGGCCGTTTGCTTGGCTTCTTCGCCGACTTCTTTGCTCCCCCAACCACCGGCTGGCTCTATGTAGACGTATGCCTTGCCCTGTTCCGGATCCAGTTTGACCTTGGCAAGGGGGGCACCTGCTACGACCGTCGTTCCCGAGACGGCCATAGAGCTGCCCAGTTCGTCTTCTTCGGCGCCGTCGGAGGCGAACAGCAGGGTCGTCTGTGGCACCAGTTCGCCGGCTTCTTTGCTCCCCCAACCACCGGCTGGCTCGGTGAACACATACGCCTCGCCTTCGAATTCGTGCACGGGTTTGGCGTGGGGGGCGCCGGCGACGACCGTCGCGCCGGAGATCGCCACCGAGCGGCCCAGCAGATCCCCAGCGGCGCTGTCGGAAGCCGTCAGCTCGGCCGCCTGATCGACTTCTTCGCCGGCTTTGTGGCTCCCCCAGCCACCGCCGGGCTCGGTGAACACGTACGCCGCACCCTGGGCGGGGTGCACGACCATCGCATCGGGGGCGCCGGCGACGACCGTCGCACCCGAGACCGCCACCGAGGTGCCCAGCTGGTCGTTCACTTCGCCTTCTTTGGCGATCAGCTCAGCGGCTTGGTGCTGCGGCTGTGAGCCGCTCCCCCAGCCGCCGGCAGGCTCGCTGAACACGTAAGCCGCACCCTGGGCCGCGTTGAGGCCGATCGTGGCCAAAGGAGCACCGGCGACGACCGTGCTGCCGGATATCCCAACCGAGTAGCCCAATTCGTCTTTCGCAGCGCCGTCGGAGGCGGTCAGCTCGGCGGCCTGGGTCGCGCTTGCCCAGCCTGAGGCGGGCTTCACGAACACGTACGCCGCGCCCTGCTCTTCGTTGGCGCCGACCTTGTGCTTCGGCGCACCGACGACGATCGTGTCTTCCGAGACCGCGACCGTGGAGCCAAGCTCATCTTCCTTGGCCCCGTCGGAGGCGGTCAGCTCTGCCTGTTGGATCAATGGGTCGATCCGCAGGGGATAGACGGCCCCGCGATCAGCCACGCGGATCAGCAGACGACTTCCGCTCAGCTCGAGCCAGGAGCGCAACACGCGCCCGCGCGCGTCGGTGGCCACCAGGCCGCCGTAGCGAAGCGCCATACCGCGGCCGCTGAGCATCAGCGCCCCGCCGTGGAGGCTCGCCGCGAGGTCGCCAGACAGGGCCAGCGAGAAGGTCAGCGGCCCGCTTCCGATCTGCGGGCGAGCCGCGACGTCGAACCCCTGCTCGAGACCGAGCGGACCGTTGGCGAACCACTCGGTCAGCGACCCATGGCGGTAGCTGACACGGTTGGCGCTCACGCGTGGAGTCACTGGCCCAAGCGGCCGCAACGCGCCCGCGTAGCCGTAGGCCGAGAGCGCCAAGCCGAGCCGTGCCTTGCCCGAGGCGACCGTCACGCTCCGGCGCGAGAAACGCACATGCAAACCCTGCGCGGGATTGTCCGCCTGCAGACCGCCGATGCGATATGCCGGCTGATCGTGCCCCAGCGCAGCCGAGATGGGACCCTGCGCGACTGCCGGCAAGCTCGCCAGACCACCACGCGTGGTCGTGGCGCGCACGGCGGTTGCACGAGGAAGCGCGATCAGCGCGGCACATCCGAGCACCGCCGCGGCACCCACCAGCCCGCCAACGACCCCTGCACGCCGCCGGCTACGACGCCAACGCGCCGATCCAACACTCGGCACGCCACCCCGCAAGGCAATCGCAGCTGCTGTGCCGTCACCCCCCATCGCGGGCCAGCATACACCCAGGACCGAGCGCCAACACCACCCTCGCGCGCCAACGCGAGCCTGACGCGCCAACACCAGTCCCGAGCGCCGGCACCCGGTGGGCGGCCCAACGGCCCGATGCACTCAGGCGGCGATCTTGAAGTGCAGCGTTCGCGTCGCCGCCTGTTTGCCCGACGCCGTCGCCGTGACCAGGAGCGTGTAGCTGCCCGGCTTCAGCTTCTTGTGCTTGGCGATGCGGCCCTCGAAGCGCACCTTGTTCGTCCCCGCGACTCCGGAGAAGGTCAGCGTGCCGGCAACCACCGTGCGGGTGCAGCGGCGCTTGTGCCTGTTCTTCCTGGTCTGAGCGACGCATTTCTTACCGACCCTGCGCCCGCCGGCCGGCTCGGTGAACCTGAACGTCACGCTCGCAGGCACGTTGAGGACGAATGAGAACGTCGTGCCCACCGGCGGCTTCTTCTTCTTTTTGCGCTTGGCGCTGATCTGGGCGAGCGCATTGCCCTCACGCCAGCGGCGGTTGGACTGGGAGACGCTCGTGACCACCGGCGACGTCGGCGTGGAGGGCGTGGTCGTGGTCGTCGTCGGAGTCGAGGTCTGAGTGGGAGTTGGCACCGGGTTCCCGAACACCCACGCGGCGCCGGTGAAGTCGTCGTCGAGAAACCCCCCGATCAGCGCGGTGCTGCCTTCGGAGGAAAGCGCCACGCTGCCGCCGAAGGCGCCTTCGCCGCTCTCCCCGCTGCCGGTGAGCTTTTCGCCCTCCTGGGTCCAAGTGGAGCCCGAGCGCGTGAACAGCCACGCAGCGCCGATGCTTTCACCGTCCGCCCCCGCGCCCCCGATCAGCGCGGTATTGCCTTCGGAGGAAAGCGCCACGCTGTCGCCGAAGAGGCCTTTGCCGCTCTCCCCGCTGCCGGTGAGCTTTGCCCCCTGCTGGGTCCAGGTCGAGCCCGAGCGCGTAAAGACCCACGCCGCGCCGATGTCGTCGCCGTCGAACTCGCCCCCGATCAGCGCCGTATTGCCTTCGGAGGAAAGCGCCACGCTCTGGCCGAAGTACCCTCCGCCGCTCTCTTCTCCGCCGGTCAGCTTTTTGCCCTGCTGGGTCCAAGTCGAGCCCGAGCGCGTGAACACCCACACCGCCCCGGCGTTCGCACCGTCGGTCCGGCCACCGACCAGCGCGGTGTTGCCTTCGGAGGAGAGCGCCGTGCTCCCACCGAAGAAGCCCTTGCCGGACTCTTCTTTGCCGGTCGGCTTCGCGCCCTGCTGGGACCAGGTCGAGCCCGAGCGCGTGAACACCCACGCCGCCCCGGCTTCTGTGTTGTCGTCGTAGCCGCCGATCAGCGCCGTGCTGCCTTCGGAAGAGAGCGCAACGCTGTCGCCGAAGCGGGCTTTGCCGCTCTCTTCTCCGCCGGTCAGCTTTTTGCCCTGCTGGGTCCAGGTCGAGCCGGTGCGCGTGAACACCCACGCCGCGCCGAGTTCTTCGTCGTCGGTTTCGTCTCCGATCAGCGCGGTGTTGCCGTCGGCGGAGAGCGCCACGTTCCTGCCGAAGTACGCTTTGCCGACCTCTTCACCGCCCGTCAGCTTGGCCTGCTGGCTCCAGGTCGAGCCCGAGCGCGTGAACACCCACGCCGCGCCGATCCCGCTGTCGTCATCCTCGCCCCCGATCAGCGCGGTGTCGCCGTTGGAGGACAGCGCAACGCTGACGCCGAAGAAGCCCTTGCCGATCTCTTCGCCACCGGTGAGCTTTTCACCCTGCTGGATGAGTGGGTCCACGCGCAGCGGATAGACCGCGCCGCGATCGTCCAAGCGGATCAGGACATGGCCTTTGACCAGCTGAAGCCATGACCGCAAAGCGCGCCCGCGCGCGTCGGTGGCCACCAGGCCGCCGTAGCGGAGCGCAACGCCACGGCCGCTGAGCAGCAGCGACCCATGCTCGAGCCGCGGATCGAGGTTCCCGGACAGGGCCAGCGAGAACGTCAGCGGCCCGCTCCCGGCACTCGGGCGCGCGGCGACGTCAAAGCCCTGCTCGAGCCCCAGCGGGCCGTTGGCAAACCACTCATGAAGGGCGCCGTGGGAGTAGCTCACGCGGTTGGCGCTCGCGTGCGGAGCCGCTGGCGCCACCGGCCGCAGCGCGCTCGCGTAGCCGTAGGCGGACAGCGCCATGGAAAGCCGTCCGCCACCGGATGCGACCGCGACGCCCCGGCGCGAGAAGCCCACACGCAGACGCTGCGCGGGGTTGACCGCCCGCAGGCCGCTGACCCGATAGCCCGGCTGATCGCCCCCGATCGCCGCGGAGACCGGTCCCTGCGCGGCGGCCGGCAGGCTCAACAGGCCCTCTCGACGGGCCGCCGGTGCGCGCCCGGCGGTTGTCCCGGGCAGCAGCGCGAGCGCCGCCACGCCTCCGAGCGCCGCCGCCACGCCCGCCAGCCCCACCACGACTCGGGTGCGCGGCCGGCCGCTTGGACTCGGCGCCGATTCCAGCCTCCGCGCTCCGCCCCCCAGGGCGATCGCACCCGCTGTGCCGCCACGCGCCATCCGCGCCAGCATACATCCGCACCCCCCGCCCCGCCGCATCCAGTGCGGCAGGGGCGTCACGCACCGCGACCGCGAGCTACGCCAGCGCGGCCGCCGGCTCCTCGACGCGTCGCGTAAGCAGCGTCTCGCGCGCGATCACGAGGCGCTGGATCTGCGAGGTGCCCTCGTACAGCTGCATGATCTTGGCGTCGCGGAACAGCTTCTCGACGGGGTACTCCTTGATGAAGCCGTAGCCGCCGTACACCTGCACGGCGTCGGTGGCGATCTTCATCGCAGCGTCCGCCGCGAAGCGCTTGGCGTGCGAGGAGACGAGCGTGTTGCGTTCGCCGCTGTCGAGCATCGCGGCCGACTTCCACGTCAACAGGCGCGCGGCCTCGATTTCGGTTGCCATGTCGGCGATCATGAACTGGATCGCCTGGTGCATCGCGATCGGCACGCCGAACTGGACGCGTTCCTTGGCGTAGTCGGTGGCGAACTCGAACGCCGCGCGCGCGATTCCCACGGCCATCGCCGCGACCCCCGGGCGGGTGCGGTCGAGCGTCATCATCGCGAGCTTGAAGCCGTGGTTCTCCTCGCCGAGCAGGTTCTCGGCGGGCACCTCGACGTCGTTGAAGGAGATGGTCGCGGTGTTCGACGCGCGCTGGCCGAGCTTGTCCTCCTTCTTGTCGACCACCACGCCCCAGTCGCGCTCCACCACGAACGCGGAGATGCCGCGGTGTCCGGCGTCCTTGTCGGTCTTCGCGTAGACGGTGTAGTAGTCGGCGTAGCCGCCGTTGGTGATGAAGCACTTGGAGCCGTTGATCACGTACTTGTCGCCCCTGCGCACCGCCGTGGTGCGCATGCCCGAGACGTCCGAGCCGGCGTCCGGCTCGGTCAGGCAGAAGGAGGCCAGCAGCGGAGCCTCGGTGAGCATGCCCAGGTACTTCTTCTTGATCTCCTCCGAGCCGCCCAGCGCGATCGGGGCGGTCGCGAGGCCGTTGCAGCCGAGCGAGGTCTGGATGCCCGAGCAGCCCCACGAGAGCTCCTCCTCGATCAGGCAGCCGTCGAGGTAGCTGGCCCCGGGGCCGCCGTACTCCTCGGCGATGTGCGAGTTCATCAGGCCGACCTCCCAGGCCTTGTTGATGATCTCCGCCGGCCACGTGCCGTCCTTGTCGTACTCCCAGGCGACGGGACGTATCTCCTTGACGGCGAAGTCGTGCGCCATCTCGCGCAGGCTCTTCTGCTCGTCGGTGAGCGTGAAATCGACCATTCTCGAACCCCCTGTCAGGCTTACACGTGGTCATCGATTGACTGGTCAGTCAATCTGGAACCGCCAGGGTAGCGAACTGCCGGCCGATCGGCAAGAATCGGCGTTGGTGCAGAGCGCCCCCCCGATCGTGATGCTCACCGTCGCGACGAACACGTTGGGCTTCCTGGTGTTCGGCGCGGTCGCCCTGTGCCTGATCATCTCACTGGTGTTCATCGCCACCGGCGGGGGCGGCAGCATGTACGACCAGATCGGAGCCGGCGGGATCTCCCGGGAAGGCGACTACGCCGGCGGCGCGCCCGGCGCGCCCGCGGCGACGCCGGACACGCCCGCCGGGCGAGCCGAGCGCGAGCGGGAGATCCGCCAGATGCTCAGCGCCCGCAGCGAGCGTCTCGTGCGCCGGGGGCAGCCGGCCCTGGACGTCGATGCGGAGCTCGCGCGGCTGCTGGCGGAGGAGCCGGCGTCGGACACGCCTGACGCGGGACTCGTCGCGGAGGTGCGAGCGCTCGTGCTCGCCCGCAACGAGCGCCGCGTCCGCCAGGGCCTGCAACCGCTCGACGTGGACGCAGAGGTGGGGCGAACGCTCGACGAGCTCGACTCCTAGCACAACAGTCGCGCAGTCGGGTATAAACGGCCAATGACCAACGCACGCCGCTTCCAGCTCGATGAGATCACCATCCGCCCGGGCACCTACTTCAACCCCCAGACCGAGATCATGATCGTCGTCGACGACTCGCCGGAGGTCGACCACGAGATCTTCGAGGCGGACGAGTTCGACGGCGAGGAGTGGGTGCTGATCTCCGAGGACTCTCCGCTCGACGAGCACAAGCGCGACGATCTCGTCGAGCGCTTCCAGCTCTCGCACGGGGTCAGCGGCGACCTGCTGCCGGAGGACGACCTCGACGAGGACGACGATGAAGACGAAGACGACGAGCTCGACGGCGTGGAGGACCTGGAGCTCGAACCGGAGTGAGCTGGCGGCGCTCGCGCTAGCATCGGCGCGATGCGCGCCAAGCGTCTTGCGGCGCTAGCCCTCGGTGTCATGGCCCTCGGCGGGGCCATGGTCCCTCGTGCATTTGCCGGAGGACCGATCGAAGATCGATTGGCGGGCCTGCTGGCGCCGGTCCATGTCCGCGTCCCTGCGGGCGTGGCCGCCCGGGCCGCCTCCGGCCACGGACCGAGCGTCACGGCGGCGCTGGCGAGTCTCCTGCACGGCGGGGCGATCGGCGAAGCGACCTACCACCAGGACTACTCGGCGTACGTGGCCGCGAAAAGCTCGCTGGGCAGGCTGAGCGGCACGCGCAAGGAAGAACTGGGGGCCGTGCTCGGGAACGTCCAGGCGATGGCGGGCGCCGGCGAGCTGATCCCCTCGCGGCTGCCGGCGCTGTTCCTGACGCTCGAACGCAATCGGCAGTGGTGGACGACCGAACCGCTGCTCGCGGGCGACGAGCGCGTGAGCTTTGCCGGAAGCAGAATCGTCTGGGAGCACTATCCGGGCCAGGGGATCGAGATCCAGTGGCTCGCCACCTTCGGCGAGGCCAACGGCTACTACCTGTCGGGCGATGAAAACGCCAACCTGCGCCAGCTTCTGGGCGAAGTCATCCCGCTGGCGACAGAGCGCGCGGGCGGCATCGCGTGGGAGTACATGTTCCACTTCGACGGAGGCGCGCCGCCGTGGACGAGCGGGCTCTCGCAGGGAACCGCCCTGCAGGTGCTCGCTCGCGCCTGGTCGCGCTTCAAGGAACCGGCCTACCTGACCGCCGCGCAGCAGGCGCTCGGCATCTTCCGGACGCCGCCGCCGCAGGGCGTGCGCGTGAGCACGCCCGCCGGCGCGATCTATGCCGAGTACACCTACGCCCCGAACGACCGCATCCTCAACGGCTTCATCCAGGCGCTGGTCGGGCTCTACGACTACACGGCCATCACAAAGGACCCGCTCGGGCTGGCGCTGTTCGAAGCCGGCGACGTCGAGGCGCGCGTGCTGGTGCCGCACTACGACACCGGCGCCTGGTCGCTGTACGACCAATTCGGGGAATCCGACCTCAACTACCACGAACTGCTCACCGAATTCCTCCAGCACCTGTGCGAACGCACCCGTAAAGGGCCACCCTTCACGCCCGCGAGCACCACCCCGACCACCCCGACCACGCCGACGACCCCGACCACGCCGACGACGCCAACCACCACGGCGCCCTCGTCGAGCACCGGGGGCACCACCGCCGCGGCCAGCGTCGCCAGCACCGCCGCCGCGAGCGCCGACAACGCCGACAACGCCGCCACCAGCGTCGATCGCGCGCGCCTCGCGCAGTCGAGCGGGGGGGCGGGCGTTCAAATCCCAGGCGATCAGATCTACTGCACCACCGCCCAGCACTTCACCGCCGACCTGCGCACCCCGCCCGTCATCTCGCTGCTGTCCAAGACGCTGCCCGCGAGCGCGCGCGCGGGCGTGCAGCTCTCGCTGTCGAAGATCTCCATCGTCAGGCTGACCGTGCGCCATGGCTCCAAGGTGGTGTGGACCAACAGCGCGGAGGTCGAACGCGGCAAGCCGCGCCTGCTGTGGATCACCCCGGACAAGGCAGGAACATTCTCGGTCGAGCTCACCGCGACCGACCTGGCGGGCAACTTCGCGACGACCAGCGGTACCGTCGTGGTCACCCGTCATTAGCTTCAGGCGCCGCGCCTAGACTAGGCGCGAGTGACTCCCATCGACACCATCCGGCGAGACGACGAGCACAGATGACGCGGCTCGTCCACGCCTGGCGTGCGCTGGCGCCCGAGCGCCGGCTCGCCGCGCTCACATCGCTTGGGCTGTTCGCGTCGATGTTCCTGCGCTGGTACAGCAAGACGGACACGGTCGTCGTGCACGGCGCGGCCAAGGCCACCGAGACAAGCCTCAGCGCGTTCCAGGCCTTCTCCTTCGTCGAGGCCGCTGTGCTGCTGGTCAGCGCCGGAGTGCTCGCAATGCTGTTCGCGCGCGCCGAGGGACGCGTCTTCCGGCTTCCCGGCGGCGACGGCCTGGTCGTGACGATCGCCGGCGGCTGGGCGGCGCTGCTGATCTTCTACCGGCTGCTCGACAAGCCTGCGCTCGAGGGCAACGAACGTGTCACCGCGACGGTGGGCGTCGAGTGGGGAATCTTCATCGCCCTGCTGCTGGCGCTCGGCCTCCTGTACGCCGGCGGGCGCATGCGCGCGCTCGAACGGCCCGAACCGCCGCTGAGGCACCGGCGGGGCGCCGGCCCGAGCCCTCCGGCGAACCCGAGCCCGCCCGCCGACCCCGATGCCACGGTCGTGACCCCCGCGCGCGCCCGCACGCGAGACTCCACGTCGGTGGTCGCGCGCGAGCCCGGCCCCGCGCGTGAGCCAAGCGCGGCGCGCGAGCATGGCCCGGCGCGCGAGCGCAGCACCTACCCCCCCGCTCCGCCCGAGCAGCTGTCTTTCGAGGACCCGCCAACCAGCCCGGAGTAGCCGGCTCAGCCGTCGTAGCCCTCGAACGCGTAGCGATTGAGGAACTGCCGTTCCCAGAAGTACTTGCGCTCATCGGCGGTCATGCGCGCCATCTCGCTGACCTCCTCCCAGTTCGATCTGATCGAGTCGACCTGGTGGTCGATGATCTGCCTGGCTTCGGCGTCGGAGAGCAGATACTCGCCGGCCGCGTCGACACAGCCCGCGAGCTGGCTGAGCCTGAAGCCGTCGGCGCCGATGTCCATCGCTTGGGCCGCCTCGCCGCCGCTGCGCGGCTGCGGGCAGACGTCGTAGGCCGGCGTCAACGACAGCTGCTGTCCATCCCAGAACGCTGCATGGTTGCGCGCGTGATCGTCGGTGTTGCCGACGAGGATGTTGAAGGTGATCCGAGCGAACAGCTCGAGCACCGCCGCGCGACCGCCGGCGAACTCGCGTCGGATCCTCTCCGCAAGGTCGGCATAGCTTGCACCCCGCCAGGGTGTCGCTCCGAGCTCGAGGATCGTCGCCGCCGAGACGACGGCGAGCCGGTGGCCGGTCCCCGGCGGGCGGTCAAACCGCTCCACCAGCAGGACGTCCTTCCCGAGCGCAGGCTGGAGTTGCACCGGCGCGGCCGGCAGTCCAGCGCGCTTCGCAAGCTCCATTGCCGCGAACTCGCCCTTCACGACCGCGTACTGGTCGGTCGTCGACGAGAACTTCGCGATGAGCTTGCGCCCGCCGTCCTGCAGGAGCGCCTTCGGACGGGCGCCGCCGACCGAGCTGCCGTGGAGCAGGGCCTGGTCCAAGGCGGGCGAGAACGGGACGCCTTCCTCGAGTCGTTGCGCGGCGTGCATCAGCTCCTCGAGCGAGGCGCTGGCGTCACGGCTCTCGTAAACCTCTGCGGACGCCTGGAAGTCAAGCGAGCCGATCCTGTCCGAGCCGGATTCCAGGAGGAAGGTCAGCAGCCCTGGATCGGCAGCGTCCTCGGTCGCGTTTCTGTGTCGCAGGATCACGCGGCGCCCCCAGGCGTCGGGGGCACTGTCAGCGATGCAGCCGGCCACCTGCGCGCCGGGCGGCGGGGAGAGCACACCTCGGCGAAGCGGCAGCTCAGGCGGGTAGAGCGGGATGGCGTCGCCGCGCTCCAGGTAGCTTCGCCCGTAGTTGAAGTTGAGGATGTCGCCAACAGCCTCGAGGCGACCGGCGACGATCGGGCTGGATGCCTGTGGCAGCCAGACCCACACGTACGCCTCGGTCGGGTCAGAAATCATCCTTGAGCCCGTCCGCCGGCATACGCACGCGCTGTGGAAGAACCGCAGCTCGGTCGCGAGTGCGATCGAGATCGAGCGTGAGACGCGTCCGATCCTCGTGGAACAACGGCACCCCAACGAGCGTCGCCACCTCGAACGCGACGCCAATGCTCACCGTCGGATCGCCCCGTTCGACCTTGCGCAGCGTGGGTGGGGTGATCCCCGCCCGCTCGGCCAGGTCACGCGCAGTCCAGCGCCTCTCGCGTCGAGAGAGGGCGACCTGAGCACCGAGGAGCTGTGCGGCTTCGATCGTTTCCCGCGAGTACGGTCGGCGTCGCTTCATGCAACTATAATAGCACTAAAGGCTATAAAAGGAAATAAAACTTCAGGCTACACGACCGCGCCCCAATCTATCGTCGCGATCCGGGTGACGTCGATGCACGCGTAACCACCCGGCCGGCGCCTATCATTGCGCTGAGCATGCCCGCCCCTATGCCTCCGGCGCCCGCCTCCATCGCAGAAGTCGCCGAGGGCCTGCGCGCGGTGGGCTACCTGCCGGGCGAGTCCACGGCGCTGGTGTCGTTCCTGGCGACCAGGCTCGGTAAGCCGGTGCTCGTCGAGGGACCGGCGGGCGTGGGCAAGACCGAGCTCGCCAAGGCGCTGGCCGCCTATCTGGGACGCGAGCTGGTGCGCCTGCAGTGCTACGAGGGCCTGGACGAGGCCAAGGCGCTGTACGAGTGGAACTACCGCAAGCAGCTGCTGCGGATCCAGGCCGAGGCGTCCGGCACCGGCTGGGACGCCGTTCAGGAGGACATCTTCGGCGAGGAGTTCCTGCTGGCGCGGCCGCTGATGACCGCGATCGCCTCGCCCGAGCCGGTGGTGCTGCTGATCGACGAGATCGACAAGACCGACCAGGAGTTCGAGGCGATGCTGCTGGAGGTGCTCTCCGACTTCCAGATCTCGATCCCCGAGCTCGGGCTGGTGAAGTCGCGCACGCACCCGATCGTGCTGCTCACGTCCAACAACTCGCGGGAGCTCACCGAGGCGCTCAAGCGCCGCTGCCTGTACCTGTGGCTCGACTACCCCGCGCTCGAGCACGAGCTCGAAATCGTGCGCCTGCACACACCCGAGCTGTCGCAGACGGTCGCCCGCCGTCTGGTGGAGGTCATCGGCATGGTGCGCGAGCTCGACCTCAAGAAGCCTCCGTCGATCGCCGAGTCGATCGACTGGGCACGCGCCCTGCTGCTGCTGGGAGTCAAGGACATCGACGCCGACACCTTCACCGAAACCATGTCCGTGATCGTCAAGCACCGCACCGACATGGACGTCGTGGCCGACCGCGTGGGGCTGAAGCTGCGATCGCCCGCCGATGTCGCCTGAGCGCGCCCCCGGGCTGGAGTCACCGGCACCCGAGGGCTTGCCCGCGCGCATACTCGAGCTCGGCGAGGAGCTGCGCCGCGAAGGCATCGCCGTCGGCACCTCCGAGATGCTCGACGCGTTCGAGGTCCTGCGCGAGATCAGCTGGACCTCGCAGGACGCCTTCCGCGAGGCGCTCGCCGCCACGCTGGCCAAGAGCCAGGAGGATCGCCGCGTGTTCGAGCTGGTGTTCGACCGCTTCTTCTTCCGCGCGACCGAGATCGCGGCCTCCCAGCAGGGCATCCACGAGGAGGACCTGACGGCCCTCGGAGAGCTCACCGATGAGGAGCTCGAGGGGCTGCGCGCGCAGATCGCCGCCGCCCTGCGCGACGGGTCGGAGGGCGCCATGCGCGATCTGGCGCGCATGGCCATCGCCGCGTTCGCCCGCCGCCAGGAGGGCTCGGGGGTGATCGGCGTGGACGTGCAGCGCATCCGCCGCGCGCTCGGCCTGCGCGCCGAGCCACAGCCCGAGCTGCCCGCGGAGGATCCGCGTCACGATGGCCTGCCGCGCGACGCGCTGCGCCGCTTCGAGGCGCTGCTGCGGCGCGAGCTCGAGCGCGCGCAGATCGAGCGCACCGGCAGCCTGCCGCCGGCCCGCCCGCTCGGGGAGCTCGACCGGGCGCTGCCATCCGGTCCGCTCGCCGACCTCGCCGCCGTCCACCGCGTCGTGGCCCAGCTGCGGCGCAGGCTCGCCACCCAGGGCATGCAGAACCGCGGCCACCGCCGCCACGCCCACGTCGACGTCAGGCGCACGATGCGCGCGTCGCTGCAGACGGGGGGCGTCCCGGTCGTGCTCAAGTACCGCCCGCGGCGCCCCAAACGCCCGGAGATATACGTGCTGTGCGACGTGTCCACCAGCGTCACCTCAGCGTCCGTGTTCTTCCTGTCGGTGCTGCACGCGCTGCACGACACGTTCCGCAAGATGCGCTCGTTCGTGTTCATCGAGCGCATCTCCGAGGTCACCGACATCTTCGAAGGCGAGCGCAACTTCAAGACCGTCAGCGAACGGATCTCCAGCGACGCCGGCGTCGCCGACATCTCCGGCTACACCGACTACGGGCGCGTGTGGTCGGAGTTCCTCGCGCAGGTGGAGGACGACCTGCACCCGCGCGCCACCGTGATCGTGCTCGGCGACGCGCGCACCAACGGACGCGACCCGCGCGCGGACATCTTCGCGCAGATCGCCTCGCGCGCCGGGCGCACGTTCTGGCTGAACCCCGAGCCGCGCCTGTACTGGAACTACGGCGACTCGGTCATCGCCGCCTACGAGCAGTACTGCACCGCGTTCGAGTGCTGGACGACCGCCCAGCTCGAGGACTTCGTGCGGGCGCTCACCCGCCCGGTAATCGCCGCCGGCGGTTGACGGCTCAACCATACGGCGCCGCCGGCCCTATAAGATTCAGCCGACAACAGGGGGGCTGGCGGGTAGGCCGGCTGAGATGGTGCCCGGGAAGCGGATTCCCCCGGTGCCGACCCTTAGAACCTGTGGGGTAATGCCCGCGAAGGGAGCGACGTGGCAACCGAACTGCAGTCCCGAGCACAGCCCTCGCTTCGGGACGCCGCCGACACCGGCGAGGCGATCGCCCTGGAGAACGTCAGCCGCGCGTTCGGCCAGCGCGGCGGCAGGATCGTCCACGCGCTCGCCGGCGTGTCCCTGCACGCCCGCCACGGCGAGCTGCTCGCCGTGGTGGGACCGAGCGGCTGCGGCAAGACCACCCTGCTCGAGCTGATCTGCGGACTGCAGGCCCCCGACGGTGGCTCCGTCGACTGCGCCGCCGCCGTGCTGATGCCCCAGCGCGACCTCCTGCTGCCCTGGCTGAGCGCCGTCGACAACGCCGCGCTGGCGCTCCGCATCGCCCGGCTCTCGCGCGCGCAGGCCCGCGGCCGGGCGGCGGCGCTGTTCGTCGAGCTGGGGCTGGACGGCTTCCAGCACGCGCACCCGGCGGAGCTGTCCGGCGGCATGCGCCAGCGCGTGGCCTTCCTGCGCACCCTGCTCTCGGGCAAGCCGGTGCTCTGCCTGGACGAGCCGTTCGGCGCGCTCGACGCGATCACCCGTGCCGAGATGCAGGTGTGGCTCGCGCACACGCTCGTGCGCGAGCCGCGTACGGTGGTGCTGGTCACGCACGACGTCGAGGAGGCGATCCTGCTCGCCGACCGCGTCGCCGTGCTCTCCCCCAGGCCCGGGCGGGTGATCGAGGAGCTCGACGTGGACGTCCCCCGCCCACGCACGCGCACCGACGCCGCCGTCGTCGCCCTGCGCGAGCGCGCGCTGGGCGTCCTGCAAGCTGGCGCCAGCGCCTCGGGGCCGGCAGCGTGAGCGCCCGCCCGGCCGCCGCAGACCCGAGCGCTCGCGAGGGCGCGCTGCGCAGGAGCCTCGTCGCCCTCCTGCCACCGGCGCTGCTCGTGATCGCCCTGCTCGGCGCATGGGAGATCTACGTCGACTCGGGCTCGACCAGCGCGTTCGTGCTGCCCGCCCCCCACTCGATCGCCGCCGCCATGTGGGACAACGCCGGCTTCCTGGCGGCCAACCTCCGGCCCACCGCCGAGGAGGTCGGGCTGGGGATCGTGCTCGCCCTGGCGCTCGGCTTCGTGCTCGCGGTCGCGATCCACTTCTCGCCGCTGCTGCGCAGGGCCGTCTATCCGCTGGCGATCGGCTCGCAGGCCGTGCCGATCGCCGTCATCGCGCCGCTGCTGGTCTTCTGGTGGGGCTTCGGGATGCTTCCCAAGCTCGTCGTGATCGTGCTCATCTGCTTCTTCCCGGTGCTGGTCACGACCGTCGACGGGCTCGCCGCCGTCGACCCCGACCAGCTCAAGCTGCTGCGCACGCTGGACGCCTCGCGCTGGCAGGCGTTCCGTTTCGCCGAGCTGCCGGCGGCGCTGCCCGCTGCGATCAGCGGAGCGCGGATCGCGCTCGCGGTCGGTGTCATCGGCGCCTACATCGCCGAGTCCCAGACCGCCACCACCGGCGTCCACGCCGGCCTGGGACACGAGATCAACGCCGATCTCACCGCCCTGCAGACCCCTCGAGCCTACGCCGCCGCCGTCGTGCTGTTCGTGTTCGCGATCGTCTGCTTCCACGCGCTCGCCCTCGCCGAGCGCCGGCTGGCGCCCTGGGCCGGCCAATCGCCAGGAGCTGCACGTTGACAGCCCCAGCCGCGTCCCGCCGAGGCATCGCCGCCGTCCTGCTGAGCGCGTTCGTCACCCTGGCGCTGAGCGCGTGCGGGACCAAGCAGGACGTGATCTCGACCGCCAACACGAAGTCGTTCACCGTGATGCTCGACTGGTTCCCCAACGCCGATCACGCGGCGCTGTACTCGGCGATCGCGCACGGCGACTTCCGCGCGGTCGGCCTGGACGTGCATCCGGTCATCCCCGCCGAAACGGCGGAACCGCTGAAGCTGCTGGCCGCCGGGAAGGTGGACATGGCGATCTCCTACGAGCCGGAGCTCCTGCTCGCGCGCGATCAGGGCTTGAAGCTCGTGTCGATCGGCGCGCTCGTGCAGCGCCCGCTGACGTCGATCATCGCCCTGCCCGCAGCGCACGTGAGCAGCGTCGCCGACCTCGCCGGCAAGACCGTCGGCACCGCCGGCATCCCCTACCAGGCCGCCGAGCTGCGAACCGCGCTGCGGAGCGCCGGCGTGAACCCCGCGAGCGTGAAGGAAGTGAACGTCGGCTTCAACCTCGTGCCGGCGATGCTCTCCGGGAAGGTCGCCGCGACGCTGGGCGGCTACTGGAACTACGAGGCCATCCAGCTCACGCTCATGCACAAGCACCCCGTGACGATCCCCATCGACCGGGCGGGCGTGCCCTCCTACGACGAGCTGATCCTGGTGGTGCGCGAAGACGAGGCCCACACCGACGGCGTGGACCTGCGGGCCTTCATGCAGGCGCTCACACGTGGCGAGCGCGAGGTCCGCGCGAACCCCGCCGCCGCGGCCGCGCTGCTGGTCAACGCGAACCCGTCGCTGGAACAGAAGCTCCAGCTGGACTCGATCGAGCAGACACTGCCCGCCGCGCAACCGGCCGATCCGAGCGATCCGTTCGGCTGGCAGGAACCCTCGGCGTGGGCGACGTTCGGCGATTGGATGTACGCGCACGGGCTGCTCCAGCACGATCCCAACAGCAGCGGCCTGCCGCCCTTCACCAACGAGTTCCTGCCCGGACAGGGCATCTGAGGAGCCCGCGAGCAGGACAGCTGAGGCACCCGGTGACGAATAGCTGACATTCCGCTCTACGCGTATAGTTCGTGACATTCCGCTCTACGCGTATAGTTCGTCTATACTGATTCGTGGTAGATATGGCCGAGGATGCCGAGCTCGGACCCGGGGTGGCATGCGCTGCATATGCGAGCGCTCGGGAAAGTGCGTCGGAGGTACGGTTGCACGAGCAGAATCCGAACACGGAAGCGGAGACCGAGCGCCTGCAGAACCAGCTCCAGCACGCGCGGCGCCTGGAGAGCCTCGGCGAACTGGCCGGCGGCATCGCCCACGACTTCAACAACCTGCTGGCGGTGATCATCAACTACGCGGCCTTCGTCGCCGAGGATCTCGACGCGGCGGCCTTCGTCGCCGAGGACAAGCGCCAGGCGATGCGCGGCGACGTCGAGCAGATCCGCCTGGCCGCCCAGCGGGCCGCCCACCTCACCCGCCAGCTGCTCGCGTTCGCGCGCCGCGAGCTGGTCCAGCCCGAGCTCGTCGACGTCAACGCCGTGGTCGCCGACGTCGAGCAGCTGCTCGAGCGCACGCTCGGCGAGCACATCGAGCTGCGCAGCGCGCTCGCGCCTGACCTGCGAGCGGTTCTGATCGACCCCGGACAGCTCGAGCAGGTCCTCGTCAACCTCGCCGTCAACGCCCGCGACGCGATGCCCGACGGCGGCGTGCTGACGATCGACACCGCCAACGTCGACGTCGACGAGCACTACGCGGCGCAGCGGGTGGAGCTCTCGCCCGGCCCCTACGTGCGCCTGCGTGTCAACGACGACGGCAACGGCATGACCGGTGAGGTCGCCGAACGGGCGTTCGACCCGTTCTTCACCACCAAGCCCGCCGGGCAGGGCACCGGCCTCGGCCTGGCGACCGTTTACGGAATCGTCCAGCAGGCGGGCGGGCGCGCGCGGATCTACTCCGAGGCCGGCGTCGGGACGACGTTCACCGCGCTGCTCCCCGCGAGCGACCGGGCTCCGTCGCGCTCGGCGCGCCAGCTAGATCCCGCGCAACTGCGAGGAGACGCGACGATCCTGCTGGTCGAGGACGAGGGGGCGCTGCGCGAGGTGACCCGCCGCATCCTCGCCGGGGCCGGCTACCGGGTGATCGCCGCCGCCAGCGGCTCCGCTGCGCTCGCGCAGGCCGCCGAGCGCCGCGAGCCGATCGACCTGCTGCTGACCGACGTGATCATGCCCCACATGCACGGCCCGCAGCTGGCGGCGCGGATCCGGCGCACGCGGCCGTCGATCAGGGTGATGTTCATGTCCGGCTTCGCCCAACCGGTCCTGGGCTCCGGCGACCGCCTCGACCCGGGGGTGGTGCTGGTCGAGAAGCCGTTCTCCGGAGCCACGCTGCTCGCCAAGGTCGGTCAGGCCCTCGAGCGGGAGGAGGACGGCACATGACCCAGTCTGGCAACGGGCGCACGGGCAGGCCGAACCATGCACTCGTGCGCGCCCGGTTTCCCGTGTACACGCCCGGGGCGGAACTGCTGATCGTGGACGACGAGGACGCGCTGCGCCACTGGGCCGAGCGGGTCCTTGGCGAGTGCGGCTACTCCTTCGACAGCGCGGGCAGCGCCGCCGACGCCTGGGAGCAGCTGCGCATGGGCACCCACGCGCTCGTGCTGCTCGACGTCAACATGCCGGGTGAGTCGGGCATGGAGCTGCTCGCGCGCATCCGCACGTACCAGCCGGGCACGGCCGTGCTGATGATCACCGGCGAGGACGACCACCGACTGGCCATGACGGCGATCGAGCAGGGCGCCTACGGGTACATGGTCAAGCCGGTGGGATCCGGCGAGCTTCTGATCAACGTCGCCAACGCCCTGCACCGCCGCCGGCGCGAGCGGGAGAGCCAGCGCCTCGTCCACCGTCTCCAGGACACGCTCGACGAGCGCAACCAACGGCTCGAGGACACGCTGCAGGATCTGCGGGCCTCCCAGAACAAGGTGTGGATCTCCCAGGCGGAGACGATCTTTCGCCTGGCCCGCCTGGTGGAGTTCCGCGACGAGGAGACCGGCCAGCACCTGCAGCGCATGAGCTCCTACTGCGAGCTCCTCGCACGCGAGCTCGGCCTGCCCGAGCGCGACCGCGAACTCGTACGGCTCTCCAGCCAGCTGCACGACGTCGGCAAGGTCGCGATCTCCGACAGCATCCTGCGCAAGAACGGCAGGCTCACCGTCCAGGAGATGGAGGTGATCAAGACCCACGCGGAGATCGGCTACGACATCCTCGCCGGCTCCACCTCGGAGGTGGTGCGCATGGGCGCGCTGATCGCGCGCAGCCATCACGAGCGCTGGGACGGCGGCGGCTATCCACACGGGCTCGCCGGCGCGAAGATCCCGAGGGCGGGGCGGATCGCGGCGGTGGCGGACGTCTTCGACGCGCTCACCAGCGACCGTGTCTATCGCTCGGCGTTCCCGGTCAGCGCCGCGATCGAGAAGATGCAGGCCGAGCGCGGCGCGCACTTCGACCCCGAGCTGCTCGACGCCTTCATGCTGGCGCTCCCGGATGTGGAGGGGATCAGGCGCACCTACGTAGACTGACGGCGATGACGCGGATCGGGCTGCTCACCGGGGGAGGCGACTGCCCGGGACTCAACGCGGTCATCCGCGCGGTCGTGCGGCGCGGCCTGGCGGAATCAGGGCAGAGCTTCCTCGGCTTTCACGCCGGCTGGGCGGGCGTGCTCCGAGACGACGCGGTCGAGCTGACGCTGCAGAGCACCGTCGGCATCCTCCAGCGGGGCGGCACGATCCTGGGCACCTCGCGCACGAACCCCTACGCCGACGGTGCCGACGGGACGGCGCTCGTCCGGCGCACGCTCGAGGAGCGCGGCGTGGACGCCCTGATCGCGATCGGCGGCGAGGACACCCTCGGCGTCGCCCTGCGCCTGCACCGCGACGGGGTGCCGGTCGTGGGGGTGCCCAAGACGATCGACAACGACCTCGGGGGCACCGACGTGACGATCGGCTTCCACACGGCCGTGCAGATCGTCACCGACGCGATCGATCGCCTGCACACCACCGCCGAGTCCCACAACCGCGTGATGGTCGTCGAGGTGATGGGCCGGCACGCCGGCTGGATCGCGACCTACGCGGGCATCGCCGGCGGAGCCGACGCGATCCTCGTGCCCGAGCGGCCATTCGACATCGAGGAGGTCGTCGCGCACCTGCGCCGCCGCCACGAGCGCGGCCGCAGCTTCTCGATCGTCGTCGTCGCCGAGGGCGCCACGCCACGGGAGGGAACTCTGCAGACGCTGACGGGCACGTCGACCGACGCCTTCGGGCACGTGCGGCTCGGCGGGATCGGGGCGACGCTCGAGCGCGAGATCGAGCGGCGAACGGGCTTCGAGACCCGCGTGACGATCCTCGGGCACGTGCAGCGCGGCGGCACGCCGGTGGCGTTCGACCGGATGCTCGGAACCCGCCTCGGCGCGGGCGCGATGGACGCCGTGGCCGCCGCGCGCTTCGGAACGATGCTCGCCGCACGTGGCAGCGAGATCGTCGAGGTGGCGCTCCAGGACGCTCTGGCGGAGCCCAACCTGCTGGACCCCGGGCTGTACGAGACCGCCGAGCTGCTCTTCGGCTGAACGGCCGCGCTTGCCGCGCGGGCGCTCACAGCGGCCAGCAGCGCCCGACCTGTGCAGCCGCGCGCGCGGTCAGCGATCCCGGGGCCGGCGGCGGCTGCGGCGCGGTCTGACCCGGTGTCTGACCCGCGAGCGCCGGCAGGATCGCGCACACGCACTCGGCCAGCACGCGACGGTTGTACCCACCCTCCAGCACCAGCCCGAGCGGGATCCCGGCGGCCCGGGCCATGTCGCGCACGCGCACGGCCATCTCCACGAACGAGCCCGTCCGCAGCATGCAGTCCGCCAGCGGATCCTCCGCGTGGGCGTCGAACCCAGCCGAGACCAGCACCAGCTCGGGTTCGAACGCGACCGCCGCGGGCAGCACGACCTGCTCGAGCAGCGCCAGCCACAGCGGCTCCTGCGAGCCGGCCTGCACCGGCAGGTTGATCGTGAAGCCCTCCCCCGCCCCCGAGCCCGCGTCCTCGAGCGGGCCGGTCCCCGGATACAGCCCCGCCTGGTGGATGCTCGCGAACAGCACGTCCGAGCGGCGCCTGAAGATCTCCGCGGTGCCGTTGCCGTGGTGGACGTCCCAGTCGAGGATGAACACGCGCCGCCGTCCGAGCTCGGCGATCGCCACGGCCGCGGCGACGGCGACGTTGTTGAACAGGCAGAAGCCCATCGCGCGCCCGTGCTCTGCGTGGTGTCCGGAGGGTCGCACGCCGCAGAAGCCCACGCCCGCCTCACCGTCGAGCAGGGCGCGAGCCATCGCGCAGGCGCCGCCCGCGGCGTGCAGCGCGGCGCGAAACGACGCCTCGCCTACGAACGTGTCGGGGTCGATCGCCCCACCGCCCGTCGCGCACAGCTCGGCGATCGCGCGCACGTGACGGGCCGAGTGGACGAGCTCGAGCTGAGCCTCCTCGGCCACCGGCGCCTCCCGCCGCTCCCATCCCAGCCAGTCGCGCTCGGACAGCGCGCGCTCGAGCTCGATCAGCCGCTCAGGGGTGTCGGGGTGAGCCGGGGAGTGCACGCGCGGATCGTGCTCCAGACAGGCCGGATGGCTGAAGTACAGCGCGGCTGTCATCGACTGGGCGCGCGGACGTGGTTCACTGGCGAGAACTATGGCGCAAGCGACGCCGACGGGAACCATGCGAGCGATGGTCTTCGAGGAGGTCGGACGGCCGCTGCGCGCGGTGCAGCGGCCGATCCCCCAGCCGGGCCCAGGTCAGCTGCTCCTGCGCGTGCAGGCATGCGCAGTGTGCCGCACGGACCTGCACCTGCTCGACGGCGAGGTGCAGATCGGCCACCCTCCGCGCATCCTCGGCCATCAGATCGTCGCCACGGTCGAATCGGGCGGCACGGGGACGAGCGCCGGCGACGGCGGCGAGGCCGTGGGCCGTCGGGTCGGCGTGCCGTGGCTCGGCTGGACCGACGGCGACTGCGAGTACTGCACCAGCGGGCGCGAGAACCTGTGCCCGAACGCGCGCTTCACCGGGCGCGACATCGATGGCGGCTACGCCGAGTACGCGGTCGCCGACGAGCGCTACTGCTTCCCCCTTCCCGCGAGCTACACGAGCGAGCAGGCCGCGCCGCTGCTGTGCGCTGGGCTGATCGGCTACCGGGCGCTGCGAATGTGCGGCGACGCCCGCCGCCTCGGCTTCTACGGCTTCGGGGACGCCGCGCACATCCTCGTCCAGATCTGTCGCTGGCAGGGGCGCCGGGTGCACGCGTTCACCCGACCCGGCGACGAGGAGGCGCAGAGCTTCGCGCGAGAGCTCGGGGCCGTGTGGGCGGGCTCCTCCGAGGAACCGCCGCCGGAACCGCTCGACGCGGCGATCGTCTTCGCGCCGGTCGGAGCGCTCGTCCCACCCGCCCTGCGTGCGCTCGCGCCGGGTGGGACGGTGGTGTGCGGCGGGATATTCATGAGCGACATCCCATCCTTTCCCTACAGCATCCTGTGGGAGGAGCGCGCCGTGCGCTCGGTCGCCAACCTCACGCGCCGCGACGGCGAGGAGCTGCTGGCGCTCGCCCCGCGTGTCCCCGTGAGGACCCGCGTCACCACATATCCCCTCGAGCACGCCAACGAGGCGCTCGCCGATCTGCGCGCCGGTCGCTTCACCGGGGCGGCCGTGCTCGTCCCCTGACGGGCGCGGCGCGTGCCTCGAGGCGGGGCTCACGCCTCCGCGTGTCCGCCGGGCCGAGTGACAGGCTGTCGGAATCATTCGGCATCACGTGTCGCATTTGGTGTATTGTCCTGTCAGCCAATTCGGCTGAGACAAGGTGGCATGGCGAGCGCAAGCCCAGAGAAGACGAGATGGATGCGGGGGCCTTCAACGCCGCTGCGCGGTGCGCTGCTCGGACTTCTGCTCGAACGTCCGGGCCACGGTGGCGATCTCGCGAACCGGCTTGCCGCGCGCCTCGGCGAGACCTGGCGAGTGGACACCAACGACGTCTACAGGCTGCTCGAGCAGCTCGAGAACACGGGGTTGGCGGTCGCCCGCGACGAGCCCAAGCGCAACAATCATCGCCGCACGCATCTCGTCTACTACCCGACGGAGGAGACTTCGGAGGCGCTGACGCTGTGGATGGAGACGCTGCTGCCGCGGGAGCCCGTGCGCCTGGGGCTGCAGGCGAAGCTGTCGGTGGCGCGCCAGGAGGACGCGCACCGCCTGCTCGAGGCGCTCAAGGCCTACGAGCGCGAGTGCCTGATGCTGGCCCAACTGGTCAGTCCCACCGATGGGCGGGCTCGTTCGTGGACCGGCATGTGCATGGACTGCACGCGCGACGCCGTCTACGCGCAGCTCAAGGTCGAGATCGACTGGGCGGCGCGCACGCGAAGACGGATCAACGAGTTCTTCGAACGCAGTCAGTAGCGTCGCCGCCGCGATGACGCCGCTGCTCTCCTTTCTGAACGTCAGCAAGCGGTACCTCGACGGCAGCCACGAGAAGGTCGTGCTCGACGGCGTGTCGCTGGAGATCGACAACGGCGTCTCGGTCGGCGTGTACGGCGCCAGGCGCGCGGGCAAGTCGACCCTGCTGCGCCTGGCGGCCGGGATCGCGTTGCCGGACTCGGGCACGGTCAGCTTCAACGGCGAGGACGTCGCGCAGATGACGGGCAGCGAGCGCAGCCGTCTGCTGCGTGGCGAGATCGCGTTCATGTCGGCCGGCGACTGGCGCGCGAATCCGGGCGAGCGCGTCGTCGACCACGTGGCCACGTCGCTGGGCAGCGAGGGCGTGACCATGCGCGAAGCCAGGCGCCGGGCGCTGCACGTGCTGGACCTCGTGGGCCTGGGCGCCGCGGGCGCCGAGGAGTTGACGGCGTCGCTGTCGCTGACCGAGCGCACGCGCCTGATGCTGGCGCGGGCGCTCGCGCGCGAGCCGCGACTGCTGGTGCTCGACGAACCCGCCCTGATGTCCAACCTGGGCGACCGCGACAGCTTCCATACGCTGCTGCTCTCGGTGGCACGCGAGCGCGGCATGGCGCTGCTGATGGCATCCGAGGAACTTGACGCGTTGCACGGGGTCGGAGTGTTGATCTCGATCGCCGGCGGCGAGCTGGTCTCGACCGAGCAGCGAGGCACCGTCGTGCGGCTTCCCAAGCGCAGGCTCGCCCGGTCGGAGCGTTCCGGGCAGTGAGCACGCTCGAGCTGCGTGACGTCGTCAAGCACTATTCGACCGACATTGAGACCGTCAAGGCCGTCGATGGCGTGTCGCTGACGATCTCCGGCGGGGAGTTCGTCGCCCTGTACGGTCCAAGCGGCTCGGGCAAGACGACCCTGCTGCTGCTGGCCGCGGCGATGAGCACCCCGGACAGCGGCAGCATCTCCTTCGATGGACAGGTTCTCGGCGAGATGTCCGAGCGCGAATGCGCGCGCTACCGCCGCAGAGACGTGGGCTTCGTCTTCCAGTCCTTTCACCTGATGGCGCACACCTCGGCGCTCGACAACGCCACGATCAAGCTGACCGGCGGCGGGTGCACGCTGCGCGAGGGTCGGCGCAGGGCGCTGCCGTGGCTGGAGCGCGTGGGCCTCGGCGACCGGGCCGCACACACTCCCGAGCAGCTGTCGATGGGCGAGCGTCAGCGCATCGCCATCGCCCGAGCCCTCGCCAACGAGCCGCGGCTGCTGCTCGCCGACGAGCCGACCGGCAACCTCGACTCCAAGCGCAGCAGCGAGATACTGGCCCTCATGCGCGACATCTGCCACGAGCGGGGCATCCCCGGGCTGCTCGTCACGCACGACCTCGACGCGACCCGGCTGGTCGATCGCGTTCACACGCTCCGCGACGGTCATCTGACCGACGGGATGGACCCGGAGCTGGCAGCGATCTCGTCGTGAAGAGCCCCCTGAACCCCCCGGTCGCGGGGGTCCGCCTGAGCATGCTGGCGCACCTGTACCGGGTCCGGTTGCGCTCGCACGCCGTCCAGGAGCTGCTGGCTGGCAGCGGCATCGCGGTCGGCGTCGCCCTGGTGCTGGGCGTCCTGGTCGCCAACGCCAGCCTCACCGGCTCAGCGGGGGAGCTCGTCCACGAGGTCGTCGGCTCGGCGCGGCTGCAGCTGGCGGCGCGCTCGCAGGACGGCTTCGACGAACGGCTCCTCGGCGCAACCCGGCGCCTGGCGGGTGTCGCGGTGGCGGCGCCGGTGCTGCGAGAGAACGTCGCCATCGTCGGACCGCACGGACGCCAGTCGGTGCAGCTGCTCGGCGTGACCCCGGCGGTTGTGAGCCTTGGCGGCTTTGGCACGCGCAAGCTCGGGCTGACCGGCTTCCGCTTCGCAGGGGGTCTGATACTGCCCGCGAGCGTCGCCGGCGCGATCGGCGCCGAAGCCGGCGATCACGTCACCGTCCTCGCCCTCGGCTCGGCGCACACGATCGCCGTCGGCGCGGTGCTGAGCAGCTCGGTGTTCGGTGTGCTCGCCTCGAGTCCCGTGGCGGTGGGCCCGCTCGCGAGCGCCCAGCGGCTGACCGGATTGCAAGGACTGATCACGCAGATCCTGATCGAGCCGCGGCGCGGCGAGGAACACCGCGTGGCGGGAGAGCTGCGCACGCTCGCCGCGGGACGCCTGAGCGTGACGGCGGCCGACAACGAGCTGCGACTGCTCGCCGCGGCGGTCAAGCCGAACGACCAGTCGACGTCCCTGTTCGCCGCGATCAGCGTGATGGTCGGCTTCCTGCTGGCACTCAACGCGATCCTGCTCACGGTTCCCGAGCGGCGGCGCTTCGTCGCGGACCTGCGCCTTCAGGGCTATGACTGGCGCCAGATCGTCGTGCTGCTGGCCTTTCAGGCTGCGGTCCTCGGAGTGGTGGCCTCGGCCGCCGGCGTCGTGCTCGGAGACGTCCTCTCCCGCGCCTTCCTGCATCGCATACCCGCGTACCTGACGACCGCCTTTCCGATCGGCACGCAGGAGACCCTGCACGTCGGCACGATCCTCGTGGCGGTCGGCTGCGGTGTGCTCGCGACCATGCTCGCCTCGCTCTCCCCTGTCCTGGATCTGCGTCCGGGGCGTTCGACGGACGCGGTCTTTCGAGATCATGCGAGCGGAAGCGAGGTGCTCGCGCGGGCAACCGCCTTGGGGCTCTCGATGCTCGGCACGGCGCTGCTCGTGGCGATCACGGCACTCGTGCTGATCGCTCCGAGCCTGACGATCGTCGGCGGCATGGCGCTCGCGTTGGCGGCTCTGCTGGTGATCCCGAGCCTGTTCGCCGGCGCCGCGCGGGTACTGCAGTGGGCGGGCGAGCGCGTGCCCAGCAGCTCGCTGATCGTCGTCGTCTCGGAGCTGCGCGCGATCACCACACGCACGGTGGCCCTCGCCGGCATCGCCGCGCTCGCGGTCTACGGGAGCGTCGCCGTCGGCGGCGCCCGCCGCGATCTGCTCCATGGCCTCGACGAGGCGATCGTGCAGCAGTGGAGCGCGGCCCAGATATGGGTGACTCCGGACGCGAACATCTTCGACGCCGACAGCTTCCGTATCGCCGCCGGCACGCTTGCGGCGATAGCGCACGCGCCGGGCATCGCGGCGGTGCGCGCTCACCAGGGCGGCTTTCTCGACGTCGGCAACCACCGCCTGTGGATACGTGCCCTGCCTGCCGACGGCAGCGCGATGATCCTCTCCAGCCAGCTGTTGAAAGGCGACCTCGCATCCGCCACCAGCCTGCTGCGCGAGGATGGTTGGGCGACGATCTCGAGCGGCTTCGCCAGCGAACACGGTCTCGCGATCGGCGACTCGTTCTCGCTGCCGACGCCATCGGGACCGGTGCGCTTCGGCGTCGCGGCGATCACCACGAACATCGGTTGGCCGTCCGGGACGATCACCGTCAACACCCACGACTACAGCCGCTGGTGGCAGAGCACCGACCCGACGACGCTCGCGATCAGCCTCCGGCCGGGCGTGAGCTCGGCCGCGGGCAAACGCGCGGTGGAAAACGCGCTCGGTCGCATGAGCGTCCTGCGCGTGCAGAGCGCCGCAGAGCGCATTGCGGAGGTCGAGAGCACCGTCGCTCAGGGGCTGCGCTCTCTCAGCGAGATCGCGACGTTGCTGTTGATCGCAGCCGCGCTCGCAGTCGCCTCGGCGCTCAGCGCCAGCATCTGGCAGCGGCGGGCGCGGCTGGCCTCACTGAAGATCCAGGGCTATGACACCGCGCAGCTGTGGCGGGCGCTGCTGCTCGAGAGCGCGATCGTGCTCGGCATCGGCTGTGCTGTGGGAGCGATCCTCGGCGTATACGGGCATGCGCTGGCTTCTCGCGCGCTCATCCAGATCACCGGCTTCCCAGCGCCGTTCTCGATCGACATACCGCAGATTGCGATCACGTTCGCCCTCCTGGCGAGCATCTCGATGGCGGTGATCGCGCTGCCGGGACTGCTCGCGGCGCGCGTCCCCGCACGAGTCAGCCTTCAGGAATGATCCCGTAGAAGTGATCCCATAGTGTGCGCGAACAGCTTCCGACCGACGCGAAGCTACGCACATGGCTTCACCAACAGGTCGAATCCTCTCGGCAGGTGTGTTCGCGCGTGCCGCGCGACGCTACTGGCTCAGCGTATTCCCGTACCTCCAGTGTGAATTGCAACGCTGGCAGGCACGCGCTCGCGAAATCGACGATCCGGTGCTCCGCCAGCTCGCGCTGGACGCCCAGCGCGTCAAGCGAAGGAGCCTCGAGGGCGCCGTGGCCTTCGCCGCGTTCGTCCCCCGCTCCAGTCGACGCCCTGTCATCACCGCGCTCGCGGCCTACCAGGTCATCTTCGACTACCTCGACACGCTGGCAGAGCAGCCCAACGCCGACCCCATCAACAACGGGCGCCAGCTCAACCAGGCGCTGCTCTCGGCGCTCGAGCCGCACAGAGTGCGCTTCGACTACTACGCCCACCACCGGCATCGCGGCGACAGCGGCTACCTCGAGGCTCTGATCCAGGCGTGCCGCGCGGCGCTCGCCAAGCTCCCCTCCTACACCGCCATCCTCGCGCCCGTGCGCCAGGCCGCCGAGCGCATCGTCGTCTACCAGAGCCTCAATCACGGAGACGCGACGCGCTCCTACGACGCCTTCGAGCGATGGGCGGACGAGGAAACCTGCCCGAGCACAGGGCTGCGATGGTGGGAGACCGGCGCCGCCGCCGGCTCCTCCCTGAGCGTGCTCGCGCTCATCAGCGCCACGGCCGATCCCGCTCTGAGCCAGCGTGACATCGACGCGCTCGACGATGCGTACTACCCGTGGATCGGCGCGCTGCACACGCTGCTCGACAGCCTGGTCGATCGTCAGGAGGACACGACCGCGCCTGGCCAGCGCAGCCTGATCGACTATTACGCCTCGCCGACCGAGACGGCGACCCGCCTGGAGATGATCGCCATGCAGGCCGTCCGCCGCGCCCGGGTGCTTCCGCACGCGTGCAATCACGCGATCATCCTCGCCGCGATGACCAGCTTCTACCTGTCCGACCCGCAGGCGTCGACGCCCGACGCCCGTCTGGCCAAGAAACGGGTCCTGGCGACGATGGGTGCCCTGGCGACGCCCACGATGGCCGTGCTCAACGCCCGCCGTGCCGCCGGCCGCCTGTTCGCCGGCACGGAGGTCGGCGAGGCGCCACGAACCACCGGCGAGACGCCGCCAGCCACTGGCGAGATGCCACTGGTGACCGGCGAGGCGCAGCAGGCCACTTGAGAGTCAAGTATTGGACTTTCCCCTTGCTCACGCGGGAGGGTCGGCGCGATCATCTGTTGGGCGTGACGCTGGATGCAACGTGAGCCAAGCAAGGCGCGCCATGTCCAGATCCCGCTTTCGTCTCGCCAGTGACAGAGCCGGGTGCCGAGCGGCACCCGGCTCGCGTTAAGCCTCGGATCGGATCCCGGATGACCGCCAGTGCAGTCACGATAGAGCTGACGCGAACGCAGGTGGACCAGGTGGTGCGCCGGAGCTCGGGCGGGAGCGGCGTGTCGAGCGTCCTGAGCGGACTGGCCGATCGAGGGCTCACGTCGAACTACCGCGCGCTGTCGGCGAGCCCGCGGCTCTCGCGATCCCTGCTGCTCGGACTGCTCGTGTTCGCCTGCTTCCCGACCGACGGCGGCGCCCTGGCCGTGACGGACGTCGCGCAGCGGCTGGGCCTGAGCCCCAGCACGACCCACCGCTACATGACCACGCTGCTGGCGGTCGGCCTGCTCGAGCAGGACGCGCGCTCGCGCCGCTACCGCGTTCCGCTCGCCGCGTAGAGCCGTCTCAAAACGCGCTCGCTCGCCGCCTGGAGCCAGGCTCGTCAGAGCATGTGCGCGGCGGCCAGGCCCGCCCACTCGCCGTACGGAGCGAAGAACTCCCGCACCTGATGCTCCTCGGCGCGGGCGCGAGGATCGCCGCCGCCGAGCAGCCGGCCCACGAGCTTCAGCAGCGACAGGTCGCCAGCCGGGAGCTGGTCGTAGCGGCCCTGGCCGTGCAGCGCGAGCATCTCAACGGTCCACGAGCCGATCCCGGGTATCGCGCGCAGCCGGCGCCAGGCTAGCTCGTGGTCCGGGCTGTGCAGGTCCACGCGCCCGCGCGCCACCTCCCGCGCGGCGCGCACGAGCGCGCACGAGCGCGCGCCCCCGAGGTCGAAGGACTGCAGCAGCGCGGGCGCTGTCGCCGCGAGCGCCGCCGCCGCCGGCAGGTCGCGCAGGCCGCCGTCGACCCCATCCCAGTCCGAGCCGCGGCGTCCCAGCGCGGCCACCATGCGACGCTGGATCGCCGCCGCCCGCTCGTACTCGATCAGCTGCTCGCAGATCGCCCACACGAGCGCCTCGAAGGGCTCCGGCCGGCGCCACACCCGCAGCCACGGGCGCCGGCGCAGCGAGCGCCCGATCAGCGGATCGCCGGCGAATCGGCGCAGGAACTCCCGCAGATCCTCGTCCACGCCCAGCGCGAAGCGCATGCGCTGGATGCCATACGCGGCGGCCGCGCGCGTGGCCGCGCGCGCTCCGAGCAGGACCCTGTCGGGCGCCGGCTGGGCGACCCTGACGACCACGGGCACCTGCTCGTGGTGCAGCAGGCGCTCGAGCACGCCTCCGCGGCTGCGCAGCAACCCGTCCGCCCCGGTCCCGCGCGGCAACAGAAAAGCGCCCGCCCCCCCGGCCGGCGTGACCTCCTCGCGCAGCTCGACCACACTGCCCAGCGTCCCCGCCTCAGCGATCGCCGGAGCCGCCCAGCAGGTGCACGTCCAACAGCAGCGAGCGGCTGCCCACAATCTGCAGCAGCTCCCCGGCGATGGCGCCCTTGCCAGCGCCGCCGGACGCGCGCGCTGGGCGGCTGCGCCCCAGGCGCCGGCCCTTGGCGAGCGCCGAGGACCGCCGCTGGCGCCGGTGCACCAGCCCGACGACCGCGGCTCCCGCCACGAACCCGCCGGCGGCGACCGCGGCGGCCTGGACGGCGGGGATCACCGCGCCGGGCGAGCGCCAGGCGTCCGGGAGCCCGGGGAAGGGCTGGGCTCGCACGATCTGCGCCTCCTCGGCCAGCACGGGAATCGCGTCGATCTCCTCGTCCTCGCCCGCGACCGTCCCCGGACCTGGGCTGGGGCCCGGGCCCGGGCGATCCGCGGCCGCTTCCGGCTGCGATGGCACGCTCACCGGCCGAAGTGTAGAGGGAGGCCCAGACCCCTACTGGAGCACGCGCTCGTAGACCCTGTAGCGCTTGACGATCTGCCCGCCCATCGCTTCCATGCCGCGGTTCATGGCGGTGTTCGTCTCCAGGATCCAGCCCATCTCGCCGCCCTTCTGCGGGCGCGCTTCGGCGGCGTCGAAGTGCAGCTGGTAGAGCTTGGCGGCGACGCCGGTGTGCTGGTACTCGGGCTTGACGCCCAGGAAGCCGACGCGCACCCTCGTCATGATCCTGCCCTTGCGCAGGAAGTGCCACCAGCCGAGCGGCATGAATTTGCCGTTCATCTTCTCCAGCACCTGATTCAGATCGGGGAAGGTCATCGCCATCCCGACCACCTCGCCGGTGTCCTCGCGCTCGGCGATGAAGCACCAGTGCTTGTCGAACACCAGCTGGATCTCCTGGGCGTAGGCGTCGAGGTCCTTCTTCGAGTACGGCACGAAGTCCCAGTTCTTCGACCAGGCGGCGTTGTAGACCTCGGCGAAGGCGTCCATGTCTTTGCGCAGCTGCCTGCGCCGCATCGGGCGCACCCTGATCCCGTGCTCTGACTGCACCTTCTCCGCGAGCTCCCAGATCACCGGCAGCACCTTGTCGCGGTTCTGGACCTCGAGTTTCCACATCAGCAGGTCCATCGCCTTGCTCATCCCCGCCTGCTCCATGCGCTGCTGGTAGTACGGCGGGTGCCACGGCTGCTTGATCATCGGACGCAGCTCGAAGCCCTCGATCAGGACGCCGCTCTCTTCGTTCATCGAGAAGTCCGCCGGGCCGACCATGCGCTCCTTGCCGCGCTCGCGCAGCCATGCCGCCGCCGCCTCCAGCAGCGCGTCGAGCACCTCCTGGTCGTCCTCGAACTCGAGGAACCCGAACCAGCCCCAGTTCTTCTTCTGGTAGTCGTTGAACGCGTGGTTGACCTGGGCGGTGATCCGGCCCACGACGCGCCCGTCGCGCAGGGCGAGGAAGTACTCGGCTTCGCCGTGGCTGAAGAAGGCGTTCAGGCGCCGGTTCAGGAACACCCAGCGCTCGAGCTTGGGGAGTGGAGTCCAGAGCGGGTGGCTAGCATGCAGGCGGAACGGCAGATGGATGAACTCTTTAAGATCCCGCCTGCCCGAGACCGCTCTGATTTCGACCGCCATCGCGCGCCACCTTATATGCCCACATCGGTAGACGTTTTCGCGAAGGTCCGCGGCCACGAGCGCGAGGAGCTTCTGCGCGCCGCCCGCGAGGCCGACCTGATGCCGTACTTCCGCACGGTCGAGTCCCCTGCCATGCCGGTCGTCGAGATGGAGGGCCAGCCGCGGATCATGCTCGCCTCCAACAACTACCTGGGACTCACCGGCGACGAGCGCGTGATGCAGGGCGCCGAAGACGCGCTGCACCGCTACGGCACCGGGCTGACCGGCTCGCGCCTGCTGAACGGCACGACCCCCCTGCACCTGCAGCTCGAGCGCGAGCTGGCCGAATGGATGGAGACCGATGAGGCGATCGTGTTCACCACCGGCCACCAGGCCAACGTCGGCACGCTGGGCACGCTGCTGGGCCCCGCCGACACGGTGATCGTCGACTCCGCCGATCACGCCTCGATCCTCGACGGTGCGCTGATCTCGAAGGCGAAGATGCGCCCCTACCGCCACAACCGCCTCGACAAGCTCGAGCGCGCCCTGGCAAGAGCGGAGAGCGACGGCGGCGGCGTGCTGGTGGTGGTGGACGGCGTCTTCTCGATGGAGGGCGACGTGGCCCCGCTGGTCGACATAACCGAGCTGTGCGCCCGTTACGGCGCGCGCCTGATGGTCGACGAGGCCCACGGCGCGGGCGTCCTCGGCGCGCGCGGCGCGGGCGCGGCCGAGCTGCTGGGGGTGGAGGACCGCGTCGACCTGCGCATGGGCACGTTCTCCAAGTCGCTGGCCGCCTGCGGCGGGTTCGTGGCGGGCCCGGCCGAGGTGATCGACTATCTGCGCATCTCCTCGCGCCCGTTCCTGTTCACCGCCTCAGCGGTCCCGGCCGCTCTGGGAGCGGCCCTGGCCGCGCTGCGGATCGTGCGCTCGGATGAGGGCCCGGCGCTGCTGGCCACGGTGCTGGAGCGCGCGCGCTACCTCGCCGACGGACTCAGCGCGCTGGGCTATCGCACGCTCAGCGGCGAGCCGGTGCGCACGGGGCCCGCCGCGGATGCGCCGCTGCGGACCGTCGTCACGCCGATCGTCCCGGTGCTGGTCGGCGACGACTGGAAGGCCGCGCTGCTGTGGCGCGCCCTCTACGACGGCGGGGTGTTCACCAACTGCGCGCTGCACCCCGCCGTACCGCCCGCGGGAGCGCTGCTGCGCACGAGCGTGATGGCGACGCACGACACCGCCACGCTCGACCGCGCGATCGAGGTGTTCGCGCGGGTCAAGCTGGAGTTCGAGTCAGAGCACGGGCCGCTGCCCGGACCCGAGAGCGCCTGACCCGGCCGCTCACGCGAGCCACGCGCCGGAGGCGGCCAGCGACTTGTCCATTTCTTCACAAGTGCGCCGGCGATCGAAAAAGATCGCTTCTAGCGTACGAAGCGCGCGTCACGCTGTTGACCGATGACCCCGTCCTGGCGTAGCTTCCAGATGCGCTCTGCATGACCGTTTTGGGGGTTCGCCCCGTCACATGCCGTCGGAGAGGGGCGATGTGATGTGGCGGGACAGCCGCGACTGGCTGCGGCGGACCTCACACGGCCTAGCAGGCGCGTAACACTAAAAACCAAGCGAGCACGTTGACGCCGCGCGAGCCCTGCGGCGACAGCGGGGAGACTGCCCAATGAACGCGACAGCAACGGTTGCCCCTGCCGGTCCCCAGTACATGCGCGCCCTTGAACGCGCCAACCAGGTTCGTCTCGCCCGCGCGGAGCTCAAGCGACGCGTGGCGATCGGCGAGATCCACGTGGCCGAGGTGATCCTCGAATGCCCGTGGGAGGCCGAGAGCATGGCGGTGGCCGATCTGCTGATGAGCCAGCGCCGCTGGGGGCAGACCCGCTGCCGCAAGTTCCTCGCGCAGGTGCCGATGTCCGAGAAGAAGACCGTGGGCTCGATGACCGACCGTCAACGCCGCACGCTGGCCGCGATGCTCAGCTCCGTGAACCGGGGTCGCGCCTGGAGCGCGACCCCCTTCCTAACGGACAGCCTGACGAGAGCTTGAGCTGCCACCAGCCGGCGAGCATGCCGATCAGACCGAGCCGCGGGCGCACCTCCCACACGCCGCATCCACCCTGCCCGAGGTCTTTGACGGGCAGCCTCGCGAACCGGTAGCGGCCCGGGTCCAGTTGCATCTGCCGCAGCTGTTCGTGCGCGCGGCGCTCGTGCTCGACGCGCGCGGCCACCCGCGCGCGCAGCTCCTGCACGCGGGCGGCGAGCCGGTCGCGTGAACGCTCGAGCTCCCCCAGGTCGAGCAGCGACGGACCGTCCGTGGACCCGCCGGCGCGTGCGAGGGGTGCGGCGATGTGGGGGAACCCCTCGGCGACGATCGCCGAGCACTCGTGCTCGAGCCGCGCGATCTGCGCCCGCAGCGAGGCCCTGGCGGCGCGCTCGGCGTCCTGCGTGCTCTGCTGCGGCGCGCCTGCCCGGAGCCTCGGACCGGCGAGGCCGCGACCCCGTGTGACGAACGGCCCGCGGGCTGGATCGTCCCGATCGATTACTGGCTGGCGGTGGTTGCTCACACCCGTCTCCTCTCCGGCAGGGCCACGATTCTACCAGCGCGCGTGCGCAGGATGTCCGCGTTCGCCGGGCGCCTCACGGCTGCTCCAGCGCGGCCCGGCACATCCACAGCGCCTCCTCGACGTGCAGCGTCGGCACCCCGGCGACCTGCACGGCGAACAGCGCCAGCCGGCGCGTGCCGGCGCCGGGCCGGTGCGCGGGCGCCACCTCGCCGAACAGGGTCGCGAGGGCCGCCGAGGCGTCGGCGAGGACCAGGCGGCCGGCCGGCAGCGGGGGAGCGTCGGCGGAGCGTCCCAGCGACTCGCCCTCGCCGCTCGCGCGGATGCCGAGCTGGCCGTCGACGGCCTCCGCGTCCAGCGCCCACACGGGGACGCCCGTGTCCAGCAGGGCGATCAGCAGCACGTCCGCCAGGAGCCCGGCCGTGAGGAAGCCGCCGTGCAGCATCCGCTCCATGACGGCGGCCTCGATCGGCGTGGGCACCACGTCGGGGTCGAGGCCGATGTGGCGGAAGAACACGCGGTAGGCGCCCGGCACCGGCTCGCGGCGGATGCCCACCGCGCGGGCGCCGCGAAAGCCGTTGGACAGTTCTCGCAGGCGCGCCAGCACCTCCGGCGGAGAGCCGCCGGTGAGCGGCTGCTCGCGTGTGTGACGCGCCTGCATCGTCAGCAGACGCAGCCCCGGGAGCTCCTGCTCGACCTCGCGCTCGAGCCAGCCGACGACGGACGCCCGGCCCTCGCTCAAGCGGCCGGCTCCCGCCATCCGCGAGCCCGTGACGCCGACACCAGCTCGCTCACGCGCGCGCGCAGCGCGGCAGGCGTGGGGGTCCGCAGCAGCGCCTTGCTCTGCACGACGCCACCGGGATAGGAGAAGTTCAGCTGCGGACAGCTGAACACTTTGTACAGGGCGGCCACCGCCCCGTCGCTGTCGATGCCCACCGGCAGCGTCAGGCCGCGCGAGCGCACGAGCCGGCGCAGCTGGTCGCGGTCGCCCATGATCGCCACGGCCGCGAAGCGCACGTGCGGGAACGCTGGCGCGAGCGCCTGCATCTCGCTGAGGATCGCGGTGCAGGAGCCGTCGTCGACGAACAGCGCCAGCACCACGGGTCCCTGTTCGTAGAGCTGGCACACGTTCAGGATCTGCGCTCCGCGCTCGGCGCACGCCGGCACGCGCCCGTCCGCGCCCTCGTCGGCGCGGGTGGCGATGTCCGCGTCTCCGGGCAGGCTTCCGAGCGCCAGCGGCACCGCGAACGGCGCCATCCTGTGACCGGGCGCGATGCCAGCGCCGCCGATGGGCCTGGAGAGCAGGAGGTTGATCAACACCACCAGGATCGCCAGCCCGAGCAGACCGGAATAGCGTCCATAGCGCGGCCTCATGGCCCGATCCACGCCTCGGGCGCCCGCGGCGCCGCCGCCAGCGGTTGCTGGCGAGAGCCGCCTTCCCCCTCCGGGGACGATGCGGCGACGGTGTCCGCGAGCACGAGCGTGGCGGGGAGGGCCACCAGCACGCCCACGAGCGAGACGCTCAGGTCGATCAGCGTCACCAGGCCGAAATCGCGCAGCATCGTGATGTCCGACAGCACGAGCACCCCGAAGCCCGCGATCGCCGTCGCTCCCGAAGCGGCCACCGCCGCGCCCGTGCGGCGGTAGCTGCGGCGCAGCGCCTCGATCGTGTCGTGGCCGGCGAGCTTCTCCTGGCGGTGGCGCTCGGACAGGAGCACGCTGAACTCGGTGGAGATCGCGATCACGAGCGCACCGAGCGTGACCGACATCGGGTTCAGCGGCACCCTCACCGCGAACAGGATCAGCGCCGACCATCCGGTCGCGAGGACGATCGGCACAAGCGGCACGAGCGCGCGGCGGCGATCCCCGCGGAAGGCCGCCAGCAGCACCAGCGCGACCGCCGCGAGACCGGCCAGCAGGGTCTCCAGACGCCGCCAGGGGTCGGCCACCTGCGAGCCCGACTGGGCCGCCAGCACCGGCAGGCCGACGAGGGTCGCGCTCACCCCCGCCGGGGGATGCAGGCTCGAGCGCATCTGTTCGATCAGACGCTGCTGCTGGTCGAGCCCCATCAGGCGGATGCCGAACGCCAGTGTCGCGACGCGCCTGTCGGGCGTGATCACGTCCTGGGAGAAGTAGGACGGGATCGCGCTCAGCAGAGCGTCGATCACGCCCCGCGAGAGCTTGCGCGGGCCCGAGGCGCCCGCGGACTGCCCCTCGAACAGGTCGGGCAGCGAGAACGCCGGGCACAGCCGCGCCTGCGCACAGCCGCGCGCGGGGCTGTAGCCGAAGCGAGCGAGGACGGCCTTCTGATAGGCGATCATCCATTCGATCGTCGCCGGCCTTACGAGGTCGCGCCCTTCGACCATCAGGTCGATTTCGCCCCCCACGCCGGTGATCCGCTCGAGCGTGTTCAGGTTCCGCAGCGAGCTCAGGTCCTGCGGGACGAGCTTGGTGATGTCCGTCTGCACCTTGGTCTGCGTGTCGAGCCCCCACCCGAGCGCCGCGAGCGCCAGCCCCACGCACAGGACCCGTCCCGGGTGGCGCACCGAGCCGACCAGCGCGGCGCGCGCGATCAGCCGCGTCAGGGGATTGTCCGCCAGCAGCTCGCGCGCGCCCCGCCACGCGGCGGCGAGATGAGCACCCACGAGCGCGTCGGTGGCGCGAGCGGGACGGCGTGCGGAGGGCAGCGACAGCGCCGCGGCGCCCACGGTGAG
Source organism: uncultured Solirubrobacteraceae bacterium (assembly GCA_963805745.1). Classification (GTDB taxonomy): domain Bacteria; phylum Actinomycetota; class Thermoleophilia; order Solirubrobacterales; family Solirubrobacteraceae; genus Palsa-744. The sequence goes on from CAWDVD010000002.1 coordinate 491,167, forward strand.
CGCGCACAGCAGCGCGATCGCCACCCCCACCACGAGCAGCGCGCCGAAGCCGCGAACCATAGGCACGGGCGAGAGCAGCAGCACGAGCATCGCGGCCGCGCTGGCCGCGCCGGCGGTGGCGAGCGTCGGCGCGCCGACCGCCGCCGCGCGGCGCACGTCGAGCTCCTCCTCCACGCGGGCCTGGAACTGGATCGCGTAGTCGACCGCCAGGCCGACCAGCACGGGCAGCACGGCGATCGAGGCCATCGTCAGCGACGCGCCCACGGCGGACAGCGCGCCGAACGTGAGCGCGGCGGCGAGCAGCGCCAGCGCGAGCGGCAGCAGCCGCGGGCGCCCGGAGAAGACCAGGCCGAGCATCCCGGCCATCACCAGCAGCACCGCTATCAGCAGCAGCTCGATCGAGTGGCTGATCGAGCTGGTCAGGTCCGAGACGATCACCGGTTCGCCGGTCACCAGATAGCTCTCCCCGTGTGCCAGGTGCCACTCGGGCATCTGCACCGCCTTGCGAATCAGGCCGATCGTCCGCACCCTCGCCGCTTCGGACAGTCCTGCCTTCATGCGCACCGACACCAGCGCCGCGTCGGGGCTCGGGAACAGGTAGGCGAAGCGCGACTTGGGGGTGCCGGCGCGCTTGTTCGAGTCGAACACGACGTTCGAGACGAAGTTGGCGTTTTCGATGCTGGGCGAAGAGGTCAGCCCGTGTTCGAGCGCCTCGGTCACGAGGCTCGCCTTGAAGCCCGCCAGCGTGACCTTGCTCGCCTGGCGCCCGAGCGTGCGCGCCTGCGCGGCTCCCAGCCCGCGTGCGAGCGCCGCGCGCAAGACTTCGCTTTCGGCCCGCCTGGCCTGCGCTTCGGCCTGCCGCGTTTCGGTCGCGAGCTGCTCGTCGATCTGGTTGGCCGCCTCGTTCAGGAACGTGCCCGGCCCGAACACCACCTTCACCGTCCGCGCGCGCGCCAGCTGCCCGCACGGCCCGCTCAGCCCACCCTCGGACGGGAGGGCGCTGACGGGCACGTTGCCCGACAGGCATCCCTCCAGGCCGGCCAGCCGCTCGATGTCCGAGCTCAGCACCAGCTGCTGCAGGCTCCCCTTCACCAGCACCGCGATCGGCTCTTCCCCGAAGCTCCCGTAGAAGCGCTGGGTGGCCCGATAGGCGGGGTTCGAGCTCGATACGAACGTGTCCGTCGCCGCGGTCGGACGCAGGCGCAGCGCCAGCGCCGCGCCTCCCAGCCCGAGCACGATCGCGATCGCGATCACCAGCCGCGGCCGCCGAGCCGCAGCGCCCGCCAGGGCTGACAGGATGCGCGACGATGCGTTCACAGACGAAGGCTAACCGGGACGCGACACGGGGCGAGGAGGCGGCCCCTTGGGGTCACTCCATGCCGAGGGGTCCGACGGAAGCACCGGAGAGGAACTGCCGGACGAACGGGTTTTCCGAGGCGAACAGATCCTGCGCCGGTCCCGATTCCACGACCCGGCCCTTCCACAGCACGACGAGGTACTCGGCCACGCGGCGCGCGCTCATGATGTCGTGGGTGATGACCACGTAGCAGCCGCCGTTCTCCGCGTGGACTTCCTTGATCAGCTCGCACAGCAGCGCCGTGCGCACCGGATCGAGCCCCGAGTCGGGCTCGTCGAACAGGACGATCTCGGGGTCGAGCACGAGCGAGCGCGCAAAGCCCGCCCGCTTGCGCATGCCGCCGGAGAGCTCGTTGGGCATCTTCGCGCCCTCCCCGCCGAGGCCGACCTCGCGCATGCGCCGGTTGACGATCTCCGCGATCTCGTCCTCGCCCTTCTCGGTGTGCTGACGCAGCGGGAACGCGACGTTGTCGTAGAGGTTCAGCGAGCCGAACAGGGCCCCGTCCTGGAAGAGCACGCCGAACTTCCTGCGCAGCTCGAACAGCTGGTCGTCGGAGAGGCTCGGGATCGACACTCCGTGCACGAGCACGTCGCCCTCGTCCGGGTAGAGCAGCCCGACTATGTGCTTGATGCAGACCGACTTGCCCGTGCCCGAGGGGCCGATGATCATCGAGATCTGGCCCTCCGGCAAGCCCATGTTCAGGCCCCGCAGCACGTGGTTGCGCCCGAACGACTTGTGCACCTCTACGAACTCGATCGCGTCGGGGGCGTCGGAGGGGCGCACTATCCCGGTGGCGAACTCGAGCTCCTTGGCATCGCCCGCGGCCGGCGCCCCGCCGCGCTCCTCGCCCGCCACCTCAGCCTCCGATCGGGGCTCGCGGATTGCCGCCCCAGAAGATCTGTGTGCCGAGCGCGTCGATCACGTTCACGAGCACCAGGTTCAGCGCCATCGACTTGGCCGTCGCCCGCCCCACCCCCACGGGCCCACCACTGGCGTTATAGCCGTAGTAACAGCCCACCAGCACGATCGCCGTGGCCATGCTCATCCCCTTGATCACGCTGAACAGGAAATCCCCCGGATTCTGAAACTGCCAGAAGATCAGCAGATAGCCACCCGAGGAGATATAGCCCACCTGATGCACGATCGCGATGTACGAACCCACGAACGCGACGCCGATCGCGCCTATGTACATGAACGGCAGCACCAGCCACGCCGCCAGCAGACGCGTAGCGCACAGGAACACCATCGAGTCCACGCCCATCACCTCGAGCGCGTCGATCTCCTCGGAGATCCGCATCGCGCCGAGCTCCGCCACGATCCCCGTGCCGACCTTCGCCGACATCATGTAGCCGAACACCAGCGGCACCGCCTCGCGCAGGTTGCACCACGCGGCGAACACGCCCGCGTAGGCGGGCGCGCCCGCGGCCTCGTTGAAGTACGCCGCCTGGATGCCGCACGAGCCCAGGCCGCTGATGAACACCAGACCCCAGATCACGCCCGTCGAGCCGACGATCAGGATGCCCGACTGGCGCAGCGCCTCGCCGAAGAAGCGGAACACGCGCAGGCTCCACACGTCGCGCACGACGTTGCCCATGAAGCCACCGATCTCACCAGCCGACGCCAACCATTCACGCGGCATCGCCAGCAGTTCGTTCATCGTGCCCCTCCCGCGACGCTCACGCGCGTGGGCGTCATTTGAGCACCAGGATCTGCGGGTGGGTGGCCAGCAGCGTCTGCGTGAAGACGTAGTTGAACGCGCCGAACGCCAGGAAGGAAACCACGACCGCCTCGTTGACCGCGCGCCCGACGCCCTCGGCGCCACCGGAGGCGGTCATGCCTTTGTAGCAGCACACGATCGCGATGATCGCTCCGAAGATCGTCGTCTTCAGCACCGACCCCCACAGGTCCGTGACGGTCGCGTTGGCGAACAGCGTGTTCCAGAACGGCCCCAGCGAACCGCCGTTCTCGACCTCCGCGATGATGCCGCCGAAGAAGCCGAACAGGATCGAGTAGATGTTGAACAGGCCGGTGACCAGCATCAGCGACAGGAAGCGCGGCACGACGAGGTTCTTGACCGGGTCCACGCCGAGCACCTGCAGCGCGTCGAGCTCCTCGCGGACCTTGCGCGCGCCCAGGTCCGCCGTGATCGCGGTGCCCCCCACCCCCGCGACGACGATCGCCGTCACCAGCGGGCCGAGTTCGCGGACGACCTCGATCACGAAGAAGCCGCCGAGGAAGTCGAGCGCGCCGAACAGCCGCAGGAAGTCCGCCGCCTGCAGGCCCGGTGCGCCGTAGTTGATCGCGACCGTCGAGATCAGCAGCGGGAACCACACGAGCCGCAGCGTGAACAGGAACTGGGAGACGAGCTCTCCGCCGTAGGGATACGGTGGTCGCAGGGCGGACCAGATGGTCCTGCCCGCCAGGATCATCATGTCCCCGAATTCCTCGAACATGTGCCTCGCCGGTATGCCCGCCCGTTCGGCGACGCTGCGAACCATCTCTCCCTGCCCCTCCTCGGGTCGCGATCAGTGGTCTGACGAACTCTACGCGATGCGCCCCCCGTACGCCACCCACCGGCAGCCGGGCGCCGGCGCGCAGGCCGTGACGGCGCGCCACCCCCGCTGGTATCGTGGCGCGATCGTGAGGGGGAGGCGCAAAGGCTTCTGTGCGGTCCCACGTCGCGCTCGCGACGGGCGACGCTGGGCGCGCCCGCCCTACCGGGTGCCCAGCGCGATCGCAGCGGCCACCGCGATCGCCCTGCTGGCCGCGGGGTGCGGCGGCGGAACCCGTCAGGACGCCGGCGAACCGACGGGCACGTTCGCGATGAAGGTGGTCCATGCCAGCTTCCCCGCCAACCAGTCGATCGCGCGCCAGACGAGCTTCCAGCTGGAGGTGCTCAACGCCGGCACGCGCACGGTGCCCAACGTGGCGGTGACGATCGACTCGTTCGACTACACCTCGAACTATCCCGAACTGGCGGCCGACAAGCGTCCGGTGTGGGCGATCGAACGGGGCCCCGGGGCGATCGCCAAGCCGCCCGCGGAAAGCCAGGAAGTCAGCTCCCCCGGCGGCGGCCAGACGGCCTACGTCAACACGTGGGCGCTCGGCGCGCTCGCGCCCGGCAAGACCCGCAGCTTCACCTGGCGGGTCGTACCGGTGAAGGCCGGCACCTACACCGTCCACTACACCGTCGCCGCCGGGCTCGCCGGAAAGGCGAAGGCACGACTGGCCTCCGTCATTCCCGTGCAGGGACAGTTCGCCGTCGACATCGCCCCCGCGCCCAAGCCCACCCACGTGAACCCGGCCACCGGCCGCGTGGAAGCCGGCCAGTTCCCGGCGACTCCCTGAAGTCGGGTACGCGGCGAAGCCGCGGCCCCGACGAATCAATACTCCGGGTACACGGCGAAGCCGCGGCCCCGGCCCGCGCGTTTGGCCGGCTGTCGAAAGATCCCCCGTTCGATTTCGCCATGCGGTGATCGTCTTCGGCCACCCTGGCATTACGATTGCGGGCGGCCCCGCGTGGGAGCTGCCCGTGTCACCCGTGTCTCAAGAGGAGGGATCGACTCAGCCCATGTCCGCGACAGCGCAGCAGACCGCAATCCGTGACTTGGTGGTCGGCGACGAGCCGCTGACGATCGAGAAGTTCGCGGGCAAGAGCGACCCGAGCGCGGCGGACGTGCTGGCGATGACGGACAAGCTCGGCGTGAAGATGATCGACCTCAAGTTCACCGACGTGCCGGGCACCTGGCAGCACATGACCCTGTCGGTGAGCGCCCTCGACGAGGACTCGTTCAGCGACGGCCTGGGCTTCGACGGCTCCTCGATCAGGGGCTTCCAGCAGATCTCCGAGTCGGACATGCTGCTGATGCCCGACACGAGCACGGCGAAGCTCGACCCGTTCTACGCCGAGCGCACGCTGTCGCTGATCTGCAACGTGATCGACCCGATCACGCGCGAGGCATACTCGCGCGACCCGCGCTACGTGGCGCAGAAGGCCGAGCGCCACCTGATCGACAGCGGCATCGCCGACACCGCCTTCTTCGGCCCGGAGGCCGAGTTCTACGTCTTCGACCACGTCGCCTTCGACCAGAGAACGCACACCGCCTACTACGAGGTCGACAACGCCGAGGCCTACTGGAACCGCGGCTCGGGGTTCGGCCAGCCGCATGCCAGGCCCAACGTCGGCCACCACCCGCGCTCGCAGGAGGGCTACTTCCCCGCCCCCCCGATGGACACGATGGGCGATCTGCGGGCGCTGATGGTGCTGACGCTCGAGGCGCTCGGCATCCCGTGCGAGTTCCACCATCACGAGGTCGGCGGTCCGGGACAGGGCGAGATCGACCTGCGCTTCCAGCCGCTGTTGAAGATGGCCGACACGTTGATGCTGCACAAGTACATCGTCAAGAACGTCGCCTGCGCGGCCGGCAAGAGCGCGACCTTCCTGCCGAAGCCGATCTACGAGGAGAACGGCTCGGGCATGCACGTGCACCAGTCGCTGTGGAAGGACGGCGCGACGCTGATGTTCGACGAGAACGGCTACGCGCTGCTGTCGGGGCTGGCGCTCAACTACGTGGCCGGCATACTCGAGCACGGCCGCGCGCTGATGGCCTTCTGCGCGCCCACGTGCAACAGCTACCGCCGCCTGGTGCCCGGCTACGAGGCGCCCGTCAACCTCGTGCACTCGAAGCGCAACCGCTCGGCCGCGGTGCGGATCCCGATGTACCTGTCATCGCCCAAGGCCAAGCGCATCGAGTTCCGCCCGCCCGACCCGCTGACCAACCCCTACCTCGGCTTCTCGGCGCTGCTGATGGCCGGCCTCGACGGGATCAAGCGCGGCCTGCAGCCCGGCGACCCGGTCGACACCGACCTGTTCGACCTCTCCGACGAGCAGCTGGCCAAGATCGGGCACGTGCCGTCCTCGCTCGCCGATGCGATGGACGCGCTCGAGGCCGACCACGACTTCCTGCTCGAGGGCGGCGTGTTCACGTCCGACCTGATCGACGAGTGGATCTCCTACAAGCGGGCGGAGGCCAAGGAGCTCGACCTGCGCCCGCACCCGTGGGAGTTCGTACAGTCCTACGACGGCTGAGCCCCGCCCCGCCGGAGCCGGCCCCCATCACCCCTTCTACAGGAGGAAACGACACAACTCATGCCCAGAACGCGCCAGCAGAACGTCACCGCCGCGCAGTGGAGCCCCAACGGAGGATCGCTCGGGTCACCCGACCTGACGATCGCCGACAACCAGGTGTTCGGGGTCAACGTCTTTTCTCCGGCCCTCCAGCGCCACCGGTTGCCCAAGCACGTCTACAAGGCGCTGCAGCGGACGCTCGCGCGCGGCGAGGCGCTCGACACCTCGCTCGCGGACGCGGTCGCGCAGGCGATGAAGGAATGGGCGATGGAGAAAGGCGCCACCCACTACACGCACTGGTTCCAGCCGCTCACGGGGTCGACAGCCGAGAAGCACGACTCCTTCTACGGTCCCGTCGGCGACGGCACGGCGATCGCCGAGTTCTCCGGCAAGGAGCTGATCCAGGGCGAGCCGGACGCCTCGTCGTTCCCCACGGGGGGCATCCGCGCGACGTTCGAGGCGCGCGGCTACACCGCGTGGGACCCGACGAGCCCGGCGTTCGTGCTCGAGAACCCCAACGGCGCGCTGCTGTGCATCCCGACCGCGTTCACCTCGTGGACGGGCGAGGCCCTGGACCACAAGATCCCGCTGCTGCGCTCGATGGACGCGCTGTCCGGCGCGGCGATCCGCGCGCTCGACCTGCTCGGCGTGGAGGACGCCTCGCGTGTGTTCACGACGACCGGCTGCGAGCAGGAGTACTTCCTGATCGACGAGCAGTACTTCTTCGAACGCCCCGACCTGGTGACCACCGGGCGCACGCTGTTCGGAGCCAAACCGCCGAAGGGTCATGAGCTCGACGACCACTACTTCGGATCGATCCCCGAGCGTGTGCTCGCGTACATGCTCGAGGTCGAGCTCGAGCTGGCCAAGCTCGGCATCCCGATCAAGACGCGCCACAACGAGGTCGCGCCGAACCAGTTCGAGGTCGCGCCGATCTTCGAGAACTCGAACGTCGGCTCCGATCACCAGATGGTGACGATGCAGATCATGCAGAACACCGCCCGTCGTTACGGCCTGGTCTGCCTGCTGCACGAGAAGCCGTTCGCCGGCGTCAACGGCTCGGGCAAGCACAACAACTGGTCGATGGGCACCGACACCGGCCTGAACCTGCTCGATCCGGGAGACACCCCCGCGGAGAACCTGCAGTTCCTGTTCTTCTGCGCGGCCGTCATCCAGGCGGTCAACAAGTACCAGGCGCTGCTGCGCGCGTCGATCGCAAGCGCGGGACAGGACCACCGCCTGGGCGCCAACGAGGCGCCGCCGGCGATCATCTCGATCTTCCTCGGCGTCGAGCTGGAGCGGGTCTTCGGGGCGATCGCGGCCGGCAAGGTGCAGCCCTCCAAGCCGGGCTCCTTCCTCGGGCTGGGGACGCCGGTGCTGCCCAGGCTGCCGTTGCACGGAGGCGACCGCAACCGCACGAGCCCGTTCGCGTTCACGGGCAACAAGTTCGAGTTCCGCGCGCTCGGCTCGAGCGCGTCGCCGGCGTGGCCCAACACGGTGCTCAACACGATCGTCGCCGACTCGGTCGACGATCTCACGGAGAAGCTGAAGACCGCCCTGAAAGGCGCGGGCGCGACCCTCGAGAAAGCCGTCACAAGCGTCGTCAAGGACGTGTGGGCGGCGAACAAGCAGATCGTGTTCGACGGCGACGGCTACTCCGAGGCATGGCACAAGGAGGCCGAGAAACGCGGCCTCGCGAACCTGCGCACGACGCCGGACGCGCTGCCGTGGCTGATCGACAAACAGACCGTCGCCGCGTTCAAAAAGTACAAAGTGCTCTCCAAGCGCGAGCTCGAGTCACGCTATGAGGTGTTCACCGAGCAGTACGCGACGAACATCAACATCGAGTCCGAGACGGCCGCGGGGATCGCGCGCACGATGCTGCTGCCTGCCGCCGTGCGCTACCTCAACGAGCTGCGCGAGAGCGGCCTGGAAGAGCTCAGCGGCGAGATCGAGCCGCTGGTCAAGGAGCTGCACTTCGCTCAGCTCAAGCTCGAGGACGCGAACCTCGACGAGAACCATGCCCATGGCTCCGCGCAGAAGGAGGCCGTGTACATGCGCGACACCGTCATCCCCGCGATGGAAGACGTCCGCGACGTCGCCGACCGCCTGGAGAAGCTGGTCGCCGACGACCTGTGGCCGCTGCCGAAGTACTCGGAGATGCTCTTCATCAAGTAACTGACGGCCGCGGACGCTTCGCGGAGCTTTGTCCTCGGTCGCTCGCGTGCACAAGCACGCCACGCTCCCTGCGTCCGCGCTCCGCTCGGTCCGCGGCCGTCAGTACGCGCGCTGCGAAGGCCGCGCGCGGACGGTCCCGACCCGGCCGATCCCGCCGGGGGCTGGCGGGATCGGCCGGGGTCAAGGCTTCGCTCAGAGCAGGAAGCGGCGGCGGCCGGCGTGCTCGGTGTAGGTGCAGTCGAGCACCTGGGGGCAGCGCGCGATCCAGCCGTAGTCGTGGCCGGGGTGGATCGTGACGAGGATCGCCAGCTCGTAGTCTTCGGGGCCGAAGCCGGAGGCGTCGCGGCGGGGGTCCGGGTCGACGCTGTTCATGCTCTCGCCGTCCACCCGCAGCACCGGCACGAGCGGGTCGTGGAAGTCGACGTGCACGCCGTCGGCCTGCAGTCGCGAGATGATCTCGACGGCGGGCGCGCAGGAGCAGTCCGCGACACCGGGCTTGTACGCGGCCCCGACGACCAGCACGCGGATGTCGCGCAGCTGCCGTCCGGATCGCAGCAGCAGCTCGTGCGCGCGCATGGCAACGCGGTGCGGGCGGGCGGCGACGGTGCGCATGGCCTCCTCGCCGAGCGTCAGCGCGCGGCCCCGTTCACGCAGCGGCGCCAGCAGGTGATACGGGTCCGCGCCGACGCCGTGACCGCCGACGCCCGCCGAGGGGTAGTGCGCCAGGAACCCGAACGGCTTGCTGGCAGCCGCGTCGGTGACCTCGATCGGGTCGATTCCCTGGGTCCGGCAGGCGTCGGCGATGTCGAACGCGAGGGCGACGTTCACCGCCCGGAAGGTGCTCTCGTACAGCTTGACCATCTCGGCGGCCGCCGGAGAGGAGACACGGTGCAGCGTGGGGGCGATGTGGCGCAGCACCTGCGACGCGTGGGCGAAGCACGTCTCGGTCACGGCGCCCACCACCCGCGGAGTCCGCAGCTGCTCGTGATCGGAGACGCCGGGGTCGATGCGCTCCGGCGAGAACGCGACGAACACGTCCTCGCCGGCGCGCAGCCCGCGCTCGGCGAGCGGCTCGACCAGCAGCTCGCGGGTGCTCCCCACGTAGGTGGTCGACGTCAGCACGAGCGTCTGCCCCGCTCGCGCGTGCGCCACGGCCGCTGCGCACGTGCGCTCGAGCGTCTCGGGGTTCGGGCGCCGCTGGCGGTCGACCGTGGTGGGCACGCAGATCAGCACCACGTCCGCCGCCTGGACCGCCTCGAGCCTTTCGGTCAGCAGGAAGTCCTCGTCGTCGAGATGCTCCCGCAGCTCCTCCGGGAGCGCGCCCACGACCTCGGCGCGCCCGCCGCGAATGGCGTTCAGCCGGCTGGAGGAGGTGTCGATCCCGACGATCCGGAAGCCCGCGCGGCGCAGCGCCATCGCGCTCGGCAGGCCGGAGTGGCCAAGGCCCACGACCGCCACGAGCACCTGACCGGCCCCGGCGTCGCGTGTGATCCGCGCACCGACCGCCGGCCTCACCCACTGGCGCTCACGGTGCAGGGCCCGCCTGATCTCCTCGACCCGATCCTTGACAGGTGTGTCAAGCAGAAACTCCGGTGTCATCGTGAATTCCTTCCCACTCGGTTGACCGTCGCCGGGCAGTTTGGACCCTCGCGAAGCGACCCTCGAAAAAGTTGGACGCTTAATCGATGTTCGCGTCCCGACCGGCTACACGCGTGTCGGCCGCGTCGGGCACGAGCCTGCCCGAAGGGTGCCGGGGACGGTCCGAGAGGTGCACCGCTCGCGCAGGGGCTCGCTCAGGGCGCGCCGCCGGCAGTCCATTGCCGGGGGTCCGACACCTGAAGTCCGGGCACCCTGGCGAAGTGGCGGATGTTGCGGGTGACCAGAGGCGCGTCCGCCCGGAGGCAGATGGCGGCCTGCATAGCATCGCGCACGTCGATGCCCCTTCCGGCGGCACGCAGCTCGCGCAGCAGGGCGCCGCCAACGACGGCCGCCTCTCGCGTCAGCATCAGGCACGGTGCCGCCATCAGCGCGTCGACCGGAGCGGGGTTGTGCGCGTAGGCGTGGCCCAGCGCCAGCTCGAAGGCGGTGACGGCTGTGATCAGGTAGCCCGAGCTGGTGGCGAGCTCATCGACGAGCTCACGTCCGAGACCCGCGTCACGAAGATGATCGATGAGGACGTCCGAGTCTAGGACTGGGGTAGCTGCCAAGTCGCCCACGCATCGTTGACATCGCGTTCCCACTGCTCGACATCCATGTCCTTCCATGCGCCTCTGGCGGCCCTGATCGCCTCGAATTGCCGGTGGCTCGACCCTTTGATCTCTAGCATTCCCTAGATGGCCGAGCGTGACTACCTGAAAGCGATCTCCGAGCACGTCGTCGTCTACGACGGCGGCATGGGCGCCACGCTCGAGCAGTTCGATTTGTCAAGCGAGGACTACGGCGGCCTGCAGGGCAAGTGCCACGAGGCGCTCGTGCTCAACCGCCCGGACGTGATCGAGGGCGTGCACGCCTCGATGCTCGATGCCGGCGCGGAAGTGCTGGAGACGGACACCTTCCAGGGCTCGCGCATCAAGCTCGGCGAGTGGGGCCTCGCGGACTACACCGTCGAGATCAACACCAAGGCCGCTGAAATCGCGCGCAGGGCAGCCGGCGAGCACCGCTTCGTCGCCGGCTCGATCGGCCCCACCGGCTACCTGCCCGCCTCCGAGGACCCCTCGCTCGGGCAGATCCGCTTCGGCGAGCTCGTCGAGGTCTTCACCGAGCAGGCCGAGGGGCTGATTGACGGCGGCGCCGACCTGATCATCATCGAGACCGCGCAGGACATCCTCGAGGTCAAGGCCGCCGTGTTCGGCGCGCGCGCGGCGTTCAAGAGCAGCGGGCGCACGCTGCCGATCCACACCTCCGTCTCGCTGCTGCCCAACGGCGGCAAGATGCTGCTGGGCACGGACATATCCGCCGTGCTCACCACGCTCGAGGCGCTGAGAGTCGACGTGATCGGGCTGAACTGCTCCACCGGCCCGGAGGACATGCGCGACGCGATCCGCTTCCTCGGCGAATACTGCCCCGTGCCCGTCGCCTGCATCCCCAATGCCGGCCTGCCGTTGCAGGGACCCGACGGCGAGACGATCTTCCCCGAGCAGCCCGAGCCGCTCGCGGAGGCGTTGAAGGAGTTCGTCGAGCGCTACGGCGTGGGCGTCGTCGGCGGCTGCTGCGGCACGACGCCCGAGCACATCGCCGCGATCGTGGAGCGCGTCTGCGGACGCACCGTCACACCTCGTCCCGCACCGCGCCAGCCTCATCTCTCATCGATGATCGCCGCCACACCGCTCGCGCAGGAGCCCGCGCCGACGATGGTCGGAGAGCGCGTCAACTCGCAGGGCTCGCGCAAGGCCAAGGAGCTGCTGCTGGCAGACGACTACGACGGCCTCGTGCAGATCGCCGAGGACCAGGTCATCGGCGGCGCGCACGTGCTCGATCTGTGCGTCGCGCTGACCGAGCGTCAGGACGAGGACGAACAGATGCGACTGGTCGCCAAGAAGGTCTCGCTGACGCAGCCCGCGCCGATCCAGGTCGACTCGACGGAGCCGGAGGTGATCGAACGCGCGCTCGAGCAGATCCCCGGGCGGGCGATCGTCAACTCGGTCAACCTCGAGGCCGGCCGCGCGAAGCTCGACCGCGTCGTGCCCGTCGCGCTCGCGCACGGCGCCGCGCTGATCGCGCTGACGATCGACGAGGTGGGCATGGCGAAGACGGCGCAGCGCAAGCTCGAGATCGCCAAGCGCATCCGCGACCTGTGCTGCGAGGAGCACGGTCTCGACCCGCAGCTGCTGATCTTCGACTGCCTTACGTTCACGCTGACGACCGGCGACGAGGAGTGGCGCCCGTCGGCCGTGGAGACGATCGCGGGAATCAAAGCGATCAAGGAGGGGATCGCGCAGGTGAAGACGTCGCTGGGGATATCGAACGTCTCGTTCGGCGTCTCCCCCGGCGCGCGCGCGGTGCTCAACTCGGTGTTCCTGCATCACTGTGTACAGGCGGGGCTCGATCTGGCGATGGTCAACCCCAATCACATCACCCCCTACTCGGAGATCCCCGACGAGGAGCGGGAATTGGCGGACGACCTCGTGTTCAACCGCCGCGAGGACGCGCTGGAGAAGTTCATCGAGCACTTCGAGTCCAAGGGCCCGGAGGACGAAGCTCAGAGCGCCGCCGATCCGACCGAGGGGATGGAGCCGGAGCAGGCGTTGCACTTCCACATCCTGCGCCGCCGGCGCGATGGCGTCGAGGACTGGATCGACAAGAGCGTCGAGAAGATCGGGGCTGTGCCCACGCTCAACGAGGTGCTGCTGCCGGCGATGAAGGAGGTGGGCGACAAGTTCGGCGCCGGCGAACTGATCCTGCCGTTCGTGCTCCAATCGGCCGAGGTGATGAAGCGAGCGGTCGCTCAGCTCGAGAAATACCTCGACAAGATCGAGGGCTACACGAAGGGCACTGTCGTGCTCGCGACCGTGTTCGGCGACGTGCACGACATCGGCAAGTCGCTCGTCAACACGATCCTCACCAACAACGGCTACACGGTCGTCGATCTCGGCAAGCAGGTGCCGATCCAGACGATCGTCGACGCCGCGCAGGAGCACGACGCGACCGCGATCGGGCTGTCCGCGCTGCTCGTCTCGACCTCCAAGCAGATGCCCGCATGCATCCAGGAGCTGCAGGCCAAGGGCCTCTCCTACCCCGTGCTGATCGGCGGCGCCGCCATCAACCGGGCCTTCAGCTACCGCGCGCTCTATCCGGGAGGAAAAGACTCCGACGAGGTCTACGAGCCGGGCGTCTTCTACTGCAAGGACGCCTTCGAGGGCCTCGCCGTGATGGACCAGCTGATCGACGCCGACGCCCGCGGCGCGCTCGTGCAGAAGCTGCTCGCCGGCGCGACCGAGTTCCGTGCCAAGGGCGATGCGCCCGAGGAGAACCTGAACTTCGCCGATGACTCCGTGCGCTCCTCCGCGCGCACCGACGTGCCGATCCCCACCCCTCCCTTCTGGGGCGTCAAGGAGATCCCCGTCGACCTCGACGAGGTCTACCACCACCTCGACACGCACGTGCTGTTCAAGCTGCACTGGGGCGGCAAGGGCGTCAAAGGCGAGGCGTGGCAGACGCTCTTGCGCGATGACTTCCGCCCGCGCCTGGAGCGCATGTGGAAGGAGCAGACGTATCTGCACCCGCGTGCGCTGCTCGGCTTCTTTCCGTGCTACTCGCTCGGCAACGACATCGTCGTGCTCGATCCCGAGGACCGCACGACGGAGCTCACGCGCTTCGTCTGCCCGCGCCAGCCCAAGGGCGATCGCATCTGCCTCGCTGACTTCTATCGGCCGGCGATCGGCCTGGACGGCGGGGCGGGTGGGTCTCGATCGACCGGCGAACCACCCGAGGAGCTGGACGTGATCGCCGTGCAGGCGGTGACCGTCGGCTCGGAGGTCACCGAGCTGATGGCCAAGCTGGAGGCGGAAGGCGAGTTCGCCGAGCAGCTGTTCGTGCACGGCCTCGGCGTGCAGACCGCCGAGGGCCTCGCCGAGTGGCTGCACTACGAGGTCAGGCGCATGCTCGACATCCCGCTCACGCAGGGACGGCGCTACTCGTGGGGCTACCCCGCGGTGCCCGAGCAGTCGGAGCATCTGAAGGTGGAGAAGCTGCTCCACCTCGAGCAGATCGGCATGAGCATCACCGACGGCTACGCGCCCGAGCCCGAGCAGTCCACGCTCGCGCTCGTCGCCCACCACCCGCAGGCGATCTACTTCGGCACGCGCCAGGGGCGCCTGCTCCCGAACGGGTCGCCCGACGACGTCATCCGCGGCTCCAGCCGCGACCCGTCGCTGTTCGGCGAGCTCGACGACGAGGACCCGCCGGACGGCGCGATCGAAGCCGAGGATGAGCCCGCGATGGCGGGCGAGGGCGCCTCCTAGTGTCGCCCTACGGCTCCTCGCGGGGCGGCGGACGGAACAGGATCCGCTTGACCTCTGAGGCGGAGCCGCCGCCGAGGCGAAGCGCGGTCTGAAAGCCCTCGCCTCCGAGCTCGCCGGCGTCCAGGGCGCGGCGCAGCTCGTTCAGAGCGGCAAGATCCTCCTCGCGAACCTGATCGCGCGCGGTCTCCAGCAGGATCAGATGACGCGGACGCTTGAGCGCAGCGGCCATGCGCACGAACGGCTCGCGCTCGCCCGCGTCGAGGCCCTCGGCGGCGAGCACGACCGTCTCTCTGCTCTGCAGGCGCTTGGACACGGCCGCGTGCAGGAGCTCCGCGGCGCGCGCCTGCAGCTCCTGCTCGGCGACGCGCCCGGCCAGGAGCGCGCGAACCTTGCCGAGCGACAGCAGGCAGGCGCGATCCTCGATCAGGCGATCGAGGAACCGGTCGCGCTCGGGCAGGGAGGCGCAGGCGACTACGAGCAGGCTCCCGGGGGAGTAGCGCAGCCGGTCCGCCGGCGAGAGCACGCGGCAGTGCACGGTGACGTCCGCGGGGCGCGGGGGAGCGCCGTCGCGCCGGGGTCGATCCGAGGACCAACCCGTCCGCTCGTCGTCTGAGATCTTGACGCTGCGCGCCGGAGGTCGTGTGGCCATACCCCCATCATGCCCTAAACCGGCGGGCGCTCCGGCGTGTGCGCGCACGCGGTTCAGCGCAGGGGCGGCGCGGCGGCGGCGATCAGCGCCAGCTTGGACGCGCGATCGAGCCGCTTGATCCGGGCCTCCTCACGCCTGGCCGCCGTCCGATCGGCCATCGGCAGCGCCAGCGCGAGCTCCACCGGCAGGCGACTGGCGGTGTAGCGGCTGGCGGTGCCGTCGCGGTGACGCGCCAGGCGCCGGCTCACGTCGGTGCTCCAGCCCGTGTACAGCGATCCGTCGGCGCAGCGGAGCATGTAGACCCAGGCTTCGGTCATCTTGGCTGGATGCGGCGAGCGTGTGCCTCCAGAACGCCCGGAGCCCGGGCCGAGCCGGGCTCCTGTCCCTCTCCCCTCCCAAGGGTCTGGCTTCGTTGCCAACTGGGCGGCAGCGACCCCCTGGGGGGATGGGGCGATCGCCGCTGTGTGTGGTCTAGCCGCAAAGTGCGCCGTCGTCAAGCCCTCGGGCCAAGATTTTTACGACTCTTTTCGCATGCGCATCCCGCCTACGCGCCTCTCGCGGGACTCGCCGGCGCGCCGGGCGCGGGCAGCGGCCCCAGCTTGACGGGCGCGGCGTGCATCGTGCGTAGCCGCACATCGCGCCAGGAGAGGCCCTCGTTGACGAGCGCCGGCAGGCCCATGATCAGCGCGGTGGCGACCTCCACGACCTGCAGGACGATGCCGTAGGCGATGGCGTCGGGCGTGGAGACGTGGTAGGCGCCGGCGAGCACCGCCACGCAGGCGGCCTGGAAGACGCCCACGTTGGCGGGCGTGGCGGGGACGACGGCGGTGACGTTGACGGCGAACAGCACCGCCGCGGCGGCGCCTGCGCCGGCGCCGGCGCGGGAGTCGAGGCCGAGCGCCATCAACAGCAGCCAGCAGGAAAGCCACTGCAGGGCCCACGCGCCCAGCTGGGTGACGGTGGCGAGCGCGGCGCGGCGCGGCTGGGCGAACACGCGCAGGCCGTCGCGCAGACGCAGCAGCGAGCGGCGCAGCGCGGCGAGCAGCGCGTGCGCGCGCCGCGAACGCGAGAGCGCCGCGGGCGGAGCCAGGATCGGCACGAGCACCAGCGCGATCAGCGCGGCGAGCGGCGCGAGCGCGATCGCCAGCAGCGCCCGGTCGTGACCGTCGAGAACGCTGACGCTGGAGAGCGTCACGCCACCCAGGATGACGAGCGCGAGCAGGTTGAGCAGCGTCTGGGAGACCATCGTGCCGAGCACGACGGGCAGCGTCTCGCGCGCGCGGCCGAGGCGCCGCGCGACGATCAGCGCGCGGGATGGCTCACCCAGGCGGGCGGGCAGCGTGGCGGACATCAGCACGCCGATGAACGTCCCCTGCATCGCGTCGCGGCGTTTGGCGCGACGCCAGGTGGGGGCGGCTGCGAGGATCGAGTGCCAGGAGAGAGCGCGCGCGAGCATCGCGGCGCACATCAGGGCGAGGCCGGCTGCGAGCAGGCCGGGCTTGGACGCGAGCAGCGAGGCGGCCACGCGGGTGACGCCCACGCGTTGCAGCGCCACGGCGGCGAGCCCGGCTGCGGCGAGCGTGCTGACGGCGAGACCTGCGCGGCGCAGGGCGCGCAGGCGACGTGGCCGGCCGACGAGCGGCGGGCCGGCGGGGAGGAGCGACGGCAGCCGTTCGGCGGGCACGCGCGGCAGCAGGTCGGCGGGGGCGAAGCCGTAGCGCAGGGCGGTGCGGGCCAGTGCCCCGCTGCGCGCACGGCGACTGGCCTGGGCACCGACGGCGATGGCCTGCTCGTAGCAGTCGAGCACTTCGGCGGCCACGTGCGGCCAGGCGAAGCGCTCGGCCCGCTCGCGCGCGGCGAGCGCCATGCCGGCGCGAAGGCGGGGATCGAGCGCGAGGCCGCGCAGCGCCTCGGCGACCGCGAGCGCGTCCCCCGGGGGCACGAGCAGGCCGTCGCGCCGGTCGCGCACGACGTCCCGGTAGCCGGGGATGTCCGAGGCGACGACCGGCGTGGCGGCGGCAAACGCCTCGGTCAGGACCATCCCGAAGCTCTCGCCGTGCAGCGAGGGCGCGCACAGCACCTCGGCACGCGCGAGCTCCGCCAGCTTGCGCTCCTCGGACACCTTGCCCAGCGCGTGCACGCCGCGGTCGTCGAGAATCATGTGGGCGACCTCCTGGGCGCTCGCGCCGACGAGCGTGAGCGTCGCGGGGATCTGGTCGCGCAGCGCCTCGAACGCCCGCAGCAGCACCGGCAGACCCTTGCGTTCGACCGCCTGGCCGACGAACAGGATCCGCAGCGGCTGCGGCGGGGGGGCCGTCTCCGCGTCGCGCGGACCCTCACCCGCGGGCTCGCACGCGAGCGCGCAGGCCTCCGCGAGGTGGACGCCGTTGGGGACGATGCGGTAGCGCCCCCCGTAGAAGCGTCGCGCGGTCCACGCGGCGGCCTCGGAGACGGCGATGCGCGCGTGCAGGCGGTTCATGCGGCGCCGGCCGCCGAGCGGGATCGCGGCGATGCCGTTGGTGAGGACGTTCTCGGAGAACGTGTGGAACGTGCCCACCAGCGGCAGCTCGCCGGCGCTGGTGAGCGCGTCCCAGGAGAGGAACGGCACGACCGGCTCGTGGATGTGCACGACGTCGTAGCCGCCGCGGCGCAGCTCACGTCGCAGGGCAAAGACCGGGTACGGCGTCAGCGCCATGTTCGAGACGGCGCCGTTGGCGGGCACGCCGACGGTCCGTCCGAGCGAGACGAAGTCCTCGCCCACGGAGCGCGGCTGCGGGCGCGCGCCACGGTGCAGCCGCCGCGAGAGCGCGTCGTCGGGGTCGAACGGCGCGAGGATGCGCGCTTCGTGCCCGCTCGAGGAAAGCTCGCCGGCGAGCGCCTCGATGTGGCGGGTGACGCCACCCGGATAGGTCCACGAGTACGGCGAGAGCAGCGCGATCCGCACGGACTCCTACTGTATCCGTCGCGGCAGTCGGGCGCCACGCCGGCCCCGCGCGGCCCGGCGAGCACCCGCCGGTGCGATAATCGGGGGCGTGGGCGCGCGCCGCTTCGTCAAGTACACGTTCGTCAAGCTCGACCCGGCGTGGCGGCGCCTGGATGGCGAGCGTCGCGCGCAGGACAAGCGCGAGTTCGCGGCCGCGTGCGAGGACTTCGCCGACGGGCACCTGCTGCAGAGCTTCTCGCTGGTGGGGACGCGCGGGGACGCCGAACTGCTGCTCGTGTCGGAGGCGGAGAACCTCGACCGCATCCACGAGTTCCACGTGGTGCTCGCGCAGAGCGGGCTGATGCGCTGGGCGCAGATCCCGTACTCGTTCCTGGGGATGCGCAAGAGCTCGGAGTACTCCGAGGACGAGCGCACGGTCGCGCGCGGCTTCCGCGGCAAGTACGTGTTCGTGTACCCGTTCGTCAAGTCGCGCGAGTGGTACGCGCTGCCGGCGGACGAGCGCTGGCGGATCATGCAGGGCCACATCCAGGTCGGGCGCGAATACCCGGGCGTGGACAACCACACGACATACTCGTTCGGCCTCGACGACCAGGAGTTCGTGGTCGCGTTCGACACCGACGACGTGGGCACGTTCCTCGACCTCGTGCAGCGGCTGCGCGGCACCGAGGCCTCCCGCTACACCGTGCGCGACACCCCCAGCTTCACCTGCCTGGCGATGTCGCTGGAGCGCGCGCTGAACGCGCTCGACGGCGAGCGTGTGGCGCTCGAGGCGCTGCCCGCCGGCTAGGGCGCTGCCTCGCCTAGAAGTGGCCGCGCACCACGCCACCGGTCAGAGTGTTGTACAGGCTCAGGTAGTACAACTGCGGATCAGACTCGAACCGCTGCAGAAATCCCACGGGCTCGGACACACAGCCTGACGATTTGTAGCCGAAGCCGAGCACAACCCCGGGCGTGGCGGGAGTGCCGGCGGGGGTGCGCTGGATGACGGCGATCGACCCTCGCAGTTGGCTGTGGGTGACGGTCACGTGCTTGAGCTGTGAGAACTTCCAGCAGACTTGATGCTTGGAGGCGTCGAACCGAACGCTCGCGAGACCAGATCCGTGCGGCGTCCCGGCAGGGGCGGCAAGCTTCAGGCTGTAGCTGAGGGTCGTGATCGGCTGCGTCGACTGGGTGCTCGTCGCGCCGGTCGATGGCGATGAGCTCGTCGTGGCGCTGTTCGTGCTGCCGCAGCCCCCCAAGGCGGCGCAGCCCCCCAAGGCGGTCAGGACGACGGCCAGGAACGCGAACGTCGTTCTGCTGCGCATGCATCCTCCCCTTCGACGGTTTTCCGACGCCGCACCGCCCCGCGCGGTGCGATCCTGAGACGAACTCTACAGGCTTGGCGGGGAGGGCGCGAGGGCATGGAGCGTTCGCTGGGATAATCCGCACCATGGACCGCCCTTCAGTCGAGCTGCATTCCGCCGACCCGGTGCTCGCCCGCCTGATCGACGCGGTCGGCCCGCTCCCCGACGCGCGCGAGGGCAGGCCCGAGCGCGACGATCACTACGGCGCGCTCGTGCGCTCGATCGTCAACCAGCAGCTCTCGGTGCGCGCCGCGGCGGCGATCTACGGGCGCCTGACGGCGCGCTTCGGCGAGCGCCCGCCCACGCCGGGCGAGATCCTCGCGGAGGACCCCGAGGCGCTGCGCGCGGCGGCAGGGCTCTCGCGCGCGAAGGTCGGCTACCTGCGCTCGCTCGCCGAGCACGTCATATCCGGCGAGCTGGAGCTCGAGCGCCTGGACGAGCTCGCCGACGAGGAGGTCATCGCAGAGCTCGTGGCGGTCAAGGGCGTGGGCGTGTGGACGGCGCACATGTTCCTGATGTTCCACCTGCATCGCCCGGACGTGCTGCCGGTTGGGGACCTTGGCATCCGCCGGGCGATCGAACGCGCCTACGGGCTCGGCGGCCTCCCAGACGCCCCCACCATCGAGAGGATTGCGGAGCCCTGGCGCCCGCACCGGACGCTCGCGTGCAGGTACTTGTGGCGCTCGCTGGAGAACGAGCCGGGGTAGCGCCCGTCGGCACGGGTCTGCACGGACGCTCGACGCCGCCTGCCTAGAAGAAGGCCGAGTTCACCTCGACCTTTTCTTCGTTGGTCTGCGTTGTCGCGAGCGTCAGGCCAGCCTGCTCGAATGATCCTCCGTCGAGGGAGGCTTCGAGGACGTCCTTCGGCTCTCCGACGAAGCTTTCCGGTTTCTGTTTGCCCTTTTTTGCCGAGTACTTCAGCTTGAGCCTCAGCAGCATCCTGTTCGCTGGAACTGGCACGATCAGCGAGCCCCGCACCGATACCTGGGTGGCGCCGCAACTGAATTGCGTCACGAATCCCGTCATCCCACCGGGGTAGAGGTCGAGGCCGATCTTGTTCTTGAGAGCCGATTTGCCGAGCTCCGTGATCCCGAGCACACCTTCGAGCGGTTCGGTGACCATTTCGCCCTGGGCGGCTAGCGCGGTCGAGCATTTTTCGCCGAGCCGTTCGCATCGGGTGAACGTGAGGACGACGTCACCCACCGTTGTGAGAGAGGTTCCCGTGTATTCGCCCGTTCCCGTCTCGGTCCTGCACGTCACCGCAAAGCCTTTGACTGTTTCGAATGTGGCCGCGCCCTTCGTGATCTTGGACGTAAAACGAGTTCTCGCCACCCCTCGATGCCATTCATACCTCGAGCGCCCGCCCCGTGTCGTACAGCTGGCTTTTGCGTACTGGCCTGAGACGCTCTCGCCCGACGCTCGGCTGACCCTCGTGCATCTCCCATATTCCGCCGGGTTCGGTGGGCTCGTTGGCTGGCTCGCGAACACCCACGCCGCGCCGACGAGCTCGCTGTCGCGTCCGCCCCCCACCAGTGCGGTGTTGCCGTCGGAGGACAGCGCGACGCTGTCACCGAAGTAGCCCCCGCCCTTGCCGTAGCCGCTCTCCCCACTGCCGGTGAGCTTCTCGCCCTGCTGGCTCCAGGTCGAGCCCGACCGGGCGAACACCCACGCCGCGCCGACGTAGCCGCCGTCGCCACGGCCGCCGATCAGCGCCGTGGTGCCTTCCGAGGACAGCGCCACGCTCACGCCGAATTCGCCTTCGCCGCTCTCCCCGCTGCCGGTCAGCTTTTCCCCCTGCTGGCTCCAGGTCGAGCCCGAGCGCGTGAACACCCACGCCGCACCGACACCGTGGCTATCCTCGAAGGCTCCGATCAGGGCGGTGTCGCCATCGGAGGACAGCGCCACGCTTTCGGCGAACCAGCCTTTGCCCCGCTCGCCGGTGGCGGTGAGCTTTGTGCCCTGCTGGGCCCAGGTCGAGCCCGACCGCGCGAACACCCACGCCGCGCCCACGTCGCAATCGACCGGCGCGCCGATCAGCGCCGTGTTGCCGTCGGATGACAGCGCCACGCTTTTGGCGAAATAGGCAATGCCGCATTCTCCGACGGGGGTCAGCTTTTCGCCCTGCTGGGTCCACGTCGAGCCCGAGCGCGTGAACACCCATGCCGCGCCGTGATCGCCGTTGTCGCCGGGGCCGCCGATCAGCGCCGTGGTGGCTTCCGAGGACAGCGCCACGCTGACGCCGAATTCGCTTTTGCCGCTCTCCCCGCTGCCGGTCAGCTTTTCCCCCTGCTGGGTCCAGCTCGAGCCCGAACGCGTGAACACCCACGCCGCGCCGGCATAGCCATCATCGCCGCGGCCGCCGATCAGCGCAATGTTGCCGTCTGCGGACAGCGCCACGCTGTCGCCGAATTCGCCGTTGCCGCTCTCGCCGGCGCCGGTGAGCTTTTCGCCCTGCTGGCTCCAGGTCGAGCCCGCGCGGGTGAACACCCACGCCGCGCCGCCACCCTTGTTGCCAGGGCCACCGATCAGCGCGGTGTCGCCATCGGCGGACAGCGCCACGCTCACGCCAAAGACGGCAGCGAGGCCGCTCTCACCGCCGCCGGTGAGCTTCCTGCCCTGCTGGACAAACGGATCTACTCGCAGCGGGTAGCGCGCGTCGCGGGCGTCGACCCGCAGCAGCAGCCGCCCGGCGGACAGTTCAAGCCATGTACGCAAAGCGCGCCCGCGCGCGTCCGTGGCGCTCACGCCGTCGTAGCTCAGCATTGGCCCACCGGTGGAGCCGAGGGTGATGCTCTCGCCGCCGACGGCCAACGAGGCATGTGCGTTCCCGGAGAGCGCCATCGACAGTGTCAACGCTCCACGAGAATGCCCGGACGGCGCCGTGGGGATCGTGAAGCCCTGCTCGAGACCGAGCGGTCCGTTCGCGTACCACTCGCTTACAACTGCGTGCGCATAGACGACGCGGTCGGCCTTCGCCCGCGGGGCGACCGCGCCAACCCTCCGCAGCGAGGCCCCGAAGCCCAGAGCCTGCAAGCTCAACCCGACACGCGTCGCACCCGAGCTGAGCGAAACCCCCGAGCGGCCAAAGCGCACGCGCAGACGCTGCGCGGGGTTCGTCGCCGCAAACCCGCCGTGGGAGGCTTCGATCCGATATGCCGGATCGGCGGCGCCGAGCGCCGCCGAGACCGGCCCCTGCGCGGTCAGGGGAAGACCGGCAAGCCCTTCGTGAGAAAGGCCGCCGGCGTGCACGACGGGCGCCACCGAGAAGCGCTCGCCGGCCAGGCTCTGATGGAGCGCCGCCGCAAGCGCGATCGACAACGCCGCTGCCGCCACCAGCGCGCGCAACGACAAGACCCACCCCCACGCACGCGCACGCGACCCCTCCACCGCTACTTCTTCTTCTTCTTTACCTTCTTTGCGGCTTTGGAGCCGTACTTCTTGCGGGCCGTCTTTTCGCACGCGAGGCGCTTGCTCTTCTTGCCCTTCGCCTTGAACTTCGTCCTACAGGCCTTCAGCGCTTTTTCGAGCAACTGGCGCTTCGTGTAGGAAAGCACCCCAGACTTACCGCAGCCGGTGACGACCACGGGGGTCGTTTGGCTGATGAACGCGCCGTTCTGGCCCGTGATTTCGGTGGGCAGCGTGAGGGTCGTTTTGCACAGGCTGAAGTCTTCGCTTTCCGGGACGTTGGGGGTGAGCGCCGAGTGTGGACCGGCCGGGAGGATCGTTTCGAAGGTCGTGAACGGCGCGTCCGGAGCGGTTTCGAATTTCGAGTAGGTGACTCCGTCGTGGATGTAGGTTTTGCCGTCCACCACGATCGTGACGCCTTCGCCCTGCAACACGAACTCCACGTCCGGGAATTCCGCGCCGCCGTGGGAGACCAGGTAGGCCGGTCCCCTCAGCGGGTTCTTGAACACCGGCGTGTGCACGATTCCTTCGCCGATCACCGAGCCTTCGTCGCAGGAGGCTGGGTTGACGTAGAAGACCGCTTCCGGGCAGGCTTTCTGGATCGTCGTCAGACGCGACGGCAGCGCCGACGGTATCGTCAGATCCACCTTGTGGATGTTCGCCTGGCCGAGCCCGGGGGATTCGACCTTGACCGCGAACGTCGTCCCGTCCGCTTTGCTCCCTTTGCCCACGACGGAGGCGGTCAGTTTTGGTTCGAAGGGCAGGCTCGCGCAGTTGGACGCCTGGAACGGGGAGGAGACAGCCTCGCTGCCGCTGGCGCCTTTCAGCGTCGCGGTGATCGACATCGGGCTGCAGTTGGTCGGGTTGAACTCGAAGCCCGGGCGATCGACGGTCACGTTGAGCTGCTTGATCTGCGACGGTACACCTTCGACGAATTCCGGCAGCCCCGCGACTTCGCTCGTTTCACCCTTGTAGTTGATGAACCTCGCCGCTTCTGTGTTGATCGTCGCCGCCGCCGTGTACTCGTTGACGCTGATGCTGGAGCGCACCACGACCGTGCCGAGGTTGAAGGGACCGGCCTTCGCCGGGGTCACCGCGGAAAGCCCGAACGGCGCGCCGTCGTAGGGACCCGTCAGGTAGACCTTGCCCGGCAGGGTGTACGGTTCGCTACCCAGACCTGTGCTCGCGGTCGAGGTGCCGATCCTGCTTTCTTCGCCGCAGGTGCCTTCCGCCGCCTGCGGTTCGGGGCACAGCGGCACGGAGGCCAGAAGCGCCGCGAGGCCCTGCGGGAGCTGCATGTTCGAGATCGTGTCCAGCGCCGCGTCGGCTTGGGGCACGCCGATCGTGAGCGTGAACGGCGTGAAGGCGCCCGCCTGCGTGTTGGTCGAGCCGGCGACGAACGAAGGCGTGAACGGTTGCGGGTTCGCGCACCCGGAGCCTTCCGGGCCGGAGGTGATTTCGAAGTGCGGTTCGTCCGTCACCGTACCGGGGTGTTCCTTGCTCCCCGACCAGGGGGTGAAGGACGCCGTGGTCGTCTTCACGCCGCACGACGGGGGCGTCGAGAGCGACGCGCGCGGACCGCCGAACAGTTCCAGCTTCAGGTCTTCGAACGGCACGTCCGGCGTGTTTTCGAACGTCGAGGTGATCCGGCCCTGATCGTTCACTTTCACTTCGCCGGCGAGCTTGACGAGCACGCCCGATTCCGGTTCTTCGGCGACGATGTACATGGCGAACAGGGAGCCGAACGGATTGGCGTTCTGCGATGCCAGATACACGCTGCCTTCCAGTTCCTGCATGCCGACCTTCCCGTCCGGGAGGCGAATGGGAAGATCCGGCGACTTGATGTGGACGATGCCGACCTTGGACGCGTTCGGGCAGAAGTTGATGCCCAGTTCCGGCGTTGCCGGCGGCACCATGTCGAACTTTTCCGTGAACGTGGCCATCGAGGTTCCTTCGAATTCCCCGAATCCCCTGAAGCCGACCCCGCCCTTCACTTCGCCTTCGGAGAGTTCCGTTTCCTCCCTGCACGCTTCCAGGCCGTTCGCCGCGGACGGGTTGAGCAGCAGGCCTTCCGGGAACTCCACCGTCGTGTCCTTGACCGCCGACTCGGCCAGCCCTTTCGGTTCCAGGGTCGTCTTCTGCGGGACTTCGACTTCGACGGTCAGCCCGCTCGGCGTGCTCGCCTGCGTCGTTTCCGGTTTCACGCTGATCGTCGGGGTGAAGCCGAGCAGGTTGCACCCGGTCAGCGGTGACGGGAACGTGAATTCGCTGTTCGCTTCGCTTTCGGTGCCCTTTCCGAACTCGCGAGCCTTCCCGGTTTCCGGGTTCGGCCACGATTCGCCCCTCACGGTCGAGCTCGGCGCCACGGCACACGACGTGGGAAGAGTCAGGAACGGCAGCGCTTTACCGACGTCGCCCGTTTCGCATGGCCCGTTCTCCGTCCAGCCGAGGCAGCTCCAGCCGCGGGCTTCGTTGTGGCTGGCTTCATACGGTTCGCCCCAGATCGTCACCCTGCTGCCCAGCAGCTGGACGGACTCGGAGGCGTCGTCGACGCTGACCGTCACGTTGTAGCCTCCACTGGGGCGAATGGACGTGTCGAGAACGACCGGTACGTGCGCGCCCATGAAGCCGAACCGCGCCGGCTCGCCTTTCGCCGGCACGAGGTTGAACACGGGCACCGTGGCGGTGTAGAGGTCGAGGATGATGGGGTCGTTGAAGGTGACCGTCGCGACGCCCACCGCCGTGTCGGCCGGGCAGGAGTTCACATTGCCTGCGTCGAGCGCCCCGAAGTCGTCGCCGTCGCATTGCGCGACGACGTTCGGGTTGCCGACCAGTCCCGCAGGCAGTTCGACGTCCACGCTCTTGTCGAGGGCAGGCGCCGTTGGCACGACCACGTTCTGGTTGAGCGGGTTGACGTCCACGCCGAGTGTCTGGTTGAGGTTGAAGGTGGTCGTCATCTGAAACGGGTGCGAGCCAGCCTGGGTGGCCAGCGAGCCGTCTTCGGTTTCCGGGGTCAGTTCGTACTGCTGAATCCCGAATTGCGTCGCTTCTTCGCGCACCGTGAGCGCGTCGCTGATCGACGCGGTCGCAGCTTCGCCGCCTGTCACCGTCACCACGTTTGAGTGTGCGGATTCCGGCGATTCCGGCAGAGCTCCTCCCGGGACCTTGACTTTGATGTAGATTTCCAGCTGTTCGTAGGGCGGGAGTTCGTCCTGATACGTGCATTCGATCGGGTCGGCAGGCGCTTCGGAGCAGTCAAACCCACCTGGGTTTTCATAAGTTTTGGTTTTGGAGTTGTAGTCCCGGGTGTTTCTCACCTCCGACTGCGGATTGCCCTTGCTGGTGGCTTCGACGTGGGTGATTTCCAGCCCGGCGGGGACCTCGTCGCTGACCTTGACCTCGCTTGCCTTCCCGTTGACGTCCGCGTTGCCGAGGTTGGCGACGGTCACGATGATCAGAGCTTCCCCGTTGGGCAGGCCGTTGCCGTCGGGCGGGAGGATCGTCGGCACCGAGTGGGATTCGAGTTTCCAGTGAGGTACCGGGACTTCCGCGAAGGCCTCTGTCGAGCCGACCGACGCGGCCAGCAGGCTGACGATCGCCGCCACGGCGAGGAGCCAGCGGCGTGTGGCCCGGTCCGGTCTCCGCGAGATCATCTCACCTGCTCCTTCGCCGAGCTGTTCTTGGCCTTCGTGGCCTTGGACTTCTTCGGCCCGTGCTGCTTGCGAGCCTGCCGTTCGCACGCGAGACGCCTGCTCTTCTTCTTGTCCTTATGGCACGTCTTGAGCGCCTTTGCGAGCTTCTGCGCCCGTGTCAGCGGCTTCGGCGCCGGTTTGACAGCTTTTTCGGGTAGAACCTGCTGCTTTGCGACGATGTTGCCCGCACCGGAGGGGCTCGTGCTCGCCGGGGCGCTGTAGGCCGGCGCGGAGGTGGAGCCAGGTTTGCATTCTGCGGCGCTCTTGCACGGTGGCAGCCCGCCCTCCGGCGCGGTCAGGCAGGGCGAGGCCGGTTCGCACACGCGGGCGTCGTACACGTCGTAGCTTTCGTCCACGTCCTGCTGGACGAGTCTTTCGGCGGTGAGGAAGAACACGTCGTCTCCGTTCGCGCTCGCGTCGATGAACGCAGATTCGTGTTCGGCGTTCGCGCCGGAGATCAGCGCGACGCACCCGACGCCGCTGTCGCAGCTGCCCACGCCCTTCGGCTCGTACTCGTAGACCTTCTCCTTGCTTACCTTTTCCCCTTCGGTCGCCGGCACCAGCTCGTCGGGGCTGTTGAAGAACAGCCGACCGCTGTTCGAGACGTAGCGAGACTGGTAGAGCGCGTTGAGGGGGTCCAGCGGCGTCCAGCCCGGAACGCTCCCGGCCAGCCAGGATTCTTCATAGGGGGTTTCTTCTGCCCAGATCCCCTGGCGGTCGACGAGCAGCCCTGCTCCCCCTTCGAAGACGCCTGGGGCATCGTGCACCCCTTTCGGCCGCGCGCCGGTCGGATCGCACGAGGCGCACACCAGTCGTCCGGCGCCCGCTTCATACAGGAAGACCTCCTCGTCGCGCGCCCCTTCCGCTTCGGGGCTCGCATCTTCGTTGTCATATCCCGTGAGGCTCCGGTTCGACATGAACGCCACGTATTCACCATCCGGCGAGACCTGCGAGGTCGTGTAGCCCAGATCGCCCTCCCCTGCGCCTCCCCCCCAGTCAGGCGAGTCTTCGGCCGCGAGCACCGCGACCAGCTTCGTGGGCGTCCATTCCGTGCCGATCCGCTGGCGCTCGTAGAGGTTGCACGTCGCCCCCGGCAGCGCGACTTCAGATTCGATCGGGCATTCCCCGCGGATGGCCTCTTCGCCCTCGGCGTTCTCGGAGCTGCTCAGCACGCCGTTGGCCACGAAGTAGACATGGGAGCCATCTTCGCTTACGCCCAGCACGCCACCTCCGGCGTGCTGGCTGACGACCACGTCGGCGCTTTCGCCGTGCGTGCCTTCGGGAGTGAGGTCGGTCAGCGTGACGGACAGCGGACTCCCTGGGGCGCTCCCGCCGCTCAGTTCCGCCACGTAGAGGTCGGACGCTTCAACTCCGTCTCCGTCTCCCGCCTTGGAGTCAGCGGTCAACCGTTGCGTATCGGTGAAGAACACCTTCGACCCGTCCGCGCTGGCTGTCTGGAAGACCGCGTCTTCTGAGCCTGCCCCCGACCCCCCATGGACGGCGTCGAGCCGGAGCGTTTCCTGTGTCGCGGTGTCGCGCACGTACAGGCGTAGGCCGCCTTGGCCTGCGAGCGCTGTCCAGAAGACCAGCGAGCCGCTCTTCGAGATCGCATTGCGGACATCGCGAGCTCCTCGGCCGCCCAGCGTAGCGTCCGCTTCATGCGGGCTCACCCGCGTTCCCCCTTCGGCTTCGGGCAGCACGCTCACGGGCTGCAGATCTCCTCCGGGCCCCCACTCGTAGAGTCCGGGAGCGGCTCTGTAGGACGCGAATACGCCGTGGTTCAGATCCGGGTTGGCACCCTCGAGTTCGACGCCTTCGTTATACACGCCGCGCCCGCCCCCAAACGCTTCTTTGCCAGGCGCGTTGATTTCCGTGATCAGGGCCAGGTAGCCCGGGTTCTTCATCAGTTCGCCATTTTCCTTGGCTGCCTGGTAGTTCGCGTGGTTCTGCGCCTGTTCTTCTTCGGTTTCGCCTTCATTGGCTTCGGCTTCGATCGGCGCGTCGCGGCGCAGGTAGATCGTCTTTTCCTGCTGGCCCTTTTCTTTCTCCGAGAGCGGCGGCGAGAGCGGCGGCTCGGCCAGCCCGCCCGAGTGCGAGGCTCCAACGAACGGTTCCACGAGCGCAAGCGCGAGATTGGGGGAGAACAGGTGATACTCGGGCGCGGTCCCCACGCCAAGGCCGCTGCCTGTGCTGTTGGGGGGCTGTATGTCCTGCGTGAGCCATCCGCTCGAGCTGCGTGTGGAGAGGATCTGCGTGATTTCCGGGCTGCGGCTGCCTTCGGGTTCGACTCCCGCGGGCATCGTCCCGTCGGCGACGTAGGTGATCGCCTGGCCGTTCGCCGCCGCTTGGATCGTGCCTCCCTTTTCGGTCATCGCCTGGGGTTCGGCGCCGGCCTTGTTGGGCGGCGTGACGAGCTCCCACGCGCGGCCGTCGGGCAGCCCGCTCGCGGAGGCGAGGATCGTGAACGTCTGTTCGTCACTGCGGACCGTGCCGAATTCGTTCCGCGCCACGATCCGGTAGTGATAGACGCCCGTCGGCAGGTCCGGCGGCAGTTCCTGGCTGACGTCCTGTTCGCCGAAGCCGTCACCGACGTATTCTTCGCTCTCGGGGATCGTGGTGCATTCGGAGGGGACCGCCGCGCAGCTTCCAGCTCCGTATTCGAACTCGTAGTGCGTCGCGGCGCCCGTGGGGTTCACCCGCGCGCTGAGCGTGGTCGGGTTGGGCGTCGCGGGCGAGGTGTTCGCCGCCAGATCGCCCACCGTCGGCTGCCCGGGCGATTCGAGCTCGAACACGTCGACCCGGTCGGCCTGCCCGTCGGCGACGTACACGGCGCCCGTCTGAGAGTCCACCGCAATGCCGTCTCCGTCCTTCAGACCAGGCGCGCTGAAGCGCTGGATCGCTTCGCCGTCCGGGCCGATCGCGGCGATCGTGGTCGCGTCTTCGCCACCGACGACCGCCAGGTTGTCGACGTAGACGTCGTTGTGTTCATCGACGTCGTTGCCCGGGACGTCCGTGGGGTTGACGGCGACGGCCGGCGAGTCTTCGAAGTCGATCGCCGGATCCACGACCGACCCTGAGGCGGCCGAGAGCTTTGCCACGACTGCGAGTTCTTCGCCGGTCTCGTAGGACCATTCTTCCCCGATCTGGTCTTCCAAGGCGCTGCCTTCGCCGTCGAAGTCCACGCCGACGTACAGTTCGCCGTAGGAGCCGACGGCGAAGCCGGACCTTCCTTCTTCGGTGAGGCTCGATTCCACGCGCGACGCGCCCTCGTTCTTGACGGCGTCGCTGAATCTGTCGATCGCGTCTTCTGACTCCTGATAGACGAACAGGGTCCCGGCAGCGCCGACCGCGACTTCGTTCTGTTCTTCGAATTCGTCTTCTTCGCCGCCGTTCTTGTACTTGGCGAGCTTGAGGATCTGTTCACCCGCGGGGGTGAACTTGTAGACGCGGTCCTCTTCCAGTTCTCCCCCTTCCGTGGTTTCCTTGATGCCGTTCGCGCCCACGACGTACACGTCCCCCAGGGAGGGATCTTCGGTGCAGGGCACCGATTCACCGGGTTTCGGTTCGCTCGCGCAGTTGTCCACAGCGACGCCCACCGGGGAGGGCACCTTGAATTCGGCCACCTGCCTCTCGCCGACGAGCTCGCCTTTCGAGATCACCGGCACGAACTTCTCCACGCGGTTGTCGTTGCGGTCGGCCACGTAGACGTCGCCCGTGGTGCTGTCCACGGCGATCCCGGAGGGATGCTCGAACTGTTCGGCTTCTTTGCCCGGTGCTCCGAAGGCGAAGCTGAACGCGTGCCCCCGCTGGTCGAGGGCCAGCGCGGGGGCGCTCCCCAGCAGCAGCGCCGTGAGCATCAGACCCAACAGCGCCAGCGACCGATATGGCAGACGGCCGCGGACTCTTGAACGACGACCACCGCTGTTGCCAAGCCCCGAAATCACCGCCTCGTCCTCTCTCGCTCCCTGCCCGTCCATGGCCACTGTCTCCCTCGCTGTACCCAGCTCCTCAGACGAGTCTAGCGGCTCCCCGCGGCCTGTCAAGCCGCAAGGCGCGGCGGACACGACACACGTGATGCCACTGCGGAGCATAAAAAAACGTGCGTGGGACCAAGTGGCCCCACGCACGCTTCACTGCCGATCAAGGCCGGGAGCTAGGTATGGATCTGTCGATCGATGCCTAGAACCAGGACGCTCTGATCGCTATTCGCCGTCTGCTACCTCGATCTTGGCAGCCGCCTTGGTGCTGCCGGTCACCGTCTCGACGTTCGGGCCGGTGCTTTCCCAAGTTTCTCCACCGTTCTCGGAGAATTCGGTTGTGAGATCCTGTTCGCCTTTTCCTGCACCGAATGTCTCGGTGCCCTTCGGCGACGGCTTCCCTAAGACCGGGGTGACCACCGCAGAGGTCGAGCCGGTCGTCCGGAAGATAACTCCCGGTTCACATATGTACACGGCCTGGAAGGGGAAGAGTGCCGATTCCGGGTCGGGTGCAAATGAGTTCCAGACTTCACCTTCGGCGGGTTCGTCACCACTGGGACCTTTTTCACCGTGGTCGATCAGTGTAGTTAAGCTGACACTGGTGATCTTGCCGCTGTAGCTACCGGTGAAGCCAGCCAGGTTGGTGCACTTTCCATCGGTAAGGCTGAGGACGCAGGTTTCGAAAGTCGTTTCCTCTAAGTTCATTTTACCGTTGATAAGCGTGCCGGTGCCTTTGCTCTTCTTGCACTTGATGTCGCCGGCTGCTGAACTCAGAACGGCTTCTTTGGTCGTGCTCGTGACTTTCACGTTGCTGACCGCGCCGCGTTCGTACTTGCCTCCCGAGCCTAACGTCGAACAGTTGTTGTTCGTGTACTTGCCCAGGTATGTTTTGCCCGATTTCGCGGCCTTGCCGCAGGTGATGTATTCGCCCGCGGACGCCGACGAGGCCGCCATCGCGCTGAACGCAAACATGGCGATGAGGCTCAGCCCCACAATTCCAATGCGTTTCATCTGTCCACTGCTCCTTTTCCCTCTAGGAATAGATCGACCGACCCCAAGACTCCCCTCTTCAGGACGGGAATGCCCCGAAGCCAGTCATAGCCGCCGGCTGGATCCCAGCCCACGGTGCTGTGCACCCAACCTTGCCAGAAAACATCTCCTGAGTCAAGGTCAAGCCGATACCACGTCTGGGCACTCCGCGACCGACCCCCCGACGGGAACTCGGACACTGCCGGAGACCCGGGCGCTCCGCGCCCATTGCGACGTTTGACATCATGTCCCGGCGACCGTACCACACGTGCCACCCTGCCGTCAACCCCGTGACGGCACTCAGCGCATGCGGACCGGCGCCAGCCACATCAGCGCGCGCGAGCCCCTGCCAGCCGCTCAGCGCGTGCGCCGCACCGCGACGGTGCGGTCGGCCTCCGCGAGCAGCTCCCAGCCACGCGTGCCCTCACCGCGGAAGTGGCGCGTGACGACGGCGCTCGGGCCGGGCAGGCCGCGCCCGCCCGGCTCCCCAGCGCGAGCGTCGTGGAAGACCACCCGCCCGCCGAGCGCGACGAAGCCCCGCCATGAGCTCCAGTCGCGCTCGCACCCCGCCTGCGAGTGATCGCCGTCGATGAACAGGAGGTCCACCTCGCCGGACCAGCGGGAGGCCACCTCGTGGGAGAGAGCCACGTGCCAGCGCACGCTCGGAGCCGGCACGTGGCGACGACGGCGAGCGCTCACAGCGCGCGCGAGCATGCGGCGAGTGGCCCACTCGCTGGCCCCCCAGCCGCTCGGCAGCGCGTCCGCGTGCGAGCCGAACGGGTCGATCAGGTGCAGCTCGGCCTCCGGCGCGAGCGCGTCGAGGAGCGCCAGCGCGGAGGCGCCCTCGTAGACGCCGATCTCGACCGCGCGGCGAGCATCGCGGGCCGCGTCGAGCAGCACGCGCGCGTCCGCCGACGAGTGCATCGTGCGCGGCGGGATCACGCCCAGCCCGAGCGCCAGCGCGCGCAGGCGCACGTCATCGCGCAGGAGGGTCGGGGTCAGACGACGGAGCGCTTGGGGCAGGATCGCCACAGCCGCAGCGTATGCGCAGCCCAGCGGGGGCGCGCGCTCGCTCGGCGAGTCCGCCGCGCCGCGCCGCGATCCTCAGACGGCGGAGACCTGCTCCTCCTCGGCGACGCGGAAGGACGAGCCGCAGCCGCAGGCGGCCACGACGTTGGGGTTGTTGACCTTGAAGCCCGCGCCCTGGAGGCTCTCCTCGTAGTCGATCGTCGAGCCGCGCACGAACTGCAGGCTCTCGCCGTCCACCAGCAGCTTCAAGCCATGGCTCTCGAACACGACGTCGCTCTCACGCTGCTCGTCGAACGCCAGCTGGTACTGGAAGCCCGAGCAGCCTCCGCCGCGCACGCCCACGCGCAGGCCCGCCACGCTGGCGTCCGCCTGCTGGGAGGCGAGGAACTCGTGCACCTTCTCGGCGCCTCTGTCGGTGATCTCGATCATCGCTTCGCTCCTGGTGGACTCACTCCAAGACTTTCCAAAGTATAGCGGTCGCCGGGCGCGGCGCTCGCGCCTGCGCCAAGACCTTCTACCCTTGATGCGGATGCCCTCCGCAGAGGACATAAAGCAGCGCATCGAGACCGCCATCCCGGGGGCGCAGGCAGACGTCGAGGACTACACCGGCGGCGGCGACCACTTCCGTGCCACCATCACCGCGACGGCGTTCGACGGCCTCAATCGCATCCAGCAGCACCGTCTCGTCTATGACGTCTTCGGGACGGAGATCGGTGGAGCCATCCACGCCCTTGCGCTGAAGACGCAGACCCCGTCGAAGACCCAGACCAACTGACAGCCAGGAGCCTTCCATGTCCAGCCAGCCAGACCCCCTCCCGATGATGCGCAGCGAGCCCGGCCCCCAGGCATACGACCGCGAGCCCGACTCGATCGCGTCCACCGAGGCGCCCAACCCGATCCGCGAGGCGATCGCGCAGGCGATCGAGGAGCACAGGGTGATCCTGTTCATGAAGGGGACGCCCGAGGCTCCGGCCTGCGGCTTCTCCGCGCGCACGGTCGCCGTCCTGCAGGCGCTCGACGCGCCGTTCGCGGCCGTCGACGTGCTGCCCGACCCGCGCATCCGCCAGGAGCTCTCCGCGCTCTCGGACTGGCCGACCATCCCCCAGCTGTTCGTCGGCGGGGAGCTGATCGGGGGCGCCGACATCGTCGCCGAGATGTACGAGTCGGGGGAGCTCGCGCAGGCGTTGCTGTAGCGTCCCGCGCCGCATGCCCGACGTCGCGGTCGCAACCGACAGCACCCACTACCTCCCCCGAGCGCTCGCCGACGAGCAGGGCGTCCACCAGGTCAGCCTGTACGTGGGCTGGAAGGGCCAGCCCGAGCGCGAGCTGGCGATGGACGGCTTCGACGCCTTCTACGAGCGGCTGCGCAGCGATCCCGAGCTGCCGAGCACCTCGCAGCCATCGATCGGAGATTTCCTGGCCGTCTGGGAGCCGCTGCTGCAGGCGGGCAGGGATGTCGTCTCGATCCACCTGGCGGGAGGCATATCCGGGACCTGCGAGGCGGCGCGCCAGGCGCACGGGCTGCTGGCCGAACGCGGCCTGGGCGAGCGCGTGGAGGTCATCGACGGCGAGACCGCGTGCGGCGGAACGGGTCTGCTCGTGCTCGCCGCGTGCGCAGCGGCGCGCTCGGGCGCGGGCTTGGGCGCGGTCGTCGCGCGCGTGCGCGAGACACGCAAGGCGCTGCGGATCTGGTTCTGCCTGGACACGCTCGAGTACCTCAGGCGGGGCGGGCGCATCGGCAAGGCGCAGGCGTGGCTGGGCGGCACGCTGAGGATCAAGCCGATCCTGTCGCTCGAGTACGAGATCGTGCCGGTCGAGCGCGTGCGCACCGCCGGGCGTGCGTTCGAGCGGATGGTGGCCTACGCGCGAGATCTCCACGACAACGGCGCCGACGGCTGGGTCGTGCAGCACATCCAGGCGCCCGATCAGTCCCAGCGCCTGATCGACCGCTGCCGCGAGATCTTCGACTCCGAGCCGGTGTTCACCTCGGAGGTCGGACCGGTGATCGGCACCTACACCGGCCCCGGGCTGATCGGGGTGGGCGCCGTACCGCGCGCGCTGCTGGCCTGAGCGAAGCCGCGCGGCTGCCGGCGCGACTGGAGAGCGCTCAGCCGCGGCGACGACGGCGGCGCAGCACGCGCGCGCCGATCATCAGCCCGACGACTGCCGCCCCGACCGTGATTTCCGTGCGGTGTCGCTCCACGTGCCCGCGCCAGTCGGTCAGACGCGCCACCTCG
Source organism: uncultured Solirubrobacteraceae bacterium (assembly GCA_963805745.1). Taxonomy (GTDB): domain Bacteria; phylum Actinomycetota; class Thermoleophilia; order Solirubrobacterales; family Solirubrobacteraceae; genus Palsa-744. Next base: position 526,095 of record CAWDVD010000002.1, read on the forward strand.
CCGCGCAGCCGCTGCACGGACACGGCGAGCTCCATGCGGTTGGCCTCGATCGAGCTGCGGATCTCGGCCGGCGAGCGCTGGGCCATCAGCGCTCGTCCCCCGCACCGGCGAGCGACGAACGAGCGGGCTGCTCGCCGCCCGCTGCCGGGCCGGAGCCCACGGCCTCGCGGATCTTGCGGGCTTCCTCGATCGCCATGCTCGGGACGGGCGGGGAGCCTTTTTTGACTGCCCGGGCGGCGATCAGGCCGGCGAGCACGCCCAGCACGACCAGGATCACCGCCATCGCGAAGAAGCCCCAGAAGTACGCGTAGTCGTTGCCGATCGGCAGGTAGTAGTAGAGCAGCCACGCGCATCCCACCAGCGCGAACACGAGCGCCGTCATGAAGAAGATCCCAGCGGCCGCTCCCACGACGGCGCCCTTGACGAGCTTGGTCGCCTTTTCGCCCATCTCCGCCTTGGCCAGCTCGATCTCCTCGCGGACCAGCAGCGTGGCGCGCTCGGAAACCTCCGCGATCGCCGCCGCGATGCTCTGCGTCTCCTCGTTGTGCTGGCCGGCCGACGCCTGCTCGGGCGCAGCGGTCGACTGATCGTCCGGCGGGCCGGGATACGCGGCGCTCACTCCGGCGGCTCCTCGTCGAACACGCGCCTCCACACCGTGGCGGCGACGCGCGTGGCGAGGATGCTCGCGAGCGCGCTCGCACCCGCCAGCAGGCCCTGCCACATCAGCCGCTTGACCATCTCGTTCTGCACGATCGCGCAGTCTATTGCTCCAGCCCGCCGCAGACCGTCTCGACCACGAGCCACTTGGCCCGCTCGAAGTACTCCTCGCCCTGCGGCAGCAGCCCGAAGATCCAGCCGGTGAGCAGCTGCTCGATCGCGCCGTAGAAGGCCATCGCCGCGAACCGCGCGTCGATCTGCGCCTTGAACACGCCCTCCGCCTGCGCCTCGGTGACGATCCTCCCGATCAACTCGTACGCCGTGCGGATCTCGGTGAGATGCGTCTGCCCGAACGAGTTGGCCGCGCGCGTGACCTCCACGATGATCACCTTCATCAGGTCGGGGTCGTGGCGGTAGCTGTCGACGATGAACGAAGCGATCGCGGCGAGCTTGTCGCGGACGGGGATCGCTTCGCCGTCGACCTCGCGGATCAGCTCGAGCATCACGTTCCAGCGCTCGAGGAACAGCGTGTCGAGCACCTCGTCCTTGGAGGCGAAGTAGTGGTAGACGAGGCCGTAGGCCACACCGGCCTCGTCGGCGATGTCCGACACGCGGCAGGCGTGGAAGCCCTGGCGGGCGAACACGCGCACGGCCGCGTCGAGGATCAGCCGGCGCTTGTCCGGCGCCTTCGCGCGAGCGCCGATCGCAGCCCTGCCCGTGGCCCGCCCGCCACTCATACGACCTCCTCCACCGGCCAGCGGTAGGCCTCGGGGCGGCGGTTGGCGAGCGAGGGCAGGCGTTCGCGGATCTCGCTCTGGCGCCCGAGGTCGAGCTCGGCGACGATGTGGCACTCGCGGTCGGGCGCCTGCGCCAGCACCACCCCCCAGGGGTCCACGATCATCGAGCGCCCGCCCGAGTGCTGTCCGGCCGGATGCTCGCCCACCTGGTTGGCGGCGATCACGAACGCCTGGTTCTCGATCGCACGCGCGCGCACGAGCACCTCCCAGTGGTCGCGCGTGGTGGTCAGCGTGAACGCCGCCGGCAGCGCCACGATGCGCGCCCCGCGTACGGCGAGGATCCGGTAGAGCTCGGGGAAGCGCAGGTCGTAGCAGATCGACAGCCCCAGCTCGACGCCGTCGACGGTCTGCGACAGGACGATCTCCTCGCCCGGCGCCTCCAGCTCGGACTCGCGGTAGGCGCGACCGCCGACTTCGACGTCGAACATGTGCAGCTTGCGATACATCGCCCTGACCTCGCCCTGCGGGTCCACGTGCACGGAGGTGTTGGCCAGCTTGGCCTGGCCGGGAAGGCGCTCGAGAATCGAGCCCGCCACCAGATCGACGCCGAGCTCGCGCGCGATCCCGCGCGCCCACCCGATCGCCGCGCCGCCGAGCGTCTCGGCGCCCGCGCGCAGATCCTCCTCGGAGCCCATCGCCGTCCACTTCTCGGGCAGCACGATCAGCCTGGCGCCGTCGGCCGCGGCCGCACGCGTGAGGCGGTCGGCGGCGGCCATGTTCGCGACCTGATCGGCGGTGGAGTTGAGTTGCACTGCCGCGACTCTCAAAAGCGCATCCCCTCCCGCACACGCCGCACCCGCAGTTCCCCTGGGGGCTTCACCACAGAATAGATTGACTGGTCAGTCAACAGCGCCCAAGCATAACGCCCGCCGCGAAGCTCAGCCGGCGCCGTGCCCGCGCTGGCGACGCAGCGCGGCGAGCAGCAGCTTGGAGTGCATCGCCCCGATCAGCTCGCGCAGGGGCTCGACGCCGGCGGCGACGATCTCCATCGCGCGCTCCACCTCCACCTCCCCGGCGAGCCGGTCCAGCAGCGCCCGCACCTCCTCCTCCACCAGCGGCTCCAGCGCCTTGCGGTAGCGCAGCGTGTCGTACACGGTGAACCCGAGCGCCTCGTCGTAGCCGCCCGCGCGGAAGCTCGCGATCGCCTCGATGATCTTCACGTCGTCGCGGTCGTAGCCGCGCTGGTTGGGGGTGAGCACGCCGATCTCCGCCAGGCGCTCGAGCACGTTGCGCGGGACGCCGTAGCGCTCGTGCACGCGCTTGCGCGAGACGCGGCTGCGATCCTCGGCGCTGATCAGAGCCCGCTCGAGGATGCGGTCCTCGAGCTCGATCAGCGCGCGCACGCGCTCGGGATCCTCCTCCAGCGCCCCTCTGATCACGCGCAGCGGCATGAACCGCTCCTCCTGCAGGCGCCTGATCAGCTCGATCCGCTGCACGTACTCCGGCGGGTAGTAGGCCATGTTGCGGGAGGTCCTGACGATGTCCGCCCCAGCGCCGAGCAGCCCTTCGCGCAGGTAGTAGCGAATCGTGCCCGGGCTCACGCCCGAACGGTCGGCCAGCTCGCTCATCTTCAGCAACGGGCGCCGCGAGGCGCTCTCGCCAGCTGGGGAGGCGGCGGCGCTCATCGGCTCGCGCTGCGCCTCACGCCCGGAAGGCGGGGGCGGACGGGGATCCGTGCCTCACCTCCGCCGGGCCGGCCGCCGCACCGGAAGCCAGCAGCTCGGCCACATGCGCCGGCGAGTACCCTGCCGCGAGCAGCACCTCCTCGGTGTGCTCGCCCAGCGCGGGCCCCGGCAGTCGCGCGTGCTCGCCCGGCGTGCGTCCCAGCTTGACCGGCACGCCCAGCTGGCGCACAGGCCGCTCGACGCCCGGCTGCTCGAGCTCGACCACCATCCCGCGCGCGCGCACGAGCTCCGAGGACAGCGCCTCGTCCAGCTCGAGCACCGGCTCAAGGCAGCAGTCGTGCTCGCGCGCGAACGCCTCCCACTGCTCGCGCGTGCGCGCCCTGAAGATCTCCTGCACCTGCGCGTGCGCGTCGGAGCCCGGGTGCTCGAACTGCAGCGCTATCAGCTCCTCGCGACCCACGCCCCGGCACCACGCCTGCCAGAACTTCGGCTCCAGCGCGCCCAGCGACACCCAGCCGTCGGCGCACTCGTACGGGCGATAGCAGATCAGCGACCCCGCCAGCGGCAGATCGCCCCGGCGCGGGACCACTCCGTCGGCGAAGTGCGCCGCCGCCACCATCGCCAGCCACGACAGCGCGCCGTCGGACATCGACACGTCCACCAGCTGCCCCTCGCCTGAACCGGGTCGCCCCGGAGAACCGTCGCGCTCGCGCAGCGCGGCCATGATCCCGAACGCCGCCATCAGCGCCCCGCCGCCCAGATCGGCGATCTGCCCCGCCGATTGAATGGGACCCCCACCCACCCCGCCCCCGTGCTCTCCGGTCAGGCCGAGCAGGCCGATCAGCCCGAGGTAGTTCATGTCGTGCCCCGAGGCGTCCCGTTTGGGCCCGTCCTGGCCGTAGCCGGAGATCGCGCAGAACACGATCCCCGGATTCTGCCCGCGCATGGTCTCGTAGCCCACGCCCAGGCGCTCGAGCACGCCCGGCCTGAACGATTCGAGCACCACGTCTGACTCGCGCACCAGCGCCAGCAGCGCCTCGCGGCCGCCCTCGCTCTTGAGGTCCAGGCGGATCGAGCGCTTGTTGCGGTTGAGCGACAGGAACAGCGCCGACTTGGCGCTGTCGTGCCCGGGCGGGTGGGTCTCGTAGTAGGGCGGCGACCAGCGGATGTAGTCGCCCATGCCCGTGTCCTCCACCTTCACCACGTCCGCGCCGAAGTCCGCCAGCAGCAGCGAGCAGAAGCCGCCCGGCAGCAGGCGCGAGAGGTCGAGCACGCGGATGCCCTCCAGGGGGAGGCTCACGAGGGGCTCCCCTCGCGCTGCGGGATCGCCAGCATCGCGCGGGCCTCCTGCACGGTGGCCGGCCGGCGTCCCATGTCCTCGGTCATCTGCCTCGCCTTGGCGATCAGCTGACCGTTCGACTTCGCCATCTCGCCGTTTGGCAGATACAGGTTGTCCTCCAGGCCGACGCGGATCGAGCCGCCGAGCGTCAGCGCTGCGGACACCAGCATCCACTGGTCGCGCGAGATCCCGATCACGCCCCAATGCGCAGAATTGGAATCCCGCCCGCCCGGGATGTTGTCCACCATCGCCGCCAGGTTGCGCGCGCTCGGCGGGATGCCTCCCACGACCCCCATCACGCAGTCCACGTGCAGCGGCGTCTTCAGCACGCCCATGTCGATCAGCGGCGCCAGGCTGCCCACGTGGCCGACGTCGAAGCACTCGTGCTCCGGTTTGATGTGCAGCTCGTTCATCGCCTCCAGCAGCTCGATGATCTCGCCGAACGGGTTCTCGAAGACCATGTTGAACACGAACTGCTTTCTCGACTTCGAGTACTTGGCGTAGTTCATCGAGCCCATGTTCAGCGCCGCCACCTCCGGACGGCACGCACGCAGGTACTCGATGCGCTTGGCCACCGGCACGCCGATCGTGCCCGTCGAGTAGTTGACGATCGCCGCGTCGCCAACCTCCGCGCGGATCGCATCGGTGATCGCCTGGAAGTCCTCGATCTCATAGCTCGGCGTGCCATCCGGTTTGCGCGCGTGGATGTGGATGTGCACTCCTCCCTCGTCCACGATCCGCCGCGCCTCCGCCGCGTACTCGGCCGGCGTGTACGGGATCGCCGGGCACTGCTCGCGGTTGGCGATCGCGCCCGAGATCGAGCAGGTGATCACCACGGGATCGTCGAGGCTCATACGGGCACCACGCCGTGACGCTTCCACGGGCGCTCGATCTTCTTCCCGGCTGACATCTCCAGCGCCCGGCAGATCGTCTCGCGCGTCTCGCGCGGGTCGATCACGTCGTCGATCAGGTCGTTGCCCGCCGCTATGTACACGTCGAAGATCTTGCGGAAGCCCTCGATCAATTCCGCCTTCTTCGCCGCCGGGTCCTCGGCCGCGTCCACCTGTTTGCGAAACGCGATCTCGACGACGCCCTCGGCGCCCATCACGCTGATCTCGGCGCTCGGCCAGGCGACGATCAGGTCTGGCTCGTAGGCGCGGCCGTTCATCACGTAGTAGCCCGCGCCGTAAGCCTTGCGCGTGATCACGGTGATCTTCGGCACGGTCGCGTTGGCGACCGCGTAGAGCATCTTGGCGCCGTGGCGGATGATGCCTTCGGCCTCGATCTTGGAGCCGACCATGAAGCCGGGCACGTCCTGGATGAACACAAGCGGGATCGCGAACGCGTTGCACAGGTTGACGAAGCGCGCGGCCTTGTCGGCGGAGTCGTTGTCGAGGATGCCGCCCAGCTGCTTGGGCTGGTTGGCGACGATCCCCACCGGCCGCCCGCCGAAGCGCGCGAAGCAGGTGATGATCGTCTTCGCCCACTGGCCCTTCATGTCGAAGTACTCGCCGTCGTCGACGATCCTGCGGATCACCTCGTACATGTCATACGGCTTGCGGTTGGACTCGGGAAGCACGTCCAGCAGCTCCTCCTCGCGGCGGTCGATCGGGTCGCTCGCCGCCCGGATCGGCGGCTTCTCTTCGCAGCTCTGCGGCATGTAGGAGAGGTACTGCTTGACCCGCTCGATGCACTGCTCGTCATCGGCCACCTCCAGGTCGCCGACGCCCGACTTGCGGCAGTGCACGCGCGAGCCGCCGAGCTCCTCCTGGGTGACGTCCTCGCCGACCGCCGCACGCACCAGGTGCGGGCCGGCGAGCGCCATCGAGCCGCGGCCCTTGACCATCGGCACGAAGTCCGCCAGGCCGGGGATGTAGGCCGTGCCGGCCGCGCACGGGCCCATCAGGGCGGCGATGAGGGGGATCACGCCGCTCATGACGACCTCTTCGCGGAACAGATGCCCCGAGCCGGCGAACATCGCGCCGGCCGCCTCCTGCACGCGCGCGCCGGCAGAGTCGAGCAGCCACACGTAGGGGATGCGCTTGGTCAGGGCGAGCTCGCGCAGGCGCGTCGCCTTGAGCTCGCCGGTCATCCCCATCGAGCCGGCCATCACGGTGAAGTCGTACGCGCACACCGCCGTCAGGCGCCCGTTCACCTTGCCGTAGCCCGTGATCACGCCGTCCGCCGGCGCGTCCACGCCGTCCATCGCGCGCTGGGAGAAGTGGGGCTTGCCGTGGATGCCCATCTCCACGAACGTGCCGTCGTCGATCAGCAGCGCGATCCGCTCGCGCGCGGTCAGCTTCTCGCGCGCGTGCTGCTCGGCGATCTTCGCCTCGCCGCCGCCGAGGCGGATCTTCGCGCGGCGGGCTTCCAGGTCCTCGACCAGCGGGCGCAGCAGCGAGCTCATCAGCGGCCCTTCCACTGCGGCTCGCGCTTCTCGAAGAACGCGGTCACGCCCTCGACGATGTCCTCGGTGGACATCGCCAGGGTGAGCTGCGCGCGCAGGTAGTCCAGGGCGTCGTCCAGGGGCATGTCCAGCTGGCGACGCATGGCGTCCTTGCCCAGGCGCATGATCACCGGCGACTTCGATGCCAGCTTGCCCGCCCACGCGGCCACCAGCTCGTCCAGCTTCGCATCGGGCACCACGCGATTGACGATGCCCGCCGCCAGCGCCTCCTGCGCGCTCCAGCGCTCGCCCAGCAACAGCAGCTCGTTGGCCTTCTTGCGCGGCACGTTGCGGTAGATCAGCGCCATGATCATGAACGGGAAGGTGCCCACGTCGATCTCCGGCGTGCCGAACGTCGCGCCCTCGGAGGCGACGATCAGATCGCACGCCAGCGCGATGCCCAGCGCGCCCGCCAGCACGTGCCCGCGCGCCGCGCACAGAGTCGGCTTGCCGAGCTCGCCGATCAGCTTGAACAGGCCGACGAAGCGCTCGGAGCCGAAGTGCTTCTCCACCAGCGAGGTTTCGCCCGCGAAGCCGCCCAGGCTGGCGCCCGACGAGAACGTCTTCTCGTGCGAGGACGCCAGCACCACGCAGCGGACACGCTCGTCGTCGCGAGCACGCTCGAACGCCGCGATCAGGCCGCCGAGAAGCTCCGGCGAGAGCGCGTTGCGGGTGTCCGGGTCGTTCAGCGTGATCGTCGCGATGCCGGTGTCGGCGGCGTCGTAGAGAACCTTGTCCCCCTGCGGGGACGCGTCGTCATCGGAGATGGATGCGGTGGGCGGCGCGTCGCTGGGCACGGGCGCATCGTATCCCCCACGCGCCCACATTGCTGCCAGAAGTAGTTAGCGCTACTGTTCACTTTGCTTCGCGGCCCGCCGCCGCTACCGCCAACGCCACAGAACAAGGAGACCGCCCGACATGGCCGCCACCGCCGCATCCATCTCCGATGACGACGCGTCCCCGCAGGGGGAGAGCGTCCTGAAGCCCGACTTCAAGACGCAGCGCAAGCACTTCATCTTCACCGACGAGCACGAACAGCTGCGGGAGTCGATCCGCAACTTCGCCATCAAAGAGCTGGCGCCGCACGCGGAGGAATGGGAGGAGACGACGTTCCCCGACTCGGTCTTCCCGCGCATGGGCGAGCTCGGCTTCCTCGGCCTGGACAAGCCGGAGGCCTACGGCGGGCAGGGCGGCGACTACTACACCAGCCTGGTGCTCGCCGAGGAGATCGGCAACGCCAACTCGGGCGGCCTGGCGATGGGGATCGCCGTGCACACGGACATGGCGATGCCGCCGATCCTCGCGTTCGGCACCGAGGAGCAGAAGCAGGAGTGGGTCGTGCCGGCGATCAAGGGCGAGAAGATCCTGTGCCTGGGCATCACCGAGCCGGACGCCGGCTCGGACGTGTCGGGCATCAAGACGCGCGCCGTACGCGACGGCGATGACTATGTCATCAACGGCTCCAAGACGTACATCACCAACGGCCACCGCGCGGACGTGATCGTGCTCGTCACCAAGACCGACGTCGACGCCGGCTACGACGGCTTCACGCTGTTCCTGGTCCCGATGGACGCCCCCGGCGTGATCCGCGAGAAGAGGCTGGTCAAGCTCGGCATGCACGCCTCCGACACCGCCCTGCTCGCCTTTCAGGACGTGCGCGTGCCCGCCACCGCGGTGCTCGGACAGATCGGCAAGGGCTTCTACCACATCATGTGGGAGCTCCAGGGCGAGCGCCTGATCGGCGCGGCCGGCTGTGTCGCGGGCGCGCAGAAATGCTTCGAACGCACGCTCCAGTACGCGCACGAGCGCAAGGCCTTCGGACGCGAAATCGGCAAGTTCCAGGTGATCCGCCACAAGTTCGCCGAGATGGCCACCAAAATCGAGTCCGCACGCCAGATGGTGTACGTGACCGCTTGGCGCTTCAACAACGGCGAGTACCCCGTGCGCGAGATCTCGATGGCCAAGCTCCACGCCGCGCGCATCGCCTGCGAAGTCGCCGACGAATGCATCCAGATCCACGGCGGCGCCGGCTACATGCGCGAGTACGGCGTCGAGCGCGTGTGGCGCGACATGCGCCTGAACCGCATCGGCGCGGGCACCGACGAGATCATGCTCGACGTCATCGGGCGCTCATACGGGCTGTGATCCCGTCGTGAGGCGGCGCTCAGCGCCCCCGCGGGCGGACGACGATGAGCGTCGGTGCGAGACGGCGGCGCAGACGGTTCTTGAGCAGGCTCATCGCGAGCGGCGGCGCTGCGGTTCGCCAGAGATTGACCTTGACCGGCCCTGGATGGCGCTCGAAGAGTCGGCGGCGCTCGGCCTCGCGAGCGCTTGCGTCATCGGGGTGGCGCTCCTGGATCGCCCGCAGCTCCTCCATGAAGTCCTCCCGTTGGCGCTCCTGCCGGGGCGACATCGCGCCCGGGGACATGCGTCGTGTGAGCAGTTCGCCGCCCACGCCGACACCGAGCAGCACGAACGTCCGCCAGAGCTCGGGGCGCCGGCCCGTGCGCCGGTCGACCGTCCGCAGGCCGAACACGCGCTGCCCGGGGCTGCCGAGCTGCTCGCGGACGAGCCCCGCCAGCGGCCCGAGAAACGACGCCCGCCGGCTCCGCCGGCCAAGGGCGGCGTCTCCCGCCCGGCGGCGCCACAGCCACGCAGCTCCGCCCAATATCGCGGCGTCGGTCACGCCCGCCAGCGTGCTGCGCCAACGCGGCGCGGGGCTGACCTCGACGTTGCTCATCCGGGATATTCTCTCTGTTTCAGGGCGTCGTACATGTGCGGCCGCCGCTCCCACGGGCTCGAGGCACCGGATCGTCTCGCCCACGGAGAGTCATGACCACCCCACCCTTCTCCGACGAGCACGAGGAGCTGCGACAGTCGATCCGCGGCTTCATCGAGCGCGAGCTCGCGCCGCACGCGCAGCAGTGGGAGGAGGAGCGCTGGTTTCCGGACGAGGTCTTTCCCAAGCTCGCGGCGCAGGGCCTGCTGGGGCTGAAGTACCCCGAGGAATATGGAGGACAGGGCGGCGACTACCTGCACGAGGCGGTCATGTGCGAGGAGATGGCCCGCACCGGCTCCGGCGGCACTGCGGCGGGAATCGGCGCACACATCAACATCGCAACGCCCCCGATCTGGAAGTTCGGCACAGAGGAGCAGAAGCAGCGCTACCTCGTGCCGGCGATCCGCGGCGAGCGGATCGGCGCGCTCGGCATCACCGAGCCCGGCGCCGGCTCGGACGTCGCCGCGATCGCCACCCGCGCCGAGCGCGTCGACGGCGGGTGGGTCCTCAACGGCGAGAAGACCTACATCACCAACGGCGTGCGCGCGCACTTCATCGTCACCGCCGTCAAGACCAGGAAAACGACCCCGCCCGCCCGCCACCACGACATCTCCTTCCTGATCGTCGACCGCGGCGAGGGGGTCAGCTCCTCCGCTCTCCACAAGCTCGGCTGGCACGCCTCCGACACCGCCACCATCAGCTTCCAGGACGTGTTCGTTCCGGAGGAGAACCTGCTCGGCACGCTCAACGAGGGCTTCGCCCTGATCATGGCCAACTTCCAGTGGGAGCGCCTGGCGATGGCGCTCGGCGCCGTCGGAGCGATGCAGCTCGCGTGGGAGCGCACCGCCGAGTTCGCCCGCGAGCGCCAGGCGTTCGGACGCCCCCTCACAGGCCACCAGGCGATCCGCCACAAGCTCGCCGACCTCGCCACCTCCGTGTACACCTGCCGCTGCGTCACCTACGACGCGCTGCGGCGCTTCGTCGCCGGCGAGGAGCCCCTGCGGGAGGTCACCATGGCCAAGCTGCTCACCCAGCGCGCGTGCTTCGAGCTGATGGACGAGTGCCTGCAGATCCACGGCGGGGCCGGCTACATGCGCGAGTACTTCATCGAGCGTGCCGCCCGCGACGCGCGCCTCGGCCCGATCGGCGGCGGCAGCGACGAGATCATGCGGGAAATCCTCGGGCGCGTGCTCGGGCTGTAGTCCAGCGCGTCACAAAAGCTGTCCAAAGCTCTGCTGCATTACTCAAGGATGGGCATTGACGGGCCGACACCTCCCGCGTGGACCCTCTACGCCTCGTTCGCGTTGCCGCGGCCGCTGCCGTATCCCTCGCCCTGTCCGTCGCCGTGTGCTCCGGCAGCCCAGCCGCGCTCGCCGCGCGCGGCGCCGCCCACAGCTCCGCGCGCGGACGCGGCTGCGCACGCGCCGGGCTGCGACCCACCAATGACGACCTCGCCCTCATCCGCGCCGCCACCCTGTGCCTGATCAACCGCGAACGCGTCACCCGTGGCGAGCGCCCCCTGCGCCCGAATGTGCGCCTGCGGCGCGCCGCCCAGGCGCACACCGACAGCATGGCCTTCGGCGACTACTTCGAACACGTCGGGGGGGACGGGCCCGGTGGAGGGACGCCGCTCGCCCGCATGCGCGGCGCCGGCTACATCTCCAGCTCGCGCATCGGCTACGAAGTCGGCGAGAACATCGCCTGGGGCACGCTCTACCTGGCGACGCCGCGCGCGATCGTCGCCGCCTGGATGGCCTCGCCGAGCCACCGCGCCAACATCCTCGACCGCCACTACCGGGAAACCGGGATCGGCGTCTCGCCCCATCCGCCGACGTCGCTCGCCCACGGCCAGCCCGGCGCGATCTACACGCAGGACTTCGGCGTCATCATCGGTGCCTGACACGCCGTCGCGCGAGTCGCGCGAGTGACGATCGACGCCAGCCGTGGGTGGCCATCGAGGCCATCCGTATATAACTTCCGGTCCCCACCACGACAAGGAGACCTAACGGCTATGGGAGTACTCGACGGCAAGTCGGCGATCGTCACGGGCTCGGCACGCGGAATCGGACGCGCCACCGCCGAGCTGCTGGTCGCGCAGGGCGCGCAGGTTCTCATCAACGACCTCGACGGCGACGTAGCCGAGCAGGCGGCCGGGGAGATCGCCGGGGAGACCGCCGTGTTCGCCGGCGACCTGACCAAGCCCGGCGCGCCCGATCAGCTCGTGCAGAAGGCCATCGACTCGTTCGGCAAGATCGACATCATCGTCAACAACGCCGGCTACACGCTCGACGCGCCCGTCCACAAGATGTCCGACGAGCATTTCCAGGCGATGCTCGACATCCACACGATCGTGCCCTTCCGCGTCATCCGCGCGGCCGCCCCGCACCTGCGCGAGCCGGCCAAGAAGGAGCGCGAGGAGGGCCGCGAGGTGTTCCGCAAGATCGTCAACGTGTCCTCCACCTCCGGCACGTTCGGCAACGCCGGCCAGGCCAACTACTCCTCCGGCAAGGCCGCCGTCGTCGGCCTCACCAAAACCGTCGCCAAGGAGTGGGGCCAGTTCAAAGTCAACGTCAACGCCGTCGCCTTCGGCTTCATCGACACGCGCCTCACGCAGGCCAAGGTCGACGAGAACACCATGGAGAAGGACGGCGAGACGATCCAGCTCGGCATCCCCGAGCAGATGCGCCAGATGGCCTCCGTGCTGATCCCGCTCGGCCGCCCCGCCACGCCCGAGGAGGCCGCCGGAGGCATCTTCTTCCTGTGCTCACCGTGGTCCAACTACGTCCACGGCCAGACCCTCCACGTGACCGGCGGCATGTTCGGCGGGATGAGCGGTTGAGCCGCGCCGGTTTCGGCCGGGCCCGAGGGTGGGGTGGGCCGGACTTGGCCGGGGTGGGGGCGAGCGGCGCCGGGGCTGAGCTGAGCTGAGCTGGGCCGACGAGGCAGTAGTGTCCCTCGCCCAAAAGTCTGTATAACCATGGTCATACAGACTTTTGAAATGAACACTATCCCCCGGCACCGCGCCTGAGATCCAACAGGCACCCTGAGAAGTAGGCGCCCGCGGGCGACGCGAGGTAGGCCGTGAGCGCGGCCACCTCGCCGGCGCCCGCCCCGGGCGCACCAGGCGCACCGGCCGCACCGGCCGCACCAGGCGCACCGGGCGCACCGGGCGCACCGGGCGCGATTGTCACGGCCGTGATCCCGTGGCGCGCCCACTCGATCGAGAGCGTGCGAGCCAGGTTCTCCAGGCCGGCGCGCGCCGCGTCCGCGTGCTCACCGCCGTCGGTGGCAGGCGCGAGATAGACGATCCGCCCCCCGCGCTGGCCGGGCAGGAAGGCGCGGTTGGCGACCGCGCGCGTCACATTCCAGCTCGAATCCAGGCATGCGCGGAGCGCCGCCCGCGCGCCCTCGGGCCCCTCGCGCTCGGGCACGCGCGCGAACAGGCTGGCGCCGTCGACGGCCAGCAGATCGACGCTGCGGGCGCCGGCGAGGACGCGATCGACGGCGACCTCGAGAGCCGTCTCGTCGAGCTCGAGCGACCGATCGCGGGCGAGCGGGCAGTCGAACACGCGCGCTCCCAGCTCGGTGCACGCCGCGCGCACGGCGGCCCCGAGCGACTCGCCCACTTCGCCGGCGTCGGATGCGCGGGCGCCGGACGCATGGGCGAGCACGATCGACACGCCCTCGAGCAGGCCGGGGCGCAGGAGCTCGGATGCGTCGATCGTGGACATGGCGCCGGGACGCACGATAGTGCGGCGCGGACGACGCGGGCGGCGCGGAGGTCAGGCCGAGCCGAATGGATCGGGAGGGGTCGCCTCGACGGGAGGGGACGCTGGCGCGGCGGGGTCCCGCAGCTTGAAGTAGAGCACGGCTGCGGCGAGCGCGGACACGGGGGCGGTGAGCACGCCGACGATCACCTCGGCGACGATCCCGGCGCCGGCACCGGCAGAGGCGGCGACCAGCTCGATGATGGCGGCGACGACGAAGACGAGGAGGTCGAGGACGAGGATGACGCCGAACACCGGCCAGCCGTTGCCTCGCACCAGCTCCCGGCTGCGGCGCAGCGCGGCGACGGCACCGGGGTGCTCGAGCACGACGACGGGGGCGGCGACTGACCAGATCGTGATCAGGATCAGCCCGGGGACGATGATGAGGATGAAGCCGATGACGACCCCGACGCCGTACAGGATCCCCACGAGGATCAGCTGACCGAGCACGGGCGTGACGGCCCTGAGCAGCTGGCCGGCTGTGGCGTCGCGGCGACCGTCCTGGACGTCGGCGACGAGCTCGACGACCATCCCGGTGAACAGCATTCCGGCGACGAGGCTGATGATCTCGGCCAGCAGCGCGGTCCCGGGTCCGGCGGCGACGAGCACCTGCCTGAGAATCCCGGTGATCACGAACACGACGGCGGCGGCGGGCATCAGGACGGAGGCCTGGTCGACGTAGATGTCGAACACGCGGCGGACCACCGCTCCCACCTCAATCCGATCCTGCATGTTCCCTCCGGGAGCCTGGTGGACGCCTCATGGGGTTGAACCCTAGGCCAGGGCTCCGACGTCGTGCCGGCGCTCAGGCGACGTCGCGCCCGCGCTCAGGCGACGGCGGCGCGCTCAGGCGACGGCGGCGCCCTCGGGCGCGCGACGCTGCTCGCGCACACGCCGCAGGATCCCCTTGCGACCGTGCTGTTCGAGGCCGGCGTACAGGCGACGGATCTCGACGAGCACCTCGTCGGCGACGGCCTGCTGCTGCTCGCGCGTGGGCTCGTCGATGGCCTCCCAGCGGATGGCGTCTCCGTACTGGATGGTGACCTTGGGGAACTGCATGCGCTTCCAGTTGCGGATGCGCGAGGAGCCGTGGATGGCGATGGGCACGACGGGCGCGCCGGTCTCGAGCGCCAGGCGCCCGATCCCGCGCTTGGCCTGCTCGGCGACTTTGCCGGTGCGCGAGCGGCCGCCCTCGCAGTACATGGTGATCGCGCCGCCGCGGTCGAGGATGGCCTTGGCGGTGACGAACGTCTCCTCGTCGCGCACGCCGCGGCGCACGGGGAAGACGCCGCCGTGGGTGTAGATGAACTGCATGGGCCCTTTGAACAGCTGCGACTTGGCCATGAAGCGGACCTTGCGGCGGATGTAGCAGCCCATGAGGAAGTGGTCCATGAACGAGAAGTGGTTGGGGGCGAGGATCACGGCTCCCCTGCCGGGCACCTTCTCGACGGAGATGGCGCGGGCGCGCAGGAACGTGTAGGCGTACAGCGAGGTGATTATGCGCGTCAGCTCGTACGCCCAGTCGGGTTCGCGCGCGCGCGAGCGCGCGTGGAAGCGATCGAAGTGCTCCTTGGGCCGCGGGTCGGCGTAGACCTGCTCGCGCATGGGGGCGAGGTCGCTCATGCAAACGCTGTACGTCGGGGGCGGCGCAAGGTTACGCGCGAGCTCGCGCGTGGGGCCTAGCGCCGCGACAGGTACACGCGCATGAAGTCGACGAGCTGGCGCCCGCGATGGACGAACCCGGCGAACGTGCGCCCGCTGGCGCGGTGCGCGAGGTCGAGCTCGATCTCGATCACGGTATGGCCGGCGCGGACGGCGTCGATGGTCATCCCGATCTCCATGCCGAAGCCGTGGGCGAGCGGCAGCACGTCTTCGAGCGCGCGCGCGGACAGCGCTCGCTGCCCGGAGATGGGGGCGGTCGTCTCCAGGCGACAGCGCCGGCGGATGGCCCAGCGCGCGAAGGCGAGCGCCAGCCCGACGCCGCCGCCGACGCGCGTGGCGAAGGCGGCGACGGCCACGTCCGCGTCCCCGCGTGTGACCGCGTCGGCGAGCGCGCTGAGCTCGACGGCGGAGCCGGCGAGATCGCCGTCGCAGAGGACGAATGTCGATTGACGGTCGGGGTCGCGCGTGGTCGCCGGCGCCTGGTGGAGGGCGTCCCGGGCGGCGCGTGTGACGGCGGCGCCCTTGCCGATCGATCGCGCGCTGGAAACCACGCGCGCGCCCGCGCGCCGGGCGATCTCGGCGGTGGCATCGCTGGAGCCGTCGTCGGCCACCCACACGTTCGCACGCGGGAAGGCCAGCTCCAGGGCGGCGAGCGTGGCGGCCAGGCGTTCGGCCTCGTTGCGGGCGGCGACGAGGACGACGGTGCGCTGGCGCGGGGATCGGTCGGCGGCGCTATCTATTGTGCTGGTGTCCTGGCCCAGTGGTGGCGATCGGCGTCTGGAGGATCACGTGACTGACATTGAGGCTCATATAACCGGCACGGTATGGAAAATCGAGTGCGCGGTGGGCGACACGGTCGAGGAGGGCGACACGGTCGCGATCCTCGAGTCGATGAAGATGGAGATGCCGGTGGAGGCGGAAGACGCTGGAACGGTGACGGAGATCCGCTGCGAGGAGGGCCAGGCGGTCAACGAGGGCGACACGCTGGTGGTCTTGGACTAGCGCCCATGGGGGAGCGCCGGCGAGTGCCGCCGCGCTCGTCTAGCCTGTCGAACCGGTGTCCCCCAGCGCTCCCCCACGCGAGCTGGCCGACGGCAAGCTCCTGATCGACGAACCGGCGGGCGGGGTCGTGCGTCTGACGATCTCCAACCCGGCGAAGCGCAACGCGCTCGACCACCCGATCCTTGACGCGATCAGCGCGACGCTCGGCGAGCTGTCGGCGGCGGGCTCGCACGCTCGCTGCGTGGTGGTGACGGGCGCGCACGGAATGTTCTCGGCGGGCTACGACATCGGCGAGATCCCCGACGACGAGTTCGAGGAGCAGGCGGAGCGGCTGGTGGCGCATCCGTTCACGCAGGCGATCGAAGCGCTGGAGGCGTTCCCGTACCCGACGCTAGCGTCGCTGCCCGGCCACACGATCGGCGGCGGGCTCGAGCTGGCGCTGTCGTGCGACCTGCGCGTGGCGAAGGAGGGCATCAGGCTCGGCATGCCCCCGGCGAAGCTCGGGCTGGTGTACTCCCACACGGGACTGCGCCGCTTCCTGGACGCGATCGGGGCGACGCGCACGCGCGAGCTGTTCCTGCTCGGGAGCTACATCGACGCGCGCACGGCGCTCGCGTGGGGGCTGGTCAACCGCGTGGCGGGCGCTGAGGAGCTCGACGTGGCGACGCTCGATCTGGCGGGCGAGCTGGCCGGCAACGCGCCGCTGTCGCAGACGGGCAACAAGCGCGTGATCGCGGCGCTGCTGCGCGCGGAGAGCGAGCTGCCGGCGGACGTCGAACGGGAGCTGACGGAGCTTCGCCACGCGTCGTTCGCGTCACAGGACCTGCGCGAGGGAATGCGGGCGTTCGCCGAGAGGCGGGCACCTCGCTGGCGCGGCGAGTAGCCGCGGCGCCACCGCGCGGAGTCCTCCGGAGTCCTCGCGAGCGTCGATCGACGGAGCGTCGACGATGCCCGCAAATAGCGACCTGAATTGCCGTCCGCCGCAGCGCATACGGTTCGTACCGGTGCCGCCGCTGATCACACGGGAGGAAGCGCTCAGCCTCGGCAAGATCGAGGATCACGAGCAGATCGAAGCGCTGATCGGGCGTGCGTGGGAAGCGCGCGTGGAACGGTTTGCGGACTCGACGGACATGTGCTCGCTGGTGAACGCCAAGTCGGGCGGTTGCGCGGAGGACTGCGGCTTCTGCGCGCAGTCGCGCTTCGCGGACGCGGAGACGCCGATGCACGCGATGATGGAGCCCGAGCAGATCCTCGAGCACGCGCGCGCTGCGGAGGCGGCGGGCGCGCATCGCTTCTGCATGGTCACGCAGGGCCAGGGCCTGTCCAAGCGCGACTTCGAGAAGTACCTGGAGGGCGTGCGACTGGTCTCCGAGAAGACCAACCTCAAGCGCTGCGCGTCGGTCGGCCACATCTCGGCCGAGCGCGCGAAGGCGCTGCGCGAGGCTGGCATCCAGCGCGTGCACCACAACGTCGAGACGGCCTTCAGCTACTACCCGGAGGTGACGAGCACGGTTCGCTACGAGGGCCGGCTGCGCACGATCGAGGCGGTCCGCGAGGCGGGCCTGGAGACGTGCGTGGGAGGCATCCTGAACCTCGGCGAGACACGCGAGCAGCGCGTGGAGATGGCGTTCGAGCTGGCCGCGATCGACCCGACGAGCGTGCCCATCAACATGCTCAACCCGCGGCCGGGCACGAAGTTCGGCGACCGCGAGTTCATGGACCCGTGGGAGGCGGTGAAGTGGATCGCGATCTTCCGCCTGATCCTCCCTGAGGCGCTGTTCCGGCTGTGCGGGGGTCGCGTGGAGAACCTGGCGGAGCTGCAGCGGCTGGCGGTGAGGGCGGGGATCAACGGCGTGATGATGGGCAACTTCCTGACGACGCTGGGCAACGAGCCGGAGGCGGACAGGGCGATGTTCGAGGAGCTGGGGCTGAACGTCGCGCGCCAGCCGGACAACGCGACCAACCCGCGTCCGGACAACCGCTCGGGCTGGCTGTCGGGGGAAACGCCGGACGTTGTGGCGCAGGCGAGAGATGGCGCGGCACGAACGCACGAGGAGGACGTCGCGCGTGATGCGCCGAAGCTCGACGTGCGCCTGTGGGACCCGTCCACGCAGTTGCGCTATCGGGCCAAGCGCTCGATCCCCCCGCGTGCGGACGGCGCCCCCAACCGGGTTCCCCCGGACGGCGCCGGAGAACGGACCTCCCACCCGACCCCCGTCGGATAGGCGAAAGGGCGCAGGGCATGAGCGAGATCGAACAGCGCCTGGAGGAACTGGAGCGGCTGGGTCTCTCTCGCCGCCTGCGTCTGGTGAGCGGACCGCAGGGGCCGACGGTGCTGATCGACGGCAGGCCGGTGCTGCTGCTGTGCTCGAACAACTACCTCGGGCTGGCCGACCATCCGCGCGTGCGCGAGGCGGCGGCGGACGCGGCGATGCGCTGGGGCGTCGGCGCGGGCGCGTCGCGGCTGGTGTCCGGGACGATGACCATCCACGGTCGCCTGGAGGAGCGCCTGGCGAGCTTCGAGGGCACCGAGGCGTGCCTGCTGTTCGGCTCGGGCTACCTGGCGAACCTGGGCGTGATCGGCGCGCTTGCCGGTCGCGGGGACGCGGTGTTCTCCGACGAGCTCAACCACGCGTCGATCGTCGACGGCTGCCGCATGTCCCGCGCGGAGGTGGTCGTGTACCGCCACCGCGACATGGAGCACCTCGACTGGAGCCTTCGCCGCCACTCGGGCGAGCGGCGGCTGATCGTGACCGACTCGGTGTTCTCGATGGACGGCGACGTGGCGCCGCTGGCGGACATCGTGGAGCTCGCGGACGCGCACGGGGCGCGGGTGGTGGTCGACGAGGCGCACGCGACGGGCAACCTCGGCCCGGGCGGTCGCGGCGCCGTCGCGCAGGCCGGCCTGGAGGGGCAGATCGACGTGGTGGTGGGAACGCTGGGCAAGGCGCTCGGCTCCTACGGCGCGTACGCGTGCGCGAGCTCTGAGATCGTCCGCTACCTGATCAACACGGCCCGCTCGCTGATCTACTCGACGGCGCCGTCGCCGCCGGCGGTCGCGGGCGCGCTGGCGGCGCTGGAGCTGCTGCAGACGCGCCCGCACCGGGTCCAGCGGCTGCGCTCCAACGCGCGTGTCCTGCGCGAGGCGCTGGCCGCGGAGGGCTTTCCGGTGGCAGACGCGGAGATGCAGATCGTCCCGCTGATCGTGGGGGACGAGCGCGCGGCGATGCGCATGTGCCAGGAGGCGATCGAGCGGGGCGTGTTCGCCCAGGCGATCAGACCTCCGACGGTCGCCGCCGGGTCCTCCCGCCTGCGCCTGACGGCGATGGCCTCGCACACGGCGTCCGAGCTGCGGATGGCGGCGAGCGTGTTCGGCGCGGTGGCGCGCAAGCTGGGGCTGGAGCCGGCGTCGCTGACGCCGGCGCTGGGCGAGCGGGAGAGCGAGCGGGAGACGGCGCTGAACGAGCACCAGCTGGCGTACACCGAGTTGACGGCGTTCGCGCACGAGCGCTCCCACGTGGAGGAAGCGAACTGGCCCGCCCCGTTCGACGTCGAGCGCGACGGACACGATTCACAGTCCTCCCCCGCCTCCCCCGCCCCGGCGCTCGCGGAAGCTCGCGCTCCGTTCGATCTCGAGCGCGAGATGCAGGGCGCTCGCGCGGCCTAGCGTCCGACGGCGAAGCGCAGGGCATGCGCGGGCTGTTCGTGACGGCAACGGACACGGGCGTCGGCAAGACGGTCGTGTCCGCGGCGCTGCTGGCGGCGATGGCGGGCGAGGGCGAGCTGGTGCGGGCGTACAAGCCGGCGATCACCGGTCTGGAGGACCAGGCGGAGATCGCCGCGCGCGGCGAATGGCCAGCCGACCACGAGCTGCTGGGCGCGGTGGCGGGCATGGACCCCGATGAGGTCGCGCCGCTGCGCTACGGCCCCGCCGTCTCGCCTCACCTGGCGGCAGCGCTTGCCGGGGAGCGGATCGAGCCCGCGGGACTGCTCGCCGGCGCCCGCCTGGACGAAGACGCCGCGAATCTCGTGGTCGAGGGGGTCGGCGGGCTGCTGACCCCGCTGGCGGACGACTTCAGCGTGTGCGACCTCGCGCTCGCGCTCGCACTGCCGGTGCTGATCGCCGCCCGCCCGGGTCTCGGCACGATCAACCACACGCTGCTCACCCTGCGGGTCGCACGCGCGGCGGGGCTGGACGTGCGCGCGGTCGTGCTGACGCCGTGGCCCGAGCGTCCGACGGTGCTCCAGGACTCCAACCGCTCGACGATCGCGCGCCTCGGCGAGGTGCGCGTGGAGGCCCTGGATCGCGTGCGGAGCCCGGCCGCGGCGGACCTGGCGCACGCCGGGGCACGGCTCCTGCGGGCGCTGCGGGCCGGCCCTCGAGACGCGCTGGCGTGAGTCGACCTGCTCGAACCAGTCATGTTCCCAGACATCGAGCCGCCGACTCGGGTAGTGTTTCGCGTGCGTCGGTCCCTGGCCCGCATGGGTGAGGCGGAGGCAGGCCAGCCGGGCACTGGAGAAGACGAAAAGAGAGGAATAGATGACACGCATCAGGATCATCGGGTTCTGCCTGCTGGCCGCGTTCGCCACAGCCTCCGTGGCCTCGGCGAGCGCTTCTGCGGCGCTGCCCGAATACATGGTGTGCGGCAATGCCGCGAAAGTCAACAAAGTGTGGCAGGGGCACTACACGAGCGCGCTGTGTACGGAAGCCAGCAAAGTGGAATCGGGTGGCGAATACGAACTCGAAAAAGGGTTCGGCAAAAAAGCCACGTTCACGGCGAAAGCCAGTTCGGCCATCCTGGCGTCGACTGAAGTGCCCGACGAAATGGAATGCAAATCGACGACCGCCAGTGGGGAATTCACGGGCGCCAAAGAAGCAAAGGACGTGGTCCTCAAAGCGACCGGCTGCGAAACGGGCGAAGCGAAATGCACCACCACCGGCGACCTGACGGGCCACATCACCACCAACGCCCTCAAGGGCGAATTCGGCTACATCGCGGGCAAAGGCACGAAAGCTCCGACGATCGGCCTGCTGCTCGAGCAGGAAAGCACGACCTACGCGGCGGAATTCATCTGCGCGGAAACGCACGTGAGGACGAAGGGACCGATCATCGGGGAAGTCACCGGCGATATCAACGCGATCTCAGCGGAATCCACGTACACGTTCCGTCAGTCTCACGGCGTCCAGGAATACAGCAACTTCGAAGGCGGGCTTCCGGACGACGTTTGGCGTTGGGAATTCAACATCGGCAAAGGCTGGGAACCCGAAGGCGGCGACGCGTTCGGGCTCGCACTGACAGCCGCGGCCAAAGGCGAAGCGATGGAGATCAAGGCCTGAGGTCGAGCGCCGCGCGCGTCAGTGGCTGGCCGCTGCGCGCGCGGCGTCGACCACCGCGGCGGTGACCGTCGCGAGGTCCTGCTCGTCGATGACGTACGGCGGCATCGCGTAGATGAGGTCGCGAAACGGGCGCAGCCACACGCCGCGGCCGAGCGCGGCGGCGCTGGCAGCGGCGACGTCGACGTCGCGATCGAGCTGCACCACGCCGATCGCCCCGAGCACGCGCACGTCGGTGACGCCAGGCAGCGCGCGCGCAGGCTCCAGCCCCGCGCGCAGCCCCTGTTCGATCGCTCCCACGCGCCCCCGCCAGTCGCCCTGCTCGAGCAGCTGCAACGAGGCGAGCGCGACCGCGCAGGCGAGCGGGTTGCCCATGAAGGTCGGCCCGTGCATCAGCCCGCCGCCCTCGCCGCGGGAGACGGCGTCGGCCACCGCGCGCGTGCACAGGGTCGCCGCAAGCGTCATGTAGCCGCCGGTGAGCGCCTTGCCGACGCACATCACATCGGGTGCCACGCGGGCGTGCTCGCACGCGAACAGCGCGCCGGTGCGCCCGAAGCCGGTGGCGATCTCGTCGAGCACCAGCAGCAGGCCGTGCTCGTCGCACACGCGCCGCAGCAGCGCGACGCACTCGGGCGCATGAAAGCGCATGCCGCCGGCGCCCTGCACGACGGGCTCGACGATCACCGCGGCGAGCTCGTGCGCGTGCGCGGCCGCCAGCTCGCTGACGTCGCGCGCCCAGCGCTCGTCCAGCCCCGCACGAAAGCCGTCGGGCGGACGCTCGGCGAAGACGTGCTCGGGCAGCACTCCGGCGAACAGGCTGTGCATCCCGCCGATCGGGTCGCACACGGCCATCGCGCCGGCGGTGTCGCCGTGGTATCCGCCCCTGACGGTCAGCAGCCGCGTGCGCCCCGCGTGCCCGAGCGCGCGCTGGTACTGAAGGGACATCTTGATCGCCACCTCGACCGACACGGACCCCGAGTCCGCGAGGAACACACGCTCCAGGCCCTCCGGCGCCAGCTCGGTCAGGCGCTCGGCCAGCCGCACGGCCGGCTCGTGCGTGAGCCCGCCGAACATCACGTGCGCCATCCTGCCCAGCTGCTCCTCCACGGCGCGGTCGAGCGCGGGGTTGCGGTAGCCGTGGATCGCGCACCACCACGACGCCATCCCGTCGATCAGCTCGCGGCCGTCGGCCAGGCGCAGCCGCACTCCCTGCGCCGAGACGACCGGCAGCGGCGCGAGCGCAGCCGGCAGTGCGCCGTAGGGGTGCCACACGCGCTCGGCGTCGAGCGCGAGCAGTCGGTCCCAGTCCAACGGCTCCCTACTCTTCGTAGGGAGTGAAGTCGCGCTTGCGCGCACCGCACACAGGGCAGAACCAGGTGTCGGGGATGTCCTCGAACGCCGTACCGGCGGGGATCCCCCCGTCCGGATCGCCGTCGTCGGGGTCGTAGATGTAGCCGCACGACTCGCAGATCCAGCGCTGGAGTGTCTCTGTGGCCGTGCTCATGCGCGCGGGGTCGCGGTCGTGCTGCTAAGGGGCGGGGTCACGTCGGTGTTGCTCATGCGCGAAAGACTACCGGCCGGTAGGGTCAGCCGGTGCGCACATCCGAGGACAGCGAGCGCCCCGGCGACGAGCGCCCGGGTGACGAGCGTCCCGGTCCGGGTGAGGCGTACAACCCCGGCCCACCGACGCCAGCCCGTCAGGCGGCCACGGTGATCCTGCTCCGCGGAGGCGGCGAGGAGCTCGAGGTGCTGCTGGTCAGGCGCACGCCGCAGGCGCGCTTCATGGGCGGCGTATGGGTGTTCCCGGGCGGCGCGGTCGACGCGCAGGAGGGGGACGGCGACGAGGCGCATCGCGTCGCGGCGGTCCGCGAGCTGCGCGAGGAGGCGGCGATCGCGCTCGACGATCCCGCCGCGCTGGTGAAGTTCTCGCGCTGGATAACGCCCGCGCAGGTGCAGATCCGCTTCGACACGCACTTCTTCCTGGCGGCGCTGCCGGACGGTCAGGAGCCACGGGTCGACGGCGAGGAGTGCGTCGAGCACGGGTGGTTCACACCGCGCGCCGCCCTGGACGCATACCGGGCGGGCGAGATCGCGCTGGTCTTCCCGACGATCAAGCACCTGGAGCAGCTGAGCGACTTCTCCTCGGTCGAGGCGCTGATGGCGCACGCGCGCGGACGCGAGGTGCAGCCGGTGCAGCCGCGCGTGGTGCTCGAGGGCGAGGTCGCCCGCATCCTGCTGCCGGGCGAGCCGGGCTACTGATATAGCTGGCCTCATGCCGCCTGAGTCCCTGGCCGGCGTTTACGGCCCCTGTGGCCACTTGGGGCCGCTACGGGACGCGTAGTTCGGGGGGCATACGTGGGGGCCTGGGACGGTAGGCCCCGGGGGCCAACCAAGAGCCAGCCCATCCTGTGCGTTACTCTCTGGCGTCCGTCCGTCCATCCGTCGTCCTCATCTGTGATATTCTTGTCCTCGTTCCTTAATCTTTAAGTCGGAGGGCAGCTATATGGCAGCAGTAAACACAGGACAGATTGGAAGCGGGACGTTGCAGGGGCTGGACGAGTTCTGCGCCTGGCTCGTCAACAAGGGCCTGATGCGGGCGGCGGCGGTGGAGCCGCTGCGATCCGCGACGAAACAGATCCTGGCAACGGTCGAGCCGGACGACCCCAGCATCGACCTGCGCACGATCAACACCGACGACGTTATGGGCCGCTTTGAAACGCTCGCCGGACAGAAGTATGCGCCGGACAGCCTGCGGTCGTACCGGAATCGCTTCAACCGCGCAATCGAGCTCTACCGGCAGTACCTGGACAACGGCGCGGCAAACTTCAAACCGCCGCCAGGCCGCGCACCACGACGCCGCCAAAGCGAGCCCGCCAACAGCAACGGCTCCGCGATCACGCCTCGATCCGATTCGATGCCGGAGGCTCCACAGGCACCGGCAGGCACACCATCGCAGCCGCTAATCGACTACCCGTTCCCGCTGCGCACAGGGGGCGTGGCCCACTTGTACCTGCCCCGGACGCTCGAGAAGGAGGACGCCGAACGGTTGGCGGCGTACGTGCGAGCGCTGGTGTTTGAGCCCCAGCGCCAGATCGAGGCAGGTCAGCCCTCGTGATCGGCAACGGTTGCCAGCGCTGAGGGGTCGCTGGCAACCACCCCAAACGCCTCCGTGAGCCGCTGCGCTGCATCGTGCTGCATCGTGCTTGGGCGCGAAGTGCATGTAGATCTGCGTCGTCTCCAGTTGCGCGTGGCCCATGTAGTGCTGAAGGTCGTGGAACACAAACGGCTCGGGGCCTTCGCGCTGCCGGGCATTGTCCCACGCCTGCCGCGCGGCGTCAACATTTACGGCCGCTGGCGACGCAACAGCAGCCAGAAAACGAAGCCGCCGATCAGCCCGTCCGGCGAGTGCAGGTGTTCGATGATGTAGCTCGCAGCGGCGATCAGAAGCACGGCTTCAGCAATGGCCTCAACGTTTACCGCCGCCGGCTCGGCGGGGAATTCGACCTTGTGGCCGCTCACCGTCTGTCCGAAGCCAATGCTCTGGGAAACTGCGCCGCTTGCGACCTTGCCGCCGTTGACCCTGATTGTGGCCCCCGCGCTGAGCACCACGTCGGCCGAGACCACCTTGACGAGCTCCGGCTGCCCTACGAGCAGTGCGGCGTTGGGTCCCGTCGGGATTGCCTGCATGCGGATCGCGCCGTCCATGACCAGCACGGGAGCAGGAAGTGGTCCCCCGTAGAATCCCATTGGTCTCTGAGCTGACACGCCTTACAGCGTAGCGCCGGCCCCGGCGATCACCGGAGGCCACGCAGGCCCCGAAAACACGAGGCCCAGCGAGCCGGCGACCCAACAAATATGGGCCGTGCGCCCGGCTACTGATCGGACGGCCACGAGCCGCGCCGGGTCAGGATTGCTGCTGGGCGTCGATGATGTGGGTGACGGCGTTGATGAGCGCCAGATGGGTGAACGCCTGCGGGTAGTTGCCGAGATGCCGACCGGAGGAGGCCTCGAGCTCCTCGCCGTAGAGCCCGAGCGGGGATGCGTAGGAGAGCAGCCGCTCGCACAGATGCTCGGCGTCGCGATGCATGCCTATCTCTGACAGCGCTGAGACCAGCCAGAAGGAGCAGATCAGGAAGGTGCCCTCTTCGCCGTGCAGGCCGTCGTCGGTCTCCTCGGTGCGGTAGCGGAGCACCAGGCCGCCGTCGGTGAGCTCGTCGCGGGTCGCCATGACCGTGGCGCGCACGCGTTCGTCCTCGGCGGGAAGGAAGCGGACGAGCGGCACCAGCAGGTTGGATGCGTCGAGCGCATCGGTTTCGTAGTGCTGGCGAAACACGCCGCGCTTGTCGACCCCGTGCTCGAGGATGTCATTGCGGATCTCATCGGCCAGCGCCTGCCACTGCTGCGCATGCTGCTGCTCGTCGCGCCGTTCGGCCAGCCGCGCCCCGCGATCCAGCGCCACCCAGCACATGAGCTTGGAGGAGACGTAGTGGCGGGGCTCGCCGCGCGCCTCCCAGATTCCCTGGTCGGGTTCCTTCCACACCCGAGCCGCGCACTCCACCTGGGCTGTCAGGACGGGCCACAGCCGCTCGGGGATGTGATCCCGCTTCTTGGAGTGCAGGTACACCGAGTCGAGCACCGCGCCGTAGACGTCGTTCTGGCGCTGGTTGTACGCGCCGTTGCCGATGCGCACCGGGCGGGCGCCCTCGTAGCCCTTGAGGTGATCGAGCGTCGACTCGGTGAGCTGCTTCTGGCCGCTGATCCCGTACATGATCTGCAGCGAGCCGTCCTCGTTGCGCTCCATGTCGGCGAGATACTCGACGAAGTCGTCGGCCTCCCAGTCCAGGCCCAGGGCGTGCAGCCCCCACAGCGTGAAGGTGGCGTCGCGCATCCAGCAGTAGCGATAGTCCCAGTTGCGCTCGCCGTGGGGCGTCTCCGGCAGCGAGGTCGTGGGCGCTGCCACGAGCGCGCCGGTCGGCATGAACGTCAGCCCCTTGAGCACCAGTGCCGAGCGCTGCAGGTGAAAGCGCCACGAATGGTCGGGATAGGTCCCTTCGGCCAGCCACGTGCGCCAGAAGTGGCTCGTGCGCTCCATGTGCTCGTCGGCCTGCTCGATCGTGCTCGGCCCTCCCCGCTGCTCGGTCCAGGAGAGCGCGCAGAAGCGCTTCTCTCCCTCGCTCATCGTGTGGCGGCCGTGCGCGCGATTGCCCTCGATGCCGATGCGGATGTCGCTGAACAGCCTGAAGCCGGGAGCGTCGCCGCGCGAGCGCTCGCCATCTGGCTCGGACCCGCCGCCGGGCTCGTCGGCGTCGAGCTCCTGCACCGCCGCGTCGAGCTCCTGCACGGCGTCCAGCAGGCACGCGCCGTCCTCGCCGCTCTGCACGACGCTCCACCGCGCCGGCGTGGCGCCGTAGTCGAGCATCGGCTCGCACACGATCTCCACCTGCACCTGCCCCTGAATGCACTCGACGATGCGCACCAGCAGATGGTCGGCGTCGTAGTCGGTCGGCGGGCGGGTGTGGCTCGAGCCCTCCTTGTTGTCGTGCCACGGGCCGATCGTCAGGGCGTCGATCACCCGCAGCCAGCCCTGTGCGGTCATCCAGGTCGTCTCGATGATGTTCGTGCCGGGGATGTAGCGCCGGCCTGCCGGGACGTAGACGCCGTAGGGGCCGACCCTCCAGCTGCCGGCGCCGCGGTCGAGCATCGCGCCGAACACCGACGGCGAGTCGAAGTGGGGCAGGCACATCCACTCGATCGACCCGTCCGAGGCGACCAGCGCGCCGGTGTGGCAGTCCGACAGGAAACCGTAGTCGGCGATCGGCGGGAACGGAGAATCGAGGGAGGCGGCGCTCGAGCCGAAAGCGTCGGCCACCGGCTGGCCGGCCCTCCCCGCGCGTGAGGCGGCGGGTCCGCTCACCACTCGGTCCGCTCGAACCTCGGACGCTCCACCCCCGCAGGCAGGATCTGCTCTTCCTCGAGCTTGTCGAGATGGGCGGCGAGCGTGGCGGTGGCAAGCGGGAGCAGCTGCTCGGGCACCTCCGACCAGACCGCGTCCAGCAGCTCCTGAATCGTGCGCCGTCCTTCGCCCAGCGCCATGATCAGGCTGTTTTCGCGGTCGATGCGATGGGCGACGTACTCTTCGAGCTTCGTGTGGGCGTCCCACACGGGCGGCCCGTGGCCGGGGCACAGCACGTTGAAGTCTTCGCGCAGGCGCAGACGCGTGAGCGCCAGCAGATAGCCGGCCATCGCGCCGCGGTAGGGACTGATGAACACGCTGCCATCGCCGAGCACGGCGTCGCCGGTGAAGCAGGCTCCGTCCGCCACCAGCGCGAAGTGGTCGGCGGAATGGCCCGGCGTGGCGACAGCCTCGAACGGGCCGAAGCGCATGTGTTCGCTGAGCAGGATGTCGACCGCGCCGCGCCCCGCCGCCAGCGGCGCCGGGTAGCGCTCCAGCAGCGCCTGGACGGCTTCGGCGTGGTCGTGGTGATCGTGGGTGAGCACCACTCCGCCCAGCCCTCCGCGGGCGTCGACCGCGGTGGACAGGCGCGCGATGTGCTCATCCAGCAGCGGGCCGGGATCGACGATCCACGCGGGCCTGCGCCCGACCACCCAGGTGTTGGTGCCCGACAGCGTGAGCAGTCCCGGGTTCGGGGCGCGCACGCGCAGGATGTCGTAGTGGGTCAGCAGATCCGCGTCGGATCCGGCCTCCGCGGAGTCGCCGTTGGCGCCGACGTCCGACTCGGGATCGCCCCGGTGCGGCGTGTTCATGTGCGCGACGTTAGCTGACCGCGCGGCCGAAACGACTGCTCGCGACAGCTACCTCGCGCGCCCGGAGCCGCGCCCGCGGCGTCGGGCGCCGTTGCGTGCGGAGCCTCCCGAGCGCTGCGCCCCGCCGTTGCGCGTGGAGCCTCCCGAGCGCTGCGCCCCGCCGTTGGCCGAATTCGAACGGCGACCTCCGCCGCGCGAACGCTCCCCGCCAGCTGACGACGCGCTTCGCTGCGAGGAGCCGGTGGCGATCCCTGCCAGCTGGAGCTCGCGATCCAGGCCGAGGTCGCCGACCATCCCGGCGAGCTCGCGAGCCTGATCGTGCGCGACTAGCGTCACGCCGACGCCGCTCGCTCCGGCGCGGGCGGTGCGCCCGATGCGGTGCACGTAATCGTCGCGCGTGGCGGGGATGTCGTAGTTGATCACGTGCGTGATTCCCGCCACGTCGATCCCCCGAGCGGCGACGTCCGTGGCCACCAGCGTGTCGACGACCCCCGCCTCGAAGTTGGCGAGCGCTCGCTCGCGCTGGCCCTGAGACTTGTCGCCGTGCATCGCCACCGCGCGCACGCTGCTCGACGCCAGGCGCTTGACGAGCCGGTCGGCGCCGCGCTTGGTGCGCACGAACACGAGCGTCAGGCCGCGCTCGGCGGTGCCCAGCTCGGACACCAGGCGCGCGACCTTGCCGTCATGCGTGACCGTGACGAAGCGGTGCTCGACGTCGCGGGAGCGCTCGACCGGGTGCGCGTGCACGTGGCGGCGCGGGTTCGACGTGTACGCCTTGGCGATCCGTCCGACCTCGCCCTCGAGCGTGGCGGAGAACAGCAGCGTCTGGCGCTCGGCCGCGGTCATCTTCACGATCCTGTCGACCACCGGCCGGAAGCCCATGTCGAGCATCCTGTCGGCCTCGTCGAGGACGAGCAGCCGCACGCGACTCAGGGCCACGTCCCTGCGCTCGATCAGGTCCAGCAGCCGCCCGGGCGTGGCGACGAGGATGTGGGCGCGCGCAGCCAGCCGCGCCTGCTTGACGATGCCCGCGCCCCCGTACACGGCCGCGATCGACAGCGCGCGGGCGTGGGCGATCGGGCGCATGTCGTCGACGATCTGGATCGCAAGCTCGCGAGTGGGCGCGAGGACCAGCGCCGACGGCCGCGGGTCGGAGTCCTTCAGGCGCTCCACCATCGGCACCCCGAACGCAAGCGTCTTGCCCGAGCCGGTCGGCGACTGCGCCAGCACGTCATGGCCGGCGAGCACGTCCGGGATGACCATCCGCTGGACGGCAAACGGCGTGGCGACCCCGCGCTTGGCGAGCTCATCTACGACGACCTCGGATACGCCGAGGTCGGCGAACGTTTCATGCTTCATGTGTTGATGCTCCTTCTGGCGACCCTGTGGCCGCCGCTGCAGATGGAGATTCGACTGACCCCATCCGCGCTTCTGGAGCGCCAACAAAGACAAAGAACCTCACGGACGACTTCGCCGCCCGTGGGACGACCGTAGCAGCCTTTGCGATCGCGCCCCGTCGTTGATGGCGGTGACGGCGACGGCGGCGCCTGGCATCGCCGTCGCCAAAACGAGCTCCAAATCCTCGACGACGCTCGTGTCGGGTCCCTGAACTGCCCTGAGGGGGCTGGTCGCATAAGAATCGTGTGAGTTCTAAGTTGTCGACCTGCTCCGAGGTGTAGACTCGGCCACGGCATCGCCGCTCGCGTGAGCGAGTGCCAGCCGATTTTCTCCCCAGACCGGGCGGGCGAGCACGGTGTCGGGTCGAGGAGCAGGAGCAGGGGTTGAGCACGCCTGCATACAGCGAGGGGAATGAGATGGACTTCCGAGCACGTGTCCCGGTGAGAGAGCGGGAGGGTCGTCGGATCTCTGCCACGGCTATCGCCGTCGTGGGTCTGCTTGCGAGTCTTGCGCTCGCGCCATCGGCATCCGCCGCGTCGTCGAGGTTCGCCTACGGGCTGGCTTCGCCAGCGGTGGAATCGCCCGAAGCGCCGGCGATCACAAAAGTGGCGCCGGACACGGGTCCCGTCACCGGCGGCACCGCGGTGATCCTGACGGGGAGCAATTTCACCGGCGCCACCGAAGTCGACTTCGGCTCTACGCCTGCCAGCTTCAGCGTGGGCTCGGCGAACAAAATCAGTGCGCAAGCCCCACCTGGAATGGAAGGAACGGTGGATGTGACCGTGACGACGCCGGAAGGCACCAGCCCGATCACCGCGGCGGACCGCTTCTTCTATGTGCCGCCTGGACCGTTGATTCTGGAAGTGGCGCCCAACGAAGGCGCGGTGCAGGGCGGCAGAGAAGTCAAAGTCTTCGGCGCTCACTTGGAAGGCGCTACGGAAGTCAGCTTCGGCGGGTCGAGCGCGGCGTTCGTGGTGGTTTCGCCGGAAGCGATCCGCGTGACCACCCCGCCGGGCGCGGCGCCGACGGTGGATGTGCGGGTGACCACGCCTGAAGGCATCACTCCGATCACTCCAGCGGACGAGTACAGCTATCGGAGCGAGCCGGCCCAGATCTCGGCGGTTTCTCCTGGCAGGGGTCCTGCCGCCGGCGGTACGGTCGTGGGCATCAGCGGGAGCGAGTTCTACGGGGTCACGGGGGTCAAGTTCGGTGACGCGCCCGCGACCAGCTTTACGGTCAACTCTCTCGGCACGCTGAAGTCTGGCGGTTCGATCACCGCCGTCGCCCCCCCAATGACGGTGGAAAAGGTGGCCATCAGCTTGGAAACGACGTTCGGCCCAAGCGAACCGGTGTACTGCGTTAGGCGCGGCGACCCAGCACGCTGCTCGGTCCGCGACTACTACAAATACATGGAACCCACGATCACCAACGTCACACCCGGCTCGGGACCGTTGGCCGGTGG
The DNA here is from genome assembly GCA_963805745.1 of uncultured Solirubrobacteraceae bacterium. Lineage (GTDB taxonomy): Bacteria > Actinomycetota > Thermoleophilia > Solirubrobacterales > Solirubrobacteraceae > Palsa-744. The sequence goes on from CAWDVD010000002.1 coordinate 557,129, forward strand.
AACCAGTGTGACGTTCACTGGGACCGGGTTTGGTCTCGGCGAAACCGAGACCCACTTCACGATCAACAAGATACCCGCCACGGCAGTCGACTGCACCTCGATCACGACGTGTACGGCCGTCACCCCGCCAGGCAAGAAGGCCGGACTGGCGGCCAGCGTGCTCGTGTCCGTCAGCAGCAACGAGCCCGAGCACAGCAAGAAGAGCCCCGCTGCCGAGTTCCACTACGAATAGATCGACCTACTGGATGTTCGCCATCACGTGCTTGACGACCGTGTAGTCCTCGACCCCGTACATGCTCAGGTCCTTGCCGTAGCCGGACTCCTTGAAGCCTCCGTGCGGCATCTCGGACACGAGCGGGATGTGGTCGTTGATCCACACGCAGCCGAAGCGCAGCGCCTTTGACACCCGCAGCGCGCGACCGACGTCGCGCGTCCACACCGACGAGGCCAGTCCGTAGCGGGTGGCGTTCGCCCACGCGATCGCCTGCTCCTCGTCGCTGAACTGCTGCACGGTTATCACCGGGCCGAAGATCTCGCGCTGGATCATCTCGTCGTCCTGGCGCAGGCCGGCGACGACGGTCGGCTCCACGAAGAAGCCGGGACGATCGGGCTGGCCGCCGCCGGTCACGATCTCCGCGTGGTCCGGGCGGCGCTCCAGGAAGCCGCTGACCCGCTCGCGCTGGCGCGCTGAGTTGACCGGCCCGAGCGTCGTCTCCGGCGCCAGCGTGTCGCCGATCACAAGGCCCTGCGCCTGCCCGGCGAGGCCGCTGACGACCTCGTCGTAGATGCCGCTGGAGGCGAGCACGCGTGTCGCCGCCGTGCAGTCCTGCCCCGCGTTGTAGTAACCGGTGCCGGCGATCGTCTCCAGCGCGCTCTCCAGGCTGACGTCGTCGAACACCACCACCGGCGCCTTGCCGCCGAGCTCGAGGTGCACCCGCTTGAGCGTGTCTGCGGCGGTGCGCGCGAAGTGCTTGCCCGTGTCCACCGACCCGGTGAGCGCGACCATGTCGACGTCGGGATGGCTGATCAGCGCCTCGCCGGTGGGGCGGCCGGGCCCGGTGACGATGTTGAGCACGCCCTTGGGAAGGATCTCGGCGGCCAGTTCGGCCAGCCTGACGGTCGTGATCGGCGTCGTCTCGGCGGGCTTCAGCACGACCGTGTTGCCCGCCGCCAGCGCCGGCCCGAATTTCCAGATGGCCATCATCAGCGGGTAGTTCCACGGTGTCACCTGCCCGATCACGCCCACCGCCTCGCGGCGCGTGAACGACGTGTAGCCCTCCATGTACTCGCCGGCAGCCCGTCCCTCCAGGCAGCGCGCCGCGCCCGCGAAGAAGCGGAGGTTGTCGGCCATCACCGGGATCTCGTCGTTGGTGACCGCTTCGATCGGCTTGCCCGCGTTCAGCGCCTCCAGGCGGGCGATCTCCGCGCCGTGCTCCTCGACCAGGTCGGCCAGCGCCAGCAGCGCCTGCGCCCGCTGCGCCGGCGTCGCGCCCGACCAGCCGTCGAACGCGCGGCGGGCAGCCTGCACCGCGCGGTCGACATCCTCCGCGCTTGAGATCGGCGCCCGCGCGAGCTCCTCGCCCGTGGCGGGGTTGAGCACGGGTTCGCTCTCGCCACTGCTCGCGACTGGCTGGCCGTCGATGAAGTTGCTCAGGGTCTCCGTCGTGCTCGACATCGCTCCTCAGTGTACGGAGAGCACCGTGACGGCAGCCATGACGCCGCCGAGCGCCATCGCGCTTGCAGCCGGCCCGGGCCGGCTGCCCATCCGTCGAAACGGTCGGATCTTCCTCACAGCGGTGCTCGCCGCGGCCGATCGGGATTCGTCAGACACACCATGCGAACCCTGACCGAGCCAATCCCCAAGCAGGACCCGACCTCCACCGAGCAGGAGCGGCGTGCCAAAGCCGCCCGCCGCGCAGCGGAGGTGCTGCTGCGCGATCACGCGGACGCGATGATCTTTGCGCAGGCGCCAGATGGACTGGTCGTGCCCGTGCCGAAGTCCCTCGGGCTCGAGAGCTTCCCGGTGCTCGCCACGGACTGGCGGACCGGCGGCGACCTGTGCGTGGCGGAGGATCGCATGACGATCGTCAACGCGTGGATGGAGCTCAAGCGGGAGGGGGTCGCCGAAGCGAGGGCGCGTATGCGCAGCAACCCGACCCAGTGGTGGGTCGTGCGCATGCTGGATCTTCGCAACACGCACGGCGTGGTGCTCAGCGTGGTGTGGCCCACCAGCGAGCAGACCCCGGAGACCGCCAAGACGACGGCGCAGGAGCCGGCCTCCACGACGCCTCGCTTCGGCACGCGCAAGCAGGACGAAGAGGGGAACGTGATCGACTGCGATCCGGCCTACCTGCAGATGTTCGGCTACAGCGAAGAGGATGTGATCGGACAGCCGACCTTCGAGCGGGTGCACCCGGAGGACCAGGCTCGCCTGATCGAAAGCTGGATCGCGATGATCGCAACGGGCAGGGTCCAGATGGCCCGCGTGCGCATGAGACGTAACGACGGCGGGTGGCTGTGGGTGGACACGAGCTATCACAACTATCTCAGCGACCCCGACCACGGCTACGTGCTGGCGGAGTGCATCGACGTGTCCGCCGAGATGGCGGCTCAGGAGGCGTTGCAGGACCGCGAGGAACTGCTGCGCCGTTTGATCGAGGAGATGCCCGACGGGCTGCTGCAGCTCGACAGCGAGCGCAACGTCGTCTACCACAATGCCCGCCTGCTGGACGTCCTGCACGTGTCCGCGCAGGCGACCGACACCAGCGCCGACGCCAACGCCAGCGCCGACTCCGTGGCCGACACCAGCGCCGACGCGGACGACGAGCCGCACCTTCCACAGGAGCCCGAGACGCTCGCGCCTGTGGCGCTCACCCAGATCCTCACGGACGAGGCAAGGGAGGCCTTCGACGCGGTTGTCGAGCGGGCGCTGAAGGAGGGCGTCAGCGAGGACGTCGAGGTCGAGGCGGCGCTGGCGTTCGGCGAGCGACGCCAGATCCTGATGAAAGTCCGCCCCCTGCTGAGGGACAGCGGCGTCGTGACCGGCGTGATCGCCTCCGCGCAGGACGTCACCGACAGCGCTCGCGCCCGGCGAGAGCTCGAGCAGCGGGCCACCTTCGACGCGCTCACGGGGGCGCACAACCGCTCCTCGATCATCGCCGCGCTGGCCAGCGAGCTGGAAGCGTCGGCCGACACGGGCGTCATCTACGTCGATCTCGATCGCTTCAAGTCGGTCAACGACACGTTCGGCCACCCCGCGGGCGACGCGGTGCTCGTCCAGGTCGCCGAACGACTGAAAGCGGCCATGCGCTCGAGCGACGAGCTCGGTCGCCTCGGTGGAGATGAGTTCCTGATCCTCCTGCGCGGTGTGCGTGGCCGTGCGGTGGCGATGGACGCGGCGGAGCGGATCAGCCAGGCTCTGCGCGGAACGTGCGAGCTCTCCGGCGGAAGCGTCGAGCTGTGCGCGAGCGTCGGGGTCGCGTGCGTCGGAGACTCACCGGTGAGCGCGGAAGAGCTCATCGAACAGGCCGATACGGCGATGTACAGCTCCAAGAAGCAGCGCTGCGGCGTGCCGGTGCTCGCTCTGGGGGAGCAGCTGCCGCTGCCCGTCGATCGGCGAACAGCCGACGTGCCAGTGAGCGCCAGCCGCCGCTCAGCGACCCCCTGCCACGGCGGGATGCCGCTCAACGCGGTGTGACGCGGCCGGCGGCGACGCCCGCGCGCCTCCCGGAGCGCGCAGGGCGGTGTGACGCAAGCGACGAGGCCCGCGCGGCCGTCGCCGACTACCTTCCGGGGCCGGCCATCCGGGCTGCGAAGTCGGCGAGCGGGCCCGACACGCCGTCGAGGCTCTGGCGCTTGAGGCCTTTGCGCGCCGCTCTGAGCACCAGGCGATCGACCAGCCGGCCTGGCAGATAGCGCGTCAGCGCGACGGTCAGCTTGCCGGTGCGCGTGGTGATGATGTCGCGCGGCGGCGGATCGTCGAACACCGCTCGCACGAGCGCGCCGACGGCATCCTCGATGCGCTCCTCGGGGGAGCTGCCTTCTAGCGTCAGGCCGAACTCGATCGAGTCCCTGTGGATCGGCGTGCGGATGTAGCCCGGGTACACGGTGGTGACCGATATCGCGTCGCCGTGCTCGAGGCGCAGCGCCTGGGAGTAGGCGACCACGCCGTGCTTGCTCATCGCGTAGGCGGCCGCGAACGGCTGCGCCACGAACGCCATGCCGGACGCCACGTTGACCACACGCCCGCGCGCCTCCCGGAGCGCGCGCAGGGCGGCGCTCGTGACCCGCCAGGGGCCGAGCAGGTTGACGTCGATGACCGCCAGCGCCCTGGCGTCGGGCGGCAGGCCGGCGCTCTGCGGCGTCGCCAGACCCGCGCAGTTGATGAGCACGTCCACGCCACCGCCGAGACGCGCGATCGCCTCCGCGACCGCGCGATCGACCGATTCCTGGTCACGCACGTCGCACTCGATCAGCTCCTCTCGCTCGGCGACGAGATCCAGTCCCATCACCCGGGCTCCCCGGCGCTCCAGCTCGGCCATCGTGGCTTCGCCGATGCCGCTCGCCGCGCCCGTGATGACGATCCGCTTGCCTGTCATCGCGCGATCGTCGATCCGCGTGCCGGTCATCGCGCCGCCGTCGATCGGGTGCCGGCCATCGCGCCGCCGTCGATCCGCTTGCGGGTCATGGCGCCGCCGCGGTCGTCTCCGTCGATCTGAGCTCGTACGCCTGCTCGTCGAAGCGGGTGGCGAGCTGGCGAAAGCGCCATGTCCAGTCCGGCCACAGCACCCCGTTGCGCCCGGTGTCGTCCAGGTAGAAGCTCGTGCATCCGGCCTCCCAGACCGTGCCCTTCATGCGCGCGTCCACCTCCCGGTTGAACTCCTCGTACACGCTCGGGCGAACTTCGATCGTGCTCGCTCGCCGCCTGTGCATCGCCTGGATCGCATGCAGCACATGCTCGATCTGGGTCTCGATCATGTACACCATCGAGCTGTGGCCCAGTCCGGTGTTCGGACCCAGCAGCAGGAACAGGTTGGGGAAGTCCGGAACGGAGGTCCCCAGGTAGGCGCGCGGCGTGCCCTCCCACACCTCGCGCATGAGCCTGCCGTCGCCGCCACGCACCTGGTCGGCGACCGGCGGGTCGGCCACGTGAAAGCCGGTGCCGAAGATGATCGCTTCGACCTCGTACTCGCGTCCGCTGCCGTCGACCACGGAGCTCCGGCGGATCTCCCGCAGACCACCCGTCACGAGCTCGACGTTCGGCTGCTGCAGCGCCGGATACCAGTCGTTCGAGGGCAGGATGCGCTTGCAGCCGAGGGAGTAGTTCGGGGCGAGCTGCTCGAGCAGTCGCGGATCGGAGACCTGCTTGCGCATGTGCGAGCGCGAGAGGCGTTCGAGCGCGCCCATCAGGCGCGGATGCTTTACGAAGCCGAGCACCAGCAGCTCCCTGCTGAGATACACGGCCGAGCGCACGAGCCTCTGGACGGCTGGTATGCGTCGGAACAGCGAGCGCTCGGGATCGCTGATCCGCCGGCTGCCGTGCGGCATGATCCACGGCGCCGTCCTCTGGAACACGTACAGCTTCTCCACCCTCCCCTGGATCGAGGGCACGTACTGGATCGCCGACGCGCCCGTGCCGATCGACGCAACGCGCTTGCCGCTCAGCTCGTAGTCGTGATCCCACTGCGCCGAGTGCATCGTCTTGCCCTCGAAGCTATCGATGCCCGGGACGTCCGGAAGCTTCGGCTCGGTCAGCGGTCCCATGGCGCTTATCAGCACGCTCGCCGTGAACGTTCCCGCCGTCGTGTCCAGCTTCCACAGCCGATCGTCCCGACTCCAGGCCGCTCCTTCGACCTCGACGTTCGTGAGGATGTGAGGGCGTATCTGGAACTCGTCGGCGCACCGGCGCAGGTAGTCGCGAATCTCGGGCTGAGCGGAGTACGTGTTCGACCAGCCGGGGTTCGGCGCGAACGAGAACGAGTACAGGTGCGACGGAACGTCACACCTGCAGCCGGGATACGTGTTGAAGTGCCACGCTCCGCCCACGCCGGGGGCGCGCTCGAGCACGATGAAGTCGTCGATTCCGCTCTGCTTCAAGCGGATGGCCATGCCGATGCCCGAGAACCCGGCGCCCACGATGATGATCTTCCGCTGCCGCGGTGTTAGCTCCACGCTGCTCCAGTCCCCTGGCATCGACGTAACCTACACTGACGTAACCTACACTAGCGTAACATACCTGTGATGCCACAGCAGCTCAGCCCAAGCACAAGCCCAACGCGCATGACAGCGCCCGCCCGCCGCGAACAGCTGCTCGACGTGACCGCCGAGATCGTCGCCGAGCAGGGCTTCCAGGCGGTGTCGATCCAATCGGTGGCCAGGCGAGCGGGTATCTCGCGCCCGATCGTCTACGAGCACTTCGGTGACCTGTCGGGGCTGCTGGAGGCACTCGTCGAGCGCGAGACGGCGCGAGCGCTCGAGCAGGTTTCAGAGACCGAGCTCGGAGATCTGAGCGAGGGCGATCCGTCCGAGCTGCTGCTCGAGAGCCTGCGCACATACCTCGATGCCGTCGAGCGCCATCCGGACACCTGGCGACTGGTGCTCATGCCGCCGGAGGGCGCACCCGAGCTGCTTCGCAAGAGCATCCTCAGCGGCCGCACCGCCATCTTGAACAAGCTCACGCGCGCGGTGCGCCCGCTGGCAATGTCAGGCGGCGATGCGCCGGACCCGGAGCTGACGGCGAGGATCCTCTCCGCCGTCGCCGACGAGTACGCGCGCCTGCTCCTGACCGATGCGAGCCGCTTCGGACCCGAGCGGCTGCTGGCGCACGCGCGCTGGTCGATCGATCGCCTTCTGCCGGAGCGCTGACAGCAGCGAACCGCGTCAGGGCGCGGTGGACGCCGCCAGCCCGAGCGCCGCGGCGACGGCCGGGTAGGTGATCTGGCCGTTGTCCACGTTCAGCCCCGCGCGCAGGCCCGGGTTGGCCTCCAGCGCGTCCTCCACGCCGCGCTCGGCGAGCTCGATCACGTACGGCAGCGTCGCGTTTGTGAGCGCGTACGTGGACGTGATCGGGACCGCGCCGGGCATGTTCGTGACGCAGTAGTGGGTGATGCCGTCGACCTCGTACGTGGGGTCGGAGTGGGTGGTCGGCCGCGAGGTCTCGAAGCAGCCGCCCTGGTCGATCGACACGTCCACCAGCACCGCGTTGCGCTTCATCAGCTTCAGTTGCTCGCGGCTGACCACGTGGGGCGCGCGGCCGCCGTGCACGAGCACCGCGCCGATCACCAGGTCCGCCACCGGGAGCATCTCCTCGATCGCCAGAGTCGAGGAGTACACCGTCGACGCGCGCCCGGCGAACGCCACTTCGAGCTCGCGCAGGCGGTCGATCGAACGGTCGAACACGAACACGTCCGCCTGCATGCCGATCGCGATGAACGCCGCGTTCATGCCCACCACGCCGCCGCCGATCACCAGCACCGTAGCCGCCGCCACGCCCGGGACCCCGCCCAGCAGGATGCCCCGCCCACCGAGCGGCTTCTCCAGCATGAACGCGCCCGCCTGCGTGGCGATCTTGCCCGCCACCTCGCTCATCGGCGCCAGCAGCGGCAGGCGCCCGTCGGCGTCCTCGACCGTCTCATACGCGATGCACCTCGCCCCCGACGCCATCAGCCCGCGCGCCAGTTCCGGCTCGGCCGCCAGGTGCAGGTAGGTGAACAGGGTCTGCCCCTCGCGCAGGCGCGCCACCTCCACCCGCTGGGGCTCCTTGACCTTCAGCACCAGCTCCGCCTGCGCGAACACCGCGTCCGCGTCCGCCACGATCCGCGCGCCCTGCGCGCTGAACTGCTCGTCGCTCATCGCGCTGCCCTCGCCCGCGCCCGCCTGCACCAGCACCTCGTGGCCGCGAGCCGTCAGCTCGCGCACGCCCGCCGGGGTTATCGCCACGCGATACTCGTCCGCCTTGATCTCGCTCGGAACCCCGATTCTCATCGCGCAAGCTCCCTTCCGCGCAGCGCCAACCAGAACTCGATCCGATCGCGCACGTTGGAGAAGTCGCGTCCGGTCAGCTGCTCGATGCGGCGGATGCGGTAGCGCAGCGTGTGCCGGTGGCAGAAAAGCGCGTTGGCCGCCTTCTCCCAGTGTCCGTTGTGCTCGATGAACACGTCCAGCGAGCGCACCAGCTCGTCGCCGTACTGACCCTCGCCCTGCTCGATCGGATCGAGCACGCTGCGGCAGTACGAGCTCAGCGCGTCGTCGTCCTGCAGCGACAGCAGCAGCTGGAACGCGCCCAGATCAGCGTACGAGGCGACCTCCGGAGCGCTGCCGTTGCTCAGGCGCACAGCCTCCAGCGCGCAGCGCGCCTCGTGGAAGGCCATGCGCAGCGAGTGCGTCGCTGCCGGCCGCGAGGCGGCCGCCCGCACCTCGCCGAAGCGGGCCGACAGCTCGCCGCGGATCGTACGCGCGAGCTCCAGCGGCTGTAGCGGCGTCGACCCGCTCGCGCCGTCCGGGTCGATCACAGCGCACACCAGCCCCGAGCGGATCGCCACCAGGCTCGGGACCCGCTCGCGCTCGAGCACCCTCTCCACCAGCGCCGCCGCCGCGCTCGGATCGGGCGAGCGGAACGCCAGCACCGCCACCTGCGCGCCGATCCCGAACGGGCGCAGGCGCGCCTGCAGGTCCTCCGGGTACAGATGCCCTGTGAGCACCTCCGCCAGCACGTCCCCCACCATGTTGCGCTGGAGCATCTCGTAGCGCTCGTCCAGCAGCTGCGCGAACGCGCGCTCGGTGATCGCGATGAACGGCAGCTCGTACGGAACCTCGAACAGCGGGAACCCGCGCCTGCGCGCCGCCGTCACCAGCGCCGCCGGCAGGCGCTTGTGGGCGAAGCCCGTGCCGAAGCCCATGCCCGCGATGTTGTGGTCGGCCAGCCGGTCGACCAGCTCGCGCTGGGACTTCGGGCCGTCCAGCTGGATGCCCGTCGTGAGCAGCAGCTCCCCCCCTTTCAGCCACGGCGTCGGGTCGCGCAGCTCGGTGCTGTGCACCCAGCGCACGTGCGTCTGCCCCGACTCCTGCCCGGATACCAGCTCCAGCCCGAGCTCGCCGATCAGGCTCTCGACAGTGAGCTCCATTGCTCCATCCGCTCCGAGGCCTCGCCCAGCACCGTGCGCAGGATCGCCTCGATCTCCTCGAACTGCTCACGTCCGGCGATCAGCGGCGGGGACAGCTGCACGATCGGATCGCCGCGGTCGTCCGTGCGGCAGATCAGCCCGCGGCGGTACAGCTCGCCCGACAGGAAGCCGCGCAGCAGCTGCTCGGACTCCTCGTGGTTGAACGTCTCCTTCGTGTCTTTGTCCTTGACCAGCTCGATCGCCTGGAAGTAGCCCGCGCCGCGGACGTCGCCCACGATCGGCAGATCGCGCAGGCTGTCGAGCATCTCGCGGAATGGCCCCTCGTTCTCGAGCACGTGCGCGCACAGATCCTCACGCTCCAGCACGTCGATGTTCGCCATCGCCACCGCGCACGCCACCGGGTGCCCTCCGAAGGTGAAGCCGTGGTTGAAGATCGCCGTGCCGTGCAGGAACGGCTCGGCGACGTGATCGGCTGCGATCACGGCCCCCAGCGGCACGTACGCCGAGCTGATGCCCTTCGCCGTGGTGATCATGTCCGGCATGTAGTCGTAGCGTTCGCACCCGAACCAGTACCCCAGCCGGCCCCACGAGCAGATCACCTCGTCGGAGATCAGCAGCACCCCGTGGCGGTCGCAGATCTCGCGCACGCGCTGGAAGTAGCCCTCCTGCGGTACGAAGCAGCCGCCGCCGTTCTGCACCGGCTCGAGGATCACCGCCGCGACCGTCTCCGGACCCTCGAATTCGATCGCCTCCTCGATCGCGTTCGCAGCCCACAGCGGATCGCGGTCTTCCTGCCAGCGGTATGAGTTCGTGTTCGCGACGTGCACACCGCCTGGCGTCAGCGGTTCGAACGGCGTGCGCAGCGGCGTCAGGCCCGTCGCCGTAAGCGCCCCCATCGACGTGCCGTGGTAGGCCAGGTTGCGGGACACGAGCTTGTGGCGCCGCGGTTCGCCCTTCGCGGCGTGGTAGGCCTTCGCGAGCTTCCACGCCGACTCGACCGCCTCCGAGCCGCCCGAGGTGAAGAACACCCGGTTCAGGTCACCCGGCGCCAGCTCGGCGATGCGCGTCGCCAGTTCGATCGCCCGTGGATGCGCGTAGCTCCAGTTCGTGTAGAACGCCAGCTCCTTCGCCTGCGCCGCCGCCGCGTCCGCCAGCTCCGCGCGGCCGTGGCCGACGTTCACGCAGTACAGCGCCGACAGGCCGTCCAGATAGCGCTTGCCGTGCTCGTCGTACACGTAGCAGCCCTCGCCGCGGACGATCACCGGGATCTCGTGGTCGGGCTCCGCGTACGAGCCCATACGCGTGAAGTGCATCCACAGGTGCCGCTTGGCCTGCTCTTGGAGATCACCGGACATCGAAGACCGCCCTCTCGATCGCTGACTAGACACTGAGGACAACGCTAGCCACTCCCAATATGCGACTCAATGAGCCGCCTGGTCAACAAGTTATGTAGCCATTGTACAACTTGTCCAATTCAAGCCGTGCGTTTTGGGGATCGCGCCCATTGCGCGTCCGCCGCCCGGGACCGTAACTTTCCCCACAAGAGCCTGTCCGCCGCATCCCACGAGAGGAGCCGTTGATGGCCAGCGAAGGTGCCACCCTAGCCGGAGCGCCCGCCTCGGGGCAAGTCGAGAGCAAGGGCCTGAAGAGCAACGCGATCGGCTACCTCTCGAACATCGTCATCAGCGTGGCCTCGACGGCGCCCGCCTACTCGCTGGCGGCGACGCTCGGCTTCATCGTCGCCGACCCGGGCATCACGACGCGCGCCCCCGCCGTGCTGCTCGCCTCGTTCATCCCGATGCTGCTGATCTCGCTCGCCTACCGCTACCTGAACAAGGCCGACCCCGACTCCGGCACGACATTCGCGTGGGTGACGCGCGCCTTCGGTCCGAGCTTCGGCTGGCTCAACGGCTGGGCGATCTTCCTCGCGGACGTGCTCGTGATGGCATCGCTCGGGTATATCGCGGCGACCTACACCTACGAGCTCTTCGGCTGGCACTGGGCGGAAGTGCACACGGGCGCTGCGCTCGTCGGCTGCGTGCTGTGGATCTGGCTGATGACGTGGATCTGCCACCGCGGGATCGAGCTCTCCGCACGCATACAGCAGCTGCTGCTCACGTATGAGTTCGTGATGCTCGTCGTCTTCGCGGTCGTGGCACTCATCGACGTATACACCTCCGGCGCTGCCGCACACTCGATCCAGCCGCAGGCAAGCTGGTTCAACCCATTCGACTTGAAGTTCCACGATCTGCTCGTGGCGATGCTGCTCGGCATCTTCATCTACTGGGGCTGGGACTCCGGGGTCGCGGTCAACGAGGAGTCCGAGGACGCCAACGAGGGGCCCGGGAGGGCGGCGGTCGTCTCGACGTTGCTGCTCGTCGCGATCTACCTGCTCGTCTCAGCCGGCGCTCAGGCTTATCACGGGACCGCGTTCCTGGCCAACGAAGAAAACGCGAGCGACATCCTGCACGCACTCGGCAAAGGCGTTCTCGGCGCGGTCGGGGTGAAGTTCCTGATCGTCGCGGTCCTGACCTCGGCATCGGCCTCGACGCAGACGACGATCCTCCCCACCGCGCGCACGACGCTCTCGATGGCCAAGTGGGGAGCGATCCCGCAGGCGATCGGCAAAATCCATCCACGCTTCCTGACGCCGACGGTCTCGACGTGGGGCTTCGGCGTGATATCGGTCCTCGTGGCCGTGCCATTGATCCTGATCTCGTCGGCCGTGCTCGAACTGTCCGTGGTCGCGCTCGGGATCCCGGTGTGCCTGTACTACGGCTCGACCGGCTTCGCCTGTGCCTGGTACTACCGGCGAGAGCTGTTCTCGAGCGTGCGCAAGTTCTTCCTCGTCGGGCTTGCACCGGTGCTCGGCGGCGTGATGATGTACGGCATCGGCGTCTACGCGATCGTCTACTACGGGCACAAGGAAAACGCCGAAGGCAAAGAGTACCTGCACCTGACGCTGCCGATCTGGCTGGGCGGGATCGGCATGGTGATCGGCGCGCTGGTGATGTTCGCCTCGTGGTCGCACTTTCGCCCCTTCTTCTCGCGGCGGTCGGAAACCGCGCCGCCCGGCCTGCTCGACATGCCCGTCGAGCGCGCCCCCTTGCACATGATGGGCGCCGAACACGTCACCCACAGCGCTCACCTGCTCACGCCCGAGTCGGGCGAGGAGGAACCTCCGCCGCCGGGCCGCCCGCCAATGTGATCAGCCGGCCGGCAGCCGCGCGATGCCGGGAATCGCGTCGAACCCAAGCATCGAGCGGTGCCGAGGCCCAGGGCCGGGTTTCTTTCGAGCGGGCAGCGTGCACAGGCCGGTTGTTTGTGTCGCGTTGCTGCACTCTGTATAACCATCGCTATACAGAGTTTGCAAAAGAGGAGTCCGCCGCCACCGCCGGCTGCTCAGACCGGCACCTCCACCTGCCCGTGCGGTGAGCCGTACTCCCCCAGCAGCTCCAGGAACGGCTTGGGCGGAAACGCCTCCGGCCCGAGCACGCCCACGCCCTTCCAGTCGCCGCGGTCGAGCAGCTCCAGCGCGACCGCCGGGTTGACGGCGGTCTGCCACACGACCGCCTGGCTCGAGTACTCGCGCATGGTCGTCTCGTTGTCGACCACGTGGTAGAGGTAGGTCGAGCGCGGCTTGCCGTTCTTGCCGGTGCCCGTCACCCACGTGCCCGCGCACGTGCGCCCGCTCATCCGCTCGCCGAGCGTGGCCGGGTCGGGCAGCGCCGCGGCGACGACGTCGCGGGGAGAAACCATCGTGCCGCGCACCGGCACGGGCTCGGTCGAGTCGAGCCCCAGTTTGTGCAGCGTGGAGAGCACGTCGATGAACTCCTGGCCGAGTCCGTACTTGAAGGTCACGCGCTCGCATGACACCCAGCGGGGTATCAGCACGACCTCCTCGTGCTCGACGTTCACGCATTCCACCGGCCCGATGCCCTCGGGGAACTCGAACACCTCGGGCTCGGAGAACGGCGCCGTCGTGTAGAAGCCGCGCTCGCGCTCCCAGATCAGCGGCGGGTTCAGGCACTCCTCGATCGTCGTCCAGATCGAGAACGTGGGCGCGAAGTCATAGCCCTCGACGACCAGGTCGGCGCCGTCGCGAACCCCCACTTCGTCGATGCTCGAGAACAGCTCGTCGGCGGCGTGGCGGGCGAAGATGTCCGACAGCCCCGGCTCCACGCCGATCCCCACCAGGGCGAGCAGGCCGGCATCCTGCCACTGCTGCTCACGGGCGAACTGCTTGTCCCCGAGCATCTCCCCGGTGAGCTCGTACGGGCGCTCGGGGTGCGGGTGGGAGAGCGTCATGGCCATGTCGAGGTAGGTGGTCTTCGCGTCGAACGCTGCGGCGAAGATCGGCTCGTTGAAGCGGGGGTCGCAGGCGTTGAGGACCGCGTCGGGCGCCACGCGGGCGATCAGCTCCACGAGCTCCTCGCGGCTGGACGCGTCGACGCGCTCGGCCGCGAAGCGATCGGGCTCGCCCAGGCGCTCGGCTGCCGCGCGCGCCCGCTCGAGCGCCACGTCCGCCAGCACCACGTGCTCGAACGCCTCCCGGCGCTGCGCGATCGCTGCGAACGCGGACCCGACGCCGCCGGCTCCAACCACGAGAACCTTCATCCAGTCAGTCTGACGCAAACGGCAAGTCTTGGATGTCACAAAGGCGCGCCGGCCGTGCGACGCAATGTCGTACGCGCCTCCCTTATGCTGCGCCGATCCGCGCGGTCCCGAACACCAGCAGGCCATGAGCAGCGGCCTCCCCGGTCCCCCGCGCACGCCACCCGGATCGCCCGCCCCGCCGGGCACCGATGGCGTGGCACGCGCCGAGACGCAGGCGCACCCGCAGGCGACCGAGCCGCGGCACGCACGGGTGACCGAGCCGCCGCACGCGCGCCCTGCCCGCTGGGCGCAGTCCCCGACGTTCAGGGCCGGCGAGATTGCGCTTGTCGCGCTGGCAGGCGTGCTGCTGGCGATACTCACCAGCTGGCCGCTCGTGCTGCACATGAGCAGTCGCATCGCCCCCGATCTCGGCGACCCGGTACGCACCGCCTGGGAGATCGCGTGGGTCGGGCACGCGATGCTCCACGACCCGCTGCACATCTTCGACTCCAACGCCTTCTACCCGCACCCGCTCAGCCTCGCCTTCTCGGACTCGCTGCTCGGCTACGGCCCGACGGCGTTCCTCGGCTCGGGGACGGTCGCCGCGCTCGTCCGCTACAACCTCCTGTTCCTGTGGGCGTGGTCGCTGTGCTTCGTGGGCGCCTACCTGCTCGCGCGCGAGCTCGGCCTCGGCCGGCTGGGAGGCGCCGCCGCGGGGCTGGCCTTCGCTTACGCGCCCTACCGGGTGACCGAGGCCGGGCATCTGCACGTGATCTCCTCCGGCGGGTTCGTGCTGGCGATGTTCCTGCTGCTGCGCGGCTACCGCCGCGGCTCGCGCAAGCTCGTGCTCTGCGGCTGGCTGGTCTCCGCCTGGCAGGTGAGTCTCGGCTTCACGCTGGGCCTGCAGTACTGCTATCTGCTCGTCGTGCTCGCGGCGCTCGTGCTCGTGTACTGGTGGCGCGGTCGCCTGAACCCGGGCGCCGCCTGGCAGCGCGCGCGGGCGCGCCCGCAGGTCGCGGGCGAGTCGCCCAAGGGCCCGCGCGCCGACTCATCGCCACACCGCTCACGTGGCCCGCTGATCCCGCGCCAGCTGCTGGCGGTGACGCTCATCGGGCTGGCGGTCCTCGGCGCGGTCACCGTCTACCAGGCCAGGCCCTACCTGAAGGTCGCCGAAGAGTACCCCACCGCCAAGCGCACGCTGCGCGAAGTCGAGACGTATTCGGCCGGTCCAGCAGCGCTGCTGGCCGCCTCATCGGAGAACCGCGTGTGGGGCTCCATAACCGAAGGCATGCGCGCGAAAGTCAACTCCAAGAACGAGAGCGTGTTCTTTCCCGGAGGCCTGATCTTGGTGCTGGCGCTGATCGGCCTCGCCGCCGGCGCGTACACTCGACGATTGCGCGTGGCCCTGCTCATCGGGATCGTGACCTGCACGATCCTCGCGCTCGGCTTCGGCATCACCGGCGCCGGCTATCCGTATCGCCTGCTCTACGACTACGCCCCCGGCTGGGACGGCGTGCGCGTGCCGGGAAGGATCTTCACGCTCGCGACCCTGTTCTACGCGCTGCTCGCCGGCGCAGGCGCGCAGCTGCTCGTACGGTGGTTCGGGCCATGGAGCAGGCGCCACCGGCTGAGCGCCGCCCTGCCCGCGCTCGGCCTGCCCGCGCTGCTCGGCGGGGCGTTGCTGATCGGCATCCTCGGCGAAGGCGCGGGCCACCTCGGCCACCCGGTCGTGCCGCAGCCGGCCAACGCGGAGATCGGCCTGCCCGGCCCGCTGCTGGACCTGCCCACCGACGGGGCGCTGGACCGCATCTGGCAGTACTTCTCGACTGACGGCTTCTACAAGATCCCGATCGGCAACAGCACGTTCGACATGCCGGACGTGGATGATCTGCGCGGTGGCATGAACGGGTTCCCCGACCGCGCGAGCGTGGAGAAGCTGCGCTACTACGGGATCCGCACGGTCGTACTGCACACGGTGCTGCCGGAAGGCCTGCCGCCCGAACACGGCGCCGTGATCCCCGAGCCGCCCGACCCGGCGGCCGCCGCCGAAAAGCCGATCGCCGGCCTCGGCGTCACGCGCCGGCTCCTCGGCTCGCTGGTCATCTACGAGATCGGCCCCGGGCCCGCGGCGCTGCACGGAACCGACCCATGAGCAGGCGACGCTTGGCGCTCGCCGCGATCCTGCTCGTGGGCCTCGCCAGCGCGGTGATGATCCAGAGCTTCTCCTGGAACCAGACCTCCCACTACGACCTCATCCGCGCGCTGAACCACGACAGCACGACGATCGACCCGTATCAGGCGAACACGGGCGACAAGGTCGTCTACAAGGGGCACTACTACTCCGCCCGCGCACCTGGCCTGGCGCTGTTCGCGCTGCCCTTCTATGACGCGCTGAACCTGGTGGGGGCCGAATCGTGGACGGATCGGCACGTGGCGCCGCCGGACCACCCGGGCGACGAGATGATCTACCTGATCGGCCTGTGGGGCAACGTGCTCCCGGGCCTGCTGCTGGTGTTGCTCGTGTGGCGCGTCGCCGAGCGCTTCGAGCCCGGCTATGGCGTGGCGAGCGCGGTGGTGCTCGGCCTGGGCACGATGGTGCTGCCGTTCTCGCAGCTGCTGTTCTCACACGTGTTCACCACCTTCCTCAGCTTCGCGGCCTTCTGGCTGATGCTGCGCGAGCGCGACGGTCCGCCCAGCCCGATGCTGCTGGCGCTCGCCGGCCTGGCGATGGGCTACGCGTTCTCCTCGGAGTACCCGACGTTCTTCGCCGCGGCCGTGCTCGGCCTGTTCCTGCTCTCGCGCAGGGACTCGCTCACGCTGCTGGGAGTCCTGCGGCGCGGCGGCTCCTACGTGGCCGGCGGCCTGGTGGGCATCGTCCCGCTGCTGCTGTACAACCACTACGCCTTTCGCTCGTGGACGCACCTGGCCTACTCCGACGTGCCGCGCCAGCAGAAAGGCTTCTTCGGGATCGGCGCTCCGAGCCTGAAGGTGCTGATGACGCTGCTGCTCGACTCGCGCGGCCTGTTGACCATCTCCCCCGTGCTGATCATGGGGGCGGTCGGCACGGTGATGCTGTACAGGCGCGGCAGGCGCGCGGAGGCGCTGACGATCGGCGGCATCTGCCTCTGCTTCCTGGCGTACAACTCGGGCTACTACCTGCCCTTCGGCGGCGGCTTCATGGGCCCGCGCTTCCTCGATACGACGCTCCCGTTCCTGGCGTTCCCGATCGGAATCGCGCTCAAGCGCTTCCCCGGCCCCACGATCGCGCTCGCGGCGATCTCGATCACGACGACGGTGATCGCCACGATCACCCACCCGCTGGTCGGCTACGAGAACGAGACGGTCAGCTGGATGCGCTACCTCTCCAAAGGCCTGTTCCAGCCCACGATCGCCTCGGCGTACGGCCTGGGGCGCGGCTGGGGCGGGATCTGGCCGTTCTTCCTGGCTGCCGGGGGGGCGGTGCTGCTGGCCGCGTGGGCCACGCCTCGCCTGCGCCTCTCCGGTGGCGGCGTGCGGGCGGGCGTGCTGGCGCTGGTGGGATGGGCGCTGTTCGCCGCGCTCGCGCCCACCCTGCTCGGGATCGACCACGCGGGCCTGGCAAGCATCTACAAGGCCGGCGACCACACCGCCTTCAACCTGACGCTGCACTCGGGCGCCAGGTATCCGCTGAAGGCGCTCGCTCCCGTCGCTGCCGCCGCCGGGCTGCTCGCCCTGTGCGCGATGCGCCTGGCGCGCAACGAAGGCGAGCGGCCCTCCACGCGGCGCGACGCCGCAGCCGGGTCGCGCGCGCGGCCGGCGCTGACGACCTGAAGGGCGCGGCGCTGACGACCCGAACGGCCCGGCGCCGACGGCCTGAGCGGCGTGTTCAACGAACGGGATACGGCGGGGGCGGATTGTCGATGATCCCGTGCTGCACGCCGCTGCGATCCATGTAGATCGCGTATCCGAGGATCAGGACGGCGAACGCGACCAGAGCCGGGATGCGCCAGCGCGGGTGCCTGGTCAGCGTGTGGGCGCCGGCCGGATAGAAGGCGGGCGCGGACAGGAAGATCATGCGCCCCCAGTCCAGCGCGAACGTCATCGAGACGACCGAGCACGCCACGAGCACGAGCCCGCGCCGGGCAAAGCGGCTGCTGGCGAGAGCGAGCGGCGCGGCGAGCCACAGCGGGCCGTAGATCGAGAACATGCGCCGTGCCTCGGTGAGCAGACTGCGCGCGCCGGATTCGAGGATGCTCACGCGCTCGGCGAGCAGAGAGCCTCCGTAGCCGGGCACGGTGTCGCGGCCCACGGTCGGGATGGCCAGATGCAGCACGGCGAAGGCCAGGAGCGCGGGCGCGCCGGCGGCGAGCGCCCGCCTGGCGGCGCTCGCGTCCCAGGCGCGCGTCGCCCACACGGCGTAGGCGAGTGGGATCACGAACAGCACCGCTTCCCTGAACAGGACCCCCACGACGAGCGTGGCCGTGAGCGCCCGCAGCCTGCTTTCGACGACGAACAGGGTCGCGGCCATCATGAGCAGCGTCGTGATCGCGTCGGTGTTGCGACCCTCGCGCAGCGCCACGATCAGCATCGGTGGAGATAGCGCCAGCGCCAGCGCCAGGCCGCCAGCAAGGCTCCGCGGCGCGTCCAGGCGCCACATCAGCACGAACGCGAAGGCGGCGGCCCCGCCCGCGGCCAGCCACGCGAGCAGCTCGAACGAGGTCGTGTAGCTGAACGGGAGGACGTGCACCAGCCACGGCAGCCCGATGCGATAGGCGAACGGAAAGGTGTGCACCGCAAACGGGTGCTCGGCCATGCGCTGATAGATCTCATCGTCGCCGCGCGGAACCGTCTCGCGCTTGCTGAGCCCGCTCAGCACCCCCAGGGCGAGCGCGCCGAGCAGTCCCACGCCGACTGCCTCGCGCCACGGAGGCGCTAGTTGCTGGCGATCTTCACGCCGCATTTGGCCGCGTGCAGCTGGCGGCAAACGACCACATAGCCCGCGCGCGGCTGTTCGTGGGCGTTCGTCAGCCCGGCGTCGAAGCGCGTCGAGCTGGTCCCCCCGGTCCAGTCGTAGATGTACATGCGCTTGATCTGCGGATGGGCGCCGGCGACGGCGAACATGAACTTCAGCACCTTCGCCGCCCGCTTCAGGCCGGAGCCGTGCTTGTTCGGGAAGGCCCCGCCGAACTGCACGAGCCCGCCGGTCTCCGTGAGCCACACCTGGCCGCCGAGGGCGCGCACGAGATCGCTCGTGCGCCAGCCTTCCAGGCGGTTGACGTCGGAGTAGTTGTGCAGCCCCCAGATCCTCGGCATGACCGTCTCCAGGCGGTAGATCTCCCGCTTGAATGCCGAGATGTATTCCAGGGTGGGGCCTATGTACTGAGCGTCGAGCACGTCGAGGCCGATCACCGTGCAGCCCCTGCACACGCGCAGCAGGGCCTGGTAGTACTGGGCCGCGGCGACCGCCGAGGGGCTGGAGAACAGATGGGGAACGTTGCCCCGGTTGGACTCGTCCCAGGACTCGTACTGCCTGACGTTGGGGAAGAGCTTGACGAACTTCTGCACGTCGCGCTGGTAGCTGCTGATGCTGGGCAGCTTCGTGGGGGTGTATTCGGAGTGGTAGAAGGCCACCAGCACCTGCTGGTGAGTGGCTTCGGCGTCGCGGATGAACACGATCGCCTGATCCAGCGAATAGGGGTGCACGACGGCGTCGTAGGGGACCACGTAGCGCACGACCTTCGTGTTCAGCTGCTGCCACAGGGGATTGGCGAACATCCGCGGGGTCTCGTTGCTGATGCCGGTCAGGTAGGAGCTGGCCGCGTGGGCGCGGGGCCTGGCGGGACCGCCGAGCGCGCCGGGCGCAGCCACAAGGCACCCCAGCAGCACCAGTGAGATCGCGAGCGAGAGCGGTCGGAGGCTTGGGCGGGAGATGTTCATGGCGATGAATGCAAACAGGCCGCGGGGGCCGAGGTTGCGCGATCGTAGTGGCTGCGCGCGAGGACCGCGCCACTTCGCGATCCGTTGGGCCAGCTGGCCCTAGCCGGGCCCGCTGGCTCTAGCCGGTCCGCGAGGAGGCGTCGGCATCGACACGTTCGGCGTCCGCCCCCTCTACTCCTGCCTGGGGGAGCTCCCCCTCCCCTGCCGCCTTCTCCTCCCCTGCCGCCTTCTCCTCCCCTGCCGCCTTCTCCTCCCCCGCCGCCGGCCTGCGCAGGGCCGGATCGGCGACGATGCGCACGTCGACGCCCGGCAGGCCTCGCAGCAGCCGCATCAGCAGCGAGCGCTCGGAGCCTGCGCCCAGGCGGGCGAGGCCCCGGCGCTCGGCGGGCGTGCCCATCAGCACGTAGGTGGCGCCGAGCGAGCGGGCCACCCTGACGGCCACCGCCGCGACGTCCTCCCCCTCCTCGACCCGCAGGCGCGCCCCGAGCATCGCGCTCAGGCGCCTGAGCTCCTCCAGGCGCCTGCGATCCTCCGGGCTCGGCGGACGGCCGGGCGGGCGCACGACGAGCACGTCGAGCTCGGCGTCCAGGCGCTGGGCGGAGCGCCACGCGCGGCGCACGACGTGCTCGGAGTGCGGCGCGAGGGTCGCCAGCGCGAGCAGCCGCTCGGCGATCTGCTGGGGGGCGGCGTCCGCGATCGCCGGCAGCCCCTGCTCGTCGCGGCGCAGCACCGGGCTCGGCTCACGCACGAGGCGCTTGATCTCGACGTCCTCGGCCACCTGGCGCAGGGCCGTCTCGCGCAGCGCCGCGAGGTTCTCGATCTTGAAGAAGTTGTTCAGCGCCGCCGGCACGCGCTCGGGGCGGTACACCTTGCCCGCGCGCAGGCGCGCGATCAGCGCCTCGGGGGTCAGGTCGATCAGCACGACCTCGTCCGCCGAGGAGAGGACCTCGTCGGGGATCGTCTCGCGCGTGCGCGAGCCGGTCAGCTGGGTCACCTGGTCGTTGAGGCTCTCCAGGTGCTGGACGTTCACCGTCGAGAACACGTCGATCCCCGCGTCGAGCACGTCGCGGACGTCCTCGTAGCGCTTCTCGTGCTCTACGCCGGGCGCGTTGGTGTGGGCGAGCTCGTCGATCAGGCACAGCTCGGGCTTGCGCGCGAGCACCGCCGGCAGGTCCATCTCCTCCAGCGGCGTGCCCCGATAGAGCACCCGCCGGCGCGGGAGGATCTCCAGTCCCTCCGACTGCGCCATCGTCTCGGCGCGCCCGTGGGGCTCGAGATAGCCGATCAGCACGTCCCGGCCGTTGTCGGCCTCGGCCACGCCCTCCTGGAGCATGCGATACGTCTTGCCCACCCCGGGGGCCATGCCGATGAAGACCTTCAGGTGTCCTCGCTCGTCGGCCACGGTGGCATTGTCCCGGAAGACGCGACGCTCAGCACGGCGTCGTAGCGGCGACGCACGTCCGCCCGGTCCGCCTTCTCCGGCACCGACTCCTCGCACACGCGCAGGATCATCGCCGCCTGCTCGAGCAGCAGGTCCCGCTGCTCGGCGGTGCTCGCGTGCGCCATCACCTTGGCCAGGCCGTCGAGCTGGCGGATCATCACGGCCGGCATCGCGCGGCTGGCCTGGCGGATCTTGTCGTGCGCGCGCTCGACCAGGCGGCGGAAGCTGACGGTCACGGCGATCACGCGCACGCGCCCGGCGGCGTCGCGGTGGACGGTGGCCGGTCGCCAGCGGTCGGCGATCTTGCACAGCCCGTCACCGAGCCAGTCGATGCACGCCAGCGCGGTGAAGGTGTCGTTGACCGCGGGGGACAGCGCGCGGATGGCGATCTCGACGAGCTGGTCGACCGCGAAGGAGAGATCCTGCGTGAGGGTCCTGTGGGGGCCGGTGGCGTGCGCGCCTCCGAGCGCGCGCGCGACGCCCGGCGCGGCCGCCGCCGGCCACACGTTCGCAAGGGGCTCGCCCTCCACGACGAAGTGGCCGGGGCGGCGCAGCAGGCGGATCACGGCGTGGCTGCGGGAGGAGATGTCGATCAGCGTGCTCATGCTCACGTACTGCAGGTAACCGCTGCCCGGCGCCCGCACGACGGCGCTGTCCTCGTCCAGTCGCACCAGCATCTCCGACAGCGACGGGCCCGCCTTGGGCATCTCGGCGGCGGGCGGCGCGACCTCGCCTTCGATCGCCCGCGACAGGTCCCGGGCGATGCTCGCGATGACCTGGGGAAGCTGGATCGACTTGGCGATGTGGTCGATGAAGACGACCAGCACCGCGACGTCCACGATCACGAGCGCCATCGTGACAGTCAGCGACAGGTAGGGAACGAATTCCCCGTGAGCGCCCGGACGGATCGAGACGAGCGTGAGGATCGCGTACACGAACGTGGCGACGAAGCTCCCGAGCGTCAGCTGCGTGATGCGATCGCGGATGAAGTTGCGCAGCATGCGCGGCCCGAACTGGGTGGAGGCGAGCGTCAGCGTCACGATCGTGATCGAGAACACGAGCGTCACGACCGTGATCACCGCGGCGGCGATCGTGGTCAGGATCTGCCTGGCCGCGTCCGCGGTGCCGCTGATGACGAAGGACGGCAGCGTCAGCGTGCCGTCGTACGCCGCCCGATCCACGACATAGGTGCCGGCGAACAGCGCCACCGCGAGCACGATCTCGACCGTCGGCACCAGCCACAGGTTCGTGCGCAGCGCCTCGCGACGCCACGCCGAGGGCAGCGGGGCCTGCAGTCTCATGGGCACATCACGCCCGCGTGGCGCCGGCGCCGGCGGCGCGGAGGGCGGATCGGGAGCTGGAGGCGGTGGCACATGAGGGCTCGGACAGCACGAAGCGCTGCCGACCAGGCTTCCCGGCTCACCGGCGTCTACGATACTGCGCCCGCCGGCTCGCTCACGCGCCCACTGGCCACGCTCACCCGCCCGCTCTTGCCCGCTGACCGGCCCGCCTGTCTCAGAAGTGCCCGCTGACCGCCTCGACGGAGATGCGGCGAGTGTCCTGCGGGGCGGGCCGCAGGATCAGGATCTCGGCCGGCACGCGCTCCAGCAGCCATCTCAGATCCTCATAGCTCAGCCCCACCCGGGGATCTTCATCGGCGGAGACGATGATGCGGTCGAAGTCCTCCTGCTCGAGCAGTTTGCGCAGCGCGTCGCGGGCCGAGCGGCCGCGGCCGACGCGCGAGTCGACGGGCACGCCCAACGACGTGGCGCGCTGCTCGATCGCCTCGAGCAGCGGCATCCCGCGCGCGCACTGCACCGGCAGGGCGGTGTCCAGGGGGAGGTTCATGGGCGCCTGCGCGAGGAACGCCGGCATGATGATCGCGTTCTCGGCCTTCGCCAGGCGCACCGCCGCCTCGAAGGAGCGGCGGGAGATCTCCTGGCCGGTGAACGGGAGCAGGATCCGGCGGTTCGGCTCCAGGCGGTTGCGCGCCGGCAGGCGCCCGTGCGGCGGCAGCCAGTAGCCCGCGGCGACCCCCAGCAGGGCGCTGACGCAGGCGACTCCCAGGATCAGCGCGACGGTCATGGGGAGTCCCCGGTCGAGCCGTTCGAGCGCTGGGAGCGGTCGGCGACGATGCGCACGTCGACGCCCGGCAGCCGCTGCATCAGCCGCTGGGGCAGGGGTACGCGCAGGCGCGCCAGGCCACGTGCCGGGCGCGAGCCGCCGATCAGGATGTAGGTGGTGCCGCGCCTGATGGCGACGTCGACGATCGCACCCGCCAGATCGTCGGATTCCTCTTCGAGCATGTTCGCCCCCAGCACCGAGGCGAGCTGCCCGAGCGCGGTGAGCGAGCGCCGCTCATCCTCTGTGAGCTCCTTCCCCGGCGCGCGGACCCACAGCAGGTCGAGCCCGGCGCCGAGGCGCTGGGCCGAGCGCCACGCCCGGCGCACGAGCCGCTGGGCGCCGGGGTAGGGCTCCACCAGCGCCAGCAGGCGCTCGCCGACGGCCTGTGGCGCGTCCGCGGCGAGGCTCTCCTCGCGGGAGCCGACGAGCTCGGTGGTCAGGCGCTTGGCGCCCACCTCCTCGGCCACCTGGCGCAGCGCGATCTCGCGCAGCGCGGACAGGTTCTCGATGCGGAAGAAGTTGTTGAGCGCCGCGTCGACGCGCTCGGGCGGGTAGACCTTGCCGGCGCGCAGCCGCTCGAGCAGGGCCTCGGGGGTGAGGTCGATGAGCACGACCTCGTCGGCTCGCGCGAGGATGGAGTCGGGGATGGTCTCGCGCACGCGAATCCCGCTCAGCTCGGTGACGTGGTCGTTGAGCGACTCGAGGTGCTGGACGTTGAGCGTCGAGAGGACGTCGATCCCGGCCGCGAGGACCGCTTCGACGTCCTCGTGGCGCTTGGCGTGCTCGATCCCGGGGGCGTTGGTGTGGGCCAGCTCGTCGATCAGGCACAGCTCCGGCGCGCGGCGCAGGATCGCCGGCAGGTCCATCTCCTCCAGGACCGCGTCGCGGTATCTCACGGGCCTCAGGGGCACCAGCGCCAGTCCCTCGGCGACGCTGGCGGTCTCGACGCGACCGTGGGTCTCGAGCAGACCGATCACCACGTCCCGGCCCGCCTGCAGCTCGGCGTGACCCTCGAGCAGCATGCGGTAGGTCTTGCCGACACCGGCGGCCATGCCGATGAAGACCTTCAGACGTCCGCGGCTCTGATCGGCGGGGGCGAGCATGGAAGGACAATCGCGCTCGCGATCCTCGCGGCGCGCTCTCCGCTCATCCCCCGAGCAGGTTGTGGACGATCAGGTCGATCAGCTTGATGCCGATGAACGGCGCGATGATCCCGCCGAGACCGTAGATCCAAAGGTTGCGCCGCAGCAGCGCGCTCGCGCCGATCGGCCTGTAGCGCACTCCCCTCAGCGACAGCGGGATCAGCAGCGGGATCACGATCGCGTTGAAGATGATCGCCGAGACGATCGCGCTGCTCGGGTTGCCGAGGTCCATGACGTTGAGCACGTGCAGGGGACCCTTTTCGCTCGCGGTGGCGGCATACGTGGAGACGAACACGGCCGGCAGGATCGCGAAGTACTTGGCGACGTCGTTGGCGATCGAGAACGTCGTCAGCGCGCCGCGCGTGATCAGCAGCTGCTTGCCGACCTCGACGATCTCGATCAGCTTCGTCGGGTTGGAGTCCAGGTCGACCATGTTGCCCGCCTCGCGCGCCGCCTGGGTGCCGGTGTTCATCGCCACGCCCACGTCCGCCTGAGCCAGCGCGGGCGCGTCGTTGGTGCCGTCGCCGGTCATCGCCACGAGCCGCCCGTCCGCCTGCTGCTCGCGTATCAGCGCCAGCTTGCGCTCGGGGGTGGCTTCCGCGAGGAAGTCGTCCACGCCGGACTCCTCGGCGATCTTGGCCGCGGTCAGGCGGTTGTCGCCGGTGACCATCACGGTCTTGATGCCCATCGCCCGCAGCTGGTCGAAGCGCGCCTTCATGCCCTCCTTGATCGTGTCCTTGAGGTAGACCACCCCGAGCACCTGGCTGTCCCGCGAGACGGCCAGCGGCGTGCCCCCCTCGTTGCCGATGCGGTCGAGCGCAGCCTGCAGCTCGGGCGGCGGGGAGCCGCCTTCGCTGCGCACGAGGTCGATGATCGCGTCACCGGCGCCCTTGCGCAGCTGCTGGCCGTCGATGTCGACGCCGCTCATCCTGGTCTGCGCGGTGAACGGCACGAACTCGGCGTGCAGCGTGGTCATGTCGTGCTCGCGGATGCCGTACTGCTTGGCCAGCACGACGATCGAGCGGCCCTCGGGCGTCTCGTCGGCGAGCGAGGCCAGCTGCGCGACCTCGGCCAGCTCGGACTCCGGCACGCCCGGCATCGGCACGAATTCGGACGCCAGCCGGTTGCCGATCGTGATCGTGCCGGTCTTGTCGAGCAGCAGCACGTCGACGTCGCCGGAGGCCTCGACGGCCCGCCCGGAGAGCGCGAGCACGTTGCGGCGCACCAGGCGGTCCATCCCGGCGATCCCGATCGCCGACAGCAGGGCCCCGATGGTGGTGGGGATCAGCGCGACGAGCAGCGCGATCAGCGAGGTCTCGGAGATAGCCGTCCCGGCGAACAGGCCGAACGGGCGCAGCGTCGCCACCACGATCACGAAGATCAGCGTCAGCGCCGCGAGCAGGATGTTCAGCGCGATCTCGTTGGGGGTCTTGCGCCGCGATGCGCCCTCGACCAGCGCGATCATGCGATCCAGGAACGACTGGCCCGGCTCCTGGGTGATTTCCACGACGATCTCGTCGGAGGTCACGCGCGTGCCGCCGGTGACCGCGCTGCGGTCGCCGCCGGACTCGCGGATCACCGGGGCGGACTCACCCGTGATCGCCGACTCGTCCACCGTGGCGATCCCCTCGATCACGGTGCCGTCGCCGGGGATCAGCTCCCCCGCCGGCACGACCACGACGTCGCCGCGCGTCAGCTCGGCGGCCGCCTTCGTGGAGCCGTCGCGCATGGTCGCGACCGTCTCCTTGCGCATCGAGCGCAGGGTGTCGGCCTGGGCGCGGCCACGGCCCTCGGCGAACGCCTCGGCCATGTTCGCGAACACGACCGTCAGCCACAGCCACACCGAGATCGTGAACGTGTACCACGCCGGCTCGGCGCCGCCGAGAGATTCGCCGCCGCCGAGCTGTATGAACCACGTCGCCGTCGTGATCAGGGCGCCGATCTCGACCACGAACATCACCGGGTTGCGAATCTGCACGCGGGGGTCGAGCTTCTTGAAGCTGTCGATCAGCGCACGCACGACGATGTCGCGCTGGAACAGCGAGATCGCCTGCCGTTCGTTTTTCATGGACCCACCCACCCCTTGTGCGGACATCAGCTCGAGCCTCCAGTCAGACGATCGAGTGCGAGGTTGAGCTCGAGCGCGTTCACTCCTTCTTCGCCGGAGAAACCGAGCCCCCGGCCCGAGGTGTACTTGGCGATCAGGCCGTCGACGCTCGCCAGCGACAGGTGGCGCACGGCCGCGATGCGGTAGGCCTGGATCCAGGCGTTCGCCTTCGAGATTTCAGGGTCGAGCCCTGAGGCCGAGCTGTTGACCGCGTCGACCGGGATCTTCGCCACGGTCAGCCCGGGGTCGTATTCGGCCTTGGTGGCCGGGTCCTTGTTGAGTTCGAGATAGGCCTTGATGTTTTCTTCGTCGGCTTCCCTGGTCTTGACGCTGTTGGGTCCGTGGTTGGAGAACGTGCTCGCCGCGGCGTTGTCCGCTCCGCCTTCGGTGGCCGAGGGGCGCGATTGGAAGTAGCGCGGGTCCGGTTCTGTGACCACCACGCCTTTCACTTCCTTGGGCTTGCCGTTCTTTTCGGGCACCGGCGTGGCGAAGCTCTGGCCGATGATCTTCGAGCCGACGAGCTTGCCGTCGAGGTAGACCTTCTGCCCGTTCGCGTTGCCCGGGAACGCCACCTGGCTGACACCCGTGATGAGGAGCGGGTAGACGAGCCCCAGCAGGATCGTGAACACGACGATGCCGATGATCGAGGTGACGATGTCGCGCTTCATCTCAGTAGAGGTGTCCGGTCAGGCCCTGGACGATCGGGCCGAGGAGCAGGGCGGGGAAGAAAGTCAGCGCGCCGACGAGGATGATCACGCCGATCAGCAGCACCACGAACGTTCCGTTGTCCGTGCGCATCGTGCCGAGGCCCGCGGGCGTGACCCGCTTGCCGGCCAGCGCGCCGGCGACGGCGAGCGCGAACAGGATCGGCGCATAGCGGGCGAAGGTCATGTCGAAGCCGCCGAGCAGGTCGGCGAACGTGATGCCGTGGGCATCGAGGTTGCCGGCGTTCGGTTGGATGTACCCGGTGTAGCCGGCGAACGCGGAGCCGTTGTTGTTCGCCTGCGAGAGGTAGGCATAGAAGGTCTCCGAGAACGCCTGCGGCGTATGGACTCCCAGCTTGGCGGACCTCGCCACTTCGGAGATCGACGCACGCCCGGACTTGCTGGCGGTGGCAAGCGCCGTGCAGAAGAGGGCGGCAAGCGGCGTTATCAGGATGCCCAGCCCGGCGAGCTTTATCTCCCTGGCCTCGAGCTTCTTGCCCAGCCACTCGGGCGTGCGGCCGACCATCAGCCCGCCGATGAACACCGCCAGCAGCACGTACAGCAGGATCGAGTACAGGCCGGTGCCGACGCCGCCGAAGATCACCTCGCTGGCGGACAGGTTGGCGAAGGGAACGGCGCCGCCGATGCCGGTGTAGGACTCGATCGCGCTGTTGACGGCGCCACACGAGGTGACGGTGGTGATGACGTCGAACAGAGCCGAGCCGGCGATCCCGAAGCGCTGCTCCTTGCCTTCCATGTTGCCGCCGCCCGAGCCAGAGATCACACCCGTGTGCAGACCGGCCGCGTGCTGAGCGGGCGAGCCGTGCGCCTCGGCGATGTAGGCGACCGCGACGGCACCGAGGAACATCACCATCATCGTCGCGTAGATCGCGTAGCCCTGGCGGCGGTTGCCCGTCATCCGCCCATACATGAACACCAATCCGGCGGGAATCACCAGCACGAGCAGCATCTCGAAGAAGTTGCTGAAGGCGGTCGGGTTCTCGAACGGATGCGCCGAGTTGGTGTTGAAGAAGCCGCCTCCGTTCGTGCCCAGCTCCTTGATGACCTCCTGCGAGGCGACTGGCCCCATCGCGATCGATTGGGTGAGGCCGGTGACCGTGTGCACGGTCAGGTAGTCGGCGAAGTTGGCGATCACGCCCTGGGAGACGAGCACGATCGCACCCACCACCGAGATCGGCGCGAGCACGTACAGGATCGTGCGCACGAGGTCCTGCCAGAAGTTGCCGATGCTCTTGCCGCTGCGCCCGATGATCCCGCGGACCAATGCGACCGCCACGACGATGCCGACGCCGGCCGACAGCCAGTTCTGGACGGTCAGCCCGATCATCTGGGTGAGGTAGCTCATCGTCGTCTCGCCGCTGTAGTACTGCCAGTTGGTGTTCGTCATGAACGACGAGGCGGTGTTGAACGACACGTTCCACGACCCCGAGTGGTAGCCGAGAGGGTTCAATGCGTTGGGAACCCAGAAGGCGTCCTGCGTGCGCAAGATCAGATACAGCACCAGCCAGCCCGCGAGTGAGAAGATGATCAGGCTTTTCGCATACGCCTTCCAGTCCTGGCCGCGCTCGGGGTCGACCCTCAAGAGTCGGTAGAGAAAGCGCTCGGGACCGGCGAAGATTGGCGTCAGCCACACTCGCTTGCCGGTGTACACGTTCGCCATGTAACTGCCGAACGGGATGGCCAGCGCGGTCAAGATGACCACGAACGCGACGATGGTGAACCAGCCTGCGAACGTCATCCCCTAAAGCTTCTCCCCGCGGATCAACGCGTAAAAGAGGTAACCGATCACCAGCACGGAGACGACCAGTCCGAAGAGGTCCGCGGCGCTCACCTGCCCGCCCCCCCATGTGGACAGCGTCCTGCGGGCGTGTGTGCAGTGACGGGGCAGGCGGGGAACGGACGGCTCATATCCGGTCGATCCCCTCGACGACCAGCAGCAGCAACGTGAACATCACGATCCCGAGAATCACTGCGACGGCGTCCATGCGAGCACTATGTGCAACGTCGCGTCACGAACACGTAACGAATCGCGCGCTGCCCATAACGATTTCGTGACGGCGATCTCGTGACCGCCAGCACGGGCCCACTCCCACGGGCGCGGCGATTCAGCAGCCCAACCGTTACTCGGAGAAGCGGTACCCGACCCCGGGGTCGGTGACGATGTAGCGAGGCCCACCGGCCCCCTCCTCGCCGCCCGGCTCGATCTTGGCGCGCAGCCGCGCGATGTGCGTGCGCAACGGCTGGATGTCGTCGACGTACTCCGGCCCCCACACCTCCGCCAGCAGCTTGCGGTGGGTCATCAGCCGCCCGCGGTTGCGCGCGAGCACGCGCAGCAGGTCGAACTCGATCGGGGTCAGGTGAATCGGCTCGCCGTCGCGCCGGACGAGCCGCGCGGCGAGGTCTATCTCCAACCCCTCCACCTCGATGCGCGGCTCCTCCTCCCCGCGCGCGGCTCTGCGCAGCGCGGCGTGCAGCCGGGCAACCAGCTCACGCGTGCCGAACGGCTTGGTGATGTAGTCATCCGCACCGGCCTCGAGCGCCCTGACCTTCTGCTCCTCCTCGCCCACGGCCGACAGCACGAGGATCGGCATCTCGCTCCACTCGCGCAGCTTGCGCGTCAGCGCGATGCCGTCGATGTCCGGCAGCACGAGATCCACGATCGCCGCCTCCGGCGGACGCACGGCCGCGAGGTCCAGCGCCTGCGAGCCGGTTTCGGCCGGCACCGCCTCGAACCCGGCCTCGCGCAGCACCACCTTCAGCGCGCGCACGATCTGCGGCTCGTCATCGACCACCAGCACGCGCGCGGGCCTGACGGGCTCGGCGGGAGCCTGTGCGCTCACGAGCCCGGCTCGTCCAACGGCAGCTCGAACACGAACGTCGCACCCTGACCCGGCAGCGACTCCACGTGCAGCGACCCGGCGTTCGCCTCGGTGAAGCCGCGGGCGATCGCCAGCCCCAGCCCCGACCCGCGGTGCCCGCTGCCGGGAGTGCCGGCGCGGTAGAACGGCTCGAACACCCGCTCCAGCTGGGCGGGCGGAATGCCGGGGCCGCGGTCGACGATGCGTACGATCGCGCGGTCGCCCGTCGGCCTGTCTCCCGGCAGGCGCTGCTCGTCCTCGCCGCCGCCCGCGGGGACGCCACGCCCGCGGACACCAGCCAGGCTGCGCACCGCACGCGCCCGCACGGACACGGGGTGTCCGCCGGAGTGGCGTCGGGCGTTCTCCAGCACGTTCACGAACGCGCGCTCCATCTGCACGGGGTCGACGCTCACCAGCGGCAGGTCGCGGTCGATCGAGAGGGCGAACGCCTCCGGGGCGGCCCCCACCTCGGCGACGGCCGAGCGGATCAGCTCCTCGATCGAGGTCCACTCCCGGCGGGGCTCCGCCGCGCCGGCTTCCAGGCGCGAGAGATCGAGCAGGTTGTCGACCAGCCGCGACAGCCGCCTCGCCTCCTCCTGGATGACGAGCGCCATCTCCTGACGCTCGTCGGGCGACAGCGACGGCGAGCCGACAGCCTCGCCGGCGGCCGTGATGGCGGTCAGCGGCGAGCGCAGATCGTGCGAGACGGCGCGCAGCAGTGCCGTCTTGACCGTGTCCGCGCGGCGCAGCGCCGCCGTCTCCACCACCCCCCCCAGCAGCGTCTCGCGCTCGAGCGCGGCGCTCATCAGCGCCTCCAACGCCGGCACCACGCGCTCCTGCAGCCGGCGCAGGTTGGCCTCGGAGGTGTCGGCTCCCACCAGCAGCGTGCCCAGGCGGCGCGTGCCTTCGCGCAGCGGGAACGCCACCGTCCGCTCGTCCCCCTCGAGCGCCTCCATCGTGATCGCCGCGGAGTTCAGCTCCAGCGCATGGGCCAGACGCGCCGCGGCCGTCGGCAGGTCCTCGGCGAGGCTGCGACCGCGCAGCAGCAGCGTGGCCATCTCCGCGGCCAGGTCGGCCTCGCGCCGGCGCTCCTCCGCGTCACGCGTGCGTGCGCGTGTGACCTCCGCGACCGAGCTCGCCAGCACAGCGACCACCAGGAACGCGCCCAGCGCTACCCAGTCGTTCGAGCTCTGGAGCGTGAACTGTCCGACCGGCGGGAGGTGAAAGAAGTTGAACGCGGCCGCGCTGAGCACGGCCGTGGCGACACCCAGCCACACGCCCCACGTGACCGACACCACCAGCACCGCGGGAAGGTAGACGACGTCCAGCGACACCACCGGCGCGACGTGCGCCAGCGGATAGACGATCAGGGTGCACAGCGCGACGGACAGCAGCGCGACGATCGCGCCCACCCGGCGGGGCGGCGGTTCCGACGCCAGGAGGAAGCCGAACGGGGACGACACCGGCTATCAGCCTAATGACCGCCCGTACGTCTGCATCGCCGGCGAGTCCTAAAGCGAGCCAGCCGGCGCGCCGAGGAGAGGCAGCAGGACGATGACGCGCTCGCGCCACACAGCCGCGCTGGGCCCGGCCGCGTTTGCGGTCGCATTCGCCCTGCTCTGCTCCCAGGCCGTGGCGGCGAAGACGGTCTCCCCGCTGCCGCCGTCCGCCTACACCGTGCGCGCCGTCTGCCCGGCGCCGGCGCCCGGCGACGCCGCGTGCCAGGCGCAGCGGCTCGTTCCCGCGACCGCACAGGCGCGCGCGCACACCCACCCCGTGGGAGTCGCCCGCGCGCTGGAGCGCCACTCGGCCTCGCCCGCGGAAGGCGGCTTCGGCCTCACACCACAGGATCTGCATACCGCGTACCGGCTGCCGACCGAAGCATCCTCCGAACAGACGATCGCGCTGGTCGACGCGTACAACGACCTGGGCGCGGAAGAAAGCCTGGCGGCCTACGACACAGAATTCGGCCTCCCCGAATGCACCGTCGCGAACAAATGCTTCGAGCAGGTCAACCAGGACGGTGAAGCCGCGAACCTCCCGTTCCCGCGGACCCAGAAAAGCCTGGCGGAAGCGGAAACGCTTTGCGAAAACGGCGAGGCGGGGGAAGAAGCAGCCGAAGAAGCCTGCTACCTGGTGGAAGAAGACGAGGGGTGGACGGTCGAGATGTCCCTCGACATCGAGACCGCCCACGCGATCTGCCAGAACTGCCACATCGCGCTCGTCGAGGCCGACTCGCCGTCATATGAAGATCTCGAAGCCGCCGAGGGAGCTGCCGTGAGCCTCCACGCCACCGAGATCTCGAACTCCTGGGCCGGCCCGGAATGCATCGAAGGTGGACGCGAGTGCGTCGACGACAGCCCCGCCTTCAACCATCCCGGCATCGTCATCACCGCGGCCGCCGGCGACGACGGCTACCTCAACTGGCTCGAAGAACCCCGAACGCCGAGCGCGAACTACCCGGCGTCCTCGCCGCACGTGATCGCCGTGGGCGGCACACGCCTGCTGCTTCACCAGAACACGGCTGCCTGGAAAGAAGAGACGGTCTGGAACGACGGCGGCGAGAGCAAAGGCAGGCCGGACGGACACGGCGCCGGCGGAGGCGGATGCGCCAGCCAGTTCACAGCCCCGCTGTGGCAGCGAAACCTCTCGAACTGGTCCTCTGTCGGCTGCGGCGACAAGCGCGCCGTCGCGGACGTCTCCGCCGACGCCGACCCGTACACCGGTCTCGCCGTCTATGACTCGCAGGGCTTCGGGGAAGGGGAAGACTGGGCGCCGATCGGAGGCACCAGCCTCGCCTCTCCGCTGATCGCCTCGGTGTTCGCGCTCGCCGGAGGAGGGCACGGCGTGGAATATC
The DNA here is from genome assembly GCA_963805745.1 of uncultured Solirubrobacteraceae bacterium. Taxonomy (GTDB): domain Bacteria; phylum Actinomycetota; class Thermoleophilia; order Solirubrobacterales; family Solirubrobacteraceae; genus Palsa-744. The sequence goes on from CAWDVD010000002.1 coordinate 590,017, forward strand.
CGGCGCAGACGCTGTACAGGAACTCGGTGGAACTGCCGGGATCGCTGCACGACGTGACCGCCGGCTCAAACGGGGAATGTCTGTCGCCGTTCGATGAACAGACCGCCCAGACTGCCTGCACGCCCGCGCATGAGGCCGCCACGAGTTGCTCGGCCAAGGCCATCTGCCTCGCGGGTAGCGGCTACGACGGCCCCAGCGGCGTCGGCACCCCCAACGAAATCGCCGCCTTCCAGCCGCCGTCGGAAGGCTGGGGCGTGGAACCCACCCCCCCTGAAGAAAAAGGCAACGGCGGCGGCGGCGAAGGCTCTGGATCGGGCGGTGGTGGGGGTGGCGCCTCCGGCTCCGGCACGAGCGGCTCCTCCGGCTCGCCGGCCGGCTCCTCCACCGCGCCGGCGACCGCCACGCCGACCGGCACGCCGTCGATCCAGCTGTCCGGGCTCACGCTCACCCTGCACGCCCTGATCGCCCTCAACACGAGCCGGCCGAGGATCTCCCAGCTCGGGTTCGCCTTCACGATCAACCTCGCCGCTCACGTGCGCGTGTCGCTGGCAAAGCGGGTTCGCAGCCGCGGGCACGCGCGCTGGCAGGTGCTGGGGCACCCGTTCACGATCGTCGCGGTCAGCGGACACAACAGCCGGCACCTCGGCGGACACGGGGTGCTGAGCCCCGGCGCCTACCGCCTGACGCTCGCGCCCGTGGACGGCAAGGCGGGGTCGATCGGGTTCACGATCGGCTGAGCGGGACGCCGCCCATCACGTCTGCTGACGGCTCGTCGCCACGCTCTTGAGCACGAGCTCTCCTCGCTCGGTCAGGCCCCACGAGTTGGGTGCCCCCCGCGTTCGGCCTTCGCCTATCTTCGCGATCAGATCTCGCGCCTCCAGGCGAGCGAGCAGCTTGGATATCTGCCCCTGGTCGACGATCCCCGCGCGGTCGGCCACCTCGCGGTTGCTCGCCCCCGGGTAGTTGCCGATCGCGCTGAGGACACGCGCCGTGCGATACGTCAGCCGCACGCCGCCGCCGTGCTCGATCGAGCTGGCCCCCTCCGCCGCTCCCGGCCCTGCGGCGGCGCGGATGCGGGGCGCCGGGCGCGTGAGCTCTCGCCGCGCGACCCCCACTCCGAGGTAGGGCAGGGCGATGATGCCGACCAGCGATCCAAACAGGTCCATCACGACCCCCTGCTCGTCGGCCAGCAGCCGGTTCTGGACGACCGCAAGGACCGCTCCGACCACGCCCTCGGCGATCACCGCCGGGGGCTGCTGCCTGCCGGCGGGCCCTTCCAGACGGCCGCGATCGATCACCGCCGCGAGTGCGCCGAGGACCTTCACGCGGCGGCGCAGAACCTGCTCTCCACCGCTCATCGAGCCCACCACCAGCAGACGTCCCAACGCGGGTTCCTCTTCCAGGAACCGCAGAAGCGCGGCGAGCGCTGCCTTGACCGCGTCCAGCCAGCGCGGCTCCGGGTCGTAGGCGGCGGCCATCCGCTTGCGCGCGCGCCGCACGCCGAGGTCGAAGGCCGCGAGCAGGCAGGCTTCTCGATCCGCGAACGCCTCGTGAAAGACCGCGCTCGACACCCCCGCGCGCGCGATCACGTCGTTCACCGACGCGCTGGCGCCGTCGGCCATCGCCTCCGCCATCGCCTCCAGGATCCTCGTTCGCTGAACTTCCTCCACGCCGCACAGCCCCCGCACCAGCTTGACATTGGTTGCGGAGACTATCTTCTTATTGTCTAGCTACGTGGCGCCGGCGAGAGCGCCGCGGGGGCGCCGTAGGGCAGCAGGCATTGCGGCAGCTCCACGCCTCCGTCCGCGCGCTGGCCATTCTCGAGCACGGCGACGATCGTGCGCCCCACCGCGACCGCGGTGCCGTTGAGCGTGTGCACGGTCTGCGTGCGCTGGCTCGCCACCGGCTCCCCCGGCGGGCCCGTCGATCGGTCGCGACGCATGCGGATGTTCAGGCGCCTGGCCTGGTAGTCGGTCGTGTTCGAGCACGAGGTCAGCTCGCGGTAGCGACCCTGGCTCGGGATCCATGCCTCGCAGTCGTACTTCTTGGCCGCCGAGCTCCCGAGGTCGCCCACCGCGATGTTGACCACGCGGTAGGGCAGCCCCAGCTCCCCGAGGATCTCCTCCTCGATGGCCAGGATGCGCGCGTGCTCCTGCGCCGAGTCCTCGGGAGCGACGAAGCTGAACATCTCGACCTTGTCGAACTGATGGACCCTGAAGATGCCCCGGGTGTCCTTGCCGGCGGCCCCCGCCTCCCGCCGGAAGCAGGGCGAGAAGCCGGCGTAGCGCAGCGGCAGCCGCTCGCCGTCGACGATCTCACCGTCGTGCAGGGAGGCCAGCGCGACCTCGGAGGTGCCCACCAGGTAGAGCTCGTCCTCGGGCAGGCCGTAGATCTGCTGCTCGGTGTCCGGCAGGAAGCCCGTCCCGTACAGCGCCCGCTCGCGCACGAGCACCGGCGGCATCACCGGCTCGAACCCCGCCGCGCGGAGCTTCTCCAGCACCCAGCGCACGAGCGCCAGCTCGAGCATCACGAGGTCGCCTTTCAGATACGCGAAGCGCGCCCCCGAGAGGTTGGCCGCGCGATCCATGTCGATCAGCTCGCCCGCCAGCTCCAGGTGGTCGCGCGGCTGGAAGTCGAGCTGCGCCACCGCGCCGACCTCGCGCACGAGCTCGTCCTCGGGACCCGGCGCGGCGGAGGGGTCGGGCAGGTTGGGCAGTCGCACGACAAGCGCGTCCAGCGCCTGCCTGGCCGCATCGGCCTGCCCGGTGAACGCCTTGACCTGAGCGCTCAGCTCCTGCATCTCCCCACGGAGCTCGGGCGCGTCCTCGCCACGCGCCTTCGCAGCCCCGAACGCCTCCGACCGAGTCTTCTGCGTGGCCCGCGCGCTCTCAGCCGAAGTCGTAGCGGCGCGCCACTCCTGATCCTTCATGAGGATCTCCTCGACGATAGCCGGCAACGCCGGATCGCGCCGCGAGAGGGCCGCCTTTACAGCGTCAGGATCCTCGCGGATCAGCTTGAGGTCAAGCACGAAGGGAGCCTATCCGTCCATGCCAGCGCGTCCACAGCAGCGCGCCCACGCCAGCGCGTCCGTGGCAGCGCGCCGGGATCCGCAAGGCCCGCCCCCCAGCCAAGCGGGTGGTGACTTCGACACGACCGCCACGCGAAGCGTCCTCGCGGTCGTGGCGAAGTCACCACCCGCGCTATTTGGTGGACAGCGTGATGTTCGTAGAGGGCACTTTCTCCCGTTCGAGCCCCGAGTACTTGGCAAGGAACGCCGCGATCGCCTGCGCCTGCGACCCGACCACCACGTTCTCGGGCATGATCGCACCGGAGAAGCCGCCGTTGCGGATCGCGTACAGCACTTCTTCGACGTCCTCCTTGCGGTGGTTGAAGTTGGGTCCGTTGGTCTTCAGCCGGTTGGAGATGGTCGTCGCCGAGCCGTCCGCGCCCACGACCGCGAGCGTGTGACAGCCGGAGCAGTGGTCGAGGAACAGGACCGCGCCTTTGTAGTACGGGCTGGTTTTGGCGAGCTCGATCCCCTGCGACCCGCACGCGCCCAGCACCGTCGCGCAGGCGAGCAGGGCGATGGTCATGGCCGCGAGCTTCATGCGCGGGGAATATATAGGGACGCTCAGAACCCGTGAGCCGTGCTCGCCGCGCGCAGCGCGAGCAGGACCACCACGAGCGCCGACAGAGCCATCACGCCGACCTCGCGGCGCACGATCGCGGCGACCAGCGCCTGCTGGGCGGGCTCGGGCAGGGCGCCCACCGCCTCGCTGCCCTCCAGCCCGCGCTGGTCGAGGATCGTCTGCGCGGAGGCGACGCGCAGCTGCTCGGCCACGAACGCCACCGCGAGCGGCAGCAGCGCGTACAGGTAGAAGAGGTGTTCGCTCGAGTACCTGCCGGCCGCGGCCAGCGACCCGACGGCGATCGCGAGCGCAAGCGCCGAGCCCTGACCGACGCGCAGCATCACCCAGAACGCGCGCACCGGCCCGGCCGTCGGACCCCCCTCGCCGAGCTCACCCCCCCGACGCCAGCTCGATGCGCCGAGCACGCCGGAAACCAGATTCAGCGCCGCGACGACCAGCGCGCCCGCCACCACAGCCTGGTTCACGGCACCGATTTCGAGCCGATTGCCACTATGTAACACCCTGCCACAAGCAGTGATATAACAGCGCGCGGTGCTGCGCACTTATTTCCCGGCGATCGTCTTCCTCGTTCTCGGTGGCGCCGTGGGCGGCGCGTTCGCCGTCCTGAACTCGGTCATCGGGCCACGGCGTGCCACCCCGCAGAAGCAGGACCCGTACGAGTGCGGCCTGCCGTCGGAGATCCAGCGCGGCATGCGCTTCGGGATCAGCTTCTACCTGATCGCGATGCTGTTCATCCTGTTCGACATCGAGGTGGTCTTCCTCTACCCGATCGCGGTCGAGCTGCGCGCGTACGGCAGCTTCGCGCTCGTTGAGACGATCGTGTTCATCCTGTTGCTGTTCGTTGCGTTCGTGTACGTATGGCGGCGGGGAGCGCTCGAGTGGAAGTGAAACGCGAGCCGGTCCCGCCGCGCGGCGGTGCCCCCAGCTTGCCGGGGCTGCCGGGCGCGAGCGGCGCCCTGCGCGTGCAGAGCCTGAACGCCGAGCAGATGCTGCGCGGCAGAGACCTGGAAGGCGCGAACCGCCCGGCGCACCTGGAGGGAACCGAGCTCGAACGCTACGTCGAAGAGCGCGTCGTGACGACGACGCTGGACGGAGCGGTCGCGTGGGCGCGGTCGAACTCGTTCTTCCCCCTCGCCTTCGGGCTGGCATGCTGCGCGATGGAGCAGTTCCACGCGGCCGGCGCGCGCATGGACATCGCGCGCTTCGGCTTCGAGGCGTTCCGGGCGTCCCCGCGCCAGGCCGACCTGATCATCCTCGCCGGGCGGGTGTCGATCAAGATGGCGCCGATCATTCGCAGGCTCTACGACCAGATGCTCGAGCCCAAGTGGGCGATCTCGATGGGCGCGTGCTGCAGCTCGATGGGCGTGTTCAACAACTACGCGCTCGTGCCCGCGGACAAGTTCATGCCGATCGACGTCCACGTGCCGGGCTGTCCGCCTCGCCCCGAGGCGCTGATGCACGGCGTGCTGAAGCTGCGCAAGCTGGTGCAGAACGACCCGGACATGGGTTGGCGGGAGCGCTACGGCGCGGTCGGCACCGAGGAGAGCCCCTAGATGCCCGACGCCACGGGCCTGGAGCTGCTCGCCGGTGAACTGGGCGACGCCGCGCTGGAGACCGTGTACTTCCGCAACCGCGCGACGATCGTGATCCAGCCGGCGCGAATACGCGAGGTGCTGGCGATGCTGCGCGAGCAGGGCTACGCGTTCCTGGCGAGCGTGCACGGCGTGGACCACTACCCCGAGGAGCCGCGGCTGGGCGTCGTGTACGAGCTGCTGGACATGGACAGGGTGGACCGGATAACGGTCAAGCTGCGCGTGCCCACCGCGGCACCGACGGTCGCGTCGGTCACGAGCGACACGCCCGACGCTCGCGGCTGGCCGACGGCCAACCACCAGGAGCGCGAGATCTACGACATGTTCGGTGTCGTGTTCGAGGGGCATCCGGACCTGCGCCGGATCCTGATGCCCGAGGACTACGAGGGGCATCCCCAGCGGCGCGACTTCCCGCTCGGCGGCGAACCCGTGATCTTCACACGCGACGAGGCCGGCTGGCTGGAGTCGCGCGCGTGAGCCCGAGCGAGAACCCGACGCTGTCCGAGTACCGGCGGCGCGAGCAGAGCATCACGCTCGCTCCCGTGGAGGAGCAGCTCGACGGCCTGGGCGGCGGCGAGACCACGGAGGAGCTGCTGACGCTGAACTTCGGCCCCCACCACCCCGCCACGCACGGCGTGCTGCGGCTGCTGGTGACGCTTCAGGGGGAGATCGTCAGGGACATCAAACCGATCGTCGGATACGTGCACACGGGGATCGAGAAGACGGCCGAGGACAAGGCCTACTGGAAGGTGATCCCGATCGTCGAGCGGATGGACTACCTGTCCTACTACTTCAACGCGATGGCCTACTGTGGCGCGGTCGAGACGCTGGTCGAGGTGGAGGTCCCCAAGCGCGGCCAGTACCTGCGCGTGATCCATCTCGAGCTCAACCGCATCGCCTCCCACCTGATCTGGCTCGGCACGAGCGCGCTGGACCTCGGCGCGGTCTCGATCTTCCTGTACTGCCTGCGCGAGCGCGAACTGATCCTGGACCTGTTCGAGATGTCCTCCGGCGCGCGGATGCACACCCGCTACTTCCAGGTGGGCGGCGTGATCGAGGACATCCCCGCCGGATTCGAGCACAAGCTCAGGCAGTTCCTGGAGATCATGCCCAAGCGCGCCGACGAGTACGGCGCGATCCTGAACTCAAACGAGATCGTGCTTCAGCGCCTGCGCGGCACCTGCCCGCTGGACGCCGAGACGCTGCTCGGGCTCGGCGTCAGCGGCCCGCTGCTGCGCGCGGCGGGCAACCCGTGGGACCTGCGCAAGGCCGACCCGTACAGCTCATACGACGACTTCCAGTTCAAGATCCCGGTGGGCACCGTAGGCGACAACTACGACCGCTTCGCCGTGCGCCTGGCCGAGATCTACGAGTCCGTCAAGATCATCGAACAGGCGCTCGACGGGCTGCCCGAGGGGCCGTACATCACAGAGGACCGCAAGGTCGCGCTGCCGCCCCGGCACGAGCTCGCCACCTCGATGGAGGCGCTGATCCACCACTTCAAGCTCGTCACCGAGGGGTTCAGGGTGCCGCCGGGCGAGGTGTACAACCCGATCGAGTCCCCCCGCGGCGAGCTGGGCTGCTACGTGCGCTCGGACGGCTCCTCCAAGCCCGCGCGCGTGCACATGCGCGACCCCAGCTTCGTCAACCTCCAGGCGCTCGCGCCGATGGCCCGGGGCAGCTACATCGCCGACATGATCGCGACCACCGCGATGCTCGATCCGATCCTCGGGGGGATCGACAGATGAGCCCGCGAGGCTGGGACGCGCCGGCCGACCTCGAGAAGGAGCCCGCGGAGATCCCCGACCCGGCGGTGACGGCCGTGCCGGAGGTTCTGCGGGCGGAGATCGAGGCCCACATGGCCGACTACCCCGACCGTCGCTCGGCCGCGCTGCCCGCGCTCGCGGCCGCCCAGCGCGTGCACGGCTGGTGCTCGCCCGAGGCGATCGAGCAGGTCGCGTGCGTGATGCGCGTGACGCCCGCGTATCTGGAGTCGGTGACGACGTTCTACGACATGCTCGAGACGACGCCCGTGGGGCGCCACAGCGTGTACGTGTGCACCAACATCTCCTGCTCGCTGTGCGGCGCCGACGAGCTGTTCGAGGCGATGCGCGACGCCGCGCGCGCGGGGGCGGACGGGGGCTCGGATGTCAACGTGCGCTCGTTCGAGTGCCTGGGCGCGTGCGACATCGCGCCGATGGCCTCCGTCGACGGCGTGTACGTCGGACCGCTGAGCATCGCCGACGTGCCCCAGCTGCTGGAGGACGTGCGCGCCGGGCGGCCGGTGCTGCCCGACAAGCAGCTGGCACGGCGACTGGTGGCCGATCCGCGCGCCAACACGCGCGAGTTCCCGCAGCACCCGCCCGAGCATACCCGTAAGGGCACAGGCGAAAGGACGGGGCGCTGACGATGGCCGCGACCGCCTCGCGGGTGGATGGGACCCCCATCCTCCTGCTGACCGACATCGACGAGCCCGGGCTGTGCACGCTCGAGGTCTACGAGCGCCGCGGCGGCTACCAGTCGCTGCGCAAGGCACTGGCGGCCTCGCCCGAAGAGGTGCTCGATCAGCTCAAAGCCTCGGGGCTGCGGGGCCGTGGCGGTGCGGGCTTCGCGATGGGCACGAAGGTCTCGTTCCTGCCCAAGGGCTCGATGGACAAGTACCTGGTGTGCAACGCCGACGAGTCCGAGCCGGGGACGTTCAAGGACCGCGAGCTGATCCAGAAGAACCCCCACGCGCTGCTCGAGGGGATCGTGATCGCCTCCTACGCCGCCGGGACCAGCCGTGCGTTCGTCTACGTCCGCGGCGAGTACGCGCTGCAGGCCGACGTGCTCGACGCGGCGCTGCGCGAGGCGCGCGCGGCGGGCTACGTCGGCGAGAACGTCCTCGGCTCGGGGCACTCGCTCTCGCTGGTCGTGCACCGCGGCGCGGGCGCGTACATCTGCGGCGAGGAGACCGGCCTGCTGGACTCGCTCGAGGGCAAGCGCGGCAACCCGCGCCTGAAGCCGCCGTTCCCGGCGCTCCAGGGCCTCTACCAGGGACCGACGCTGATCAACAACGTCGAGACGCTCGCCACCGTGCCCGCGATCATCGCCATGGGCGGCGACCAGTACGCCAAGCTCGGTGTGGAGACCTCGACCGGGACCAAGGTGGTGTCGGTCTCCGGCCACGTCAAGCGCCCCGGCAACTACGAGATCGAGCTGGGCACCCCCTCGCGCGAGATCATCTACGAGCTCGCCGGCGGCCCGCCGGACGGCCGCGAGGTCAAGTGCTGGTTCCCCGGAGGCTCCTCCTCGCCGGTGCTCAAGGCCGAGGACCTGGACGTGCCCTACGACTTCGACTCGCTGGCCAAGGCCGGCACGATGCTCGGCTCGGGCGCGATCATCGTCGTCGACGACTCCACGCCGATCCTCGACGTGGCCATGAAGGTCGCCAAGTTCTACCGCCACGAGTCCTGCGGCAAGTGCACGCCCTGCCGCGAGGGCACCAACTGGACGGTCAAGATGCTCGAGCGGATCGACTCCGGCGAGGCGACGCCGATGGACCTCGACATCATGGCCTCCGTGCAGGAGCACATCATCGGCAACTGCCTGTGCGTGCTCGGCGACGCGATGGCGATGCCGATCGGCTCCATGATCGCCAAGTTCAAAGACGAGCTCGAAGCGCACATGGAGGCCGCCCGCGTCCGCAACGACCAGGGGGCCGGCGCGACCGAGGCGCTCATCGCCGGCGGAGGGATCGGCTGATGCCCAGGCCACAGCCCCGGACCATCACCTTCACGATCGACGGCCGCGAGGTGCAGGCGCCCGAGAACGCGATGCTCGTCGACGCGGCCAAGCACGGCGACGTCGAGATCCCGGTGTTCTGCTACGAACCCAAGCTCGGCCAGCCGGTCGGCGCCTGCCGCATGTGCCTGGTGGAGATCGAGGGGATCGGAAAGCTGCAGACCGGCTGCTCGACGCCGGTCAAGGACGGCATGGTCGTGTACACGCAGAGCGAGCGCGTGAAGGTCGCACAGCGTTCCGTCGTGGAGTTCCTGCTGGTCAACCACCCGCTCGACTGCCCGGTGTGCGACAAGGGCGGCGAGTGCCCGCTGCAGGACATCACCTTCGGCTGGGGCGGCGGCATCTCGCGCTTCGTCGACCCCAAGCGCCACTTCGTCAAGCCGCTGGAGCTCTCGCCCCTGATCGCGATCGACCGCGAGCGCTGCATCCTGTGCTACCGCTGCGTGCGCTTCTCCCAGGAGGTCGCGGAGGACTACCAGCTGGTGCTGCTCGAGCGCGGCGCGCACTCCTACGTCTCGACGTTCGACGGCCACCCCTACGTGGCGCCGTTCAGCGGCAACATCGTCGAGCTGTGCCCCGTCGGCGCGCTGACCTCCCGGCCGTATCGCTTCAGGGCGCGCCCGTGGGACGTCGAGGACGCCGGCACCGTGTGCACGTTCTGCCCGGCGCAGTGCAACGTCACGCTTACCGTCCGCGACGAGCTCGCGCTGCGCGTGCTCGCGCGCGACAACGTCGAGGTCGACGACGGCTGGCTGTGCGACAAGGGGCGCTTCGCCTACCAGTCCTTCCACGTCGACGAGCGCGTCACCCAGCCGCTGGTGCGCGACGGCGGCCAGCTGCGGCCAGTCTCCTGGGAGCGCGCGCTGGAGGAGGCCGCCGCCGGCCTGGCCCGCGCGGCCGCGCGCACGGGCGCCATCGCCGGCGGGCAGAGCACCAACGAGGAGGGCTTCCTGCTTGCGCGGCTCATGCGCGACGGGCTTGGCTCCCCGCACGTCGACTCGCGTCGCGGGGGCTCCCTGCCGCTGGAGCTGCACCGGGCGCTCGGCGACCCGCGGCTGCAGGCGACGGTCAGCGACCTCGAGTTCGCCCACGCGGTGCTCGTGCTGGACGCCGAGCCGGTCAACGACGCCCCGATCCTCGACCTGCGCCTGCGCAAGGGCGTCAGCCGTCGCGGCCTGAAGCTCGCCGTCGCCTCCCCGCAGGCCAGCTCGCTGGACGCGAACGCCGCGCTGTCCGTGCGCTACGCGCTGGGCGCCGGGGCCATGTTCGCCGCCGCGCTGGGCGCGGCCCTCGCCGGCGGCGCGGACGCCGAGCGACTGGCGCGCGAGGCCGGCGCCGAGCCCGAGGCGGTGCGCGAGCTGGCGGCGCTGCTGGCGGGAGCGGGGACGGGAGCCGGTCAGGGCCACCAGCCTGTCGGCGACGGCGAGGCGCCCGCGGGCGAGGTCGTGATCCTGTGGGGCGAGCGGCTCACCGCCGGCCCCGACGGAGCCGCCGGCGCGAGCGCGCTGCTGGGCGTCGCCGACTCCCTCGCCATGGCCGGCGTCGAGGGCGCGGGGCTGCTCGAAATCCCCGCCGGCACCAACGGCCGCGGCCTGCGCGAAACCGGAGTGCTGCCCAACGCCGGCCCCGGGCTCTCCCGGCCCGGCGACGAGGCCGCCCGCGACGCGCGCGCGATCGCCGAGGGACTCGTCGACGGCGAGCTGGCCGCGCTGTACCTGCTGCACTGCGACCCGCCCCGCGAGCTGCCCGACCGCGAGCTGTGGGAGCACGCGCTGGCCAGCGCGGCCACGGTCGTCGCGCACGCTTCGTTCCTGACCGACGCCATCCGCGAGCACGCGGACGTGGTGTTCCCTGCCGAGGCGTACGCCGAGAAGGAAGGCACGATCGTCCACCCCGACGGGCGCCTGCAGCGCCTGCGTCCGGCGATCGCCCGGCCGGGGGCCGTGCGAGCGGAGTGGCAGGTGCTCGCCGAGCTCGCCCTGCGCGTGGGCCTCGACCTGGACGTGCTCACCGGCGCCATGGCCTCGCAGAGGGTGTTCGAGGCCGTGCCCTTCTACGCCGGGCTCACGCTGGAGGAGATCGGGGGCAACGGCGTGCGCTGGCAGGAGCGCGAGGCCGCCTCCGCGTTCCCGCCGGCCGAGGCGGAGCGGACGCACCGACAGGCAGACGGGCCGGGGCCGGACGCAGCCGACCTCGCCGGCTGGCGCTCGGTGTGGGACGCCACCGAGGTCGAGTACTCGCCGGCGCTCGAGTTCCTCTTCCCTCGCGCGGCAAAGGCGGTATTGCCATTGTCGTACAGCGGAGCGGAGCGGACATGACGATCGGCCTCTCCATGCCTTCGCCGCCCGAAGAGTCTGTATCACCATTGTCATACAGAACTCTGGAGCGGACATGACCCATCGACCGCCCCATGCCTTCGCCCAAGAGTCTGTATTACCATTGTCATACAGAACTCTGGAGCGGACATGAAGACCCTCGCGCTGATCGGCTACTACGAAGCGTGGTGGGTGCAGATCCTGAAGGCGATCGTCATCTTCGCGGTGGGCCTGCAGCTGGTGCCGGTCGTGCTGCTCGCCGAGCGCAAGCTGCTCGGGCGCTTCCAGAGCCGCTACGGCCCCAACCGCGTCGGCCCCTACGGAGCGGCGCAGCCGCTGGCGGACATCCTCAAGCTGCTCACGAAGGAGCAGTTCCGACCGACGAGCTCGATCGGCTTCCTGTTCGCGTTCGCGCCGATGATCTCGATCATGACGGCGGTGGCGGCGTTCGCGCTCATCCCGTTCGGCAACGTCCAGCACATCTTCGGCGAACGTGTGGGCCTGTACGGGGTCGACGTGTCGATCGGACCGCTGTACCTGTTCGCGTTCGGCGCGATCGCGTTCTACGGGATCATGCTCGGCGGCTGGTCCTCCGGCTCCAAGTACTCGTTCCTCGGCGCGATGCGCGGCGCGGCGCAGCTGATCTCCTACGAGGTCTCCCAGGGGCTGGCGCTGGTCGGGGTGATCTTCACCGCTCAGACGTTGTCGCTGACGGGGATCGTGACGGCCCAGAAAGGCATGTGGTACGTGGTGCCGCAGTTCTTCGGCTTCCTGATCTTCCTGACGGCGAGCTTCGCGGAGACCAACCGCGCGCCGTTCGACCTGACGGAGGCCGACGCGGAGCTGGTGGGCGGCTACAACACGGAGTACGGCGGCGGGCGCTTCGCCTCCTACTACTTCGCGGAGTACCTGAACGTGCTGGTGGTCTCGGGGATCGTGACGACGATCTTCCTCGGCGGCTGGCTGATGCCGTTCGGCATCCACCCGCCCGGCTGGGTGGACCCGTTCGTGGTGCTGTTCAAGATGTCGCTGGTGACGTTCCTGTTCATCTGGATCCGCGCGACCCTGCCGCGCCTGCGCTACGACCAGCTGATGAGCTTCGGTTGGAAGATCCTGCTGCCGCTGGCGACGCTGAACGCGCTGGTGACGGCGGTGCTGGTGGTGGTGACGCACTGATGTGGAGCCCGGGCGATGACGTGATCGAGGTCCAGCGCACGCCCGCGCCGGGCGCTGCGCGGGGCACGTGGCGCACGTTCCGCGAGACGGCGCGGGGGCTGATGACGACCTTCGGACGCCTGCGCGAAGGCACGGTGACGGTCGAGTACCCGGAGGAGAAGACCCCGGTGTACCCGCGCTTCCGCGGCCGTCACAAGCTGCACCGCTTCGAGGATTCGGACCCCACCCACCCCAGCCTCGAGAAGTGCGTCGGCTGCTCGCTGTGCGCGGCGGCGTGCCCGTCCGACTGCATCCGCGTGGTGGCGGCGGAGAACACGCCCGAGAACCGCGTGTCGGCGGGCGAGCGATACGCGGCGGTGTACGAGATCAACCTGTCGCGCTGCATCTTCTGCGGCTACTGCGAGGTCGCGTGCCCGTTCGACGCGATCACGATGGGCCACGACTACGAGCTCTCGGACTACGACCGCACGGACCTGATCTTCACCAAGGAGATGCTGCTGGCCGAGCCGCTCGAGCGCACGCCGCTGAGGAACGAAGGCGAGTGAAGCTCCGTCCTTGCACGTCGCCGCTCGCGGCCGCTTACGCGGCGGGCGAGCGTCGCCGTGCAACGACTCCGCGGCTGGGGGGGGGCGGATCGGACCCCGGCTGGATGGGAGCGAGATGAGCGCGGTCCTGTTCTTCATCGCGGCGATTGGCGTGATCGCGGGCGCGATCGGCGTGGTGGTGCTGCGCAACCCTTTCTACTGCGTGCTGGCGCTGGTCGCGCACCTGGTGTCGCTGGCGGTGCTGTTCCTGCTGTTGCGCGCGGAGTTCGTGGCGGCGGTGCAGGTGGTGGTGTATGCGGGGGCGGTGATGGTGCTGTACGTGTTCGTGGTGGCGTACGTGGGCGGCGAGGCGGATTCCCTGGGCGAGCGCCTGCGCCCGGCGGGCGCGAGCGGGTCGGCGGGAGCCGATCGATCGAAGATCGGCCAGCGCGTCGGGGCGGTCCTGGGCGGCGCGCTGCTGGTGGAGCTGCTGATCGCGCTGCTGGGCACCGGCCTGGAGGCGACGAGCGGCTACGGCGCGGGCTACGTGCCGGGGCCGCAGACGTACGGCACGCCGGCGTACATCGGCAAGCTGCTGCTGACGCGCTTCCTGCTGGCGTTCGAGCTCGCGTCCTTCCTGCTGCTGATCGCGGCGGTGGGCGGGGTCGTGCTCGCCCGCCGCCGCGGGGGCATCGGCGAGGCCGACGAGCACGCGACGTACGCGCCGCTGGACCTCGTGCGCCCGCGCGGGACGGGCACGACGGCCGAGGGCGTGGGAACAACGGCCGGAGTAGCGGCCGGAGTGGGCGTGGGGGTGGGAGTGGGCGTGGGGAGGCAGTCCCCGTGAGCATCGACTGGTACCTGTCGGTGTCGGCGATCGTGTTCTCGCTGGGCGCGCTCGGCGTGATGACCCGCCGCAACCCGCTGGTGGTGCTGCTGTGCCTGGAGCTGATGCTCAACGGCGGCAACCTCGCGCTGATCGCGTTCGCGCGCATGTGGGGCAACGGCGACGGGCAGATCCTCGCGATCGTGGTGATGACGGTGGCGGCGTGCGAGGTGTGCATCGGCCTGGGCATGATCGTGGCGATCTACCGGCGCAAGCTGCCGATCGACGTAGACGAGCTGCGGGAGCTCCAGGGCTGATGAGCGGAGGCCGAAGGTGAGCACGACGACGTACGGCTGGCTGGTGGTGCTGTTCCCGCTGCTGGGCACGGTGGTGATCGGGCTCGGGTTTCGCTCGTTGGACGCGCGGAGGGCGAACCGCGCGGCGGGCTGGATCGGCACGGGCGCGATCTTCCTGGCGTTCCTGGCGGCGCTGGGCGCGCTGATCTCGCTGCAGGGCCACTCGCCGGCGCACCGCGAGCTGGTGTCGTCGCTGTGGAGCTACGCGTCGACGGCTGGGATCGACGCCCAGATGTCGATCCTGGTGGACCCGCTGTCGGTGTTCATGATCCTGGTGGTCACGGGCGTGTCGACGCTGATCCACCTGTACTCGATCTCGTACATGGACGAGGACAGCGGCTTCGCGCGCTACTTCTCGTACCTGAACTTCTTCGTGTTCTCGATGCTGCTGCTGGTGCTGGCGGGCAACTTCCTGCTGCTGATCGTGGGCTGGGCGTTCGTGGGCGCGGCGTCCTACCTGCTGATCTCCTTCTGGTACCGGCGCACGACGGCGACGCGCGCGGGCATCAAGGCGTTCGTGATCAACGTGGTGGGCGACGTGGGCCTGGTGCTGGGCACGTTCTTCATCTTCAAGCACACGGGCACGCTGGACTTCTTGAAGACGTTCCACGCGGCGGAAGCGGGCGCCTTCGGCCACGGCTCGAACGCCGGCGGGACCCCCGGGCCGGGCGACGGCGATCTGGTCGCCGGCTGCATCCTGCTGCTGGTGGGCGCGTTCGCGAAGTCGGCGCAGATCCCGCTGCACACGTGGCTGCCGGACGCGATGGAGGGTCCGACGCCGGTGAGCGCGCTGATCCACGCGGCGACGATGGTGACGGCGGGCGTGTACCTGATCGCGCGCATGCACACGCTGTTCGAACTGGCGCCGGCAGCGCAGGACGTGGGCGCGGTGATCGGCGCGCTGACGCTGCTGATCGCGGGCACGATCGCGCTGACGCAGACGGACATCAAGCGCGTGATCGCGTACTCGACGATGTCGCAGATCGGCTACATGATCATGGGCGTGTCGGTGGGGGCGTACGCGGCGGGGCTGTTCCACCTGATGACGCACGCGTTCTTCAAGGCGCTGCTGTTCATGGCGGCGGGCTCGATCATCGG
Source organism: uncultured Solirubrobacteraceae bacterium (assembly GCA_963805745.1). Classification (GTDB taxonomy): domain Bacteria; phylum Actinomycetota; class Thermoleophilia; order Solirubrobacterales; family Solirubrobacteraceae; genus Palsa-744. The sequence goes on from CAWDVD010000002.1 coordinate 605,337, forward strand.
CGCGATGGCGGGCGAGCAGTCGCTGGAGAAGATGGGCGGCTTTCGCAAGGCGATGCCGTTCACGTACGGCTGCTTCATCGTGGGCGGCCTGGCGCTGTCGGGCATCCCGCCGTTCTCGGGCTTCTTCTCGAAGGACGAGATCCTGCTGGTGACGGGCGAGCGCGGCGGCTGGCACTGGGCGCTGTACGCGGCGGGCTACGTGGGCGCGTTCCTGACGGCGATCTACACCTTCCGCATGATCTTCCGCGCCTTCCACGGCGAGCCGGTGCCGCAGGCGCGCGGACTTGAAGCCCACCCACCCCACCTCCACCACGCGGAGGTGCCGCGCAACCCGGCGACGGGGGAAGAGGAGGACACGGACGTGGGCTTCCCCGGCCCGACGCACGCGATCGCGGAGCGGGCGCTGCCGATGCGGGTGGCGATGGGTCTGCTGGCGGTGGGCGCGGTGGGCGCGGGCCTGATCCAGATTCCGAAAGTGGACTTCTTGATCGACGACTTCCTGCGCCCGTCGTTCGCCACCTCCAAGCTGTACGAACCGCATACCAAAAGCGGCCTGCTGGTGTTCGGGCTGGTGCTCGGCACGGTTTTGGGCCTGGCGGGGATCGCGCTGGCATACCGCATCTGGGTGGTGGGCGGGCGGGACCTCAAGACGTCATCGGCGATCCGCGCGCGCACGGGCCCGCTGTACGAGCTGTTCGTGAACAAGTGGTACTTCGACGAGGCGATCGCGCTGCTGGTGATCCGTCCGGCGGCCGCGTCGGGGCGCTTCGCGCGCTACACGTTCGAGCGCCTGTTCGTGGAGGAGACGCTGATCGGCGGCACGACGGGCCTGGTGCGCGCGGGATCGGCGGCGGTGCGGGCGGCGCAGAGCGGCTTCGTGCGCTACTACGCGGCGCTGCTGATCCTCGGGATCACGGGCGTCGGCTTCTACTTCCTGCTGCAGTCCTGAACCCGATCCGAGCTCGACCATGCCCCCCCTCTCGATATTGATATGGCTGCCGGCGACATGCGGCCTGCTGGGAGCGCTCGTGGCGGGCGTGGGCGCACCCCGGCGTGGGGCGTGGAGCATCCCGGGCGCGCTGGCGCTGATCGGGTCGGTGGCGGCGCTGGGGCTGGCGATCGGCTACATCGCGGACTACAAGGCGGGCGGCCCGGCGCTGCAGCACGTGACGGACGTGGTGTGGATCGCGACGCTGGGCATCCACTACAAGCTGGCGGTGACCGGCCTGAACGTGCTCCTGCTCGGGCTGACGACGCTGCTGTTCGCGGCGGCGACGCTCGCGACGAACCTGCGCGGCGAGAGCGCGGCGCTCGAGCGCCCGCGCCTGTTCTACTTCAACTTCATGCTGGCGGAGTCGGCGGTGCTGGGCGCGTTCCTGGCCCAGGACCTGGCGCTGTTCGTGGCGTTCTTCGACCTGATGCTGATCCCGTTCTACTTCCTGATCGGCGGCTGGGGCCGGGAACCCGGCCGCGTGAAGGCGACGATCAAGCTGGTGATCTACACGCTGGTGGGCTCGCTGCTGATGCTGGCGGCGGCGATCGCGACGGGCGTGCTGGCGGCCCAGCAGGGCGGCGGGCACATCACGTTCGTGCTGTCCTCGCTGCAGTCGCTGCCGCTGAGCACGGGCTCGCAGGAGTGGATCTTCCTGTTCTTCGCGGCGGCGTTCCTGGTGAAGATGCCGGCGTTCCCGCTGCACGGCTGGATGCCGGACGGCTACCGGGCGATGCCGATCGAGGTGCTGATGGTGTTCTCGGGCGTGCTGTCGAAGGTTGGCGCGTACGGCTTCCTGGCGATCGTGCTGCCGCTGTTCCCGCGCGCGGCGGCGCACTTCCAGACGCTGATGCTGCTGATCGCGCTGGCGTCGATCGTGTACGGCTCGGCGCAGGCGTTCAGCCAGACGGATGCGCGCCTGATCGTGGGGTACTCGTCGGTGGCGCAACTGGGCTTCATCACGCTGGGGATCTTCGCGCTGAACCCGCAGGGCGCACAGGGGGCGCTGCTGCAGATGCTCAACCACGGGCTGGTGATGGCGCCGATCCTGTTCATCATCGCCCTGCTGGCCCAGCGCGCGGGCGGCTCGGAGGACATCCGCGACATGGGCGGGATCGCGTTCCGCGCGCCGGTGCTGGCGAGCATCTTCCTGATCGTGTCGCTGGCGACGCTGGCGATGCCGGGCTCGTCGAACTTCGTGGGCGAGTTCCTGATCCTGCTGGGCGTGTTCAAAGCGAAGCTTGTGATCGCGATCATCGCGTTCAGCGGCGTGGTGATGGCGAGCGTGTACGCGCTGCGCCTGTTCATCCGCGCGATGCACAACCGCGTGGGCGCGGGCGTGCAGTCGCGCGAGATCTCGGTGCGCGACGGCGCGGTGCTGGTGCCGCTGGTGCTGGTGATCCTGTTCCTGGCGTTCTACCCGCAGTTCGCGCTGCACCGCAGCGAAGGCTCGGTGAAGACGGCGGTGGCCCCGGCGCAGGAGGCGCTTGCGCCGGCCCTCGCGAACGCCTCGTTCACCCCTTGCCCATCCCCTGCCGTCCAGCGCGCCGAGGGCGTGAGCTGCGCCGGGATCCCCCTGGAGCGCGAACGATGATGAGCCCGTCGCCGTTGATCGCCCTGGCCACCGTCCACCTGAAGGGCCCGCACGTCGACTTCGCCGGCCTGTCGCCGCTGATCGCGCTGCTGGGCGGCGCGGTGCTGGTGCTGATGGTCGGTCTGCTGGGCTCGCGCCGGGTGCGCGCGCAGCTCGTGCCGTCGCTGAGCCTGGCGGCGCTCGCGGCAGCGCTGGGGCTGACGATCTGGCAGTGGAACGCGGAAAAGGCGATCGTGTCGGGCGCGCTGCGGATCGACGACCTGTCGCTGGCGCTGAACCTGATCCTGATCGCGGGCGGCGCGTGCACGGTGCTGCTGGCGTGGCGCTCGCTGGCGGCGCAGGAAGCGGCGCACGGCGAGTTCCACGCGCTGCTGCTGACGTCGATCGGCGGGATGTCGGTGCTGGCGAGCGCCCAGAACATGGTCGCGCTGTTCATCGGCCTGGAGCTGCTGTCGATCCCGCTGTACGTGCTGTGCGCGACGGAAATGCGGCGCGAGCACTCGCTGGAGTCGGGCCTGAAGTATCTGATCATCGGCTCGGTGGGATCGGCGACGCTGCTGTACGGGCTGGCGATGATCTACGGGGCTACGGGCTCCACGGACTTCGGCGCGATCGCGACGGCCCTGTCGAGCGGCGGGCTGGCGAGCGACCCGCTGACGCTTACGGGGATCGCGCTGTGCGTGGCGGGCCTGTGCTTCAAGTCGTCGGTGGCTCCGTTTCACCAGTGGACGCCGGACGTGTACGAGGGCGCGCCGACGCCGGTGACGGCGTTCATGGCGGTGACGACGAAGGTGGCTGCGCTGGGCGTGTTCCTGCGCTTCTTCGACGTGGCGCTGATCGGCGCGCAGGGCAGCTGGGGCCCGGCGCTGGCGGTGCTGGCGACGATCACGATCGTGGTCGGCAACGTGGGCGCGCTCGGACAGTCCTCGCTGAAGCGGATGCTCGCGTACTCGTCGGTGGCGCAGGCCGGCTACATGCTGGCGGGCGTGGTCGTGGCGACGCAGCTGGGCGTGTCGGCGACGGTGTTCTACCTGGCGGTGTACCTGCTGATGAACATGGCCGCGTTCGCGGTGATCGTGGCGCGCGAGCGTGAAACCGGGCTGGGCGACTCGATCCAGGCGCTGGCGGGGCTGGGGCGCGAGCGCCCGTTGCTGGCGTGGCCGATGACGATCTCGATGCTCGCGCTGGCGGGCATCCCGGCGACGGCGGGGTTCATCGGCAAGTTCTACCTGATCGACGCGGCCGTGTCGGGCGGGTACACGTGGCTGGGCGTGGTGATAGTGGTCGGCTCGATGATCTCGCTGGGCTACTACCTGCCGGTGGTGGCGGCGATGTGGATGCGCGAAGCGCCGGCCGGTGAGGCGAGCGCGATCGGCGCGGGCGCTCCGACCATCGCTGGCGGCCCGCTGCCGACGCTTGCGGGCGGATCGCCGGAGCTGGACGACGAGGCGGCGATGCCCAACGGCGAGGGCACGATGCCAAACGGCGGGGCCGCGATCCCGAACGGCGGGTTGGCGGCCCACTCGACGGCCCGTGCAACGGCCGCGGCCGCCATCGGTGTTCAGCCCGAGGTCCTCCTCGTGGCGATGCTGGCCGGCGCGGCGACGATCTTCTTCGGCATCGTCCCCCAGCCGCTGTTCGACCTGGTGCACCAGGCGGGCGGCGCGCTCAGCGGGCTTTTCTGAGAGTTCAGCGGTGCGCGTCATCTCGGCCGAGCCGCTCGCGAACTCGACGGGCGCACATGGGACGAGTATCCGCGGACCAGACAACTCGCCGTCGTCCAGCAGTCGCGGGGGCGGCAAAAATACCGTCCGGGCGTTGCGCATAATTAATAGGTCCACCGCCGCGAAAGGTCGGCGGCGACACGAAAGGAGGGGCACCGATGCCCGCCTTTGACGACTTCTTCGACCTCGAGCAACACGAGGCCTCGAGGCTGAAGATCGAGGCCTACGGCAAGTACCTGCGGCCCCTGGCCTACAAGCTGCTTTCAAGCTACAGACGTCTGTACGTGGTTGACGGCTTCGCGGGCGCTGGCCGCTATGCCCCGGATGGCTCCGGGCGCGAAGCGCCGGGCTCGCCGCTGGTGGCCGCTCAATTCGCGCATCAGTACAACGTCGACCACCACAGCGAGGACCGGCAGATAGGGCTGATCAACGTCGAGCGCAGCCCCGACCTCTATACGCGACTCTGCCACAACCTGGCAGGCTTCGGCGATCTCTGCCTGAACCTGCCTGGCCGCTTCGACTCCCAGCTCGACAGGGTCCTGCAAGAGATCGCACGCAACCCAGCGCTGTTCTTCCTGGACTCCTTCGGTATGGAGGCGGTGGACGTGCGGGTCATCGACGACATCCTCGCGCGGCGCGAGGGCTGCGTGACCGAGTTTCTCATCCATTTCCCGGACAAGGCTCTCGCGAGGATCGCCAGGAATCTGGAAGTCAAGACCATGCGCGAAGCTGACTTCCGCGCCGCTCAGAGCAAGCTGCGAAATGTCGATGAGATCATCGGCAGCCCGTGGTGGAAGGGCTGCTTCACCAATCCGCAGTTCAAGACGGCCGAGCAGCGCTGCAACGCTGCCGCTGCCGTGTACATGGGCCAGCTCGAGCAGCGCTACATCCCATTCGTCAACGAGTTGCGCATGCGCGACGCCTACGACGACCCGCCCCGGTACCGGCTGATCTTCGCCACACGCAGCCCGCACGGCACCTACCTCATGAGCGATATCGCGGCCAAGCACGAGGCGGCTTTGTTCTCCGCACGCCACGACGGCAGCTTCGAGCTGGCGTGGAAGCGCGAAGCGCGCGCCAGCGAACGCAGCGCTCTGCGCGAGGACATCTACGCATGGGGGCTCCAGCGCGGCACGGCGCGGCCGATCGACGTGTACATGCATTTCTCGCCGACGCAGTTCGCGCGCTGGGAGACGCACGACTACGACGAGTGCCTGCGAGAGCTGATCGACAAAGGCGGCATCGACCGCAAGGGTCGCCACGGCATCAAAGATCGAGACAGACTGAGATTCGTGCCGATGGCGCAAGGCACGCTCTTTGGCTCCACGATCGCGTGACTGCCGGTCACGGACGCTGCCGCAGAGGCATCAATTCCTCGACGCGCACGCGGCTGGAACGCTGAGGGCGAACGTGCTCGATCTCACGGTCTATGAGCTTGGCAACGTGGCGGCGCCGGGCGCTCGGCCTGCCGGGAGAGCGCGTCGGGGCTGTCCTCGATCGGCGCCGAGCTGCTGCCAGCTGGCGCCGGTGTCACCCCGACCGATTTCATCGCCATCCGTCTTGACATGGCTCCCGCCGCCATATACCTTGACCGACGCTGGGGGTGGCGGCGACGGGCGCTGCCGTCGCGGCAGGAGGTTGCGATGGTTTGGTGCCGCATGATTGAGCCAGGGGGCGTCGGGAGTTTGGAGCTCCAGTCGTGAGCGCATACCAAGGACAGGCGATCGGAGGCTCTTCGCGCCGGTTTCGGCGTCGGTTTCGGCCTGCTCGCCGAGCTGAGCTGCATGGGCCATCCGCCCGCCGGCACGGACTTCCAGCTGTGCGCAACCTCGCGATCGGCGCCCTCGCCGCACTCTGCCTCCTGGCGGCACTGCTGCTGACGCTCCCCGGCGACCACGGCGCCATCACGGCGGTGCGCCGCCCCCACGCGTTCGCGCGCCAGAGCCTGCTGACCCTCCCGGCGCTCGCACAGGGACCGGTGTCGGCGGCCCTCGGCGGCGACGCCCCCGCCTACCGCGTCCACGACTCGCAGGGTGCGCTGTGGGCGTCGAGCCCCGCGGCGCACCTGCGCAGCAGCTTCGCGTCCTCCGGCGTGTCGATCAGCAGCGGACACGCAAAGCTGGGGCTGAGGCTCGAGGGAGTCGGGTTCGGCTCGACGCTCGCAGCCGTCCGATCCGGCACGCCGACCGCACACGGCAACCGCGTGTCATACGTGAGCGACGCCGGCGTCACGCAGTGGTATGCGAACGGGCCGCTCGGCCTCGAGCAGGGCTTCACGGTTTCGCGCGCACCGGCCCACCAGGGCGCGGCGGCGCTCCTGACGGCCAACCAGAACCAGGGCGCAGCGGCGCCCCTGACGCTCGCGATCGGGCTCTCGGGCAACACCAATGCCAGCGTCGGCCCCAACGCCGGCACGATCACCCTGACAAAGGCGGGCACGCACGCCCTGCGCTACACGAACCTCTCCGCGACCGACGCCCGCGGGCGCGCGTTGCACAGCTGGCTCTCGCTTCGCGGTGGGCGGATTCTCCTGCACGTGGATGCCCGCGACGCCAGCTATCCGCTGCGGATCGACCCGCTGCTGCAGGGCGAAGTGCTCACGAACGGTGGGCCCAATCCAGAAGACTTCGCGTACTCGGTGGCGCTGGCCGCACACGGAAGCACGGCACTGGTGGGAGACTCGCTCGACGAAGGGGCCTACCACGGCGCTGCGTTCGTGTTCGTGCGCTCGGGGAGCACCTGGACACAGCAGGCGAAGCTGACTGCTCCCCCCGAAGGCTTCTTCGGAGCGAGCGTGGCGCTGTCCGCCAACGGCAACACGGCGCTCGTCTCCGACGGCACCGACCAGGGGCCCGAAACGAGCCGGGTCTATGTGTTCACACGCTCGGAGTCCACGTGGACGAGAAGTGCGAAGCTGCAGCCAGCCGGCAGTGAAATAACCTTCGGGAGCGCCATCGCGCTCTCCGAAAACGGAGACCTCGCGCTCGTGGGTGAAGACAACTACGAATTCAAAGGCGCCGTGTACGTGTTCACGCGTTCCGGCGAAATCTGGAGCGAGGAAGCGAAACTGACCGCCACCGGGGAGGTTGGACAAGGCGAGTTCGGTGCGAGCGTCGCGCTTTCCGGTGACGAAAAAACTGCGCTCATCGGCGGATCCACCGACGGCGACGAATCGCCAAGCTTTGAACGCAAAGGCGCGGCGTGGGTGTTCACGCACTCGGCGGGCAAATGGGTGCAACAGGGCGGAAAGCTGACGGCCTTCGGGCAGGACGAAACCGCCGAATTTGGCTCGGCCGTGTCACTCTCGGAAGACGGCGACACCGCGCTGATTGGCGCCCCGGGCGTCGAAGGTGAAACCGGCAAAAACTCCGGCGCTGCGTGGGTATTCACCCGCTCCGGAGAAACCTGGAGCGAACAGGCGAAACTCCACGGCCCCGGTGAGGTCGGTGAAGGGAACTTCGGCAGCGCGGTCGCGTTGACGGCGAACGGGAACACCGCGCTGATCGGCGGCCCGACCGACAACGAATACAAGGGCGCCGTGTGGGAGTGGACGCGCGTCGGCGGCACCTGGGGCGAGATCGAAAAGCTGACCGCGAGCGGGCTCACCGGCAACCCGGAGTTCGGCCGCAGCATCGCGACGATGCCCAATGGCGAAACCGCGCTGATCGGCGCTCCCTACGCAGACGAAACGGAAGGAGCCGCGCTGGTGTTCGCCGTGCCGCCCACCGTCTCGACCGGTACGGCGTCCGAAGTCACCACGGGCACCGCCACGCTGCACGCGACCGTCAACCCGGACGGCGAAGCATTCAGCGAATGCAAGTTCGAATACGGGACCACCACGGCCTACGGCTCCACCAAGCCCTGCTCGCCGGCCTCGGGGTCTGGCGAAGAACTCGTCCACGTGTCGGCGTCGCTCACCGGCCTGAGCAGCGACACCACCTACCACTTCCGCGCGATCGCCACCAACAAAAACGGCGTTCAGCAGGGGGCCGATGAGACGTTCACGACGCTGATCTCGATCAAATCGGGGAGCACCGAAAACCCGTCTGTGCCGGCGACCGCGAGCGACGGCGAACTGTCGGTGAAGGCCAGCGACGGCACCGGCAGCATCTCGCTCGGAGATTACGGCGCGGACATCGGCGGCATCCCGCTGTTCCAGTCCAACGGCAAGTACGACGACTTTTACAGGGGGACGACAGCGACTTTCACCGACATTGAAGTCAAGGACTGCGAAGTTGGCAGCGCCAAAGAGCTGTGGTGGTTCAAGCCGACCGGCGGCTGGCAGCCGGTCTCGGGCCAGTCCTACAGCGCCGGGTCCCCGCCGTGCATCACGGCGACGCTCACAGAAACCACGAATCCCTCGGTGGGCGAGCTCACCGGCACTCGCTTCGGCACCGGCGAAGCTCCGGGGGTGCAGGAATACGGCAAATGCGAGGCCACCAAGGACGGGCTCTACTCCGAAGCTGCATGCGCAACGCCCGATGAAAAGAAAGGAAAGCCGAAGGGCAAATACGAATGGCATCCCGAACCCGTCACATGCTTCGCCCAGAAGGACGGCCGCTACTCCGAAAGCCGGTGTGCCACGCTCGATGAAAAGAAAGGCAAACCGAAGGGCAAGTACGAAGCGGGCAGCGGCGCGTTCACCGGCGCGGGCACCGCCGTCAAGCTCGAAATCCACACCGAGGGAACCGTCGAATGCACCGGCAGCAGCAGCGAAGGGCAAGTCGCTGCGCCCAAACAGGCTGACACTACGATCACCTTCACCGGGTGCAAGCACGAATCCAGCAAATGCACGACATCCGGGCAGGACGAAGGCACGATCAAGACCGAACCGCTGCAGGTGCTCACCTACGAAGAAGACAAAAAGGTCCTCACGTGGCTCGCCGGCGACTCGGTGCTCGCGCGCTTCACATGCGCGAGCACCGCGTACACCCTCACAGGGGCCGTCTCCGGCGAAACCGCGACAGACGTCAACGTCATGAGCACCAAAGGCGAAGTGACGTTCAAACCGGGGGTCGGCGAACAGGCGCTGAAGACCGACGTCGATCAGGTGGAATACGAAACCACGCTGAGCACGTCGATCACCACGACCAGCACCCAGCCGCTCGAGATCGATACGAAAGTGGACGGCTAGCTGGTCAGGAGTCGCTTGCCGCGGCGGCGTCGCGCGCTGGCGTGGTCTTGCGATCGCGACGCGTCTTCGTAGCGGCGGAGCCCGCTCGCGTTCGCTGGCGTCGCATCGTGGCTGCGTCTCCCACGCTGAGTGCGACGGTCTCTTCGGGAAACGCAGCTCGAACCTCTAGCTGTCCGCCGAGGGCCTCGACGTAGCGGCTCAGCGTGGACAGCCGAACGTCGGCCTCTCCGCGCTCGATCTGAGAGATGTTCTCCTGGGTGACGTCGAGGCGATCGGCGACAATGGCCTGGGTCAGATCGAGCCTCCGACGTAGCTCGCTGAGCATCGCCGTCTTGTGCTCCTCGACGTTCGCGCGGCGCGCTGGGTCGGCATCGATCTGCTTGCGCAGCTCGTCGAATCCTTTGCGGCTCTTTGTGGCCTTGGCGGGGGTCATTGGATTGCTCCTTCGTCGCGAAGTGTTTGGAGATGCTCGTCGTATAGGGCGTCGGCGGCTGGGATCGCCTCGGCGTACCAGCTGCTCCAGCGGTGGCTCTTGTCTCCGCCCATGAGCAGGATGGCCATGCGGCGAGGATCAAAGGCGAACAGCACGCGCATGTGCCCGCCGTGAGGGCGCAGCTCCTTCATGTTCGGATGGCGAGAGCCTTTGAGGGTGTCCACCAGCGGACGTCCGAGCGTAGGTCCGCTGCACTCGAGTAGCTCGACGGCGGCCGTAACGCGCTCCTGCTCGTCTGCCGTGAGCTCATCCCACCACGATCCGAACGTGTCCGTGTACTCGACGTCCCACACCTGCTGAGTATAAACCAAAGCTTGTAGAAGTCAAGACTTATGTCTCGGGGTGCTTCACGCTGGCTCGGATGGCAGGCCATCCAACCACGCCTGTGCAGCGTCGAGCTCATCCTCGCCGCCGGGCGCGCTGCCGACGAACCAGCCCAGGTCGTCGTGGACGACACCCGAGGGCGCGGACGCGCGCGGTGGCACGTCCGGGGGCAACTCGGCGATGGCGTTAGCTGCCTGCATCGCCAGTGCTTCCTCGCGTGTCATCGGCTGCCCGGCGAGGTGGCGCAGCGCGCGGTCGACGGCCGCCGTCCTGGTCCGCACGCCGTAACGATCCATGATCGCCCGTAGGTAGGTGTCCTCGATCTCGATGTTCGTCCGCACCCTGCTCATACACCAGTGATACACCGTACGTCACGTGTATGCGGGGCGCCGGGAACGCCGCACCCGAGGAACGCAGCGCCCGCCGGACACAGCCGCGGCGGCGGAGCTTCTACAACCGCCCGGACGCCTGCGCGGCGGCTTCGGCTTCCTGCAGCTGGCGCTCGACGAGGTCCAGCCCGGCGTCCCAGAAGCCGGGGTCTGCGAGGTCGACGCCGACGATCGCGCCGATCTCCTCGGGGCTTTTGGAGCCGCCGGCGGCGAGCATCTCCAGATACCGGGGCACGAGCTCGGGGCCGGTCTGCTGGTAGCGCTCGTACACGGACAGCGCGAGCAGCTGCCCGTAGGCGTACGCGTACACGTAGCCGGCGCTGCCGATGAAGTGCGGGATGTAGGACCACCAGGTGCGGTAGCCGTCGGTCAGCTCGACGGAGTCGCCGAACATGTCCGACTGGCTCTCGGCCCACAGCTCGCCCAGGCGCTCCACCGACAGCTCCCCGTGCTCGCGCCTGTTCGTGTGCACGAGGTCCTCGAACTGGTTCATGGCCACCTGGCGGAAGACGGTGGCGATCGTGTCCTCGAGGTTCTCCGCGAGCAGCGCCAGGCGTGACGCGGGCGCGGTGTCCTCCTCCAGCAGCCGCCCGAAGACGATCGTCTCGCCGAACACGGACGCGGTCTCGGCGAGCGTCAGCGGCGTGCTCTGGTGGAAGATCCCCTGCCTGGCGGCGAGCGCGAAGTGGACGCCGTGCCCGAGCTCGTGCGCGAGCGTGAGCACGTCGCGCCGGCGGGCGGTGTAGTTGAGCAGCACGTACGGGAAGACGTCGGGCACCGCCGCCGCGCAGAAGGCGCCGCCGCGCTTGGCGGGACGCACGGGCGCGTCGATGCGGCGCTCGTCGAAGAAGCGCCTGACGAGCGCGCCGAGCTCGGGCGAGAACGACGAGTAGCAGTCGAGCACGATCTCGCGCGCGTGCGCGAACGGGAAGCTGACCTCGTCCTCGGTGACGGCCGCCATGCGGTCGTAGTCGGCCAGCCGCTCGATCCCCAGCAGCCTCGCCTTCAGCCGATACCAGCGGCGGGGGATCTCACGGCGGCCGCGCACGGCCTCGATCAGCGCGCGCACGGACTCGTCGCTGGCCTCGTTGGCCAGGTTGCGCGCGGCCAGCCAGTGGGGGTAGTTGCGCAGGCGATCGTCGGTGGCCTTGTCGGCGAGCAGCGTGTTGAACAGGTAAGCCCGCGTGCGCAGTCCAGGAGCCAGCGCGGCGGTGACAGCCTCGGCGGTGGTCCGCCGGGCGTCCCGATCGGCGAGCGTCAGCCGGCTGAGCGCGACGTCCAGGGCGACCCGCTCGCCCTCGCGCGGCAGCTCGACCTCGATCGCCGAGGTGAGCTCCTCGAACAGCCGCGTCCACGCGCTCGCGCCGGTGAGCGCCTTCTCGGCGAGGATCTTCTCCTCGGGCTCGCTGAGCAGGTGATCGCGGTAGCGGCGCACGTTGCGAAGGTGGTGGGCGCAGAAGTCCAGGTCGTCGCCCGCCAGCAGCTCCTCGGCGCGCTCGTCTGCCAGCGCCGCCCACTCCAGCTCGAAGAACAGCAGCGTCGTCTGGATCGCCGTCTCCTGCTCCTGCACGCGCTGCAGCAGCGCGCCGTTGGCGGGCTCGGCGGTGTCGGTGGAGAAGCGCAGCGCCGCGTAGTAGCCGGCACGCGCGACCAGCTCGCCGATGACCGCCAGCTCGCTCATCGCATCCCGCAGGCCCGCGCTGTCGAGCTCGCCGAGCTTGCCCGCGTGGCGCTGTGCGAACGCCCGCGCCCGCTCCAGCGCCTCGCCCAGCCGGCGCTCGACCCCGTCGACGCCCTCGCCGTCGAGGAGCGGCTCGAGGTCCCAGGCGGTTGCCTGGAGCTCTGGGTCGGTCGACTTGGATGTGGCTGGCGCGGCCATTGCGACGGCAGCTTAGCTGTCCGGTCGCTCCATCCTGTCCCCAACCCTCAAGCGCACCGTCTTCATCCCCGATATTGAGCGTGTGGAGCAACACGATGCGCCGTCGAGCCCGCCAAGCGACGCTCCCGGCGCTGAGACGGCTTTCGGTCCTGAGCGGCCGGTGGCCCCCTGGTGGGCGAATCGCCACCTGAGGCTCGGCGTGCTGCTGGCTTGCCTGCTGGCGGCGCTGCTCGGCCTGCTCGATACTAGAGTCGCGTGGTTCCGTCTCGGCGACGGCGGAGCCCAGGCAGGCGGCCTGCTGGTCGCCGCTGGCTGCCCCGGCCGGCAAGCGCCGCAGGTGGCGAGGATCGCGACGCGGGATCTCGCAGCGCTGCGCGACGAGCTGTCGCGGATCATGCCGGCCCCGGTGGGACGCGTGTACGAAGCCGGGCCGATCACCACGAGCAACCTGTGGTCCGATGACGAACCACGATTCTCGCCCTCGCCCGGCTCGTCCGCGCCGGCGGCCTACGAGATCCGCTGGTGGGCGCTCGACCGCCAGGGCAACGAAGACGACGTGGCGGCCGACGTGCTCGAATTCGCGACATCCAGGGAGGCCCAGGACGCTCTCGCGCTGGCTGCCGACCCGCACTGCCGCCGCGACGGTGCGGCGCATGCGGTCCGCTTTCCCGCGGGCGCGCGCGAACTCAGCTGGATCAATCCCGACCACGCCCAGCAGTTGGATGTCATGTTCGCGCGCGGTCGCCGTCTCTATCGGGTCGGGGACGTGCCGCCGGGGTATCTCCTCGATACGACCGGACCGCGCCAGGGCGAGCTCGAACGAGTCCGGGCGGGCAGGACCGCCGACGCACTGGCCTGCGCTCTCCCTGACACGGGCTGTCCCCACTCGGCGACCTCCCTGCGCGCCACCAGCCTGGCAGCGCTCACGGCCGGCTCGCCAAACGCCGTCGCAGGCCCCCCGCCGACCGCGGAGCAGGCAACCGCGTATGCACATGAGGTCAACCTGCGTGGCTATGACCTACCGGGAGCGACTCCTCTGGAGCCGGAAGGGCCCACGCAGAACCGTGGCTACTGGGAAGCGTTCGCCCGATGCACCGGCGAGCTGCGCTCGACGCATCCCGTCGCGACCATCCATTCGCCCGAGTTCGGCTACAGAGGTCGACACCCCTTCGAAGTCGTGTACTCGACGGTCGCCGTGCTGCCAAGCAGGGCGCTCGCCGCACGGCTCATGGGTGCGCTCGAAAGCGAGCACGCTCGCGCCTGCATCGCGAGCGACTACGAGCGATCGCTGCGCGCACGCGCCGCGCAGGGCGGCGTGCGCGCTCTGGGTCCGGTCACGCTCACACGCCTGCCGACAGTCGCTCCACGAAGCTACAGGGGCCTTGGGCCGTACCGCGCCACGGCTGTGCGATTGATGGTGCAGGCCAGCTACGCCACCCACGGAGGTGGGCGCCAGCAGTTGCCGCTGTATGTCCAGGGCTTCGCGTTCGCCTGTGGCCGTGCTGTGGTCGAGCTGAGCACCCTCACGCTCGTGCATCCCTTTTCCGAAGAAGACGAGCGGTTCCTCGAATCGCTGCTCGTGGGCGCGGCGCAGGCCAGCGAAGCGTCTCTGTGAGCGGCCGCGCGAGACGTCCGGGAAGGGTCCTAGCATCGTCCGCCCGATGCACGAGACAAGCCCCGATGTGTTCCTGCTGGCCCGCCCGTCGATCGATCTCGACGGGATGCGCGCATACCTGAACGAGGTCGGTGGCGAGTCGTGGCTGGAGCGCCGGCTGGGCGAGGCCGACGGCGGGGCGGGTGGGCATCTCAATCACGGTGAGCTGATCGTCGAGTTCGGCGGGCGCGCCTGCTACCGCAGCTGGGAGCCGGGGCTCAACCCGAACGTCACCAAGGTCCGCACCGACCAGCGCGAGTACTTCGCCAACATCCTGCGCTCAGCGCACGGCAGCGTGCTCGAGCACGCGAACTACTCGTTCATGTTCCACAACGTCAGCCGTGTTTTCACCCACGAGATAATCAGGCATCGCGCGGGCTCGGCGTTCAGCCAGGAGAGCCTGCGTTACGTGCGCCTAACGGACATCGGTTTTCGCGTGCCCCCAGCCCTGGAGCCGGTGCGCGAGCAGGTGCTGTCGATCGTCGAGCGGCTGGAGGAGTTCCAGGTGAGCGCCGCCAAGGAGCTGGGGATCGACGAGGACGGCGTGCCGTTCCACGTCAAGAAGGAGGTCACCTCCGCGCTGCGCCGGCTGGCCCCGATCGGCCTGAGCACCGAGATCCTGTGGACGGCCAACGCGCGCACGCTGCGCCACGTGATCGAGATGCGCACCGCCGAGGGGGCCGAGGAGGAGCTGCGTCTGGTGTTCGACAAAGTCGCCCGCGTCATGCAGGCGGAGGCACCCGGCCTGTTCCAGGACTTCACCCGCCAGGACGACGGCTCCTGGGTCCCCGAGCACCACAAGGTCTGAGCTCCAACGCCACGAGGGAGCCCAGCGGCTTCCTGGTCAGGTGTCCATCGTGCGCGTGCGCCAGGCACCGAACGCGAGGAACAACGCGAGCCACGCGAGGATCACGATCAGCGCGGTTCCGCCGGACATCACGACTTCCGTTCCGCGGCCGTCCTTGATGCCGGCCGGGCCGAAGTGCGCGATCGCCTGGGTGAGCACGAAGTCGCGCCCGCTGCCCAGCGAGGAGATGCTCGAGATCAGCGGGCTGGCGATCACCTGCCAGGCGATCAGCGCGATGATCGCTCCCGGCTTGGAGTCGATCAGGGAGGCGAACCCGACGGCCACCGTGCACAGCACTCCTGTGGCCAGCAGCACGAAGCCGAGGCCTCCCAGCACCAGCGAGCCGCTCGGCGTCGGCAGGTTGGAGGCGAACACGAACGTCCCGAACAGGATCACGACGTACGCCGTGACGATGACCGTCCAGCACAGCGCCAGCGCGGCGGGGACGCGCGAAGCGAACAGCGCCAGGCGCGAGCGGCCGGTCACGACCAGGTCGCGGAAGACGCCGACGGAGGAGTCGCTCGTACCGGCCTCCACGCCGATCAGGATCGCCACCAGCGGGCCGAAGAACACGCCGCCCAGCAGGCGCACGCCATCGTGGAAGCTGCCGATCCCGCCGGCCGCTTCATGGCTGGAGTTGGACGCGTGTTCGATCGCGTTGACCGTGAAGAAGATGACGATCGGGAGCAGCGCCAGCACCAGCGCCCAGATCACCGTGCTGCGCTTCTTGCGCAGCTTCAGGAAGTCCGCCCCGAACATCTGCGTGGCGATCGTCGCGTTCACGCCCGCACCTCGTCGTCCATCGTGCCTCCTGTCGTGTGAGAAACGCGGGGCACCTCCTGAGGGGCAACCGAGGCGTCGAGCCTGGAGGTGACCTCGAGGAAGCGCTGCTCGAGGCTGTGGCGAACGGGCTCCAGGCGCATCACGCCGACGCCCGCTCCCACCAGCGCCGCGTTCAGCTGCGCCGCCGTCTCCGCGCCGCCGGACAGGACCACGCGAACGCCGTCGTCGGCCCGGCGAGCCTCACGTACGAGCTCGCTCGCTTCGAGTGTGCTCAGCGCCAACCCGACATCGTCCACACCGAGGATCAGCTCGTGGCGCACGTCACCGCCCGCCGCGAGGTCCGCGATGGCGCCCTGGGTGATGATCTTGCCGCGATCGACGATCGCCGCCGCGTCGCAGGTCTTTTCGACCTCGTCGAGCAGGTGCGAGGACACGAACACCGTCCTGCCCTCGTGCTCGACCATCGCGCGGATCATCTCCCGGAACTCCTGGATGCCCCCCGGGTCCAGGCCGTTGGTGGGCTCGTCGAGGATCAGCAGCAGCGGGTCCGCCAGCAGGCAGCGTGCGACCCCGAGTCGCTGGCGCATGCCCATCGAGTAGCTCTTGACCTTGTGGTCGGCCCGATCGGACAGGCCGACCCGCGCGAGTGCCGGCTCGATCCGCTCGCGCGTCTGCGGGCCGCGGACGGCCGCGATCAGGCGCAGGTTCTCGCGCCCGCTCAGGTACGGGTGAAAGCGCGGCTCCTCGACGATCGCCCCGACGCGCGCCAGCGCCTGCGCGCGCTCCGCCGGGACCGGATGACCCAGGAGCTGCATGCTCCCGGCGTTCGCGCGGGTGAGGCCGAGCAGCGTGCGGATCATCGTCGTCTTGCCCGCTCCGTTGGGGCCGAGGAAGCCGAACGCGCAACCGCGCGGCACCTGCAGATCGATGCCATCGAGCGCCGTACGCTCGCCGAACCGCTTGGTCAGGCCGCTGGTCTCGATCGCCAGGTCGGGCATCCGCGTGCAGCCTTTCAGAGCAGCCTAAAGATTCTGTGAGAGCGACTTTCTCAGGACTCCTCGGCCTGCATCTGCTTGACCTGCTCCTCCAGCGCCCCCATCACCGCCGGGTCGCGCAGGGTGGTGACGTCGCCCAGCGCGCGACCCTCGGCGATGTCGCGCAGCAGGCGGCGCATGATCTTGCCCGAGCGCGTCTTCGGCAGGTCGTCCGTCCAGATGATGCGCTTGGGACGGGCGAACTTGCCGATGCGCTCGGCGACCGTCTCGCGGATGCCCTCGACCGTCTCATCGTCGCCCTGGAGCTCCCCCTGGAGCGTGACGAACGCGACTATCGCCTGACCCGTGTCCTCGTCGTGCTGGCCGATGACCGCCGCCTCGGCGACATCCGGATGGGCCACGATCGCCGACTCGACCTCGGCGGTCGACAGGCGGTGGCCGGAGACGTTGACCACATCGTCGATGCGCCCGATCACCCACAGGTAGCCGTCGCGGTCGCGTCGCGCCGCGTCGCCCACCAGGTAGGTCTCGCGGCCGAAGCGCTTGAAGTACGTCGCGATGAAGCGCTCCTCCTCCTTGTACAGCGTGCGCAGCATCGACGGCCACGGCTGCGTGAGCACCAGCAGGCCCTGGCCTTCCTCGATCGGCTCGCCGGTGGACTCGTCCAGAACCTCCGCGAACACTCCCGGGAGCGGACGGCAGGCCGAGCCGGGCTTGGTCGCGGTGATGCCCGGCAGCGGCGTGATCATGATCGCGCCCGTCTCCGTCTGCCACCACGTGTCCACGATCGGGCAGCGTTCGCGTCCGATCACCTTGTGGTACCACAGCCACGCCTTCGGGTTGATCGGCTCCCCCACCGATCCCAGCAGCCGCAGCGAGGACAGGTCGTGCGCGTTCGGCCACTGCGCGCCCCACTTGATGCACGCGCGGATCGCCGTCGGGGCGCAGTACAGGATGCTCACGCGATAGCGCTCCACGATCTCCCACCAGATCCCCTGGTCTGGGTAGTCGGGGGCGCCCTCCCACATCACCGACGTCGCGCCGTTGCACAGCGGGCCGTACACGATGTAGGAGTGCCCGGTGACCCAGCCGACGTCCGCCGCGCACCAGTACACGTCTGACTGCGGCTTCAGGTCGAACACGTAGCGATGCGTCGCCGACACGCCCGTCAGGTAGCCGCCGGTCGTGTGCAGGATCCCCTTCGGCTTTGCCGTCGAGCCGGACGTGTACAGGATGAACAGCGGGTGCTCCGCGTCCAGCGCCTCCGCCGGACACTCCGCGTCCGCGCCCGCGAGGATCTCGTCGTAGAAGAAGTCACGGCCCTCCTGCATCTGGCACGGCGTCCCCTTGCTCCTGACGACCACGATCTTCTCCAGGCTCGCCAGGTCGCCCATGTGCTCGTCCACGCGGTCCTTCACCGGCGCGGTCCTGCCCTTGCGCGCGGCGCCGTCGACCGTGATCAGGAGCTTCGCCTGGGAGAACTCCATGCGCTCGCGCACGGCCTCCGCGGAGAAGCCGCCGAAGACGACGTTGTGCGGTGCGCCGATGCGCGCGCACGCGAGCATCGCCACCACGACCTCCGGGATCATCGGCAGGTAGATCCCGACCACGTCGCCCCTGCGCACGCCCAGGCCCTTGAGGGCGCCGGCGAAGCGTTCGACCTCCGCGAGCAGCTGCGCGTAGGTGATGTCGCGCTCCGCTCCGTCCTCGCCCCGCCAGTGCAGGGCCACGCGGCCTCCACGGCCGGCGATCACATGGCGGTCCAGGCAGTTGTAGGAGACGTTGAGCGTGCCGCCCGTGAACCACTTGTAGAACGGCGGATCGTCGTCGTCGAGCACCCGCGTCCAGCGCTGAAACCAGTCGAGCTCCGCCGCCTGCGTGGCCCACCACGCCTGCGGGTCCCGTGCGGCCTGCTCGTACACGGCGGGGTCGTTCAGCAGCGCGTGCTCGCGAAACGCGCCCGGAGGGTCGAATGTCTCGACCTCGAGCAGTCCCGCCAGCTCACGGTCGAGCGCCTCCCCGACATCCGGCTGCGCCGCTCGTCCCCCCTCCTCGGATCCGCTGCTCATCGCTTGACTGTATAGCGCCGTCGGGGCTCAGCCGCTCTGGCTAGCCGCGCTTGCGCCGGCGCTTGCGCGACGAGCCGCCCGACGCCGGACGCACCGGCGCTGGCACCGTGGCCGCGGCGGCCACGCCGTTGCCCGCCGCCCTGCCGCCCCGCGCCCGCCCCTGAGACGGCCACGGCCGCGCCTCCCCGGCAGCCCACGCCGGCGGCTCGCCGTTGGGCCAGCGCCCGAAGTACATGACGCCCATCATCACCATCCAGAACGCCGGCACGACCTGCAGCTCGGACCCCCCGATCGGGAAGAAGATCAACAGCCCCGTGAAGATGCCCACGACGCTCATCCAGCGGGGAACCAGGCCGACGCGCAGGGCGTTGATCATCGTCCCGATCATCCCCGCCGCGAGCGCCAGCCCAGCCAGCAGGTCGACGTAGTCGACCAGCGTGTTGGCCGCGCCGCTCGTCAGCGCCTTTTCGACCGCCCGGTTGGAGTGGTCGCTGCCGACCACGAAGTTGTGCGTCTCGATCGAGTTGACCACCTGGTGGCCGACCGCCACGACGGCGAACGCGATGCCCCCGTACAGAACCAGCGGGTGCGCCGCCGACCACGTCTCCGGGCGGCGGAAGCGGGTCGCGTCGAGCAGCAGCAGCAGGACCAGCGTCAGCGCCGCGATCGAGATCGCCGCGAGCGTGCTGCCGGCGATCAGGGTGAGCGCGTGGTGGCTGATGAATTTGACCTCCGGCGTGCGCGGGCTCACAGCCGGGTCCGCCACGCCCGAGAGCGCCGGGCCCAGACCCTGCAGCAGGCCCACCGTCGGAGCTCCGCCGAGCGTGTTGGAGATGACGATCGCGCCGAGCAGATACAGGAACCCACCGGCGAAAGCGGGCACCGCGAGGGCGCTGCGACGCTGCGACTCGTGCTCGACCTGTTGGCGGATCTCGCCTGCGCTGGGCATGAGCAGGGCAGTCTATGATGCGGACATGGAAAGCGGCGGCCTCGGAGACCTGTTCGGCGATCCCGAGGAGCTCCAGCGGCGCCTGGCCGAGTTCGCCGAGCAGATGCAGGGCAACCAACGGCTGGTGTGGGCTGACAACGCGATCAAGCTCGCGGTCGACATGACCGTCGCGGCCGTCGCGCGGGTGAACGTCCAGGGCAACGCCGAGGCCCAGGCCGAGCAGATCCGCACGGTGATCGCGCGCGTCTTCCCCGAGGCCGTGGCGCTCGTGCGCGAGGCGCGCGAGGGGCTTCAATAACAGTCCAGCCGGCGCAGCGCCGTCATGGACGTGTCTCAGAAGTCCAGCCGGCGCGCAGCGCCGTCATGGACGCATCTCAATAAACCCCGGCGCGCTCCGCTTCGCGCTCGGCTTCGCGTGAGGCACGCCCGGCGTTCAGCACCTCCCCGAAGGAGCGGAAGCGGAAGATGAACACGATCGCGCCCAGCCCGACCAGCGCGGTGAACACCGCGATCGCGATCTGCTGACCGACCGAGTACGCGGCCACCACCGCCGTGGGGGCGCTCGCGGCGAACACCTTCACGAGCAGCGCCTGCTGCACCCCCGCGCCACCGGGAGTGAACGGCACCGCGCCGGCCACCTGGTTGACGGCGAACACGAGCAGCACGTTTTTGACCGACGCTCCGATGCTGAACGCTTCGAGCAGGAACCAGAACGCGGCGAAGCGGCACATCCACGCGACCGCCTGCCAGGCGACGACCTCGCGCAGGTAGCGGCGGCGATCGCTCAAGATCGTCACGCCCTGGCGCACCCGCGCCCAGAAGGCCTTCGCCCGCTCGGACAGCAGCGCGAACGCAACCAGGCCGAGCACCCCGAGGGCGGTGATCAGGAACAGCGTCAGGTGGAAGTGCGCGGCCAGGTAGGAGATGTCGAAGGAGCTCAGTTTCGAGAAGTCCGGCGGCTTGGGGAAGACCCCCTGGGTGAACGCGAACACGAGCACCAGCACGCCCACGCTGGCGTCGAAGATCGACTGCACGAAGAACGCGGAGGCCACGGTCGGATAGCGCGAGCCCGGGATCGAGGAGCGGGTGAGGAACAGCTTGATCAGGTCTCCGCCGCGCGCCGGGACGACGTTGTTGAAGCCGACCGCGGCGAAATACGCGCCCCACACCCGCCGCCATTGGAAGCCGACCGCCGGATAGGCGGCGCGCAGGCTGTGGAAGTCACCGCGCGAGCGCACCGTCAGGTTGAGCCCGAAGAACAGCAGCCCGAGCGCCAGCGCCAGCCAGTGCACTGCGGCCAGGTCTGAGAAGAACTGGCCGACGGCGTTGAAGAACGAGCTGATGCTCTGGCTGACCGAGGCTGACGCGAGAAGCACTTCCCCAAGCGTACGGGGATGTGCTCGACGCTACCCGCCGGCGCAGCGCCGGCGCGCGTGCGACGCTCACGCCCCGGCGCGAGCTCCCAGGGACTGGACGGCGAGGATCGCGGCGGCCAGCATCAGGGCGATGATGGCCAGCAGCATCGCCTCGCCTCCTGGCCAGCGCACGCCCGCACCTTCCGCGCTCCAGAAGATCCCGAACGAGCTCAGCATCACCCCGACGGCGAACTTCATGGTGTTCTCGGGCACGCGCGCCAGGGGAGCGCGCGCGGCGAGTCCCGCCGCCACGACGACCGCCACGGCTGCGCCGGCGGCCGCGGCGGCCAGCGCGGTGTGGTGCTGATTGGCCCCGAACGTGACCACGATGACGACCACCTCGAGACCCTCGAGCAGCACCCCCTGGAAGGCGATCGCGAACGAGTAGCCGTCCCACGCGCCGGCGAGCGGTCCCTCCGCCTGCGCGGCCACGAGCCCGCGCTCGTAGGCGTCGCGCTCGTCGCGCAGCGCCTTGCGCCCGGCCGCGCGCAGGACCGCCTTGCGCAGCCACTGCAGCCCGACGATCAGCAGCAGCGGCCCGATGACGATGCGCAGGTCGTCGATCGGCAACGCCGTGAGCGCCGCGCCGAGCGCGACGACGAGCGCCGCCAGCGCGACCGTCGCGGCGCCGACACCCGAGAGCGCGGAGGGCCAGCTGCGCGCCTGCCCTACGGCCAGGACGATCGTCAGAGCCTCGACCGCCTCGACGGCGCACGCGAGGAACACCGACACCGACAGCCCGACCTCGGCTCCGCTCATCCTCCTGAATCTAGCGATCGCCGGCTGGCCGGCGGCGATGCGCTACAAAGGGTCGATGGCGCCGCGCGGGACCGCTCACAAACGTCTCGTCGTGGCGGTCACCGGCCCCACGGGGGAGATCGGCCAGGCGGTCGTGGCGGCGCTGGAGCGCTCGCGCGGGGTGGGGCGCATCCTCGGCATGGCGCGCAGGCCGTTCGACCCGGGCGCGAGGGGCTGGAAGAAGGTCTCCTACCGGCGCGGCGACGTGCTCGACCGCGACGCGGTGGATGCGCTCGTGCGAGAGGCCGACGTGGTCGTGCACCTGGCGTTCATGATCATGGGCGGAGCCAGGGAGAGCCGGGCGGTCAACCTCGTCGGGTCGCGCAACGTGTTCGAGGCGGCCGTGTCGGCGGGCGCGAAGCGGCTGGTGTACGCCTCGTCGGTGGCCGCGTACGGCTTCCATCGCGACAACCCCCAGCCGCTCACCGAGGAGGTGCCCGCGCGGGGCACCGCCGCCCACTACTACTCCGCGCAGAAGGCGGAGGTCGAGGCGCTGCTCGCGGCCACGCTCGCCGGTGCCGCCACGGTCGGCTACGTCTTTCGCCCGTGCATCGTCGCCGGACCGCACGCGCCGCTGTTGATCGACAGCCTGCCGTACACGCAGATCTCCGAGCGGCTGCCCGGACCGGTCCTCAGCCTGCTCGACGGGGTGCCGATCCTCAAGCCCGTGCTGCCCGACCCGGGCGTCCCCTTCCAGCTGGTGCACCACGACGACGTGGCCAGCGCGATGCGCGCGGCGGTGCTCGGCCGGGGAACCCCCGGCGTGTACAACCTCGCCGGGCCCGGCCGCATGACGGTCAAGCTGCTGGCGCGGGAGCTCGGCTGGTACACGATTCCGGTGCCCGAGCTGGCGGTGGACGTGGTGGCGGAGATGGTCGGGCGCCTCGGCTTCCTGCCGGCGCAGGCGCAGTGGATCGCGGCGTTCCGCGAGCCGGTGATCATGAGCGCGAGCAAGGCGCGGCGGGAGCTCGGCTGGCGTCCCTCCCACGACGCCCTGCACACCCTCCGCGAGACGATCACCGCCACCCGCATGGAGCGCCTGATCCGCTAGGCGTGCGAGCGGCGCGCGCCATAGGCTACGCAATCCGTGAGCGCCCACGCCGCCGCCGACAGCACCCAGTCCAACCGCGGCGTCGCCGTCGTCACCGACAGCACCCCGTACCTACCCCAGTCCCTGATCGACCGCTGGCAGATCCACCAGGTGAGCCTGTATGTCGGCTGGGGCGGGGACCTGCAACCCGAGCACGAGTACCGCGACCTCGACGCGTTCTACGCGAGGCTGCGTGAGTCTCAGCAGCTGCCGACGACCTCGCAGCCGTCGGTGGGCGACTTCCTGGACTGCTACCGGCCGCTGCTCAGCTCCGGTCGCGACGTCGTCTCCATTCACATCGCCGGCGGCCTGTCGGGGACGTGCGAGAGCGCGCGGGAAGCGGCCAGGATCCTGGCCGAGCAGCAGCAGCCGGGCAGGGTGCAGGTGCTCGACAGCCAGACGGGCGCCGGCGGCCTCGGCTGCCTGGTGCTGCTCGCCGCGGGCGCCGCCGAGCAGGGCGCCACGCTCGACGCGGTCGCCGGCAGCGTGCACCGGGCTCGGGCCAGCCTTGACATCTGGTTCTGTCTCGACATGCTCGAGTACCTGCGCCGCGGCGGGAGGATCGGGGCGGCGCAGGCGTTGGTCGGGACGGCGCTGAAAATCAAGCCGATCCTCACGTTCGGCACCGAGATAGCGCCCGTCGGCCGCGTCCGCACGCACCGGCGGGCGCTCGAGCGGATGCTCGCCTACCTGCACGAGCTGCGCGACCGGGGCGCGAGCGAGTGGATCGTCCAGCACGCCCAGGCGCCGGCCGACGCCGAGCAGCTGGTGGCCGAGGGAACCGCGCTGTTCGGGTTCGCGCCGCTGTTCTGCACCGAGGTGGGGCCGGTCCTCGGCGCCCACCTCGGCTCGGGGATGCTGGTGGGCGGGATGACGACGCCGCCGCTCGAGGATCTCGGCGGGGCGTGAGCCGGACCGGACCGGACCGGCCGCGCGGGGGGACCGACCCGGCCGCGCGGCGTGACGTTCGGTCAGCCGCGCGGCGTTGGGTCGGGCCAGCCTATTCTTCGGCTATTCCTTTGAGGAAGGGCACCATGTGCTTGAAGAATTCGTTGATTTCCGGCGTGGCGCCGGCTGGGTCGTTGTGAGCGTAAGAATTCTTCTCTTCGATCAGTGTCAGATTCGATTCGGGGATGCCCGACTGTTGGGCCAGCAGTTCGGCCTCCGTCAGCGTCGTCTGTTCGCCGCCGAAGAGCTTGTCCAGTTCCGAGTCGATCGCCAGGATGTGCAACGTCCTTGGCAGGTGTTCACCCATCGTGGAATGAAGGCCCAGCACCTCCTGCGCCGGGTTTTCCAGACCATTGCCAACCGCGCCCGTGTCGAGCGTCAGGCGGGCCGGGAAGTACCACTCGCTGCCGCTCTCGCGCAGTGCCGTTCCCGATACCAATCCCGACAGCATTTCGGAATAGCGGCTGACCGGGGTCAGCGCTCCGGTGCCGTTCCAACCGTGCAGGCCGTCGCCTTCCGCGACTTCTTCGACGCCTTCTCCGCCGTGTATCTGGGCGGCGGCCAGAGATTCCGGCGAGGTCCCGACGTTGACCGAGTAGCCGAACCCGGCTTCGTTTGTGACGGGCGTGATCGGCGAGCGGAGGTCGGGCGGCAGGAACGCGAAGCCTTCGAGCTGCGAGGGCCCCTTGGGTTCGACAGCCGACAGCGCCGAACCGGTCGCGGAGAACAGCCCGAGGTCGGGCGCCGGGATACCGCCGAACGCCAGCCACGGGGTTTCGCTCGGCTCCTTCAGCTTTGCCAGCGCTGTTTCCGCTTCTTCCTTGGATATCGCGAGCGGACTGCTGCCGCCGTCGTCGTAGACCAGGCCCGCGAGTTCTTCCGCCCCGGGCTTTCCCGCGAAGTCCCAGGTGGCATACGCCGTGACGACCGAACCGCCCAGCGAGTGGCCACCCAGCACGACCTTGCCACCCAGCTCTTTGGCGGCGCCGATCACGACCTTCAGATCTTCGACCGCAACGTTCATGCCCCATTCCTTGGTGAACTCAACGGCCGAGTTCCCAACTGGTTCGTAGTGCTTGGCGATTTCGGCGCCACCGAGATAGCCGAGGTAGTAGTCGAAGAATTCCTTCGAGGAGACCTCGCCGCGCTTGTACTTGGTGAGCTCCTTCTGGTTCTCGAGGAAGTTCTCCCGGCGTTCGACCGCCCACACCTGCCACTGCCCTTTCAGTTCGGGATCTTCGACCAGAGACTTGGCGAACGGCACGAAATACGCGGCCGCTGCCGAGGTTCCCGGCTCCAGCACCAGCACGTTCTTGGCTTTCTTCATCCCCTTCGGCCCGATCTTGATGATCCCGACTTTGTCCAGATCGACCATCCCGACTCCCGGGACCTTCACGCTGGCTTCCTGGGGAGTTGCTTCGATTCCCCCCGCCATGACCGTTCTCACGACCTTCACGTTTCCGATCATGGTGGCGCTCGCCGCTGACGCGAGCGCGGCGAACGTCATCGCAACCGCGATCGCCGCCAGCGCAAGCCGGCTGAGTCCGCTGCTCCCCAGGTGCGTCCCTCTCTCCCCAAGCATCCCTGTCCTCCTTAGGCTTTCGTCGATCCGTCCGGGCGGAAACACTCCCCTCCACTGCTGCCATCCCGACAGTACGCCGATGGCGCTGCCCGCGCAATGACGTTCCGCCGAATTTGCGCGGCCGTCCTTGTGCAGATGCACAAACGGCGGTCAGTGGTGTTGTCAGGGCCCCGCGCGCGGGGCCGGTCGCTCGTCGAGCGCCACGTACACGCACGCGAGGTCGCGGGGGCTGCCGAGATCGAGGCCGGTGATCTCCTCGATCCGCCTCAGCCGGTAGGCCAGCGTGTTGCGGTGAATGTGCAGCGCCGCGCTGGTGGCCGTGCGGTCGAGACGGCAGCCGATCAGGGTCCGCAACGTGTGCGCCAGCTCTCCGTGATCGTCATCGGCCAGCGGCGCGAGCACCCGCGCGCGCAGTCGCGCCGCCAGCCTCGGGGAGCGCCCAAGGAGGATCTCGAGCAGATGGTCCTCGGCCTCCAGCCGGCCGATCAGACCAGCACGGCGTGCGTGCTCGGCGAGCGCCGTCACCTCCTCGCGAGCGGCGGCGAGCTCGCCGCGCGCTGTCGGCTCGCCGATCGCCAGCACGACCTCCGGCCCCTCGCCGAGATCGTGGAGGTCGAGCGGCTGCCACGTCAGACCGACCACGCAGTCGCTCTGCGTGACCGCAAGCCGCCAGCCACCGCGACGCAGGCGCGCGGCGAGCGCGGCGTGGCTGTGCGGCGGGCGCCCGGGGATCACGATGGCGAAGGGTGAGAACGCACGGTCGACGGGTACGCCGAGCCGGCCGGCGAGCTCGCTGTCGGCGACGTCCAGCGGCGCGGCAACGCACAGCCGGTCCAGCAGGCTTCGAGTCCGGCGCTCCTCCTCGGACACGAGCAGCTCGCGCTCGGCCAGGTAAGTCTCGGTGACCACCACCGATACCTGGTCGACGTACCGAGCCAGCGGCGCGGCGAGCTCCAGCAGCACCTCGGACTCGTCCCTGTGCGCGTGCCGGCGCAGCAGCTGCCAGCCCACCTGGTGGGCCAGCCCGAACGACCGCAGCAGGTCCTCCAGGCGAACGCCCTCCGCGGCGCGCGCGCGAGTCCACTCGCGCAGCGGGTCGAAGTCGCCGTCCGGAGGCATCACCCCGGTGGAGACGAACAGCGACCAGCGCCGGAGCGTGCGCTGGAGGCCGCCCACGACGTCGGCGCGGGATTCCTCGGAGAGGTGCTCGAACGCGATCATGCGCGACTCGAGCTCAGCGGCGATCTCGCGCGCCGCTTCGGCCTGCGGGATCCTCGCCACGATCGCGGCCGCCCCGGTGGATGTGTCGCGCGCTGGCGATGCCATTCTCACCCCGCCTCCTTACAGCGGGCTCAGCATGACCGCCCTCTCGGTGCGGATGGTCGCCCGCTCCTCGGCGGCGAGGCCCTGCGCGAACTCGTCGAGCTTGCGTTTGGAGCCGGTGACGGTGAAGGCCAGCTGTGAGGTGAGCAGGTGCGGGTGCTCGATGATCTCGGACTCCAGACCGAGCTTGTCAGCCCATTCGAGCATGCTCTGCTCGAATTCGGCTCGGATCATCCTGCCTGAGCTGACGACCAGCGTGCGTGTCTCGATCGTCTCCGCGTCACGCTCGGCGGCGGCCTGGCTCAGCCTCTCTGCGCCGCTCGGCGGCGGATCGATCTGGCGCCACTGGTCGAGCCGATCGTCCCAGTGGCTGATGCGCACGCTTGCCTCGATCCCGTCGCGCAGCAGCACGCCCTCGATCGCGCGGCGCGCCGCCGCGAGCGCCGCTTCGGTCGCGGCATACGCGAACAGCAGCTTGCCGTCGTGCGTGATCACCACGTCGTGCCCCACCGTCCCCTCGATCTCCTTGACCGGATCGGGGCCGCGAAAGCGCCCGACGAGCTCGTGCAGCGCGCCGCGGGCGTCTTCCACGTCGAGCTCGGCCTGCAGTCGCCAGTCCTGCTCCTCAGCGCTGTCGCGCCCCGCCATCTCCATAGCAGCAGCGACGATATACCAGCGCCGGCGCCGGGCCCCACCGCGGGACGGTGCGCGAGCCGCTCAGCGCGCCGAATAGTCCACAATCTGAATATTCATCTCCTGCCTTATCGCGCGCGCCGGCAACCGGCATGATCTGTGCGCGCGATGTTCGACGACGATGCCAGTGAGGCCGGTGCGGGACTCGACGTTCCGGCCGGGCTCTCAGCGCCTGCCGACGGGCGCGGGGCGGGGGCACTGGTGTCGCTCGAGCTGACGAAGGCTCAGGTCGAGGGCATCGTCCGCGCCAGTGCCGGCGCGCGGGGACCGAGCCTCAATCTCCTGCTCTCCGGCCTGATCACCGAGCAGGCGATCTCGGAAGGCTCTCTGGAAGATCGCTATTGCGTCGAGCTGGAGAGCGGGCGTCTGTCGCACTCGCTGTTCCGCGGGCTGCTGATACTCGCGCTGTTCATCTCCGGAGAAGACGTCCGCGGGGTTGTGGAAGTGGCAAGGCAGTTGGGGTTGAGCCCGAGCACCACGCACCGCTACATGGCCACGCTCGTGGCGTTCGGGCTGCTCGTGCAAGATCCCTCGACACGCAAGTACCGCCTCCCGCTGTGAACGAACCTTCGGACATCGGACCGGCAGGCGGCGCGCGACGCCGGCGTGCGCTCGCCAGGAGCCGGCAGTCCCGCGCTTCAATCGCGTCGCCACGAGGATCGGGGCGCTGGCTGCTCCGCGACGGTAGAGGCTGCGCGTCGCGGCAGGGGGAGCGAGCCGGGTGTGCGCCAGGGGGGCTCAGAGGCAAGAGCTGGCGCCCCCGGCGAGGCTGAGCGCACGTCGCGAAGCTCCGCCCGCGCGTAGGCGATCCACGCCAGCTGGGCGTCGATCATCCGCCGGCGCTCGTCAATCAGCAGGCGCTCGAGCACTCCGGCGACCCCGGCGGAGCCTGACCCCGCGCTCCTGCTCGCTCGCGCGAGCTGCTGCGCCTCGCGAACGCATGCCCGCTCGTAGCGGCCGATGAAGTCCAACGCCGCCTCGACGCTGTGCACACCCGCCAACGTCATCCGCCCGAGCATCTCCGCCCGCTGCGGATCATTCCTGACGCGCTCCGCCAACCAACCCCGGTAGGCACGCGCGCCTCGCACCGTAGCCCGGTAGCACGCGCCCGCCTTGGCCCCCTGCCTGACACCCGTCGTCGAGCGGCCAGCCATCTTCTCGATCAGCTCACGCTCCACCAGGCTCCCCAGCGCGGCATAGATGGAGGATCTGCCCACGCTCATAAACTCGCCGAAGCGGCGCTCGAAGCGTTGCCCGATCTCATAGCCGTGACTCGGCTTCTCGATCACCAGACCGAGCACCGCGCAGGCGACCTGCGAGCGCAGCGCAACGCTGCCCGCCGGATCTGCACCACG
Organism: uncultured Solirubrobacteraceae bacterium; assembly: GCA_963805745.1. Taxonomy (GTDB): domain Bacteria; phylum Actinomycetota; class Thermoleophilia; order Solirubrobacterales; family Solirubrobacteraceae; genus Palsa-744. Next base: position 634,366 of record CAWDVD010000002.1, read on the forward strand.
CTCCAACACACCCTCGTCAGATACCAACATGCGGACTCCTAGGACTCAGCTGACCGATCTTCGACGCAGCCGCAATGGTACTGGTATTCCAAGATTCGCAGTTCGGCCAGTAGATAGAAACGTGGCGCGTCTGATGGTCAAAGCTCGTTGCTCGACAGCGCCCCCGCCGGAGCCCGCGTCCGGCGATCACGCGACAGGCGGTGACGCCTCCTCGAGCGCCGCGAGCACGAGCTGATCGTGCTCGGCCGGTTTGACCTTGCGCAGAACCTCGGCGATCTTCCCCGCAGGGTCGATGATGAACGTGGTGCGCTCGTTGCCGAGATAGGTGCGCCCGTACATGCTCTTGGTGACCCATACCCCGTAGCTCTCCGCGACAGCGTGATCCTCATCGGCGAGCAGCGGGAAGTTCAGGTTGTACTTCTCATGGAACTTCTTGACCTTGGCCACAGGGTCCGGTGAGACACCCAAGACCACGGCGCGGGCATCGATGTAGTCGGACTGGTGATCGCGGACACCACACGCCTGGGTCGTGCACCCAGGCGTGTCCGCCTTGGGGTAGAAGTAGACGACGACCGGTTGACCTCGGAAGTCCGAGAGCCTGACGGCGCGTCCGTCCTGGTCGGGCAGCTCGAAGTTGGGGGCCTCCTGTCCTTGCGTGATCACGCATGGATCCTAGCCGGGACGGCCCTCAACGCAGCAGTCGCGACAGGCGGCGATCCTTGAGCACCCGCCCGTCCGTCTGGCAGGCGGGACAGTAGGCGATCACGTAGTCCTCGAAGTGAACCGCGCGCAGGGTGCTCGCGCAGCGCGGGCACGGCTCGTCCTGATGGCGGTGGACGCGCAGCGGCATCGGCAGCTTGTCGGGGATCGGCAGGCTGATCGCCTGCTCGTAGTGGGCCAGCGCACCGCCGAGGGTCTCCACGATCGCATCGCGCAGCCGCTCGGCCTCGCCGGCGTCGAGGTCGGCGCCGCGCTTGTACGGAGACAGCCTCGCCTGCCACAGGATCTCGTCGACCCACGAGCGCCCGATGCCCGCGATCGCATGCTGGTCGCGCAGCAGCGCGTGCAGGGGCCGCGGCGCGTCCAGCAGCTCTTTCAGCCGCGCCCACCCGCCCGGATCGGGCCAGGCCTCCGGGCCGAGGCCGGCCAGCGACTCGTCCCGATCGAGCTCGCCCGCGGGCAGCAGCTTCACCCACGCGGCCTGCTTGGAACCGAACTCGCGCAGGCGCAGCTCGCGACCGTCGGCGAGCGCCACGAGCAGCCGCGAGGTGCGATCGCGCGGCCCGGCCGGCTTGTCGTAAAGCTGCAACCGCCCCGCGGACATCAGGTGGATGAGCAGCGCCAAGCGGCCGGACGGTCCGTCGCTCTCCACGATCACGTGCTTGCCACGCCTGCGCACCGCCGCGATCCTCTGCCCCGCAAGCGCCGACAGCGGCGGGTCGAACGTCTTCAGGGCGTTGATCCCCGGCGCCCGCGCGGACTCGATCACCGTGCCCCGCACGGCCGAGTCGAGCAGGCGTGCGGTGATCTCGACCTCGGGCAGCTCCGGCATCGCCCATCATCGTAGGCCGCCTCAATACGCGCGGATGGGCGGACCTTCGTACTTCACGCCGGCCGGGCTCGTCCAGCGCACGCGCCAGTACTCACCAGGCTTGGAGGAGTTGAAGCTCCAGTAGCCGCGGCTGTTGGTGGTGATCGTCTTGAGCGTTTGGAAGCGCTTGGAGCCCTTCGGCTGCACGAGGACCGTCAGCTTCGTCGCTGCGATCGCCGGCCGCACCAGTCCCCACAGCGCCACGCCGTGCTTCTCCTTGGTCACCGTCAGCGGGATCGGCCAGCCGTAGTAGAGCGGCTTGAGCGCCCCTTTGTAGGTCTCCAGCCCGGTCTGGAAGCCGACCGTGCCGCCGTGCACGCTGGCGCCCGGTTCCCCGCCCACGGGGTCGTCTTTGAGCAGATACTGCGAGAACGCGGCCACGCGGGGGTTGGAGTAGGCGATGTGCTCGGCGATCGCGTCGAATTCCGCCTGCTGGGCGAGCGACACGCCGAGCTGCTTGTTGGGGTAGCTCTGCACCCCGAACTCCGTCAGGTAGATCGGCACGTTCGCGGGGATCGCGTGCGCCCGTGCGGACAGGTCGAGGGCGTTGGACAGCCGCGAGAGCACCCCGATCGTCACGTCATCGTGCCCGGGCTTGGAGTACGGCCCGGCGGGGAGCGTGTATGCGTGGTCGGCGAAGCCGGACATCTGCACCTCGCTGCACGAGCTGGCTTTCTTGTAGTTGGCGTTCAGGCAGAGCGCTTCGCGCAGGAACGCCAGCGGCGCCACGTCGTGCAGCAGCGCCTTGGCCCCTTCGAGGCGCAGAAGGCTCTTGACCGAGTCGTAGCCGGTGGGCGCGGTCTCGCCGAAGAGGATCCGTGGATGCGCGATCCCGGCCGCCTGCAGTCCTTCGTAGCCGGCCTCGTACAGGCCGCGATAGATGCGCGGCGAGGCTGGCGTGCCGTTGGAGTTCCACTGCGGCAGCAGGAACGCCGGGTGGTTGGGCTCGTTCCAGATCGAGTAGATCGATACCTCCGAGCCGAACTGGTGCGCGACGGCGGTCATGAATTCGCGGAAGTCCGCGTCGTCGGGGCGGGTGATGTACGGAGCGGTGCCGTTCGAGGTCGCCCACCGCGGCACGGGCGAGGTGACCGTCAGCAGTACCGGCCAGCCAAGCCGCTTGGCTTCCGCGAGCACGGCGCCGTACTGGCCCCAGTCGTAGCTGGCCGGGTTGGTGGCTTCGAAGCTCGGCTTGGTCGCGCTGTTCGCGCCCGGAGCGACTTCGTTCCAGTAGAGCTCCACACGCAGGGCGTGCACCCCCAGGTGTTGCAGCACTTCGACCGTGTGCGCGCGCGTGCTCGGTTCGAGCAGGTCCGACGAGGCCTCGAAATAGGTGATCTGGCTGTGGGACGCGAGCGCCTGGGTGGCGGCGGCAGAGCCCGCGAGCAGTGCGCACGCGACCAGTGAGAGCAGGAAGGCGGGGATTCTGGGCATAGTCGCTTGAGACACCTCACCGCAGGGAAGGTTGCGGTGTTTGTAGCGTTCGGTGTCGTGAGTGCTCCGATCGCGCCGGACGACATCGTGCAGACGCCTGCGGAGGCGGAGGGTAACAGCCGCCCGCCCCTGCTCGTGCTCGAGCCGCTGCGCGCCTTCCTCGACGAGCACGGCCTCGGCGAGGGACAGCCGCGGGCGACGCCGATCGGCGAGGGCCACTCGAACGTCACCTACCTGATCGAGCGCGGCGAGAAGGAGCTCGTGCTGCGCCGACCCCCCCGCCCGCCGCTGCCCCCGAGCGCGCACGACGTGCTGCGCGAGGCCCGGCTGCTGCGCGCGCTGGCACCCACGCCCGCGCGAGTGCCGCGGGTGCTGGCCGTGTGCGAGGACCCGGCGACGATCGGCGCCCCCTTCTATGTGATGGAGAGAGTCGATGGCGAGGTGATCGTCTCGAGCGTGCCGGAAGCGCTCGACGGGCCAGCGGAACGTCGGCGTATCGGTGAGCAGCTGATCGACGCGCTGGTGGAGATCCACGCGGTCGATTGGCGCGCGGCCGGCCTGGAGGGCTTTGGCAAGCCGACCGGCTACCTGGAGCGCCAGCTGCGGCGCTTCACCGGGCTGTGGGAGCTGAACAAGACGCGGGAGATCCCGGCCGTGGAGAGCGTGGGAGCGTGGCTGGCCGAGCACCTGCCGGATCCGGTGGAAGCCTCGACCATCGTCCACGGGGACTACCGCCTCGGCAACACGCTGTTCGCGCCCGGCGCACCCGCGCGGCTGGCGGCTGTGCTGGACTGGGAGATGGCCACGATCGGCGATCCGCTGGCGGACATCGGCTACCTGTGCATGATGTGGACGGAGGCGGACGATCCGATGGAGGGCCTGCGCGCGCATCTGGGCAACGTCACGCGCGCGGAGGGCTTTCCCACGCGCGACGAGCTGATCGCGCGCTACGAGGAGCGCTCGGGGCGCTCGATGAGCAATGTCCGCTGGTACACCACGCTCGCGCTGTGGAAGAGCGTGGTGTTCATGGAGGGCAACTACAAGCGCGCGCTCGCCGGCACCACCGACGACCCCTACCTGGCGCAGTTCGGCGACGGCGTGCTCGAGCTCGCCGGACAGGCAGAGGAGGTGGCGCTCGGTGGGCGATGAGCTTCCCGACACCGCCGACGACGGCGCCGGTCGCGCTGTCGGCAGCGGCGGCGACAACGGCTACGCCCGCTCGGCCCTGCTGATCGACTGGGGCGGGGTGCTCACGACCAACCTGTTCGCGTCCTTCCACGCGTACTGCGTGGCCGCGGGAATCCCGCCGGAGACGCTGATGGGGCGCTTCAGGACCGACCCGGCCGCCCGCGAGCTGCTGATCGCCCTGGAGAAGGGCGAGCTCGACGAGGCGGCCTTCGAGCTACAGTTCGCGACGCAGCTCGGCGTCGAGCCCGACGGTCTGATCGACGGCCTGTTCGCGGGCGTGCAGCCGGACGTGGCGATGGTGCAGGCGGTCCGCAGCGCGCACGAGGCTGGCGTGCGCACGGCGCTCGTGTCGAACTCCTGGGGCGTGCACCGCTATCCGCGGGAGATGTTCGCGGAGCTGTTCGACGGCGTGGTCATCTCCGCCGAGGAGGGCATCCGCAAGCCCTCGCGCCGCATGTACGAGCTGGGCGCCGAGCGCGCGGGCGCACCGGCTGCGCAGTGCGTTTACGTGGACGACCTGCCCTTCAACCTGACCCCCGCGCAGGAGCTGGGGATGGCCACCGTCCACCACACGAGCGCCGAGACGACGATCCCGCAGCTCGAGGCGCTGCTCGGCGTCCCGCTGGGCGCGTAAGTTTCGCTGGTCGCGTAAGTGTTCGCGCACGCAGACTCTGTATAGCGATCGCTATACAGAGTCTTGAAGCGCAAACGTCCTAGTCGCGCTTGCCGCGGCCGTACAGCAATTTGAACAGGCCGGCCAGCATCCGCGAGGTGCGCGATTTGTACGGGTACATGAAGAGTTCCTTCTTCATCGCCAGTTTCGTGACCACGATCGCCTGCTGGGAGCAGTACTTGCGTATCCCGCCGGCGCCGTGGCGCGAGCCGAGGCCGGATGCCTTTGCGCCACCCATCGGCAGCTCGAGCACGGTGTAGTTGATCATCGCGTCGTTGACGTTCGCCGCGCCAGCTTCGATGCGCCGTGCGATCGCCTCGCCGCGCGCGGTGTCGCGCGTGAACACCGACGAGCCGAGCCCGTAGGGCGAGTCGTTGGCCAGCCGCACGGCCTCATCGGCGTCGGCGACCTTCATGATGGGCAGCGTCGGCCCGAAGGTCTCCTCGGTCATGATCTTCATCGAGTGGTCGACGTCGACGAGCACGGTCGGCTCGTAGAAGCGTCCTGCTCCCGGCACCTGCTGGCCGCCGGTCAGCACGCGCGCGCCCTTCTGCACGGCGTCCGCGACGTGGTCCTTGATCGTCTCCAGCTGCGGCGGGAACGTGATCGCGCCCACCTCCACCGTGCCGAAGCCCCCGTCGGGCCGCCCGACCCGCAGCGCGCGCACCTTCGCGGAGACCTTCGCCACGAACTCGTCGTACACGGGCTCCTCCACGTACACGCGCTCGATCGAGATGCACGTCTGGCCGGCGTTCTGCATCGAGAAGAAGGTCGCGTAGTTGGCCGCCCGCTCGAGGTCCGCGTCGGAGAGGACGATCATCGGGTCCTTGCCGCCGAGCTCCAGGGAGGCCGGGATCAGGCGCCTGGCGGCCGCCTCGGCGACCTTGCGCCCGGTGCGCGTGGAGCCGGTGAACATGATCATGTCGACGTGCTCGACGAGCGCCGCGCCGGTCGCTCCGCGCCCGGTGGCGATCTGCAGGACGTCCTCGGGCAGCCCGCACTCGCGCAGCCCCTCCGCCATCAGCAGCGAGGTCAGCGGGGTGACCTCCGAGGGCTTGAGGATCACGCTGTTGCCGGCCATCAGCGCCGGGATGCAGTCGCCGAAGGAGTTCGTCAGCGGGTAGTTCCACGGTCCGATCACGCCGATCAGCCCCAGCGGGCGGTAGCGCAGGACGAGCTTCTTGCCCTTGACCAGCACCTGGCTGGACTTGACCGCCTCGTCGGCGAGATAGTTCGGGCCCTGCTTGGCCCAGAAGCCGAACGCGTTGCCCGCGTAGCCGATCTCGGCCAAGCTCGCGTCCTCGTAGGTCTTGCCCGTCTCGGAGACGATCGTCTCGGTCACGCGCTGGGCGTTGTCCATCAGCCACTTCTGCGCCCGCGAGAGCACCCGCGCGCGGCCGTCGAAGCCGTAGGCCTCCCACTGCGGCTGGGCCCGGCGTGCGTGCGCGGCCATCTCCGCGACCGCGTCCGCGCCAAGATCGGGGACCGTCGCGACGATCTCCCCCGTGGCCGGATTCTCGACAGGTATCTCGCCCGTCGGTGGGCTCTCGACCGGCGTCTCGCCGGTGGGCCGGCTCTCGACCGGTGTCTCCTCGCTCGCCTGCGCGACCTCGCCGTTGGCCTGGAGGATCTCCTGCTCGACGTGCTGCTCGACGCTCGCCATCTGATGCACTCTCCCATGCTCGCATGTGCCCCGTACGGGGTATAGCTGTAATGAAGAGAGTACTCCCCTCGCCGCGTGCGGCGGGGCTCTACGCGGAGAGCTCTATCGAGGCGATGCCGACCGGCTCCGACGGCCGGTCCGCGCCGTCGGTCGGGACAGCCTCCAGCTTGTCCACGACGTCCATCCCGTCGGTCACCTGGCCGAACACCGTGTGCTTGCCGTCCAGCCAGGATGCGGCCTTGGTGGTGACGATGAAGAACTGCGAGCCGTTGGTGTCCGGTCCGGCGTTCGCCATCGCCAGCGCACCGCGCACGACCTTGTGCGGGTTGATCTCGTCCTCGAACGTGTAGCCCGGGCCGCCCGTGCCGGTTCCCTGCGGGCAGCCGCCCTGGATCATGAAGTCTTTGATGATCCGGTGAAAGGTCAGCCCGTCGTAGAAGCCGTCGGCGGCGAGCTTGCGGAAGTTGTCGACCGTCTTCGGCGCGTCCTCGTCGAACAGCTCGAAGACGATCGGGCCCTCCGTGGTCTGCATCGTGGCTTTCGTAGGCATCGGCCTACTGTACAGGGCAGGCATCGGGCGCCCTTGCCCGGTCAGGGCGCTCGAAAGACCGAATGCGTGCCGACGCGACGCCAGATGATGTGGCGCGTTGCCGGGCTGAATCTCCTCGCCGTACTCGAATGTCGCGCGGCCGTCTGGCGCCCAGGACATCTCCCACACGCCGGGGTGTCCTTGCACCCGCTTGACGCGCAATCGTGGATGGAAGCCCTGGCCACCGCCCGCAAGGTCGGCGATGAACTGAGCTACTGCTTGGCGGAAGGCGCGCTGCTGCTCTGGGGTGAGCCGGTCCCAATCACGCCAGAACGAGGCAAGGACATCACGCGTCGGCATCCAGCGACTTTGTGCGCTCGTCCAACGCCGTCAAGAAATCCTCGTCGGTCTGATAGCGCGTGACACGACCTGCTGCGCGGTCGTCGTCTGCCTCGCGCTCCTTCGCCTGCCACTCGCGCGTCCAGTACCACGCCTGCTCGGGATCTATGCGTCCGGCGCTGATCTCCCCAAGCATGATCGCGGCGCCATTGACCGCGTCCTCTGGCAAGCGATCCACTAGCTGATGAAGCTCGGCCTTGGTCATGCCCTGATTGTCGCACGCCTGCCGCGTTTCCTGGCAGTGCGAGCCCGCCAGCCAGCCAGTGGTTATGGGGACATCTTGACAGCGATGTGCATTTTGGCAGCGGACATCGAACTACCTGACCTTCACGCGCTCGAGGCTCACGGTCTGGCTGCCCGCCCGAGCTCCCATCGGCCGCCCGTTCAGCGCCTCGATCACGCGGTCGGCCTCAGCCGCGGGCACGGACAGGAAGGAGAAGCGGTCGAGCACGAGCACGTCGCGCACCGCCTCGCCGTCCAAGCCGGCCGCGGAGGTCACCGAGGCGACGATGTCGGCGACGCTCAGCCCCGCCGCACGCCCTCCGCCGAGCACCAGCTTGGTGTAGGGCTCCCGCTCGTCGCGCCTGGAGATGCGGGGCTTGGAGTGCCTGCGCGGGCGCTCGCGCACCGGCGTCGGCGCGGCGACAGCGCCCTGCTCCCACTGGGCGACGTGCGTGCCGATGTGGCGTTCGATGGCCTCCAGCTCGCGCTTCTGGCGATCCTCCACGAACGTGATCGCGCGGCCCGAGCGCCCCACCCGCCCGGTGCGCCCGATGCGGTGCACGTACGTGTCGGGGCTGGTGGGCACGTCGTAGTTGATCACGTGCGTCACCGTCGAGATGTCCAGGCCGCGCGCCGCCACGTCGGTGGCCACGAGGATCGGGACGCGTCCGGCCTTGAACGCCAGCATGACGCCGTCGCGCGAGCCCTGCGACATGTCGCCGTGGAGCGCCCTCACGTTCATGCCGCGATCGCGCAGCGTGCGAAACAGCTGCTCGCAGCGGATCTTCGTGCGCACGAACACGATCGCCTGCTGGCCTTCGGCTTCGCCGCGCGATCCCATCTCAGCGCGCAGCACCTCCACCAGCTTGTCCGGCTTGGCCTTGGTCTCGACCGGGAGCTGGAACTGCGCGACCGTGTCGATCGTGAGCGTCGCCGCCTCCACCTGGATGATCTCCGGGTCGTACATGTAGCGGTCGGCAAGCGCGCGGATCGGCGGCGGCATGGTGGCCGAGAACAGCGCCGTCTGGCGGCTGGAGGGCGTCAGCGAGAGGATCTTCTCGACATCCTCCAGGAAGCCCAGGTCGAGCATCTCGTCCGCCTCGTCCAGGACCACGAAGCGGCAGTCGTGCAGCACCAGCGAATGCCGCGAGATCAGGTCGAGCACGCGCCCGACCGTGCCCACCACCACGTGGCCGCCAGCGCGCAGCTGACCCTGCTGGGTGCGGATCGGGGCGCCGCCGAACACCGCCACCACATCGATGCCGCTGTGCGCGCCGTAGGTGCGCAGGGCCTGGGTGACCTGGATGCACAGCTCGCGCGTCGGTGTCAGCACGAGCGCCTGCACGACCTGCTCGGACGGGTCGAGGTACTCCATGATCGGCAGGCCGAACGCGGCCGTCTTGCCGGTTCCCGTCTGCGCCTGGCCGATCACGTCGCGACCCGCGAGCAGCGCCGGGATCGCCTGTTCCTGGATCGGGCTGGGCGACTCGTAGCCCACGTCCCGCAGCGCCTGCAGTGGGGCCTCGGAGAGCCCGAGTTCAGCGAATGACTTGGCCATGACCGTGGAGATGGAGATTAGGCGGACGGGTCGAGCAGGAGCTTGCCGGTGGTGCGCCGCGCACGCAGATCGATCTGCGCCTGGGCTGCCTGCTCCAACTTATACGTATGCCCGACGACCACACGCAGATCACCGTCGGCGGCCCGGGCGAACAGATCCGCGAGCGCCTCGTCGAACATGCCCGGGCGCTCGAGGCAGTGGAACAGGTAGAAGCCGACGACCGCGCGTGAGTGGCGCAGCAGCGAGCCCGTGCGCACCTCGTTGGGCTCGCCGGTGGCGATGCCGCAGACGACGATCCGCCCGAACGGCGCGAGCGCCCTGTAGGAGGCGTCGAAGACCTCGCCACCGGACATGTCGAAGACGACGTCCACCTCACGGCCATCGTTGGCCTCGACCAGGCGCTCGGTCAAGCCCTCCGCCGCGGGGTCGATCGCGACGTCCGCGCCCAGCTCCAGCGCAAGCGCACGCTTGGCCTCGCTGGTCGCCGTCGCGATCACGCGCCCGGCGCCGAGCGACCGGCCGAGCTGCACCGCGATCGACCCGACGCCGCCCGCGCCACCATGCACCACCACGCTTTCGCCCATCTCCACGCGCGCCGCCGTGCGATACAGGTGCCAAGCGGTCGTCCCCTGGATGATCAGGGCCAGCGCCGCGCCGTCGTCCACCGCGTCGGGGATCGGGAAGACCCGATCGGTGGGAGCGATCGCGTACTCGGCGTAGCCGCCGTGTCCGACGAGCGCGACCACACGCTCGCCCGTATCCTCGCGGACGCCCGCCACCTCGCCGCCGGGCACCAACGGGAGCGTGGCCTTCTGCACGTAGGAGTTGGTTCGCGTGTGCGTGTCCGCGAAGTTCAGACCCGCGCGCGTGACCCTGATGAGGGTCTCCTCGGGGCCCGGCTCGGGGGTGGGCAGCTCGGCCAGCTTGAGCACCTCGGGGCCGCCGAACTCGGTCATCTGGATGGCGCGCACCGCCCGAGGCTATCGGAGTCCTCTAAGGTGCGCGCCCATGCCAATCACCGTCGTCGGATCGATCGCCTACGACACCGTCAAGACGCCGTTCGGGCAGCGCGAGCGGATGCTCGGCGGCGCGGCCGTGCATTTCGCGCTGGCGGCGTCCTTCTTCGACGACGTGCGCGTCGTCGGCCCGGTGGGTGAGGATTTCGGCGAGGAGCAGCTCGAGGTCATGCGCGCTCGCGACGTCGACGTCTCGGACATCGAGCTGGTGAGCGGCGGCAAGACGTTCTTCTGGCAGGGCGAGTACGGCTGGGATCTGAACTCCCGCGAGACGCTCGACACGCAGCTCGGCGTGTTCGAGGGCTTCTCTCCGAAGCTCTCCGAGCGCTCGCGCTCCAGCGACGTGCTGTTCCTGGCGAACATCCAGCCGGACCTGCAGCACGAGGTCCGCCGCCAGCTGCCGCACGCGCGCTTCGTGGCGCTCGATTCGATGAACCTGTGGATCGACATCGCGCGCGACTCGCTGGTGCGGGCGATCGAGAACGTCGACTGCGCGATCCTCAACGACGCCGAGCTGCGCCAGCTGACCGGCAAGCCGAACCTCGTCTCGGCCGCGCGGGAGATCCTGTCCTGGTCTTCTTCGGAGGGTGGGCGTGGCCCGCGCGTGGTCGTGGCCAAGCAGGGGGAGTACGGCGCGGCGCTGGTGACGCGGGAGGGCTTCTTCGCGCTGCCCGCGTACCCCCTGGAGAACGTGATCGACCCCACCGGCGCGGGCGACACGTTCGCGGGCGGGCTCGTCGGCTACATCGCCGCCCACCCCGACCAGGAGCTCTCCGACGGGCTGCTGCGCCGCGCGATGGCCCACGCGACCGTGCTGGCGTCCTTCAACGTCGAGGAGTTCGGGACCGAGCGCATCGAGCGCCTGACCGGCGAGGAGATCGTGGCGCGCATCCACGAGCTGCACGCCATGACCCAGTTCAGCGGCGCGCCGCTGAAGCTGAGGGGCTGACCGATCGCGCATCGGGGGCTTGTACGGATCCGCCGCCCGTTATACGATCGGGGGTGCGTGACGACCTGGACCTTCATCTGGCTGATGGTGATCCTGAAGATCCCGATCTGGGCGCTGTTCCTGATCGTGCGCTGGGCCATCCGCCAGACGCCGGAGACAGAGCCGGGGATGGATGGCGGCATCGGCCCGCGTCCGCTCCCGCTGCACCCCCACCACCCGCGCTCGAGGCTGCCACGTCGGCCCAGGCGAGGCCCGCACGGAGACCCCTCGCCGGCGTCTCCCGCCCGCGTGCGCGTGCTCGCCTCACGCCAGCGCCTGCCGCACCGCTGAGCCCCACGATTTCGACCCAAGCGGCGATCGGGCGCGCCCGGTTGCTCATAATCGGTCTAAGCGCATCCGAAACCGCGGACAGGAGAGACACATGAGCACCCACCCATCGACCATCGGCGACCAGGCGGCCACACGTGACGGCGATGGCGCGGCTGCCACGCAGGGGACGCTCACCGTGACCGACAGCCGCACGGGCGCGAGCTACGAGCTGCCGATCCAGGACGGGACCGTGCGCGGGATGGACCTCAGACAGGTCAAGACCGACGACCAGGACTTCGGGCTGATGGTCTACGACCCGGCGTTCATGAACACCGCCTCGTGCCGCAGCTCGATCACCTACATCGACGGCGACGCCGGCATCCTCCAGCATCGCGGCTACCCGATCGAGCAGCTGTGCGAGCACTCGAGCTACCTGGAGGTCGCCTACCTGCTGATCAACGGCAGGCTGCCGACGCAGATCGAGCTGACAGGCTGGGTCGACGAGATCACGATCCACACGTTCGTGCACGAGAACGTCAAGGACTTCATGCAGGGCTTCCGCTACGACGCCAACCCGATGGGCATGCTCGTCGCCTCCGTGGGCGCGCTCTCGACCTTCTACCCGGACGCCAACAAGATCCGCGAGGAGCGCGTGCGCGCGATGCAGATCATCCGGCTGCTGGCGAAGATGCCGACGCTGGCGGCGTTCGCCTTCCGCCACAACATGGGCCAGCCGTACGTGTACCCCGACAACGAGCTCAGCTACGCGGGCAACTTCCTCGGGATGATGTACAAGATGACCGAGCTCAAATACGAGCCCGATCCCCGCCTGGAGCGCGCGCTGGACGTCCTGTTCATCCTGCACGCCGACCACGAACAGAACGCCTCCACCAGCGCCGTGCGCTCGGTCGGCTCAACCCAGGTGGACCCGTACTCGGCCGTCGCCGCCGGCGTCGCCGCGCTGTACGGCCCACTGCACGGCGGCGCCAACGAGGCGGCGCTGCGCATGCTCGCCCGCATCGAGAAGGTCGAGAACATCCCCGCCTTCCTCGAGGGCGTCAAGGCCGGCAACGAGCGCCTGATGGGCTTCGGCCACCGCGTGTACAAGAACTACGATCCGCGCGCGCGGATCATCCGCAAATATCTCGACGACGTGTTCGAGGTGCGCGGCAAGAGCCCGCTGCTCGACGTCGCCACCGAGCTGGAGAAGCAGGCGCTCGACGACGACTACTTCACCTCGCGCAAGCTCTACCCCAACGTCGACTTCTACTCAGGCCTCATCTACGAGGCGCTCGGCCTGCCCGTCGCGATGTTCCCGGTGATGTTCGCGATCGGGCGCACCAGCGGCTGGATCGCGCAGTGGAAGGAGATGGTCGAGGACCCCGAGCAGAAGATCGCCCGCCCGCGCCAGATCTACACCGGCGAGCGCGACCTCGACTACGTCCCGATCGCACAGCGCGGCTAGAGCACGAGCGTCGCGCCGTGGCGGCTCAGCCACTCGCGGTCCTCGCGGTAATCGGGCCAGCGCCGCTCCAGCAGCGCCCAGAAGCGGGGTGAGTGGTCGAGGATCTCCAGGTGGCAGACCTCGTGCCAGACCACGTATTCGAGCACGCGCTCGGGCGCCAGCAGCAGGCGCCAGTTGAAGCTCATCCGCCCGCCCGCCGAGCACGACGCCCAGCGGGTGCGCTGCGCGCGGATGTCCAGCGCGCTGTAGCTGGCGCCCGCGAGCGCGCTCGCCCGGTCCAGGCGCGGCGCGATCTCCGCGCGGGCGGCCCGCCTGTAGAAGCGCTCGATCGCCGGGCGGGCGTCGCCGGGCGGCACCAGCAGACGGTCGCCCGCTCGGTGCACGCGCGTGCGACCCGGCTGCGGCACCAGCTCGAGCACCGTGCCCAGATACGGGACCGTCCCCGCGCGCGCCGCGATCCGTGCGAGCACCTCCTGGGCCTCGTCGAGGCGGCTCTCGATCCACGGGCGCAGTTCCCTCACCGCCGCCGCCGCCGCGCGCTCGGGCGCGCGCGCCGGGAGCACCACCTCCACGCCCGTGTGGGCGTGCACGTTCACGCGCACGCGCCTGGCACGGCTGGAGCGCCGGATGGTGTAGGAGATCTCGCGCGAAGGGATCTCGCGTGTTGGCCGCGGGCCCGCCATCGTCCGCTGAGGGTACGCGCCCGACCGGCGGGGCATACGCTTGGCGCCGTGGAATCCACCGAGAAGGCCGGCGCCCCCGCCGGCGCCGCGGCTGGCGTCCCCGCCGGCGCCGCCGGCGGCGCCCCGGCTGGCGCCCCCGCCCAGACGTTCGACGAGGAGCTGCTCCTGTGGCTCGGCGACGAGCCCGCGGACGTGCGCGCGGCCGACGCCGAGCGCATCCGCGACATCGCCGCCGAGTTCGCCCGCGGCTTCGACGCGCTGGCAGACGTCGGGCGCGCGGTCACCGTGTTCGGCTCCGCGCGCACGCCCGCCGATCACCCGCACTACGCGCTCGCGCGCGAGGTCGGCGCGTGCCTGGGCAGCGCCGGCTACGCCGTCATCACCGGCGGCGGCCCCGGGATCATGGAGGCCGCCAACCGCGGAGCGCGCGACGTCGGCGCGCTGTCGATCGGCTGCAACATCGAGCTGCCCCGCGAGCAGGCGCTCAATCCGTACCTGGACATAGGGCTGCGCTTCCGCCACTTCTTCGCCCGCAAGGTCATGTTCGTCCGCTACGCCTGCGCGTTCGTGATCTGCCCCGGAGGCTTCGGGACCCTGGACGAGCTGTTCGAGTCCCTGACCCTCATCCAGACCAGGACCATCCGCCACTTCCCCGCGATCCTCGTCGGCGACGGCGAATGGGACGGCCTGCTCGATTGGCTGCGCGCGGGCGCGCTGGCCGACCGGCGGATCGACGTCGACGACCTGGACGTCCTGCACCTGGCCCGACGCCCGTCCGAGGTGTGCGCGATCGTCGACGCCGCATACGAGCGCCAGCGCGACTACGTCCGGATCCAGCACCGGCGGGGTGAGCGGCGATGACCAGATCCCGGGTCAGGCTGCCGCGCGAGATGCGCGGGGCCTACGAGGTGTATCTCAACGGCGTGCCGCAACGCCTCGGCGTCGACTACACCGTGCGCGAAGGATCGCTCGTGTTCGAGCGCGAGCTGCGCAAGGACAAGATCAGCGGCTGGCGCTGGCTGCTGGGCGCGTGGGGTGTGGGCACCTACCGCCAGAACGACTCCGTGGACGTCCGCTACGAGGCGGCCGACGGCTCGCCGCGGGTGGCCGAGGGGCTGGAGATCGAGCTGGGGTAGACGGCCTTCTCCCACGGCTTGGCCAGCTTCAGGGCGCTGAGGATCGCGCGCGTGGCCGGCGAGCGGTTGAGCGTGTAGAAATGGATCCCCGGCGCGCCCGCCGCGAGCAGCTCGGCGCACTGGAGCGTCGCGTATGCGACACCGAAGTCGAGCACCGCCTCGGTGTCCTCGCCGCGCGCGTGCAGCTCGTGGCGCAGCGCCGGCGGGATCGACGCGCCGCACATGTCCGCCATCCGCTCGATCTGGCCCACCCTGGTGATCGGCATGATGCCCGGGATGATCGGCACCTCGATGCCGGCGGCCCGCGCGCGCGCCACGAAGTCGAAGTACACGGCGTTGTCGAAGAACAGCTGGGTGATCAGGAAGTCCACCCCCGCCCGCACCTTCTCCGCGAGGTGCTCCAGGTCGGCCTCCGGGCTCGACGCATGGATGTGTGTCTCCGGGAAGCACGCCGCCCCAACCGCGAACGGGTAGCCGTCGGCGATGAGCCCCACCAGCTCGCACGAGTACTCCAGGCCGCCATCCGTCCTCGTCCACTCCCGCTCCCCCGCCGGCGGGTCGCCGCGCAGCGCGAGCACGTTGTGGATGCCCGCGTCCTGCATCTCGCGCAGCGTCGCGTGCAGCTCCTCGACGGTGGCGCCGACGCACGTGAAGTGCGCCATCGCCTCCAGGCCGTACTCCTCCCTGATGCGCTTGACGATCTCGATCGTCTTCTCGCGCGTCGAGCCGCCGGCGCCGTAGGTGACCGACACGAACGACGGCTCCAGCGTTCTCAGCTCGGCCAGCGCCTGATACAGGTTGCGCTCGCCCTCGGCCGTTTTGGGCGGGAAGAACTCGAAGGAGAACACCGGGGCGGGCGGGTCCCGATCCGCCAGGATCTCGTCGATGCGCATCTTCTGATTATGCAGCCCAGCGCATCGGCTCGCCAGCAATCTGGCTGACCTCGCCGAGCGCCTGCAGGTGCGTCAGGTAGCAGAGGATCTTCGACAGCAGCCAGTGGGCGTTCTGCTGCGAGAGCGAGTCCCCGTACACGTGCGGGACGATCTCGAACACCGTCAGCTCGTGCCCGTCGAGCGCCTCGCGCACGCGCGTCAGGCGCTCGTCCACCAGCGCGCGGTTGCCCTGGATGTGGGCGTGGACGTCCGCGAACGTGCGTCCGTGCCCGGGCAGGCACAGGCGCGCGCCGAGCCGCTCGACGACGCCGAGCGAGCTCAGGAACTCGCCCACGGGGTCCGGCGAGTAGCCGTAGTCGAAGTACAGCGAGATGCGCCCGAGCAGGTGGTCGCCGGAGATCAGCAGGCGCCGCTCGGGCTGGAAAAGGCACACGTGCGAGGGGGAGTGCCCGGGCGTCTCGTGCACGATCCACTCGCCCAGGTCGGTCGCGACCGTCACCCCGGTTAGCAGGTCGCGGTCGGGCTCGATCGGCCCGGCGATTCCCGATCCGCGCGAGCTGCGTTCGGCGGCGTAGCGGCGCAGCGGCTCCTCCGGCACGCCGCTCTGGCGGGCGACCTCCACGCGCCGCGCGAACACCGCGTCGGGGTCCTCGATCATGCGGTTCAGGTGCTCGTGGTTGGGGTGCATCCACACCTCGCAGCCCGCCCGCTCGACGATCGCCGCCGCCTGGCCGCAGTGGTCGGTGTGGGCGTGGGTGCAGACGACCAGCCGCGCCTGCTCCAAGCGCAGGTCGCACATCTCGAGCGCCCGCTCCAGGTGCGAGAGCGAGTCCGGCTGGTGCATGCCGGTGTCGAACAGCACGAAGCCGTCCCCGGCGGTGACCGCCCAGGCGTTGCAGTGGGGGACGCCCGGCCACGGCAGCGGCAGGCGCAGCCGGAACACTCCCGGCTGCACGCGCTCGCCGCGCCCCAGCTCGCGGCGCCTCGTGGTCACATCGGACACCAGGCTGAGACTAGACTACGACTCTCAAGCGGCCGGCGTAAAGGAGGCGAGAATGCCCGATCGGGAGAGCACGAGCGAGGCGAGCACGAAGGTGCAGGAGGTCGCCGCGAGCATGCAGCAGGCGGCGGCGACGCGCAAACGCATCACCGGGAACAAGGCAGAGGCGATCGCGCGGCGCTATTTCGCGGCGGTCGACGCGCGCGACCTGGACGAGGCGGTCTCGCTGTGGGCGCACGGAGGCCGCGAGAACGTGCGCGGTCAGGTGGACGTGCTCGCGCCCGAGGGCGTGCGCGAGTTCATCGGCGACCTGCTCGGCGCGGTGCCCGACCTGAGCATGCAGGTCGTCTCGACGACCTCCGAGGCCGACCGCTGCGGAGTGCACTGGCGCGCCACCGGCACGTTCGCCGGGCCAGGGGGCTTCAGCGAGATCGCGCCCACGGGCAGTCCGATCGAGCTCGAAGGCTTCGACCTGCTGACCGTGCGCGACGGGCTGATCCAGGGCAACGACGCGTTCACCGACTCGATGACGTTCGCGCGCCAGATCGGGATGATGCCCGCGCAGGGCTCGGGCGCGGAAGCGCGGATGACGAGGGCGTTCAACGCCAAGACGCGCGTCACCGCCGGTCTGACGGGGGGCGAGGCGGAGCTGGTCGCCGAGGGCGTGTGGGTGGTGCAGGGCCAGCCGGGGCGCTGCAACGTGTACCTGCTCGAGGACGAAGGCGGCGTGACGCTGTTCGACGCCGGCCCGCGCACGATGACCCGCGCGGTGGCCAGCGCGGGGGCGAAGCTCGGCGGCATCCGCCGGATCGTGCTCGGCCACGCCCACACCGACCACCGCGGCAGCGCGCCGTCGCTGGGCGTGCCCGTCCTGTGCCACCCCGACGAAGTCCTCGACGCGGAAGGCAGCGGCGGCTTTCGCTACTGGCCGGAAGGCCTCAAAGGGCTGCCGACGCCACTGCGCCAGGCCCACCGCCTGCTGCATCGCTACGCCTGGGACGGCGGGCCGGTGAAGATCTCGGGCACGCTCAGCGAGGGCGACGATCTGCTCGGCTTCGAGGTCGTGGAGCTGCCCGGCCACGCGCCCGGCCAGATCGGGCTGTGGCGCGAGTCCGACCGCCTGGCGCTGAGCAGCGACTGCTTCGACACGCTCGACATGTGGGGCCGCAACCATGCCCCGTGCGTGCCGCCCGACATGTACAACTTCGACACCGAGCAGGCGCGCGCGAGCCTGCGCAAGCTCGCCGCACTCGAGCCCGCGGCCGCGTGGCCGGGCCACGCCAAGGCGGTGACCGGCGACGTGCGCGGTCAGCTCGAACGGGCCGCCGACGCGAGCTGAGCGTGGCAAGGCGCGGGCGCCGGCGCGAGCGGCACGGGAGTGACGGGCGGCGCGAGCGAGCCGAGCGGCCGGAGCAGCGCGAGAAGCTGACCGCGCCGTCCAGCGACTACACGGACGCGCACGGCAACGTGCTGACGCTGCGCGGCTCGCTGACGCCGGGCTCCAGGCGCGACTACGCGCAGGCGCTGTCCGGAATGGGGGGCCGCCCGGCGGCCACGCAGGAGGACGCGTGGCAGCGGGCGGGCGAGCTGCTGTTCGAGCGCCTGGCCGTGCGCTGGGTGATCGCGGGAGCGCCGATCGAGCGCCAGCGCGAGCTGCTGGCGCGCTTTCGCGTCGCCTCGCCGGAGGAGCGCGCGGGGGTGCGCTCGGCGCTGCGCGAGCACTGCGCCGAGCACTTCCCGGACGTGAGCGCACCCTGACGCGCCCACCTGCTCTCAGTTGACGACGATTTTGAACGTCCCCTGCTTCACCTGCGGTTCCTCGGTGCTGGAGTCGGTGACCGTGACCCCCACGGTCTCGGTCTGGGCCGTTTTCTTCGGTGTTCCCGATATCAGGCCCGTCTTGCTGAGCTTCAGGCCCTTCGGCAGGCTGCCTCCGGTTTTCTTCCATTTGTAGGGCGGAACCCCACCCGCGGCGGTGAGCTGCTGAGAATACGGTTCGCCCGGCGTCGCCGCGGGCAGCGACACGGTCGTGATGTGCAGCCCGAGAACGGTCAGCGTGAACTGCTGGACGCTGTTATTGCCGATGCCGTTGCTGGCCGTGAACGTGATCTCGTAGACCCCCTGCTGTGCCGCGTCGCCCGAGAGCACGCCTTTCGAGTAGGTCACGCCCGCCGGCAGGTTGCCCCACTCGGTGATCGTCGGCGTCGGCGTCCCCGTCGCGGTGACCGTGAAGCTGCCTTTCGTCCCCTCGGCAAAGGACGTGCTGTTCGCCGAGGTGATCGCCGGCGGGGCGTCCACCGTGAGCGTGAAGCTCTGAGACGCGGAGCCCGCGCCGTTGGTGGCCGTGAGCGTGATCGTGAAGGTCCCCTGCTGCGTCGGGGTGCCCGAGATCACACCGCCACTGAGCGACAGGCCGGTCGGCAGCGAGCCGCTCGCTATCGAGATCGTCGGGCTGGGAACGCCCGTCGCCGTGACCGTGAAGCTCCCCGCCGTGCCCAGGGTGAATAAGGCTTTGTTCGCCGAGGTGATCGCCGGCTTGGAGTCCACCGTGAGCGTGAAGCCCTGCGAGGAGAACCCGGCGCTGTTGGTCGCGATGAACGAGATCGAGAAGCTGCCGGTCACCGTCGGCGTGCCCGAGAGCACGCCGCCGCTGAACGTCACGCCGGCCGGCAGCGTGCCGGACTCCGCGATCGTCGGGCTGGGATAGCCCGACGCGGTGACCGTGAAGCTGCCTCCGCTTCCCTCCGTGAATAAGGCTGCATTCGCCGAGGTGATCACCGGCGCGGCATCCACCGTCAGCGTGAAGCTCTGCACGGAGGGCGAGCCCACGCCGTTGCTGGCTTCGAAGCTGATCTGGTAGACCCCGTCCTGGGTCGGGGTGCCCGAGAGCACACCACCGCTGAACGTCACGCCGGCCGGCAGCGTGCCGGACTCCGTGACCGTCGGACTGGGAGAGCCCGTCGCGGTGACCGCGAAGCTGCCTTCGCCGCCCTCCGTGAATAAGGCCGTGTTCGCCGATGTGATCGCCGGCGCGGCATCCACGGTCAGCGTAAAGCTCTGCACGGCGGGCGAGCCGACACCGTTGCTGGCTTCGAAGGTGACCGAGTACACGCCGTCCTGCGTGGGAGTGCCCGAGAGCACGCCGCCGCTGAACGTCACGCCTTCGGGCAAGGTGCCGGACTCCGTGACCGTCGGACTGGGAGAGCCCGTCGCGGTAACCGGGAAGCTGCCATCGGTCCCCTCCGTGAATAAGGCTGAATTCGCCGATGTGATCGCCGGCGCTTCGTTGACCGTCAGGCTGGTCGTGCCCGATGAGCCCGCGAAGCTCGAGTCGCCGGAGTACGTCGCCGTGACGGTGTCCGGGCCAGTCGGCGCATTGTTGGCCGAGCACGATCCCGCCCCGCCGACGAGCGCTTCGGTCGTGCACAGGGTCGTGGCTCCGCTGGTGAACGTCACGGTCCCGGTTGGACTGCCGTTCGCGGCAGAGGTGACGGTGGCCGAGTACGTGACCGAGCCGCCGGCCGTCGCGGTCGACGGGTTCGCCGACGCTTCGGTTGTCGTCCCCGACAGCCACGGCAGGCGGTAGGCCCGGTAGGTGTTCACACCCGACGGGAACGCGGCGTTGAGGACCACACCGCCGGAGGGACTGAACTCCGTGAAGTGGTTCAGGTTGCCCCACCCGACGAACAGGTCCCCGTTGGCAGTGGTCTGCGCGTTGCCCTGCGAAGTGGCCTCCAAGCCTTCGGGCTGGTTGTCCGAGGCCAGCAGAGTAGCCGTGTCGGTGAGGAAGTTGAGCTGCAACGTCACCGCGCGGCTCTGGGCGAGATTCGCCTTGGTGTTCTCGTCGTCAAAGAACGTGAACTCGTTGTTGCCGAGGGGCTCCGGGTCGTGCTGCCAGGCGAAGATCCTGCCTGCGCCGTCGAGTTCCTGGCCGGGTGCGGCTTCCTCGGCGAAGGTGCTGTTCTTGCCTCCGAGCGTCCAGAACAGTTCTCCCGTGGTTCGGCTGATCTCGTACGCTGCCCAGGTGTTGCGGCTGTCGATGATCAGGTTGCCGTTGGTGTCCAGGTGCACGGAGTTGATGTGGAACCAGTCCCAGTTCGTGCCCGCGGATTTCGGGCCCGGAACGGGTTCGTAGCTGTTGGTGTAGGGTATGTTTCCGTCGGCTTCCCACTGGAAGAGCACTTCGCCCGTGGCGATGTTGATTTCCTGGATCAGGCCGTCGGTGACTTTCTGTTCGGCGTTGCCACCGATCGAGGTCAAGTTGGCGGTCTTCGTGGCGTTGACCGTGATCAGCGCGGTGTTCTGCGGCGTGATTAAGAACTCGTGCGAGTCGGCCTGATAGCCGTTTCCGGCTGCCACGGTCGCGATCTGTTCGTAGTGGCTGTTGTAGATGTAGTCATCTCCGGTGCCGACGCCGCCGGCGCCCACGCCCTGCCAGAAGGTCAACACGGGCTGACCCTGGTATTTCTGGGTGCGGAAGTCGGTCGCGGTCTGACCGGCGGGAATGGCGTGGAACCAGATGACTTCTCCCTCGTAATTGAGGATCTCGACCCCGTTGGAGTACGGCGCTTTGGCTCCTGTGGGCGTGAGGAAGATGTCCCCGTCGGCGTTGTTCGCCGCTGGCGTGCTCGTCGTGATCGTCACCGGCGGCGGTTCCGCGGCCACGGCGGAGGCAACACAGACCATCGCAGCCAACAGGGCCGCGATGAGGATTCCGGCGGCGCCCAAGGCCATCCCGGGCCGGCGCTGCCACCCGTTCCGTGGGGCGCTGGGGGTAGGGAGTCGTCGCATGTTGCCTTCCACCTTTCCTGGGGTTGGACGCTGCTGGAGCAGTCGTCGATCAGCCCGATTCAGTTCGAGCGAGAGCAAGCTAAGGGCCAATCCTCATATTGTCAAGTGTTTTTGTGATGAAAAGTAACCTTGTGAACACTTTGTCCGAACCATCGAACCGGGCGGGGAGCCGGATGTACGTTCGGGCCGGCTCAGGCGAGCGCGGGGACCTGCTGGGTGATGCAGTGGATGTTGCCGCCCCCGAGCAGGATCTCGCGCGCGGGGACGCCGACGACCTCACGACCGGGGAAGCAGCCGCGCAGGACATCCGCGGCCTGCTCGTCGCGGCGCGGGTCGAGCAGCGGGAACACGACCCGCGTGGTGGCGAGGTAGAAGTTGACGTAGGACGCCGCCAGACGGTCGCCGGCGCGGCGAGGCAGGCTCCCGGGCACGGCGTCCACCCCGCTGGCCTCCTCCTCGTTTATGGCGATCGGTCCGGGTGAGAGCAGGCGGATGACCTCGATCGAACGGCCGCGAGCGTCGACGGCGCCCTGGAGGCGCTCCTCCGCGTCGCGTGAGATCGCTTGCTGGGGGTCGGACGGATCGTCGCTCCACGTCAGCAGCACGACGCCCGGCCGGGCGAAGCAGGCGAGGTTGTCGACGTGCCCGTCGGTCTCGTCGTCGCAGACGCCGTGGCCGAGCCAGATCATCTTCTCGGCGCCGAGATGGTCGAACAGCGCCCGCTCGATCTGCTCGCGCGTGAGCTCGGGGTTGCGGTTCGGGTTGAGCAGGCACTCTTCGGTGGCGATCACGGTCCCCTCGCCGTCGACGTGGATCGAGCCGCCCTCGAGCACGATCGGCGCGCGGTAGCGCTCGGCGCGTTCGATCTCGAGGACCTTGGCGGCGACGCGGTCGTCGCGGTCCCACGGGAAGTACAGGCCGCCGTGCAGTCCCCCCCAGGCGTTGAAGCGCCAGTCGACGCCGCGGCGGCCGCCGCCGGCGTCGAGCACGAACGTCGGGCCGATATCGCGCATCCACGCGTCGTCGGTCGCGATCTCGACCACGCGGATCGACGGCGAGAGCACCGAGCGGCAGTGCTCGAACTGGCCGTCGGAGACGGCCACGGTCACCGGCTCTGAGGCGTTGATCGCCTCGGCGACGGCCGCGAACGCCCGCTGCGCGGGCTTGGCCCCCAGCCGCCAGTTGTCCGGGCGCTCGGGCCAGGCCATCCAGCAGCCGGCGTGCGGCTCGAACTCTGCCGGCATGCGATAGCCGTCGGCGGCGGGGGTGGAGGTCAGGGTCGCGCTCACGGTCGCCGCCAGTGTGCCGGAATCTCGCGGCCGAGTGCGCGAAGGACCGCCTACAGTCCTCAGCGATGGAGCAGATCCGCCTGATCGCAGCGCCGGCCGTGCAGCAGTCGCCGGCCCGCACGCGCCCGCCCCGCCGAGCCCCGTTCCGGATCGCGGCCGTGCAGGAGCGCTGGCATCCGGACCCCGGCGAGCACGAGGGGGCGCTGGAGGCGGGAATCAGGCTGGCTGCCGGCGAGGGCGCGCGGCTGGTGTGCCTGCAGGAGCTGACGCTCAGCCGATACTTCGCGGTCGACCCGGCCGGCCCGGCGGCGGCCGGGGTCGAGCCGGAGGAGCTGCCGGGCGGCGCGACGCATCGCTTCGCCGCGCGCATGGCGGGCGAGACGGGCGTGCACGTCCACGCGTCGTTGTACGAGCGCGCCGACGGCGCGGACGGGCTGGGCTACAACACGGCGATCGTGGTGGCGCCGGACGGCGAGCTGGTCGCCCGCACGCGCAAGCTGCACATCCCGGTGACGGCGGGCTACCACGAGGACCGCTACTTCCGCCCCGGGCCGGGCGACGCGGACGCCTTCCCGCTGGTCGCCCTCGGCGAGGCGCGGCTGGGCCTGCCGACGTGCTGGGACCAGTGGTTCCCGGAGCTCGCCCGCGCGTACAGCCTGGAGGGAGCGGACGTGCTCGTGTACCCGACGGCGATCGGCTCCGAGCCCGACCATCCGGACTTCGACACTGAGCCGCTGTGGGAGAAGGTGATCGTCGGCAACGCGATCGCCAACGGCGTGTTCATGGTGGCGGTCAACCGCATCGGCGAGGAGGGACCGCTGCGCTTCTACGGCTCGACGTTCATCTGCGATCCATACGGGCGCAAGCTCGTGCAGGCTCCCCGCGACGAGCCGGCGGTGCTGGTGGCGGACCTCGATCTCGACCAGCGCCGCGACTGGCTCGAGCTGTTCCCGCTGCTGGCCACCCGCCGCCCGGACGCCTACGGGGGGCTGACCGAGGAGGCGGCTGGGCTGACCTAAGCGAACAGCTCGTCGAGGCGTTCGTGGGATTCGCTGACGCCGCCTTCCATGCCCGAGGCGAGCATGCCGTCGCGCTCCTCGGTCGTGTGGAACAGCGACGTGGTGGTCAGCCTGGTGCGCTCGCCGAGATCCTCGAAGCTCACCGTCTCGATGGCGACGTGGCCGGGCATGCCCTCCCATTCGAACGTCTGCACGAGGCGCTCGGGCGGCGTGACCTCCCGATAGGTTCCGCGGAAGGCATACTCGCGACCGTCGGCATCGTGTTGCACGAACCGCCACTGCCCGCCGGCCCGTACGTCCATGTGGTCGACGATCGTGGTCAGGCGTCTGGGACCCCACCACCGGGGTATGAGCTCGGGATCGGTGTAGGCGGCGAACACGCGCGCCCGGGGCGCGTCGAACACCCGCTGGATGACGACCTCCCGCTCCGAGGGTGTCGCGAACGTGGTGGTGGCCATGGTGCCCTCCTGGGGGTCGGTGGTGATGGTCATTGCGGCTCTCCTTTCGCGTGTTCCGGCTGGTCGGTGGTGATTGCTGTGAGTGTGTCGGTGTCCTCGAGCAGCTCGCCGAAGCGATCGAGGCGATCGTCGAGCATGCGTGTGTAGGCGTCGATCCACTGCCGGGCGTCCTCCAGACGCCGCGGGCCGAGGCTGCAGCGGCGTGCGCGCCCGGTCTTCTCGGTGGTGACGAGCCCGACGTCCTCGAGGACCCGCACGTGCTTCTTCAGTCCCGTCAGCGACATGCCGAACGGCTGGGCGAGCTCGGTGATGGTGGCGCCGCCCTGGCCGAGCCGCGCGAGGATGCTCCTGCGCGTGGGGTCGGACAGCGCCGCGAAGGACCGATCGAGCTCGGACAGATACTGAACCATGTGGTTCAGTATAGCACGGGTCCGCCTACGCCGCGATCACGCCCTTCAGGTGGGCGGCCGCGTCCTCGAGCCGATCGTCGCCCCAGAACAGCTCGTCGTCGATGGCGATCGTGGGGACTCCGATGACACCGAGCTCGTGGGCGGCATCGGTGGCCACGCGCAGCGCCCGTTTGATCTCCTGGTCGCGCGTCGCGGCCTCGAGCTCGCCCCGGTCGAGCCCGGCCTGCGCGCCGGCCTGGAAGACGTGCTCGGGAATGCTCAGCTCCGACCCTCTCTGAAAGGCGTTGCGAAACGCCTGGAGCGCGAACTCGCGCCCGCGTCCGCTCGCGAACGCGAACGTGGTCGCAAGCATGGCGGTCAGGTAGTTCGTGGGCCAGGGGTCCGGCCAGCGCATCGGCGGCAGCCCGTAGTCGCGGGCACGACGCTCGATCTCGGCCATGCCGGCCTGCCGGCGGCGGTGGTCGCCGAGCGCCCATGAGCTCCTCCCGGTCGCCTTGAACAGCCCTCCCAGCAGGACCGGCTGCCACTCGATCGGCTCGGGCAGCAGCGTGTCCAGCCGTTCGGCGGCCAGGTATGCGTACGGCGAGCCGAGATCGAAGTAGAAGCTCACTTGGGGCATCGTGCTCTGGCCCTCCTCATCGTTTGTTAGAGTGAACGAAGCGTTCTCTATGATAGACGAAAGCGGCAATGGCGTGCAGGACGTGCTGACGCGGAACCTGCGCCGGCTGCGGATCGCCCGCCACCTGTCCCTGTCCGAGCTCGCACGGGCGACCGGGATGAGCAAGGCGACCGTGTCGGGAATCGAGAACGGCCGGGCGAACCCGACGCTGGAGACGCTCGCGGGGCTGGCCGGCGCGCTGCGCATCTCCGTGGGCGAGCTGCTCGAAGAGGCCCCGCTCGGGGAGGTGCGCATCGTTCGCGCGGCCCACGGCAGTGGCGAGCAGGGCGATGGCGTGCCCCAACGGCTGCTGGACGCGATCGCGCCGGGGGGAACGGTGGAGGTCGTGGAGATCGCGTTGCGTGCGCGCGAGATGCGCGAGAGCGAGGCGCGAGCGGACGGCTCGCGGGCGCACGTGTACGTGCTCCAGGGCAAGGTGATCGCGGGCCCGGTCGAGCGCATCACCGAGCTCGGGCCCGGCGACTACGCGTCCTTCCCGGCGGATGTGGCGCACGTGTACGAGGCGGGTCGCAATGCGGCGCGTGCGCTGCTGCTCGCGTACGCCCCGGCCTGAGGTCCGGCTTTGTCGGGCTTTGTTTGCGAAGGCAGACAGAAGCCTGGGGCAGCGCAGCATGCCGCCGGCTCTGATAGATGGGTGAGATGCTCGAGCACGGGCTTCTAATGGGCGAGGATGGAGTCACCCGCTGCTGGTGGGCGGGCTCGACTGCCGAGTACCGCGCGTATCACGACACGGAGTGGGGTTTTCCGGTGTCTGACGACGTGCGGCTGTTCGAGAAGCTGAGCCTGGAGGGATTTCAGGCGGGCCTCTCGTGGCTGACGATCCTGCGCAAGCGCGAGGCGTTCAGAGCGGCGTTCGCCGGCTTCGACTGCGCGAGCATCGCGAGCTACGGCGAGCGAGACGTCAAGCGCCTGCTGGACGACGCGGGGATCGTGCGCCACCGCGGCAAGATCGAGGCCGTCATCAACAACGCGCGGCGGGCCCTCGAGCTCGTCGAGAGGGAGGGGTCGCTTGCCCGCTACATCTGGCGCTTCGAGCCAGAGCCACGGCCGGGGAAGCTCGACCGCGCCGGCCTCGCGCCGATCGCCGTCACGGCTGAGTCCGAAGCGCTCGCGAAGGATCTGAAGCGGCGGGGTTGGCGGTTCGTCGGACCCACCACGATGTACGCCTTCATGCAGTCGATGGGCCTCGTCAACGACCATCTCGACGGTTGCCACGCGAGAGCGACGGTTGACCTCGCGCGCAGGCGATTCGAGCGGCCTTGAACGCGCGCGTGGGAGACACGCGCCGATGGTTACAGTCAGCCCGCTTGCGCCGCGAGCGCGCGCTTGCCGCAGAGCGCGTCGTGGCCGCCGCCGCACGCCGTGCGCAGGGCTTGCAGCGCCGTGCTTTTCGCGGCGACGGCCTTGACGTAGGCGACCGCGGTCGCCTTGACCTCGTCGGCGACGATGACCATCAGGATCGCCGGGAGCCTGCTGTCGCCGTCCAGCTCGATCTTGACGGCTTTGTCCGTCGCTTCCGTTTCTTCGTCGATCCTGCTCTCCGTTTCCGCCGTGGGGAGCTTTTGGCTTTCGAACTCGAGATGGTCGATCCCGTCGACCAGCCGGCGAATCTGCTCGTCGAGGGTCGTGCGCTGGCTGGGCGTGAACGCCCAGGAGTGTTCGGCGACGAACGTGAGCGCGCTCTCCCGCGCGGTCGCGGTCTGGTCGTAGCTCGTGCTCTGCGCCTGGGTGGCGGCCACGAAGCTCGTGAACGCCGCGCCGACGTTCTGGCTGTATTGGGCACCGCTCACGCCGGCGTGCACCCACAGCAGCAGCGCCGCCACGAGCACGCCGCCGCTTACGACCACGATGAACCCCGCGGCACGCGTCCTCCGCCGTTCGGTGCTGCCGGCCCGCGGCCACAGCTCGGCGACCCACGGGGTCACGATGTTGACCACGAGGGCGAGCGTTCCGGCGCAAAGGACGAAGGCGACCCAATCGAGGAGAAACCCGCTGGTGGAACCGTCGACGGCACCACGGACGGCGATCAGCTCCGCCCCGCCCGCGAGAACGACGATCACCACGAGGGTCGTGGCGAACACGCGCTCGCCGTCATGAAGCGTCCCTTCTCCCTTTCCCCGCCGCCGCGAATCGAGCAGCGCACCTCCGAAGAGGAGCGCTGGAATCGCGGCGACGGCGAGCTGAAAGAACGACTGCGTCGCCGACGCGCCCTCCATGGGGCAAGCGTATAGAAGAATCCTCGCGGATGCGAGCCATGCGTACGGTGTCATCCTTTGGCGGGCGTGTGCTGATCCTCGCTGCGATCGGGGAGCTGGCGCTGGGCACGCTGCCGTTGAATCCGATCGACACCGGCTTCGCGCTCGACTGGGGCCGGGAACTCGCCCACGGGACGCTCCCAGACGTGCGGAGCCTCGGTGCTTCCACCCCCCACCCTCTCTCGATCGCGTCGGGGCTGATCGCCAGCCTCGCCGGTCCCAACGCCCTCGACGTGATGCAGGCGTTGGTGCTGCTGGCGGCCAGCGCGGTCGTGTTGGTGTTGATCGACATCGGCCGCGCTGTGCGACTGCCGCTGGTCGGACTCGCCGCCGCGTGCGTCCTGCTCGCGAACGGCCAGTTCCTGTTCTCCGCGGTGGCGCTCGCAGCGCCGGCGGACCTCCCCGCGCTCGCGGCGGTAATGGGGGCGCTCGTGCTCGAGCTCCGTCGACCGCGGCGTGGATATGCGCCGCTGTGCCTGCTGGCGGCAGCGGGCCTGTGGAGGCCGGAGGTTTGGCTGCTGTCGGGCGCCTACGCCGCTTACTGTGCTCCCGCATTCGCGCGCACCTCGCGCTTGCGGCTGGCGGCGTTGACGCTGATCGGTCCCGCGGTTTGGCTCCTGAGCGACCTGGCGTTGACCGGCGACCCGCTCTACTCCCTCACGTACACGCGCTGGGCCGCGGCGGTGGCCGCTCGCCCGAGAGGGATCGGAGAGCTGCCCTCGGTGCTGTGGAGCACGCTGACCCGATACTTCAGCGCCCCGGTCCTCGTCGCCGCCGGCCTGGGCGTGTTGATCGATCTGCGCGGCGGCCTGCTTCCTCGCGTCCTGCCTGCCTGGTGCGCCTTCGCACTCATCGCTTTCGCGGCTATCGGCGCCACCTCGCTACCGGTGCTCGGCCGCTATGCGCTGCCCACCGTGGTGGCCACCGCGCTGTACGCCGGCCTCTTCCTTGGCGGCTGGAGCCGCGTCCCGCGCGGCTGGGCTCGCCGAGCCTGGCAGGTGGCCGCCGGGGGGTGCGTGGCCCTGATGCTCAGCGGTGCGCCGGCGGGCCTCGAGCGGCTCGTCGGCGAGCAGAGGCATCTCGACGAGCTCGGCCGGCTGGACCGCGACCTCGCCGCGGTGGTCGGCAGCCGCGCGATGAGAAGTCTGGTCACGACGTGCCCACCGCTGCAGACCTCCTACCAGATCGTGCCGCTGCTGGCGTTCGACCTCGGCACCGGCACCGGGAGCATCGTCCGCGTGAACGCCGGAATTCCCGATGACGGCATCGTCGTCCAACCGGCTCGCGCTCAGAGCCTCTTCGAAGCCCAGCAAGTGCCGCCGAAGGCGTTTCTGCGGCGCGGCTTCGCAATGGTCGCCGAGAGCCGCGACTGGCTCGCGTTTGCCCGCTGCGGACCACGCGGGACGCGAGCTGGCCGATCCTCTCCAGCCAGTCGCCCACCAGCTGCAACTCGAGCGGGGGCGCCCGGGAACGTATTCGCCGGTTGGCGCCACGAACCCAGTCTGTAGCAGCGGCGATCCGGGCGGCCAGCGCCGTATACGCCCGATCTGCATGCCGACGCGGTCTCGCTTAAAAGTCCTTCAGCCACTGGTCGCTGCAATATCTGCTTTTGTTTGCGTTTGCAGACAGAGATGGATCAGCGCCTGAATCCATACACGCCCGGGTCGGGCATCAAGCCGCTGAAGCTCGCGGGCCGCGACGGCGACCTGGAGGCCTTCCGCGTGCTGCTGGAGCGCTTGTCCGGCGGCCAGCCGGAGCGAAGCCTGATCTACTCGGGCCTGCGCGGGGTGGGCAAGACGGTGCTGCTGCTGGAGTTCGAGACGCTGGCGCGGGAGGCGGGCTGGGTGTGCAACGACGTGGAGGAGGTCGGCTCGGGCGACTTTCGCCAGACGTTCGCGGAGCTGGCCTACCAGATGCTGCTGTCGATGAGCCGGCGGGAGCGGATGCGCGCACGCGCGACGGCGGCGCTGGGCGTGCTGAAGGCGTTCTCGGTGGGAGTGCCGGGCGGCTTCACGGCGAAGCTGGAAGTGGAGGCGGCGAGCGGCACGGCGGACAGCGGCGACCCGGAGCGCGACCTGGCGGTGCTGCTGGTGGAGGTCGGCCAGGTGGCGCAGAGCGGCGGCACGGGCGCGGTGTTCTTCCTGGATGAGATGCAGGCACTGGACGGCGTGGCGCTGGCGGCGGTGTGCATGTCGATGAACCGCGTCGGCCAGCGCGGCCTGCCGGTGGCGCTGGTCGGCGCGGGCCTGCCGCCGCTGCCGCGGCTGCTGCGCGCGGCCAAGCCCTACGCGGAGCGGATGTTCGCCTACCACGAGCTAGACCGACTCTCCGACGCCGAGGCGCGCATGGCGCTGATCGCGCCGGCGGCGCTGCGCGACGTGGAGTACCAGGCGCCCGCGGTGAAGCTCGTCCTGGAGGCCTCAGCGGGCTATCCGCACTTCATCCAGGAGTACGGGCGCGTGCTGTGGAACGAAGTCGAGAGCTCCCCGATCACCGCGCGCGACATCGAGGGCGCCCAGGCGCTGGTCACCGAGGCACTGAGCCGGCGCTTCTTCAAGGACCGCTTCGAGATGGCCTCCGACGCCGAGCAGCGCTACCTGGCAGCGATGGCGGACCTCGGCGACGGCCCCGTGCGCTCAGCCGACGTGGCGACCCGCGCGGGCTACAAGGAGCGCGGAAGCACCTCGGTGCTGCGCGAGAGCCTGCTGCGCAAGGACCTCGTCTACAGCCCACGACGCGGCCTCATCGACTTCACGGTGCCGCTGTTCGCGGGGTATCTGCGCCAGCAGCACCCGCTCGCCAGCTTCACAGACGAGACGTAGACGACGAAAGCGGGTCAGAACGCTGAGATGGATGGCGCTCGGGTCCACGTCGCGAAGCTGGTAAAGCCCCAGGGCGGCCTCATCGCTGAGCGCCCCGCAGGCCAGGTTTCTCTGATTGGGGCGTTACGCGTTACGCCCGCACGGTGTGCGAAGCGACACACCTGCGAGGGATCGGCCGTGCGTGTGGCACGTCATCTCTCCTCGAACCCGCTTTGCTCGAAGTTCAGCGTCGCCGCGTTCTCGGAAACGGTTCGGGCCTTCGCGTCGTCGAAGCCGCTTGGCGTCGTCGCCTCGATCTCGATCGTGACGTTGAGCGTCACGCCTGGCGTTGCCCCAAGCGGGCCGAGGATCTCGTCCGCAAGCTTCTTGAAGTCCGACGCGTAGCGGTCGGCCTGCAGGCGCTTACTGCCGAAGAACCGCGTTCTGCTCAGTGGTTGCGGTGGCTGCGGGCCCTGGTCGTGCTCCGAGCCGGAGTCAGGAGCAGAGCCCGGGCCTGATTCGGCGTGGGCGTCGTCCGCCGGCAGCTCGGTTGCACGCTGCGCCTTCGCGCGCTCTGGCCGGACGATCAGGGTCGCGTCGGTTACGGCGACCGTCACGTCGTCGGTTGGCACGACTAGACCGCGGTACTTTCCCGTCGTCTCGTCGTAGCCGTCGGCAAGCGCGAAGCCCTCCTGCTCCCACAGCAGCTGGGGCCCGGTGAGGCCCGCATCGAGCACCGCGCGATCGCGCAGGCGTGGCATGTACGGGTACTCGGCGTACAGCCGCCATAGCGCCCCTACGGTCATCTGCCCGTCTGCCCACAGCTTGGCGGCGGTCGTGTCGAGCTGATGGCGGATCGCCGCAGCGGCGTGCTGGACAGTGAGCTCACCGTCGTTGCCGAGGCGGCGGCTGACGCGCTCAGCCAGCGACGCCACCTGGCCCTCGACCTTGGTTGCCTGCAGCTCGATCGGCTGCCCTGTCGGCACGAGCGCCCACTGGTAGGCACCGAGCAGCCGCGTGTCAGCCGTGCCTCCAGCCTTCGTCCGCCGCTCGGTCGCCTGGTTTCGCTGGCTCGTGGTGAGGTCGAGCTCGTCTCCTTTGTCGAGAATCTCCGACCAGGCGAGGTACTCGCGTACCGAGCGTT
This sequence comes from uncultured Solirubrobacteraceae bacterium, assembly GCA_963805745.1. Classification (GTDB taxonomy): domain Bacteria; phylum Actinomycetota; class Thermoleophilia; order Solirubrobacterales; family Solirubrobacteraceae; genus Palsa-744. The sequence continues at coordinate 665,920 of CAWDVD010000002.1, forward strand.
CGAGCTCATCAATGCGGTCGCCGTCACCCGCGAGGTACACGAGCATGTTGCGGTAAGTCCGGTTCGCCGCGCCGCGATGCTCGGTCGCGCTCTTGGCAAACGCCATCGCGTTGGACTCGCCGTCTCCACGCTTGTGAGTGAGCTTTGGGTGCAGTATCACCAGGCGCGCTTCGTCCATGTCGGGGATCGCGGCCGCGTCCTCCGGGCAGACATGCACGCCCGCGAACTCGCCACGGGTCTTGGCCTGAGCTTCCAGACGCCGGCTGATCTCGGCGTAGACCTCTTGGACGTGCAGGCGCTCGGCCTGGTCCTTCGCGCGCCTTGAGATGTTGGCCTGCAGGTCGTACCAGTACCTGCCGCCGGCGCTGTAGAAGTAGGTCGCCCGGTCGGCCAGCGCGGCGAGCGCGGAGTGGAAGTTGCCCGGCACATCGCCGGGCACCGCGGTACCCAGGAACACGCGCTGCGTTTCAAGGCCCTTATGTGCGGAGCCGATCGTCGGCGCGGCGCCGAAGAACACGGTGCGCGCGAGGCGCTGGGTGAGCGAGCGCTGTCCGAACAGCGGCTTCCCAGCGTCGATCTTCGCGGGCTCCCCGTTGGGGCCGTCGACGTCGGCGTCGATGACGGGCTTCCAGGAGTCCTGTAGGTACTGCGTCAGCTCAGAGTTCACCGCCGCCGTGGCGATCGGGATAGACGCGGGCATGATCAGCGGGGACTGGTCCTCCCCGATCCACAGCGCGCGGATGACGGTGTTCATCAGACGCAGAACGCCACGCGTGCGCTGGAAGCGCTCAAGGCTCGACCAGTCCTCGTAGAGCCGGTCGAACAGCTCAGGGTGAATCGGGTAGGTCTGCTTGATGCGGTCCTCGTAGCTACCGTCGCGCGCCTCACGCGGGAACTCATCGGCATAGCGATGGTACATCTCGACGAAGCCGCGTGCCGTCGCGTTGATCGATGCGAGCGCGTCGGCGTCGGGCGTAACGAATAGGCGCTGGCGGACAATGTGATAGGCCTCGTTGGAGGACGCGGGCCGCCATTGGTCGGCGACGCGTCGCACGACGTTCTGCAATCGCTGGAGCGCCTCCAAGCCATGTGCACCGCCGACCTCCTCGGCGTTGCCGGCCGCCGGCTGGGCATCGTCGCCGCTCTCGGACGCAGGAATCGAGACGGCAAGCAACACGCCCGGGGTGCCCTTGACGGCCTCGGTCAGGGACTGGGCGAAGGTGAACTGATCGTCGAACGTCCCGCCCGCGAGGTCGTCTCGTCCGACGAGGCTGCGCGCGTAAGCGACCCACTCATCGATGAGGATCAGCGCCGGGGCGTACGCGCTGAGCAGCTCGTGCAGCGCCTGCCCAGGTGGAGTCCGGTCTGCGTCGGCAGTCGCGACCCTCGCAAATGCGTCCTTGCCGCCGAGCTGCCACGCGAGCTCGCCCCAGATCGTGTTGACCTGCGTCCCGTCGGGCTTGATCGAACCAGACGGCGAGATGTGGTTGCCGACGAGCGCCACGCGCCCGACACCGCTGGACAGCCTGCCGAAGGGCGTCTCGGACAGCATGTCCTGGACGTCTTGCGGGTAGTCGCCTAGCGGCGTGCCCGACGCCAGGTGCCACAGCGCGAGCATCGAGTGAGTCTTGCCGCCACCGAAGTTCGTCTGCAGGTTGATGACCGGCGAGGCATTCTGGTCTCCGGCGAGGCGCCGCACCGCGCGCTCGATGAGGTCGCGCAGGCCTTCGGTGAGGTACGTGCGAGCGAAGAACTGGACAGGCTCGTCGTAGTCCTCACCGGCGTCCCCGGTCGCGGCGACCTTGTAGAGATCGGCGGCGAACTCCGCGGCCTGGAAGTTGCCGGTTGCCACATCATCGTGGGGCGCCAGCACCTCGCGCCACGGACGCAGCCCTACCGACTCGGGCGTTAGCGCCGCTGCCCTCAGCGCCTTACGGTCGTCCTTTTCGGCAGTGATCCGGCGGAGACCCAGGCGGATCGCCTTGACATCGTCGGCAACCCCCGGCGCTCCTATCGCGACGAGCAGGCGCTCCGCTGTGTCTAGGCAGCGGTATGCGTCGTCATCGCTGAATGACTTGTTGTGCGCCCAGTCATTGCGGGCCTCGCGCAGCTCCTTCGCGTAACCCTGCCCGACTCGGCCAATCGCGTCGTCGAAGGGATACCAATCTTGTTTGATGCTGGCTGGGATGTTCTCGGTGAGCATCCGCAACTGCACCTGCGGATCCTGCTGGTGGTAATCCCTACCCGCCGACGCCCTCTTGTTGTCCTTCTGCTCTACGAGCGACGTCCACGACGTGCCCTTCTTCAGCCCGGGGGCGAGCGCGCGAGCGATGAATTCATCAAGCGGTGGGGCCAAGAGCTCGAACATCTTACCGACGCGGTCACGGTTGGAGGTCGCCATCGATCAGGCCTCCTCGAATGCGAAAGCGGCCTGGTCGCTGGCGCCATTCTGAGTTGAGCGCGCCGCCTGCACGAGGTCGGGCCATGCGGTCGCGACGGTGTTGAACGCGAGCGCGTCCTGCGTCCAGCCGCTCTTCTCGGCGATCGAGAACAACAGGAACGCGAGCTCCTTGACGAGCTCCACGTCAATCGAGCCGTCGCGGCGCTCCTGCGCGCTCGCCAAGAACGCACTGGCGGCTGGCAGTCCGTCACGTTGCAAGAACGCGATCAGATGATGCAGCGCCTCCCAGATGCCGACGCGGTCGTCGGCGAGGACGTCGTACACCTCCGGCAAGGCGCTCGGCGAAAGCAAAGTGACCTTGCCTGCAGTGCTCATGAGGATGCCGTCGCGGACTAGTGTCTCGACCGCCGTGTTGCGAGCACGCGCGAGGTCGTCAGCAACCCCAAACTTTCCGGTCGCGTACCCATGCTGGCGGTACCACGCGATCGCGAAGCGGGTCGCGGCGTCGAAGTCGCCCTCCTGCTCATTGAGCACCTGGTCCAGTATCTCGTTGATGCGAGCGAGTGCCGAGCGGACCGTCATCGTCGTGCCGTCATTCTCGATCACCTTCGAATACCGCGAGAACACCGCCATGCCGGGGCCGATCGCCGCCTGCGGCAGGTCGACCGGTGCGATTGCTCCCTGCTGGAGCTTGCGAAGGGCTCCAGGTAGCTCGTCGTGGAGCGCCGCGATCAGGCCGCGCCGGTCGGTAGACGGGGCGTCGTCAGGGCGCGGTCGCAGCGCAAGGACAATCGAAGAAGCGAGTGCGTTTGTGCCCTGTGCGAGCATTCGAGATCCGGTCTCCGTCCTGAATGGCCAGGTTGCGGTGATAGCCCAGCCCGACCGAACCATCCCATCGAGCAGAGTCTCCCAGCCCGTCGAGGCGACGCCATCATCACCGTCGTCCGACTGCTTAAACGCGTAGTAGACAGTTATCGGATAATCGGGGAGTGCTGCCTCTCGAGCACGCGCAAAGAAGTGGCGAAAGCCGTCCTCGAAGAACGCCCTCGCACCCTCCTTGCCACCGTGGCGATACGGATTGGCGACCAACTCGTCTGCCTTCGGGACCAGCAACGTACTGAGGAGATCGGGATGAACGTTGCGCAGCGAGCGGCGGAGCCAGACATAGAAGAAATCGGAGAGATCCGAGTAGCCAACGTTGTCATAGTACGGCGGATCCGTCGAAATCAGCGCCCCCGGCACGGTCAAACGCTGTGCCGGCTGCTGTTCGACTGTCGCCGAAACGTCAGTTCGGATGCCTTCAAGCGCTTGAGCGCAGAGTTCCACCTGAGAGTTCCACGTGCCGGACCCGGCGGCTAGAAAGTTTGTCTCGAGGAAATCCCACGTCATCGGGATCGCCTGTCTCGAGAACACATTGCGGATCTGCTCGTTTTTCGAGTGCCAGCTGGTGATGCTTGACATGTACTCACTACCTCGACTCACGCTGGTGCCGAGATAGGTTGCTACTGCATCGGCGTACGCCTGGGCGCCGCTACCGCCGATCTCTAGTCGATCGCCCGGGGGCACGCCGGCCGCCAGAGCGTCGCTGAGTACGCGCTCGCGTGCCTCAATAACGAGGTCACTAAACGTTGTTAGTGCGAGGAGTTGGCGATTGGTGAAGAGATCTGAGAACTCCGTGAGTCCGTACATCGGAGGCGAGAACCATCGTGGATTCGCCGAGATCATTCCGTCGACGCTCGGCTCGGGACGTTTAACCGAGGCAGCCAAGATATGCTTCGCGTCGGGCGCAAGGTACACGCGTTGGCGATCGCGCACGACGAGCGTTGACATGAGCGCCTCTCCTACGCGTCGCTCAACGGCCTCGTGACGAACGTACTCAACGCTGGCCATTGAACCGCAGGCGATACACGTCGCGCCCCGACGTCCCGACATAGTGCCATCTTTGCCGGCGCTCGGCGCTCCCGCTGCCCCGTGTCTGATCTCGAATTGCACTCGCTTGCCGCTCGCGTCGTCTGGGTCTGGGGCAAGACTCGGCTGAACCCACGTCTCTTTGCCCCTTCTCTTGCCGAGCCACCACGACCGCACAAGCGGCATATGGATCCCGCAAGTGGGGTTTGGGCAGGTTACTGTTCGCACCCAGATCCAGGCTATGACGGTCGCATTGTTCCCATCCTCGCTCGTCGCGTCCGGGTAGTGCTTGCCGATGCGTCGCTGAGCCTCGGAGCGCATCCAAGCGCCGTACGCGCGCACATCAGCCGCGAGGCCTGTTGCACCCTCCCACTGAGTGACTCTGCTTGCGGCTAGCTCGGGAAACACAGGGGGTTGGCCCGCGAACTTCGGTGGGATCTCGATGAGTACCTTGTTGATGAGCACAGCGACTGGGTTCAGATCAGAGGCATGGGCCGCGAGGCCGAGGCGCTGAGCCTCCAGGGGGATCGTGCCGCCACCGGCAAAGGGGTCGAGGATCGGCGGCGGATTGCCTCCCGTCGATGCGAGAATCTCGTCGTGTGCTTCTGCGAGCAGCGCCCGATCGCGCATGTTCTCCCAGACGACGAGCCGCTCGATAATCCCATGTAGTCGTTTGCGCTCAGCTTGCTGCTCCTCGTCGGTTGGAAAGCGATCGGGATGGGACGAAGGGTCGTCGACGAGCTGAGCGAAGAGGACGGCCCGGGCGGCGGCGAGCGGCCGCCGCGCCCACCAGTAGTGGAGCCGCCACGGATGGTTCTTCCGCTTAGCTCCGTCGCGTGCCGATTCCTTGTTGATGGTCTCCAGCGGCAGCGCCACCTCGATCAGCTTGCGCTTCGGTACCCCCACGGCGTCCCCTCGGTCGGTCGTCATCGGCTCAGAACGGCTCCCGGCCTTGCGCCCACGTCGTCTCCCAGTTGCCGCGGTGTCCAGTCGCGTCGAAATCGCCGGCGTCGAAACGGGCGAACGGGTTCTCAAGGTAGCGGACCTCGTCGTGCTCGGGACCGCGCGGGTCGACGCGTACGAGCGCCAGTCGATAGCGCGGCGCGCTGTTGAGTGCCGTGAGCACCTCGTTGTGCGTCACGAAGAAGTCCTCCGCGCCCGCGATACGGGCCTTGACCTCGACCCGGATCGGGTCCTCGCCCTCACGGTGGGAAAGGATGTCGAAGCCAGGGTTGTTGAACGCCTGCTCGACAGGGCTGCGCCCAAGCGTAGGCTCGGTGGCGAGCACCAGTTCGAGTCCGCGGCGCTCGACCTCGTCTGTCTCGATGGCGTGCATTGGCGCGTCAGCGGGAACCTCGTCATGCACAGCCGACAGCGGCAGCACCAGCGCGGCGGTAACGACCCGAGGCGGCCTCGCCTGCATCTCCAGCTGTCGATCGAGCAGTGCCAGGCGCGCGGTGCGTCGACCCTCCAGGTCCGCTGCCTTGAGCATCAGGCTCGTGTGGCTCTCGCGGGACTTCTTGCCGGCCTGCTCATTCTCCTGGGCGACCATCGCCTCAAGCACGAGCCGGTTGCTCTCCTGGCCCAGGCGCCGTCCTACCTGCTTGCGAACGCGCTGCAGCTCGGCCTCGCGGCGCAGCTTCACCTCGCTCAGGAACGCCGGCAGCTCGTTCGCGATGATCCAGCTCGCCGCCAGCTCCTCAGCCTGCGCCAGCCAGGGAAGACCGCGGGCCGCAGCTACGCGGTCTGACGGCGGTGCCGCGACGCAGTCGAGGTAAGGCGCCGGCCCGGCCGCTTCCACTGCGCCGCGCTCGTCGATGTACGCATAGCCGAAGCGTCGTGCGACCGATGTCTCCGTCGCGTCGACGATCTCCTCGATGACCCCGACGAGCAGGCGTGGCTCCTCGACGGCCGGTGAGACGAGGACTGTGCCGCGATCGAGCGAGCGGTGCCAGCGAATGACCGCCTCGTCGGTGACGGCGTCGTGCAGCGGGTGGCCCGGCGCGAGCAGCTCGGCGCGAGCGCGCGTGTCATCGAGCACCCGCTCGATGTCGAACGTCACGCGGTCGTAGCGCGTCGCGATCGGGCCGCGGTCAGCCGTACGCAACTGCGCCGGGACGTGCGTGATCTCGAAGCGGCCGCGCTCGCGCCGCCGGATCTTGCCACCCAGCCGCGTGAACGCCGCGCGGAACGCGCCCTCGACGTAGTGCGGCTGCAGGCGCTGCGCCCTCGCCTCATCCATCAGCGCCCGCAGCTGGGCGATGTCCGCGCGCTCGAGCGTGTCGGTTACCAGCGCGCGCTCTGCAAGCAGCTCCTCGATGCCCCGCGCAACGCTAGCGTCGATGACCTTCTCCATGTTCGCCCGCGTCTCGGGTAGCTCGCCGTAGCGGATCGCCTCGATCAACAGCGTGCGCAGCGGCGTCTCTCCGAACGACGTGCCGAGAACGTCGAACACCTTGCCCCCGTAGGCCTTTCGCTGCTCATCGATCTTCGCCAGCAGCCGCACGAAGACTTCGCCCTCGCGAGTGTTGTCGGCGACGAGGTTCCAAAGGCGGCAGACCTCCTGCTGGCCGATGCGGTGGATGCGCCCGAACCGCTGCTCGATGCGGTTCGGGTTCCACGGCAGGTCGTAGTTGACCATCAGGTGGGCCGCCTGGAGGTTGAGGCCCTCACCGGCTGCATCCGTGGCGAGGAGAACCTGACAGTCGGGGTTGACCGTGAACTCGTGGGTGACCTGGCGGCGCTCGGTTCGCCTGACCCCGCCATGGATCGCCTTGACCGCCTCGGGGCGGCCGAGCAGCGAGCCGATCCGCCGCGAGAGGTACTCGAGCGTGTCGCGATGCTCGGTGAACACGATCAGTTTGCGCCGCTCGTCGGCCCCGGCGGATGTCGCGAGCGTGTTGTCCTCGAGGATCGTGCGCAGCTCTGACCACTTGCGGTCGGTTTCCGATTCCCGCACACGCGCAGCGGCGGCGATGAGCTCGCCGAGGTCGAGCAGCTCGGCGTTCAGCTCCTCGACGGTGCGCGCGGCCGTCGCCGCATCGACGAGCTCGTCCTCGATGTGCTCGAGCTCCTCGGCCGAGAACTCTTCCTCGTCGAACTCGTCGAGGCTGCCGACGGCCTCCGCGGCGCTCGGCTCCGTCACCGCGCCGCCCGCGAGGACCTCCTGCTTGCGCCGCTCGAGTCGAGCGGCCCTGCGCTCCAGCGAGCGATAGATCGCCTCCGGGCTGGAGGCTAGCCGCCGCTGCAGCACGGTGAGCGCGAAGCCCACCGTGTTGCGGCGCTTGCCGTCGAGCTTGGCCGCACGGTTCATCCCCTCACGGACGTAGGTGGTCACCTGCTCGTAGAGATCCTGCTCGAGCTCGGTGAGTTCGTACGGGACCGTCTCCGCGACCCGCTCGGGGAACAGCCGCTTGCCCTCGAACGTGAGCAGGTCCTCCTTGACCATCCGGCGCATCACCCCCGAGGTGTCGGCATTGTGGACCTTCGCCCGGTACTTGCCCTCGAAGCGGTCGCGGTCCAGCAGCGTCAGGAAGAGCTGGAAGTCCTCCTCCTTGCCGCTGTGCGGCGTCGCCGTCATCAGCAGGAGGTGCCGGGCGATGGTGCCGAGCAACTCGCCTAGCTGGAAGCGCTTGGTCTTCTCGAGCTTGCCGCCAAAGTAGTGGGCACCCATGCGATGGGCCTCGTCGACGATCACGAGGTCCCACTCGGATTTGGCAAGCTCGGCGAGCAGCTCGTCGTTGCGCGCAAGCTGATCCATGCGCGCGATCAGCAGCGGGTGCTGCTCGAAGGCCGAGGCGCCGAACACCGTCTCGCTGAACTGCGGGGTGAGGATCTCAAAGGCAAGCCCGAACTTCAGGTAGAGCTCGTCCTGCCACTGGTCGACGAGGCCGCCGGGCACGACCACGAGGCAGCGCTTGACGTCCTCGCGCAAGACGAGCTCCTTGATGTAAAGCCCGGCCATGATCGTCTTCCCGGCGCCCGGGTCGTCGGCGAGAAGGAAGCGCAGCGGGGTCCGTGGCAGCAGCTCGCCATAGACCGCGCGCAGCTGGTGGGGCAGCGGCCGGATGTCTGAGGTCGTGACCGCCAGCATCGGGTCAGACAGTCCAGCGAGCTTTATCCGCTGGCACTCAGCTACGAGCTTGAAGTCGGCGGCGGCAGCGTCGAAAGGCCGCGCCTCAAGTTGAGCGATCGTGAGCTTCTCCTCGACGTCGCGGCCGAGGACGCGCTGGCCGAGCGCGCCGTCAGCCGTTTTGTAGGTGAGCTCGATCGCATCGGCTCCGTGCGGCTGCACGGCGATGACCGAGACGTTCTGCCCGGGGATCACGCCCGCAAGGCGTAGGCCGGGCTGGAGATCCTCAAGTTTCGACACGGTTCGCAGTGGTTGACCGTACCGTGTTCCGCCATGGCAGGCTCAGTCGCCGGGCGCTCCGCATACCTGCGCCAGCAACCAAGACATCGCCGCGTCGACGGAGCGTCGTCAGATCAGGCCGTCAGTCGGCGGCGAGGCCTCCTGCGGGCGCTCACTACTCCGCGCTGGCTCGTCAGCCGCCATTGACTTCCCTTTGATGGACACGGCCCTGGAAACCCTCACGCAGCGAGAGGTCGAGTTGCGGCGGCCTGAACATAGGCGCATCCGGATTCTCAGGCTCCGGCGTACCACCCGGAGCGATGCCAACACCTTGTTGGCCCTGGCTTGCGCCTTGCTGTCCGGTCATCCCTGACTGAGACGCTGACGGTGGTTGGCTTTGAGCCTGCCTGCGCATCGCCGTCAGTATAGAGCCGCGTGAACCGCAACAGCCGATCCGCAGGCGACGACACACAGCAACGCGGCAGAGAAGAAGTAGAAAGCGACCGTCAGGCGGGCGACCTTGGCCTTGTTGATGGTCCGAGTGTCCTCAGTCGCGATCACGCTGCCGTAAAGCAACTCGCCTTCGACGTCCAGAGGCTCCCGCTCCAAGAACCTCGGAGTCACCCAGGTCTTCATCTCATCGACGGCAACGGCAATCCTAAATGCCTGGGGCAAGATGGCTCGTACGGCGAAACCCAGCGCCGGCAGAAGAAGCACCAATCCGAGCACGAGCATCGCAGCCCATAGGGTCTTGGCACCCGAGCCACCATGAAGTTCCGTCAGCTTGGGCACGAGCGTAAAGCCGCCAGCCAAGCCCGCCAGGCTGGCGGCGATGAGCCCCGCCTTCGTGTCCAAGCTCCTCGCACGATCAACCTCCTGCTCAACAATTTCGCGCGCTCTGTCGCCGACAAAACGAACGTTTCGCTCGATCTCTGGCGACTGGGGCACATCCTCAGCATTGCATCGTCAGGGGATACAACGCTGGTTGTGGCAGGCGGCCTGCGGCAAAAAGTGAAACATTGGCCGAACACGTCCCGCCGTCACGTCCGAGAGGCAATGCCTCTGCTCCGGAGATCTACCCACGCGGAGTGGTCTCCGTCGAGATGTCGGATACCGGGAGCGCGCCACGATCTGGCTGCTCGCAAGCATAGCTTTCAAGAGCGCAGGCACACACATAGCAGTTACACTGCCGCGGATGCAGGAATCCGTGCGGTCTCTCGAACACTTGGCGCTCGCCACGAACACACACCATCCCGTCGCTCGCATCGCCAGGGGCCGCGATGGCGGCTCCGCGCGATGCTGTTGCCGCACGCCGACGGCCGACGCGAGCCCGCGTCCTTAGCGAGTGTCGAGCCCGTGAACGGAGACACTCTCACGATCGTGGTGGGCGTCGCCGGCGTGGTCGTCTCGGTGCTCTCGTCCGTCATCGCCTACAGGCGAGGCACGCAAGCCGCAGCAAAGCAGCAGACCGTGCTTCTGCAGACCGCAGACAAGCAGCAGACCGAGCTTCTACAAGCCACGGACGCGCAGAAGGCCGAGATCATTCGTGTACTTGAACAGCGCATCGTCATTCTGTCGGAGTGGGGGCGCGGCGTCGCGAGTCGCACCGCGACTGCAAGCGTGCCCACGTCCGGTCCAGCGCAACGCTTGCCCGGCGCTGCCGGTGACGCAGATGCAGGGGTATCTCCATCTGCGCTCGAACTGCTGGTTCGCGCATCGCTCGGTACCCTCCTGAACGAGCGAGGAGAAGTCCAACTCTCGCGGCTGTTTCAAGAGGTCGGAGAGGCGCTGGGGGCACCTCAATACAAGGAGACGGAGCAGATACTGCGCCAGCTGCGGGCGGCGGGCGCGATCGATTGGGACGGACCGGACGACTTGAGCGGCGTCCAGGCGGTACGCGTATTGGCTCCCAAGCGCGGGGACCATCTCGCGGCGGGCGTGCAGATCGCGGGAGAGCGGACGGGATGACCCACCTGATCGGCGTCGACTCGGGCGGCACGCACACGAACATTCGGATCATCGCTCCCGACGGCAGTGAGGAGGCGATCCCCGAGCTCGACAAAGCTCTCGGCGGCGATCGTTCGGAGCAGCAGCTTCGCGACGTGCTTGCTCACGTGATGACAAGCGTCGCCGGGCGCGTTCGTGACAGTGAGGTCAGCATGTGGATTAGCGCCGCCGGGTACGCCGTGTCGACGCGTCCGCGCTTCGAGGCGCTGGTGAGTGAGGTGGCAGGCAACGTCCACGGGCGCATCGGCATCTCCAACGACGCGGTGAGCTTGCTGCTCGCGCACGAGCCCGAGACGGTTGCGGTCGTGGCGGGCACCGGCTCGGTCGCCATGGCGAGAAGCTCGAGCGGCGAGGTGATCACACGGGGCGGCGAGGGGTGGGTCGTCGCGGACTACGGCGCGGCCTTCTGGCTCGGCCTCGACGGGATTCGGGCCGCTTACCACGCTCTCGAGGGAGGGCCCGAAACGGCTCTCCTGCGCTCGCTGGTCGAACACTACACACCGCTCGAGCACGACGCCGAGTCCGGCGACATCGGGGCGTTGGTGCGAGAGGTCGCGCGCAAGCTCGCGGCGCTCGGCAGCGACACCAAGCCCAAAATCGCCTCTTTTGCCAAGTTGGTGACCCGCCAAGCCGAACTCCACGACGATGAGGCGCAGAAGATCCTCGATAGGAGGGTCGAGGAGCTTGCAGGCTCCGCGGCCAAGGTCTACCGCGCGCTTGCGGCGCAGGTCACAGACCGCTTCGTGCCACCACGGTTCCTCCTCAGCGGAAGCGTCGCGTTTCGCTCCGAAGCCTACAAGGCGGGCTTCCACGCGTCCCTCGCGCAGTTCCTGGACGACGTCCGCGAGAATCTCGAGCTGGACACCCAGGTCAACGGCCTGTCCGAGGCCATAGTCCTGGCGCGACGGCTGGCGAAGGGTGAGCAGATCGGCGTCGTTGACGAGCACCACCAGTACTCCCTGTTCGGCTGCGACTGATCTGCCGCCTCCGAGACCGGGGGGTCAGCCCGATCGTCAGGAGCCCTCCCCGGCCAGCTCCAAACGCGCCCCCTGAGCGCTCCCAGCAGCCACGAACCGGGCCGTGGCGGGATTGAGCACGAACTCCAGCACCTCGCCGGCCTCGTCGCGCACCTCCAACCGCCGCCCCTCCTCCAGCACCCCCACCACGACGCAGTCCTCGAACCCCCCGCCGAAGTGCGCGATCCGCGCCCGCGCGCCCACGCGGGGCAGGGGTCGTGAGGGACCAAGCACGCCTCGATGCTAACGCCGCCTGCCAGCCCAAGCCACCCGCGGGCACAAGCAGCCTGCCACCCCGAGCGGCCTGCCACCCCGAGGCGCCTGCCAGCCTGACGCATGCCACCGCGACGACCGATACCTTGCGCTGATGCGCCGCACGAAGATCGTCGCCACCATCGGCCCAGCCTCGCGCGAGCCGCAGGCGCTCACGCGCATGGTCGAGGCGGGCATGGACGTCGCGCGGCTGAACTACTCGCACGGAACGCTCGACGAGCATGCCGAGACGGTCCGCCGCGTGCGCGACGCCGCAGGCCGGGTCGGGCGGCCGGTGGCGATCCTGCAGGACCTCCCCGGACCCAAGCTGCGCATCGGCCCGCTGCTTGAGGACGTCGTCGAGCTGACGCCCGGCGAGCGGCTGACGTTCTCCTGCGGCGACGGCGACGCCCCCGGCGACGCCGGCCACATGAGCATCTCCTGGGCCGGCCTGCCCGGCGCGGTCGAGCAGGGCTCGATCCTGTACCTGGCCGACGGCTCCGTGCGCCTGCGCGTGGTCGACGTGCGCGCCGGCGATTGCGAGGTCGACACCGAGATCGAGGTCGGCGGCGCCGTCGCCTCGCGCCAGGGTCTCAACATCCCCGGGCCGGTCGCCTCGCTGCCGGCCGTGCCCGAGGAGGACCTGCACATGCTCGCCCACGGCGAGTCGATCGGCGTGGACATGGTCGCGCTGTCGTTCGTGCAGTCCCCCGAGGACGTCGAATTCGTGCGCGAGCACACGCGCCTGCCGCTGATCGCCAAGATGGAGAAGCCGCTGGCCGTCGAGCGCGCCGCCGAGATCCTGGGGGCGGCCGACTGCGTGATGGTCGCACGCGGCGACCTTGGCATCGAGCTGCCGATCGCGCGCGTGCCGATCGTGCAGAAGCAGCTGCTCGAGCTGGCCGGATGGATGGCCGTGCCGTCGATCACCGCCACGCAGATGCTCGACTCGATGGTCAGCTCCTCGCGCCCGACGCGCGCGGAGGTGGCCGACGTCGCCAACGCGATCCTCGACGGCACCGACGCGGTGATGCTCTCACAGGAGACGGCCGTCGGCGCCCACCCGGTCGACGCGGTCGCGATGATGGCCGCCGTGGCCGAGCAGGCAGAGTCGATCGCCCCCTACGAGCGCTGGAACGAGTCGCGCGTACGGCGTACCCATTCAGACCCCGCGTACACCATCGCCCACAATCTCTGCGACGCCGCCCGCGAGCTGCGCCTGGACGCGCTCGTCATCCCCACGCTGTCCGGCCGCTCGGCGCGCCTGGTCTCCGCCCACCGCCCGACCGTGCCGATCTACGCGCTCTCCCCCGGCAAAGAGACGGTCAGGCGCTGCTGCCTGCTGTGGGGCGTGCAGGCGGCGTCGATGCCCCGCCACGAGACCACCGAGGCGCTGATCGCCGACTCGGCCCGGCGCGTGGTGGAGCTCGGCTGGTGCGAGACCGGCCAGCGGGTCGGGATCACCGCCGGCCTGCCCTCCGGACGGCCCGGGACCACCAGCCTGTTCCAGATCCAGGTGGTGTGATGAGTCCCGGCGGCACACCGAGCGCGGACGCGCTGGTCGTCTTCGGGATCACCGGCGATCTCGCCAAGGTGATGACCTTCCGCTCGCTCTACCGCTTGGAGCGCCGGGGCCTGCTGGACTGCCCGATCGTGGGCGTCGCCGTCGACGACTGGACCGTCGAGCGCCTGCGCGAGCACGCCCGCGAATGCATCGAAGGCACCGGCGAGACGCTCGAGGAGGGCGTGTTCGAGCGCTTCGCCGCGCGCCTGTCCTACGTCAGCGGCGACTTCACCGACGCCGCCACCTACACGCGCGTTGCCACCGCCTTGGGCGACGCCAGCACCCCGGTCTTCTACCTGGAGATCCCGCCGTTCCTGTTCGGGCCCGTGATCAAGCAGCTCGCCGGCGCCGGGCTGACCAGGACGGCGCGCGTGGTGGTCGAGAAGCCTTTCGGCCACGACCTCGCCTCCGCGCGCGCCCTCGCCGCCGAAATCCACCAGTCGATCGAGGAGTCCCAGCTGTACCGCATCGACCACTTCCTCGGCAAGATGGGCACCGACGAGCTCCTGTACCTGCGCTTCGCCAACACCATGATCGAGCCGATCTGGAACCGCAACCACATCGCGTGCGTGCAGATCACGATGGCCGAGAGCTTCGGCGTGGAGGACCGCGGGCACTTCTACGACCCCGTCGGCGCGCTGCGCGACGTGGTCGTCAACCACCTCATGCAGGTGGTCGCGCTGGCGGCGATGGAGGCGCCTGCCGGCAACGACGCCGGAACCCTCAAGGACGCCAAGTTCGCGGTCTTCCGCTCGATGGCCGACGCCAGGGCGGGCCATTATGTCCGCGGGCAGTACGACGGCTACCTCGACATCGACGGCGTCGCCAAGGACTCGACCACCGAGACCTACGCGGCGATGCGCCTGGACATCGACAACTGGCGCTGGTCGGGCGTGCCGTGGTTCATCCGCAGCGGCAAGGAGCTCCCCGTCACGCAGACCGAGCTGCGAGCCGTGTTCCGCGACCCGCCGCGCCTGGGCTTCATGGAGCACGGGCATCGCCGCCCCGAGCCCAACCAGTTCGTGGTCAAGCTCGACCCCACGACCGGCACGCGCATGATCCTCGACGCGCACCGCGCCGACGCCGCCGGCCCCGAGGCGGTCACGCTCGACCTCGAGTTCGCCGACCAGGGCGGGGAGGCGCCGACCCCCTACGAGGTGCTGCTGCTCGACGCCATGCGCGGCGACAGCACGCGCTTCACCCGCCAGGACGGCGTCGAAGAGACCTGGCGGATCTTCGAACCGCTGCTGCGCCAGCCGCCCCCCGTGCAGCGATACGCGCCGGGCTCGTGGGGCCCGCCGGACGCCGACAAGCTGGTCGCCGGCTTCGGTGCCTGGCACGGCCCGTGGGTGGCCTCGTGAGTGGTCTGGCGCGCAAGTTCGCGGAGGACCGCCCCCGGTGTGCCCTATGCTGTCCACGGACGACACTAGGAGGAGCAGTGCCGAGGTATCTGGTGGAGCGGCAATTCAGCGTTGGCGAGGAGCAGATGGACGCCATAGGGCGGCGCTCACGCGGGGTTGCACAGGAGCGGTTTCCCGAGATCCTCTGGGAGCACAGCCACGTGGCGATCGACGACGACGGTCGCGTGAAGACCTTCTGTCTGTACGAGGCGCCGAGCGAGGAGATCATCCGCAGGCATGCGGACGCGCTCGGGCAGCATGAGGTCCTTCGCATAGCCGAGATCGTCGGCGACGTCACGCCCGCCGATTTCCCGCTCTGAACAACGCCCACAGCACGTCAGCGCTACGCCGGCGTGTGGCGAGACTGACGCACGTCGACGACGTGCTGGAGTGCGGTGATCGCGAGCGCCTGCTTGCGGACGATCTCTCGCCGGCGCGCCGGATCCCCGGCGCACAGCTCGAGTGCCTCGCCGTACAGCCTTGCGGCTTCCTCCTTGGCCCAACCGCGACCAGCATGGTCGGCCGCCAACAGCAGATACTCGAGCGCCCGCTCCTCGTCACCGGCCTCTCGCCAGTGGCGCGCCAGGGCAGTCGCGGTGGCGGCTGCTCCCGCGGTCGCCTGCTCGAGGAAACCCGCGACAACAGCGTGCAGTTCCTTGCGCTTCGCGCGCGGCACGGTCGCGTAGGCGACGTCGCGGATGAGCGCGTGCTTGAAGGTGAACTGGTCCTCGCCCTCGATCCAGGACGTGGCCTCCTGCCTGATCAGATCGCGCACCTCGAGCGAGTCGAGGGTCTCGGACAGGACTGCCCCGTTCTGGCCCATGCCCGCAAGGGCACCGCGCCAGAAGACCTTGCCGACGATCGCCGCATCCATCAGCACGACTCGCTCCTCGGGTGGAAGCACGTCGAGCCGCGCCGACACGAGCTCGCGGATCGTCGTGGGCAACTCGCCCGCGGCCGAGCCCGGTCGTTCGACGGCGGCCGCCGCGAGCTCCTCGATGAACAGCGGATTGCCCTCGGCATTCTCAGCGACGCTGGCCTCGTGGGCGCCGACGGCGTGCCGGCGAAGAAGCAGGGTGACGAGCTCGCGGGCGTCGTCCGCGCCCAGCGGCTCGAGCGACAGCGCGGTGTACGCGGGCAGTCCGCCGCCCCACGCGGGACGCGAGTGCAGCAGCTCCGGGCGGGCGAGCGCCAGCAGCATCACGGGAACATCCCGGACTCGTGAGGCGAGCAGCTCGAGCAGGTCAAGCGTTCCGCTGTCGGCCCAGTGCAGGTCTTCCAAGACCAGAACGGCCGGCCGCGAATGCCCGAGTGCTTCGACGAACCGTCTCGCGGCCCGAAAGAGGATCTGCCGATCGGCGACCTCTCCTCCACTGCTGAGTCCGATCAGGAGTTCGAGGTGGGAGGCGATCTCATCGACGGCTCCTGGCACAGCGACGTCTGCCAGCGCGGCCCGCAGCTTGTGCTGGGCCGTGCCAACGTCGTCGCTCGCGAAGATGCTGGCGAACTGCTTGATGTGCAGTGCGAATGGCGCGTAGGGGGTGCTTACTCCGTAGGGCATGCAGCGCCCGTGCAGGAGATGTCCTCCGTTCTGGTGGACCTGCTGCGCGAACTCGGTGGCGAGCCGGGTCTTGCCAATTCCAGCATCGCCGAAGACTGTCACCAGATTGGGTCGCCGCTCGGCGACGACGGCGGCGAAGACACGGCCGAGCGCGGCGAGCTCGTTGGCCCGTCCGACCATCGGTACCGCGCTGGCTTCCCGCTCACCGGGGCCGGCCTTGATGCCTACGGCGAGCCATGCCGGGACCGGTGCCTGCTTGCCTTTCAGAATCAGCGGGTCGACCGCGCGGTACTCCACGACCGCGCGCGTGGCGCGATAGGTGTCCTCACCGACGAGGATCGCATTGGTCGGCGCGCTCGACTGAAGCCGTGAAGCCGTGTTCACGACATCGCCGGCGACCATTCCTTCATGCAGCTCCGTGGTCGCGAGCGAGACGATCGCCTCACCCGTGTTCACCGCTACGCGCACCTCGAGTTTCAGGTCGGGATCGGCGGCATTCATCTCGCCAACGGCATCGCACAGCGCGAACGCGGCACGCACGGCTCGCTCCGGATCGTCGCCATGGGCGATCGGCGCGCCGAAGATGCCCACCACCGCGTCTCCGATGAACTTCTCGACCGTTCCGCCGAAAGCCTCGAGCTCGATGCGGAGCCTCGAGTAGTAGCGGCTCAGGATTGCGCGCACGTCCTCGGGATCGAGACGCTCCGCGCGCGCGGTGAAGCCGGCCATGTCCGCGAACAGGACCGTGACGATCCTGCGCTCCTCGCGCGCGCCCGCTCGTGCGCTTTGCAGTGGAGCACCGCAGCCGTTGCAGAACCGCGCCCCCGCGGGATTCTCCTGCGCACAGCTCGGGCACGAAGTCATCATCGCGGTAGCGTACGGCTGGGAGCGGCAACATTCCAGCGTGACCGCGCCCGAGCGTAGCGCCGGTGTGCGACGATCGCGGCTCGCCCCGTCGCCAAACCACAGGAGGATGACCGTGCCACCCAAGCGCCCGACCGCCGAGGAGCGCGTCGACGGAATGCCGCCGGAGCCCACCCGCGCTCAGATCGAGCGCATGGAGGGCATGTACGGCAACCGCTACCTGCTGGAACCGGCGCCGGACGGAAAGCTGCCGAAGTCGGGCATGAGCGCGCAGGAAGCGCTGGGCCTGCTGCAGCAGGAAGTCGTGCTGGACGGACTGCCGATGCGCAATCTGGCGACGTTCGTGACGACGTGGATGGAGCCGGAGGCCGAGCAGCTGATTCAGGAATCCCTGCGCGTGAACTTCATCGACCACGCCGAGTATCCGCGCACGGCTGAGATCGAGCAGCGCTGCATCCGCATGCTCGCCGACCTGTTCAACGCGCCGGGCGCATCGTCCCCGGAGGGGGAGACGACGGGCGCGCGCACGCAGGGCTCCTCGGAGGCGATCATGCTGGGCGCGCTGTCGCTGAAGTGGAAGTGGCGGGGCCGCAGGCAGGCGGCGGGAGCGTCGGTGGAGCGCCCCAACCTGGTGTTCGGCGGAGACGTGCACGTGGTGTGGGAGAAGTTCTGCCGCTACTTCGACGTGGAGCCGCGGATCGTGCCGCTGCAGCCGGACAAGTACACGATCGGCCCGGAGGACGTGGCGCCTCACGTCGACGAGAACACGATCGGCGTGGCTGCGGTGCTTGGCACGACGTTCACGGGGCACGCGGACGACATCCGCGGGATCAACGACTACCTGGTGGACCTGAAGAACGAGAAGGGGCTGGACGTGCCGGTGCACGTCGACGCGGCGAGCGGCGGCTTCGTGTGGCCGTTCCTGTACCCCCACTCGGAGTGGGACTTCCGCCTGGAGCAGGTCCGCTCGATCAACGTCTCGGGCCACAAGTTCGGCCTGGTCTACCCGGGAATCGGATGGCTGGTGTTCAGGGACGAGAGCGACCTCCCCGAGGACCTGGTGTTCTACGAGAACTATCTCGGCAAGCGCGATGCGACGTTCACGCTGAACTTCTCGACGGGCTCGGCGATGGTGCTGGCGCAGTACTACAACTTCGTGCGCCTGGGCCACGACGGCTACCGCTACATGATGGAGATCATGAAGTACAACGCGCGCACGCTGGCGAAGGAGATCGAAGCGGCGGGCGAGTTCGAATTGATCGGACGCGAGCAGGACGAGCAGCTTCCGCTGGTCGCGTTCAAACTCGCGGGCGAGCACAGCTACGACGAGTTCGACGTGTCGGGGCAGCTGGCGGCGCAGCGCGGCTGGATGGTGCCCGCGTACACGCTCCCGCCGAACGCGGAACACATCAAGATCATGCGCGTGCTGGTCAAGGAGACGCTGGGCCAGTCGCTGACGGTGTGCCTCGGCCAGGACATCGTGCAGGCGTGCTCGGTGCTGGAGGCCAAGGGCCACCTGCACCCGTCGGAGCGCAAACGCGTGAAGACGAACACGGGCTTCTGATGGCCAGAACGAGCGCAGGCGCACGGACGAGCTCGGTGGCAGGAGCGAGCGCGAGCTCAGGAAGGGGCGTAGGGGCGCGCACGGGCGCCCGGGTGGTGGCTCACCTGAGCGTGGCCGAGCGGGCGGCCGCGGGCAGGGCGGCACGGGCAAAGGTGCCGCGCGCCAGCCACGCCGGCTACGAGCCGCCACCACGCCGCGGCGATCCGATCAAGCTGCTCGAGCGCCAGGCGAAGACGCGCGTGCCGGAGCTGGTGCCGATCCGCTACGGGCGCATGCTGGTCTCGCCGTTCAACTTCTATCGGGGCGCGGCGGCGATCATGGCCAGCGACCTGGCGCGGACGCCGCGCTCGGGGCTGACGGTGCAGTGCTGCGGCGACGCGCACCTGTCGAACTTCGGCGTGTTCGCGTCACCGGAGCGGCGGCTGGTGTTCGACGTGAACGACTTCGACGAGACGCTCCCGGGGCCGTGGGAGTGGGACGTCAAGCGCCTGGCGACGAGCATGGTGATCGCGGCGAGCAACAACGGCTTCGCGGTCAAGGACCGGGACCGTGTGGCGCTGGACGCGGTCGCGGAGTACCGCACGGCGATGGCGGGCTTCGCGGGGATGAAGGACATCGACGTGTGGTACGCGCACCTGGACGTCGATGACACGGTGCAGGAACTGGGCTCGCAGCTGACGCCGAAGCTGGCCAAGCGCACGGAGAAGACGCTGGCGAAGGCGCGCACGCGCGACAGCATGTCGGCGTTCTCGAAGCTGACGCACATGGTGGACGGCGAGCCGCGGATCCTGGCGGACCCGCCGTTGATCGTGCCGATCGACGACCTGGCGCAGGGCGGCGAGCGCGATGAGATGTTCGACGTCCTGCACGGCCATCTGCGCTCGTACCGGGAAACGCTGGAGCGCGACCGGCGCGTGCTGCTCGAGCAGTACCGCCTGGTCGACCTCGCGCGCAAGGTGGTGGGCGTGGGCAGCGTGGGCACGCGCGCGTGGATCGCGCTGCTGCTCGGCCGCGACGAGCAGGACCCGCTGTTCCTGCAGCTGAAGGAGGCGGAGGCGTCGGTGCTCGAGCGGTTCCTCACGGCCAGCGAGTTCGGCAACCACGGCGAGCGGGTGGTGACGGGACAGCGGCTGATGCAGGCGAGCAGCGACATCTTCCTCGGCTGGCTGCACGTCGCGTCCGGGTTGGACGGCAAGCCGATGGATCTCTACGGCCGCCAGCTGCGCGACTGGAAGGGCTCTGCGGAAATCGAGCGGATGACCCCCAAGGGCATGGCCCACTACGGCCGCCTGTGCGGCTGGACGCTCGCTCGCGCGCACGCCCGCAGCGGCGACCGCATCGCGATCGCGGCGTACCTCGGCACGAGCTCGAGCTTCGATCGCGCGCTCGTCCAGTTCTCACACGCGTATGCCGAGCAGAACGAGCGCGACTACCACGCGCTGGTGAAGGCGGTCGAGTCCGGCCGGATCGTGGCAGAGAAGGGCGTGTGAGCGCGCCATCCGGCCGCGGCGGCACTGGCCGCGAGTGCGGAGGACGACGCGCGTGAGCGCTCAGCCGCGCGCGCCGGCCCGACGACATGCGTGAGCGTTCAACCGCGCGCCGGCGGCCCCGCGCGCGCGTTCGCGCTCAGCCGCGCGCGCCGACGCCGCTGCGCCCGTAGAACTCGGCCTCCTGGCGACCGAGGTCGGTGACGGGCTCGTCGCCGTACATCCACTCGCGGGCGATCCTGTGCCAGTTGGCGCGCGCGCGCAGCTGCGAGAGCACGGCGAGCGTGAGCATCTCCATGCGCCGGCCGAACAGGTGCTCGGGGCGCATGTCCTGGTGGCGCATCTGGCGGAAGTGGCTGGAGCGCGGGTCGGAGCTCTCGATCATCACCTGGGTGGCTATGTCGGGGCTCAGCTGGACGCTTTCGTCGGCGGTGGTGTACCACCAGATGGCGTCGGTGATGAAGGCGAGCAGGTGCTCGGGGTCGACGCGATCGGGTTCGGGCAGGAAGCCGGAGGAGGCGAGCAGCTCGTGCAGGGTGGCGGCGTCGCCCTCGGAGACGGCTCGCTGACAGGCCAGCTCGAGCTCGACGGGCTCGGCGTCCATGCGCTTGAACAGCCCGAAGTCCAGAAACGCGACGCGACCGTCGGCGAGCAGCAGGAAGTTCCCCGGATGGGGGTCGCCGGAGAACTGGCGGTGACGGTACAGGCAGCCGAGGAAGAAGCGGAAGACGATCTCGCCGATGCGGTCGCGCTCTGCCTGGGAGCGCTGCTTGAGCTCCTCGAAGCCGACGCCGGTGACGAACTCGCTGACGAGCACGCGCTCGCGCGAGAGCGAGCTGACGACGTCGGGGACGACGATGAAGGGATGCCCGGCGAAGATGCGCGCGAGCGAGCGCTGGTTCTGGGCCTCGAGCTCGTAGTCGAGCTCCTCGACGATGCGCTCGTTGATCTCCTCGGCGATCCCCTTGACGTCCAGGCCGGGGGTCATGCGCTTGAGCACGCGCATGATCATGTCCAGGTTCTGCAGGTCGGCCCTGACGGCCCCGGCGACGCCGGGGTACTGGACCTTGACGGCGACCTGGCGGCCGTCCTGCGCGAGCGTGGCGCGGTAGACCTGGCCGATGGACGCCGCGGCGATGGGCTCCTCGTCGAATGACGCGAACACCTCGGAGATCGGCTGTTCGAGGTCCTCCTCGATCACGCGCCGCATCTGCTTGAAGGACACGCTGGGAGCGGCGTCGCGCAGCTTGGCGAGCTCCCGCTGGAACTCCTCGCGGTGCTCCTCGGCCACGAGGCCGACGTCGAGGAAGGACATCACCTGCCCGAGCTTCATGGCGGCGCCCTTCATGGTGCCGAGCACGGCGACGATCTGCTTGGCGGTCTCCAGCTGGCGGCGGGCCATGGCCTCCTCGGAGGCGTCCTCGCCACGGGTGACGTTGGCGGCGCGCGTTCCGAACTGCTTGACGGCCTCGCTGGCGGCGAGCGTGGCTACGGTTGCGGTGCGCCGGGCGCGCGAGGTGGGGATCTTCTCGTTCTCACGCGCCATGACCTCAGATGCTAGGGCCGCTCCACCCGCGACCCGGGAACGATGTCGTCGGAGCCGTCGGGCCAGCGCACCCAGGCCTTGGTGCCGCCGTCGTAGTCGGCGCCGAGCAGCACGAGCGTGGCGGGCTGGCCGAGCGCGGTGCACGGCTGCGAGCCTTCCGGGTCCAGGCCGCGCCAGACGCGGATGAAGGCGTTGGAGTCCCACTCGCGCGCGACTGAGGTTTCGCCGGAATGACCGGGGTAGACGACGGTGTCGGGCGGCAGCTCCATGAGCGTGCCCATGATCGAGTCGCGCAGGTCGGTGTACGTGGTGTGGCCGGGCGCTTTGACGCCGCCGACGGAGTCCTTGAACAGGGTGTCGCCGGTGAACACCACCAGCCCGCCGCCCGCCAGGCCACCGGGCGCGGCGCTCCTGGCGGCGCGCCCGGCCGCCCCGTGGCCCTCGGCGTCGTCGGGCCGGGCGCCGACGAGGAACGACACCATCCCGGCGGTGTGCCCGGGCGTGTGCAGCGGGCACACCTGGAGCGCTCCGAACCGCAGCGACTGGCCGGCCTCGATCGACCCCATGCCGGCGCTCGGCGAGTCGGCCCCCTCCGCGCCGGTGGCGTCGAGCAGCTCGCGCTCGCGCTGGCTGATGAGCACCTGGAGCTTCGGCCAGCGCGCGAGCAGCTCGCCGACGTCGCTGACGTGGTCGAAGTGGTGGTGCGTGAGCAGCACGTGTGTGGGGGTGAGCCCGAGGCGCTCGGCTGCGTCGATCAGCGGCCCCACCGGTCCGCCGGCGTCGACGAAGAACGCCGGCCCGCCCTCGCCGTCGGCCACGAGGTAGGTGTTGGACAGGAACTGCGGGTGGCTGGCGCGCTCGACGAGCATGCCGCCCATCCTTGCACGAATGCGTCAGCTGACGTTTGGGAGCAGCGCGGCGTCGCCGGGCGCCTCGCCGGCGCTCTCGCCAACCCCGCCGGCGGCGCCCTCGCCAGCCTCGCCGCGGGCGCTGTCGCCATCCCCGACGCGGGCGCTGTCGCCATCCCCGCCGCGGGTTGGCGCGTGCGGCGCGAGCAACCGTGCCAGGTCTTCGAGGTAGCGTTCGTCGCCGACGTCCTTGCGCCACTCGAGCACGGGCACCGAGCTGGCGCAGTCGACGACCCGCGCGCGTGCCTGCTCGAGCGTGGGCGCGGTGCTGGCGAGCGCGACGGCGCGGGAGGTGCCGACGGTGCGATAGGCGTTCTCGCCGACCTGAACGGCGGAGGAGAAGAAGACCTGACAGTCGCGAGCTTCGATCTGCCGGCGGTCGAGCGTGAACTCGTACGCGGGTCCGGGCCGCAGCGCGTAGTCGGGCGAGACGAGGTACAGCACGACGGAAGCGTGCTCGCGCAGCGGGACGTCGCCGGAGGCGAGGCTTCCGGCGCAGATGCGCTGCATGACCTCCGGCCAGCTGCCGCTGAACAGGCTCATGATGTTCATGCACTCGGGATCGCCGAAGCGCGCGTTGAACTCGATCACCTTGACGCCGTCGGCGGTGGCGAAGAAGCCGCTGTTCATGACCCCCGTGAAATGGCGCCCGAGCTGGGCGAGGCGCTCGATGACGCGCTGGATGATCGAGCAGGCGTGCGCGTAGTGGGCGGGGGTCATGAACGGCAGCGTGGGGCCGGCCATGGACAGCGAGCCCATCCCGCCGGTGCCGGGCCCGGTGTCGCCGTCGTAGCGGAAGGGGTAGTCGTAGGTGGAAGGCGGGAAGACGACGGTGCTGCCGTCGCTGATGGCCTGGATGGTGAACTCGGCGCCGACGATCTTCTCCTCGATCAGCACCGACTCACCGGGCCTGCCGCGGTCGAGCAGGCTGAGCGCGTACTGGCGAGCGTGCTCGTGATCGTCCAGATGCGGGCCCATGACCTTGACGCCCTTGCCTCCGGTCAGGCCGGAGGGCTTGACGGCGACGGGCGTCGAGCCGAACGACGCGATCGCGTCACCCACCTGGCGGGCGTCGTGCACCACGTGCAGCCTCGGCGCGGCCTCGGGCGCGAGCTCGGCCAGCAGCGAGCGCGCGAACGCCTTGTTCCACTCGATCTCAGCCCCGGCGGCGGTCGGCCCGACGGCGCGCGTGCCCTGGGCGAGCAGCGCATCGACGACACCTGCGGCGAGCGG
Source organism: uncultured Solirubrobacteraceae bacterium (assembly GCA_963805745.1). Lineage (GTDB taxonomy): Bacteria > Actinomycetota > Thermoleophilia > Solirubrobacterales > Solirubrobacteraceae > Palsa-744. The sequence continues at coordinate 689,982 of CAWDVD010000002.1, forward strand.
CTCGTCGGCGCTGACCATGGCGACGTCGACGTCGCGCGCGCGGGCGAACGCGGCGACGGCGTGCGGATCGCAGACGTCGCCGAGCTGATGGCTGCCCCCGGACGCGGCGGCGCAGCGAACGATCGACGGGTTCTCGTGGCCGACGAACGCGTGCAGCTCGCTGTGCTGGGCCATGGCAGAGGCCAGCGCGCTCTCACGCCCGCCATGCCCGACGATCAGGGTTCGCACGCCGCCAGTGTAAACGGCCGCCGTCACGCGGCTCGCGGCGGCGCGCCGTCACGCGATCGTGGCGATCCGCCATCGCGCGGCTCCCCGGCCGCCATCGCGCGGCGGCGGCGCCTGCCCAACCTGCGCACGGCGGGTGTACGCTGATCGTCGACCCGGGGGAGGAATGGAGCGGCGCACTGTCATCGCGGTGAGCTTTCTGGACGGAGCGGCCGTCGCGGCGGCGCTGTTCTTCGGCCTGCAGTCACATCCAAGCGCGGTGGTGCACCGCATCACGGTCGCGCAGGCGCCGCCGCCGGCGATGTCGACGATGCAGCGATCGCAGGAAGAAGCCCGGGCTCGGGAGGCGGTGCAGGCGGCCGATCGGGCGAGCCGGGCGCGGGGGCAGCGCGCCCGGGAAGTCAAACGGGCGACGGCCATGGCCAGCAGAGCGCACAAGCTGCGCGCACGGGAGGCGAGGCACGCCGCCGCGCGGAGCCGAGCGGCCGAAAAACAGGCAAGCGCCGCCGGACCGGCGACCCCGCCCCGGACGAAGACCAGGAGACAGAAGCAGACCCACGACTCAAAGCCGAAGCACGGCAGAGGCTCGCGGCCGGAAGCGGAACGCAGGCGCCAGCTCAACCGCGAACGCGCGGAAGAAAACCGGGCACGCAAGCGCTCCGAACGCGAAGCCGCTCGCGAAGAACGTCGCGCGCGGCGGCAGGCCACCCGCGGCGGGCGGCACGCCGTGTCCTAGACTGCCGCCCCATGGCCCTTATCCACACGTGCTACCGCATCACCGACATCGAGCGCTCGGTGGCCTTCTACAACGCGCTCGGCTTCCAGGAGATCGGCCGCATCCCGATCAAAGACGAGGCGGTCAACGTGTTCATGAACCAGCCTGGCGACGGCGACATGCCGCGCCTTGAGCTGACATACAACTTCGGCGTGGACTCCTACGAAATCGGCACCGGCTACGGCCACATCGCGATCACGGCCGATGACCTCGACGCGACGCTCGCGCGCCTGGACGAGCAGGGCATCCAGCCGGAGAAGCCGCCGTACTCGGTGCGCGAGGGCGGCTCGCGACTGTGCTTCGTCAAAGACCCCGACGGCTATCGCGTGGAGATACTCGAGATGTAGCCCGACCCGGGTTAGGGCCGCTAGTCGCAAGGCGCCTGGAACATGTGCTACATTGTGACGCACAATGTCCACTACGCATCGGAGCACAACGGGCAAGACGGTCGGCGTTCGCGAGCTGCGTCAGAACCTGAGCCGCTATTTGGAGCGAGTCAAGGGCGGCGAGACGTTGACGGTTACGGAGCGAGGACACGAGGTCGCACGACTCGTGCCCTCGCATAGCGCTATCGACCCTTACTACCTGGAACTAGCCGAGCAGTACGGCGCAACGCTCCCAACGAGGAGCCTGGTCGCCGTCATCGACAGTCTCCCTCCTAGGAGCAGCCACCCTGCCGGCACGACCGACGCCTTCCTCGACGAGAGTCGTCGCGAGCCGTTCTGAATGTAGGGTGCGCACCGTATATCTCGACACGAGTGTCCTCGGACGCGTTCTCCTCGATGAGCCCGACACGCCGGCGATCAGGCGCGAGCTGGACCGTTTCGAGCGACACATCTCGAGTCGCTTGCTGAGCGTGGAGTTGCACCGCCTCGGGCTTCGCGAGAACATGCTGGCGTACGTCGCCGATCTCCTCTCAGGAAAAGTCCTGATCCCATTGAACGAGGAGATCCTCGCAGCCGCAGAGACCATCGCTCCGCCCACAGTCGCCACGCTCGACGCGATCCATCTTGCCACAGCAGTCAGCCTGTCCAACACAGGCAAACTGGACGCGCTCATGACCTATGACAGGCAGCTCGCGACCGGCGCTCGTGAGCATGGCCTCGAAGTCCTCGAGCCGAGCTGATTCGAGCCCTCAACTTATCTGCGTACACAATCCCGATGGGTACCGTTTCGAGCTGATCGAGACGGGCTGAATCCGCTGCAAATCAGCCCGTTTCGTGTGCTTCGTCCAGCACCGGCTAGCGGGCGTAGATAGCCGGACGGTAGCGCGGCTCCGGGACCTGCTTGCCCGCCTCCTTCGCAGCAGCGAACCAAGCCTGCTTGGCTCGCTCCACCTCGGCCAGGGCCTCCTTCGCCGTTGAGCCGAGCGCCGAACATGCCTCGAGGTCAGGAATGTCGGCCACGTAAGCACCGTCCTCGTCGCTGTAGAACACGTTGATGTGGTAGTCGCTCATGGCCTGTCCTTGAGCCTCAGATCGTAGCGCTCTACCAGCCTTATGAGCTGCCGAATCTGATAGGGCTTCGCTTGTCCGCGTAGCGATTGCAGATTGATCAGCTGTGGGATATCTGGATGCGCGAAGACGTGGTGACTGCCGCTGACATGCCGCAGCTCGAAGCCCAGCGCCCCTGCGAGAGCGCAAAGATCGCCAAACGCAACGTTGGCCACATCGCCCCGGGCGAGCCGCTTGAGGAGCTTGCGCTCATCCATGATGAGACCGTAGTCACGGCTTGGGATGGCATCCTCAGCCGGCCCTGGGAAGCCGCCCACACCTTCCCTGAGTTGCAAACCGACCACTACCTCGATGGCTATCGCGTCGAGATAATCGAGACTTAGAGTTGGGTCGAGCCGGGGTCAAGGATCACTCCGGCGCAGCCACGAGTACCGTCCCCGTCGAGCGGTAGAACCGGGGTGTGGCTGAATCAATCGAGCAGTTCGGCTTCGAATTGACCGCCAGCGCGCTGGCGGAGCAGGAGCGCGCCCTCACAGGGCTGCGAGCCCGTGCTGGCACGGTGCTCGCGGCAGCTTCCATCGCAGGCTCGTTCTTTGGCGCCAAGACCAGCCACGGCTCCCTCGACATCTGGGGCGTTGTCGGCATGATCGCCTTCGCCCTGTCCGTGGGGACTGCCATCTGGGTGCTCCTGCCCCATGCGTTTGTGTTTGCCTTCCGCGGAGAGACGCTGCTGGCCGAAAGTGACCACCGAGGCGTCTCCAACGTGACGGAGGCCTACCGCACTGCGGGCATTTGGATCGAACCGCACCTCGAGGTCAACCGCAGCAAGATCGCCGACCTCTCGAACTGGCTCGCTGCGAGTTGCACGCTGCTCGCCGCCGAGGTCATCCTATGGACGCTCAGCCTCATCGGCTAACCTGATCTCATGGCGGATAAGCCTCCAGAGAGCACTTCGCCCCAAGGCCCGCTCAAGCCCCGGCCGCCGGCACAACTCCCGGTCACCGCCCCCCCTGACTTCGCCATCCCTGAAAAGCGCGGCGGCTGGCTCGGCGGCAAAGGCAACTGACCGTCGCCGACGCCCCACCGATTGACCCGTCCCCCGGTGTCGAATCGCTACGCGACGTGAGTTGCAAACCGTCAACAGCTCGACGGCTATCGAATTGAGCTAATTGAGCAAGGGTCTTTGCGCGCACACCGGCGCGCCGGAGCCGGATACACAACTTGATCGCGCCCCCAACCTCTACCAATCGTGGCGAATGACATGAAGGCGACGAAAGAACCCCGGACGCGAGCCCTCGGTGCGGCGAAAAGAGACGGGACATCAGCGGCGCGGCCGTCGCGACCATCAAAACCGACACGCTCCACCACAAATAGCTTGTAGTCGTTAGCCAGTCACTTTCGGGGAGGTCGGCCGTTTCCGACTGGCCTGAACGCGCAGGAAATCCTATCCGTTCGGGGGGGTGCGGTGCCGGGCAAATCCCCTTTACACTGAATCCGCTCTACACCTACACAACCGACGCAGGAGCCCCCCGGTGCAACTCCGGCGTCACAAGGAGGCAGGCAGATCATGATGATCAAGCGAGTGGTTTCCGTGCTGGCCCTGGCGCTCGCGCTCGGCGCCGTTTCCGTCGGTAACGCGTATGCCGCGGGGCCGCCCCCTTTCGGAGCGGGGCTCGAGCTGACCGAAAATGGAACGCCTGCTAGCCCGGGCGCGATCGTCGAGGATGGGCAGGTGATCCTCGGATCGTGCGTGGAGGACTCGCTGGGGAAGATTGTGAACAACGGAGACCCAGTGGACCTGCTCCAGTTCGGGCCGCCCACCTACGTTCGCTGCGAACCGGACACGCTTTCAGGCGGAGTGAGCATCGTCGCGCTGGGCGATACCGGGACGGCTCTGCTGCTCATGTTCCCGACGCTCACATTGACGACACCCCAACCCTGCGTCTACCAGTTCGCCATGCTCAACGGCAGCTTCAGGGTCGGAACGCCCTACGGCGGGCCGTACATCACCGGAGAAGCAACCGGGTCGCTGAACCGGTCGGGCAGCAGCGCCTCCTGCGCACGCACCCTCCACACGGAATTCGCCGCCGTCGAGCAGGACTCCGAAGACCAAACCTTCGGGGCGGAACTCACGAAGAGTCCCTTCTGGTAGTCAGCGAAAAGTCGCCCGCATCGGTGCGGCTCGCCGTGAGGAGCCGTGTCGATGCGGCTCCTCACGGCGCTCGCCACACGAACAGACCGCCACTCTCCGACCCCGACAGCCCGAGGTCGACGACGGCTTGGCGCACGCCCGGATAGCCCGGGTGGCGGTAGTCGTGGAAGACCACCACCGCGCCCGGCGCGAGCGCGTCCCGCCAAGCGCTGAAGGCGCTCATCACGGACTCGCGCTCGTGCGATGAGTCGATGAACAGCAGCTGCGCGGGCGAATCGCCGGCCCGCGGGCCCTTTCGGTCGGGCTCGGCGCGCAGATCGATGCGCTCGCGGACGCTCCGCCCGGCGAGCTCGAGATAGGCCTCGCGCTCGGGCCGCACACATGGGTCGTAGCTGACGACTCGCCGCGCGCGGTCGCCGAGCGCCAGAGCGATCGCGCTCCAGGCGGTGCCGGTGCCGAGCTCGACCACCGCCGTGCGATCGCGGGCCAGGGCCAGCAGCCCGGCCAGCTCGGCCGGGCGGGCGGCCGAGGCCAGGCTGAAGCGATCGCCGCTGCGGCGCGCTTGGCGGTGTGCCCGCCAGACGAAGCGGGCGACCGGCGCGGGCAGCACGCGCAGCGAGAGCGCAAGCCGGGCCCGTTGGCGCACCTCCGTCACCATGCCCCCGCTCGCGGCCCCATCGGCCCTCGCCCCCCGCTCAGGAGACCACACGCCCGCGGAACTTGCGCAGGCCCAGCGTGAGGAACAGCGCGCAGAAGCCGCTCAGCACCGGGTAGACGATGTACAGGTGCATGTGCGAGGCGTCGGTGAGACCGGCGCGCATGCCCTCGTTGACGTAGATCAGCGGGTTGACCAGCACGAGAATCTGCAGCCAGTGCACGCCGTCGACCTTCACCGGCGAGAGCTTCGTCCACTGGTAGTAGGTGCCGCCGAGGAACGTCAGGGGGAGCACCACGAACCCGAACATCAAGCCGATGTTTCGCGCCTCGAAGGCACTGCCGAGCAGCAGCCCCAGCGAGGTCATCGTCACGCACGCCAGCGGGATCAGCGTGAGCACCACCCACCAGTGCACCGTCAGGTGCGCATGCACCCCCGAGGCGTGGACGACGGCGGCGATCGGGAACACGATCACAGCCGCCAGCAGCCCCTGCGCCGCGCCCGAGAGCACCTTCGAGACGGCCACCAGCCAGATCGGGCACGGCGCCTGCACGCGGTCCTCGATCTCGCGCGTGTAGCCGAACTCGGTCGACAGCTGCAGCGCCACCGCCTGGATGCCCTGGAACATGATCGAGATCCCGACCACGCCGGGAACCAGGACGGAGGCGAACCTCGACTCGTCGACCTTGCCCCCGCCGCCGCCGATGCCCTGCCCGATCTTGGGGAAGACGAACAGGAACACGAACACCAGCAGGAACGGCTGGACCAGCACGCGGATCACGAACTCCAACTTGTGCTTCCACAGCACCACCAGATCGCGCAGGATCAGCGCCCGCAGCGCGATGCGGCTGGCGGCCATCGCCGAGCGTGCGGGCTCGAGCGCCATCGGAGCATTCCCGCCAGCCCGGCCGGCGGCGGCGGATTGGGCGGCGGCCATCAGTCGCGCAGCTCCTTGCCGGTGAGGTCGATGAAGACCGTCTCCAGGCTGGGCTTGGACACAGACAGGTCGACCACGTCGAAGCCCGCCTCCTCGGCCGCGTTGACCACCCGCGCCACCAGCCGGTCGACGCCCGTGACGTGCAGCTCGACGCCCCCGTCGATCACCCGCGCGCGCGTGGTGCCGCCGATCTCCCGCGACAGCCGCGCGGCGAGCGCATCCGCGTCGCCGCCCGCCTTGACGGTCACGATCGTGTCAGCCCCCACGGACCCCTTGAGCTCCTCCGGCGTGTCCAGCGCGAGGATCTTGCCGTGGTCCATGATCGCCACCCGGTCGCACAGCTCGTCGGCCTCCTCCATGTAATGGGTGGTCAGCAGGATCGTCTGCCCCTCGCGGTTGAGCTCGCCGAGGACCTCCCACAGCGCCAGGCGACCCTGAGGGTCCAGGCCCGCGGTCGGCTCGTCGAGGAACAGCACCGCCGGGCGGTGGAAGATCGCGCGCGCCACCATCAGCCGCTGGGCCATGCCGCCGGAGAGCGCGTACACGGACGCCTTGGCCCACTTGGAGAGCTGGAACTGCTCGAGCAGCTCGTCCGAGGTACGCCGCGACGCGGCCGCGGGGATGCCGAACAGGCGGCCGTGGAAGTACAGGTTCTCCCACACGGTCAGCTGCCGGTCGAGCGTGTTCTGCTGGGAGACGATCCCGATCAGCTGCTTGGCCAGCGCCGGCTGCGTGACGACGTCGATCGCGCCGACGAACGCCGAGCCCGACGTCGGGATTACCCGCGTCGTGAGCATCCCCGCGGTCGTCGTCTTGCCGGCGCCGTTGGGGCCGAGCAGGCCGAAGATCTCGCCGGCGTGGACGCTCAGGTTGAGCTTGTCCACCGCCGCGAAGTCCGTGCCGGCGTACACCTTGGTCAGCTCGACCGTGCGGATGACCTCGCCCGCAGCGCCGTCGCTCCGACCGTCGCTCGCAACCCCGGCAGCGAGGGGTGGCGCGTCCAGCGGTCGGGGGCCGGCCATCGGCCCAATCTACACCGCTCGCGCTACCCTCCCCGGGGAAATGGCGGACACCTCCAAGATCGCCAAGAACCTCGAGCGCTTCGCGCAGGCGGTGGCTGCGCACGACCGCGAGAACCCGACCCACACCGCCTACGGCATCGGCCTGAGCCACTTCGACATGGAGCGTCTCGGGCTCGACGAGGGCGAGGAGATCCTCCCGGGCATCACCATCCACGCCGACAGCGGCGTCACCGGCAACTTCCGCGTGCTGTGCGACGGCGACCACGAGGAGGAGCTGACCGAGGCCGAGGAGCGGGCGGTCGAGGCGATCGCCACGCAGGCGATCCCCGCCTTCTCGCCGGGCCGCTCGCCATTCGAAGCGCAGTAGCCGCGCCGATCTTGGACGCCCGGCCAAGGGAATACAGCTACCAGCGGCGCAAACTGTCTTCGACGTGTCGACGGTTGCCGGGATTTCGCCATCTGATTTTCAGCGGTGCCGCGACTGGGTCGGCCACGTGATCGTGTGCGGCCTGAACCCCGTCGGCCTGCGCACCGTCGAGCAGCTGCACCTCGCCGGCGCGCGCGTGGTGGTGCTCGACGACGAGCCGGACGAGCGCCTGGCGCAGGTCGTGCGCGGCTGGGGCATCCCGCACATCGCCCGCGGCTCGCATCACCTGACCGACCCGCTGTACGACGCCGGCATCCTCGGCGCCTCGGCGGTCGTATGCGCCGAGAGCACCGATCTGCGCACGCTGGAGACCGTGCTGCTGCTGCGCGATCTGCGACCCGAGGTCCGCGTCGTCGCCGACCTCGACAACCCCGCTGTGGCACGCGCGGTGGAGGAGGTGGACGGCTCGGTCGGAGTGCTCGACGTCGCGGCGCTGTTCGCTCCCTCGGTCGTCGAAGCCTGCCTCGGCCGTCGTGCCCGCGACATCCTGCTCGGCGACACGCTGTTCGTCGCAGCCGAGGTGATCGCGCCCCGCGACGCGACGCTGCGCGAGCTCTACGGAAGCCTCGCGCCGATCGGCGTCGTGACCGACGCCGACGATCAGCTGATCGCCTGCCCGGGGCGCGACCAGCCGGTCTGCGCCGGGGACCGCGTGACGCTGCTCGGCTCCCGCGAGGAGCTCGACGAGGCCGGACTCAGCCACACGCACATGCGCGCGCGTGAGATCGCCGACGCCGGCTCGCGCGCGCGGGCCACGATCAAGCGAGTCCTCAGAACGATCCTCAGCGTCGCCGACCGGCCGCTGCGCGTCGCCGCCGCGCTCGGGCTCGTGCTGCTCGTCATCTCCACGCTGGTGCTGCACTTCGGCTATGACTGGTCGGGTCACCACTCGCATCTGCCGGTCCTCGACGCGATCTACTTCACCGTCGAGACCGTCGCCACGGTCGGCTTCGGCGACTTCTCGTTCTCCAACCAGTCAACGTGGATCGAGGCGTTCGGCATCGGCCTGATCGTCGCCGGCACGACGCTCGTCACGACGCTGTTCGCGCTGCTGACCAACGCGCTCGTCAGCCGCCGGCTCGCCCAGTCGCTCGGCCAAGAGCGCATCCCCGGCATGCGCGGGCACGTCGTGCTCGTGGGGCTCGGGGCGGTCGGGATGCGCGTGCTCGAAGGGCTGCTCGAGCGAGGCCGCGAGGTGGTCGTGGTCGAGCGCACCGCCAGCAACAGCTTCCTGGCCCAGGCGCGCTCGCTGCAGGTTCCGCTCGTGCTCGGCGACGCCACGCTGTCACAGACGCTCGACACGGTGAACCTCTCGAGCGCCGCCGCGGTGGCGATCCTCACCTCCGACGATCTCACCAACATCGAGACCGGCCTGGCCGTGCGCGACAGGCTGGCCGAGCGCTGGAGCGAGGTGCCGGTCGTGCTGAGGGTCTTCGACCGCCAGCTCGGCCACCGGCTCGAGCAGAGCTTCGGGTTCCGCCACGTATGGTCGACATCGGCGATCGCCGCGCCGTGGTTCGTCGGCGCCGTGCTCGGCCTGGAGGTCCTGTTCACCTTCTACGTCGGCAACCACCCGTTCCTGCTCGCCCGCCTGCGCGTCAGCGCCGGCGGCGGGCTCGACGGCCAGGCGATGCGCGAGCTGCCCGCGAGCGTCCGCGTGGTCGCGATCCGGCGGGCGGCCGACGCGCTCGCGCTGGAGCACCCGCCGCGACGCGACACGCGCCTGGCGCCCGGCGACGACGCCTACCTGGTCGGACCGTACGCTGAGCTGCTGGAGGTGCTCCGCCACGACCGCGAGAACATCTAGGCGGCGCCGCCCGCGACGGGTGCGGGCACGCCCGCGCGCTCGGCGATCATCGCCACGAGCCGTTCGATCGTCGGGCACGGGATGCCGTGGCGAGCGGCCGCGCGCAGCACCGAGCCCGGGATCGCGTCGAGCTCGGGCTCGCGCCCGGCGGCGATGTCGCGCTGCATCGAGCTCCCGAGCGTGTCGTGGGCCCGTTCCAGCTCGGCGATCGCGATCGCCGGGTCGACGTCGTGCGCCCCCTCCGCCCGCCCCACCGCGCACGCCTCCTCGATCGCGCCCACCAACTCGGCGCGCAGCTCAGGCGTCGAGCGGATCTCCCCGAGCAGCACGTCGTAGGCGCTGGTCGTGCACGCCAGCGCGTTCAGGCGCACGAGCTTCGACCACATGACCTGCGCCTGCGAGTCCAGCACCTGCACCGGCACCCCCGCCGCCGACAGCGCGTCCGCCAGCGCCCGCATCGCCGGCCCCACGGCCTGGTCGACGCCGGCCATGGGCTCGCCGCGGGCCACAGGTTCGCCGCCGGCTGCCATGGGCTCGCCGCCGGCCACGGGCTCGCCGCTGGCCATCGACACCAGCAGGAAAGGGCTCGTGTGCACGACCACGCCCGGCCGCGGCCTGTCGGCCTCGACGCGGATCGAGCCGGCGAGCACCGAGCGGGGGGCGAAGCGCTCGCGCAGCACGGAGATGTGGTCGAGGCCGTTGAGCAGCGGCAGCACCACCGTCGGCTCCGCCGCGATGCGCGCCAGCGCCGGCTTCAGCCCGGCGGCCTTCGTGGCCACGATCAGCGCGTCCACCGGCTCGGCCAGCCGCGCCACCGCGCGCGGGTGCGCGACGAAGTCGCCTAGCAGCACGCTGCGCACATGCACGCCGTGCTCCGCGATCACCTCGGCGGTCGCCTCGCGCGCGACCACCACCACCTCCGTGCCCGCCCGCTCGAGCGCGCCCGCCAGCAGGCCGCCCACTCCACCGGGACCGAGGATCGCGACCTTCACGGCACCGGGTCGATCAGCGCGCCCGGATTCATTATCCCCGCCGGATCGGCCGCGAGCTTGGCGCCGCGCAGCGCCGCCGCGAACGGCTCCGGTCGCTGGCGGTCATACCAGGGCCGATGGTCGCGTCCGACGGCGTGGTGGTGGGTGATCGTCCCGCCCTCCGCGAGGATCGCCTCGGAGGCCGCGCGCTTGATCGCGTCCCACTGCTCCAGCTCCTCGCCCCTGCGCGCCGGCGCGATGACCGTGAAGTACGGCGCCGGCCCGTCGGGGTAGACGTGGGTGAAGCGGCAGAAGACCCTGCCCTCGCCGCCGCACACCTCGCGCACCGCCTCCTCGCTCGCCGCCGTGACGCGCTCGTGCAGAGCCGGGAAGCGCTCCCACGTGATCGCCGTCTCGAACGTCTCCGCCAGCACCCCCATCGCCACCAGCGCGTCGCGCACGTACGGCGCGCCCAGGAACGCCCCCCGCCAGGAGCTGACAGCGTCCTCCCCGCCTCGATCGCGGCCCTCCGACACGGCACCGCCGTGCGCGGCGCACAGCTCCAGCGCCCGCGCCATCGCCTCCGCCACCGGATGGTCGCTGGACTCGAAGCCCAGCACCAGCAGCGCGTGGGAGCCGTCGCCCGCCATCGTCAGCGCCGCCTCGCCCGGGTCGAGCAGGCGGCAGTTGGACGGGTGCAGCCCCGACTGGGAGATCGCGCGCACACACTCCGCGCCCGCGAGCAGGCTCGCGAAGCGCACGCCCGCCGAGCTGCGGTGGGAGGGGCGGGGCTGCACTCGCACCCACGCCTGCGTGATCACGCCGAGCGTCCCCTCCGAGCCGGCGAGCATCCGGTCGGGGCTCACGCCCGCGCCCGATCCGGGCAGCCGCCGCGACTCCCACACACCCACCGGGGTGATCGCGCGCGCGGACTCCACGAAGTCCTCGATGTGCGTCCACACCGTCGCGAAATGGCCCGCCGCACGGGTCGCGATCCAGCCGCCGAGGGTGGAGAACTCGAACGACTGCGGGAAGTGGCGCAGCGTCAGCCCGCTCTCGCCGAGTTGCGCCTCCAGCCCCGGGCCCAGGGCGCCTGCCTGGATGCACGCGGCGCCGGAGCACTCGTCGATCTCGAGCACCCGGTCGAGCGCGGACGTGTCGATCGAGACCACGCCGTTGCAGCCCGCCGGCACCCGCGGGGTCACGCCGCCGACCACAGAGGTCCCGCCGCCGAACGGGATCGCCGCGACCCGCTCGCCCGAGCACCACTCCAGCAGCCGCTCCACGTCCGTCTCATCGCGCGGGCGCGCGACCACGTCCGGGGGGTGATCGAAGCGCCCGCGAAAGCCGCGCACGAGGTCCGCGTAGGACTTGCCCAGGGCATGGCACGCGCGCGCGTGGGCGTCCTGCGCGCAGATGTCCGCAAGCGACGCCGGCGCCTGGATGCGCGGCTCCGCCAGGCGCACCGAGTCCAGCGCCACCGGGTCCTCGGGCTCCGCCAACGCCACCCCCAGCTGCGCCGCCAGCGCGGGTGCCGACGCGCGCAGCTGCGCGGGCGTCGGCTGCTGGTCCTCGAAGCCCCAACCCCAGTGCTTGCGCCGGCGGCCGCTCATCGACCGCGAGTCTATGCCCACCCGCGCTTCTCCCGACCTTCACCGGCGCCTTCGGGATATTCACTAGCCTTCCGCTGGAGTGTCCGATCGAACCGAGCCCGCCACCCACGCGCCTGAGATCCTCGCCCGCGGTCCGTGGGCACTGGAGCACGTCACCGCCAGCTGGCGCGAGCAGCCGTTCGAGCCCTCGCCCGAGCAGACCGAGGCCGCCGACGCGGCCATCAAGGAGCTCCAGGAGCGGGGGTCGCCCAGCCACGACGGCGTGGCCGCGCGCCTGGTCGACTACCGCCAGGACCAGCAGGGGATCGCGATCGAGCTGCAGCCGCTGCGCTGGGCGCTGCGGCTCGTCGACGGCGACGCCTCCCAGAGCATGGCCGCGCTGTGCGTCACCCGCTCGGCCGACGGCCGCTGGCTGGCCGGGCGGCGAGCCCCGTGGGTCTCCTCGTGGGCCGGGCGCTGGGCGCTCGGCGCTGGCGGCGCCGTCGACCTCGGAGAGAACCCCGCCGACACGCTCGTCCGTGAGCTGAGGGAGGAGTGGGCGGTCTCGCCCGAGCGCGTGCGCGGCGAGGCGCTGCTGCGCCTGCCGCACAGGCTCGTCATGTTCGTCGGGCAGGCGTGGCTCGCCGAGGGCGCCGAGGAGGCCGTCACACCCGACCACGAGCACGACCAGTTCGCGTGGTGGCCGCGCGAGATCGACCAGTGGCCGCCCGAGGCCGGAGACACCCTGCCCCGGATGGCCCACTGGCTGTCCGAGTGAACGCGCACCTGCCTGTGCCCCCGAAGGGGGTGCGGCCAGCTGCCGGGCCGCTCACGTTCACGCGTCTGAAGTGGACATCGTTCACCCACTCGTGCGTTTACACCGCGCTGCTGGTGAGCGCGTTCGCCGCCGGCAAGCCCGAACCGCTGACGTTCGTGCTGGGCATGACGCACGGGCTGCTGTGGATATTCATGTCACTCGCGTGCATAGCCGCCGCGCGTCTGCGTGTCGTCTCCCTGAAGCTCGCCGTCGCCGTCGCCGTGCTCGGTGGAATCGGGCCGTTCTTCGGCAGCTACCAGTTCATCCGCGAGCAGCGCGAACGCTCGGCTCCTCCACGGGCCGCGCTAGAGTGAGAGGTTGATGGCAACCAGCGCCACGGCAGCTCAGACGATAGACGTCGTAACCCCTGCCGCGGGAGAGTCCGTCACCGAGGGAACAATCCTCGAATGGCGTGTCAAGGTTGGCGACTTCATCAAGCTCGACGACACCATCGTCGAGATATCCACCGACAAGGTCGACGTGGAGCTGCCCTCGCCGGCCAGCGGAACCGTCAGCGAGATCCTCGTCGAGGAGGGCGAGACGGTGACCGTCGGACAGGTGATCGCGCGCCTGTCCGTCAACGGCGCCGCGCCCGCCCGCACGCGGCCGCCCGCAGATGCGGAGCCGCCCGGGGACGCGGAGGCGCCCGCTGACGCGGAGGCGTCGGCCGACGCGCAGGCGCCCGCCGACACGCAGCAGCCGGGCGCAGACGCGCACGCGCCCGCCGAGGCGCAGCCGTCGGAGACATCGGCGGAGCAGCCGCCCGCGCAGACGGTGGTGGACGTCCTGACCCCCGCCGCGGGCGAGTCGGTCACCGAGGGAACGATCCTCGAATGGCGTGTCAAGGTCGGCGACTTCATCAAGCTCGACGACACGATCGTCGAGATATCCACCGACAAGGTCGACGTGGAGCTGCCGGCGCCGGCCAGCGGAACGGTGATCGAGATACTCGTGCAGGAGGGCGACACGGTCACCGTCGGCCAGCTGATCGCGCGCATCTCCGTGAACGGCACAGCGCCCGCCGCCGAGACCTCGCCGTCCGCCGACTCGCAACGGCCGGAGACCGCGAGCGGCGATGGGACGGCGAGCGCGCCCGGGGCGCTCACCACGCCGGAGAGCACGAGAGTCTCCCCGGTGGCGGCACGCGCTGCGGCCGTCGAGGGCGTGGACCTCGCCGGCGTGTCCGGCAGCGGACCCGCTGGACGGATAACCAAGTCGGATGTGCTCTCCGCGGCAGCCGGCAACGGCGCGGCCGTCGCGGACGGCATCGTCACCAACGGCGCAGGCGCGACCACGAGCGCGGCTGAGCCCAACGCACAGCCGCTGCGAGGCGGCGCGGCGGCGCTCGCCCGCTACATGGAGGAGTCGCGCTCGATCCCAACAGCCACGAGCTTCCGCACTCTCCCGGTCACGGTGCTGGACGCCCGCCGGCGCGAGCTGAAGGCGGCCGGGCGCAAGGTGTCCTTCACCCACCTGATCGCATACGCGATCGCCCGCGCCGCGGAGGACATGCCGGTGATGGCCAACCACTTCGCCGAGGTCGACGGCAAGCCCCACCGCGTGCTCGACGGGCAGGTGAACCTCGGGCTGGCGGTGGACGTGGAGAAGAAGGACGGCTCTCGCACGCTGATGGTGCCCGTCATCCGCGACGCCGGGCGCCTGCCGTTCGACCGCTTCCTGGACGCGTACGACGCGCTCGTGGAGAAGGCGCGCACGAACACGCTCACGGCGGACGACTTGGTGGGCGCCAACATCACGCTCACCAACCCCGGCGGGATCGGCACGGTGGCCTCGGTTCCGCGGCTGATGAACGGCCAGGGGACGATCGTGGCGACGGGCTCGATCGCCTACCCGGTGGGCCTGAGCAGCGTCGGCGCGATGATCGGCGCCGACAAGGTCGTGACGATGACCTCGACGTATGACCACCGCATCATCCAGGGCGCCGAGTCCGGGCGCTTCCTGGCGCTGATCGAGGGCTATCTGCACGGCGAGGACGGCTTCTACGAGGAGCTGTTCGCGGCGCTGGGCATCGAGGCGGGTCCGTTGCCGCCGCCGCCCGCGCCGGCCGCTGCTGCCGCTGCCGCCGCGGACGCCGCCGCCCCTGGCCCGACGGCAGCGCCGTACGCCGCCAGCGAAGAGCTCCTGCGGGCGGTGTACGCGGCCAGCACGTTCGTCAGCCGTGTGCGCAGCCACGGCCATCTGGCCGCCCACCTCGATCCGCTGGGTTCGGAGCCCGAGGGCGACCCCGGCCTGGACCCGGAGGCGCTCGGGCTGACGCCGGAGATCCAGGCGATGCTGCCGGCGAAGGTCTTCCAGATGTACGTGCCCGGAGCGACACTCGCCGACGCGCTGGCGCACCTGCGCGAGACCTACTGCGGCACGATCGCCTATGAGATCGAGCACATCGCCTCCCACCGCCAGCGCGTGTGGCTGCGGGAGCACATCGAGTCCGGCGCCTTCCGACAGGAGCTCACCAACGACGAACGGCGCCGCCTGCTCAGGCGCCTGGTGAAGGTGGACGCGCTCGAGCGCTTCATGCACAAGGCGTACCTCGGCCAGCACCAGTTCTCGATCGAGGGCCTGGACATGACCGTGCCGATGCTCGACGAGCTGATCCAGCTGTCGGCCGCCCACGGCGGGCAGGAGGTCGTGATCGGCATGGCCCACCGCGGGCGGCTGAACGTGCTCGCGCACAACCTGGGGCGCACCTACGACACGATCTTCGCCGAGTTCGAGGGCGCCTCCACGCTGGAGGCCGTGACCACGATCCCCCAGGGGGGCACCGGCGACGTGAAGTACCACCACGGCACGCAGGGCACCTACAAGCTGCCCGACGGGAGCACGATCCGCGTCAACCTGGAGTCCAACCCGAGCCACCTGGAGTACGTCTCACCGGTCGTCGAGGGCGCCACGCGCGCGGCGCAGACCTCGCGCCAAGGCCCGCACGCCCACCAGGACACCAACGCGGCGGTCCCGATCGTGATCCACGGCGACGCCTCGTTCCCCGCGCAGGGCGTCGTCGCGGAGACGCTCAACCTGCAGGCGCTGGACGGCTACAAGGTCGGCGGCACGGTCCACATCATCACCAACAACCAGATCGGCTTCACCACCGATCCCGACGACGCGCGCTCGACGCGCTGGGCGTCGGACCTGGCCAAGGGCTTCGACGTGCCGATCATCCACGTCAACGCCGACGACGTGCCCGCGTGCGTCAGCGCGGTTCGCCTGGCGTTCGCCTTCCGCCAGGAGTTCGGCCACGACGTCCTGATCGACCTGATCGGCTACCGGCGCTTCGGTCACAACGAGTCCGACGAGCCCGCGTACACCCAGCCGGAGATGTACGCGAAGATCAAGACCAAGAAGCGCGTGTCCGAGCTCTGGGCCGACCGTCTGGTGGCCGAGGGGATCGTCTCCAAGGAGGAGGTCGACCGCCAGGCGCAGGAGGTGTGGGACAACCTGACGATCCTCCACCAGCGCCTGAAGGCAAAGATCGTGGCCGCGTCCGAGCACGAGGACGAGCACACCACGGGCGAGTACCAGCTGGACCGCTCGCCCAGCCCGGACGTGGACACCGCGGTGCCGGCCGCACGCCTGCGTGAGCTCGGCGAGCAGCTGCTGAGGGTGCCCGACGGCTTCACCGTCCACCCCAAGCTCGTCAAACAGCTGGAACGCCGGCACGAGGCGCTGACGGAGAGCGACGCGTCGGTCGCGAACATCGACTGGGCCCATGCGGAGGCGCTGGCGTTCGCATCGCTGCTGACCGAGAGCACGCCGCTGCGCCTGACCGGGCAGGACACCGAGCGCGGCACGTTCAGCCAGCGCCACATGGTCCTGCACGACGCCAAGACCGGCCAGACCGTCTGTCCGATCCAGAACCTGCCCGACGCGCTTGCTCCGCTGGAGCTGCACAACAGCCCGCTCTCAGAGCTCGCGTGCCTGGGCTTCGAGTACGGGTACAGCCAGGAGGCGCCCGAGACGCTCGTGCTGTGGGAGGCCCAGTTCGGCGACTTCGTCAACTCCGCGCAGGTGATCATCGACCAGTTCATCGTCTCCGGCCTGGCCAAGTGGGGCCAGACCTCGCGCCTGACGCTGCTGCTGCCACACGGCTACGAGGGCTCGGGCCCCGAGCACTCCTCAGCGCGCCTGGAGCGCTTCCTGCGGTCCGCCGCAGAGGGGAACATCCGCGTGGCCAGCCCCACGACCCCGGCGCAGTACTTCCATCTGCTGCGCCGCCAGGCGCGCGTGGCCAAGCAGCGCCCGCTCGTGGTGATGACGCCGAAGTCGCTGCTGCGCCTACCGCAGGCGGCCAGCTCGATCGCCGACATGGCCGAGGGCACGCGCTTCCATCCGGTGCTCGCCGAGCCGGGAGTGCAGGACGAGCAGGTCACGCGCCTGGTGCTGTGCACGGGCAAGATCTACTACGACCTCGTCGGGCACCCCGAGCGCGCTGCCCACACCGGCCTGGCGG
Source organism: uncultured Solirubrobacteraceae bacterium (assembly GCA_963805745.1). Lineage (GTDB taxonomy): Bacteria > Actinomycetota > Thermoleophilia > Solirubrobacterales > Solirubrobacteraceae > Palsa-744. The sequence continues at coordinate 707,284 of CAWDVD010000002.1, forward strand.
TGGCGCGCGTGGAGCTGCTGTACCCATTCCCGGAAGGCCAGATCCTCGAGCTGATGGGCCGCTACCCGAACCTCCACGAGGTGCTGTGGGTTCAGGAGGAGCCGCGCAACATGGGCGCGCGCGCCCACATGTTCCCCCGCCTGATGCAGATCATGCCCGAGGAGATGCACTTCGGCTACATCGGGCGCCCCGAGCGCGCCAGCCCGGGCGAGGGCTACCCGGCGGCACACATCGACGAACAGAACCGCATCGTGACCACAGCAATCGACCTGCGCCAGCCGATCTCCCAGTACCCGCGCAAGACACCCGGTGAGCGCTGATGTGGGCTCTGTGGAAGCGCTTCCTCGCCATCCGCCGCCAGCGCAAGCGCAGGCGGCGCGGTTACTAGATCTAGACGTCCGTCTAGCGGCCTTTCCAGACGGGGTCGCGCTTCTCCTTGAAAGCGTTGGCGCCCTCCTTGGAGTCCTCTGAGGTGAACACCGGTCCGGTGATGGCGCCCTGCTTCTCCCACATCTCGGCGCTCGACCAGTCGAACTGCTCTTGCAGGATCTGCTTGGAGGCGATGAGCGCCAGCGGGCCGTTCTTGGCAAGCCGCCCGGCCAGCTCGAGCGCGACCTCGACGGCGGAGCCGGGCTCGGCGAGGCTGTTGACGACGCCGAAGTCGTGGAAGCGCTCGGCGGGCATGGTGTCGCCGGTCAGCGCCAGCTCCATCACGACGTGGTAGGGCATCCTTCGCGGCAGCCGCAGGAGCGCGCCGCCGGCCGCCACCAGCGAGCGCTTGGCCTCGGGGATCCCCATTTTGGCGCCCTTGGCGGCCACGATCAGATCGCAGGAGAGCGCGATCTCCATCCCGCCGGCCACGGCGAAGCCCTCGATCGCGGCGATCAGCGGCTTGCGCGCGGAACGCTGGGCGATACCGGCGAAGCCGCGGTCGCCGAACCACGGCGACTCGCCCTTGACGAACGCCCCCAGGTCCATGCCCGCGCAGAAGAAGCCCCCCGTGCCGGTGAGCACGCCCACCGACAGGTCGTCGTCCGCGTCGAGCTCCTCCAGCGCACCAGCCACGCCGGCTGCGAGCGCCGCGTTGACGGCGTTGCGCACCTCCGGTCGGTTGAGCGTGATCAGCAGTACGTTCTCGCGTCGCTCGGTGAGGACCGGCGCCTCGACGGTGACTTGATCGGGGGTCATATGCGGCTCCTTGCTCGGGAACACATCTCACTCTGGAAAGACAGCAGCCTACCCATGCCCGGAAAAACAGGCGGCCGCGCCGGGGCTCAGGCGGCGAACAGGCGCAGATCGGGCTGACGCTCGCCGCGCAGGATCTCGGGATCGACCTCCACGCAGTCGATCCCGCGCGAGCCGGCCAGCACGCGCGCCTGGGGCTTGATCGTCTGGGCGGCGAGCACACCTCGGCAGGAGCCGAGCGCCGGGTCCAGGCGGATGCGCTCCAGATAGCGCGTCAGCTGCTCGACCGCGTCGATCGTCGCCACGCGCTTGATCTCCACCGCGATCCACTCGTCATCGCCGGCCCTGCACATCAAGTCCACGGGCCCGATGTCCGTCGGCCACTCGCGCCTGACCAGCCTGAGCCCCTCTCCGCACCACTGCGGCGCATCGGCCAGCAGCTCTTGCAGCTCGCGCTCCAGGCCCTCCTTCTCCAGCGAGACCTCCGCGTCGAGCTCGTGCTCGACGTCGGAGAGCACCTCCCTGATCGAGACGTCCAGCCGCTCCTCCTGACGTTGCTTGCGCACGAGCAGTCGCCGCAGGCGGCCATCCTCGCCGGTCTCCTGCTCGATCACTGTCGGCGCCGCCATCCAGTTCAGCGGCTTCACGCTGGAACCACCACCGTCGGCCCACACCATGAACGTGCCGTCCGCCTTGAGCATCAGCAGCCGCACCGCCTCGGGCAGGACGGTGCTCAGACGGCCGACGTAGGAAACCTGGCAGCGGGCGACGATCAGGCGCACCGCGCGACCGTAGCGGCTACGTCGGACCAACCGACTCTGTCGGCGGCTCGTGCACGACAGGCGGCGGCTCGGACGGCTGCGTGTGCGGCGCAGCCGGCTGCGCGTGCACGGCCGTCGGCTGCGCGGCCGGCGGCTGTGTGTGCGGGGCGGACGGGCCGGCCTGCTGGCTCATGGCCTCGCGGAACTCGCGGATCCCCTGCCCGAGGGCGCGCGCGACCTCGGGCAGACGTTTGGGACCGAGCACGACCAGCGCCACGGCGCCGATGAACAGCAGGTGAACCGGGTTCTCGATGCCCATAGCCCTCAGGTTAGCGTCGGGCCGGCGCGGTGGATCGGGGACGCCGCGACGTGTCGCGCACCGGCGCGAGCCGGGGCGGATCACGGACGGCGCAGCGCTGATCCCCTCCGACCGCCCCCCTACCCTCTCGGTCGTGGCCCAGCCTTCACCAGCTCAGCCCGGCCGTGCCTACCCACCGCCGGCGGCCGCCGAATCGTTCTGGCCGGCGCAGCTGACGCTGCTGGCGGCGATCGGCCTGCAGTTGGCGCTGCCCGCGCGGCTCACCGCGGGCCCGACGTGGCTGGTCCCGGCCCTGGAGGGCGCGCTGCTGGTGGGTCTGTCGCTTGCCACGCCGCGCCAGCTCGAGCACGAGCACACGGGCCGCCGGCGAACCGCCATCTCGCTCACCGCCTTCGTGAGCGCCGCCAACGTGTTCTCGCTCGTCGAGCTCACGCACCTGCTGCTGCACCGCGAAGTCTCCAACGGCCGCGAGTTGATCGTCTCGGGCGTGCTCATCTGGCTGACCAACTTCGTGATCTTCGCGCTGTGGTACTGGGAGATCGACCGGGGCGGTCCCGGCCGGCGCGCCGCCGGGCACGACGGGCAGCCCGACTTCCTGTTCCCGCAGATGTCCGACGACCGCATCGAGCCGCTGGACTGGCGGCCGCGGTTCATCGACTACCTGTACGTGTCGCTCACCAACGCGACGGCGTTCTCCCCCACCGACACCATGCCGCTGACGCCGATGGCCAAGAGCGTCATGGGCGCCCAGTCGCTCGTGTCGGTGGTCACGATCGGATTGATCGTCTCGCGCGCGGTGAACATCCTCTGAGCGTTCGATCGGCGCGGCCAGCGCCGCGATCAAGCTGGTCCACTATCCACCATCAACGAACTCTGTATAACGATGGCTATACAGAGTTTTAAAAAGAACACACACCGGCCAGCCAGAGTCAGCCAGCCACGGCCAGCCGGCCAGCCAGCGAGCCACGGTCAGCCGGCCAGGCTGGGCTCGATTGCCAGCGCCTGCACGACCAAGTCGCGCACGTCCTCCCCGGCGCCGAGCGCGAGCGCCCGCCGGAGCGCGTCGAGCGCGCCCTCGCGGTCCATCAGCGCCAGGCGCAGCCGACCGAGGCGCTCCCAGGCGCCGGCGTCGGACGGGCCGCGCAGCGCGGCCCGCTCGGCGGCCTCCTCGGCGAGGTCGATGGCGCCGATGTCTTCGTAGATCCTGGCGGCGAACCGATGCGCGGCGGGGCGGCTGCCGTCGACGCGGGCCCAGTCGCGCACGGCGCGGGCGGCCTCGTCCAGCTTGCCGGCGTTCCAGAACGCGAGCGTCATCAGTCGCAGCACGGCGACGTTGCGCGGCTCGGCGTCACGGGCGTAGATCAGCCGCTTGGCGGCGAGCAGGTACTCGCCCTCGGCCATCGCGCGCTGAGCGGCGACGAGGAAGCGCTCGACGCGCTCGGAGGCGGGATCGGGCTTTGAGAAGTCCACGAATTTCATGCTGCCGGCGGGCACGGTGCGGATGCCGTGGCTGAACTTGACGCGCGCCCACTGCTGGACCTCCTCTCCGGCCCCGACCGGATCGGATGAGAAGTAGATGCCGGCGACGGTCCCGACGCCCCACTCCGGATATGACAGGCAGCGGGCGTAGCGGTGCACGACGGAGTGGTCGGGCACCCGGCTGCCGAACGGATCGTGTTCGGCGCGGTCCTTGGCGGCAGCGCGCGCGCGCTGCTCGGCCTCGTAGGCGCGCCGGCCGGCCTCCTCGCGCTCCCTGCGGGCGGCGGCGGCGCTGACCTTGACGGCGTTGGCGGAGACTTTCCCGCCGCGCGAGCCCTCGGCCAGCCGCTCCAGCTGGTCGGCGGCCTCGTTGATGGCCTTGAGGTGGCGCTCGTGCTCGAACTGCCGTCCCTGCGGGGCGACGTCGGGGTGCCAGCGCTTGGCCATGCGCCGCCGGGCGAGCTGCACGTCGCGCTTGTTGAACGGCGCCTCGAGCTCCAGCAGGAGCAGGTGCTGCTCGACGTCGAGGACCGTGGTGGGCATGACCTGACAACGTTAGCGAGGGTGGGCGGGTTTTCCTTCCCGTCTATCCTGCGTGCGAATGTCTTCCCAGTACGTCTTCACGATGCACCGCCTGTCCAAGCTGCACCCGCCGGACAAGACGGTGCTCGACAACGTGTCGCTGGCGTTCTACCCGGGCGCGAAGATCGGCGTGCTCGGCTACAACGGCGCGGGCAAGTCGACGCTGCTGCGGATCATGGCGGGGGTCGACCAGGAGTACCGCGGCGAGGCGGCGCTGGCGCCGGGTGCGACGGTGGGGATGCTCGAGCAGGAGCCGCACCTGGACGAGACGAAGGACGTCAAGGGCAACGTCGAGGACGGCGTGGCGGAGACGAAGGCGCTGCTGGACCGCTTCAACGAGCTGGCGGCGAACTACTCGGAGGAGACGGCGGAGGAGTTCGGGGAGATCCAGGCGAAGATCGAAGCGGCGGACGCGTGGAACCTGGACACGCAACTGGAATACGCGATGGACGCGCTGCGCCTGCCCCCGCCGGACGCGGACGTGAGCACGCTGTCGGGCGGCGAGCGCAGGCGCGTGGCGCTGTGCCGCCTGCTGCTGCGCGCGCCGGACCTGCTGCTGCTGGACGAGCCGACCAACCACCTGGACGCGGAGTCGGTGGCGTGGCTGGAGCAGCACCTGTCGGAGTACAAGGGGGCGATCGTGGCGGTGACCCACGACCGCTACTTTCTGGACAACGTGGCGGGCTGGATCCTGGAGCTCGACCGCGGCAAGGGCATCCCCTACCAGGGCAACTACTCGAGCTGGCTGGAGCAGAAGCAGGCGCGGATGGCGCAGGAAGAGCGCTCGGAAAAGGGCCGCGAGCGCACGATCGCGGCGGAGCTCGAGTGGGTGCGGACGAACCCGAAGGGCAAACGCACGAAGTCCAAGGCCCGCCTGGCGCGCTACGAGGAGCTGATCGCGGAGGATCGCAACATCAAGCTGGACGAGGTCCAGATCCACATCCCGCCTGGCCCGCGCCTGGGCGAGAAGGTGCTGACGGCGACGGATCTGAGCAAGGGCTTCGGCGACCGCCTGCTGATCGAGTCGCTGTCGTTCGACCTGCCGCGCGCGGGCATCGTGGGCGTGATCGGGGCGAACGGCGCGGGCAAGACGACCCTGTTCAGGATGATCACGGGCGAGGAGGCGCCGGACAGCGGCACGCTCGAGGTCGGCGACACGGTGAAGCTGGCGTACGTGGATCAGTCGCGCGACTCGCTGAACCCGGAGAAGACGGTGTGGGAGGAGATCTCGGAAGGCTATGACCAGATCAAGGTGGGCGACCGCGAGGTCAACTCGCGCCAGTACACGGCGGGCTTCAACTTCAAGGGATCGGACCAGCAGGCGCGCATCGGCAAGCTGTCGGGCGGCGAGCGCAACCGCGTGCACCTGGCCAAGCTGCTGCGCAGCGGCGGCAACCTGCTGCTGCTGGACGAGCCCACCAACGACCTCGACGTGGACACGCTGCGCGCCCTGGAGAACGCGCTGCTGGCGTTTCCGGGCTGCGCGATCGTGATCTCCCACGATCGCTGGTTCCTGGACCGCGTGGCGACGCACGTGCTGGCGTTCGAGGGCGACTCGCAGGTGACGTGGTTCGAGGGCAACTTCGAGGCCTACGAGGAGCACCGCCACGCGATCCTCGGCGCGGCGGCCGACCGGCCCCACCGCATCACGTACAAGCGCCTGGTCCGTGGCTGACCGGTCCCGCGACGGCGCGTCCGTCGACCCGAGCGGCGCTTCGGTCGCCGAGGAGCCGGGCGCATCGCCGACGAAGTTCGACCGCGACACGGCGGTGTGGCGCGAAGACGGCGAGGAGCGCTCGCAGGCCGACCGGTCGGGGATCGGCCGCGAGACGGTGTTCGGCGCGGAGGTGGCGCCCGACTGGCGGGCAGGGCGCGGGCCGCACGGCGGCTATCTGGCGGCGATGCTGCTGCGCGCGCTGGTCGAGTCGGTCGCGGACCCCCACCGCGCGCCCCGCTCGCTGACGATCCACTACGCGCGCGCGCCGGGGCCGGGACCGGTTCGGATCAGCACGGCGATCGAGCGCGAGGGGCGCTCGCTGAGCACGCTGTCGGCGCGGATGCACCAGGGCGAGGAGCTGGTGGCGCTGGTGCTGGCGGCGTTCTCGGTGCCGTGGGGCGGGCCGGAGATCTCGGACGTGCAGATGCCGCCGGTCGAGCCGCCGGATCCCTCGCGCGAGGGGGTCAGGCTGATCGATCAGGGTGGCCCGGAATTCGCGCGGCGAATAGTGCTGCAGCCGCGGATGGAGGGTCGACCGTTCGCGGACACGGGGCAGCCGATGGAGATCCTCGGCTGGATCGGGCTGGCGGAGCCCCGGCCGATCGACGCGCTGTCGCTGGCGTTCTTCAGCGACGCGCTGATACCGGCGCCGTTCATGCGCTTGACGGAGTTCGCGGCGGTGCCGACGATCGATCTGACGGTGCACTTCCGCGCGCACATGCCGCGCGAGCCTCACCCGGACCCGCGGGAACTGTGCCTGGCGAGAGCTCAGACGGAGCTCATCCACGACGGCTTCTTCGTGGAGGACGGCGCGATCTGGGCGCCCGATGGCATGCTCCTGGCGCAGTCGCGTCAGCTGGCGATCGTCATCCCGATGTCCAACCGATAGTCTTCCGCGCGATGGCGGACTACACGGCAAAGCACATAGACGACATGGAGGCGGCCTTCGGGGGCGGCTTCGTGAAGGCCCGAGCTGAGCTCGGTGTGACGTCGTTCGGTATGCAGGTGATCAAGCTGCCCCCCGACTACGACGACTACCCCGAGCACGATCACGCCGAGGATGGCCAGGAGGAGGTCTACCTGGCACTGCGGGGGTCTGGATGGATGGAGATCGGTGGCGAGCGTGTGGAGCTGGGCGCGGACGTGTTCGTACGTGTGGCGGCTGGCGCCAAGCGGCGCGTGCACTCTGGCCCGGAAGGGCTGCAGATGCTCGTGATCGGCGGCTGCCCGGGCGAGCCGTACACGGTCGCGCCGTTCAGCGAGCTCGGCACGGCGGCGTAGCGAGCGTCGTCGTCGCGGTGGCGCTGTGGGCGCCGCCGGTGGCCGGCGCGCAGGCCGCGCACCCGTCGCACGCGGCGTACTCATCGCAGGCCGCGTACCCGTCGTCGGAGCGCGTGATGGCGGCGGCCGATTACCTGGCGACTCGCGCGGGCACGAAGGCGTTTGCGGTGATCGACGACGAGGATCGCCTGGCGGGGGTGAGCTTGCACCGCCGCTTCCATTCGGCGAGCGTGGTGAAGTCGATGCTGCTGGTCGCCTACCTGCGGATGCTGGCCGAGCACGACAGACCCCTGGACGGCGCCGGCCAGGCGCTGCTGTACCCGATGATCCACTCGTCGAACAACGAAGCGGCGTCGGCGGTGCTGGCGATCGTCGGCGAGCGCGCGCTCGACCGCGTCGCCACGGACGCGCACATGCTCGACTACGAGTCAGGCGGCGCCTTCTGGGGCTTCACGGAGGTCTCGGCGGCCGATCTGGCGGGCTTCTTCTTCCACCAGGAAGCGCTCATCCCGCGCCAGTTCCGCGGCTATGCGCGGTGGCTGCTGTCGACGATCGAACCGAGCGAGAGCTGGGGTATACCGGCGGTCGCCCGTCCGGAGTTCCAGGTGTTCTTCAAGGGCGGCTGGCTGCCGGAATTCGAAGGCCTGGTCAATCAGGTGGCACGGCTGGAACGCCCGGGGATCGTGTTCGCGCTGGCCGTGCTGACCATCCACGATCCGTCGATGCTCTACGGCGAGCAGACGATCGAAGGCGTCACGGCGCGGCTGCTCGGGCGGGCGGGGTACTAGCCGGCCGCCAAAGCCACATGTCGCCGCTTCCCGGTATATATGCTGTATACTGCGCTGTATATGGCTACAGCAACTCGTACACAGGTGTACCTGACCGCCGAGCAGCGCCGTCAGATCGACGAGCTGCGCGCCCGCGACGGGTGCACGCTCGCGGAGGTGATCCGCACAGCGCTGGATGAGTACCTGTCCACGCACGGCCGCGATGCTGCCGAGATGGCGCGTGCCGAAACGCAGCGCGTGCTCGACGAAACGTTCGGCATCGCCCCCGACTTTCCCTATCCGAATCGCAATGAGCCGGACCGCTTCGACGAGAACTGGAACCGGGTCGAGTAAGCCAGGCCGGCACGCAACATGAATGACGTCCTGCTCGATACCGACGTTTTGATCGATCATGTACGCGGGCGCCGGCGCCTGGACGTAGGAGCCCACATGTCCGTCTCCGTCATCACCCGAACTGAGCTGTACGCCGGCCACCAGCGCGAGGAGCCCGCGGTGCAAGCGCTGCTGAAGCAGATGGGAGAGCTCGATGTCAACCCTTCGATCGCGCGTAGGGCAGGGCGCATCAAACGCGAGGCAGGATTGAAGATAGCCGACGCGCTGATCGCAGCCACCGCGCTGGAGCATCAGCTTCCCCTGATGACCCGCAATCTGCGCCACTTCGAACGCGTCGCTGGGCTCACGATGCACGATCTGCCAGACCAGCCGAGGCCCGACGCGACGGGAAGCCCGCACGCGGTAGGCGGAGCGCAATCGGCTCCAGAGGACTGAACTGAAAGCGTCAGCGCGCGAAGGAGGTTTCGCGCTTCAACCGCAGCGCGGCGGCGGCGATCAGGCGCGCGCACGCGTGCACGTCGTCGAGCTGGACGAGCTCGACGGGGGAGTGCATGTAACGGATCGGGATCGACACGAGGCCGGTGGGGACGCCGCCGCGGCTGATGTGGACGGCGTCGGCGTCGGTGCCGGTGGAGCGCGCGGTGGCCTCGACGGTGAACGGGATCTTCTCGGCCTCGCCCGTGTCGAACAGCAGCTCGAAGATGGCGGCGTTGAGCGTGGAGCCGCGGGAGATCACCGGACCGGAGCCGAGCTCGTGCTTGCCGGCCTCCTTGACGTTGATGCCGGGAGCGTCGGTCGCGTGGGTGACGTCGACGACGATCGCGGCATCCGGCTCGAGCGCGAACGCGCTCGTGCGCGAGCCGCCGAAGCTGATCTCCTCCTGCGCTGCGGCGACCGCCACGACCTCCCACTGCGCGCCGCCGGCCTCGGCCACCAGGCGCGCCGCCTCCAGCGCGACGAACGAGCCGAGGCGGTTGTCCAGCGCGCGCGCTGTCAACCGCCCGTTGGGGAGCTCGACGGGCTGCGCGTCGATCACGGCGACGTCGCCGACGCGCGCCATCCCGAGCGCCTGCTTGCCGTCGCTGGCGCCGATGTCGATGTGCAGGTCGCGGACGTCGGCGACCTTCTTGCGCTCGTCGTCGCGCAGCAGGTGGACCGGCTTCTTGCCGACCACGCCCGCCACCGGGCCGTTGCGCGTGTCGAGCACCACGCGCTGGCCGACGAGGATCTGGGCATCCCAGCCGCCGACCTCTCGGAACCACAGATATCCGTCGTCGTCGACATGCGTGACGATCAGCCCGATCTCGTCGATGTGCCCCATCACGACGAGCCTTTGCGGAGCGCTGTCGTAGCCGTGCCCGGGCGCGACGATCGCCCGTGGCGTCCCCATCACGTCGGTGCTGACCTGGGCGAACACGCTCGCGGCGTCGCGCCAAACGTCGGCCGGGGCGGTCTCGTATCCGGATGGCCCGCGCGCAACGAGCAGGTCGCGCAGAAGCCCTGGAACGCCGGCGTCGCGGGCACGCTTCGCGGGGGCTTTGCGCACGGGGGCTTTGCGCGTGGGGGCTTTGCGCGCGGCCGGGCTCATGCGGCCAGCAGAGCCCGCAGCACGTACTGGAGGATGCCCCCGTGGCGGAAGTACTCGGCCTCGCGCGGCGTGTCGATGCGCACCCGCGCGTCGAAGCGCACCGGCTGCGCGCCGTCGCGCTCGGCGAGCACCTGGACCTCGCGCGGCGGTCCGCCGCCGCCGGCCATCGCGTCGGCGAGGCCGGTCACCGAGAAGGTCTCCTCTCCGGTGAGGCCGAGCGACTGAGCGCTCTCCCGGTCGGGGAACTGCAGCGGCAGCACGCCCATGCCGACGAGGTTCGAGCGGTGGATGCGCTCGAAGCTCTGCGCGATCACGGCCCGCACGCCGAGCAGCTTGGTGCCCTTGGCGGCCCAGTCGCGCGAGGAGCCCGAGCCGTACTCCCTGCCCGCCAGCACCACCAGGTCGATGCCCTCGTGGATGTAGCGCATGGCGGCGTCGTAGATGGACATCTGCTCGTTCGAGCCGTCGGCCAGGTAGCGCGTGAAGCCACCCTCCGGCAGCGGCGTCGCCCCGCCCGCCCCGCCGCCGAGCAGGTTGTGCAGGCGGATGTTGGCGAAGGTCCCGCGCATCATCACCTCGTGGTTGCCGCGGCGCGCGCCGTAGGAGTTGAAGTCCCGGGGGGCGATGCCCTGGCGCTGGAGGTAGGCGCCTGCCGGGCCGTCGCGCTTGATCGACCCCGCGGGGGAGATGTGGTCGGTGGTGACGCTGTCGCCCAGCAGCGCGAGCACGCGCGCGCCGTGGACGTCGCTGACCGGGCCCGGCTCGGCGGGCATGCCCTGGAAGTAGGGCGGCAGGCGCACGTAGGTGGAGTCGGGGTCCCACGCGAAGCGCTCGCCCTCGGGCACCGGCAGGCTGTTCCAGCGCTCGTCGCCGGCGAACACCTCGCCGTAGCTGTGGCGGAACATGTCAGCGCGCACCGCCTCCCCGATCGTCTGCGCGACCTCGTGCGCGGAGGGCCAGATGTCGCTGAGGTAGACGTCCTCGCCGGCCTCGTCCTGGCCGAGCGGGTCGCCGACGATGTCGATGTCCATCGTGCCCGCCAGCGCGTAGGCGACGCACAGCGGCGGCGAGGCGAGGTAGTTCATCTTCACGTCCGAGTTGATGCGGCCCTCGAAGTTGCGGTTGCCCGAGAGCACCGACACGACCGCCAGGTCGGCGTCGCCGACGGCGGCGGAGATCGCGTCCGGCAGCGGGCCGGAATTGCCGATGCAGGTGGTGCAGCCGTAGCCCACGAGGTTGAAGCCGAGCGCGTTCAGCGGCTCGGTCAGGCCGGCGCGGTCGAGGTATTCGGTGACGACCTTCGATCCGGGCGCGAGCGACGTCTTGACCCACGGCTTGGAGCGCAGGCCGCGCGCGAGCGCGTTGCGCGCGAGGATGCCCGCGCCGATCATGACCGACGGGTTGGAGGTGTTGGTGCAGCTGGTGATCGCGGCGATCACCACGTGGCCGTGGTCCAGCTCGAAGCTCTCTCCGTCGAGCGTCACCGGCGTGGCCGCGCGACAGCGCTCGAGCGTCGCCGACGCGTGCGGGGACGACGACGGCGAGCCGAGCGTCACCGGCGCGGCGTGCCCGGGGGCGCCGTTGGCGGGCGGGTCGGAGGCGGGGTAGGACTCGGCCACCGCCTCGTCCTGGGCGTCGGCCTGCTCGCCGTCGCTGGGGACGTAGTCGCGCAGCGCCTTTCTGAACGCGCCCTTGGCGTCGCTCAACGCGACGCGGTCCTGGGGGCGCTTGGGGCCGGCGAGGCTCGGCTCGACGGTGCCCAGGTCGAGCTCGATCGTGTCCGAGAACGTGGGTTCCTCAGAGCTCTCGTCGTGCCACAGGCCCTGCTCCCTGGCGTAGGCCTCGACCAGCGCGATCTGCTCACGCGGGCGTCCGGACAGCTCGAGGTAGGTGAGTGTCTCGGCGTCGATCGGGAAGATCGCGCAGGTCGAGCCGAACTCCGGCGACATGTTGCCGATGGTCGCCCGGTCGGCGATCGGCAGGCCGGCGAGGCCGGCGCCGTAGAACTCGACGAACATCCCCACCACGCCGCGCTCGCGCAGCATCTGCGTGACCGTCAGCACGAGGTCGGTGGCGGTGGCGCCCTCGGGCAGCTGCCCGTGCAGGCGGAAGCCGAGCACCTGGGGGATCAGCATCGACATCGGCTGGCCGAGCATCGCCGCCTCCGCCTCGATGCCGCCGACGCCCCATCCCAGCACGCCCAGCCCGTTGATCATGGTCGTGTGCGAGTCGGTCCCGACGAGCGTGTCGGGGTAGGCCTGTCCGGTCTTCTCGTTGGGAAAGACCACGCGCGCGAGGTACTCGAGGTTGACCTGGTGGACGATCCCCGTGTCGGGGGGCACGACCGCGAAGTCGTCGAACGTCCCCTGGCCCCAGCGCAGGAACGCGTAGCGCTCCTGGTTTCGCTCGAACTCGCGCTGGGCGTTGAAGCGGAACGCGTCGCGCGTGCCGAAGGCGTCGACCTGCACCGAGTGGTCGATCACGAGCTCGGCCGGCGCGAGCGGGTTGATGGCGGCCGGGTCGCCGCCCATGTCGGCCATCGCGTCGCGCATGGCCGCCAGATCGACGACCGCGGGGACGCCGGTGAGGTCCTGCATGAGCACGCGCGCGGGGGTGAACGCGATCTCCTTGCTCGGCTGCGCCTTCGCGTCCCAGCTCGCCAGCGCCTCGACGTCCGCGGCCGTGACCGGGCCGCTGCCCTCGGTGCGGAGCAGGTTCTCGAGCAGCACCTTCAGCGAGAACGGCAGGCGCGCCACGTCGAAGCGCTGCTGCAGAGCGTCCAGGCGGAAGATCTCGTGCGTGCGCCCGCCGACCTCGAGCGTGTCCTTGGCGCCAAAGCTGTTCTCCGACATGGGCATCTCCCGGGCGATCCGAGGGTCTACAGGGGCTCCTGGCAGTCTCGCAGAGTCGTCGTCGCGACCCCGCCGCGCGGACCGGCGGATCGCGGGAGCCCGGACTACTCGTGTGTCGCCAGCGGCCGTGCGCCTAGTCGGGCGGCATCGAGGAACTGCTCGACCGCGTCGACGTCGAGCGGGCGTGAGAACAGGAACCCCTGCCCCTGATCGCAGTGTTCGCGTTGCAGGGTCTCGAGCTGGGCCTGGTCCTCGATGCCCTCGGCGAGCGTCTCGATGTCGAGCGCCTTGCCGAGCGCCACGAGCGTGTTGATGAGCGCGGCGGACGCGGTGGAGGTGGCGATGCCGTCGATGAACGAGCGGTCGATCTTGAGGGCGTCGGCGGGAAACTGGCGCAGGTAGGCGAGCGAGCTGTAGCCGGTGCCGAAGTCGTCGATCGCGATGCGCACCCCGAGCTCCTTCAGCAGGACCAGGCGCCTGGAAGTGGCCTCGGGGTCGCGCATGAGCGTGGTCTCGGTGACCTCGAGCGTCAGCGCGACGGGATCGAGGCCGCTGCGCCCGATCGCACGGCGAACGTCCTCGATCAGCCGGTCGTCGTCGAGTTGGCGCGCGGAGACGTTCACGGACATGCCGATCCTGTGACCGTGGCCGTGCCAGCTCGAGGCTTGCGCGCACGCCTCGTCGAGCACCCAGCGTCCGATCGGGACGATCAGCCCGCTCTCCTCGGCGATCGGGATGAACTCGTCGGGCGGGATGACGCCGCGCGTCGGGTGGCGCCAGCGGATCAGCGCCTCCACCCCGATGACGCTCTCCGTGCGCAGATCGAAGGTGGGCTGGTAGAGGAGGAAGAGCTGCTGGCGCTCGAGCGCTTCGGCGAGGTCCATCTCGAGCGTGAGCCGGTCGCACGAGGCGGTCTGCATGCTCGACTGGAACAACGCGTAGCGATTGCGACCGCCGGCCTTGGCGTCGTACAGGGCGAGGTCGGCGTCGCGCAGCAGCTCATCCGCGCTCGCGCGCGCGCCCACCGCGATGCCGACGCTGGCGGTGACCGACAGCTGGCGTCCGAGCGTGTCGGTCAGGTCGTAGGGCTTGCGCAGCACCTCCAGCACACGCTCGGCCACGAGCTCGGGGCCGGCATCGAGGGTGGAGCCCTCGAGCAGTACGACGAACTCATCGCCGCCGAGTCGAGCGGCCGTGTCACCCTCCCTGACGACCGTCGTCAGCCGCGACGCGACCACACGTAGAAGCTCATCGCCGGCGGCGTGTCCGAAGGTGTCGTTGATGTGCTTGAAGCCGTCGAGGTCGACGAACAGCGCCGCCACCGCGATCTGATGACGCCGCGCGCGGGCGAGCATCTGCTGCGCGCGGTCGAGCGCCAGGACGCGATTGGGCAACCCGGTGAGCGCGTCGTGCAGCGCCTGGTGGCGGAGCTGCCCGGTCTTCTCCCGCACCATGCCCAATGCCCGCTCACGCGAGCGCGCCAGCACCAGGATCAGCGTGAACAGCAGGACGCTGACGACCGTGCCCCCGGCGAGCACCAGCAGCCCGGCGAGGTTCGCGGACAGCCCGCCGGCGACGGCCGACCCGCGTATGAGCGCTCTCCACGTCCCGTCGATGTCCATCGTCCTGACGTGGGTGAAAGCACCCGGCGGCCTGCTGGCGCCGACGCGGTCAACGAGCTCTTCAGGCTGGCCCGGATTCTGGTGATACAGCGCCACGCTGAGGCCGCTGTAATCGCCGACGGCCTGGCGAATCAGAGCGGTGATCTCGAAGGAGCTTCCGACCCAACCGGCGATCGCGGCGCGGCGTTGGGTGACGGTTGCGAGACTCGCACCGTGCCTGTAGAACGCGGCTTCGATGAACACCGTGCTCACGCCCTGGGCGGTCACGGGATGGACCAGGAACTGTCCGCTGGCGGCAATCGACTGCAGCAGCAGCGCCTGCGTGGTGCGACCCGCGGGATATGCCCCGATCGGCGTGGCGGGGTTGCACCAGTCTCCCTGCAGCAGCGCTGCGGCGGCTGGACTGAAGGGCCTCACTGCGCCGCCGGCGGAGAACAGGCAGTAGCGCCGCCGCCCGCTGGGTGCAACGGGCTCGATCCTGCCTCCCATGAGCTCGCGGAACGCCGGATCGGCGTCGCGCCGTGCCTGGAAGGCGGCCAGCTCGACGGCCGGCACCGATTCCACCACCGTCGTTCCCAGCCCTCCGACCTGCCGCTGCCTGCCCTGCAGGCCGGCGAACCATTCGTCGAAGCGAGTGGCGCTCATGTGCGGCTGCAGCGTCAGCACGGCGCGCAGGGTCGTGACGAGGTCCGCATCGCGGAGCAGCAGCGTTCCGAGGGTCTCGTTGACGTCGGTCGCAGTGACCTGAAAGCTTTGCCGCGCGTGGGTGCGCACGCTCGAGCGCCACAGCACCGCGCCACCGAGCGAGCTCGCCAGGCCGACCGCAAGGAGCGCACAGGCGAAGCCGGTCCATCGCCTGCGGCCCTTACCGGCCGGCGGCGCCCTCTCCGCACCGTCGCCGAGCCCCGGAGTGGTCTCGTACTGCGCAGGCATGCCGGTTGCATCGACTCCTCGCGGCGCCAGCGAGACCGTAGTTGTCCACACGCCCGGTCCGACTGATTCTGATCATGTGAACTCCCAGTGAGTCACGCAGCGTGGCCGGCTGCGGTGTCAGCGGGGGAGCTCCCCCTACGGGGACGATGCAGGGGCGCGCGTCACGCGCCCCTTGCCCTGGCGCTTGGAGCGCAACAGCGCGGCGTCGCACGCCTGGAGCAGCTCGTCGGTGCTCATCGGCGCCCGCCACTGAGCCACGCCGATGGAGGCCGACACGCCCACCCCGGTCCCGTCATGCGCCGGTGTCGCCCGCAGCCGCTCGAGCGCGCGGGTCGCCGCGGCGGCGGCGCTGTCGAGCTCCGCGTTGGGCAGGATCACGACGAACTCGTCGCCTCCGTAGCGCGCCACGCGGTCGAACGCGCGGAACTCGCCGACGAGCGCGTGCACGACGCCGCGCAGCATCGTGTCGCCGGCCTGGTGGCCGAAATGGTCGTTGACCAGCTTGAAGTCGTCGAGATCGATCAGCATGCACGACAGCGCACTCGCACTGCGCGTCGCGCGGCCGATCTCCTCGTCGAGGCGCCGGCGCATGGCGCGGTGGTTCATGCAGCCGGTGACAGCGTCGGTACCAGCCTCGGTGCGCGCGCGGGCGAGCGCGAGCGCGGTCGCCGCCTGGTCGACCAGCGCAGTGGCGAGCTCGACCTCCGGCGGGAGGAAGACCTCGGACTCCCGACGCACGAGCACAACCACGGCCTCCACGTCTCCGCGCTCGGCGAGCGGCAGCAGCAGAGCGCAGCTCACGGCGCCGGTCTCGGCCAACCGCGGGATGCTGGCGGCGAGCTCCCCGGGATCGGCGGCCAGGAAGCTGCCGCGGGTGCTCGCCACCCAGCTCACGCCGGACGGGCGCTCGGAGCGCGACTGCAGATAGCTGAGCCGTCCGATGCCACCGGGCAGGTAGACCGCCACCAACTCCTCCCCGTCCGCGCCGTCGACGAGCAGGTGGTGGATGTGCACCTCGTCGGCGCCGGGAACCGACAGCAGCTCGCGCGCGAGCGCGCGCAACATCGTGTCCGCGTCACCGCCGCTGTCCGCCAGCGCGGTCAGATTCCGGATGCCGACCAGCAGGCGATCGACGCCGCTGGACGATGCTGAGGTATCCGTACCCGTAACGACATCCATGGCCGACAATGTAGGGCATGTGGAGCCTGCGGGGGCGGCCCAATGGCCGCCCCCGCCGGAACCTAGCCCATGAGCCAGGGCTTTCGAGCCTGTCTACGCAACGTCAGCGTCGGAACTTCACCGTCACCGTCGCGGACGTGTGGGCGCCTTTCTTGGGCACGAACCCGACCCGCAACGTCACCTTGAACGGTCGGCGCCTGCCCCGTCCCTTCTTGGAGAGCGCAACCTTGAGCGTCGCGGCTTTGCTGGCGCTGCTGAGAGTGCGGTAGACCGTCGACAGACTCTTGCCGCTGCCGCTGATGCGCCCCGCGGCGAACGTCTTGACGGTCAGGTAGGCCGTGTTGCCGACAACCTTGTGGCCGATGATCTGCACACCGCAGCCGGTCGGGGAGATCACCGTGTTCTGTTTGAACACGCTGCCGTTCTGGCCGGTGATCGTCGTTGGCATCAGGAGCGTCGGCGCGCACAGGTTGCCGTTGGCAGCCAGCGCCGAGTTGGAGGCGAGGGGCAGGTTGACGGTGATGCTCGAGACCGGGACGTCGGGGGCCGCCGCGAAGTTCGTCGTGGTGATCCCTTTCGTGATTTTCGTGTGGCCGACCACGATCACGCGCACGCCCTCGTCTTCGAGCACGAGGTCGACTTGGGGGAATTCTTCTCCTCCAAACGACACTAAGTAGACCGGCCCTGTCATCTGGCCCGGCAGGACCGGGGTGATTGCCGTGGCCGTGCCCACCTGTGACGCGGATGGACAGCTGAACGGGTTGGCTTCGAACGTCGCCGCCAGGCACGCTTTCTGCAGGCTCGTCAGGCGCGAGGGCAGCTGCAGGGGCAACTGCACGAACACCGACTTGATGTTCGCCTGCCCCGCCGGCTGCGTGATCGTCGTCACCAGGCTCGCACCGTTGACTTTCGACGGTTTTCCGCTGGTCGACGCCGTGAACGTCGGTTTGAAGGACAACCCGCTGCAGCCTTCCACCTGGAACGGCGTCGTGAGCCCTTCCTGAAGGGTCCCGGACGTCGAGGTCAGGGTCGTTTCCGTCGCCTCGGCCGAGCAGTTGGTCGGGTTGAGCAGGAATCCCTGCCTGTTGACGTTCACGCTGATCGACCGCAGGCGCATGGGCACGCCTTCGACGATCGTGGGCAGCGTGGTTTCGGCCGTGACGCGCGAGGTCGTCTGGTTGATGTTGATCGTCGAGCGGGTGACGATCGTGCCGAAGTTGAACGGGCCGGCCACCGCGGGCACGGCGATCGACAGACCGAACGGCGCCCCGTTGTAGGGCCCGGTCATGTACACCGGCCCCGAGAACGTGTACGGGAAGCTGCCCGCACCGGCGGTCACGGTGGCCGTGCCGATCCTGCTGGCCGCTGCGCATTCGCCCTTGCTGGCCTGCGGTTCACCGCAGAGGGTGATCGCCGGGATCTCGCCGACGAGACCGGAGGGCAGGGTCGCCTTGACCTTCTTCAGGTACTGCTGGCCGTCGGCCCGCACGAGGTTGAAGTTGTAGGAGGTGTGCGCCCCGGCGGTCACGTTGTCGCCTTCCGTGCTCTGGGTCAGCGCGAACGGCAGCGGCGCGGCGCAACCGGTCACCGAGACGCCGAACTGGGATTCCTTCGACGCCGGCGTACCGCTGACGGGGGTGAAGCTCGCCGTGCCCGTGGGCGTGCCGCAGATGAGAGGGTTGGCGATCGAGGTGAGCATGCCCCGGCCGAAGTGGACGGTCAGGCTGCGGAAGGGCTGTTCGGGCGGTTCCTTGAAACTCGTCGTGAGCTGGCCGGTTTCACGGTTGGCTTCGACTTCGCCTTTGAGGCGGACCGAGATGCCGTAGCGTTTGGAGTTGGCGACGACGTAGATAGTGAACGGCGGACCGGTGATCGGACCGGATTCGGGGCCACCGAGGTACACAGAGCCGGTGAGCGATCCGTCGGGCAGCCCCGGGACGTCGAGCGTGTCCGTTCCCACCGCGGAGCCTTCGGGGCATGTCACGCCGAATTCTTCGCTGTTGATCCTGGCCTCGGCCGGCGTGCAGGCTTCGAGCCCATACGCCGCGGACGGGTTGAGCGTCATCCCTTCGGGCAGGGTGATCGATGCCGTCCTGACCTGGGACCCGTCGACGGCTTTCGGGTGGTGCGGCTCCGAGAACACGGTCGTTATCTGATTTGGCTGGTCGGCGGCGGTCTGTTCGGATTCCAATTCGAACGCCGGTTCGAAGGGAAGTTCTTTGGTGAATTTTGTTCCGAGTTTGTCTTCTTCCGTCGCTTTGTTGCAGCCGAAGAGTCCGACCGGCGTCGTGTATTCCTTTTTGACCGTCACTTTTTTGACGTCTGTCAATTTGAGCGTCGTCGTGTTGTGGCCCGGGCAACTCGTGGCGTTCGTGACGAAGTCGCCTTCGCCGTTGGTGCCTTCGAAGTCAAGACGCGAGCTGACAAGTGGCAGCGCCGTGGAAACGTTGATTTCAAAGTAGTCGTGGTAGTCGCCCTGGTTGGTGCCCCTCGCCTGCTTGCCCCATTCGACGTTTCCTTCGATCAGGGTGTGGACGAAGATCCCCGGCGATCCGGCGAGCGCTTCCGGAAGTTCGAGTGCCACTCCGTACTCCGAAGCGAGGCCTTCTGCTGGGTCGAGGTTGTAGACCGTCCCTTCGAGCGCAATATCGACTCCGGCTTCTTTGACCCAAACCGTTGCGTGCTGCGTGCCGACCACGGTGTCCTCCGGGCCCGACGTTGCGCATTTGGGCGGGGGGTAGAAGCCGGAGCCTGGGACAAGTTCTTCATCTCCGAAGTTTTCTGCCGAGCACTCCGCCACGGCTGTCGGGGCGGTTGCGAGCCCGGGAGCCACATCGGTCCTGAGATGTTCGACGGTCGAGGTGGGTTCCGCAATTGGGACTTTCCCGTTCGTCTCGACCTTGAAGTCCGTAACACCGAAGGGCACTCGCCCTCCGGCCTGCAGGTAGCCTTCTTCTTCGGCTTCTTTTACGTTCGGTTCCTTCGGTTCTACGTAGGTGTATTCGCCAAGGGGGCCAAGGTTGAAGGTTTCTTCCGTCTGGGCGCAGTTTGCGACCTTGCAGTTGACGGCCACCAGCGTTTCGATTTCCGGCGCTTCCGCCTGCGCCGCGACAGGCACCGCAAGGGCCAGGATTGCGCCGACGAGCAGCGCCGAGAGCACAGACGGCGAAACGCGAGCGTGGAACCTCATGCCAACCTCCCTATAGAACCGGACATCTGCCTTCTATCCCTCTTGACTCCTCCACATCCCCATAGTTGCGGGGCTTTGACGGCCCTATTAGACGCACTTTGCGGATGTCCTGCACGCTAGGGACGGCATCGGACGTCTTCGCGGCGCTTCCCTGAGGACCTTGATCGCTTGTTCCCTCCCGATCGCATCGCCGGGCCTGATTGGATCACCTGCCGCCGAGCGTCCGCCCAATCAGCTCGCCCCATTGTGCTACCTTGATGTACATGAACACGACCGTGGGGGTCGCCGAGCTGCGCCAGAACCTGAGCGTGTACCTGCGGCGCGTCGAAGGCGGCGAGCGGCTGGTCGTGACCGACCGCAATCGGCCGGTGGCCGAGCTCGGACCGCCACCGGCCGACGGCGCGGCGCTTGATCGGCTGATCGCCGAGGGACGCGTGTCGCGTCCGTCCCGTCGCGGTCTGCCCGAGCCGTTGCAGCTGAGCGGCGACCCGTACGCGATCAGTCGCGCCCTGGACGAGGTTCGCGGCGAGCGCTGACTTGCCGCTCTTCTACGTCGACGCGTCCGCGCTCGTCAAGCTGCTGCGCGACGAGCCCGAGACCCCCGCGCTGCGCGCGTTTCTGAGCGACGCGGAGCTCGTCTGCAGCGAGCTCTGCCTGACGGAGGTGCCACGCGCGATCCGACGCGCGGCCGCGCATGATCCGCAGTTGCCGCTCGCGCTCCTGCTCGAGCGCGCAGGCGAGCTGTTCGAGACGCTCGCGCTGCTGCCGCTCGATCGCCAGCTGCTGGCCGCCGCCGGAGCGCTCGCAGAGCCGGCGCTGCGATCGCTGGATGCGATCCACCTGATCGCCGCGATCGCGCTCTCGCCGCTCGACGCCTTCGTCAGCTACGACGACCGCCAGAGCGCCGTCGCACGCTTGGCGGGCCTGCGCACGATGGCTCCCGCCGGCTGAACTCGAAGGGCGCACCGAAGCTCACCCGCAGCAGCGCCCCGCCCCCCGGCGCGTTCTGCGCCTCCGCGAAGCCGCCGCACGCCTCCGCCGCCTGGCGCACGATCGCCAGGCCCAGGCCCGAGCCGGGGAGCTTGCGCGCATCGCCCGCACGGTAGAAGCGGTCGAACACGAACGGAAGATCGGACGCCTGGAAGCCGGGGCCGTGGTCGCGGACGCTCAGCACGCCGTCCTTCAGCCCCACCTCCACCGCCGCCCCCTCAGGGCTCCACCTGCGGGCGTTGTCCACCAGGTTCGACACCGCCCGGCCGATGCGGTCCGCCTGACCGCGGACGATCGTCGGCTCGAGCGCCAGCTCGAAGCTCACCTCGCCCAGCCGGTCGCCGCGCCTGCGCGCGCTCTGCACCGCCGCCGCCACCACCTCGTCCAGCCTCACGTCGTCCGCAGCCCCGTCCGGCGCCGCGCCGCGGGCCAGCTCGACCACGTCGCCCACCAGCGCCGTCAGCTCGTCCAGCTCCGCCACGATGTCCGCGCGCAGGCTCTCCTGCTCCCGGCGCGGCAGCCGCTCGGCCTCGCTCAGGATCTGGATGTTCGCCCGCAGCGACGAGATCGGGGTGCGCAGCTCGTGACTGGCGTCCGCGATCAGGTGGCGCTGCGCCTGCACCGAGCGCTCGAGCGCGTCCAGCGTCCCGTTGAAGCTCTCCGCCAGGCGCGCCAGCTCGTCGCGGCCCTCCACCTCCAGCCTCCGCGACAGGTCGAGGTTGCCGGTCAGCGACTCGGTGCGCTCGGTGAAGCGCGCGATCGGCGCCAGCGCCGTGCGCGCCACCAGCGCGCCCAGCAGCGCCGCCAGCACGACCCCGCCCGCGCCGATCAGCGCCAGGATCAGCAGCATCCGGCTCAGCTCGCGGTCGACCTCCGTCAGCGGCTGCGCCACCAGCACCGCGCCGCTCGGGCCCGTGCCGATCGTCAGCACGCGCAGCTTCGTCCCGTTGACGCTCCTGTCCGTGAGGCTGCTGCCGCTGCCGCGAGCCGCGATCGCCAGGTCGAGCGACGTCAGCGCGATCCTCGTCGGCGACGCGCCCTGACCGCCCGGCACGGACACTTCGCCCTGCGGCGAGATGAACTGCACATAGCCCGACGCCGCGCCGAACGGCGCCGGCTGGACCTGTCCGGGAAACCCGCCCGCCTGTGCCCCGACATGGGGTGCGCCGCCCGGGCCCCGGGGACCGCCGGCTCCTCCCCGTCCGACCGCAGGGCCCGCCCCGGCCGCAGCCGGGGCGACCGACGCGCCCGGGCCTACCAACGCCCGCGCGCGCGAGCGCAGGGCGCTGTCTATTTCGCCGCGCAGATCCGAGCGCACGGCCACGTACAGCCCGATCGCCGCTGCCAGCACCGCCAGCGCCACCGACACGCTCGCCACCGCCGCTATCCGCGTGCGCAGAGTCATCCCCCGCTGGCCGATCCCGGTCGGCCGCTCACGGCTCGCGCAGCGCGTAGCCGACGCCGCGGACCGTGTGGATCAGATGGCGCGCGCCCGCATCCTCGAGCTTGCGGCGCAGGTAGCCCACGTACACGCGCAGCGCGTTCGACGTCGGGCCGAAGTCGTAGCCCCACACGCGGTCGTAGATCACGCTGTGCGACAGCACCATGCGCGGGTTCAGCATCAGCAGCTCCAGCAGCTGGTACTCCGTTCGCGTCAGCTCCACGAAGCTCTCGCCCACCTGTGCCCCGTGGCGCATCGGGTCGAGCCGCAGCTCCGCAAACGACAGCCCACCGTCAGCGTCCGCCTCGGGTTTCGCGCGACGCAGCAGCGCCCGCAGCCTCGCCTTCAGCTCGCCCACGTCGAACGGCTTGACCATGTAGTCGTCCGCGCCCACGTCCAGGCCGTCGATGCGGTCGGCCACCGCGTCTCGCGCCGTCAGGATCAGGATCGGGACGCGGTTGCCCAGCAGACGCACCCGCCGGCACACCTCCAGCCCGTCGATCCCCGGCAGGCCCACGTCCAGCACCACCACGTCCGGCACCGCCTGCACGATCTGCTCGAGCGCCGCCTCGCCGTCCTCGGCCATCTGTGCCTCATACCCGGCCAGCGTCAACGTGCGGCGCAGCGCTTCGCGCACCGCGCGGTCATCGTCGACGACCAGGATCCTCACGAGCTTGATTGTTGCGTGCTCACGCTCGCCAGCGCAGCCGCGTCGCCCTGGCAGTCGTACAGCGTGCCCGCCGCGCTCGATCCCCCGGGCGCGCCCGTCGCGCCCGATTCCCCCGGCGTGCCCGCCGCGGTGGACGCGTCCGATCCGGATGCGGAGTACGTCACCGCCTGGCACGTACGCGCGACCGCCGCCATCACCGGTTTCGATCCCAAGCGGGTTTCGCCCGGCATGCCCGCGCCCAACCCGCCGGCGTCCTGTTCGTCCAGAACCCAACGGATCTTGCCCGAGCGCACCTCCTGTGCCAGCCACGACACGCTCACGTCGCTCTCGCGACCGGAGAAGCCGCCGATACCCGCCACGTTCGCGTCCTCGTCGACGATCGCCGTCGCCGCGCTCGACTGGCTCGAAACCGCGACCGTGCCGCCGCCGTGCTCGTCCACATACGCGAGCACCTTCGTCAGCGAGCCGGCGCCGCCGAACGGGCCGCCGGCAGCGCCGCCAAATCCGGACGCGCCGCCCCCACCCGGCAGCGCGGGAAGCGTGCCCGTCGGGGATGCGCCCGCGCCGCCTGCGCCGAACAGCTGCACCGCGCCTGCACCGCCGGCCCCAAGGCGCCCTGAGCCCGCGCGGGCACCCGGCGCGCCCGCGCCGCCGAAGCCGCCGCGAGCACCGAAGCCGCCGCCCGCCTGCCTGCGCCCTTCAGGGTGCGCCCCGACATGGGGTGGCCCGCCGCCACCGACGGTCTCCGCCGACGCCGGTCCGCCCGCGGGGAAGGTGCCGCTGGTCGCGTGCCCGAGCGTGTCGAACGCCCACACCGATGGCGCGATCAGCAGCGCCGCCAGCGCCGCGCCCACCGCCGCCGTGCGCACCGCCCGCGAGCTGAACGCCAGCAGCGCCAGCACCGCCAGCAGGCCAACCACGACCAGCACCGGTGGCAACCACGTCAGCTGTCCGGGGTAGTCCGCGCGGACGACCAGCTCGACGATCACGCCGGCCACCACCGCCAGCGGGCCGACGATGCGGGCGTTCACGCCGCCGTCGATCAGCTGCGCCGCGCCCGCGCCCACCAGCGCCGCCGCGAACGGCGCCAGCAGCGATACGTAGTAGGGATGGAAGATGCCGCCGGCGAAGCTGAACAGGACCGCCGTCGTCGCGAACGCGCCGCCCACCAGCAGCAGCCAGCCGCTGCGCGCGTCCGCACGCCGCAGGCGGCTCGCCGCCAGGATGCCCAGACCGCTCGCCAGCGCGAACCCAAGCAGCCAGCCGGCCTGACCGCCCAGCGCCGAGTTCAGCAGGCGCAGCGGACCCGCCGTACCGCCGAACACGTTGCCGCCGCCATTTTTTTGGAGCCCACCCACCCCACCCCCCGCCTGGCCGTCCACGCGGCCGAGGCCGTTGTATTCGAAGATCAGCGACAGGATCCTGTTGTCGCTCGTGCCGGACACCCACGGACGGTCCGCCGCCGGGGTCAGTTCCACGAGCAGCGGCCACGCGCCGCCCACCAGCAGCATCGCGCCGCCGCCGGCCAGCAGCTGGCGCAGCGCATGCACGCGCGCGCCCGCGCGCCTGCCCGCGCTCTTCACGGTGCGCGCAGCCGGCGCCGACCACAGCCACGCCGCCACGATTCCCGGCACCACCACCAGCGCCACCAGCATCTTCGTCTCGAACCCCAGCCCGACGCACACGCCCGCCGCCACCAGCCAGCGCGTGCGCCCGTCCTCCAGCCCGCGCACCGCGCACCAGATGGCAGCCACGCAGCACAGGATCAGCAGCGAGTCCGGGTTGTCGTGGCGGGAGATCGCCACCGTGATCGGCGTCAGCGCCAGCGCCAGGCCCGCGACGAACCCTCCGATCCGCCCGAAGCGGCGGCGGACGAGGTCGTACACCAGCGCCACGCTCGTCACGCCCATCAGCGCCTGCGGCACCAGGATGCTCAGCGAGTGGTAGCCGAACACGCGCACCGACAGCGCCTGCACCCACAGCGCCAGCGGCGGCTTGTCCACGCTCATCACGCCGCCGCGGTCCAGCGACGCGAACAGGAAGTCGTGCCAACTCGTGCTCATCGAGCGCACCGCCGCCGCGTAGTACTCGTTCGCCCAGCCGTTGCGTGCGAGCGCCCACAGGTTGAGCACGCCAGCCAGGCCCATCACCGCGAACAGCTCCGGGTGGGGCGCCCGCACGGCGCGCACCCTCGCCCTCGTGCGCAACGCCCACGCGCTGCCGACCGGTGTGGCGACCGGCGCCGCAGACGTCGTGGGCGACGCGGCCGAACTTGTCTCCCAGGAAGCGCTCACTTCGCCAGCATCGCCACCGTATGTAGGACCAGCGTGTGAGGAACCTCAAAGTTGCCTAAGCGCGCCCGGTCGATCGGCCAGGCTCCGCATGGTCGGATGTCGATCGCAGAGCCGGCGAATCTCGGACGCAGGTCCATACAACGCCGCGGCGATCTGCGTCACGCTGGCGCAGGCTGTTCGTATCGCGTCCCCAGCCGAGGAAGAGGGTCATGGCAAACAGAGCTCCCCAGATCGTCGCCCTCGGAGGCGGCGGGTTCTCGATGGAGAACGACAGCTCGCTGCTCGACGACTACGTGCTGTCGCTCATCGGCCCTGGCCGGCCCCGGGTCTGCTTCCTGCCGACCGCCTCCGGCGACGCCGACCACTACGTGGTGCGCTTCTACCGTCGCTTCTCCGCCGAGTGCGAGGCCAGCCACGTGTCGCTGTTCCGCCGCGACCAGGGCACCGGCGGCGTCGAGGACGACCTCGCCAGCCACCTGCTCGCGCAGGATCTCATCTACGTCGGCGGGGGCAACGTCGTGAGCATGCTCGGGGCCTGGCGCGCGCACGCGCTGGACACCGTCCTGCGCAAGGCCTGGCGCAGGGGGATCGTCCTGTGCGGGCCCTCCGCCGGGTCGCTGTGCTGGTTCGAGCAGGCGCTGTCCGCCTTCCACGGCGCGCCCCGAGCCGTGCGCGGGCTGGGGCTGCTGCCGTATTCCAACTGCGTTCACTACGACGCCGAGCCCGCCCGCCGGGTCGAGTACCACCGCTTCGTCGGCGACGGGATGCCCCCCGGATTCGCCGTCGAGGATGGCGTCGCGCTGCACTTCCGCGGCACCGAGCTGGCACGTGTCGTCAGCTCGCGCCGCGACGGCAGCGCCTTCCTCGTCGAGCCCGACGCCGGGCACGTGCGCGAGACGCGCCTGGCGGCCTCCTATCTCGGCTCCGACGAGTCGCACCAGGGCTCCGAGGAGTCGCGCCAGGCTCCGCCGGCGAGCGCCCCCGCGGAGCCGGTCGCAGCGTGAGTGCCCGAGCGGAGGTCCCGCTCGAGTCGCGGTTGATACTCGCCATGGGCGGCGGCGGCTTCACGATGGAGCCGACCAACCCGCTGCTCGACGACTTCGCGCTGTCGCTGGCCGACGTCGGCGAACCTCGCATCCTGTTCCTGCCGACCGCCTCCGGCGACACCACCTCGCTGATCAACGCCTTCAAGGCCCGCTTCAGCGAGCGCGCGTGCGTGGCCGAGCAGCTGTCGCTGTTCGATCTGCGCCAGCGCACCCGCTCGCTCGAGGAGATCGTGCTCGGCCAGGACATCGTGTACGTCGGCGGCGGGTCGATGCGCAACCTGCTCGCGCTGTGGCGGGCGCACGGGCTCGACGAGCTGCTCGTGCGGGCGTGGCAGCGCGGCACCGTGCTCGCCGGACTGAGCGCCGGAGCGATGTGCTGGTTCCAGGCGGGAGTCACGCGCTCGAGCGGGCCTCCGGAACCGATCGCCGGCCTGGGCGTGCTCGCGGGCTCGCTCTCCGTGCACGCCGACGGCGAGCCCGAGCGCCTGCCGATCTGGCTGGCGCACGTGCGCGACGGCACGCTCCCCGGTGGGTGGGCGCTCGACGACGGCGTCGGACTGCTGTTCCGCGGCAAGCGTCTGGAGCGCGCCGTCAGCTCGCGCCCGGGCGCCGGCGCGCAGCGCGCCGACGCCATCGCCGGCGAGATCGTGCGCACTCGCCTGGACGTCGAGCTCCTCGGAGAGGGCCCGCGTGCGTCCCTCGGCGGTCACGACGAGGCGGTGGAGGAACTGCGCCGCGTGCACCGGCTGCGCCGCGGACCCTCCCGGGGGCGCGGCTGACGCCGAACCTCCCGAGGGCGCGGCTGACGCCGAAGCCGCTCGCCTGCGCCAGCACTCGTACAAGCGGCCAGATCTGTTGATATCCGCGGAAGGTTCCGGTCAAAATCGGCGACATCGCCCTAAAAGGACGACACGAATTGCCCGAAGCGGGCAGGCCATCCATGTCCCCAACACCGATCTCCATCACAGCCACACGCAAGACGGACGAGAGCCGCCCGGTTGGCCTGCTCAGGTGCGTGTCCTCGGGCTATCTCTCCGGCGGCTGCTCCTGCCAGGCCACGATCCCGATCGGCGTCGTCGCCGCCGCGTGGGCTCGCGATCTCGAGCAGGGCGGCGCGCGCGAAGACCGCTTCTTCCGCTTCGCCTGGCAGGACGGCGAATGGCTCGCGTTCGGCCTGCACGACGGCCGTGTGCGGGGCGTGTACTGCCCGGAGCACAGCGCCGAGCGGGCCGTCCGGTTGTTCGGCCCGCTCGGACCGCTCGCCGGCGTCGCGTCCTAGGGGCGGCTATGCGTCGACGCGCTCGAAGATCGCCGCCAGGCCCTGCCCGCCGCCGATGCACATCGTCTCCAGGCCAAAGCGCGCGTCGCGCCTGCGCATCTCGTGCAAGAGCGTGGCCAGAATCCGCGCGCCGGTCGCGCCCACGGGATGGCCGAGGGAGATGCCCGAGCCGTTGACGTTGACGCGCTCGAGGCCGTCGTGCAGCTCCCACTCTCGCAGGACCGCCAGCACCTGCGCCGCGAACGCCTCGTTCAGCTCGATCAGGTCGATCTCCGCCAGCGTCAGCCCCGCGCGCTCCAGCGCCCTGCGCGTGGACGGGACCGGCCCGATGCCCATCGTCTCGGGCGCAACGCCGGCCACCGCCCATGAGACCAGGCGCGCCAGCGGCCGCAGGCCGAGCTCGGCAGCCCGCTCCGGGTTGGTGACCACGCAGATCGCCGCGCCGTCGTTCTGACCGCTGCTGTTGCCGGCCGTGACCGTCGCCTCCGGGTCGCTCGCGCCCATCACCGCCCGCAACCGGCCGAGCGCCTCCAGCGTGGTGTCGGCGCGCGGATGCTCGTCGACGTCGACCACGCCGTCGCCGACCGGCACGCCGACGATCTCATCGGCGAACCTGCCGCCGCTCTGCGCCGCGACCGCGCGCTCGTGCGAGCGCAGGGCCAGCTCGTCCTGCTCGTCCCTGGCGATCCCGTACTGCCGCCGCAGGTTCTCCGCTGTCTCCAGCATCCCGCCCGGCACCGGGTGCTTGACGCCGCCCGCGTTCACCCGGGAGCGCTCGAGCCGATCCTCTAGCTTGGTCCCCCCGCTGCGGACGCCCCAGCGCAGCTTCGTCGAGTACAGCTCCGCCTGGCTCATGCTGTCCACGCCGCCCGCCAGCACCAGATCCGCCGCGCCGGTCTGCACCTGCATGCATCCGTACAGCACCGCCTGCAGCGCCGAGCCGCAGCGCCGGTCGACCTGCAGGCCGGGCACCTCGATCGGCAGCCCCGCGTCGAGGGCCGCCACGCGACCGATCGCCGGAGCCTCGCCGTTGGCGTAGCACTGGCCCATGATCACGTCGTCCACGTCCTCGCCGCGCAGCCCCGTGCGCGCCACCAGCTCGCGGATCACCGTGGCCGCCAGGACCGCCGCGCCCACGTCGCGGAACACGCCCCCGAAGCGCCCCACAGGGGTACGCAGGGGCTGGCAGATCACCGCGTCTCTACTTGCCATGTTCTCGAACGGGCCTCACCGGGACGATGTGCGGGCCATGACCCTACCTGGCGGTGACCGCCGGGGAGGCGCGGGCGGCATGCGTTCCCGTGCCGAGCGGGCGTCACGTGCCGAGGTCTCGGACGTGACCGAGGCGCTTCCCTGCGACCCTCAGGTCTGGAACGAGCGCACGATCTCGCCGATCTGTCCGGCCGCACGGTCGGCCCCGCCGCGCAGGGCGACGTCGATCTCGTACGCCACCTTGCTGGTGGAGATCACGACCTCACTCTGGACGAGCCCGTGCTTGCTGCGCTCGAACGTGTACACCCACGCCGGGCCCGCCAGCGTCCTGATCGTGCCCGTGCTCAGGAGCTTGAAGTCCGTGAAGCTGGCGCTCAGCGATCTGGTGAGTTCGCTGGAGAGCGTCGAAAGCGACTGGGTCAGCGGCTTCTTCGGCCGCACGAGCAGCAGCGCCCTGCCGCCTTGCGCGATCAGGCCCGCCGCCGGCGCATTGGCGATCTTCGCCAGCTGCCGCGCCGTCAGCTGTGTCCACCCGTTGGGGTAGTGCAGCACGAACGGCGCCTGTCCGGACACCGCAACGATCCCCGGCTGCTTCAGCCCAGCCTGCGCCTGAGCGGAGGCCGCGGCCGACTCCGGCGCCTGGATCGTGGTCACGTTGGATCCCGACTTGAACACGCCGGCGAGCAGCAGCACGATCGCGATGACAGCCGCGGCCGCCACAGCCGAGAGCACCCCGCGCAGACGGCGCCCCGTGCGGCGCGGGCCGAGCCAGGCCGCCGCCGTTCCGACGCCCTGTGCGGCGCCGTAGCCTGCGGGACCCTGCGCCACGCCCACTGCGGCTGGCGGAGGAAGCGGAGGCGCGTCGGTCATGAGCGTTCGTTTCGCCAGGCGGCGCCCGTTCCCTGCACGCCGCCGCTCATTCGGTCCAGACCTCCCAATCGACCTTGTCGGTGCTGGCCGCCGTGGCCTGGACCTTGAAGCCCGTCCCCGCCGTGCGCGAGACCACCGACACGCCAATCGGGGTCGCCCCTTCAGAGGTCACGATGATCGCCCCGGTGGCGGTGGTCGCCGGAGCCGCGATCGTGATTTCCCCCGCGACCATCGCCGCGCTGACGCCGTGTTCGGCCGGGATCTGCTTGCTCACGGCTTTGGCGAGCCGGCTCGCGGTGACCGCTTCTTTCTTGAGCTTGGCTTCGCTCACCGCTTCAGCGCCCAGCTTGGCTTCGGTGACGGCTTCGTTCTTGATCTTCGCGGTTTCCACCGCTTCGGCAGCGAGCGTCGCCGCCGTGATCGCCAGCAGTTTGATCTTGGCGGTCGTGACCGCTTCGTTCTTGATCTTGGCTTCGGCGACCGCTTCTTTCTTCAGCTTGGCTTCGCTCACCGCTTCAGCGCCCAGCTTGGCTTCGGTGACGGCTTCGTTCTTGATCTTCGCCGTTTCCACCGCTTCGGAGGCGAGCGTTGCCGCCGTTACCGCAAGCAGCTTGATCTTCGCCGTTTCCACCGATTCGGCGGCGAGCGCTCCCGCTGTCACCGCAAGCAGCTTGATCTTGGCCGTTTCCACGGCTTCGGAGGCAAGCGTTCCCGCTGTGATCGAGAGCAGTTTGACCTTGCCGGTCGTGACGGATTCGTTTTTCAGCTTGGCTTCGGTGACGGCTTCGGAGGCGAGCTTGCCTTCGGTCACCCCGAGGGCCTTCAGCTCGGCGGTGTTCACCGCTTCGGCGCCCAGCTTGGCTTCGGTCACCCCGAGGTTCTTCAGCTGAGCGGTGTTCACCGCTTCGGCGCTCAGCTTGCCTTCGGTCACCGCTTCGTTTTTGAGCTTGGCCGTCGAGACCGCTTCGGCTCCGAGCTTGGCCGCCGAGACCGCTTCGGAGGCCAGCTTGGCTTCGGTGACGGCTTCGGAGGCGAGCTTCGCCGCCGAGACCGCTTCCGGGCCCAGCTTGGCTTCGGTGACGGCTTCATTCGCGAGCTTGGCCGTCGTGACCGCGCTGGCGGCGAGCTGCGTCGCGGTGATCGTTTCTTTCGCGATCTTCGTAGCGGAGACCGATTCGTTCTTCAGCTTGGCTTCGGTGACGGCTTCGGAGCCGAGCTTGATCGCGCTCACGCTGAGGCTCTTCAGCTGGGCGGTGTTCACCGCTTCGGAGGCCAGCTTGGCTTCCGTCACGGCTTCGTTTTTGAGCTTGGACGTCAGGACCGCTTCGGAGCCCAGCTTGGCGGCGGTCACCGATTCGTTCTTGAGCTTCGCCGCTGAGACCGCTTCGGCGCCCAGCTTGGCTTCGGTGACGGCTTCGGAGCCGAGCTTGGCGGTCGTGACCGCTTCGGCTCCGAGCTTGGCTTCGGTGACGGCTTCGGAGCCGAGCTTGGCCGCCGTGACCGCGCCGGCAGCCAGCTGCGTCGCGGTGATCGTTTCTTTCGCGATCTTCGCCGCCGAGACAGCTTCGCTCTTCAGCTTGGCTTCCGTGACCGCTTCGGCGGCGAGCTTGCCCGCGGACACCGCTTCGCTCTTGAGCTTGGTTTCCGAGACGGCTTCGGGGCCGAGCTTGGCTTCGGTCACCGCTTCGTTTTTGAGCTTCGCCGACGAGACCGCTTCGAGGCCCAGCTTGCCTTCGGTCACCGCTTCGCTCTTGAGCCTGGACGAGGCCACCGCTTCGACGCCCAGCTTGGCTTCGGTGACGGCTTCAGAGCCGAGCTTGGCCGCCGAGACCGCTTCGGAGCCCAGCTTGGCTTCGGTCACCGCTTCGGTCGCGAGCTTGGCCGCCGTGACCGCGCCACCGGCGAGCTGCGTCGCGGTGATCGTTTCTTTCGCGATCTTCGCCGCCGAGACAGCTTCGTTCTTCAGCTTGGCTTCCGAGACGGCTTCCGGGGCGAGCTTGCCTTCGGTCACCGCTTCGCTCTTCAGCTGAGCAGTGTTCACCGCTTCGAAGCCCAGCTTGGCTTCCGTCACCGCTTCGTTTTTGAGCTTCGCCGTCGCGAGCGATTCGGCGCTCAGCTTGGCGGCGGTCACCGATTCGTTCTTGAGCTTGCTCGTCCCGACCGCTTCGGCGCCCAGCTTGGCTTCGGTCACCGCTTCGTTTTTGAGCTTGCTCGTCCCGACCGCTTCGGCGCCCAGCTTGGCTTCGGTGACGGCTTCGGTGCCGAGCTTGGCCGCCGTGACCGCGCCGGCGGCCAGCTGCGTCGCTGTGATCGTTTCTTTGACGATCTTCGCCGCCGAGACCGCTTCGCTCTTCAGCTTCGCTTCCGAGACGGCTTCCGAGCGGAGCTGACCTTCGGAGACCTGCTCCTTGGCCCATTCGACGGCCGTCGTGCCCAGCGTGAACGGTCCGGCGTCGGAGACGTACCAGACCGACTGTTCGTTGACGGTGCCTTTTTCGACGAACACGACCGAGCCGGGGAACTGTTCGCTCGAGTTCAGGTCGCTCACGCGCGTCAGCACCCAGGCTTCCGTGCCTGCTGCGCCTGCGTGCGTGACCGAGTAGATGCCGTTGTGGGATGTGGCGGCCTCGTTCTTGACCAGGACCCTTTCGCCCGCTTTGGGCGATGCGCCGTCGACCGAGAGCACCACCTGGGCTTCGCTGGTGAGCGTGCCCGCGCCGTTGTTGTAGATGTTTTTCGCGAGCGCTTCCGCGGTCGCGAACTGCGCGTTGGGGTGAGCGAATTTCGCGCCTTCTTTGCCTTCGACGCCTGTCGCCCCGGTCGCGCCCTGAGTCCCTTTGACGCCTTCTTTGCCTTCCGCGCCCGTCGCGCCGGTCGCGCCCTGAACACCTTTCGCGCCTTCCACGCCGGTCGCGCCGGTCGCGCCTTGCCCTTTCGCGCCTTCTTTGCCTTCCGCGCCGGTTGCGCCTTCTTTGCCTTCAACGCCAGTTGCTCCGGTTGCGCCCTGAGTCCCTTTCGCGCCTTCTTTGCCTTCCGCGCCGGTGGCACCTTGCTTGCCTTCCTTGCCTTCCTTGCCTTCGGGTCCTTCCGGGCCCTGCGGTCCCTGTTTGCCTTCGGCGCCGGTGGCACCTGTCACGCCCTGGACGCCCTGTTTGCCGGTGGCGCCTTCTTTGCCTTCGACGCCTTCTTTGCCGGTGGCGCCTTCTTTGCCTTCTTTGCCCTGCGGTCCCTGTTTGCCTTCGGCGCCGGTGGCACCGGTCACGCCCTGTGGACCGGTCGCGCCCTGTCTGCCTTCCGGCCCAGTGGCACCTGTCTTGCCTTCCGGCCCAGTGGCACCTGTCTTGCCTTCCGGCCCAGTGGCACCTGTCTTGCCTTCCGGTCCGGCGGTCCCTGGTTCGCCTTTGACGCCCTGCGCACCTGCCGCGCCGGTCGGCCCGGTGGGTCCTGTGACCGGGCGAGACAGTTTGTGAGCCTTCCCTCTCTTGGCTCCCGCCACGCCGCCGCGCCGCGTTCGGGCGGCGGAGGCTCGACGTGCGCTGGCCGTGAGTCGGAGTCTTACGTGGGCATCAGCGTTCGTGGCCGCAGACGAGCCCTGGCTGGCGAGCAGCGCTGCCGCGCCCGCGAAGGCGAGGGCCATGATCGCGATGGTGAGCGAGCGGCGGGCGAGTGATCGCTGCATATCGAAGGTTGTCGTTCGTAGGTTCGATGTCGGAGCCGTCAAGTACGCTTGCTCTTACGGGACACCTGCCTGCTGCAATGAAAATCGAGAGATGCTGCGGCCCCCTCGCGCTCTTCTCGACCAGACGGCCAGCCATCGGTCAAGGGGCGGTAGACCTTTAGGCTTGGCACCGTGCTTTCAGCGCGCGCATTGAACGAGCGGGCGACCGGTCGTCACCGGCGAACGTGCGGCGCCCGAACTGCTCCACAAGCTCGGCGGTCGTACTAGCCGCGCTCGAAAATGCGTGCAAACCGCAGTGCAGACATAAAGCACTTCTAAGAGATCCCCGATGCCGCCGCGAAGGACACGCCAGTGTCCACGATCCCATAAAGGGGGCCCGAAGTGTTTATGCGTAAAGGCAAGCGAACCTTCGCTAGCCGTAAGCGAAAGATAGCAGGCCTGTTCGCATTCGTGCTCGCAGGCGTGGTCGGGGTGGGCGTGTACGCGTTCACCGCAAGCAACACCGTCCCCGCGCAGTCCGCGGGTGGCGGCCAGGCGGTCGTCTCGGGTTACACCGAGTCGGGCGTCAGCTACACCTGGAACGAAGCGGGAACGGACGCGACGAAAGTCAACTTTATTCTCACGAGCACAGCAAAACTGAAACCGTCGGACGTCGAGGTCGCTCTCAGCCCGGCCGCGCCGAAAACGGCCGAATGGGTCGACTGCCCGGCAGGCGAATATGTCGCCAAAGGTACAGAAGAAACCGAAATCGTGTGTACGTTCAAAGCTCCCGGGATCGCCAACGCAGCTGGTCTGCAGCTGACGGTCGCCGCGGTCAGCGAAGGCAAAGTGGTCATCGAATAGCACGACCGATATGGGCAACGCGGAGCGGCCGGCGCACCGGCCGCTCCGCGCCCAGACCCACAGTGCGAACGCAACGTTGCCATGCGAACTCGTCACACCAGAAAACTCCTCTCCATCGCCCTGGGACTGATCGTCCTGGGGTGTGTTTGGTTCTACCTCGCCCCACCGCCGCTGGGAGGCTCCACTACCTACGTGGTCACCCACGGGATCAGCATGGAGCCTCGCTTCCACACAGGCGACCTGGCGCTGGTGCGCAGCCAGAGCAGCTACCACGTCGGTGAAATCGTCGCCTACCACAACAAGATGCTCCACACGATCGTGCTGCACCGGATCATCGGGCGCGAAGGCAACCACTACGTCTTCAAGGGCGACAACAACAACTTCGTCGACTTCGAACATCCGGCCGCCAGCCAGCTGATCGGTGCCCTTCGGCTGCACATCCCGGGCCTGGGCGCGACGCTTCAGTCGATCCGCTCGCCCGCGCTGGTCGGGATCCTCGTCGCCGTCGGCATGCTTCTGCTCACCGGAGGCGCGTTCGCTCGGCGCCGACGTCGCAGGCGCAGGCAGAGGCGCGCCGGCGAGAGCGCCCAGCAGCCGCCGAGACGTGCGACGCAGCACGCGCCGGAGCCGGTGCTCAGCGTCCTGGCGGTCGGCCTCGTCGCGCTGCTCCCGTTCGTCGCGCTGGCGCTGCTCGCGTTCACCCGTCCGACGACGACCCGCCGCCCCGTCAACATCCCCTACAAGCAGAGCGGGGCACTCTCCTACTCGGCCGCCGCGCCGGAACCGACCTACCAAGGTGGCCGCGTGGTGACCGGCGACCCGCTCTTCACCCGCGTGGTCAGCGCGGTCGACCTGCGCTTCGATTATCTGTTTCACACTCCTGCCAAGCATTCGCTCGCGGGCAAGGCATCGCTGTCGGCGACGATAAGCTCGACGAGCGGTTGGCAGACGACCTTGCCCCTCGGAGAACCGACGCACTTCCGCGGCGATCACGCGCTCGTCACGGCAAGGCTCGACCTGAGCTCCATCCTCGCGCTGATTCACAACGTCCAGACCACGACCAGGGTGAGCGACTCCGACACGCTCACGATCACGCCGCGGGTGAGCGTGAACGGGAGCCTGGACCTCGCGCCGCTGCGCACCACGTTCTCGCCGGAAATCAAGTTCACGCTCAGCGAACTCGAGGCCCAACCGCTCGTCTCCGGGAGCAGCTCTCTCGCCGCGGGGCAGCTGCCGACCAGCCAGTTCGCTCCGTCCGCCCCCGGCTCGTTGCCGAGCAGTCGCTACCAGCCGCTGTACCTCGCGCTGGGAATCGCACGGCCGTCGGTCGCGACCGCGCGGACGATCGCGCTCATCGCGATCGCCGTCCTCACCTGCGCCCTGCTGGCGATGCTCGCGTTGATCCGGCCGATGCTGGCGTTCGTGCGCCGGCCAGGTCGAGACGAGTCGGCCGCCATCCGGGCACGCTACGGCCGCATGATCGTCCCGGTCGCGCGCGTGTGGCAGCTGCCCGGGGTCGCGGTGATCGACGTCGCGGACATGGACGCGCTGGTCCAGATCGCCGAACACTACGATCGCTCGATCCTGCACGAGACGACCGCCGAGGGCGATGCCTTCTGGGTCACCGACGAGAGCGGGCAGTTCCGCTACGCGCTCGGCGCCTCGGCGCGGACCGAGAGCTTCGAGGCGGTTCAGGAGAGTCCGCTCGACGCTCTCGCGAGCGACGTCTACACCGACGGCCTGGCGAGCGACGTCTACACCGACGGCCTGGCGAGCGACGTCTACGCCGACGAGCTCGAGCTGGGCGGGGCGGTCGCGGCGTTCGAGACGCGACCGGCGGCCGAGACCTTCGCCGCCCGCTCGGCCACGCAGTACGACTGGGCAACCGAGGACGCGGACACGGTCGTGCGGGAAGGCACGGCCTGGCGCGCGGCATACGAGGCCGTGGACGTGAGCCACCCGGGGATCGTCGGGGGGCTGATCCGCTGAGAGGCTCCGGCGGCGCGGTCCGCGCGAGATCGCGCGGGCGCCATAAGATCGCGCGGGCGCGGTCAATCCCCGAACGGCGCCATGCGCACCGCCAGCGGCACGCCGCAGCGAACGAGGAGCCCGAAGCGACCGCCCGGCACGGCAGCCGCCTCGGCGCGCATCAGCTCGATCAGCTGACGCTTGAAGTCGACGCGCGGATAGCGGCGCAGCACCTCGCTGACGTTCGCAGGGGCGACGTCCCACATGCGCAGGCCGGCGCCGTCGACCATGGCGCCCCACTGCAGGTAGCAGCCGAGCGAGCCGTCGCGGTCGGGCGAGACACCGGGTGTCGTGTGGACGCAGATCGCGTCGGCGAGCAGCCCGGCGCGATCGTCGGCGACGCCGGCGCCGGCCGCGCACGTGAGCATGCGCTCGGCGCTGGCCAGCGTGAAGTCGCGGCCGGGGGTCGGTTGCGCGATGCCGAAGTCGTGAACGAGCGCACCGCAGTAGAAGAGCTCATCGTCGAGCTCGACCCCGTCGAGGACCGCCAGGGCTCGGCCGAACAGCCATGTCCGGTGGGAGTGACCGACGATCGCCGCCGGCTGCTCCGCGCACGCCTGCTCGGCTTCTCGCGCGAGCTGCGAGTCGGGCGGCTCGAACGTCTTCACGTCGACCGCCGCGGCCCCTGCCGGGAGCCGCCCCAGGGCAAGCTTGGCGCGCCCCAGCGCGTTCTCCCACTGGCCGAGCGCGATCGCGGCAAGCAGGCGTCGGCGCTCTCCCCAGGAGAGGTTCCCGCCGGTCCGCCGTGTCCATGCCAGCCCGCCGAGTCGCTCGGGATCGGGAGCGCTCACGCCGCCGGTGCGAGATGGCGCTGCGCTGGCGCCGCTCACCTCTGGAGCACCTGTTCGCGATCCATGGCTCGCAGCGTATACCGGT
The DNA here is from genome assembly GCA_963805745.1 of uncultured Solirubrobacteraceae bacterium. GTDB lineage: Bacteria > Actinomycetota > Thermoleophilia > Solirubrobacterales > Solirubrobacteraceae > Palsa-744. The sequence goes on from CAWDVD010000002.1 coordinate 744,321, forward strand.
GCGCTTGCGTGCGTGCGGAGGGAGTCTCGCCATAGCGCAGCTAGGCTGTGGTTTTTCCATTGTTAGGAGCGTGAGTGGTCTGCCCGGCGTGTCAGGCTGAGGTCGCAGAGGGCGCGAAGTTCTGCATGGAGTGCGGAACGGCGCTGGTGCCGTGCTGTCCAGCCTGTGGGGCGCAGCACGGTCCCGACCAGAAGTTCTGCGGCGAGTGCGGGACGCCGCTCGCGGCCGGCCCCGCCGCCGCGCCGCGAGCCGTCGCGACGCTCGAGACGCCGATGGTGCCGGAGCTGCGGCTGGTGTCGGTGCTGTTCGTCGACCTGGTCGGCTACACCTCGCTGTCGGAGTCGCGCGATGCGGAGGACATGCGCGAGCTGCTCGGGCGTTACTTCGAGTCGGCGCGCACGATCGTCGCTCGTTACGGAGGCACGATCGAGAAGTTCATCGGGGATGCGGTGATGGCCGTGTGGGGAGCCCCGGTGGCGCGTGAGGACGACGCGGAGCGGGCGGTGCGTGCGGGGCTCGAGCTGGTGGACGCGGTGGTGGTCTTCGGCGAGGACGTCGGGGCGCCGGATCTGCGCGCACGCGCCGGCGTCGTCACCGGGCGGGTCGCCTCGATGGCCAATCCCGGTGAAGGGTTGGTGGTCGGCGATCGTGTGAACACCGCGTCCAGGGCGCAGTCGGCAGCTGCGCCGGGGACGGTGTTCGTGGACAAGGTGACGCAGGAGGTCACCGCGGCTGCGATCGCCTACGAGGACGCGGGCGAGCACGCGGTGAAAGGCAAGGCGGAGCCGCTGCACCTGTGGCGCGCGCTGCGGGTGGTCGCCGGCGTCGGCGGAGCCCAGCGTGAGCAGGGGCTCGAGGCGCGGCTGGTGGGGCGCGATGCCGACCTGCGCCTGCTCAAGGAGCTGTTCCACGGCGCACTCGAGCGGCGGGCGGCGCGTCTGGTGGCGGTGTCGGGTACAGCCGGGGTCGGCAAGACGCGGTTGCGGTGGGAGTTCGACAAGTACGCCGACGGGCTCGCGGAGACGGTCCTGTGGCATTCGGGGCGGTGCCTGTCTTATGGGGATGGGGTGGCGTACTGGGCGCTGGCGGAGATGGTCCGCCAGCGGCTGGGGATCGCGGAGGAGGCCTCGGCGGAGGATGTCGCGGCAAAGCTCGCGGCGGGGCTCGAGCGGTGGGTGATCGATCCGGCCGATCGCGAGTTCCTCGCGCCGCGCCTGGGCGCGCTGCTGGCCGTGGCTGAGCCGGGGTTGGGTCGCGCGGAGCTGTTCGCGGGTTGGCGGATGTTCCTCGAGCGTCTGGCCGAGCATCTGCCGGTGGTGCTGGTGTTCGAGGACCTGCAGTGGGCGGACGAGGGGCTGCTCGATTTCATCGAGCACCTGCTGGACTGGTCGGCGGCGAGCCCTATCTTCATACTGACGCTCGCACGACCGGATTTCGCTGCTCCTCGCGAAGGGTGGCCGTGGCCGGCTGGACGCCGCGGCGCGACGGTGATGGCGCTCGAGCCGCTCGACGACGGTGCGATGGGCGAGCTGCTCGACGCGCTCGTCGACAGCCTGCCCGAGCAGGCGCGCGCGCAGATCATCGAGCGGGCGGAGGGTGTGCCGCTGTTCGCGATCGAGACGATCCGCGCACTGGCCAACCGCGGCGTGCTCGGGGAGCACGACGGGCGGCTGGGGCTGAGCGGCGAGCTCGGCGACCTCGACGTTCCGGCGAGCCTGGGCTCCCTGCTGGCGGCGCGACTCGACGCGCTCGAGCCGGCCGAGCGTGGACTGGTGAAGGCGATGTCGGTGCTGGGCGGGGCATTCCCGCGCTCGGCGGCCGCCGCGCTCGGCGACGTGCCCGAGGATCAGCTCGACGCGGTCCTGGCGGCGCTGGTGCGCAAGCAGGTGCTGATGATCCGCGCCGATCCGCTCTCACCGGACAGCGGCCAGTACGCGTTCGTGCAGGGCCTGCTGCGCACGGTGGCCTACGAGATGCTCTCGCGCCGCGAGCGAAAGCCGCGCCACCGCGCCACCGCCGAGCACCTGCGCCGCGCGTTCCCCAACGACGGCGAGGACATCGCCGAGGTGATCGCCTCCCACTACCTCGACGCCTACCGAGCCGCGCAGAACGATGCGGACGCACCGGAGCTGCGGACCGAGACGATCGCGGCGCTGCGTCGCGCGGCCCAGCGCGCGGCTGGCGTCGGAGCGCCCGACTCGGCCGAGCGCGCGTACCGGACGGCGAGCGAGCTCGCCGTCGAGGAGGGCGAACAGACGGAGCTGACCCGGGCGGCTGGGGAGATGGCGCTGCAGGCAGGGCGATTGGAGGCGGCGCTGGAGCTGTTCGACGCGGTGGCCGCCGCGCATCTGGCAGCCGGGCGCGAGCACGAGGCCGCGCTGGTGGCCGGCCTGATCGGCCGCGCGCTGAGCCGGCTGGGGCGCAACGAGGAGGCGATCGAGCGGATCACCCCCGCCCTGCAGATCCTGGGCGCCGAGGAGGTGGACGCCGAGGTTGGCCTGCTGCACGCGGTCCTGGGCCATGCGCTGCTGTTCGCCGGCCACTACGAGCAGGCCGGCCAGCCGCTGGAGAGGGCGCTGCGCATCGCCCAGGAGCTGGATCTCCCCGCGGTCCTGAGCGGGGCGCTGATGGACAAGGGCCTCATCTGCCTGCAGGCGAGCCTGATCGAGGAGGCGCGCGCCCTGCTGGCGGCGGCTGTGGAGATCGCCGAGCGCCACGACCTCGCGGCGGAGCTGATGCTCGCCCGCGGCAACAGCGGCAACCTGGGCGTGCAGTGGGATCTGCCGGAGGCGGCCGAGCACTACGCGGCGACGCTGGCGCTGGCGCGCCGCCACGGCGACCGCTTCCTGGAGAGCGTCGCGGCGGGCAACCTCGTGTACCTGTACGTGTTCGCGGGGCGCTGGGAGGAGCTCGAGCGCCTGGCGGGCGAGCTGCTGGAGGACTTCGCGGATCGCCCGGGCGCGGAGTTCCTGCATTCGCCCCTGGCGATCGTGCACACGCTGCGGGGGCAGCCCGACCGCGCCCGGGCGAGCTTCGAACGGATGTCCGCGTGGGAACGAGGCGACGACGACGAGCTTCGCGCGATCCACACCTCGTTGGCGATCCGGGTGCACCTGGCCGAGGGTCGCGCCGAGGAGGCGCTCGAGCGTGGCAGCGGCATGCTCGCTCAGGCGATCGAGACACTCGGCGCATCCCACGACGCCGTGCGCAACGCCTGGCCGGACACGCTCGAGGCCGCGCTCGAGCTCGGTCGCACGGACACCGCCGGCGAGCTGCTCGCACTGCTCTCCGACCAGCCTCCCGGCCACATCCCTCCCTACCTGCGCACCCAGCTCGCCCGCGGCCGCGCGCTCACCGCCGCCGCCGCAGGCCACCACGACGAGGTCGAGGCGGACCTGGCCGCCGCGCTCGACGGCTTCCGCTCGCTCGGCTACCCCTACTGGCTCGCCCGCGTCCAGACCGACCTCGCCGCGTGGCTGATCGACCGGCAGCGAAACGGCGACGCCGCGCCGCTCCTCGGCGAGGCGACCGCGACGTTCAGCTCGCTCGGCGCCGCGCCGGTGCTCGCGCGCGCCCAGGCGCTGCCGGTAGCGCGCGCCGATGCGATCGCCCCCTGACGGCGATGGCGGGGTCCAGGCGCCGGTGGCGATCATGATGCGGCTGCAGCCTCGGCAACGCCTCTGTCTCCTTGACAGTGGGTCTGCCTTGTGGTAGCTGTGCGGGGGAGGTGTCTTCCGCTCAGACAGCGCCGAGAACTTCGGCAAGCGATGGGGTGGCGCTTGGAGCGAGAGCGCTGCTGCCGCTGCGTGCGCTCTTGGCCGCGGCTCTGCTGTCGCTGGCGCTCGGGGCCGCGCTGTATGCGAGCTTGAACGGCCGGCGCTCGGCGACGCCGGTGGCTGTGCGCTCGCACGGCCTCTCACAGCAGGGCCTTCTGAGCCTCCCGCCGGCGGCGCGGGGGCCGGTGTCGGAGGCGTTGGGGGCAGACAGCCCGGCCTACCGGGTGAGCGCGGCTGCGGCAGGTTTCACGGCGTCCAGCCCGGCGCAGCACCTGAGCAGCAGCTTCACGAGCTCCGGGGTGTCTGTGGCCACCGGCGCCACGCGGCTGGGACTCAGCCTGCGCGGCGTGGGCTACGGCTCCGCGCTGACGGCGCTCGGCAGCGTCGCGCCGCAAGCTGACGGGGATCGTGTCCTCTACGCCCACCCCGACGTGAGCGAGTGGTATGCCAACGGTCCGCTCGGCCTCGAGCAGGGCTTCACGATCGCACGGGCGCCCGCCGGCCGTGCGGCCGGCCCGCTGACTATCTCGATCGCGCTCGCGGGCAACGCGCAAGCCTCGCTGGCGCAGGGCGGGCGCAGCATCATCCTGAGCCACGCGGGCAGGACGGTGTTGCGCTACACGGGCCTGTCCGCCACGGACGCGCGCGGACGACTCCTGCACAGCTGGCTCGCGCTTGCCGGCGGGCGGCTGCTGCTGCGTGTCGACGCGGTCGGCGCGCGCTACCCGCTGCGGATCGACCCGCTCGTGCAGCAGGGCGGAAAGCTCACCGGCAGCGGTGAGACCGGAAAAGGCGAGCTCGGCTACAGCGTCGCCCTGTCCGCGAACGGCAACACCGCGCTGGTCGGCGCCCCCTGGGACAACGGCCGCATCGGTGCCGCATGGGTGTTCACCCGCTCGGGCTCCACCTGGACGCAGCAGGGAGAAAAGCTGACAGGGGCCGGCGAGGACGAAACCGGCGAATTCGGCACCAGCGTGGCGCTGTCCGCAAACGGCGATACCGCGTTGATCGGTGGAAAGAAAGACCACAGCTTCCTCGGCGCCGCGTGGGTGTTCACGCGCTCGGGCTCCACCTGGACGCAGCAGGGGGAAAAGCTGACCGGCAGCGAAGAGGAAGCGTCACCCAGTGGCGTCTACTTCGGCTTCAGCGTGGCGCTCTCCAGCGACGGCAACACCGCGCTGATCGGCGGTCCCGAGAACGAAGGCGAGCTCGGTGCTGCCTGGGTGTTCACGCGCTCAGGCGAAAAATGGGCGCAGCAGGGCAAGAAGCTCACCGGCGCCGGGCAGCTCGGCGAAGGCAACTTCGGCGAAAGCGTGGCGCTCTCTGAAGACGGCGACACCGCGATCATTGGCGCCCCCGTCGAATCGGTCCCCCCGTTCGGGGGCGAAATCGGCTCGGTGTACGTGTTCACGCGCTCGGGCACGAAATGGACCCAGCAGGGCGCGAAGTTCACGGGCACGGGCGAGCTCGGCGAAAACAGCTACTTCGGCACCAGCCTGGCGCTGTCCGCCAACGGCGACACCGCCTTGGTCGGTGGCCAGGACGACAACACGAACGTCGGGGCGGCGTGGGTGTTCACGCGCTCGGGCGAAACGTGGAGCCAGCAGGGACCGAAGCTCACGGGATCCGGTGAGAGCGGCGAAGGGGACTTCGGGGACAGCGTCGCGCTGTCCGCCGAAGGCAACATCGCCCTGATCGGCGGCGGCTCGGACGATGGCAAGCTCGGCGCTGCGTGGGCGTTCACGCGCTCGGGCGAAACGTGGAGCCAGCAGGGCTCGAAGCTCACGGGATCCGGGGAGAGCGGCGAAGGCCGGTTCGGGCACGGCGTGGCGCTGTCCGCCGAGGGCAACACCGCGCTTGTCGGCGGGCCGTACGACAGCGCCGAACTCGGTGCCGCGTGGGTGTTCGTGAGCGGCCCGACGGTCACGGCCGGATCCGCGTCGGAAGTGACACCGAAAGTGGCGACGTTGAGCGCGACGGTGAACCCCGACGAAGAAAACGTGACGGCCTGCGAGTTCGAATACGGAACGACGATCGCTTACGGGAAAACCATGCCGTGCTCGTCCTTGCCGGGCTCGGGCGGGACGCCGGTGACGGTGTCGGCCTCGCTGAGTGGCCTGACCGCGGATACGACCTATCACTTCCGCGTCTCTGCGACCAACGCGGCGGGCACGAACACGGGCGCGGATGCGACGTTCACGACGTTGCTGACGAGCGTGTCGGCCACCGCCAAAGAAGAAAAACCGGCCGAAGCCAAAGATGGCGAGCTGACGTCGACGGCAAGCGGCGGCAAAGGCACGATCACGGTCGGGCCCTACGGCTCCGATCCCGGTGGCAGCCTGCTGGCGAAAGGCACGAGCGACTACGTCGACACCTACCACGCTGCCGGCAGCACCTTCTCGAAGGTTGAATTCAAGGACTGTGAACTCGGCGGCGGGAAGTCGATCTGGTGGGACAACCCGACTGGCACCTGGGAACCGATCCTCGGTCCGACCGCGGTGTACAGCGAAGGGTCGCCGCCGTGCATCACGGTCACGATCACCGAAAGTACGAAACCCGATCTCGCGCAGCTGACGGGGACGCGTTTCGGCACCCGCTTCGGCGACGCCCCCGCCGCGCTGGAGTACGGTAAATGCGAGGCCGCGAAGGACGGGGAGTACGGAGAAGGCCAATGCCAGACGGAGGACCTGAAGAAAGGCCTGCCCAAGGGCAAATTCGAATGGTATGCGAACCCGGATGAATGCTTCCCGGAGAAGGATGGCGATTACAAAGAAGGCGAATGCCGCACGCGCGATGAAAAGAAGGGGAAGCCGAAGGGCAAGTTTGAAAAAGCGAGCGGCACTTTCACGGGCGCGGGCGGCGTGGCCAGGTTTGAAATCACCACCCTGGGGACGCTGGAATGCAAAACGAGCGAATCCGTGGGTGAAATGACGGGGCAGAAAACGGGTAGGGAAACGGTGACATACCGAGGCTGCAAGCTGGGGAGCAGCGAATGCGCCAGCACGGGTGAGACGACGAACGCGATCCAGACATCTCCGCTCGAAATCTTCATAGAAGAAGAAGGAAAAGAAAAAGACGTCTACACGGAATTCTACGAGGACCCCATCCCCGTCATGACGTTCCGCTGCGGGGATGAAGAATACACGCTGAAGGGTGGCGCCCGTGGAGAAACGAAAGGGGACCGCAACGTGATGAGCAGCACGAGCGAATCGGTGTTCAACGCCGGGGTCGGCGAACAGGACCTGGATGTCGTGGCGGACGGAAAAGAATACAAAACCACGATGGCCGCCTCCTACGTTCTCACGGGCACACAGGCAACGGAGATCGACACGAACCCCCCGCCGCAGAAATAGGCGGGCGGGCGCCTGCGTGCGCCGTCTCACAGACACACGCGAAGCTCGTGGCATCATGATGTCTGTATCGTCTGTTTCGCAGCCTGCAGCTGGATCTGTCCGCAAATCTGAGATGGGGTGGCGCCGTGAGCACGTTCGATGAGGCGAGCATGATGCCTGGGGCGGCTGGTGACTCGCAGACCGCTTCGAGCGGCGGCGTGGCGCTCGGGGGCCGAGGGGTGCTTCCGTGGCGCGTACTGCTCGCTCTCGCGGCACTGTCACTGGCACTCGGGACGGCACTGCACGAGAGCTTGGCCGGGCGCTCCGCGGCACCCGCGGCTGTGCGCGCCAGCGGCCTCCCCGGCTCACAGCGCATCTCACGCGAGGGCCTTCTCAGTCTTCCCCCGGCGGCACAGGAGCCCGTGTCCGCGGCGCTGGGTGGCGATAGCGCGGCCTACCGGATCAGCGCCTCGGCGGGCGGCTTTCAGGCGGCGAGCCCTGCACAGCACCTGAGCAGCAGCTTCACCGGCTCCGGCGTGCTCGCGAGCTCGGGAACGACGCGGCTGGGCTTGAGCGTGCGTGGCATCGGCTACGGGTCCTCGCTGCGGACACTCGACGGCGTCGCACCGGTCCTCCATGGAAGCCGTGTGCTCTACGTGCACCCGGACCTCAGCGAGTGGTACTCGAACGGGCCGGCCGGCCTGGAGCAGGGCTTCACCGTCCCCAGAGCGCCCGCCGGGCATGCGCACGGGCCGTTGACGCTGTCGATCGCGCTGTCCGGCAACGCGCAGGCAGCAGTGGTCGCGGGCGGGCAGAGCATCACGCTGACCCGCGCGGAGAAGACGGTGCTGCGCTACACGGGCCTGTCCGCGAGCGACGCGCGGGGACACGCGCTGCACAGCTGGCTCCAGCTGCGGCGCGGACGGATCCTGCTGCGCGTCGACGCGAGCGGCGCGCGCTACCCGCTGCGGATCGACCCGCTCCTGCAGCAGGGCGAAAAGCTCACCGGCGGCAAAGAGGGCGGCGACGGCAGCTTCGGCTACAGCGTGGCGCTGTCCGCGAACGGCCACACGGCGCTGATCGGCGGTCCCGCCGACAACGGCCAGGCCGGCGCGGCGTGGGTGTTCACGCGCTCGGGCTCGACCTGGACCCAGCAGGGCGAAAAGCTGACCGGCGGCGCAGAGGAGATCGGCGAAGGCCGGTTCGGCTCCAGCGTGGCGCTGTCCTCGGACGGCGACACCGCGCTGATCGGCGGCGAGGGCGATGACGGCGACGTCGGCGCGGCGTGGGTGTTCACGCGCTCGGGCTCGACCTGGACCGAGCAGGCGAAGATCCTCGCCAAAGGCGAGGTCGACCCCGGCTCGTTCGGCGCGAGCGTGGCACTGTCCTCCGACGGCACCACGGCACTGGTGGGGGCACCGACGGACTATGACTGCGTGGGCGCCGCGTGGGCGTTCACGAACTCCGGCTCCAAATGGAAGCAGGAACAGGAATTCGCCTCCGGGCAGACGACATGCCCAACGCCGGACAGCGCAACCGACTGGGGGACGAGCGTGGCGCTGTCCGCCGACGGAGAGACCGCGCTCGTGGGTGGCCCCCCTCCGGGCCCGTTCAACGAGGGGGGCTTCTGGGCGTTCGCTCACTCGGGCTCGACCTGGACGAAACAGGCCGAGTTCGAAGACGAGTATGGCGACAGCGTGGCGCTGTCCGCTGACGGCGACACCGCGCTGGTCGGCGGGGTCGCCAGAAACGGCCACTCCGGAGCAGCTCAGGCGTTCACGCGCTCGGGCTCGACGTGGAGCCCGCAGGGCGAGGAATTCACCGGTGAAGCGGCCGACGTCGGCCTGTTCGGCACGAGCGTGGCGCTCTCCTCCGACGGCGACACAGCGCTGGTCGGCGGCCCAAACGAAAACCTTCACGGCGGCGCGGCGTGGGCGTACACCCGCGAAAACGGTGAATGGATCGCGCAGGGCGAAAAACTCACGGGCGCCAAAGAGAGCGGGGAAGGCGAGTTCGGTTACAGCGTCGCGCTCTCTGAAAGCGCCGACACCGCGCTCGTCGGCGGGCCTGCGGACAACAGCTCCGTCGGCGCGGCGTGGGTGTTCGTGACCGGTCCGACGGTCACGACGGGGTCCGCGTCGGAAGTGAAGCCGACCGTGGCGACGTTGAATGCGACGGTCAACCCCAACGAAGAAGCGGTCAGCACATGCAAGTTCGAATACGGCACGACGACGTCCTACGGGAAAAGCATCGCGTGCTCCTCGCTGCCGGGGTCGGGCGCCAGCCCGGTGGCGGTCTCGGCGTCGCTCGGGGAACTGAAAGCGGACACGACGTATCACTTCCGCATCTCGGCGACCAACGGCGGTGGCACGAGCCACGGCGCAGACCAGACGTTCACGACGTTGCTCACGAGCGCGTCCGGTGGCACGACGGAAGAAACAAAACCGGCCGAAGCCACCGACGGCCACCTGTCGGCCATCGCCAGCGACGGTATCGGCACGGTCACGGTCGGGCCGTATGGCGCCGATCCCGGCGGCAGCCTGCTGGCGAAAGGCACCAGCGACTACGTCGATGTCTATCGCGGCACGGGGAGCAGCTTTGCGAAGGTTGAATTCAAGGACTGTGAACTGGGCGGCGGGAAGTCGATCTGGTGGGACAACCCGGCTGGCACCTGGGAACCCATCTCCAGTCCCACGGCGGTGTACAGCGAAACACCGCCGCCGCCGTGCATCACCGTCACGATCACCGAAAGCACGAAACCCGATCTGGCGCAGCTGACAGGGACGCGTTTCGGCACCCGCTTCGGCGACGCACCGGGCTCGCTGGAGTCTGGCAAATGCGAGGCCACGAAGGACGGCTACTACGAAAAGGGTGGAAAAGGCGAAGAAGGCCGGTGCCTGCAGCCCGATCCGAAGAACAAAGGCAGCGACACGAAGGGAAAGTACGAATGGTATCCGAGCCCCGTCGAATGCTTCCCCAAGAAGGATGGCTACTACTCCAACGCGACATGCACGACCGGCGATGAAAAGAAGGGGATGCCGAAGGGGAAGTTCGAAAAGGGAAGCGATCGGTTCACGGGCACGGGCGGCGTGGCCCGGTTTGAAATTACGACCCTGGGGACGCTCGAATGCACGACGAGCGAATCCGCAGGCGAAATGACGGGGCAGAAAACGGGCAAGGAGACGGTGACCTACAAAGGCTGCAAGCTGGGAAGCAGCGAATGCGCCAGCGCGGGGGTGACAGCGGGAACGATCGAGACGGATCCGCTGGAAGTCTTCATCGAAGAAGAAAAGCAGGAGGTCGACACGGAATTCTTCCAGGACCCGATCATGACGTTCACGTGCGCCGATGAAGAATACACGCTAAAGGGCGGGGCCCGTGGGGAGACGACCGGAGATGTCGACGTGATGAGCAGCACGAGCGCGTCGGTGTTCAGCGCGGGAGTCGGTGAACAGGAACTCGAGACGGTGGCGCACAAAAAAGAATACAAGACCACCATGACCGCCTCGGAAGTTGCCACGGGCGCACAGGCGATTGAGATCAACACCAGCAACACCTTCGGTACCCAACATTGACCGGCTAGCTCCTGCCCTTCCTGTCTGGCTTCTGCAGCCTGTCGGTGAGCGACCGGGTATGCAGGACGGGGCTACCGCCCAGCGATGAGCGGAACGTCAGGGTCGCCGTGACGGATAGGCCCCGCCCCTTCCCGAGGGCCTTCCCGAGCGCCTTCGCCGCAGATGCACTCGGCTTGACCGTGAAGCTCACGGTGCCTGCGATCGCCACCGCCACGTCGCCCCTGCCGAACACGATCCGCGCCGCGCGGCAGCTGCCATCGAGCCTGATCTGCCGCGCCGCGCACCTCCCGCCGCTCTGAAACGCCCCGAAGCGTCCGTTCTCGAAGGTGAGCAGCCAGCTGAGCGTGCCGGGATCGGAGACCGACGCCGTGAAGGTGATCGCCCCGGTCCTGCGGTTGATGCTGGGCTCGCCGGCCAGGCTGAAGGCGCTCCCGGGCGCCGGGGTCAGCGCGGGAGTGAGCGAGGACGTGAACGAGAGCGTGGAGGAGGCCGGCGCGGAGGCCACGGGGAAGGACTGCTGCGCCTGGGGCGCCGCTTCATATCTGGAGTTGCCCGCCTGGTCGGCGTCGATCGTGCACGTTCCCACCCCGGTGAAGCTGACTGTCGCGTACGTGACGGAGCACACGGCGGGCGTTGCCGAGGAGAAGGACACGACCAGCCCCGAGGGAACCGTCGCCGCCACCGGATAGGCAGGGCCATCGACAGTCGCCGAGCCCGGTGCGAGCGAGGTGAATTCGATCAACTGCGTTTTCTTGCCCACCGCGAAGGACTGCTGTGCCTGCGCCGGGTAGTATTCGGAATCGCCGACCTGGTCGCCTTCGATCGTGCAAGTTCCGACGCCGGTGAAGCTGACCGTCGATCCCACGACAGAGCACACCGCGGGGGTCGCCGAGGACAGCGACACGACGAGTCCCGAGGAAGACGACGCGACCGCCGCGTAGACGGGGCCTTCGACGGTCGCCGAGCTCGGTGCGGGCGAGGTGAACGTGACCGTCTGCGTCGTCCTTGGTTCGAACGCGCCGATCCCGTCAGGGGTCCCCACCCCGGAGGGGCCGTCGTAGCCGGGGCCGGCCACGCAGCTGGCCTGGCCGGAGCAGCTGGCCGCCTCTTCGGGCACGGTGCAGCCCGAGAGCCCTTCGGGGGTGACGCGCTTGGTGCATTCGCCGTCTGAGCCGGATTCGACGTCGTGCAGCGACGCGGGGAGCCTCGCCTCGCCTTCATACAGGGTCCTGGCGGGATATTCGACGCCACGGGCTCCCCCCGCGAGCGCGAAGGTGGCGGCGATCAGCGGCGAGGCGAGGCTCGTGCCGCCGACCGTGCGCCAGTACAGCACGTTGCCTTCGGCGTCGGGGGTGGAGTCGTAGACGGCGACCCCCGTGTATGGGTCCGCGTCGGCCGCGACGTCGGCGACCGCCCGACTGGAGCCACAGCCGACGATCGACCAGTCGGGTAGTTCCAGTTGCCATGGCGGAGCAGCGAACCGTGCGCTGCAGCCGCTGCCGGTGGCGCCGTACCCGTTCCAGACGGTCTCGCGCTCCCAGGTGTTGGCGGGGCTGTTCAGTTCCAGTCGCGTGCCGCCCACGGCGACCACGTGCGGCGAGGAGGCCGGGTAGTTGACGGCGCCCCGTTCGATTTCTTCCGGCGCGGCTTCTCCGGAGAAGCCCCAGTTGAGGTAGCCGTAGTCACCGGCGGCGGCGGTGATCACGATGCCCGGATGATCGAAGGCGGCGCTGTCTGTGGGCGGCTCATCGCCGTACCAGGAATTCGAGATCTCCGTGGCTCCCTCCAGCACGGCCTGATTCTCGGCCGCTTCGAGATTCTTGTATTCGAGCGATTCGGCCTCCACGAGCATGATGTGGCAGTTCTGGCATGTGGCATGGGCGATCTCGATGTCGAGCGAGATCTCGACGGCCGCTTCGTCGTTCGCTTCGGGAAGGGGCTTGCGCTTTCCCTGCTGGTTGATCTTGGTGAAGCATCCGTTGGCATGCGTGCACGCGGGCAGTTCGAATTCGTTGTCATAGACCTTCAGGTCCTTTTCCGCGGTGGGGTCGTCGTAGGCGTCGACGAGCGCGATCGTCTGCTGCGACGGGGCCCTCGCGGGCAGCCCGTAGGCGCTGTGCAGGTCCTGGGGGCGCAGGCCCCAGCAGCCTTCCGCGGCGATCGGCGGTCTGCAGACTTCCGCGGCCTCACCGGCCCTGATCGGAACGCTGCGCGTCATTCCCAGCGGATGGCTGTGAGCCCGCGCCGCCGGCGTCTGGGCCACCAGTTCCAGCGCCAGGCAGCTCGCGTGCCCGGGCGCGGGCGGGGCGCACACGGGGCGCACAGAGTAGTCGGAGGCGGGCAGCGGCGAAACAGCGACCCGCTGGCTGCCCTGCGCGCCGGCCGGCTGCGGCGCTAGCCAGAAGAGCGTGAGGAGCGCGCACAGGGCTCCGGCGGCCAGGATACGGGACGCTACGAGCCGTGCCCTTCCCATCAGCTCAGTCACCACCCTATCGATCTGCCCGTGTCATCCGTCAGCTCATCCGCGCTCTCACCCTCGACCCAGCCGCGACTACCATCCCCACCTGAACTGTTCACGATCTCCCGAGACATATCCGTTATCTCCTGATACACAAGATAACGGAGGGGGAGGGATTCGAACCCTCGTCGGAGGAATCTCCCCCGAAACGGTTTTCGAGACCGCCGCATTCAACCGCTCTGCCACCCCTCCTGGGCGACTGCGGGACAGGCTAATGCATGGGCGCGGAGGGCGCGGGCGGCATCCGGCGCGCGCCCTCCCCAACCGCAACCGCGTCTATCGCCGCGACGCGAAGAACCCGCTGAGCAGCTCTCCGCACTCCTGCGCGAGCAGGCCGCCGGCGACGTCCGGGCGATGGTTCAGCCGGGGCTCGCCGAGCACGTCCAGCACGCTCCCGCACGCCCCCGCCTTGGGATCGCTCGCGCCGTAGACCACGCGCGACACTCTCGCGAGCACGATCGCTCCGGCGCACATGGCGCAGGGCTCGAGCGTGACGTACACGACCGTGTCGAGCACGCGCCAGCTGCCGGCGACCCGCGCGGCCTCGCGCAGGGCGATGAGCTCGGCGTGCGCGGTGGGGTCCTGGCGCAGCTCGCGCTCGTTGTGGGCGGCGGCGACGACCTCGCCGTCACGCACGAGCACCGCGCCAATCGGCACGTCCCCGTGTTCCAACGCACGCTCGGCCTCGCGCAGCGCCAGGCGCATGAAGTAGTCCTCGCGTGGGAAGAAGCGTTCGCTCATCGATCTCAACCGGGGAGTCTGCGACAGTGCCTGCCCCGCTTACCCCCGTGCAGCCCATCATGACCCAAACGCCACACATCTCCCCCGCCGACCGCCCATCGCTCCGCCGATCCTCGCGCCGGATCTCGATCCTCCTGGCGCTGTGCGCCGCCTCGGCGGCGCTCGGCGTGTCCGTGCCGGCCGCCCGTGCCGCCGCTGACAGCGCGTACGCCTCCAACGAGGTGGTCGTCGGCTACGCCGCCGCGACCGCACCGACGGCGGCGATCGCCGCCCGCGTGAGCGCCACCAGCGGACAGGTGAGCGCCCACGCCCGGCTGCTTCACCTGGCGCCCGGCGTGAGCGTGGCGAGCGCGCTTCGCCGCCTGCGCGCGCAGCACGGCGTGGAGTGGGCCGTGCCCGACTACCGTGCGCACGTCGCCGGCGAACTGATCCCCAACGACGAAGGCAGCGGCCACGAACCCGGGGACTGGCGGGAACTGCAGTGGAACTTCGTCGGCCAGTTCGGCGTGAACGCGCCCGAAGCCTGGGCCAACGTCGCCGCCGACGGGGCGCCCGGCGGGAGCGGAGTGATCGTCGCGGTGCTCGACACCGGCGTCGCCTACGCCAACCGCGGCCCCTTCCGCCGCTCGCCCGACTTCAGCCGCTACACGTTCGTCAAAGGCTATGACTTCGTCGCCAAAGACCCTTACCCCAACGATCGCAACGGCCACGGGACGTTCGTCGCCGCGACCATCGCCGAGGCGACCGACAACCGCTACGGCCTGACCGGCCTGGCGTTCGCAGCCCGCATCATGCCCGTGCGCGTGCTCGACGGCCAGGGCGAAGGCGAAGCGTCCACGATCGCCGAAGGCGTGGACTTCGCCGTCAACCACCACGCCCAGGTGATCAACCTCAGCCTCGAGTTCTCCCCCGAAGTGACCGCCGCCGACATCCCGGAGCTGATGCAGGCGCTCCGCTACGCCCACCGCCGTGGCGTGCTCGTGGTGGCCGCCGCCGGCAACGAGGGAAGCCGCGCGGTCGACTACCCGGCGCGCGCGCCGGGCGTGGTCGCCGTCGGGGCGACCACCGAACACGGCTGCCTGGCCGACTACTCCAACTTCGGCCCCAGGCTCACGCTCGTGGCGCCCGGAGGCGGCGCCGACGCGAACCTGCCCGGCGACCCCAACTGCTTCCCTGAAAAGCCGCCCGGCCGGGACATCTACCAGGTGACGTTCACGGGCAGCTCGTTCACCAAGTTCGGCCTGCCCTCCGGCTATGAAGGCACGTCGATGGCCACGCCCCACGTGGCGGCGACCGCCGCGCTGGTCATCGCCAGCGGCGTGCTCGGACGCCACCCCACACCAGCTCAGATCACCGCGCGCCTGAAGGCCACCGCGCGCGAGCTGGGAGGCGGCGGCGACGAAAGCCTGTACGGCGCCGGCCTCCTCGACGCGGCCGCCGCAACCGCGCCCGGCGGTCCTGGCTCCGTTGACCAGCCCCTTCCTGCTGGCTAGTGCTTCGTCTGTTTCTTCTTGGCCGGCTGGGCGATGGTGACGTCCTGCGTCTTCAGGCTCGTGTCTTCGACCTCGACCTCGATCCGGGCAGCAAGCTTGGTGTGCTTGGCAAGCAGCTTCTTGCCCGGTGAGTTCAGCGCGACCTTGACCGTGTCGCTCTGGCCGGCGCTCAGCGTGACACTGACCTGCGCGATGACGACCGTGCGCTTCGTGGTCTTGCCCTTGTGAGCCGCCATGACCGCCGTCACCTGGCCGCCCCGCACCTCCTCGACGACCGTCAGCTGAATCGTCGCCGCCGGGCAATCCCCTGTCGTCGCCGAGCAGTGCAACGGCACGAACACCGCACCCGACTTGGTCGTGATCGGCCCCGTCACGCTGACCACAGCACTCGCGCTCTTGCGGGCGACGAAGCTCTGTACGCTGACGGAGCCCGAGCCGCCGGTCGAGCCGCCGGTCGAGCCCGTCTGTGTGTTTGCGGGCGTCGCTTCGGGGGGGATGTCCACCGGCGCGCTCTGCGCGCCGGTTTCGCCCGCTTCGTTGCTGGCGGTGACTTCGCATACCAGCGCATGCCCTTGGTCGACGCTCTGGACCTTGTAGCTGCTGGCGATGGCACCCGTGATCGCGGTGCCTTCGCGCCACCATTGGTAGCTGAACGTCTGCACCGGACTCCCCGACCACGACCCCGTCGTGCACGACAGCGTCGCGCCGACCGCCGCCGTTCCAGAGACCTGCGGCGCTTCGATGTTCACGGGCTTGGTGGCGGCTTCACCAGTCTGCTGCATCGCGGCGTCGATGCCCGACGTCGTGCTCCCGTCGAGCACCAGCACCTTTTTGGCCTCAACCAGCGAGGAGGTGTCGTAGTAGTACTGGGTGGCGTAGCTGTCAGACAAAGACGAGAACTCGACGGTGTATGCCCCCGCGGGCAGCCTCGGGATCGCGTATTCCCCGCTCGAGCTCGTGCTCGCGCACTCGACGACGAATTCGCCACCCCTCTCGATCGCGCAGACGTTGATGTCTTCGAGCGCTTCCCCGCTCGCGGCGGCCGTCACTTCCCCGCCGATCTGCCCACCCGACGCCATCGAAGCATCGATCCCGGAGGTCACCTGCCCCTCCTTCACCGGCACCTTCGTCGCGGTCAATGGCGAGGACTTGTCATCGTAATACTGGGTGGCGTAGCCGCCGGAGGGAGCGTAGAACTCCACCACGTATTCGCCTTCGGCCAGCCTCAAGATCGTGTATTCCCCGCTTGAGTTCGTGATCGCGCACTGCACGGGCACGACGCCCTTGTTCGCGCACACCTTGATGTCTTCGACCGGGGTGCCGCTCCCGGCGGCCGTCACCATCCCGCTGATCTGCCCGCCCGCCACCATCTCGGCGTTGATCGGTGGAGTCACTTCGTCCTTCGTGACCGGCACCTTGGTCGCTTCATCGAACGACGCCTTGTCGTCGTAGTACTGAGTGGCGTAGCTGCCGGATGGGGAGTAGAACTCGACTACGTATTCCCCTTCGGCCTGTTTCGAGATCGTGTATTCCCCGTTCGCGTTCGTGCTCGTACACTGCACGACGAATTCGTCGCCGCTCAGAGCCGCACACACCTTGATGCCTTCGAGCGCCCCACCGCCCCCCGCGGCTGTCACCGTTCCGGCGATCTCCCCGCCGGACTTCATCGCGGCATCGATCCCAGCGACCACGCCGCCTTCGGTCACCGGCACCTTGGTCGCTTCGGTGAACCACGCCTTGTCGTCGTAGTACTGAGTGACGTAGTTGCCGAGGAAAGCGTAGAACTTGACGGTGTATTCCCCTGCGGGCAGCCCAGACACGGCGTATTCCCCATCGACGTTGGTGACCGTGCACAATTCGCCGAATTCCTCGCCCAGTTCTTCGACGCCCGGAAATGCGCACACCTCGACGCCCGGGAGCGCGACTTTGCTCGTCGCAACCGTGACCGTTCCGGTGATCTGCCCGCTGGCAAGCAGCGAACGGACGGCGCCGTCGGATCGAAGCGCCGTGCGGTACGCGGGTGCCTTGGCTTGCGCGGCCTGCGCGAACGTCAGCGACGCACCGATCGCGACGAGCCCTCCCAGCAGGGCCAGCATCGACATCCTGCCAATCAACGCTTCGCGCACCGTCCTGCCCCCGGTCCTTGCCGACTTGCGAGATCTCATCCCCAACGCCCCCTCATCCGTTTGCGCGATGCTCCATCATCCGTGCCGAAATCCCGCCGTGTCCGGAGGTTGCCGGGCTCGTAGGCGCGGGAAGATAATCCAGGTCCGATGGTTTGTCAAGACTGTACGGGTCGGGGCTCGACTGTTCGCCGCGGGCGCTGGCCTGCGGCGCATACGACAGCGGCCCGAGACGCAGGCGCGGTGGCCCCGTAACCTGGACCCGTGTCGAGCACCGTCGCGCAACAGCCCCCCCAGGCGCCCGAGCGCTGCGACGTGGCGATCGTGGGAGGTGGGATCGTGGGCCTGGCGGTCGCGCGCGAGCTGGTCCGGCGCAACCCGAACGCGTCGGTGTGCGTGCTCGAGCGCGAGGCGGAGATCGGCACCCATCAGACGGCTCACAACTCGGGCGTGATCCACGCTGGCGTGTACTACCTGCCCGGCTCGCTGAAGGCGCGCCTGTGCGTGGAGGGGGCGCGAGAGCTGTACGCGTACTGCGAGCGGCGCGGGATCGCGAGCGAGCGCTGCGGGAAGGTGATCGTCGCGACGGACTCCTCCGAGCTCGACAGGCTGGAGGAGCTCGAGCGCCGAGGCAGGGCCAACGGGGTGCCCGGCCTGCGCCGGATCGACGCCGCCGGCATCCGTGAGATCGAGCCTCACGCGCGCGGCATCGCCGGCCTGCACTCGCCGGATACGGGCATCGTCGACTTCCCGGCGGTGGCGCGCTCCTACGCCCAGGACATCCTCGACGCGGGCGGCGCCCTCGCCACCGGCTGCCGGATCGAGGCGGTCAGCGTCGCCGGGCGCTCGCTGCGGCTGGCCCATTCGCACGGCGCCACCGAGGCCGCGCACGCGGTCTTCTGCGCCGGCGCGTGGGCCGATCGCCTGGCGGTCGCCGCCGGCGCCGACCCCGACCCGCGGATCGTGCCGTTTCGCGGCGCCTACCTGCGCCTGGTGCCCGAGCGCCGCCATCTGGTGCGCTCGCTCATATACCCGGTGCCCGATCCGTCCCTGCCGTTCCTGGGCGTCCATCTGACCAGGCACATCGACGGCGAGGTCCTGATCGGGCCGACCGCGCTGATGGCCGGCGCTCGCGACGCGTACAGCCTGGCGACGGTGCGCCGCAGGGATCTGCTCGACACGCTCGGCTGGCCCGGCACGTGGCGCATGCTCGCTCGCTGGTGGAGCACCGGCGCCACCGAGCTTCGCCACGCGGCGCTGCGCTCTGCGTTCGTGCGCGCCGCCGCACGCTACGTGCCCGAGCTGCGGGTGCGCGACGTGCGCCCGGCGTTCGCCGGCGTGCGCGCGCAGGCGCTCGCCCGCGACGGCCGCCTCGTCGACGACTTCGTCTTCTCCAGGACCGAGCGCGCCCTGCACGTGCGCAACGCGCCTTCACCGGCCGCCACATCCTCGCTGGCGATCGCCCGCCACGTCGCCGACGAGGCCGAGCGCGCGTTCGGCCTGGAGCGATGAGCTCTTGGGAGACGCGCTGGCGCACCTCTTCGATAAACCCCCCGCCACCGGTCACCACACCCCCTGCTCTACATCTCGAAGGCGGTGCGCCCGCCGCTGTCCACGAGGTCCCGCAGGAGCTCGCGTCCGTCGCCGATCACCGGACCGCCGTGGGCGAGCAGCAGATGGTCGAAGTCGAGCTCCGCCAGCAGGCGCGCGCACGCCCCCAGCAGCCCGCGCTTGGTGGCGGGCGGGTCGTCCATCAGCGAGTCGGGGACGAAGCCGAGCGGCCCCTGCTGTCCATGCGGGCCACCGCGCACCACGCCGTCGGCGATCACCAGCGCGCGCTTGCCGGGCACGTGCAGGGCGGTCTCGTCGGGACAGATCGCGCCGAGCTCGCACGCCACCACGCCCCCCGGGAGCTCGTCGCCGACGTCGAAGCCCTGGACGACCTCGCCGTGGGAGAACTCGTGCAGGCCCGCGCGATTGCAGTGCACCGCGCAGCCGAAGCGCTCGGCGAAGCGCCCGGACTCGCGGTAGTGGTGGCGGTTGGACAGGAGGATCGCCGTGGGCGCGACCGCGCGATCGGCGAACCACTGCATGCCCTCCGCCACGGGCACAAGCGGGTCGAACAGCACCCCTGACTCGTCCAGCCAGTAGGAGGACACCTCGACTTGGATTCTCGGATGGGGAGCCGTCCAGTGGAACACGCCCGGGATCACCTCCTGCATTGCCGGGACGTTAGCGTCACGGCAGCAGCGGAGACATTCCCGGCGCTCTCGCCCTCAGCCACCCAATCTGCGCCACGCCCGACTGAGCCTGCCCATCTGCTGCTCCGACAGTCGCCGCCTGAGCACCTCCAGCAGCCTCGCCCGGCCGCGCATCGGCGCCGTCTCGAGCATCGTGAGTGCCATCCGCGCGCCCGTCGGCATGAGGATGGTCCAGGCCACGGGGTCGTTGCCGTCCGCGAAACGCTGCTTGTAGTGCTGTTCGCCGAGTCCCAGGTCGACGCGATCCTCGCCGCGCTCGAAAGCCTCCTCGATCACCGCGAGGATGCCGAGCATCGACGGCTTGAACTTCGCGAAGCGCTCGTCCCACCCCCCGTTGATGTACAGGACGCGCCCGCCGGCGGCCAGGAACAGCTGCGCGGAGATCGCCTCACCTTCGACCTCGCACACGCGCAGGCGAAAGCGGCCGTCGTACTCGAGCAGCGCCCAGCCGATGTCGTTGAGCACCGCCGGCAGGCCGGCGCCGAGATCCTGCAGCCTGGAGCTGCCGCGATCTTCCCAGCGCGAGTCGTGCAGCCGCACGAACACCTCGACGTCCGCGCCGAGCGTCTCCAACGTGCTCGAGCGCGTGGTGCCCCCCGCGGTCTGGAACTGCCGGCGCAGCCGGCGCATCTCGCGGCGAAAGTTGGAGCTCTTGGCGCCCAGCCAGGCATCGAACGAGCCCGCCCGCAGCGACACTGTGGGGCAGCCGGCCGTCTGATAGCGGCGGCTCGCCGGAGGCCGCCCCGGCCACGCCTCGCGCAGCGCCTGCGCCCAATCCGAGGCGACGGGCATGCCCTCGAGCGCCACGAAGCGCGAGCACAGCTCGCGCTCGGCGAGCGCTTGGGCGAGCGCTCGCTCCACCCCCTGCCGCTGGCCCGGCGCAGCCAGCGGCGCCAGCCGGCCTCCGAGCTCGATGCCGGGCAGGCGCAGTCCCCGTCGCCCGCCGCGCGCGCCAGGATCCACATAGAACGGCGCGAGGCCGACGAGCAGCCGGTCGTCCCTCACCACGAGCACGCGCGGCTCGGCGGTCGGCGCGGCGAGACTCCGCCACCACGCCCTGACACACGCGGGAGCCATGAGCGGAAGCTGGCCCGCGACCGCCAGCTCGTCCCACTCGGCCTCCAGCGAGTCGAGCTTGGACAGCTCCGTGATGAGCTCGGTGGCCAGCATCGGCGCGCTGCTCAGCGCGAGGCCCGACCGTCGATCAGGCCGGGGCCGACGCGCTCCACGAACGAGCTCGCACCCGGGGCGTCCAGCGGCTCCAGCCACGTGCGCGAGCGCGGTCCCCTGCGCCTGAATCGCATCAGCGCGACCGCTTCGAAGCCCACCTTCTCCGCGAGGCGCTGCGAGGACTTGTTATCGGGGGTGATCTTCGTGATCACCCAGTGCTTGCCCTCGGCAGCTGGCCCATCGGCCACCGCCGCCAATGCCGCCGCCCCGATGCCCCTGCCACGCGCCGCCGGCGCGGCTTCGCTGTCCTCCATGCACACGATGTCGCTGGGCAGGGGGAGCTGACCGCCGGGCGCCGCCATGACGGGGGTCTGGCCGCGAAAGAGCCAGCTGCTGAACAGCAGGTGGTCGCCGTCGAGCACGAGCCAGAGCTCGTTCCCGGCGTCGATCCTCGCGCGAGCCTCGCCCGGAAGGAGCGTCCTCAGCTGCTCGAGCAGGCGCAGGTCCTGCTTCTCGGCGCGCACCAGCGTCAGCTCCGGCGCCAGCGGCGGCCTCGGCCGCTCGGCGCTCAGATCGAGCGCGAACCAGATATGGCTCTCGGACAGCGCGAGGTAGGCTCCCCCACGCCTGGCTACCCGGCGCACGGTGCCGCCGAGGCCGTCGCTGCGCAGCGCGAGCCTGACCTTCTCGACCACGGCGCTGCTCATCTCGCCCACGACCCGGCCAGGGCGCGCGCGCGTTTGCTCGCGTGGCGGGCCGTCCGCATCGGGGCCGAGGCCAGAAGCGGCTCGTAGCGGTCGGTCAGCTTGAGCAGCACCACGGGCAGCGGGTCGATGGCGCCGATCATAGCCCGCGTCATCTCGTAGGGCTCCCAACTGCCCGAGCCTGTCGTCACGGCCGCCAGCAGGCCGCAGTCGCGGACCGCGGCGACGGCCGCCGGTCCGTAGCGACCGAACGGATACGCGAACGTCTGCACCTCCACGCCCGCGATCCTTTCGAGCGCGTCCCGGCTGTCCTCGATCTCCCTGCGGCAGGCGTCATAGTCCAGGGTCGAGAGATCGGCGTGGGTCATCGTGTGCGCGCCGAGCTCCCAACCGGCTGCCGCCAGCTCGCACAGCTCCGGCTCCCGCATCATCGCGCCGTGCGCGCGCGATCCGATCCACGGGCTCACGCCGCCGAGGAAGCCGATCGTGACGTACACGGTGGCCGGGATCCCGTACTCCTGGAGTATCGGCAGCGCGACCGAATGGTTGTTGCGCATGCCGTCGTCGAACGTGACCGCGGCCAGACCCGGCTCGGGGACGCCCCCGCGCGCGCGGCGGGCCAGCTCCGCCAGCGTCACGAAGCTGAATCCCGCGGCCAGCAGCAGCTCCAGCTGGGAGCGAAAGCGCCGCGGCGAGACCTGCAGGAGGCTCGTGTCGTCGCGCAGTCGCGACTCCGCGACGCCGTGGTAGCCGAGCACCACCGAGCGCCGGCGGCAGACCCGTGCGAACGCCCCCGCCCAGCGTCCCCTGTTGCCCGAGTCCAGCGGTGGTGCGGCGGACGCGCTCATCGAGCTGAGTGTGACATGCGAGAGTGACCGCAGGCCGTGCTTGAGCAAGTGACTGGACGGACCGATGAAGCAACAAATGGTCGGTACATCGTGAACCTGATCCCGTTGACCGACGACGCGGAGCTGATCGGCCGCGCCAGGCGCAGCCCGGACCCGACGAAACCGGTCCGAGGCAGGCGCCGGCAGCGGGCGCGCCGGCACGTCCCCGATGCCTCCACCGCGCATGCCACGAGCTCGTCGCCGCCCATCCGGGCCTTGTATCTGAACGCCGACGGCGCCGATCCGGTGTTCGGCATGCTGCACGTGCCCGCCGCCCATGAACAGCGCGACACCGCTGTCCTGATCTGCCCGCCGTTCGGGTGGGATGACATCTGCTCCTACCGCAGCCGGCGCGATTGGGCCGAGCATCTCGCCACGTCCGGATACCCGGCGCTGCGGGTCGATCTGCCGGGCACCGGCGACAGCGGAGGATCGCCTGAGGACCCGGGACTGCTGGAGAGCTGGACCGCAGCCATCGCCGCCGCCGGCGCCTGGCTGGGCACCACGACCGGCTGCCGCAGAACCGCCGCGATCGGCATCGGCCTGGGCGGCCTGCTGCTCTGCCGCGCCGTGGCGCAGGACACCCCGATCGACGAGCTCGTGCTGTGGGCGGTCCCCTCCCGGGGATCGGCGTTCGTTCGCGAGCTGCGCGCGTTCGGGAAGATGGAAGCCTCGAAGTACCGCAGCTCGCCCGACCTCCAGCGCTCCGTGCCTGCGGAGGACTGCGTGAGCGCCGGGGGCTTCCTCCTCAGCGCCGAGACGACACGTGCCCTGCAGGAGCTGGACCTGGCGAAGCTCTCGCTCCCCGACCGCGAGGACCGCCGCGCCCTCCTGCTGGAGCGAGACGGAATCGCGGTCGACGATGCCCTCGAGCGCCATCTGCGGGAGGCCGGCGTCGCCGTCACGATCGGCCCCGGCGGCGGCTACGGCGCGATGATGGCCGAGCCCCAGGAGGCGAGATCGCCAACCGGGGTGTTTGCGCAGGTCGAGTCGTGGCTGGATTCGGCGAGCCGGGTCGGCAAGCGCCAATCGCCGGTCGGCCCGCGGGCGGCCCCCGGGCGGGCGGCTCCGTCGAAGCGGAGCTCCGTCGAGGCGCGCGACAGCGTCGAGCTGACGGTGGCGGGCGTGCGCATCTCGGAGACGCCGGTGACCGTCGAGCAGCCGTTCGGCCTGATGTTCGGCGTGCTGGCCGAGCCCGTGCAGACGCCGAGAGCGGACATCGGCGCGGTGCTGCTCAACGCCGGCGCGATCCGCCGCATCGGCCCGAACCGGATGTGGGTGCGCACGGCACGCCGGTGGGCGGCGCGAGGGGTGCCCACGCTGCGGCTCGACTTCGACGGTCTCGGCGATGCCGACGGCGATGGCGAGCGCTTCGGCGACCTGGCCGAGCTCTACGTTCCGGAGCTGCTCGAGCAGACGCGCACGGCGCTCGACGAGCTCGAGCGCCGCTGCGACGTGCACCGGTTCGTGCTCGTCGGCCACTGCTCGGGCGCGTTCTGGTCGTTTCACGGCGCCCTGTGCGACGAGCGCGTGGTGGCTGCCTTCATGGTCAATCCGCGTACGTTCTTCTGGCACGCCTGGCAGGCGACGCTGCGCAACGTCCGCAGGGGGCTGCTGCTGCCATCCTCCTGGCGGCTGATCGCGGGCGGCTATGTGCGCCCGGCGCGAATCGCGGCGGTCGTGCGCCACACCCCGCGCTCGCTCCTGGGAAAGGCGCTCGCCGGGCGCCGGCGCCCGCGCGAGAACGACGAGCTCGCGCTCGCCCTCGACACGCTGAGCGACGCCGGCAAGCGCCTGCACATGGTCTTCTCCGAGGGCGAGCCGCTGCACGAAGAGCTCGAGCGCCAGGGACGGCTTCGACAGGCCGAGCGCTGGCCCAACCTGACGCTCCATATCATCCCCGGTCGCGACCACGCGCTGCGTCCGCTGTACTCCCAGCGCCATGCCGAGCAAGCACTCGATCAAGTCCTCGACTCCGAGCTCTCGCCGGTGAGCCGCGGGCATCCGCCGGCGTGACCCGGGTCCTGCTCGTCCACCAGCCGTTCGACGGCGGCGTCGGACGCCATCTCGCGGATCTGACGGCCGGGCTCGCCGAACGGGGGCACGAGGTCATCCTCTGTGGACCCGAGCTGCCGCGGGCGCTGCCACGCACCCACCCGCACAGGCGACTCGAGCTGCGCCGAGCGGTCGCTCCCCGCGCCGACCTGGCGGCGCTCGCGAGATTCACGGCGATCGTGCGCGGCGTGAGCCCCGACCTGATCCACGCACACAGCTCCAAGGCGGGGGCGATCGCCCGGCTGGGGCGCCTCGCGCATCCGCGGACCCCCGTCCTGTACACGCCCCACGGCTATGCGTTCGCCGGGCACTTCTCGCGCGAGCTCGAACGTCGCGCCTATCGCGAGATCGAGCGCGCCCTGGCGCCGCTGGCCAGTCGCGTGGTGTGCGTGTGCGAGGCCGAGGGAAGACTGGCCTGCGGCGTGGGTCCCGCCGATCGCGTCAGGGTCATCCACAACGGCATCGAGCCGGCCGGCGACGGCCCCACCGACCCGCGGATGCTGGATCTCGCGCGGCGGGGACCGGTCCTGTGCGCGCTGACGCAGTTGCGGCCGGGCAAGGGGCTGGAGACCCTCCTCGATGCGCTGCCAACGGTCCTGGTGGAGCATCCCCGGCTCCAGGTCGCGATCTGGGGCGAGGGCCCCGATGAGGGCGCGCTGCGCGCGCGGGCGCGCTCACGGGGTGTGGAGCAGGCCGTGCACTTCCTCGGCGGCTGCGAACAGCCGCTCGAGGTGCTGCGGGGATCGCGGATGTTCGTGCACCCCTCGCTGGCCGAGTCCTTCCCGTACGCGATCCTCGAGGCGATGGCCGTGGGCCTGCCGATCGTGGCCAGCGACGTCGGTGGGATCGGCGAGGCGGTCATCGACGGTAAGCAGGGCCTGCTGACGGCGCCGGGGGACCGGGACGCCCTCGCGCGCGCGCTGATCGGGCTGCTCGACGATCCCGCACGCGCGATCGGCATGGGCGACTCGGCCAGGGCTCGACTGGGCGAGCGCTTCACGAGAGCGGGAATGATCGATCGCCTGATCGGCGTCTACGACGAGCTGCTCGTCCCCGCCGATCGCGGTTTCTAGACCCACCGTGCAGAAGTCAAGGGCGCGCCGGCGATTGCCGACAGACGCACGAAATGGGTCGGCTCGATCTCCGTCCACACCTCGCGTTCTCGGCGCCCGGCATCTTTCGTCCAGTAGCACCGCGAGCGGGCAAGGACACCGCGTGCGCGACCGAGACACGAGTCATGCACAAGATCGTGCAGCCGCTGGGCGCCCGCCGACTCCTGCTCATCGCCCTGCTGGCCGTGACGCTGCCCACGCCAGCAGCTTCCGCCGCCTCCGCGGCGGACGCTCACACGAGCAGGCGCCACCCCGCCAGGGCCGCCAGGTGCGTCCGCGCCAGACGCCGGGCGTGCAAGGCCACCCGCAGGAGGAGCAGGCACGCGACGGCCTCCAGCACCGGATCGCGCGCCCCGCACCCGCCGCTCCGCCGGCCCCCCTCCGCTCCTTCGCCAACTCCACCCGGTGCGCCCGAAACCCCCGCGAGCCCATCGCCCACCGCGCCCGGTGAAGCCGTCGCCGAAGTTCCCGCCGGCGAAGCTCCGCTGCTGAGCATCACGGGAACGACCTACTACGTCTCCCCGACCGGCTCGGACTCCAACTCGGGCACGAGCCCGAGCTCGGCCTGGCGCACCGTCAAACGCGTCAACGACGCGAGGCTGTCCCCTGGAGACGGCGTCCTGTTCGAAGGCGGCGCGACGTTCTCCGACGACGTCCTCATGCCCGAAGCCTCCGGCGCGGCCGGAGCCCCGATCGTGTTCGGCTCCTACGGCCAGGGCGAGGCGAGCCTGCCGCTGGGCGTGTGGTTCAAGGGCGATGACTACCTCGCGTTCGAGCATCTCACGATCACCGGGCCCGAAAGCTATTTGCAGGGCACCGGCGCGGGGATCACCGTGGAGTGGTGCTCGATCGGCGAGGACAGCCTCCCGCTCAACGCGATGGGCTCGCAGTGGACGATCGACGACAACACGATCAGCGACGCCGGCAACTCGGGCATGCTGCTCGAAGGCGAAGACTTCACCGTCTCCCACAACACGATCACCAACACCGGGCTCGACGCGGCGATCCCCTACGGCAAGCACGGCATCTACCTCAAGGTCGCCAACGCAACCGTCACCGACAACACGATCACGAACTTCTCCGCCGACGGCATCTCCGCGCGCTATCGCAACAGCGTGATCGAGGGCAACCAGATCAGCGGCGGTCCGATCGGCATCGCCTGGTTCCAGTATGACTCGATCCCCGGGACCAGCTACTGGATCGGCAACACGATCACGGACACCACCGCGGCCGGCATCTACGTCTCGCCGTCGGACGATGTCGGCGGGAACACGCGCGAGAGCTTCGTCATAGAGCACGACACCATCCAACCCTCCGAAGGCGTGTTCATGAACCTCGAACCGACCACCGGCACCTACACCACGCTCGACAACACGCTGCTCTGAAGGCCGTCGCGTCTGATACGAATGGAAAGGTGAGCGACGTCCTGGTTCTCGGCTACCACGGCGTCAGCGAGAGCTGGACCTCGGACATCTCTGTCACTCCGGCGGAGCTCGAGCGCCAGCTCGCCTCGCTGGTGAGGCGCGGATATCGCGGCGCCGGCTTCCACGAGGCTACGCGCAACCCGCCGGCGCGCAGGACGCTGGTCGTGAGCTTCGACGATGCCTATCGCTCCGTCCTCGAGCTCGCGCTGCCGATCCTCGAGCGCCTCGGCCTGCCTGGAACCGTGTTCGTGCCCACCCGCTTCGCGAGCGGCGGGCAGCTCGCATCCTGGCCCGGCGTGGACGTCTATCTCGACGGGCCCGACGCGAACGAGCTCGCGGTGATGTCGTGGGCCGAGCTGGCCGGGCTGCGCGAGCGCGGTTGGGAGATCGGCTCGCACACCCGCTCTCACCCGCATCTGACCCAACTCGGCGACGACGAGCTGCGCGACGAGCTCGCGGGCTCGCGAGAGGACTGCGAACACGGCCTCGGCGTCCGCTGCCACTCCGTCGCGTTTCCCTACGGGGACACCGATGCCAGGGTGATCGCCGCGAGCGCCGCCGCCGGTTACGGGGCCGCGGCCGGGCTCCCGCGATTCACTCGCGTGCATCGCCAGGACGTCATGAACTGGCCGCGGGTCGGCGTCTTCTACGGCGATGGGCCGATGCGCTTCCTGCTGCGCGTCTCCCCCACGTCCAGGCGCCTGCGAGCGCTCGCGGCTCGGCCGCGCGGCTGACGCACGCCGGAGGGCTCGGCCGCGGCCCGAGTTACCCTTGGCCCCATGCGCAGACTCGCTGCCCGCGCGCGCGAAGCAGGTGCGCGGCCCGCGAACAATCTGCTGGCCCACGCCGTCACTCTGAACATCCTCGGCAACCTCGCCGCCGCGGCGATCGGCTTCGCGGCCTCGATCGCGCTCGCTCGCTGGCTGGGCCCGTCCAACCGCGGGCTGCTCGCGCTGATGATCTCGATCAGCTCGCTGAGCCTGTATCTGCTCGGCATCGGCGTGCCGTGGGCCACCGTCTACTACTCCTCCCGTCGCGACCGCGCCCCGGAGGCTCTCTTCGGCAACGCGCTCGTGCAGGCGGCGACGCTCGCCGTGATCGTGATCCCCGCCAGCTGGCTCGCGCACCGGGCGCTGGCAGACGCGTTCGGTCACGGCCAGGGCGGTCTGACGTGGATCCTCGCCGGGGCGCTGGTGCCGCTCGTGTTCCTCGAATGGACCACCAACAGCCAGCTGCAGGGCATGCTCCTGTTCGCCCGCTCCAATGCCCTGGGCGTGCTGGCCAAGCTCGTGTACGTGCTCGCCGTGCTCGTGCTCCTTGGCATCCTGCGCCTGGGCGTCGCGGCGGGACTGATCGCCACCGGCGCGGCCGCGCTGGTCGTGATCCTGGGCGCGTGCAAGCCGATCCTCGCCTCCGGGCGCCCCCGCTTCGATCGCCGGCTGATGGTCGCGATGCTCCGCTACGGATCGCGGGTGCAGGTGGGCTCGGTCTTCCAGCTGGCGATGGCGCGGATCGACGTCGTGATCCTGCAGTTCTTCCGCCCGCTGACCCAGGTCGGCTACTACGTGGTGGCGCAGACGATCGCGGAGCTCGTCCTGCAGCTCACGCAGGCATTCCAGCAGAGCGTCATGCCGATCGTCTCCAGCTACGAGGGCGACGAGCGCCAGGACAGCACCACCGCCGACTCGCTGCGCCACCACGGCATCCTCGCCGGCGCCGGCGTGCTCGCCAACGCGGGCTTCGGCACGGTGGTGATCCTGCTCGCATACGGCACGCGCTTCCATCCCGCCGTGCTGCCGATGCTGGTCCTGCTGCCCGGAATCTGGTTCCTGGGCATGGGCGGAGTGGTGCAGAGCGACCTCAGCGGGCGCGGCCTGCCCGGCACCTCGTCGCGGCTGGCGGTCCTCGCCACGGCGGCGATCGTGGCGCTCGACTTCGCGCTGATCCCGCCGCTCGGCGTGCTCGGCGCCGCGCTGGCATCGGTCGCCGCCTACACGATCTACGGCGTCTCTTCCGTGGCCGTGCTGCGCAGCGTCAGCGGCATACCGCTGCGCCGGCTGGTCGTGCCCACACGCGAGGACTTCATGCTCTACTGGCGCTTCCTGCGTCGCGCCTCGGCGCGGCTGCGCTCGACTCCCGGCGGCGCGGCGTGAGCCTCACGAGCAGGACCGGGAACACCCGGATGGGAGGACGCCTGCCGATGCCTCGTCGGGGCGCCGATCGTGCGTCTTCGAGGGTGGCGATGACGCCTGGATCATGTGTCCTCAACCGCCTTCGGCGTCCGTCGCGTCTGTCATCATCAGGTGTTGGTGGATGAGCAGCTCGAGCCCAGGAACGCGCAGCGGATCGCGCCGATCCTCTGGCAGGGGCGCTTCAGCATTCTCGCATCCGTGGTGGTCATGGTCGCGCTCGCCGCGCTGTACACGGCGCGCGCCAGCAAGGTCTACGAAGCGACCGCGATCCTTCAGGTCAGCATCCCCGACCAGACGGGGAGCAGCGACACCACGACGGCCAATCAGGGACTCGCGCAGAACTACGCGACGCTGCTCGTCTCGCCGGGCTTCCTGGAGGAGATCCGCACCCACGTCGACCGGGGACGGCTGAGCACGGCCAAGCTGGAATCGCGGCTGAGCGCCAACGCCCTCCCGCAGACGGCGTTGGTGGAGCTGCACTCGACCGGCTCCTCTCCGGACGCGGCGCAGACGCTCGGTCGGGAAGTCGCGGAGGAGTTCCTGACCAATCTGCAGAGCGAAGCCGCGACCGCGACGGCCCTGCAGCAGAAGGCGGTCGAAAGCTCGATCGCGGAAGTGAGCGCGCGCATCACCGCCCTGCAGGCCTCGGCCACCGCCGCCGCCCCCTCGACCGCCGCGCAGATCAGCTCGCTGCAGGCCTCACGGCAGGCGCTCGTGGCCCAGAGCGCCACGCTCGTCGCCAACGACCTCGCCCAGGGAACGAGCGTCAGCCTCTCGGCGCCGCCCGCGGCATCCGCCACCCCGACCAAGCCGCGCAAGACGCTGAACCTGCTCGTCGGGCTGCTGCTGGGCCTGCTGCTGGGCGTGGGCATCGCGTGGCTGCGACACGTGCTGAGGCCGGGCGTGAAGTCCGCCGAGGAGGCCGTGGCGGTGCTGGGAGACGTCCCGGTGCTCGCGTCGATACCGCTCAAGCAGAATCGCAAGCCTGGCGATCCCGTGCTGGCGGAGGCATACAGCATCCTGCAGACCAACCTGGTGTTCGCACTGCGCAACCAGGAATTCAGCATGGTGACGTTCGTCGGCTCAAATCCGCGGGTGGGCAAGACCTCGGCGGTCGAAGGCCTGGCCGACGCCGCCGTGCGGTGGGGCCAGAACGTGCTGATCGTGGACGGCGACATGCGCGCGGGCACGCTCTCCAGCCGCATGGGCCAGGGCCTTCACGCGGGCTTGGCCGAGGTGCTGGAGGGATCGATCGAGCTCGACGACGCGATCGTCGCGTTGCGGCCGGGGCTCTCGCTGCTGCCCACGCAGCCCTCCCGGATCGACCCTCCGAGCCTGCTCTCGGGGAGTCGCATGCGAGCCCTCAGCGCCGAGATGCGAGCGCAGTTCGACATCGTGCTGATCGACTCGCCGCCGATCGCGACCCTCGCCGACGGTCTCATCCTCGCGTCGCTGTCCGATGCGGTCGTGATGGTGGTGCGCGCCGCCCTGACCACGCCCAACGACCTCAAAGCGGCCGCCACGAGCCTTCGCCAGAGTCGCACGCCGATCGCGGGGCTGGTGGTGTTCGAGGAGCAGCTCGTCGAGTCCTACTATCCGCTGCCTTCGAAGAAGGGCGATCCAGTGAAGCGCGACCCGGCTATGCACCTCTGACCAGCCGCCACCCGCAGCTTCTGCTGCTGGCGGTCTCGGCGCTGGGCCTGCTGGCGCTCCAGCCGGTGCTCATGCGCCCGACGGTCGCGATCGCGCTCGTGGTCGCCGTGGTCGTCGTGTGGCTCGCGTGGAAGTCCGTGGCCTACCCGCTCGCCCTGGCTGGCGTGCCGACGATCCTCACCGCCATCCTCGGCGAAGACCCCCTCCCGAAAGGCGGCGTGACCGGTCTGTTCGCCGCCTGGATCGGGCTTGCCGTGGTGTTCGCGCTGATGCGGGGGACGCACGGCACAGGGGTGCGCGCCCTGCTGTCGGCTCCCGTCCTGCTGTCGCTCACGCTGCTCGGCGTCATGCTCCTGCGGCTGGGCTCCTCGCCGGCTGAGTCCTACGGGAGCATGAAGGTTCAGCTGTACACGGCCGACAACCTGGCGTTCATGTGCGGCGCGGTGTTCGTCGGCTCGCGCAGGCAGGATCTGCGGCTCGCGCTGTCGCTCACGCTCACCGTCGCCTCCCTGGCGGCGCTGCTGCTCATGTTCAAGCTGCTCAGCGGCAACCTCCACGCGGTGTTCGACAGTCGCTTCTCGCTGTCGGCCGAGCAGTATCCGATCTACCTGGGCCGTGAAAGCGCCAACGGAGTGATCATCGCGGTCTACGCGGTGCTCGCCGCGCGTCGCCTGCACGCACGCATGGCCGCTGTGGCCGTGCTGCCACTGCTGATCGCGGCGATGCTCGCGGCCGGCTCGCGAGGTCCGGTCGTGGCGTTCGCGGTGGGACTGATCGTGATCCTCGGCCTCGTAGGCACGAGCGCGCGGGCACGCCGACGACTGCTGGCGGTGGGGGCCGCGCTGCTCGCGGCCACGGTCATCGTGCCGTTGGCGCTTCCGAGCTCCTCGATCGGTCGGGCCGTGTCCACCGTGCTGGGCACCGCCAACGGACTGTCGTCCAACGGGCGAACTGAAATCTGGTCCCAAGCGTTCTCGGCCTTCGCCCGGCACCCGCTCCTGGGCCTGGGCACCGGCGGGTTCGCGGCGCTCAATCCGGAAAAACTGTACCCGCACAATCTCTTGCTGGAGATGAGCGTGGAGTTCGGCGTGCTCGGCGCGGTGCTGATCGTGGCGATCGTCGTCGGCTTTGCCACACGAATGATCGCCGCCTGGCGCACGACCAAGGGCAGGGACATGCTCGAGGCGGCCACGTTGATCTCGCTGTTCGTGATGATCTTCGTCAACAGCATGTTCTCGGGGGCGATTCAGGACAACGCCCAACTGTGGCTGTGGGGAGGCATGGGTGTCGGCATGAGCGCCAGGCTCGCGGCCCGGCGACGCAAGGCTCGTCAGGCGAACCTGCCTGAGCGCGGGAGCGCGCGCACGCTCGACCTGGCAGAACCATGGCCACGTCCGAACGCCGCCTGAGCGAGGGCGATGGCGAGGTTCACCTCAAACCACGATCCACGTACGTCCACGGCGCGCGACGGACTGGTGATGATCTGCGACGTCGACCTGGAGATGCCCGATGCGACGCGCACGCACACGGTGGAAGTGGCGCGGTGCTTCGCCGTCGAGGGCCTGCACGTGGACCTCGTCACACGCGGCTGCGATCCGCATCTGCCAGGTGTCACCCACCACCGCGCGCACGGCCTGGAGAGCGGCCGCGCGCAGCGCGTCCTCGACCTCAGCCTGCGCTCGCTGGCGGTGCTGTGCCGGCGTCGTCGCACGGCCGAGAAGTGCTACGTGCGCCACAAGTGGAGCAACGTTCCGATCATGCTGGCAGTGCGACTGCTGGGATATCGCCTGGTCACACAGGTCGACGACATTCCCTACGGTCGCGGCCACGAGCTGCCGATACCGCCGGCCGTCGACTACGTCAAGCGGTTCACCGCGATCGCGATGGGTCGTCTGTCCAACGGAATCGTCGCGGTCACGCCCGAGATCAAGGAGCTGCTGGTTCACGAGTTCCGGGCCAAGGCGGAGCGGATCGCGGCGTTGCCCAACGGCGTGGACATCGGTGCCTTCCATCCGATCCCGCGCACGGAGGCGATCGCGCGTGCCGGGCTCGATCCCGCGTGCGCCTACGTCGTCTTCTGCGGTCACTTCCAGCCGTGGGTGGACTTCGACGCGATCCTCTCGGCCTTCGCGCTCGTCGCCGGTGATCGTGCCGACGCCCGCCTGATCCTGGTCGGCGACGGCCTCGAGCGCGAGCGGGTCGAACGCGACGTGCACGCACTGAGGCTCGACGATCGCGTTCTGATCACCGGCTTCGTCAGCGACCGCGCGAAGGTCATGGACTACCTGTGCGCGGCCACCGTGGCACTCGCGGCGCACCGCCGCGAGCACGTCGGGCACTTCGGCGTGAGCCCCACCAAGCTCGCGGAGTACCTGGCCGTGGGCAGGGCGGTCGTCGCCGTGGACGTTCCCGGCCTGCGCGAGGTGCTCGAGCAGTCCGGGGCGGGCGTGGTCGTACCGGCCGATCCCCAGGCCATGGCCGGCGCGATCGGCGCGCTGCTGAACGACCCCGAACACGCCGACGAGCTCGGCGCGAGCGGTCGCCGCCTGGCCGAGGAGCGCTACTCCTGGCGCTCGATCGTGCAGCGCACGCTGCCGCTGTTCGAGCTCTGATCGAGCCGTCCGCGCGCGGCGGCTGACAGCTCTCCGGTCGTCTACCGCGCCCCGCGCCCCGCCCGCGCCCCGCGCGAGCGCTCATACAGCTCGACATACAGCCCTTCCAGGCGCCGGACGACCGCGTCGAGGTCGTAGTTGGCCAGCTGACGCTCGTGCGCGGCCGCGCCCAGCCGCGCCGCCAGCGGGCGATCCTCGATCAGTCTCCCGATCGCGCCCGCCAGCGCGCCGGGATCGCCCGGCGCGACCAGCAGCCCGTGCACGCCGTCCTCGATCAGCTCCGGCACCCCGCCGACGGCGGTGGCGACGATCGGCGCGGCGCCCGCCATGTACTCCATCACGGCCAGCGGGCTGCCCTCGCGCTTCGAGGACAGGACCGCGACGTCGAGCGCACGGATCACGTCTGGCACGTCGTTGCGGCGCCCCACCAGGCGCACCTCCTCGGCGACGCCGAGGTCGTCGATGAGCGCCTGGAGGCTCTCGCGCTGCGGTCCGAACCCCGCGATCACACACACGATCGGGCGGGTGGAGTCCCGCTTGAGCAGCGCGATCGCGCGGATCAGATCGTCATAGCCCTTCTCGGGATAGAGCCGTCCCACCGCGCCCACGAGCCCGACGTCGGGCGAGAGGCCGAGCTCGCCGCGAACGTCGCGGCCGTCGGCAGGCGCGAAGTCGATGCCGTTTGGCAGGATCGCGATGCGCTCGGGCGCGATGCGCTCCACCTCGATCATGTTGCGGCGGTCGCGCTCGGAGACCGCGAGCAGGACGTCGCCGCCGCGCGCGAGGACGTTGCGATCGAGAAAGCGGCGCACGGGCTTGCCCTCGAAGGCCCAACCGTGCTCGTGGTTGACGATCACGGGCACGCGCGCCAGGCGCCCGACGATCGTCCCGGGAACGCTGGCGCGCGGCATGTGAGAGTGCAGCACGTCGATCGAGCCGCCGGGCAGGCGCCCGCTGCCGGTGAGGCGCCCGCCGGCAGGGCGCCCGCTGGCCAGGCGCCTGTACAGACGCCCCCACGGCGCCGGTGACAGCCGCGCGCGGCGCTCCAGTTTCAGAACCTCCACACCGGACGCTTCGAGCTCGGCGAAGTCCCGCTCGTTGATCGCGCGCAGCCCCCCGATGGGAGGGTCGATCACGCACAGCGAGCGCCTGAAGCGCTCCGGGTCGAGCCTGCTGGTGAACTCGAACGCGATCCGCTCCGCCCCTCCGTAGCAGCGGCCGATGTGCAGGGCGAGGGCCATGACGCCGATCCGGCGCTCATCGCCGCGCGCCGGACTCACGTGGTGCGGATGATCAACACCGAGCAGGGAGCGTGGTGGGAGACCTTGTTGGGCACCGAGCCCAGCAGGAAGCGCTTGGCCCCCGTCATCCCCTTGTTCCCGACCACGATCACGTCCGCGCCGCTCTCCTCGGCGACGTCGAGGATCGCGTCGGCCGGATCGCCGGCGCGCGGATACACGTCGACGGGCACACCCGCCTCGCGAGCCACCGCCGCGGCCGCCTCCAGGGTGGCATCGACGTCCTCCTGCGGGCTTATCGCCCATTGCACGTCCTCGGGGGCGACGCGCCGTTCCTCCTTCAGGCGCTGCGCGGGCACCGGCTCGTATGCGCTCACGAGCTCGAGTTTGGCGCCGATGGCGCGGGCCAGGTCGACCGCCTGGCGCACCGCCTGGTCGGCCGTGTCCGAGCCGTCGGTGCCCACCACGATCGATTTGAACAACTCGTCCTCCATTTGTCCGTTTTTGAGTGCCCGAGCCACGAGGGCGAGCCACCACAGCGCGGCCTGATGATAGCCACCCGGAGGGTCGAGCTCCACAACCCCGCGTTATGGTTGGGCGCACGTGATCGATCTGCACTGCCACGTGCTCCCGGGTATCGACGACGGCCCGCAGACGATCGAGGACTCGCTGGCGCTGGCGCGGGCGGCGCACCGCGCCGGCACGCGCACGCTGGTTGCCACACCGCACGTGAACTGGCGCTATCGCAACGACGCCGAGACGATCGCGCGCCTGGTCGGGGAGCTCAGCGAACGCGTGCGCGCGGAGGGGCTGTCGATCGAGATCCGCCCCGGCGCCGAGATCGCGATGACGCGGATCGCCGACCTGGACGACGCCGAGCTCTCGCGCCTGCACCTGGGAGGAGGCCCGTGGATCCTGGTGGAGCCGCCGTTCACGGCGGCGGCGACCGGGCTGGGACCCACTCTGCGCGAGCTCCTTGGCCGGGGGCAGCGCGTCGTGCTCGCCCACCCCGAGCGCTGTCCCGCCTTCCATCGCGAGCCGGATCTGCTGAGGTCGCTCGCCCGCGAAGGAGTCCTCACATCGATCACCGCCGGCTCGCTCGTCGGCGCCTTCGGCGCGGAGGTGCGCCGCTTCACGCTCGAGCTCGTGCGCGAGGGCATCGTCCACAACGTGGCCTCCGACGCCCACGACCGGCTCACGCGAGCGCCCAGCATCCTCCCCGAGCTGGAGCGGGCGGGGCTCGGGCCCCTCGGCGACTGGCTGACGCAAGCCGTTCCGAGCGCGATCCTGGACGGCCGCGAGATCCCGCCCCGTCCCGAGGTGGCGCTGCCGGAGCCGGCGCCGTGGCGGCGGTGGCGGTCGCGGCGGCGTTGAGGTACCGCCGCACCGTCGAGATCCGGCCGCTGTTACAGCTGCCGAGCGCCCCGGCCGATGAAGAAGATCAGGGACGTGCGCGCTCACACGAGCTTGGTGATCGCCACGACCATCCCGATCAGCACGAACACGACGATCGCGATCTGCAGCCAGATCCACGTTGGAGACATGAGTTGACGCAGCCTACGACAACCGAACCGGCCCGGCCAGGGACATGTTTCCGTTACGCTCGCGAGATGCCGGTGCCGAGGGCTCGAA
Source organism: uncultured Solirubrobacteraceae bacterium (assembly GCA_963805745.1). GTDB lineage: Bacteria > Actinomycetota > Thermoleophilia > Solirubrobacterales > Solirubrobacteraceae > Palsa-744. The sequence goes on from CAWDVD010000002.1 coordinate 780,819, forward strand.
TGCGCGCCCGTATACGCGCGTCCCTCGCCGTCCTTGCGGGCTCGGCGTTGCTCGGCCTGTTGCTGAGCTCGCCCGCCCCGGCCTCCCGGGCAGCGGCTGCTGACGCGGTGCGCGCGTCCTCGAGCGTGCCGCTGATGGGGGTGACCATTCCCGACGCGGACACCAGCACGACAAGCCGCGCGGTGGCCGCCGCTCGGGCGCTCCACGCGACGGTCGTGCGCATCGACGTCCCCTGGTTCGAGCTCGAGCCGCTGGGCGCCAACCAGCTGGAACCGCATGCCCTCGCCCAGCTCGACGCCGCCGTCCACGACGCCGCCGCGGCCAACCTGAAGGTGATCATGCTCGTGGAAGGCACACCGTGCTGGAGCTCCTCTGCGCCGGCGTCGCTGCTGCGCCGCTGCGCCTCCGGCAGACAGACCGCGGCGAACGCCTGGCCGCCGCGCGAACCTGCGGACTATGCCGCGTTCGTCGCCTACCTGGCGGCCCGCTATGGCACGAGCCTGGCGGCCATCGAAGTCTGGAGCGAGCCCGACCAGGCCAACGAACTCTACTTCGCCGGGCCGGACAAACCCCAACGCTACGCGGCCCTGCTGCGAGCCGCCTACCCGGCGATCAAGGCCGTCAACCCGCAGGTGCAGGTGCTCGCCGGTGCGCTGGTCGGCTCCAACGGGGCCTTCCTGCGCGCCCTGTACGCGGCGGGAATCAAGGGCTACTACAACGGGCTGTCGGTGCACTTCTACAACCTCGTGCTCGCTTCGCTGCGCTCGATTCACGAAGTGCAGATCGCCAACGGCGACACCACCCCCCTGTGGCTGGACGAGTTCGGCTGGAGCAGCTGCTATCCCAAGCACAAGATTCAGGAAGAACTAGCCTGCGTCACCGCCGCGACGCAGGGCGCGGATCTCGCCGACATCGTGCACTCGCTGGCACACACGCCCTACATAGCCGCGGAGGTGGTCTACGAGCTGCAGAACTCCGGCGCACAGGACTTCGGCCTGCTCAGCGCAGCCGGGGGGCGCAAGCCCGCGTTCAGGGCGCTCTCGAGGGCGTTCGCCTCGCCGTTCGCCAGCCCACCCGGGGTGACCCTCAGCCTGGGCGCCCGCCGCGGGCGAACCGTCGCCAGCGGCTCCGCGCCGGTCGGTGACTTCATGGGGCTCGAAGCCTTCCAGGGGAGCGTGCTGCGCTACAAAGCGGTCTTCACGCTCAACCGCTTCAACCGGTATTCGATCGCGCTGCCCGCCGTGCTGGGCACCGGCGGCCTGCGGGTCAGGGTCTACCGCTACTGGTCTGGACTGGCGGCGGCCGCCCAGCGCAGCAACTGATCACTCGGCCTCGCGGAACGGCGCCAGGAGCGTCATCGCCAGGATCTTCAGGTCCAGCCCGAGCGACCAGTTGGCGATGTAGTAGTTGTCCCACTCCACGCGCTCGGCCAGCGAGGTCTGCCCGCGCAACCCGTGCACCTGCGCCCAGCCGGTGATCCCCGACTTGACGCGGTGACGATCGCCGTAGCGGATGATGTCCTGCCTGAACAGCTCCACGAACTCGGGGCGCTCGGGGCGGGGACCGACGAGGCTCATGTCGCCGCGCAGCACGTTGAACAGCTGGGGCAGCTCGTCCAGCGAGGTCCGGCGCAGGAAGCGCCCGACGGCCGTGCGGCGATCCTCGCCCTCGACGCCTCCCGGAGCTATGTCCCCGGCCAGCAGGAAGTCCAGCGCGCTGGTGATCTGCTCGCCGTCCCCCATCCGCCCGGGCGCTACGCGCATAGAGCGGAGCTTGTAGAAGTCGAACACCTTCCCGTCGCGCCCGACACGGCGCTGAGAGAACAGGACCGGCCCCGGGGAGCTGAGGCGCACGGCCAGCGCCGCGCACAGCATCACCGGTGAGAGGCAGGCCAGCAGCACCGTCGCCAGGACGCGGTCGGCAGCGTGCTTGATCGCGAACTGCAATCCGTTGGGGTTGACCGCGGTGAACGACAGCAGCGGCAGCCCGCCGACCGTGTCGTAGCCGACGCGATCGTTGATCGTGTCGAACATGCGCGGTACCACCGAGACGTCCACGCCCAGCTCCTGACAGCGCTGGATCAGGCGGCTGACGCGCGCGTCGGCGACCGACGAGAAGGCGACGATCAGGTGCCTGACGCCGGTACGCTCGACCGTCTCGTCGAGGTCGTCGATGGTGCCCAGCACGGGCACGTCGCGCCCGCCGACCTCGGCGATCGAGCGAGGGTCCTCGTCGAGGAAGCCGATCGGGACGAGCCCGTACTCGGGATGCGATTCCAGGCGCCGCGCCACCTGCGCGCCGACGACTCCCGCGCCCATGATCAGGACCGACTTGCCCACGAGGTGGCGTGCCCGCGCCCAGCGCTGGGCGAAGGACAGGAAGATGCGTCCGATCCCCACCCCGAGCAGCGAGAACAGCCACACGCGCAACCAGTCGGCCTGGCTCGGCACCTGCCCGTTGAGGAGCATCCCGAGCGTCGCGACCGCCATCGCAGCTACCGAGACGCCGCTCAGGACGGGGACGATCCCGTCGAGCAGCAGAACACGCAGGCGGGTGCGATAGAGGCCGCGCAGATAGAACAGCAGCACGACCAGCGGTGGCAGCGCCAGCAGGGGAGCGCGAACAGCCGAGACGCGCAGCATGGCGCCCACCCCGCCGAGGGCGATGGCGACCGCCCCGCACAGCAGGATGAGGTCCACAGCCGGCCGCACGACCCCCCAGCCAGGACCCTCGAGCGCCCACTGCAGGGGACCCCTGAAGACTCTCCGCGACAGCGCTCTGGGCGCCGGCGCGTCGCGCGTCAGCTCGCCGCGGAACGGGAGCGTGGTCGATGTCTGCTGGGTGATCTGCGCGCGGTCCATGAAGCAGGGGCCTTCCCGTCTCCTAAGTGACTACTCGGGTCCTGTGTCGCATGCCTTTAGATCGCGCGCAGTCCCTAGCCGGGCTGGCGCGCCAGCCTCCTGGTGAGCGCACCCGTGAGGATGAGCGCTCCCAGGGCAAGGAGCACGTCCACGAGGTCCCCGCTGGAGAGTCCCAGCGTCTGCGAGCCCACCAGCTCGGATGTGCGTGCATACGGCTGAGCGTCGCTGTCGGACACCTTTCCCGCCCCGCCGTTGTCCTGCTTGCCCGTCCCTGCGGACTTCGGGGCGTGCCCGCGGTCCTCCGAGCCGGCCGGCGCTCCGCTAGCGCCTCCGGCGCCTGCGGTGTCGGGCGTGGTCGAGCTGGTGCCAGTCGAGCTGCCTCCAGCCGAGCCGCCGCCACCGCCGGGCGTGTTGAGCAGCGCAGAGCCGAGGATCACCTGGTTGCCCTCACCCGGTCCGCCGTAGCCGCTGAGCAGCGAGCCAGCGTCGGCCGTCGCCGGAGCAAGTACCGACACCGCTAGCGTCAGCAGCGTGACCGTCATGCTGGTTAGGGATCGCTTGGCATGCATCCGTGCCATAAGTCCTTTCTGGCTCGAGCAAACCTTGCTCGTGTCCGTGCCGTTTTCTTCGTCGTGACCCCAGCCGCAACGTCACTTGAAGGTACGTGCACGGCATCGACGAATCGACGAGTATTCACCCACACGCTAGCGAAGGCTGGCTGCCGAGTCGAGGCAGTACTGCTCCGTTCGCAAGAATAGATTCAGCGATTCACGCGAGTTGCTGCGCTTTGAGGAGGATCGAGCGGTCCAGCTCGTCGAGGTTCACCCGACGCCCTTCGCGCACGAGATTCAGGGCCCGCCGTGTGAGCGTTTCGCGGGGGTTCAGCCGCACGGCGCGCTCGAGCAGGCGCAGCGCCGCCACGCGTTCGCCCCTGGCCGAGGCGATGGCTCCCCGCTCGAGCGTCGCATACGCGTCGCCGGGGTCTCGTGCGAGCGCCAGTGAGAACTCGTGGTCGGCGCGCACGAGTTCTCCGTAGCGCAGCGCGATGCTGCCGGCGACCGAATACGCCTCGTCGCTCAGCGGATTCAGGCGGGCGGCATCTTCGAGGCGGGCGTAGGCCGTCTTCGGAGCCTTCGTCCAGATGCGCGCGGCGCTCTCTATCTCCAGCTGGCTCAGCCACGGCGCCGCCAGCGAGACCGCGACGGCGAGCGCTGCCAGCACGCCCGCGACGACGAGCAGGCGCGAGCCGCCTCGGCCTCGGTCGATCCGTGGCCGCGGGGAAGCCGACTCCCGCACCGGCGCCGCCGGCGCAAGCGCACAGGCGAGGCCGAGCATCGCGAACGCCGGTGCTCCCAGCCCGGCGAACTCCCAGAACCAGTCGAAGGAGCCGTGGACGACCCAGTAGGCGAACCCGGCCAGCGCCGCGGCCGTGACCGAGCGGGCGAGCGGATCGGCCCGTCGCAGAGCCCGCGCCGCAGCCAGCAGCGCCGCGGCGAGGCCAGCGAGCGCCAGCAGCGCACCCACCAGGCCCGTGTCCACCAGCGTGCGCAGCTCGATGCTGTGCGGGTAGTGGGGGGTCTCATCGGAGCGGCCGTGGGCGAGGTACTGCTGCTGGAAGTTGTCCGCGCCGATCCCGACGAGCGGATGGTGCAGGAATTCGTCGAGCGCAACGCGGTAGAAGTCATAGCGGTTGCTGCCCAGGCCGCTGATCAGGCGACTGCCGGTGGTGCTGTCGGCCGCGTAACCTCCCTTGAAGGTGGTCCAGCCTTTTTCGATCCGCGTGAGCGGGTTGCCAAACGCCACCAGTCCGCCGACGATCAGCGCCGCGAGCATGGCGATCGAAAGTGCGCGAAGGCCGGTGCGTGTCCGCCTGACGACGGCCTCGGAGAACGTGTGCCTCGCCTCCGAGGCCGCGCCCAGTGCCACCACCAGCCCGACCGCGCCGGCCGCCGCGAAGCTCGCCGCGATCGCGTCGTGCAGCACGGAGGGCACCACGGCTCCGTTCTTCAGGTGATCGCCCACCCGCAGCACCGCCGGAGCGGCCGCGCCGATTCCAGCAGCGACCGGTACGAGCAGGGCGAACGTGCGCGTGCGGCCGGGCAGCAATGCGAACACCAGGACCAGCATCACCGGCGTGGCGTACAGCGAGCCACGGCTCTGGCTGAGCAGCGCCACCTCGGCCAGCAGCACGGCCCCGCCTGCCAGCAGGCCGCGCACGCCCCATGGCAGGCGCTCGCTGCGCGCCAGCAGCACCGCCGGCCAGAACGCCATGAGCCACTGCGCCGCGTTCGAGTTGGCGTAGCCGGTCGGGTATTCCAGACGTCCGCCGTGGATCAGGCGGCTCTGAAGCTGCGCGCTCCCGGCAGCGTCGAGGTGCAGCGCCGTGAACGCCGCCAGCGCGACCAGCGCGAGCGTCCACGACCCCAGCAGCAGCGCCGCGCTGGCGCCCCGCTGGCGCCAGCAGGCGAACAGCGCGAACACCAGCAGGTACAGGAGCGTCCGGTTCGCGCCTTCCCATGCGTCCCCCGGCACGGCCGCCCACAGGATCGACAGGAAGCTGAGCGCCGTGTACGCGGCCAGCGCGGCCAGCGTGATCCGCACCGGCACGGAGAGGTCGGTCAGCCTGAGGCGCACCACGCCTAGCGCGATCGCCAACAGCGCCAGCACGATCAGCCCGCCGGGAGCCCAGTGGGTGACCGGGTAGCCGGCCTGGCTGGCGGCCCACACGACGAACAACCCGAGCGCCGCGAGCGCCGGCACCGTCGCCGGCGCGTCGCGCAGCGACGCCGTGAGCTTCGCCGTCATCGCGCCAACGATAATCCCCGCTGTGGAGGACTCCGCCGCCCTCGTGCGCTTCTACGACGACGCCTACTCGCGCGAGGGAGCCGACGCGGCTCTGTACGCGCGCTGGCGGGCGTTGGGGGCAGTCGGCAAGGCCGACCATGTGATCGCGCTGTGTGCCCGCGCGCGCGTGGCGCCGGCGAGCACGCTCGAGGTCGGCTGCGGCGACGGCGCGCTGCTGAGCGAGCTGCGCCGTCGTGGCTTCGGCGGACGGCTGGCGGGGGTGGAGATCACCGAGGCGGCCGTCGAGATCGCGCGCGCGCGGCCGGAGATCGACTCGATCGACTGCTACGACGGGCTGCACCTGCCCGCCGATGACGGCGCCTACGAGCTCGGCGTGCTCTGCCACGTGCTCGAGCACGTCCCCGATCCGGCGGCGCTGCTCGGCGAGGTGGCTCGGGCCTGCCGGGCGGTGTTCGTGGAGGTGCCGCTCGAGGCCAACTGGTCGGCGCGGCGGGCTGGCAAGCGCGAGCACGCGGCCGAGGTCGGCCACCTGCAACGGCTGGACCGCCGTGGCATCCGGGAGATCGTCGCGAGCGCGGGCCTGTCGATCGTCGCCGAGCTGGACGATCCGCTGCCGCTGGACGTTCACCTGTTCTTCGCCCGAACGCCCGTCGCCAGGCTGTCAGCGACAGGCAGGTGGGCGCTGCGGAGGACCCTTCACCGCCTCGCCGCACCCCTGGCCCGGCGCCTGTTCACGGTCCACTACGCGTGCCTGTGCCTGGCGCCGGCCGGGTAGCGGCGGCGAACAGCAGCGAGAGCACCCTGCCCATCAGCTCGTCCGGGACGGCGTCCGGATCGGCCAGCTTCTGGCGGGCGATGCCGTCGGCCAGCGCGTCGATCGCCACCGCCAGCTGCTCGGCAGGCATGTCCAGCACGAGATCGAACTCGCGCACGCCGTCAGCTATCAGCTGCGTCAGCACCTGGCGCATCTGCGCGAAGCGCGCGGCCACCTTCGGCCTGACCCGCGGATCGCGCACGCCGTAGGCCCAGAACTCCATGAACAGCAGCAGCAGGTCGGGCTCGCGCTCGATCATCGTCATCCACTGCCGCGCGCCGCCGGTGGCGCGCTCGGCGACCGATGCGCGCGCACGCACCGCCTCCGCGATCTCGCGCGCGTGCTCGTCGATCTCGCGCTCCATCAGCACCAGGAACAGGTCCTCCTTGCCGTCGAAGTTCGAGTACAACGCACCCGTCGAGAACCCGGCCTGGGAGGCGATCTCATCGACCGACGCTCCGTGGAAGCCGCTGCGCGCGAACACGCTGCGCGCGGCAGCCAGCAACCGCTCCCGCGTGTTCGCCCGGCTCTGCTCGCGGGTCAGGCGACTCCCGCCCGCTTCGGTCTGTGCTGTCTGCATCGTTCGTCATCATACTTGACAGAGCGCCCGCTATTCCGATAGCGTTCGTTATCCACTCGGCAGCGACTACGAAGCGACGGGAGCGAATACGATGGCCACGGCAACGAGCCCGACAGCGCCAGACGCCACCAACGTGGCGAGCCTGCCCGCTGACGCGATCTCCTACGAGGATCTGTACTCGCGCTGGGAGCGCGGCAACTGGTCGGCGACCGAGCTGGACTTCACCGAGGACGCCCGCCAGTGGCGGGAGGACTTCACGGAGTTCGAGCGCCAGGCCGCGCTGTGGAACTACTGCCTGTTCTTCTGGGGCGAGGACGCGGTCGCCGACAACCTCTCCCCGTACATCGACGCGGCCCCGCTGGAGGAGCAGAAGTACTTCCTGACCACCCAGCAGGTCGACGAGGCCCGCCATGCGGTGTTCTTCAAGCGTTTCATGCATGAGGTCTGCGGCATCGGCGACGGCTCCATGTCCAGCGGCCTGAACGCGATCAAGCCCCAGCTGACCCCGGGCTTCCGCAAGATCTTCGGACGCCTCGACCGCATGGCCGACGAGCTGCGCGCCGACCGCTCGCGAGCCCAGCTGGCCGCGGCGGTCACGCTGTACCACATCGTCATCGAGGCCGCGCTCGCCCAGCCCGGGCAGCACTTCATCTGCAGCTATCTCGAGCGGCGGGATCAGCTGCCGGCGTTCCGCGCGGGCATGGCGAACATCGCCGCCGACGAGCAGCGTCACATCGGCTTCGGAGTGAAGCTGCTGTCCGACCTCAACCGCGAAGACCCGGTCGGCGTTCCCAAGGCGGTCGCGCGCATTCTGCACGACGTCACCCGCTACACCTCCCAGGTGCTGATGCCGCCGGGGTGGGACGAACGCTACATCACGGTCTTCGGCGCCACCTTCGACGAGGTTGGCATGGAGGGCCTGAACTCGATGACCACCAAGCTGCGCTCGGCCGGCCTGGCTATGGACACGCTGCCCGGCCCACCGCTGCTGCCGCCCGGGCTCTCGCCACTGGAGCTCTCCCAGCGCGGGCGGGCGCTTGCCCAGGCCGGCGTGATCGGCGTGCGCGAAGGACCCTCCAAGCGGGACCAGGAGACGGTCGCGCTGCTGTTCGACACGATCCGCCGCCAGGTCAACCCCAACCACGGGCTCACGCGCCCGACGACCTTCCAGTGGGAGTTCACCGATCCCGACGTCCCCACCTGGCACCTGACCGTCGACAACGGCTCCAGCACAGTCGAGCAGGGCGAGGCGCCCCACGCCGACCTGCGCCTGCGCCTGTCCTACCAGGACTGGGTGGACATAGTCGGAGAACGCCTGAACCCGGTGCGCGCCGTGGCCACCGGAAGGCTGCGCCCGCGCGGCAACCCGCTCGGCTTCAGGCGTCTGGGCAAGGTCTTCCCGCGGGCCTGAGCGGCGGCGGTCCGGCGACCGAGGTTCTTCAGCCGCATTCGAGCATGCGTATACGTTGTGCTACGATGAATACGTGTCGGTGAACGTGTCTGTGCGTCTCGATGACGATCTCGCTGAGAGCCTGCGCCTACGGGCACGCGCTGCCGGCGAGACCCTCTCGGATCGCCTTCGTCGCTATGCCGAGGAAGGGACGCGGCGCGAGGAGCATCCGCTGATCACGTTTCGCGACGGACCGACGGGCCGACGCGCCGGGCTGCTCGGAGGCCCCGACGTCTGGGAGATCGCGATGTGGGTGGAGGATCTGGCGGCTGAGCCCGACCCCATCGCCACGCTGGTCGAGGATCTGGGGTTCACACGGCCTCAGATCGATGCTGCGCTGCACTACCGCGCCGCCTACCCGGACGAGGTTGCGGCGCGCATCGAGCTGCACCGCCGCGAGACCGCGGCCGCCGAGCAGCATTGAAGCTGCTGCTGGACGAGATGTACCCGGCCGCCCTTGCACAGGCGCTTCGAGCGCTCGACATAGATACCTCCACCGTCGCCGAGCGCGGACTCGCCGGAAGCTCTGACCCCGAGGTCTTCGCGGCGGCGGCTGCTGATGGCCACGCGCTGCTCACCGAGAACGTAGCCGACTTCGCACGCATCTCCGCCGAGCATCTCACCGCCGGCAGGCATCATCCCGGCGTGCTGATCGCGCTCTCGTCGCGCTTCTCACGCCGTCCTGCGGGCACCGGCGCACTTGTCAGCGCGATCCGCGCCGTCGTCGATGAGCAGCTCGAGGACCGCCTGGTGTATCTACAGGGCCCCGAGAGACGCTGACCGCTCTCCCCATCCCAGGCGGTCGCTCAGCCCGGCGAGAACTCACGCTCGGCGGCGGTCGAATCGCTGGCCGAGGACCGTGCGGAGGACTGTTCGCCGGAGGAAGCCGGTATCTCAGGGGAGCTGGGCCCGCCCGAGGAGCCGGCGGGCGTGTCCGTCGATTGAGAGCCCGCGGACGCCGATCGCGCGGTCGGAGTCAGCTTGCCGGCGGAGGCAGGCGAACCGTGGGCGCCGGACGCCAGCGCCTGCTCGGGTCCGAACTCGCGGCTGGCCCTTGCGGCCGGCGTGAGCGCTGTGCCCGCCCCGACGCGCCCGCGGGTGGGAGCGACTTCGCCAGGGCCGCCGGCCAGGTCCGAGAGCTGATATGCGGCGAGCGCCGTAGCAGCCGAGCGCCCACCGGCCCGAGACGCGAGGTGCCGCCGATGGACGGGCGCCGACGCTCGATGTCCGCCGTCGAGCGCGATGCAGCCCGCTCCGACGCCGAGCGCGAGCAGGCATCCGACAGCGAGCTTGGCGCCGAGCGGGCCGGTGAGCAGCCAGCCTCCTCCGGCCGCACCGCTTGCGCCAGCCGCGCCGGAAGCGGAAAGAGCGCCTGCGATCCCCCGCCCCGCCTGCACGCCCGTGCCCGCGCCCGCGCCGCCGCCACCGGCCGCGCCGCTGCCACCGGTCGCTGCGCCGGCGTGGACGCCCTCGCCGGCCCGCGCGAGGATCTCCGCGCCGAGCCCCCAGGGCAGGAGCACGGGCGGCAGCGCTGCTGCCAGGCCGCGCAGCGAGGCGACGTACGCGCGGCAGGCGGGACATTGGCTGCGGTGCATGAGCGCCAGCCGGTAGCGCTCACCGTCCCGGTCGAGGATGCCATACGCGAGAGCGCGCATCAGCGAGGCCTGCTCCTCGCACCACTCGCCCTCGCGGATCGTGTCCACGAGCGCGCCGACCTTACCCGCGACCCCCGGCCGGCCCGGGCCGCGACCCTCCATCAGCTTGCGCATCCTCGCCTCGCTGACGCCCATCCGCGCGGCCGCCTCCGAGCGCGACAGGCCCTGCAGGTAGCACAGCGCCGCGGCCTCCCGCTCGCGCCCGTCCAGGCGTCCGCGCAGCCCCTCGAACAGCTGGCGCAGCCGCACGCGGTCGTCCAGCTCGGCGGCAAAGTCGCGCTCCGCACCACCGGCGATGTCCGTCTGTGACTCGGCGCCCGCGTGCGAGACGCTCCCGCCGCTCGGCCGCAGCTCGCCGCCGCGATGGGCGCGAGCTCGCGCGCGGTGCTCCTCGATCGCCCGACGGAACGTCACGAGCACGAGCCAGCCGGCGGGGTTGGCGATCTCCTGCCCCTCCAGCACGGCCATGTACAGGCCCTGCCACGCCTGCGCATAGCAGGCCTCGAGGTCGCCCTGATCGAGGCTCGCGCCGCTCGCCCGCAGGCGTCCCCGCACGCTCGCCAGCACGCGTCCCCGCAGCAGGTCGAACTCCTGGCGCAGCAGGCGCTCGGCGCGGTAGCGGCGGAGGCTGAGCGGGCTCATGCGCCGGCAGCTTATGGATATTGCCTGTTGGGCGAATTCTGCTGATTGGTCAGCCGAAAGATGCCTGCAAACGCACGGCAAAGGGCCGCGGCTCGTCACCCACGACGGAGCCGTCGCGCCGATCCCCTGGGGCTGTCGCGCGCGGCGGGGGGCCGGCGGGCACGCCCGTGATCGTCGACCTCGATGAATTTCATGTCCAGCAGCTCCCGCACGGCTTGGTCGAACAGCTCGGGGGGCTCGTCGCCGCGCAACGGGTCGAGCGCCACCCACTCCTCGCCGTAGCCGATCGTGCCCTGGACGCGGTCGCGCACGGCGCGCCTGGCCTTGGCGCCGACGCGCCAGGACTCGCGCAGCGCCAGCTCCTCGTGCAGATCCTCGTCGGTGCAGTCGCACAGCGGCTTCGAGCGATCGTGGGTCATCCCGGGCTTCCGATCTGCGCGAGGCTGACGCGCCGCATGTCCTCCCCGTTGCGGTGAGCCCGATGCCACTGGACGACGAGCTCGAGCGCATCCTCCAGCCGCCACGCGGGGCGCCATCCGAGCAGCTTTTCGGCGGCGCCCGAGTCGAGCTCGAGGTGGCCGGCCTCCGGCGGGTTGGCTCCCTCGTCGAGCTGCCATCTCAGCTCGCCGCCCCACAGCTCGGCGAGCCGCTCGACGATCCAGCTCACCGGACGCGCGTCGCGCACGGGGGGGCCGAAGTTCCACGCGCGGGCGGCCTGCCGACCGGGACCCTGCGAAAGCGCCTGGGCAAGGCGCAGATAGCCGCTGAGCGGGCTGAGCACGTACTGCCACGGACGCACCGCCCGCGGGTTGCGAACGCTCAGCGGCTCGCCGGCCTCGACCGCGCGGACGGCGTCCGGCACGATCCTGTCCTCGCCCCAGTCGCCTCCGCCGATGACGTTGCCGGCGCGGGCGCTGGCGAGCCGTGGCGAGTCATTCCCCGAGAACATCGAGCGCCGGTAGGCGCCGGCCACCAGCTCGGCGCACGCCTTGGAGCTCGAATAGGGATCGGACCCGCCGAGCGGATCCTCCTCGACGAAGCGCCGCGAGCCCCCGCCCGGGTTCTCGTAGCACTTGTCCGACGTGACCACCACGATCGCGAGCACATCCTGCCCGGCCTGACGGACGGCGTCCAGGACGTTGACCGTGCCCATCACGTTGACCTCGAAGGTCGTCGCCGGATCGCGCAGCGAGCGCCTGACCATCGGTTGGGCGGCCAGGTGCAGCACGACCTCGGGACGCGCCTGACGCAGCGCCTCGCGCACGGCGGCCGCGTCGCGCACGTCGACGGCATGCTCTGCCATGTGAGCGCCGACGCCCGCCAGCTCGTACAGTGACGGCCGTGTCGGCACGCCGGGAGCCAGGCCGGTCACGGCGGCACCCAGGGATTGCAGCCACAGCGACAGCCACGCGCCCTTGAAGCCGGTGTGACCGGTGACGAGCACGCGCCGGTCCGTCCAGAAGTCGGGGTCGATCTCCACGAGGGCGGGTATCTTCACGCAATCCCCACCCCTCCCGCCCGCACCCCGTCCGACTCGGGCCTCCCGGCTCCCCCTGCGCGCGCACGGATACTCGACATCCCGCTGGCGATCTCCGACTACGAGACGGTGATCGACTGGATGGAGGCGATGATCGCGGCGGGCGGCCGCGGCTATGTCACCGCCGCTGCCGTGAACCTCGTCATGGCCGCGCAGGAGGATCCGCAGGCGCGCGCGGCGGTGCTCGGGGCGACGCTCGCGGTGCCGGACGGTCAGCCCCTGGTGTGGGCGCTGCACGCGCTCGGCCATGCCCGCGCCACCCGCATCTACGGCCCGGATCTCATGGCGTGCTTCTGCGCGCGGGCGGCGCGGACGGGCACGTCGATGTACCTGTACGGCGGTCGCACGACAGAGGCGCTCGAGCTGCTCGAACGGCGCCTGCGCGAGCGCTTCCCCGGCGTTCGGATCGTCGGGGGCTTCTCGCCGCCGTTCCGCGAGCTGAGCGCAGAGGAGGAGGAGCGGGTGATCGCCGCGATCGACTCCTCCGGCGCGGCGGTCGTGTGGGTCGGAACCGGACAGCCCAAGCAGGAGAAGTGGATGCTGCGGATGCGTCCGCGCCTCGACGCCCCGCTGCTGGTGGGGGTCGGCGCGGCGTTCGACTTCCACGCCGGCCTGGTCCCGCAGGCGCCGGGCTGGATGCAGCGCAGCGGCCTGGAGTGGACCTACCGCCTGTCACGCGAGCCGCGGCGCCTGTGGCGACGCTACGCCCGCTACAACCCGCGCTTCGTCATCGGCTTCGCGCGCCAGTACGCGCACCATCGCCGGGAGGGCGGCATTTGATTTTTCGATGATGTTCGTGCGTGCGTTGATGCAGGATGGCGGCCGGTCGCGGATATCCTCTTGGCTTGGATGGCCACTGCGCAGAGCACCGCCGACGTCTCGGTGATCGGCCTCGGCCGCGTCGGCCTGCCGCTGGCGCTGTCGTTCGCCGACCGGGGCCTGGACGTGGTCGGGATCGACAACGATCCCGCCCGCCTGGGCGCCGTGCGCGACGGTCGGATGCCGTTCGAGGAGACCGGAGCGCAGGCGCTGCTCGACCGGGTGATGGCCGGCGGAGCCGATCGCGGCCGGCTGTCGCTGTCCGAGCGGGTCGCCGATGCCGCCGGGGCGCGCCAGATCGTGATCACGCTGGGGACCCCGTCGTTCTCGCACATCGAGATCGACATGCGCGACATCCGCTCGGCGCTCGACGACCTGCTGGGGGTGCTCGCGCCGGGACACTCGCTGATCCTGCGCTCGACGGTCGCGCCGGGGACGACCGAGTTCGTGGCCGGCTACCTGACCAAGCACCGCGGGTTCGACATCGGCGCGGACGTGTTCGTGGCGCACGCGCCCGAGCGGATCGCGGCGGGCCGGTTCCTGGAGGAGATCGACACGCTGCCGTGCATCATCGGCGGCGTGGGCGCGCGCTCGGGCGAGGTGGCGGCGGAGCTGTTCGGGTTGTTCGGGGCACCGATCGTGCAGACGACGCCCGTGCAGGCGGAGCTGGCGAAGATCTGGACGAACATCCTGCGCTACGCGACGTTCGCGCTTCCGAACCTGCTGATGATGGACTGCGAGCGCCACTCGGCGAACGTGTTCGAGGTGATCGACCTGATCAACCGCGACTACCCCCGTGGCGGCATCGCCCAGCCGGGCTTCACCGCGGGCACGTGCCTGCGCAAGGACTTCACGTTCTCGGAGGAGCGCTCGGCGGCGCCGGGGATGCTGCTGGCGGTCTCGCGCGTGAACGAGTCGGTGCCGCTGTTCCTGCTCGAGGGGGCCAGGCGGCGGATGGGATCGCTGGCCAACCGCAAGGTGGCGGTGCTCGGCCTGGCGTTCAAGGCCGACACGGACGACGAGCGCGACTCGCTGGCGCACAAGCTGATCCGGCTGCTGGAGCGTGAGCTGGCCGACGTGGCCGTGCACGATCCGCACGTCCCCACGCCGACGGTGACGCTGGAGGAGGCGCTCGACGGGGCGGAGATGGTGGTGGTGGCGACCAATCACTCGGAGTTCCGCGAGCAGCGGACGCTGGCGGCGATCGCCGAGCGTGCCGCGGGCGACTGCCTGGTGGTGGACCCGTGGAACTGCTGGGGCGCGGCCCAGGTGTTCGCGTACGCCTCCGAGCTGGTCGTTCTGGTCCCCAGCCATCCCCGCGGATGAACCGTCCCGCGCCCGGAGCCCGCGGATGAACCGCGTCCTGGTCACGGGCGGCGCCGGCACGATCGGGGCGGCGGTGGTCAAACGGCTGCTCGGCGATCCCGCGTACGAGGTGCGCGTGTCCGACCAGCGGATGGCGCCGCAGTGGATGCGCGAGGGCTGCGAGGTCCACACGGGCGACCTGCGCGTGCCCGAGCAGGCGCGCGCGGCGACGCGCGGCTGCACCCACGTCATCCACCTGGCGGCGATCGTCGGGGGGATCGCGAACTTCCACCGGCTGCCGCACACGCTGACCGAGGTCAACAACGCGCTCTACAACGCGGTCATACGCGCGGCCCTCGAGCTCGAGGTGGAGCGCTTCGTGTATGTGTCCTCCTCGATGGTGTTCGAGCGCGCGGAGCTGTTTCCCACACCGGAGGACTACCTGCCGCAGTGCCCGGTGCCGCTGTCCGCGTACGGCTTCTCGAAGCTGACCGGCGAGGTGTACTGCCGTGCGGCGCACGAAGAGCACGGCCTCCCGTACACGATCTGCCGTCCGTTCAACGCGTATGGCCCGGGCGAGATGCCCGACGCCGAGCCCGGGATCGCCCACGCGGTGCCCGACCTGATCGACAAGGTTCTCTCCGGGCAGCGGCCGCTGGAGATCTTCGGCTCGGGCGAGCAGACCAGGACGCTCACCCACATCGACGACATCGCCGACGGCATCGTCACCGCGATGGGCTCGCCGGCGGGGCTGAACGAGGACTTCAACATCTCCTCCTCGCGCGAGCTGACGATCGCGGAGATCGCGCGCATCGTGTGGGAGACATGCGGCGAGGACCCGGACGCGTTCGAGCTGACCCACCTGCCGACGTTCGCGGTCGACGTGCAGAGGCGCTGGCCGTCGGTCGAGAAGGCCCGGCGGCTGCTCGGCTGGCAGGCGAAGATCGAGGTCGAGGACGGGATCGCGGCGACGGTGCGCTGGCTGCGGCGCTCGAGAAAGCGCACCGTCGAGGGAGCTCTCGCGGAGCCGGCCCCCGTGGCGTCGCGCTGAGCATCCACAGGCCCATCGCCAGCGGCAGATAGGCTCCCGGCAATGCCAGAGGAACGCTCAGCGCTGATCACCGGCGTCACCGGCCAGGACGGCTCCTACCTGGCCGAGCTGCTGCTCGAGAAGGGCTACGAGGTCCACGGCATGGTGCGCCGCGCGTCGACCGAGAAGTTCGAGCGGATCGAGCACATCCGCGATCGCATCACCCTCCACCAGGGCGACCTGCTCGACCAGCGCTCGCTCGTGGACACCCTGCGGGCGTCCAAACCGGCGGAGATCTACAACCTCGCGGCGATGTCCTTCGTGGCGGTCTCCTGGATCCAGCCGACGCTGACGGCGGAGTTCACCGGCGTGGGCGTCACGCGGATGCTCGAGGCGATGCGCGAAGTGTGCCCCGACGCGCGCTTCTACCAGGCCTCCTCGAGCGAGATGTTCGGCAAGGTGCTGGAGGTCCCGCAGACGGAGACGACGCCGTTCTACCCGCGCTCTCCGTACGGCGTGGCGAAGGCGTACGGACACTTCATCACGGTGAACTACCGCGAGTCGTATGACCTGCATGCAACGTCGGGGATACTTTTTAACCATGAGTGTCTCTCCGAGACAACCCCCCTGATCGTCCGCGAGGACGGCATCATCGCGGTCAAGACGCCGGCCGACCTGGTGCCGCTCCTGAGGAAGGGCGGCTCCGTTCAGAACTTCCTACCCAAGCACTTCCTCGAGGTCTGGGACGGCGACGATTGGACGCCGATCACGGCGGTGACGGCAACGCGCAGGCGGGCGACGGACCCCGACCACGAGCTCCTGTCGATCCAGGCGCGGGCGGGCGTGGTGGAGGTGACCGCCCACCACAACATGCTCAACCCGGACTACGAGAAGATCGCCGCGGCCGACGTGGAAGCCGGCGACGAGCTCGCGCTGGCCGACGAGATGCCACCTCCGGCCGACTGGAGCGTCGCGACCCTGGAGATGGCGGAGTTTCTCGGCTTGATGGCAGCGGACGGCTATGTGCACCACGACGGGGCGGGCTGCCGCTTGACGAACAACGACCCGCTGCTGCGGGCTCGCGTCGCCAGTCTGTGGTCACAGCTGTTCCTGGGCAGCTCGAGGGAATCGACGGGGACCTCGGGCTGGGACGAGGACGCCTCGGTCGAGCGCGTGGACCTCAACGGACGCCGATCGGTCATACCCTGGCTGCGAGAGCAGCTGTACACATCCACAGGCCTCAAGCAGGTACCCCCGGTGATCCTCAACGCAGGACACGACGTCCAAGAGTCGTTCCTTGACGGCTATTACGACGGCGACGGCCTGAAGCGTGGCAACGGCGCATCGATCAAGACGAACAGCGCGGTTCTCGCCCAGGGTCTGTGCTGGATGTACCACGTCAACGAGCAACCGGCTTCGGTATACGTCGAGCAGCGTGGCGAGAAGACCTATTACCAGCTGAACCTCGCCTCGGCGGCGCGGGTGGGCGCGAAGGGCCAGCACCTGCGCAAGAACCCAGCGGAGGTCAGGCGGATCGCGGCCGCAAGCGTCCCCGACGAAGAATGGACCTTCGATGTCGAGACGGAGAGCGGCGTGCTCTGCGCGGGCGTCGGCCGCCTCGTGATCTCCAACTCCCCCCGCCGGGGCCTGGAGTTCGTCACCCGCAAGATCACGTGGCACGCGGCGGCG
This sequence comes from uncultured Solirubrobacteraceae bacterium, assembly GCA_963805745.1. Lineage (GTDB taxonomy): Bacteria > Actinomycetota > Thermoleophilia > Solirubrobacterales > Solirubrobacteraceae > Palsa-744. Next base: position 798,006 of record CAWDVD010000002.1, read on the forward strand.
ATCAAGCACGGCCTGGCGAAGGAGCTGCGCCTTGGCAACCTGGACGCGGAACGCGACTGGGGCTACGCGAAGGACTACGTGGAGGCGATGTGGCTGATGCTCCAGCGGGACACCCCCGAGGACTATGTGATCGCCACGGGCGAGGCGCACTCGGTGCGCGAATGCTGTGAGGTGGCCTTCGAAGAGGCGGGGCTGGGCGAGTTCGAGCGCTACGTGACGATCGACCCGGCGTTCGTGCGCCCGGCGGAGGTGGATCACCTGATCGGCGACCCCGGCAAGGCGGCGCGAGACCTCGGCTGGAAGCCGCGGACGAGCTTCGAGGAGCTGATCCGGCTGATGACGCGCGCGGACCTCGAGCTGCTGGCGCCCCGCTGAACGTCGTGGGCGTGCCGCTGTTCAACACCGCCACGCCGCTGTTCGGTCTGCGCGAGGAGCTGCGCGCGGCGATCGAGCGGGTCCTCGACTCCGAGCGCTACATCCTCGGCCCGGAGGTGAGCGCGCTCGAGGACGAGTTCGCGGCCTACTGCGGCGCCGCCCACGCGGTGGGGGTGGCCAACGGCACGGACGCGATCACGATCGCGCTGCGGGCGATGGGCGTCGGGGCGGGCGACGAGGTGGTCGTGCCGTCGTTCACGTTCTACGCCTCCGCGGAGGCGATCCCGCCGACGGGGGCCACGCCCGTGTTCTGCGACATAGACCCCGACACGTACTGCGTTACGGCTGAGACTGTCCGCGCAGCGCTGACACCCCGCACGAGGGCCGTCATCGCGGTGCACCTGTTCGGCAACGTAGCCCCGATCGCGGAGATCCAGGCGCTGGGTGTGCCGGTGCTCGAGGACGCGGCGCAGGCCGCCGGCTCAACGGTGGGCGAGCACGGCGAGCTGCGTCCCGGCGCCCTCGGCGCCGCGGCGACGTTCTCGTTCTTCCCGTCCAAGAACCTGGGGTGCTTCGGCGACGGAGGCATGATCACGACCTCCGACGAGCGGGTCGCCGAGCAGGCGCGGATCCTGCGCTTCCACGGCTCACGCGACAAGGTCGACTACGAGCAGATCGGCTACAACTCGCGCCTGGACGAGCTGCAGGCGGCGATCCTGCGCGTGCAGCTGCCGCACCTGGACGACTGGGCGGACGGACGCCGGCGGGCGGGGCGCCACTACGAGCAGGCGGGTCTCGGCGAGCTCCTCACCCTGCCCCGCCCCACCGAGGGAGCCTCGCCGGCGTGGCATCTGTATGTGGTCGGCACTCCCGACGTGCAGCGCCTGGAAGGCGCGCTCAAAGGGGCGGGCATCGGCTGCAAGGCCTACTACCGCACCCCCGTCCACCGCCAGCCCCCGATGCGCGAGTGGGGCGCCGGCGTCGAGCTCCCCGCGACCGAGCACGCCGCTCGCACGCACCTGGCGATCCCCATGAGCCCGGTACTCACGCGGGAGCAGGTGGACGAGGTCGTGGCGGCGGCCCGCGCCCGACTCGCCTGACGGCGAGGGCGCAAGCTGAGGTTCGGACGAGCCTTAGTCGTACTTGCAATAATTTCAAGTAGAATTACGACATGTCGACCGTACATGTCGAGTCTGCCTTGAGCGCACCCGCCAACGAGGTCGGTCCTCTGCTCGCGGAGATCGCCGAGGATCAGTGGTTTGAGCGCAAGTCCGCTCGAATCGCAGCGCGCGACCTGGCTGACTGCGTGATCGGCTTTGGCAACGCCGACGGTGGCATCGTCGTCGTAGGCATTCGCAGCGGCAGGATCGAGGGCACCGATCGGGCGCCTGGCAGGCGAAACGAGCAGATGCAGGCCAACATCGACTTCTGCGAGCCGGCGGTTCGAGTGCGCCAGCGAATCCTCGACTGCGAGAACGAGCTCGGCGACCCCGACCATCTGCTCGTCATCGAAGTCGAGCCAAGCGACGCGGTGCACGCGAACAAGCGCGACGAGGTCTTCCTCAGGGTCGGCGACGAGAACCGCCGTCTCACTTTTCGACAGCGTCAAGAGCTGTTCTACGACAAGGGCCAGGCAAGCTACGAGGCCCGGCCACTGCCAACTGCGAGCGTCGATGACCTGGACATGTCGGTCGTCGAGCAATACGCGACGGCGGTCAGGGCGCCCGATTCCCTCAGGCTTCTGCAGGCCCGAGGCTTGGCCGAGGATCGCACGCTGACGATCGCCGGCTGCCTGCTCTTCGCCCGGCACCCGCAAAGATTCCTGCCCGAGACGTTCGTGCGCGTCCTGAGATATCGGGGCCGCGAACGCGGGACGGGAGCACGACAGCAACTCCTCGAGGACGTACATCTGGAAGGTCCGATCCCGCACCAGCTGTTCGAGGCACGAGAGGCAATCCAGCGACTTCAGCCGGTCAGACGCGCGCTCGTCGGCGCGACGGGCCGCTTCGGAGAGGTTCCGCTGGTTCCGGAGGATGCCTGGCTCGAGGGCTTGGTCAACGCGGTGGTTCACCGCTCATACAGCGCCGCCGGCGACCATATCCGGGTCGAGATCTTCGATGACAGGGTCGAGGTCTGGAGCCCTGGACGCTTTCCCGGGCTCGTCGACTTGAGCGATCCACTGGACGCGACACGCTTCGCGCGAAATCCCAGGATTGCTCGCGTCTGCTCGGATCTGAGCTTTGGCCAGGAGTTGGGAGAGGGAATCCGCCGAATGTTCGAGGAGATGCGCCAAGCAGGGCTCGACGACCCGATCTACCGGCAGTCCTCTGGCGGGGTCCACCTGACCCTGCTGGCCGAGCCCATAGACCGGGAGCTCGACGCCCGCCTCTCGGAACGAGCACGGGGGATCATGGCCGCACTGCGTGAAGCAGGACGCCTCAGCACCGGCGAGGTGGCCGAGCTGCTGGACATCTCGAGGCCGGTCGCACAACGGGAGCTCAGCACCCTCAGAGAAGCCGGCATGATCGAGTGGGTCGGGAAGTCGCCACGCGACCCGCGGGCATTCTGGCGATTGCATCCAACCTAACCGCGGCCAGTCAGCCCCCCTTTCAAGTCTTATTGCAAGTAGTTGCAAGTAGCCGCAAGCACTCAGCGCCAGCGCTCGAGCAGATCCTCCTCCCCGACCTCGCGCACGATCCGCGCCGGCACCCCCATGACCACCGCGCGCGCGGGAACGTCGCGCGTCACCACCGCCCCGGCCGCCACGAACGCCTCCTCGCCGATCTCCACGCCCGGTGTCAGGACCGCGCCGCCGCCCACGCGACAGGCCCTGCGCAGCGTCGCGCCCCGCATCGGGGAATCGGATTCCCGCCCACCCGCGTGTCGAGCCATCGTGTGATCGTTGGTCGTGATCGCCCCCGGGCCCACGAACACGTCGTCCTCGACGATCGTGAACGCCGTCAGGTACACGTTCGTCTGCACCCGCACGCGCGCGCCGACGAGGACGTCGTTGTCGACCACGCTGCCACGTCCGATCACCGACCCCGCGCCGATCGCGCTGCGCTCGCGCACGAAGCACTGGTCGCCCAGGATCGCCTGCGCTCCGACGCTGGAGCCGGCGAACACGACCGCGCCCGTGCCAAGGCTCGCGCCCGCGCCGAGCTCCAGCGCGCCCACCGCGCCGCGCGCCTGGGAATGGCCAGCCAGCCGCGGGCGCTTGCCGAGCACCGCGTGGTCCTCGATCGAGCAGCCGTCGCCGATGACCGTGCCGTCGTGGACCACCACGTACGCGCCAAAATGGACGCCCTCCCCCACCCGCACGCCCTCTCCGAGCAGCGGCTCGGCCGCACTCGGGCCGGAAGCGCTCGACCCTGACGCGCTCGGGCCAGCCGCGGCCCGCTCCCCGCTCACAGCCGTACGACGTTGGCGGTGCTCGAGCTGCGCGTGATGCCGCGGAGATCCAGGACAAGGCGCGCACGGCGAGCGACCAGCTCGTGGTCGACGCCCGGGTGGGCGGTGACGATCAGCGCGAGGTCGGCGCCGGCCACCGCGTCCTCCAGCGGCGTGCTCGTCATGCCGAGCTCCGCGATGCTCGGCACGTGCGGGTCGTGGTAGAGCACGTCCGCGCCCAGATCCCTGAGCAGGGAGACGATCTTCAGCGCCGGCGACTCGCGCACGTCGCCCACCCCCGGCTTGTAGCTGATGCCCACGACAACCACACGGGCGCCTTTGACCGACATCCCCGTGTCGTTGAGCGCGCGCTGGGCCTTGGCCACGCAGTGGTATGGCATCTGCTGGTTGACCTTGCCCGCCAGCTCGATGAACTCGGTCGCCATGTCGAACTCGCGCGCACGCCAGCTCAGATAGAAGGGGTCGACCGGCAGGCAGTGTCCGCCCATGCCCGGGCCCGGCTCGAAGCGCATGAACCCATACGGCTTGGTCGACGCGGCATCCACCACCTCCCAGATGTCGATCCCCATGCGGTCGGTCAGCATCGCCAGTTCGTTCACCAGCGCGATGTTGACCGAGCGGAAGATGTTCTCCAGCAGCTTCGTCAGCTCCGCCGCCTCGGGGCTCGACACGCGCACGATGTGGTCGCACACCAGCCCGTAGATCTCCTGCGCGCGCTCCGTGCACGCGTCGGTCAGGCCGCCCAGCACCTTCGGCGTGTTGCGCAGCGTGAAGTCCGTGCGGCCGGGGTCCACGCGCTCGGGCGAGAACGCCAGGTGGAAGTCCCTCCCCGCCGCCAGCCCCGACTCCTCCAGCAGCGGAGCCACCCGCTCGCGCGTGGTGCCCGGATAGGTGGTCGACTCGAGCACCACCAGCTGGTCGGCCTGCAGGACCTCGGCCAGCGCGGTCGTGGCGTCGACCAGCGGACCGAGATCGGGCTCGCGGTTGCGCGTCAGCGGGGTGGGCACGCACACCAGCACCGCGTCCGCCTTCGCCAGGTCCGCGTAGCGCGTGGTCGCATGGATGCGCGCCGACAGCCCCCCCAGCAGCTCGGACGGGACGTCCTCGATGTATGAGTCCCCCGCCTGGATCGCCTCGACCTTGCGCGAGTCCACGTCCACCGCGATCACGTCGCAGCCCTCCTGCGCGAACGCAACCGCGAGCGGCAGGCCCACGTACCCCAGCCCGATGATGCCGACGGTCGTCATCTCGGCCGCCAGTGTAGGGCCTCGGCGGGACGCGACCGGGGACGCGACCGCCTACCGGACCGCGGCCGGCTCAAGCGGGACACGGCCGGCTCATCGCGGGGCGGCCGCCGCGTCCCGGAGCGAGCGCAGGTCCGCCTGCACCATTCGCTCCACCAGCTCCTCGAAGCCAACCAGCGGCTCCCAGCCGAGCCGCTCGCGCGCCTTCGTCGGATCGCCCACGCTCGGGGTGCTCTCCGGCGCCCGCACCAGCGCGGGGTCGACGCGCACGTGGCGCTCGGCGTCGAGGCCCACGCACGCGAACGCCGTGCTCGCCAGCTCGGCGACCGTGCGCCCCACGCCGCTGGCCAGGACGTAGTCGTCCGGGCGATCCTGCTGGAGCATCAGCCAGGCCCCATGGACGATGTCCCCGGCGAACGACCAGTCGCGCACCGCCTCCAGCGAGCCCAGCGTCAGCTCCTGCTGCAGGCCCAGGCTGATGGCGGCCGCCGCGCGCGTGATCCTGCGGGTCACGAACCGCTCCGGGCGGCGCTCGGACTCGTGGTTGTAGACGATGCCCGAGCTGGCGTGCAGCCCGTCGTGGGCGCGCAGCGCGCCCACCAGCTCGTGCGCCGCGAGCTTGGCGATCGCGTACGGGCTCGCCGGCCGGCACGGCGTGTCCTCGCGCTGCGGGCTCGCGGGCGCGTCGCCGAAGATCGCCCCCGACGCGGACGCGTACACCCGCGTCTGCTCCTCGACGTCGCGCACCGCCTCCAGGATCGCCGCGCACGAGCCCGCGATCGCCCTCATCGTCTCACCCGGCTCACGCCAGGACGCGGGCACGAACGACGGCGCCGCCAGGTGGTAGACCTCGCGCGGACGCACCTGCTCGATCGCCGCGCGCAGCGTGTCCGGCTCGAGCAGATCGCCGCCGAGGAGCCGCACGCGCCCACGCAGGTGCTCCGAGCAGCCGAGCGGCTCCTCGTCCGCCGCACGCCCGTTGCCCGCGCGCCGCACGAGGCCGGTCACGTCGTACCCCTTCGCCAGCAGCAGCTCCGCCAGGAACGAGCCGTCCTGGCCGGTGATGCCCGTGATCAGCGCCGTCTGCGTGGGAGCCACGACCCGAGCTTATGGGGTTGCGTCGATCGGCCGGTCGCCGTCGTACACCCGCGCGAGCTGGGCCGCCACCACCTCCGGGGCGCACAGCGCGCGCACCCGCCGCAGACCCCGCTCGCCGGCCGCGCGATCTCCCGCCAGTCGCCCGATCGCCTGCGCCAGCGCGCCCGCGTCACCCGCAGGCACCAGCGCGTCTGGGTCGAGCAGCTCGGGAAGCGCCCCCACCCGGCTGGCGGCCACCGGCAGCCCCGCCGCCATCGCCTCCGCCACCGCCAGGCCGAACGTCTCGCCCGAGCGCGACGGCGCCAGCGCGATCGCCGCCCCGGCGCGCAGCGCCGCCAGCTCCTCGTCGCTCACCCTGCCGAGGAAGCGCACCTCACCGTCGCCCGCGCGCTCGCTCAGCGCCGCGCGTTCGGGTCCGTCGCCGGCCACCACCAGCGGCACGCCTGCGATCCGGCAGGCGTCGATCGCCACGTCCACACCCTTCTCGGGCGCCAGGCGCGCCACCACGAGTGCGTACGCGCCCACGGCCGCCATCGACCCCGGCCGATCCGATCTCATCGAGACATCCGAGCCCGCCGGCGAGATCGGCGCGCGCAGCGGCGGCGCCAGCACGCGCACGCGCTCCCAGGGAAGCGGCGCGCCGAGCTCCCGCAGGCGCTCCCGCGCGAACGCGCTGGGGACGATCACCGCGTCCGCCTGCTCGACCAGGCGGCGCTGCCACAGCGCCAGCGACGCGCCGTACGCGACCGCCTCGGGCAGGCTGCCGCGGCAGTTCAGGCGCACCCCCGGAAGCGTGTCGCGCCCGTGGCAGCGCGTGCACTCGGCGCCACGCGTGAAGCACACGCCGATCGCGCACACCAGGCGGTACTGGTGCAGGTGCAGCACCACCCGCGCGCCCGCCGCGCGCGCCGCCGCCAGCGCGCGCCAGCCGAGCGTCGGCTGCACGTTGTGGGCGTGCACCACACGCGCGCCGCTCAGCCGCACCGCCGCCGCCACTTCCCGCGGCTGGAGCCCCCCACGCAGCAGCCCGATCGCCGCGCGTGCCCGCCCCGGGCTCGCCGCCCCGTCGGTGGTCGGGCCGTCGGTGGCCGGCCCGCGCGCCAGCAGCTCGGCCGGCTCGCCGAGGTGCTCGCGCACGAGCCACAGCAGGTCCTCGACCGTGCGTTCCTCGCCGCCGGCCGTGCGATAGCGGTTGTGCAGGAACAGGACCATCTGTGCGTCAAACCTAGACTCTCTGCCAGTCATGCCCCCGCCCGCGCCGATCACACCCCCGCCCGCATCGATCGTGATCCCCACGCGCGCGCGCCTGTCCTACCTGGAGGTGGCGCTGTCCTCGATCGCGCCCGCCGCCGCGCACGCCGGCGCGGAGGTGCTCGTGGTCGACGACGCCGGCCCGTCGCACGCCGCGCGCGAGCTGGCCGAGCGCTTCGGCGCGCGCTACGAGCCCCACCCGCGCCCGCTCGGCCTGAACGTCGCCCGCAACACGGGCGTCGAGCGCTCGCACGGAGAGCTGGTGGTGTTCGTCGACGACGACATCCGCGCGAGCGCCGGTTGGCTCGACGCGCTGCTTCAGGCCGCGCGCGAGAACGCGGACGTGGACGTGTTCACGGGGCCGATCACCGCCCGGCTGGAGGGTCGGGGTGGGTGGGGTTCTCATTCCTGCGGGCGCGAGAGCCCGCCGATCACGACGCTCGAGCTGGGCGCGCACGACACCGACGCCCGCTACGCGTGGGGCGCCAACATGGCCATCCGCCGCGGCGCGCTGGAGCGGGTGGGGCCGTTCGACGCGTCGCTCGAGCACGGCGGCGACGAGCAGGAGTGGCAGGAACGCCTGCGCGCGCAGGCGCCGGGCGCGCGCGTCATGTACGTGGCCGGGGCCGCGGTCGAGCACCGCCGCGCCGGCCCCGACGCGCGCCTGCTCGCGCTGTCGCGGACCGCGTACGCGCGCGGGCTGGCCGCCCGCAGCTTCGACGCCCGGCGCGGTCTGGCACCGTCGCTGGCGGCGGAGCTGCGCACGCTCGCCGGCTGCCTCGCCCACGTCGTTCGCCGCCGCTGCCCGGCCGGGCTGACGATGGCCGCACACAGCTTCGGGCGTCTGCGCGAAGGCGTGCGCGAACGCCGCCGGGGGACGGGTGAGGGGAGGGCGGACGGCGCGGGCGTCTCGCTCGCGAATCGCCCGGGCAACTCGGCCGCGGGCGAACCGGCCGACGACTTCCTGTCCGGCACCAGCGGGACGGTCGGGGGTCTCGACGCCGTGCGCCGCGAGGCGAGCGACGAGGCGCTCGACGCGTGGGAGCTGCTCAGCGGCAGGCGCCTGCGGCTGGAGCTCGCCGCGCGCCACGCCCCTCCCCTGCGACGGGTGCTCGTGCTGGGCGTGCAGCGCCCGGAGCATCGCGCGCTGGCGAGCGCGATCCGCGCCGAGGTGCTGCGCTCGCGCCACGACGTCGAGCTGCACACGTGCCCGCCGCGGGGGCGGGGCAAGTTCGAGAACCTCAACCTGCTGCTCGCCGCGCGGGGGGGTGGGACTCCAATACCGGACCACGACTGGCTGCTGGTGATCGACGACGACGTGGAGCTGCCGCGCGGCTTCCTCGATCGCTTCCTGTTCCTGTGCGAGCGCTTCTCGCTGGCGCTCGCGCAGCCCGCCCATCGCCTGTGCTCGCACGCCGCCTGGCCGGTCACCCGGCGGCGGGCGGGGAGCGTCGCGCGCGAGACCCGCTTCGTCGAGATCGGCCCGGTCACCGCGTTCGCCCAGACCACGTTCGGCGTGCTGCTGCCGTTCCCCGAGCTGCGCATGGGCTGGGGCCTGGATGTCCACTGGGCGGCGCTCGCGCGCGAGCACGGATGGCGCTGCGGCGTCGTGGACGCCGTCTCGATCAACCATCGCGCCGCTCCCGCCGCCGCCTCCTACGCGCGCGCGGACGCCATCGCCGAGGCGCGCTCGTTCCTCGCCGAGCGCCCGTACGTGAGCGCGCGCGAGGCCGCCAGCACCCTCACGACCCACCGCGGCTGGTGAGCGGATCTCCCCGCAGCCGGCCGCGGGTGGCGGTCGTGGCAGAGTTCTACCCGAGCAACCGCGACCCGGTGCTGGGGGTGTGGGCGCACCGCCAGGCGCTCGCCGCGCGTGACGCCGGCGCCGACGTGCGCGTGCTGGTCCTGCACCGCCTGGTGCCGCCCCGCTCCTCGCTGGCGGCCGGCTCGCGCGGCGCCGCCGGCGCGCTGGCCGAGCGCGTGCGCGAGCCGCGCACGCAGACGCGCGACGGCCTGCAGGTCGCCTACGTCCCGTACGTCTCGCCCCCGCGTGACCGTGCGTACGCGGCCTGGGGAGCGTGGGCGGCGCCGGCGCTGGCGCTGGCCCTGCGCCGGCTCGCCCGCTCGTTCCCGTACGAGCTGATCCACGCCCACAACGCGGTTCCGGCCGCCGACGCCGTCCGCCGCGCCCGCATGCACACCCCCTGGGGCGCAGGCAGACCGATGGTCGTGTCGGTGCACGGCGGCGACGTGTTCCACACCGCCAGGCTCGGCCAGGAGGGCGCGCAGGCGGTCGCGCGCGGCCTGCGCGCGGCCAAGCTGGTGCTCGCCAACAGCCACGGCGTCGCAGACATGGCCCGCGCCGCCGGAGCCGGCGAGACGCGTGTGGTGCACCTGGGCGCCGATCTCCCCTCCGCCCAGCGCAGCGCGCGGGGCGACGGGGGGAAAGCGGACACGGGGCGGGGACATCAATCTCTGGTGACGGTGGCGCATCTGGTCGCGCGCAAGCGCCACGCCGACGTCCTGCGCGCGCTGGCGGTGCTCTCGCAGCGTCACCCGACGCTGCGCTACGCGGTCATCGGCGACGGCCCCGAGCGGATCGCGCTGGAAGGGCTCGCGGTCCGCCTGGGAGTCGCCGAGCGGGTCGACTTCCACGGGCAGCTGGCGCCCGAGCGGGCACTCGAGCAGGCACGCCGCTGCACCCTGTTCGTGATGCCCTCCACCGAGGAGGCCTTCGGCGTGGTGTACGTCGAGGCGATGGCCGCGGGGGTGCCGGCGATCGGGTGCAGGGGCGAGCCCGGGCCGGAGGAGATCGCGGCGGCGGGCGACGGCTTCCTGCTGGTCCCGCCCGGCGACATCGAGCGGCTGACCCAGCGCATCGACGAGCTCCTGTCCGATCCCCACCGGCTGCGCGAGGCCGGGCAGCGCGCGCGTGCGACCGTGGCCGCGAACTTCACGTGGGAGCTCTGCGGCGAGCAGACGCTGGCCGCGTACGAGCACGTGCTGGCGTGAAGGCGCTCCCGCCGCCCGCATGAAGCCCGTCCTGTTCGTCACCGGACACGCGCCCGCCTACCGGGTGGGGGCGCTCGCGCGCCTGCACGAGCGCGAGCAGATCGAGCTCGCGCTGTTCGGCGGGCGCTCCAAGCACGGCGGCGCGGACTTCGCGGGACAGCTGCCGTTCCCGCATCGTCGCGTGCGACCGCGCGAGCTGTTCTCGCTGGCCGCGAGCGGGCGCTACCGCGCGGTCGTGTGCCCCACCGGCGGGCGCCTCGCGCCGCTGGCCACGTGGGCGGGCGCGCGTCGCGGCCGCGTCCCGCTGATCCTGTGGGCCTCCCTGTGGGCGCACCCGCGCAGCGCCGCGCACGCGCTCAGCTACCTGCCGCTGGCGCGCCTGTACCGCTCGGCCGACGCGGTCGTCACCTACGGCCCGCACGTGAGCGCGTACGTCAGCGCGCGCGGGGCGCGCAACGTCCACGTCGCCGCGCAGTCCGTCGACAACGACTTCTGGCGCTCCGCGGAGATCGAGCCGCCGGACGCTCCCGGGTGGCCGGCCGACGCCCAGGTCAGATTCCTGTTCGTGGGCCGGCCGGCCGCCGAGAAGGGCGTGGCGGTGCTGGTGGCGGCCTGGCGTGCCGCCGGCCTGGCCCCGCCGGCCGCCGGCCTGACCCCGCCTGCCGCCGCGCTCGTCCTCGCCGGGGTCGGCGCGGGATTCGCCATCCCCGACGGGCCGATCGTGTGCCTCGACCCGCTCGAGCCGGTGCGCCTGCGCGACGTGTACGCGGCTTGCGACGTGCTGGTGGTGCCGTCGATCCCGACGCGCACCTTTCGCGAGCCGTGGGGGTTGGTTGTCAACGAGGCCATGAACCAGGGACTGGCTGTGATCGCATCCGACGCCGTGGGGGCCGCTGCCGGCGGGCTCGTGCGCGATGGCGCCAACGGGCTGATCGTGCCGGCGGGCGATGAGCGCGCACTCGCCGCGGCCGTGGCCAGGCTCACGCGCGATCCGCAGCTGCGAACCCGGATGGGCGACGCCGCCCGCTCGGACGTGCTGGCGTTCAGCCATGACGCCTGGGCGGAAGGGTTCTCGCGCGCGCTGTCCAGCGTCGGCGTCTCCCGGACACGTTGGTAGCGTTGCGCGGTCAGCCCATGAGAATCGCCCGTCTCGAGAGCCGACCGGCAGCGTCCTCGACAGCCGTGCTGCTGGCGGCCACGCTGCTGACTGCCGCCGTGCTGGTGTTCGCGCAGCCGGCGAGCGCGAACATCGGCGAAACGATCGTCCTGCGCTGCACCCACCAGCAGTCGCTGAGCGGGTTCAGCCAGAGCGCCTACCGGCAGGCGCTGAAAGAACTGAGCGCCGACGCCGAAGAATACAGCGGGTGCGCGTCGCAGATTCGCCAGGCCCAGCTCGCGGCCGCCGCCAGAGGACGTGGCGGCGCGAGCGTCGTCGCCAGCCAGGGCGCCACGGCCGCGGTCGCGATCGCCGCCACGCCGTCCGAGCAGCGGGCGATCACGCACGCCGAGCGCGCGAGCCCCGAATCGGTCAAGCTGGGCGGCGCGGTGATCCATCCCGGCGTCGTGCACGCCAGCATCGCATCCGCGCTCAACTCCCTGCCCACGCCGCTGCTGGCGACCCTCGCCTTCCTACTCGCCTGCCTGCTGCTGGTGGCGGGCGGGGCACTGCTCAAGCGTGTCCGTGCCGGCCGCCCGGATTGAGCCGGCGCCGGCGGCGGGCGTGGCACCCGCACCGGCGCCCTCGAGCGGCGAATGGCGGGCCCGATCGCGCAGCGCTGCACGCCGCGGCGCCCGGCCGGCGCTGTGGTGGCCCACGCTGCTGATCGCGGCGATCTTCTGCTTCATCACCTTCTACGCCAAGGGCGGCCTGAAGCTCGAATCGGTGACCGCCACCGAGATGGCGCTCACGCTCGGGGCGGGCCTCGTGGTGGCCGCGGCCGTGATCCTGGCCCCGCCGGGTGCGCGCACGTACGGGCTGTGGCCCGCCGGCCTGCTGCTCGTGTTCACGGCCCTGACCGCGCTGTCGATCGTGTGGTCGGTGCAGCCCGACCTCAGCTGGCAGAACGCCGGACGGCTGCTCGCCTACAGCGGAGTGTTCGGCACGGGCGTAGCGCTTGCGCGCGTCGCTCCCCGGCGCTGGCCGGCGGTCCTCGGCGGGCTGACGCTGGCGGCGGCGATCGTGTGCGGCTACGCGCTGCTCACGAAGGTCTTCCCGGGGAGCCTCGCCCCGTCGGACACCTACGCCCGCCTGAACGAACCGTACGGCTACTGGAACGCGGTCGGCCTGACCGCTGCGATGGGCGTGATCTGCGCCATGTGGCTGGGCGCACGGCGCAGCGGCCACGCACTGCTGCGCGCGTGCGCGTATCCGGCGATGGGACTGATGCTGGCGACGCTCGTGCTCGCGTACTCTCGCGGCGCACTGGCGGCGCTGGCGATCGGCCTGCTGCTGTGGTTCTGCGTGGTGCCGCGGCGCCTGCGGGGCGCCGCCGTGCTGGTCGTCGGAGGGCTCGGGGCGGGAGCGCTCGTCGCGTGGGACTTCTCCCGGCACGCGCTCAGCTCGGAAGGCGTCGCGCTGAGCGAACGCACCACCGCGGGACACCAGCTCGGTGCGCTGGCGGTGGCGATGCTCGTGCTGCTCGCCATCGCCGGGATCGCGATCGGGTTCCTGACGGGTCGGCGGGCACCCTCGGCGCGCGCGCGCCGGCAGGCCGGGAGGGCGCTGCTCGCGCTGGTCGCGCTCGCGGTCATCGCCTTCGTCGGAGCACTGGCCCACAGCCGGCGGGGACTGACCGGAACGATCTCGCACGCGTTCGACGCCCTCACCAACCCGAACGCGAAAACTCCGCCAAACACGCCGGGCCGTCTGACGGCCGTCGCGAGCGTGCGAGCGCGCTACTGGAAGGAGGCCCTGCAGGTCTTCAAAGCCCATCCCGCTCTCGGCGCGGGCGCCGAAGGGTACGCCACGGCGCACCTGCGCTACGAAACGGGGACGCTCGAAGTTCACCACGCGCACGGCTTCATCGTGCAGACGCTCGCCGACCTCGGCCTGGTGGGCCTGCTGCTGGCGCTTGTGCTGCTGATCGCCTGGATGGCCGCTGCGGGGCGTCCGACGCACCCGTTCAACCGCCGCTGGACGAGCTGGCGCGCGTGGCTGCGCATCCGCTCCGGCGAGCGCCCCGGCTGGCGGCGCCTGCGCGAGCGCGAGCTCACCCGCTACACGTCAGAGCGGATCGGCATGCTGAGCATGCTGTGCCTGGTGGTCGTGTTCGGCGCGCACTCGCTGATCGACTGGACGTGGTACGTGCCGGGCGACGCTTGTGTGGCGCTGCTGTGCGCGGGCTGGCTCGCCGGCCGCGGACCGCTGAGCGCGCCCACGGGTGAGCGGCCGCCGCCCGGAGACGTGGCGCACGAGCGCTCGGCCGGCTCCGGCCCGCGGCCCGGCTCGGGAGCACGGCCGGGCTATCTCCGCCTCGGTGTCGCCGGCGCGGCGATCGTGCTCGCCCTGCTGGCCGCGTGGTCGCAGTGGCAGCCGCAGCGCTCCGAAGAAGCCCGCCAGGAAGCGCTCTCGCTGCTCGCGGGCGACCCGGTCGGGGCGACGGTCGCCGCCGAGCGCGCCGTCTCGCGCGACCCGCTGTCGGTGGAAGCGCTGTTCACGCTCGCCAGCACCGAGCAGGTGGCCGGTCAGCCGGCGCTCGCGCAGGCGACACTCGAACGGGCGGTGCGCCTGCAGCCGTCCAACTGGGAAACGTGGCTGAGGCTCGGACGCTACGACGTCTCGAGCGACCCACGGGCGGCGGTCAAGGATCTGCAGGCGGCGATCTACCTCAACCCCGAGTCGATCGCCCCCGAAGAGATCGCCGACGGCAATGTCGAAGCGATCAGGATCCACAATGAATACATCCAGGCGCTGGAGTCCTCCGCGCTGCAGGCCGCGGCGCGACCGGCCTCGGGGCGGCCGGCCACCCGCGTCAAAAGCGCGACCGGATCGCGTGCGCCAGCAGCAGCCGGCGGGCGCCCGGCGGACCGCCCGCGCTCCGCACCTCGATCCGCTCGAAGCCAAAGTCGCCGATCAGCCGGCTGAGCGTCTCGCGGCTGTAGAAGCGCAGGTGCTCGCCACGCGGGTCGAAGTGGCCCGCGAACGCGCGGCCGGAGAGCGCCAGGCGCATGAGCGTGAGCCGTCCGTGCGCGGGCGTGCTCATCAGCAGGCTGCCCCCCGAGCGCAGCACGCGGCGGACCTCCGACAGCCAGGCGGCGGTATCGGCGACGTGCTCGATCACCTCGCCGGCCCACACGACGTCGAAGCCCGCGTCCTCGAGCTCCCACGGCCCCTCGCTTGCGAGCAGCCGCAGGTCGAGCTCGGGGTGGCGCGCCCGCGCGCGGCGCAGCGGCTCCTCGGCGACGTCCACCCCCACCACACGCGCGCCCGCGTTGGCCAGCTCGGCCGTGAATCGCCCCTCGCCGCAGCCGACGTCCAGCACCCGCTCGCCCGCGCGCACGTGAGCCAGCAGGAAGCGCCTGCGCAGCGCGAAGTCGGACGGTTCCAGCGCTTCCGGCACTCGCCGCCAGAGACCTTCGTGGTACTGGCGCGAGGGCATCACCAGCAGAAGGCTAGCCGGCGAGGTCCCACGCCGACGGCGAGGTCCCGGCGTGCCTAGTCCGATCTCGCAGCCAAGTAACGACCGGGATCCCCACGGCGAGCAGGAGACCCCGGCCCACAGCTTCAGCGAGCTCGACCTAAATCGTGATGTCTAAGACATCGAAGAATGATTTGTTCGTCGTCTCGACGCTTATTTCACCTTCATACGATGCTTTTTCGCTCCCGATTTTCAGACTGCTTTCCGATGCTCTGCAGATCAATTTTTGGGATTCTTTGAGGCTCGTCGTCCCTGCTCCGTTTTCACAGGTCTGCTGGCCTTTCACTGATATATCTACACCTTTGAGCGCGCATCCTTCGGACTCGAGCTCCACTTCGGTGAAGACTTCTTTGGAACTGCCCGCTTTGTCTCCCTCGAATAAGACTTTTTCAGTTTCCAGAAGCTGGCCATTGAACACCGCGACGATCGGTTCCCTGACAGTGCAGGTAGCCGGTTTGACAGTACAACTTTCGTAGATGAGTTCTCCTTTGGAGATTTTCCCGCTGCTTTCTGGCTGGCCTGAGAAGCGACCAGTCTTGCAACCAACCGAGATGTTCAAACTGGCGACCGTGCCTTTCAGCGTTCCTCCGTCGACCGCCGTTCCCACGAGGGCGGGAGTCGCTATGTCCTGTAGTTGTCGTGCCCATGCTCCAGTGTTCCCGCCTGCAGATAACACGTTGCAATATAAGTTCGTGTAGGCGTTGGTGTTGCCTCCCGGGCTTACGCAAGCGTAAGCGGTCGTGGCCGAGGCTGCCCAAAGTAAGATCCACCCCGTCCCCTGCGCGTTAGCCGAGCAGATGTTGCTGGCAAAGTAGCCTTCGTTTGCACCTGTGTTCTGACAAAATGCAAATAATCGATCCGCTGTTGCCGATGCTGTGACGATCGCACTCGTGCCGACCGCCAGCACGCTCGCCAACCCCAGGCCCAACATCGCTGACTTGATCTTTGACATGAGAGAATGACCTCCGTCGGTCCCGCCCACGACGGGACCATCGATTGACGGCGCAGACGACCGCCCTCGCAGGCGAGGTCCAGCCTTTGCACCTCCGCTACGCCGGGCAAAAGCCCGACTGCCCGGCGCCAGTTACCAGTGTGAGAGCCAACCCCAACCATGTCAATCCAAGGTCCAGCCCGCGCCACCACAGGCCGCCGGCCGACTCAGGGGCGACCTCCAAAATCCCCGCAAACAGCGATAGTCTGTTTGCGGACAATCGCCCCTGTCGATCGGAAACACACCCGGCCGACTCTCCTGGCAAGCGCCTCGCGAGCGACACTCAGACCGAGATCGTCGATCGCCGCCTCCTGCGGAGCGTGTGGCGGACGAGCGCAGCGCTCGTCCCGCGCGGTCGGCGCTGGCCTATGCCGAACCCGGCGGGATGGGCCAGGGGGCGGCCCGGGGATCCGCAGGGTCGCGGCGAGGTTGCAGCAAGGCTCTCATATCTACCCAAGCGTCCGCAAAGCGATTAGTGTTGGCGCCAATGCGCTTCCTGGGGACCGCGTGAAGGCGAGCAGCGAGGGGTGAGGGTTGCCTTCGACAGCCGCCCCGTGTCCGACCCGGACGGCATCGGGCGCTACTCGCGCTGCCTGCTGGCCGCCCTGCGCGACACCACCGCGGTCCGCGATGAGATCGTCGAGACGCACCGCCCGTCGGCGCTGGCTCGCTCGCGCAGCGCGGACGTCTTCCATTCGCCGTGGATGGACGGGGCGATGCTGCACAGCCCGTGTCCGATGGTCGTCACGATCCACGATCTCGCGGCGCTCAAGCGCCGCAGCGAGCACCTGCGCAGCGGCCTGCGTCTGCGCCTGCGCCACCTCGCGGTGCAGCGCGCGGCGCGCGTGATCGTCCCGACCGAGGCGGTCGCGGGCGACGCCGTGGCCCACCTGCGACTGGAGCGCGAGCAGGTCGCCGTCATCCCCGAGGCGGCGGACGCGGCGATGTACCCCCGCACGCCGCGGGACATCGCCGCCGTCAGAGCGCGCTTCGCGCTGCCCGAGCGGTTTCTGGTGTGGGTCGGAGGGCTGCGCCACCCCGACCCGGGCAAGCACATCGCCAAGCTCGCCGCCGCTCCCCGCGAGATGCCGCTGGTGCTGGTCGGCTCCACCCGACCATGGGCGCACGAGCTCCCCGACGTGATCCTCACCGGCCAGGTCTCAGACGAGCAGCTCGCGGCCATCTACAGCGGTGCCCACGCGCTGGTGCTCTCCTCCAAGGACGAGGGCTTCGGGCTGCCCGCCGTCGAGGCGCTGGCCTGCGGCACGCCGGTGGTGGCCTGTGACGCGCCGGCGCTGCGCGAGGTCCTGGGCAAGCGGGCGACGTTCGTGGCGCCGGGGGACATGCAGGCACTGATCGGAGCCGCCCAGGCCGCCCGGCGACCGGCCCCGCCACCGCCGTCGTGGAGCTGGCAGGACGCGGCGCGCGCCACCTGGGGCGTGTATGCGAGCGCGGCTGCCGCCGCCGAGCAGCCGCGCGCGGCCGGGCGCACGCTGCGCCGCCGACCGGCGGGAGCCGCCGGAGCGGCTGGAATCGACGGCCTCGAGCCGCGCTAGTCAGATCAGTACGCCCCGCGCCCGCCTGGGCGGGGGAAGGCGGCCTGCGGCTTCGACCTCTCAGTACGCCCCGCGCCCGCCTGGGCGGGGGAAGGGCGGCCTGCGACTTCGACCTCTCAGTACGCCCCGCGCCGCGAGAGCAGGGCGGGGATCGTCTTCAGCAGGATCGTCAGGTCGAGCGCCAGCGACCAGTTCTCGAGGTAGATGAAGTCCAGGTGCACGAGATCGTCGAAGTCGAGCTCGGAACGGCCTGAGACCTGCCACAGCCCGGTGATGCCCGGAAGCACCAGATAGCGCTTGCGGTGCCAGTCCTCGAGCATCTCGTAGTCGCGCTCGGGCAGCGGGCGCGGGCCGACGAGCGACATCTCGCCGCGCAGCACGTTCACCAGCTGCGGCAGCTCATCCAGCGAGAAGCGCCGCAGCAGTCCCCCGACGGCGGTCAGGCGCGGATCCTCGCGGATCTTGAACAGCGCGCCGGAGGCCTCGTTGAGCTCTTCCAGGACGGCCTGGGACTCCTCGGCGTCGGTGCGCATGGTGCGGAACTTCAGGCACGCGAACGGACGCTGGCCGATCCCGCGACGCGTCGAGCGGAACACGACCGGCCCGCGCGAGCTCAGACGCACGGCGAGCGTGATCGCCAGCAGCAGCGGGCTGAGAAGGACGAGCAGCAGCGTGGCGCCGACGATGTCGAACGTGCGCTTGAGGGCGAAGTCGATGCCCTCGAACACCGGCGGACCGAGTTCGAACAGCGGCACCGACTGCCCGGGGACGAACTCGGCGCGGTGGATCAGGATCTCCATCGTGGACGGCGCCAGGCGCACGCGCACGCCGCGCCGATGGCACTGGTCGACGAGCTCCACGGCGTCGTCCTGCGGGAAGTCGGGATCGGCGATGATCACCTCGTCGATCCGCTCCCGGCCGAGCACCTGCTCCAGGTCCTGCGGCGAGCCCAGCGGACGCAGGCCGTTGGCGGGCAGCGCCTTCGGCGAGAGGAAGCCCACGACCTCGGTCTGGGAGTGGGGCGCGTCGGCGAGCGCGTGCGCGACGTCGCCGACGTGCTTGCCGCTGCCCACGATCACCGTGCGGCGCTGGTAGCCGGCCGCTCGCATCAGCGCCGCCGTGACCCAGTCGTACACCACGCGCGCCGAGGCGATGTAGCAGATGGCGAACGCCAGCGAGCTCCAGAAGAGGTAGTAGCTGGAGAAGTGTTCGCCGCTGACGACCGCGAAGATGAGCGCCACGAACGCGACCTGGAACAGCGACCCGACGATCCGCGAGAGCCCGGGGCGCAGGGCCCGTTCGGCGTACAGCCCCGAGCGCGCGAACAGCAGGGCGGTGAGCAGGTAGGCGAACGGCAGGAAGTGTTCCGTCGTTTCGCGGGAGCGCACCGCCAGCACTTCGCCGTGCACCGCTTCCTTGAGCACGAGCGCCGTGAAGATGGCAAGCGCCACACCGGCGAAGTCCAAAGCCAGCAGGGAGGCCACACGTCCGACCCTTCGCAGGGTGGCCAGGCGCAGCAGGAAGGACAGGACGGGCGGGCGCTTGCGGCGGATGTCGTGATCGGAGAGCTCCGTGCGCCGCGTCGCCACCGACAGCGCCGAACTCGCCGCGGCCGGTTGATTCGGTCCCACCCGCCCGGAGGCGGCGGCAGTCGCGGCGGCACCGGACGTGCGCGCACCTGGAGCGGACGGAGCGGGCGGAGCGGACGTTCCCGACAGGCGTGGTCCCATCTCGCTGCTCACAACACCGCAGCCTCGCAGATGGAGCGGTTGCGCGGCCGGATGGCGACGTCCCTGCACCCGCGTTTGCAGCGCCGCAGGGCGATGACGCCGCGCCCGCGCGGCCGATCAGCTGGCGCCGCCACCGATCAGCAGCTCGACGCCCGATTGCTCGATGGTGCGCTGCAGTCCCTCGCGCAGCGGCACCTCCGGCGACCACCCCAGCAGCTCGCCAGCGAGCCCGATGTTGGGCTTGCGCTGCTTGGGGTCGTCTTCGGGGAGCGCCTCGTAGACGATCTCCGCCGTGGAGCCGGTCAGCTCTTTGACGATCTCCGCCAGCTCCAGCAGGGTGAACTCGTCGGGGTTGCCGATGTTCACCGGGCTGTGATGGCCGGACTCCGCCAGCGCGATGATCCCGCGGATGAGATCGCTGACGTAGCAGAAGGAGCGCGTCTGGCTGCCGTCGCCGAACACGGTGATCGGCCGGTTGGCCAGCGCCTGGCGCAGGAACGTCGGGATCGCGCGGCCGTCGTGCGGGCGCATCCTGGCGCCGTAGGTGTTGAAGATCCGCACGATCGCCGTGTCCACGCCCTGCTGGCGGTGGTAGGCCATCGTCAGGGCCTCCGCGTAGCGCTTGGCCTCGTCGTAGACGCCGCGCGGGCCGATCGGGTTGACGTGTCCCCAGTAGCTCTCGGACTGCGGGTGTTCGAGGGGGTCCCCGTAGACCTCGCTCGTCGAGGCGATCAGGAACCGCGCGCGCTTGGCCTTCGCCAGCCCCAGCGTGTGATGCGTGCCGTAGGAGCCGACCTTCAGCGTGTGCAGCGGCAGCCGCAGGTAGTCGATCGGGGAGGCCGGGGAGGCCAGGTGGTAGACGAAGTCGACCGGCTCCTCGACGAAGTACGGCTCGATGATGTCCACGCCGACGTGCATGAACCGGTCCGGGTCGCGGATGTGCTCGATGTTCGCCAGCGAGCCCGTCTCGAGGTTGTCCACGCAGATCACGCGGTTGCCGCGCGCGATCAGCTCGTCGCACAGGTGCGATCCGAGGAAGCCGGCGCCGCCGGTGACCAGGCAGGTGGACATCGCGAAGAAGCTTAGTGATTTGCGGGACTATCCTTCCTGCTGTGTCCGCAACCGAGGAACAGCGCCGGTCCGCCACCGAGGAGGAGCGCCTGACCGTCGCGCCGATCGTCGGCCCCGACGACCCGCGCCGCTTCACCGACTCGGGCATCGAGGTCACCGAGCTCTACACCGAGGCCGACCTGCCGGCGGATCTCGACCTCGGCGAGCCGGGCGAGTTCCCCTACACGCGCGGGGTGCACCGCGAGATGTACCGCAAGCAGCCGTGGACGATGCGCCAGTACGCCGGCTACGCCTCGGCCAGGGAGTCCAACGAGCGCTACCGCTATCTGCTGTCGAAGGGCTCGACCGGGCTGTCGATGGCCTTCGACCTGCCCACGCAGCTGGGCCTCGACTCCGACAACCAGCGCTGCCTGGGGGAGGTCGGCCGTACGGGCGTGGCGATCGACACGATCGACGACATGCGCACCGCCTTCGACGGTATCCCCCTCGACCAGGTGTCCACGTCGATGACCATCAACGCGCCCGCCGCATGCCTGCTGCTGCTGTACGAGCTGGTGGGCGAGGAGCAGGGCGTGCCCAGCCAGAAGCTCCGCGGCACCACGCAGAACGACGTGCTCAAGGAGTACATCGCCCGCGGCAACTACATCTACCCGCCCGAGCCGACAATGCGCCTGACGACCGACCTGTTCCAGTACTGCCAGGAGCGCGTCCCCCGCTGGAACACGATCTCGATCTCCGGCTATCACTTCCGCGAGAAGGGCTGCTCGGCCGTGCAGGAGGTGGCGTTCACGCTGTCCTCGGGGATCGCCTACGTGCAGGCGGCGATCGAGGCGGGCCTGTCGGTCGACGACTTCGCGCCGCGGCTGGCGTTCTTCTTCAACGGCCACAACAACGTCTTCCAGGAGGTCGCCAAGTTCCGCGCCGCGCGGCGCATGTGGGCGCACATCATGCGCGAGCGCTTCGGCGCCACCAACCCGAAGGCCACGATGCTGCGCTTCCACACGCAGACGGGCGGCGTCACGCTGACCGCGCAGCAGCCGGAGAACAACATCGTGCGCGTAGCCCTCCAGGGCTTCGCGGCGGTCTGCGGCGGCACGCAGTCGCTGCACACCAACGGCTTCGACGAGGCGCTCGCGCTGCCCACCGAGCGCGCCGCCAAAATCGCGCTGCGCACCCAGCAGATCCTCGCGCACGAGTCCGGCGCAGCCGACACCGTGGACCCGTTCGCAGGCTCCTACTTCGTCGAGTCGCTGACCGACGAGATCGAAGCCCGCGCCAACGAGCTGATCGCCAAGGTCGACGCGCTCGGCGGCTCGGTGCACGCGATCCAGTTCATCACCGGCGAGATCGACGAGTCCGCCTGGGGCTACCAGGAGCGCTACCGCATCGGCCAGGACGTCGTCGTCGGCGTCAACGCCTACCAGGAAGAGGGCATCGAGGTTCCCGACCTGCTGCGCGTCGACCCGGAGTCCGAGCGCGAACAGGTCGATCGCCTGACGCGCTTCAAGGCCGAGCGCGATCAAGCACTCGTGGAGCGTCGCCTGGAGGAGCTGCGCGGCGTGGCGCGCGGCAGCGAGAACCTCCTCCCGGCGATCCGCGAGGCGCTGAAGGACCGCTGCTCGCTCGGCGAGGTGTGCGCCGCCATGCAGGACGTGTTCGGGTCCTACGCGCCGACGTTCTGAGCGTCAACTTCGCGCGGCGTGTCAACGGCTTTTTTTGTTGGCCCAGCGAGCGCGAGCGGCGCGCTTGGCTGCCTCGCTACGCTGCTCAGGCGCCATGCTGGCGGCGCGAGCCTTCCCGCCCTTCAAGCCGCCTTTCCGCCCGAGCGCGACCGCCGCGGGATTCTTGCCGTCATCCTCGGGTGTGTCCTCGACTTCGCCCGTCGCGATGTCTACGATCAGCTTGGCGAGCTGGCTCGGATCGGGCGGGCGCTTGCGAGAGCGGTCGGGCATGAGTCCATCGTAGCGCCGGCCATCCGGTCCTAGCGAAGAGCCCTTCAGATCATGTGGCTAAGCGAGTGCGCCGCGGCGTGGTCGCCACCGAGCAGCGCGAGACCTGGGTCCACCTCATCTCGCATGCGACCTCGTGCGGCCCCGATCAACGAGCGTTTATCGCCGTCGCCGCGGCGACGAGCACGCTCAACGAGAGTGGCGATAAACGCGACCGGAAACGCTACCGCCGTCAGAACCCAGCCGCTCGGATTCCCCAAGAGTATGTGGCGCACCAGATAGTGATGGAATTCGTTCAGATACTGTCCGAGCAGACTCTTGTCGTTCGCAGATAGCCCGTCAAGCCGGAACGGTGCAGAGACAGGCACACCTCGACAGGACCATCGCGCGAACAACAGCTTGACCGCTCCGATATCCGGAGCTGCCGTGATGGCCACCTCCACAAACTCCAGCACTTCTCTGGCCCGCTCGTCATCGTCAAAGGCACCGTCCCGGATCTGGTCCACGAGTCGATCGCGCAGACCCCAGAGGCGATACCGAAAGATGCTCATGTTGCAGGAGGGAACGACCTTAGCCACGCAGAATCCGGCAAACAGCGCTACAGCGACTAGATCGATGGTCAGTAGGGTGTTCACGGTCCTCCTAGCGTAGGTCCAGTGGCCCTTGAAGTCGCCTTTTCGAACTCTTCGCAACGCACGCGAAGACGGACGAGCTCTCGGCTCTGCGCTTTGAGCTTGCGCACAAGCGAGACGTAGCCGCCACCCAGCGCGAGGCTGATCGCGATGCTGACCGAGAAGGTGATGGCGACATCGGTGTGTTTACCGGCGAGAACTCTAGCAATGGGTACACAGCCTGTAGCGGCACCCATGCAGCGAGGATCCAAACAGCCGGTACGAACCGCTTGAACAGGTCGTAGCGCGACCTGATGCGCTGCACCTGGACCTCAGCTGACTCGGGCTCATCCTCCTCCACCTCGGCCCGCACCCTATCCGATTCTGCGGGCGAGGATTCGCCGGGCTGTTGGCACTTTGGATGGTGTCGCGCAGAATGCGAGGTCTCCTGCTTAGGGCGGCAGTGGATGGATTGCCCACTGTAGGACTGAAGAATCGCGCCGTCAAGCAAGTTAGACGCATATCGTACGTCGTGTCTCTCTCCTTGCTTGTGCCAATCGTAGCAATTCCCGTAGGGGCGCCACGCCCGCCCCTACGACGTGGCGCTCTGGATGCTCAGAGTTGCGCGCGGCGAAGCAGCATGCTCGCGCGCATCTCGAGGCCGTCCGTGATCTTCAACAGCGTGTCTACCGCGACGTTGTGCTCGCCGCGCTCGATCGCGCCGTAGTAGGCGCGGTCCAGCCCGAGGTGCGCGGCGAAGCCCTCCGGCGTGTAGCCCTGCTCTCGGCGAGCGGAGCGGATCACCTCGCCGAGAGCTTGGACCGCCGCCGACTTCTTGACAGCCATACCGCTGCGACCGTCTCCGTGGGGCCGAAATCCAAACTGACGCACTACTGTCTGACCGCAACCCGCGGGGCGACGAACACCGTCTAACTATGGCTATACGCTCGGCCTGACCACAACCCGCGGGGCGAACACCGTCTAACTATGGCTATACGCTCGGCCCGATTCGCAACTTCGCGAAGACGAACTCTGTATAGCCATGGTTAGACAGAGTTTGCGCGCGGTGAAAGACATTCGAGCGGTCAGCGATTAGGGTGCGGGGCATGCTCACCGACCCCGCTGCGTCCCTATATGAAGTCGTTCTCGCGATTCACATCATGGCCGTGGTCGTGGCCTTCGGCGTGACGTTCGCCTACCCGATCATGTTCGCTGTGGGGGCCCGCCACGATCCGCGCAGCCTGCCGCTGCTGCACCGCGTCGAGTACACCGTCGAGCGCCTGCTGATCAACCCCGGGCTCGCGCTCGTGCTGCTCGCCGGCGTCTACCTCGCCAGCAAGGGGCATTTCTGGAGCGACTTCTTCGTCCAGTGGGGGCTCGGAGCGGTGATCGTGATCGGTGCGCTGATCGGGGCCGTGATGATTCCCACGGCCAAACGCGCCGAGCTCGTCGCCGCGCGCGACCTGGCCGCCGGCGGCGACGGCGAGCCCGAGCTCAGCGACGAGTACCGTGCGCTCGTGCGCCGCCTGTCGAGCGTCGGGACGCTGCTCAGCCTGATCGTGCTCGTCACGATCCTGTTCATGGCGCTGCACGTCGGTTCCTGAGCCGAGGGCGGTTTCTGGGCTAAAGCAACGGTTTCTGAGCGCTCACGGCACTTGCGCCGCTCCCTGGGGTCGGTACCCTGAGGACAATGGGCGAGGACAGCGACATGAGCGACAACGGGTACCGGGTAGCGGTCGTCGGCGCCACCGGCCAGGTGGGCACGCTGATGCTCGAGCTGCTGCGCGAGCGCGGCTTCCCCGCCAGCGAGATCGTCCCGTTCGCCTCCGAGCGCTCGGTCGGGAGGGAGCTCGAGGGCGGCCTGATCGTGCGGGGCCTCAGCGAGGACTCCGTCCGGGACTTCGACCTGGCCCTGTTCTCCGCCGGCGGCAGCACCTCCGGGGAGTGGGCGCCGAGGTTCGTCGAGGCGGGGGCGACCGTGATCGACAACTCCTCGCGCTGGCGCATGCAGGACGACGTCCCGCTGGTCGTCAGCGAGGTCAACCCGGAGGCGCTTGACTCCAACCACGGGATCATCGCCAACCCCAACTGCTCGACCATGCAGATGGTCGTCGCGCTCAAGCCGCTGTACGACGAGGCGGGCATCGAGCGCCTGGTGATCAGCACCTACCAGGCGGTGTCCGGGACCGGCAAGAAAGCGGTGGACGAGCTGCTCGACCAGTCCCACGCCGTGCTGCACGAGCGCGGCATCGAGCCACCCAGCGCCTACGCGCACCAGATCGCGTTCAACGCGCTGCCCCATGCGGGCTCGTTCGTGGCCGGTGAGGACCACACCGACGAGGAGCTCAAGCTGATCAACGAGACCCGCAAGATCCTCGGTGATCCCGCCATCCGCATCTCCGCCACGTGCGTGCGCGTGCCCGTCGTCAACGGCCACTCCGAGGCCGTCAACGTGCAGACGCGCCGCGAGCTCTCCCCCGAGCGCGCCCGCGAGCTGCTCGCCGCCGCACCCGGGGTGAGCGTCCTCGACGATCCCGACGCGGCGCTGTACCCGCTTGCGATCGACGTCACCGGCAAGGACGACGTGTTCGTCGGGCGCATCCGGCGCGACCCGGGCCACGACCGCGCACTGGACATGTGGATCGTCGCCGACAACCTGCGCAAGGGCGCCGCCACCAACGCCGTCCAGCTGGCCGAGCTGCTGCACGAGCGCGGGCTCGTGCACCCACAGGGAGCGCCCTCTGCCGCATAGCCCGTCAGGGCGCACAGCTCCCACCCGCTGAAGGACTAGCGGACGATCGCTCGAAATATTGCAGCGATGATCTCCTCGGAGGTGCAGCGCACACTGGTCAAGTCGCCACCGGAGCTGTGGGCCGAGCTGAGCGACCCGGCCGCTCTCTCCCGCCACCTCGGCGAGCTCGGGGAGATCCGCATCGTCCGCACCGAGCCCGAAAGCGTCGTGGAGTGGGCCGCCAAGAACACCACCGGGACCGTGTCGATCAAGCCATCCGGGTGGGGAACCAAGGTGACCCTGAGCGTGACCCGGGAGATAGCCGAGGCGACGCTCGCGCCGGAGCCCAAGTCCGACCCCGGCCCCACGACCGCGGCCGAGCCCATCGCGGCGGTTGCGTCCGAGCCCACCGTGACTGTCGAGCCCGAGCCCGCCGTGGCGGTTGCGCCCGAGCCCACCGTGACTGTCGAGCCCGAGCCCACCGTGACGGTCGAGCCCGAGCCCACCACGGCAGTCGAGCCCGAGCGCATCGCGACGTCCGAGTCGAAGCCCATCGCCAAACCCGATCCGCAGGTTGAGCCCCAATCGCGTCGCGGCTTCTTCGCGCGGCTGTTCGCTCGTGGCCGTTGGGCAGCGCCGATCGAGCGGTTCGCGGACACGCCCGCGCCGGAGCGATCCCCCGAGCAGCGTGTCCCGTTCGCGCCCAAGCAGCCGGACGCGTTCGCAGCGGTCAGACAGGCGCTCGCGCCGGAGACGTTCGCGACCGCACACTCCTTCGACGCGCTACCCGCAGTCACACCGCCGCCCGAGTGTGCGGTGCGCGAGCAGGCGGCTCATGTCGGGCAGATCGGCGACATCTCCGCTGAACTGCTGGCCGTGGAGGAAGTGGCCACCGAGAAGGTCACGGCGGTGCTGACCGCGGTGCTGGACCGCCTTGGGGCAGCGCACCACAGGCCCTTCTCGCGGGCGTAGACGCACCGGGCGCCGATCAGCGCGGATAACATCCCGCGCCCATGGCAAGCAGCCCCCACGATCGACAGGCCGACGCGGCGCTGCTGGCGACGTCCCGCAGCGGGCACCGCAAGCCGCCGCGCCAGAAGGCGCCGGAGACCTACGAGGAGAAGCTGGCGCAGTTGCAGGAGCTGCGCGTGGCTGCGCTGCACTCGGCGCCGGAGGCGGAGGAGAAGCAGCACGCGCGCGGCAAGTACACGGCGCGCGAGCGGATCGAGAAGCTGCTGGATCCGGGGTCCTTCCAGGAGCTGGACACGTTCGTGCGCCACCGCACGTATGACTTCGACATGCAGAAAAACCGCCCGTGGGGCGACGCCGTGGTGACCGGACACGGGACGATCGACGGTCGCACGGTGTGCGTGTTCAGCCAGGATTTCACCGTGTTCGGCGGCTCGCTGGGGGAGGTGATGGGCGAGAAGATGTGCAAGATCATGGATCTGGCGGCCAAGATCGGCTGTCCGGTGATCGGCATCAACGATTCCGGCGGCGCGCGCATCCAGGAGGGCGTCGTCTCGCTTGGCTCCTACGGCGACGTGTTCCGGCGCAACGTGCGCTGCTCGGGCGTGATCCCCCAGATCAGCCTGGTGATGGGTCCGTGCGCGGGCGGCGCCGTGTACTCGCCGGCGATCACCGACTTCATCTTCATGGTCAAGGAGACCTCGCACATGTTCATCACCGGCCCCGACGTGATCAAGACGGTCACCGGCGAGGAGGTCGGCTTCGAGGAGCTCGGCGGGGCGATGTCGCACAACACCAAGTCGGGGGTCGCCCAGTTCGCCTCCGAGGACGAGGACGCGTGCCTGGAGGACTGCCGCTACCTGCTCAGCTTCCTGCCCCAGAACAACCTCCAGAGCACCCCCCGCGTGCAGCCGACGGACGACCCCGAGCGCATGGACCCGGAGCTCGACCACGTCGTCCCGGACAACCCGAACAAGCCGTACGACATGCGCGACGTGGTCAGGCTGATCGTCGATGACGGAGAGTTCTTCGAGGTGCACGAGCACTACGCCAAGAACATCATCTGCGGGTTCGCCCGCATGGACGGCTTCGCGATCGGCATCGTCGGCAACCAGCCCGCCCAGCTGGCGGGCGTGCTGGACATCGCCGCCTCCGAGAAGGCCGCCCGCTTCGTGCGCACGTGCGACGCGTTCAACATCCCGCTGCTGACCTTCTGCGACGTGCCCGGCTTCCTGCCGGGCACCGCGCAGGAGTGGGGCGGCATCATCCGCCACGGTGCCAAGCTGCTGTACGCGTTCGCCGAGGCGACCGTGCCGAAGGTCACGATCATCACGCGCAAGGCCTACGGCGGCGCCTACGACGTCATGTCCTCCAAGCACCTGGGGGCGGACTTCAACTTCGCGTGGCCGACCTCCGAGGTCGCCGTGATGGGACCGGAGGGCGCCGTCAACATCATCTACCGACGGGACATCTCCGCCAGCCCGACCCCGGAGCAGCGGCGCACGAAGCTGATGGACGACTACAAGGCTCGCTTCGCGAACCCCTACACGGCAGCCGAGCGCGGCTACATCGACGACGTGATCGTGCCGCACGAGACCCGGCCGAGGCTGATCGTGGCGCTGCGCACGCTGCAGGGCAAGCGCTGGCCCGGACCCAAGCGCAAGCACGGCAACATCCCGCTGTAGCCGAGTAGGAGGCTGGACCCGGAGCGAGATCCAGAGCGCTGGGAGAGCGGTACTCAGCCAGCTCCCTTGGCTCGCGAGGGACGCGGATGGTACAGCATCCATATGGCTTATGGAGCATCCATGTGGCTGCTATAACATCCATTAGCAATGGATGTCGGTCGCCCATATTCGGCGGTCTGCCCGACACTCGACGGTGAGGTCTTGCAGGTGCTGGCCCGAACCACCAGGCTCCTGACCGGCCGTGAGGTGGCGCGCTTGACCGGCAGAAGCTCTCACAGCGGGGTTCTTGACGTGCTCCACAGGCTCACAGAGCACGGCATCGTCACTCGGGTGGAGCTCAATCGGGCGTTTCTGTTCGCACTGAACCGAGACCACCTGGCGGCTCCCGCGGTTGAAACCCTCATGGGGATGCGAGCCGGGCTCATGAGTCGCATCCGCAGCACCGCAGAGGCATGGGAGATCGGCCCCACCAACCTCTCCGTGTTCGGTTCCGCGGCACGCGGCGACGGAGACACGCGGAGCGACATCGACGTGTTCGTCGTGCGACCACGCGACGTCGACGGGGACAACGTCGACTGGCGAACACAGCTCGAGGACCTGTCGAGCCAGATAATGCGCTGGACCGGCAACCACGCAGGCATCGTCGAGGTTGCGGAGACCGAGATCGCGCAACTTCGCACGGACGAACGGCCGATCGTCGCTGCGCTTCGCGCCGATGCGATCAGCCTGACGGGATGCGAGATCGACAAGCTGCTGGCGACCGCATGAGCCCGCGCGGCGCGGGACACACGCAACAGTGCTCCGAGGCCGATGCCCGCACGCGCCTGAGTCACGCGCGCAAGTTCCTCGACGTGGCGGAGCTCGTGGCGGGCGAAGGCGAGGACATCGACTACGCCAACACCGCGACCGCGCTCGCGGTGTTGGCGGGGATCGCCGCATCGGACGCGGCGTGCTGCAAGGCACTGGGACGACGCTCGCGTGGGCAGGATCACCGCGAGGCGGCAACGCTGCTGGATCAGGTCGCACCTGGCGGCGCGCAGGCGGCCAGCTCGCTGCGCCGCCTCCTGCAACTCAAGGACGAGGCGCACTACGGGCTGTTCGATGTTGGCAGCCAGGACCTCAAGGCCGCACTGCGGCAGGCGAGGGGCTTGGTGAAGTTCGCCACCGAAACCATGCAACGCTGAGATCGCGCGACCAACGCAACCGTCACAATGCGCAGTCGACCCAGGCCACACGACCCCTAGCTACCATCGCGCACCAACTCCATG
Source organism: uncultured Solirubrobacteraceae bacterium (assembly GCA_963805745.1). GTDB lineage: Bacteria > Actinomycetota > Thermoleophilia > Solirubrobacterales > Solirubrobacteraceae > Palsa-744. The sequence continues at coordinate 827,595 of CAWDVD010000002.1, forward strand.
AAGGCACACACCCACCCCTCCCCCTTTAGAAAAGTCACAGCGCTGAAGACGGGCTCATCGCCCACTCCCGAAGAGGCGGCCGCGATCGTGGCGGCGCTGGAGCGCTTCATGCGCGCCACGGCCCCCCCACCCTCTGCGGACACGTCAAACCCCCCCGACGCCTGGCACGCGGCAGCGATCCTGGAGGGCGTGTCGCGCGATCCGTGGGCAGCCGGAGACGCCTGGCTCAACGCCACCCCTGGATAAATACCTGAAAGCCGCTAGGCTTTAGCGCAATATCTGTCCGCTGGCAGCGTCGCCCGCTGGCAGGTGTCGTCGAAAGCAGCCCGGACCGAGGGGTCCAGATCAGGAGGTTTCGCAATGGAGCCAACTTCCATCTCCGCCCAGCGCGGCACGCTCGAGGACCCTGAGGTTCTGCAGAACGTGCCCGGGCACGTGATCCCGATCCTCGAGCAGGAGTTCGACGACTTCAAGACCGAGGCCGGCAGGTTCCTCGCCGGCGACATACCGGAAGACGAGTTCATCAAGTTCCGCCTCAAGCAGGGCGTTTACGGCCAGCGCCAGCCGGACGTGCAGATGATCCGCGTGAAGCTCCCGTTCGGCGGCATCACGCCTGAGCAGATGGAGTCCTTCGCGGACGTGATCGAGAAGTACGTGCCGCTGAACAAGGGCCACATCACCACGCGCCAGAACATCCAGATGCACCACATCCCGCTGCCGGAGGTCGAGAAGGCGATCCGCGAGCTGGCGGAGTCCGGCCTGTCCAGCCGCGAGGGCTGCGGCAACACGGTCAGAAACGTCACCGGCGATCCGTGGGCGGGCGTGGCCAAGGACGAGCTGTTCGACATGACCCCGTACGTGGGCGCGTACGTGCGCTACTTCGTGCGCCACCCGACCACCCAGGCGATGCCGCGCAAGATCAAGACGGCGTTCGACGGCAGCGAGCAGGGCCGCGCGATCAGCGAGATCCACGACATCGCCTACAGGGCGCGCGTGCGCGAGATCGATCACGGGGATGGGAGCCCACCCACCCAGGTGCGCGGGGCGCAGATGCTGGTCGGCGGCGGCACCTCGATCATGCCGCGCGTGGCGCCGGCGCTGTACGAGTTCGTCGAGTTGGACAACGGCGAGTACCTGAAGATCGCCGAGGCGGTGTTCAGGATCTTCGACCGCCAGGACTGGCTGCGCGTCAACCGCGCGCGCGCGCGGATCAAGGTGTTCGTGGACAAGTACGGCATCGACGAGCTGCGCCGCCAGGTCGAGGAGGAGCTGCGCGGAGACTGGGTTTCCGAACGCGACTTCTCGATCGAGCACCGCCTGTTCGTGGACGACGAGCGCGAGAGCGCGCCCGCGCCGCCGCAGAGCTACGGAACCCCCAACGGCGACAGCTCCGAGTTCGAGCGCTTCCGCGCGGCCAACACCGCCGAGCAGAAGCAGGACGGCTTCGTGACGGTCGAGGTCAAGGTCACCCGCGGAGACCTCACGCCGGAGCAGCTCAGGGGCCTGGCGGAGATCGTGCGCGCTCACGCGGGCGGCTACGCCCGCACGACCGTCCAGCAGAACCTGCTGCTGCGGTGGGTGCGCCACGAGAGCGTGTACGACGTGTGGCGCGCGCTGAGCGAGCTGGGACTCGCGGACGCCGGAACGCGCGAGATCACCGACGTGGTGTCATGCCCGGGGACCGACTCGTGCAAGCTCGGGATCACCAGCTCGATGGGCCTCAACCAGGCAGTCCAGGAGCGAGTGCAGGAGATGAACATCACCGATCCGCTGACCCGCGAGATCCACATCAAGATGAGCGGATGCCCCAACGGCTGCGCCCAGCACCACGTCGCCGACATCGGCTTCTACGGCGCGTCGATCAAAGTCGGCGAGCACACGATCCCCGCGTACATCCCCCACGTGGGCGGCGTCTACGAAGGCGCGCCCGTGGCCTTCGGCCAGCGCTTGAAGCTGCGCCTGCCCGCCAAGCGCATACCGGAGGCAATCGAGCGCTGGATCCGCCACTATGAGTCCAGCCGCCAGGACGGCGAGGCGTGGGGGGCGTTCACGCAACGGGTCGGCACGACCGAGCTCGAGGGCCTGGTGAAGGACCTGTCGATGCCGGTCGACTTCGGGCTGGAGACGATGAACACGTTCATCGACTGGAACAGGAGCGTGCCGTTCGAAGTCCAGCGCGGCGAGGGCGAGTGCGCGGTGTAGCGCGAGCGCCCGGTGTCCATACCTCAAGAACTTCATGAAACGAGACGACCAGATCAGATGCAGCCGCTAGATACCCGCATTGCGCCAATGAGCACCCGACTCGACCCGACCCTCAGCCTCACGCACACACTGCGCGAGGCCGCGCGTCACGGCGAGCGTGCGGTGCTGCTGTGCTCCTTCCAGAAGGAGGAGTCGGTGCTGCTCGACGAGCTGCTGCGCCTCAACGAAGAGATGACCCCCACCGCCCCCGGCAAGGCAGTGAGGATCGTGACGATCGACACGGGCGTGCTGTTCCCCGAGACGCTGGCCACCTGGCGGGCGTTCGAGGAGCGCTTCGGCGTGGAGATCGAGGTGCAGGACGCGAGCGGGGAGGGCGAGCCCTGGAGCGGACCGGAGCACTGCTGCTCGGTCGCCAAGGTCGCAGCGCTGGAGAGCGCCCTCGGCGGCGCCGAGGGCTGGATCACGGGCATCCGCCGCGAGCAGGGCCCGACGCGCGCTCACACCGAGCTGATCGAACGCGACGAGAAGCGCGGGCTGTGGAAGTACAACCCGCTGGCGCACTGGACCGACAAGGACCTGTGGCGGCGGATCCACGGGCGCGGCCTCCCGTACCACCCGTTGCACGACCAGGGCTACGAGTCGATCGGCTGCGAGCCGTGCACGCAGCCGGGCGCCGGACGCGAGGGCCGCTGGGCGGGAACGGACAAGACGGAGTGCGGTCTGCACGTCGAGGTGATCGAGCCCTGATGAGCGTCGCGGCCCGCCCCCAGCTGAGCCACCTGCGTGCGCTGGAGTCGGAGGCGATCCACGTGATGCGCGAGGTGGCGGCCGAATTCGAGCGCCCGGTGCTGCTGTTCAGCGGCGGCAAGGACTCGATCGTGCTGCTGCGCCTGGCGGAGAAGGCGTTTCGCCCGGCACCGTTCCCGTTTCCGCTGATGCACGTGGACACCGAGCACAACTTCCCTGAGGTGATCGAGTACCGCGACCGCCGCGTGGCGGAGCTGGGCGAGCGCCTGATCGTGGCGAGCGTGCAGGACTCGATCGACAAAGGCCGCGTGGTCGAGGAGACCGGCCCGCGGGCCTCCCGCAACAAGCTGCAGACGGTGACGCTGCTGGACGCGATCGCCGAGCACGGCTTCGACGCGGCTTTCGGCGGCGCGCGCCGCGACGAGGAGCGTGCGCGGGCGAAGGAGCGCGTGTTCTCCTTCCGCGACGACTTCGGCCAGTGGGACCCCAAGAATCAGCGCCCGGAGCTGTGGAACCTGTACAACGGACGCATCAAAAAGGGCGAGCACGTGCGCGTGTTCCCGCTGTCGAACTGGACGGAGCTGGACGTGTGGGAGTACATCGACCAGGAGCAGCTGGAGGTCCCCTCGATCTACTTCGCGCACGAGCGCAAGGTGTTCGAGCGCGACGACATGCTGTATGCGTGGCGCGAGGGCACGGAGCTGATCGACGGCGAGACGGTCTTCACCGACACGGTGCGCTACCGCACGGTCGGCGACATGAGCTGCACGGGCGGCGTGCGCTCGCTGGCGAGCACGCTGGAGGAGGTCGTGCTAGAGATCGCCGCCACACGCATCACCGAGCGCGGTGAGACCCGCGCGGACGACCGCGTGTCGGAGGCGGCGATGGAGGACCGCAAGAAGGCCGGGTACTTCTAGTGGCGCGCGCGAGCAGATGACACTCGATCTGCTCCGCTTCACAACCGCGGGGTCGGTGGATGACGGCAAGAGCACGCTGATCGGGCGGCTGCTGTACGACTCCAAGCAGGTGTTCGAGGACCAGCTGGCGCAGGTGGCTCAGGCGTCGGAGCGCCGTGGCGGCGAGGGCACGCTGGACCTGGCGCTGCTGACCGACGGGCTGCGCGCGGAGCGCGAGCAGGGAATCACGATCGACGTCGCCTACCGCTACTTCGCGACGGCCAAGCGCCGCTTCATCATCGCCGACTGCCCGGGCCACCGCCAGTACACGCGCAACATGGTCACGGGCGCCTCCACGGCGGACGTGGCGGTGGTGCTGATCGACGCGCGCAGGGGCGTGCTGGAGCAGTCCAAGCGCCACGCGTTCCTCAGCGCGCTGCTGGGGATCCCACAGATGGTGGTGGCGATCAACAAGATGGACCTGGTGGACTACTCGCAGGCGCGCTACGAGGAGCTGGTGGAGGAGTTCGAGGCGTTTGCGCGCAAGCTTCGAGGCGGCAAGAACCCGCGGCGGACCGCGACGTCGTACATGCCGATGTCGGCGCTCAACGGCGACAACGTGGTCGAGCCCTCGGCGCTGATGCCGTGGTACGACGGCCCGCCGCTGCTGGAGCTGCTGGAGCAGGTCGAGGTGGCGTACGACCATCCGGACGACAAGCCAGCGCGCTTCCCCGTGCAGTGGGTCATCCGCCCGAGCGTCGGCGTGGCCGTCGGCGACTACCGCGGCTACTCCGGCCAGCTGGCGAGCGGCGCGCTGCGCGTGGGCGACGAGGTGGCGGTGCTGCCGGCGGGCGGGCGCACGCGGATCGCGGGGATCGACACCTACGACGGCGAGCTGGAGGAGGCGATGGCGCCGATGTCGCTGACGCTGCGCCTGGAGGACGAGCTGGACGTCTCTCGCGGCGAGCTGATCTGCCACCCCGAGGAGGCGCCGGAGGTGGCACGCGAGCTGCAGGCGGACGTGTGCTGGATGGCCGAGCAGCCGCTGCGGGCGGGCTCCCGCTACGTGCTCAAGCACACCTCGCGCAACGCCACCGCGGTGGTGGACGCGATCGAGGACGTGATCGACGTGCACACGCTGGAGCGCGCGGCGCCGCCGGCCGAGCTGGCCCTCAACGACATCGGCCGCGTGCACCTGCGCACCAGCGCGCCGCTCGTGTTCGACCCGTACACGAGCAACCGCCGCACGGGCAGCTTCATCCTGATCGACGAGTCCAGCAACGGGACCGTCGGCGCGGGGATGATCGCGGCGGCCGCGTGAGCGAGCGCACCGCCGCGAAGCCAACTCGCGACCCCGCGGGGCGGCCCTCGGGGCCGCCGCTTAAATAAGCTGTCCAATCCGATGTTTTCGAAGGTCCTGATAGCCAACCGCGGCGAGATCGCCGTTCGCATCGTGCGCGCGCTCGACGAGCTCGGCGTGGCGAGCGTCGCCGTGTACTCCGAGCTCGACCGCGACGCCCCGCACGTCAAACGCGCCGGCGAGTCCTACAACCTTGGCGACGGGCCCGCCGCCGAGAACTACCTGAGCGTCGAGAAGATCCTCGACGCGGCCGCGCGCGCGGGCGCCGAGGCGATCCACCCGGGCTACGGCTTCCTCGCCGAGAACGCGCCGTTCGCGCAGGCGTGCGAGGACGCTGGCATCGTGTTCATCGGGCCGCCCGCCAGCGCGATCGAGGCGATGGGCTCCAAGACACGCGCGCGCGAGCTGATGCAGGCCGCCGGCGTGCCGATCGTGCCCGGCACGACGCAGCCGGTGGCCACCGTCGCGGACGCCCTGCGCATCGCTACGGAGGAGGTCGGCTTTCCCGTGGCCGTCAAGGCCGCCGGCGGCGGCGGCGGCAAGGGCTTTCGCGTGGCCCTGTCCGAGGACGAGCTCGAGGGCGCCTTCGAGGGCTCCAGCCGCGAAGGCGAGAAGTTCTTCTCCGATGCCACCGTCTACCTCGAGCGCTACCTGCACGACCCCCGCCACGTCGAGGTGCAGGTGCTGGCCGACCGCCACGGCAACGTCATCCACCTGGGCGAGCGCGACTGCTCGATCCAGCGCCGCCACCAGAAGGTCATCGAGGAGTCCCCCGCGCCCGAATGGGTCGTCGATCCGCAGCTGCGCGAGCGCATCGGCCAGATCGGCGTCGACGCTGCCAAGGCCGTCGACTACGTCGGCGCGGGCACGATCGAGGGGTTGTTCTCCGTGGATGGGAACCCGCCCACCCGCGAGCCGGAGTACTTCTTCCTGGAGATGAACACGCGCGTGCAGGTCGAGCACTGCGTCACCGAGATGACCACCGGCATCGACATCGTCAAGGAGGGCATCAAAGCGGCCGCCGGCGAGGAACTGTCCTACGCGCAGGCGGACGTGCAGCTGCGCGGGCACGCGATCGAGTGCCGCATCAACGCCGAGGACGCCTCCAAGAACTTCGCCCCCGCGCCCGGAAGGATCGGCGCCTACCGCGAGCCCACCGGCCCGGGCGTACGCGTGGACTCCGGCGTTCAGGCCGGCGGTGAGGTTTCGCCGATGTACGACCCGATGGTCGCCAAGCTGATCGTCTGGGACGCCGACCGCGAGCAGGCCACCAGGCGCATGCTGCGCGCGCTCGGCGAATTCGAGATCGAGGGCCTGAAGACGCTCATCCCCTTCCACCAGGCGCTGCTGGCCACCGAGCAGTGGGCCAGGGGCGAGACGTGCAGGGACCTGCTGGAGGACAAGAAGTGGCTGAAGACGCTCGCGTTCACCGCCCCCAACGCCCCCGCCGCGACCGACGAGGTCGAGACGGTCGAGCAGACCTACGCGGTCGAGGTTTCCGGCCGGCGCTTCGACGTGCGCGTGGTCGGACCGCCGTTCGCAGGCAGCGGCGGGGCGGGCGGCGGCGCGGCGCTGAACGGCAGTGGCGCCGGCTCGCCGCGCAAGGCGCCGAAGCGCGGCGAGCGGAAGTCGTCCAGCGGGGGTGGGCCGGACACGCTGCCCTCGCCGCTGCAGGGAAACATGTGGAAGGTGCTCGTCAAGCAGGGCGATGAGGTGCAGGAGGGGCAGCTGCTGTGCATCATCGAGGCGATGAAGATGGAGAACGAGATCACCGCCCACAAGGCCGGCACGATCGTCGAGCTGCCGATCGTCGAGGGGGCGCCGATTCAGGCGGGGGCGCCGATCGCGACGATCAAGGGCGCGAACGCAAACAGCTGAAGCAGTCAGAGACGTTGCGTGCAGGACGAATTACCGCCCCTGGACGCAGGCGTCGGCCAACTATCGCCTCAGCAGTGTAATCCCATCATTCTCAGCTATGTGTAACGCTAGAATCGGCGGCTACCTCCATGGCGCTCCGTTTTTTTGCCGGCAACTCCACGCCCCCGCACTGGCCCAAGGCGGTCGCGCGGCTCAGCGATGAGCAGCGGCGCATTCAGGACGACTGGATGCGCCACTTTCACGAGCAGCTGTCAGACGAGCACCGCCGCATCGCGAGCTTCAACCACGGGTATGCAGCGCGTTCGGCTCGCTCGGGTCGTACCTTGGAGATCGGCGCCGGGCTCGGAGAGCATCTGCACTACGAGGATCTCTCCACACACGAGTACTACGCGGTGGAGTTGCGCGAGAACATGGCCGAGGCGATCAGGCGAGACTTTCCCACCGTGGTCACGCTCGTCGCAGACTGCCAGCAGCGCCTACCGTACGACCACGCAAGCTTCGACCGGGCGATCGCGATCCATGTGCTGGAGCACCTGCCCAACCTTCCTGCCGCGCTGGACGAGATCGTGCGCCTGCTCAAGCCAGGAGGGGTATTCGCGGTGGTGATCCCGTGTGAGGGCGGGTTTGGTTACCGCATGGGTCGCCGCTTGACCAGCCAGCGGGCGTTCGAGCGCCGGTACAACACGAGCTATGACTGGTTCATCGAGAGCGAACACGTCAATCAGGCATGGGAGATCATACGTGAGCTGCGCAACCGCTTCGACTTCGCGGACGTGACCTACTTTCCCAGCCACATCCCGCTGGTCGATTTGAACCTTCTTGTCGGCGTGACATGCATCAGCCGCGAGTCGCGGAGCGACGGCTGAGTCACGCCAGAACACCTGCCGACACAAACAGAGGGCTCCGCGGACCGACTCCGTGTATCGGTCATTGCCCGGGCGCCACCGATAGGTCGCTTATGAGCATGACGGGCGCCGTTTCGACGAGGCTAGTCGTCGAAGGAGAGGCCGGGCTGAGCGTCAGACGGTTCAGGCCGGCGGAAAGCCTCACGGGAATAGTCACCGATCCGCCGCCGCTGGGCAGCTGGTAGGTGTGGCTCACACTTCCCGGACCGCCGATGTGCACTCCATATCGCGTGCCGGGCCGCAGCTCGACGTTCGCGACCAGCGCCGCGCTGCGCGTGTCGGGCGAGACGATAGTGAGACCGGCCTGTTCGATCGGGCTCAGGGTGAACTCGGTAACGCGGGTACCGAGGTTCGTGTAGCTCGCTGTGGTGGCTTCCGTTACATGTTCCGCAGACACAGCAGCAAGCACAGGATGGCCGACGACGCTGGCGATGGCTGTCGAGATCGGAGAGCCGACGTCTTCGAGGGTTCTCCACGTACCTGGATGCCTGTAGGCGAGGAAGTTTGCGTAGCCGACGAAGCTGGCGGCGAAGCCGGTGACGCAGCCCCACGCCACAAGCAGGGCGCCGCCCACGCGCAGCAGTCTGCGGGAATGGCTTGGCGCTCCCTGCGACAGCGCCAGCCACGCCGCGAGACCGCCGAACACGAGCAGCGTGGCGAAGTCGACCTCGTAGCGCTCGGTGGACGAGAAGAACTCGTATGACGCCAGCAGCATCATTCCGATGCCCGCGCCCGCAAGGATCAACAGCGGAGCGGCGAGCCGTCCGAGCAGCGTCGGCCGGCGCCGCCAGATCCAAGGAAGCGCTACAAGGAAGACCACGATCGGCGCCATCGGCAACAGCCCACCGGTCGTATCTGGCGGGACTATGCCCGGTGGGTAGGAAGACCGCGGCGCCTTGAGCAGGATAAACGGAAATAGGATGGTTGGTCGCGGAAGCGTGACCCCGTAGAACGAGGCACCAGGCAGCAGATAGCTGAGCCGACCGAGCGGCGCAATACGTGAATCGTAGGATGTGAGTTGATAGTGTGCGCCGATTTCGAGAGGATTGTGAAAGCGCGCCTGGTTGTAGGCCAGCAGGAGGATGAAGCACATGGCGACTGGAAGCGCAAGCGAGACCAGTAGCGATCGACGTGAGCGGCTCTGCCGCAGCGCCCGGTAGACAGGAATCAGTACCACGGCTGCCAGTCCGAGGGTCGGTCGTGAGCCCGCTGCCAGTCCGAAGCACAGGCTCATGAGGGCCAGGCGTAGGAGCGACGCATGGCCACGCACCAGTGCCGAGACGGCCAGCCACACGCCCGCCATGATGAAGCAGAAGCCACCCGCCAATATGTCCTCGCTGACGTTTGGTGTGCGCAGTATGAATGGCACGACCGAGGACAGTGAGAGAGCGAAGCTGGCGAGGACGCACATCCATATCGGCAGATCGCCGATCTGCTTCAGCAGTACACGAAGGGTTGCCAGAGCAAAGCCGAGTCCAACGATCGCGAAAGTCGCGATGGTCACGCTGGCCGACGGTTCGAAGCCGAACAAGTGCAGAGGCACCAGCAGGACGATCGCCGGCGCCGGTCCCCACTCGAAATAAAGACGCCCGTGATACATAACGTCGTCGTTGATGCTGCTCGCATCGTTGACACCAGCAAGCAGTCCTGCATTCAGGTTGGGGTCGTATGGGTTTGCAAGATGCAGGAGCGCCGGGGGCGCCGGACCGATGGAGAGGTGAAAGTGAAGTAGGGCGCTGGCCAGCAGGTTATACCGGTCACTCAGCCCTCCGTGCAGACTGAATGGGACAGAGGTGTCGGCGGTCCACAGATAGAACCCGGCCGACAGCAGCAACACTAGACCGAGAGCTACATTCACCCGATCCACCCGCATGCACGCGACCAGCACGCGCCTGCCCGCCGCAAGCGGCATCGAGGACGACTCCTGAGTTACTCCTGTGTCGAGAGATGCCACTAGCACCTCACCGTTGGCACCGGCTCACTCGTTTCGCTGACATACGAGCCGGCCGGATGGGGTCGACCTACAAGTCGCGATCACGGCGCCGTGCAGGACGAGCGTAAAAGTGAACAGCATGAAGCCGATCGCCATCAGCGTCAGTCCCGTGACCCCGAGACCATCCTGGACGTATGCTCGCGGGCTGAGGCTGCCGTGATGCGCGATGTAGTACACGACGAGCGGAACGCCACATCCCACACCTGTGCAGGTCGTGACCGCAGCCGCGATCATCGTCCGGGTGTAGGAGAAGACGGTGAGCCATCGGGCGCTTCGGTGACCGCTGTAATCGAACAGCACCTGCGCCAGGCAGCCGAGCAGGAACGCTTGCAGCCCGATGATCGTGAGCGTCATGCCGACGAGCATTGAATAGAGGGACAGGCTGACGCCCCCGATCATGACGGGACCGGCAGTGAGTGGCAGAGTGATCAGCAGCCCGAGCAGGAATACCACCAGACCCGGCTTGAGCATGAAGAAGTCCGATCCGTACACGAACATGGCGCGCAGGTTCGCCCAAGCGGCTCGCCATGGAGAGATCCAGCCGACGCGCTTGTGATGGCTGAGACGTCCGTCTTGGTCCTTGAGGAAGCGAACCGGAACCTCCGTCGTGCGCAATCCCATCTGCACGGACTTGAGCACCATCTCAGAGGCGTATTCCCACGAGTCGGACTTGAGATCCATCGCGATCAGGCTCTCGCGAGACACTCCCCGCATGCCACAATGGATGTCTGAGAAGTTGCTGGCATACAGTCTGTTCAGCACCCACGTCGTGACGGGGGTACCGAGGTATCGATGCAAGCGTGGCATCGCACCCTGCTCGATGAAGCCCTTCCAACGTGAACCCATCACGAACTCATAGCCCTCGTGGAAGCGCTCGACGAACGGCCCTAGGCAGCGAAAGTCGTAGGTGCAATCGGCGTCCCCCATCAAGACGTAACGCCCGCGCAGGTATGGTATGGCGTCCTTGTAGGCGCGCCCCAGACCACGCTTTGGCGTATGCAGAACACGCGCCCCGGCTTCCAACGCACGCTCTGCTGTCATATCCGTGGAGCTGTCGACGATCACGATCTCACCGATCACGCCGGCTCGTGCCAGACCCTCTCGGCACCAGCGAACGAATTCGGAGATCGTAATCTGCTCATTGAGCGCCGGTACCACGACAGACAGCTCTGGGTTCTCGCTGTCGTTCGGCGGGATCAGCAGTCGAGGCTCGTCGGCGGCGGCAGACTCGCCGGCGGTCAGACCCTGACGTGCCCGCACGGCAATATGCGTGCCGGCGGTGGCCGCTTGCCCGCTCATTGCACCCTTCCCGGTGCCACCTCGGCGATATTGGCATCGATCGAGTCGAGCAGCGCCTCGGTCGAGCTATACGCGCAGCGCCAGCCCAGGGAGCCGAGCTTGTCGCTGCGGAAGCGTACTACTGGCACGTCGCCCTTCCATCCGCGCTGGCCGCCCGTGTACACATAGTGGACATCTGACAGCCCCATCCGCTCACTCACCATTTCCGCGATCTTCGTGACCGTGACATGTTCGCCGGTGCCCGCGTTGAAGATCTCGAAGCCGTCCCAACCGCGGTCGCCGACGGTGAGCATGGCTGAAACGACATCGCTGACATGGATGTAGGACTTGCTCTGATTCCCATCGCCGAGGATGCGAAGCGTGGTCGGGTCATCGAGCAGTCGACGCACGAAGTCGTAGGTCACGCCGTGCGTCTGTCTTGCACCAACGACGTTCGCGAAGCGAAACGCTACGGCATGGATCCCGAACATGTGGGTGTATGCCGCGAGCATCGCCTCACAGCCGAGCTTGCTCGCGCCGTAGGTGGAGACCGGGATGAGAGGTCCATACTCCTCGTCGACCTCCCTCGCCGCGCGGTCGCCGTATACGCCTGACCCCGACGCGTACGTGATGCGCCGAACTCCGGTGATCCGTGCCGCCTCGATCACGTTGTGCGCGAGGTAGGTACCCTGCCAGAAGTCGATCGCCGGGTCATCGACGGCAGCCGAGACATCGGGGTTCGCTGCAAAGAGGTAAACGTGGTCGACGCCGCGCATCGCCTCGACCACCTCATCGATCTCCTGAAGATCGGCCTCGATCAGCCGCAACCGTGGATCATCGTGGAGCTCCTCGAGGTGAGAGACATCTCCAGACGACAGATTGTCGAACACGACGACCTCCTGCTCACGGGCGCACACGAGCTCGCGGGCGAGATGGCTGCCGATGAACCCGGCACCGCCGGCTATGAGGGTGCGAGTCGGCATGTCGGGAGCGTACCGTGAAGGCGAATGCCGAAAAATGACTTCCGCAGGATCCACGGGGCCACCGCCTGATGAGCCAAGCCCGAGAGGGCATCAGCTGACTGAACTTCCCGAAATCAAGGGGGGCAGGCACTCACCGGGCTGCTGCGCGATCGCGCAGCTCGGCGCTCCGGCAATCGGCGCGCTTTGTTTCTGAATCAGCCGAGGTCGGCTGCGCCCAGGCTCGCCGCGTTCCGTACATGTGCACGACGATGAGCGTCAGCGCTGCGTCCACGCGGAAGCTCGGCATCCGCTCCGTGCTCGCGCAGCGACGAAAGATAGCCGGCGTCCTCCTCCAGCACAGCCAGGGCCCGCGCACCGTCCATGACGGGTCCGTGACCGGGGACAACGTGCGCGGCGTGCACCAGGAGCGGACGCAATCGCTCCAGCGTGGTCGCGTAGGCGTCCACCGTTCCCCCCTCGTTCAGCGTCGGGATCTCGATCGTGGAGAGATAGTCGCCGGCCACCAGCACCCGCGCCCACGGGATCCAGATCGCCATCCCATCCGCGGTGTGTCCACCGGCGGGGTGCAGCTCGAGCCGGTGATCGCCGATGTCGCAGCGCCCGGGGACGGGCAGCGCCTGAACCGAGCCGAGCGCCAGCGGACGGGGACGCTCGATCAGCAGCTCTTCGTCGAACGCACGCAGCCCGCGCTGAGCGCCGCCGGGCTCGGCTGCAAGCCGCTCGGCGGTGCTCTCGGCGCAGCCCAGCGCAACCCCTGGGAACGCGAGGCGCCCGAGCAGGTGGTCCCAGTCGCCGTGCGTGGCCAGCAGGCCGCTGGGCGCCGTGAACCCCGCCTGTTCGAGCAGCGCGGGCAGCGCGTCGAGCTCATCCGGCAGCACCGGCGAGTCAATCACGAAAGTCTCGGCCTGCAACGAGGCCGCGGCGGCCTCATCGCTCGACCCCTCGGCCGCCGCCCCTTCGGCGGCCCCTCCCCCCTCCCCGACCGCGCCGCGCACGATCACGCAGTTGACCTGCAGAACCGCGCTGGTGACGACGAGCACGTCAGGATGCAGCGAGACGGCCCGCACGCGCGTGCAAGTGCGTCTAGGAGACGCCGAGCAGCTTGGCGGCCTCTTTGAGGCTGCCAACCTCGGCCGTAGGTTTCTTCTGCGAGGAGTCGAGCGTCTCCTTGTTGCGGTTGACCCAGATGACGGGCACGCGCTGTTTCACGCACGGCACGATGTCGTGGTAGTGGCTGGCGGCCACGTGCACCCAGCCGCGCTTGCCGCCCATGCGCCTTGCGCACTCGGTGAAGTGGGGGAGTTCGGGCTTGTACGAGCGCACCTGCTGCGCGGTCACGACCAGGTCGAAGTCGATCGCGATGTGGCGGCGGGTCTGACCGAGCAGCTTGTCGTCGATGTTCGACAGCAGGCCCAGCTTGTATTTCTTGGCGAGCTTCTGCAGCTGTGGGGCGGTCTCCTTGAACGGCTGCCAGCGCTGGACAGAGTCGGGCAGGAAGCCCGAGCGCGACGGCTCGAGCGCCCAGTCGAGGCGTTTGGCGATCTCGATGGCCGTGCGCCGCAGGACCTCCGCGTAAAGCTCGTAGGAGCCACCCTCGATCTCACGGGAGATCTCGTGGAACATCGGTATCAGCACGCCGCGGTCGATCTCGACGCCGTCGCGGGCGGCCTCCTTGGCGAACGCGTCGTAGATCCCCGTCTCCCAGTCGATCAGCGTGCCGTAAACGTCGAACGTCACGAATGAGATGTTCTTCGGGATGGGCACCGCGCGGCATTATGCCCTGACGGGCGCCCTCTACGCGGTGCGCCGTCCGCGGCGGGCCTGCTTGCACGCGCTCGCCGATGTTCCGCTAGAGTCCCGCGCCGCATGGACCTGCTGGAGTACCAAGGCAAGCAGCTGTTCGCCCGCCACGGATTGAGGGTCTCTCAGGGCTTGGCGGTGACGAGCGTCGAGGACGCGATAAGCGCTGCCGGTGAGGTTGGCTATCCGGTCGTGATCAAGGCGCAGGTGCTGATCGGCGGGCGCGGCAAGGCCGGCGGCGTGAAGCTGGCGGCCGACGAGAGCGAGGCGCGCCAGCACGCGGGCAACATCCTCGGGATGGACATCAAGGGCCACATCGTGCGCACGCTGTGGATCGAGCACGCCTCGGACATCGCCTCCGAGTACTACGCCTCGGTGCTGCTCGACCGCTCGGCAAAGCAGCCGCTGGTGATGTTCAGCGTCGAGGGCGGCGTGGACATCGAAGAGGTCGCCGAGAAGACCCCGGAGAAGCTGATCCGCCATCACGTGGACGCGCTGGAGGGCCTCACGCGCGAGGAGGCCGTGAAGATCGCCACCGACGGAGGCGCCGGCGCGGACGTGACCGAGGGCGTGGCCGACGCGCTGGTGGCGCTGTACGAGGTGTGGCTCGAGGAGGACGCGACGCTGGCGGAGATCAACCCGCTGATCGTCACCCCGGAGCGCGAGGTCAAGGCCCTCGACGCGAAGGTGTCGCTGGACGGCAACGCGCTGTACCGCCACCCGGAGAACCAGGGACTGTCGGACAGCGAGAACGAAGACCCGATCGAGCGCCGCGCCAAGGAAGAGGGCGTGCAGTACGTGAAGCTCGACGGCGACATCGGCATCCTCGGCAACGGCGCCGGCCTGGTGATGTCGACGCTCGACGTCGTCGCGCAGGCCGGCGGCTCACCGGCGAACTTCCTCGACGCGGGCGGCGGCTCGGACGCGGAGAAGATCAAGCAGGCGGTCGACCTGCTGCTGGCCAACGACGCCGTCAAGGCCGTCCTGTTCAACATCTTCGGGGGCATCACCCGCTGCGACGAGGTGGCCAGAGGGTTGATCGCCGCGTTCGAGGAGATCGGGGTGGGTGGGAAATCAATCCCGTTCGTCGTACGCCTGGATGGCACCAACGATGTCGAGGGCCGCCGACTGCTGCAGGAGGCGGCGCTGCCGAACGTGCACGCCGCCAAGACCATGAACGAGGCGGCCGAGAAGGTCGTCGCGCTGGCCGCCGGGCAGGGCGTGGGAGCGCCCGCCTGATGTCTGGGGCGATCCGCTAGATGTCGGTCCTCATCGACGAGGGAACGCGCCTGTGCGTGGCGGGCATCACCGGCCGCGAGGGCACGTTCCACACGCTCAACAACCGCAACTACGGCACCAACGTCGTGGGCGGCGTCACGCCCGGCAAGGGCGGCTTGGACGTGGAGGGCATCCCGGTGTTCGACACGTGGGAGCAGGCGGTCTCTGAGGCGCAGCCGAACACGGCGATGATCTTCGTGCCGCCGCGCTTCGCCGCCGACTCGATTCTCGAAGCCGCCGCGGCGGGCGTCGAGCTCGTGATCGCGATCACCGAGGGCATCCCCGCGCACGACGAGCTGCGCGTGTACAACATCCTCAAGCGCGAAATGAAGAATGCCCACCCACCCACGCGGCTGATCGGCCCGAACTGTCCCGGCATCCTCTCGCCGGGCAAGGCCAACGTGGGCATCATCCCGGCGTCCTTCTTCAAGGCGGGCAGCGTCGGCGTGGTCTCTCGCTCGGGCACGCTGACCTACCAGATCGGAAACGAGATCGCCCAGGCGGGCGTCGGCTGCAGCACGATCGTCGGCATCGGCGGAGACCCCGTTCCGGGCTCCTCGTTCGTGGACGTGCTCGAGCTGTTCGAGGCCGACGAGGAGACCGAGCTGGTGGTGCTTTCGGGCGAGATCGGCGGCTCCGCGGAGGAGGAGGCGGCGGAGTACATAGCTGGACACATGAGCAAGCCGGTGGTCGCGTACATCGCCGGGTTCACAGCGCCGGCGGGCAAGCAGATGGGCCACGCGGGCGCGATCGTGTCGGGCAGCGCGGGTACGGCCGCCGCGAAGGCGCAGGCTCTGGAAGCCAAGGGCGTGCGCGTCGGGCGCACGCCCACCGAGACCGCCACGATCGCGGTCGAGGTCCTCGGCGGCGCGTCCCTCACGACCTCCTGATCCGGACACATATCGTGGCTGTGCCGGGTGGACGCCGGCACGGGTGTCGGCCGGTACGCTAGGCGACCCATGGACCAGGACGTGGCGAGAACGCTCGGCGAGCTGGAGCACAAGCTCCTCGAGCTCGAACGTACCCTGAGCGCCATGAGCGGCGGCCCGGCGGCGGGCGGCGATCAGGACGAGCCGGCTCAGCGCGCCCTCCCTGCCGAGACGCCGGCAGAGCCGCCGCAGAGCGCCAGCTGGAGCAGGATCGTGGACGAGACGATCGAGCACACGCAGCCGCCGGCCCCTGCGCACGTCCAGCCGCCCTCTGCCGCGCCGCCCCCCGTCGCGCCGCCACCTCACGTCGCGCCGCCGCCCCGTACGCGGCAGCCGCCACGGGCCCCGCAGCCGCCCCGTGCGCCTCAGCCTCCGACCCCGGCGGAGCTGCTGCGCTTCCGCGACCGGCTGGAGCAGGCGGCCCGCGAGCTGACCCACGACTACGACGAGCTGCTCGGACGCCTAAGCTACGCCGCTGTGCCAACCACGGCCGGCCCCACGATCTCATTCGCGCGCGGCGTTCCGTCGCTCGACATCATCGACGTCGAGGGCCTGCGCGACGCGGCTGTGCGCGCGTTCGAGAGCGATCCGTCGGGCACGACGGCGTACGGGACGTCTGTCGGCTATCCGCGCCTGCGCAGCTGGATCGCCGATCGCCACGGGGTTGAGCCGGAGCGCGTGCTGGTGACCAACGGGTCGCTGCAGGCGGACGCGTTCCTGTTCGATCACCTGGTGCACGCGGGGGACGACGTGATCGTGGAGGCCCCCACGTACGACCGCACGCTGCTGTCGCTGCGCGAGCGCGGAGCGCAGGTGCACGCGGTGGAGCTGCGCCAGGACGGCATCGACACGGACGCGCTCGCGCACCTGCTGAACGTCTCGGGGGTGCGACCGACGCTCGCGCACATCATCCCCAACTTCCAGAACCCGGCCGGCTACACGCTGTCGCTGGAGAAGCGCAGGGCGCTGCTGGCGCTCGCGGCCGAGCACGGCTTCATCGTTCTCGAGGACGACCCGTACGCGGAGCTGCGCTTCAGCGGCGAGCCGATGCCGACGATGGTCTCGCTCGACGCGGAGCGGGTGGTGTACGCGTCGTCGTTCACCAAGACGGTGTGCCCGGGAGTTCGCGTCGGCTATCTGGTGGGACCGCCCGACCTGATCGGGGCGGTGGGCAAGCTGGCGACGAACACGTACATCTCGCCGAACATGGTCTCCCAGTCGATCGTGTACGAGTTCTGCGCCTCGGGGGCGCTCGAGCGCTCGATCGAGACGGTCAGGATGGCGCTGGCCGAGCGAGCGGACACGCTGGCGAACGCGCTGCGCAGCGAGCTGGCCGAGGCCGAGTTCGTGATCCCACAGGGGGGCTACTTCATGTGGGTGACGCTTCCGGAGGGCACCGACGTCCACGCCCTGTTCGACGCGGCGGCGAAGCGGGGAGTGGCGTTCGTGAAGGGCACCGACTTCCTGCTCGAGGGCGGCGAGAACACGCTGCGCCTGGCCTACTCGGGCGTCACGCCCGAGCAGATCGACACGGGCGTGGCGCGGCTGGCGGAGGCCTACCGCTCGCTCTAGCTGTGGCCGTCCGAGCCGGGCTGCGCCGATGCCCGGCAGAGCGACGGCGCGATGAACACGAGGTTCACCCGCCGCAGGAACGGCTCGTCGGTGGTCCATTCGGTGACGGGCTCGTACACGCCGAAGCAGCGGTAGCCGTACTCCTGCAGGTGCGCCTTGAGCTGCTCCAGGGGCACGTGAAGGCGGTTCGCGGGGTGCATGCCGGCCTCGACCTCGACGACCGCTACCGCGCCGTCGCCGAGGAGGCGTTGGGCGCCCTCGAGGACGTTCAGGTCATAGCCCTCGGTGTCGATCTTGAGATAGTCGATTCTGGCGATGGCGGCGTCGGCGCAGAACTCGTCGAGCGTATCGACGCGGATCGACTCGCTGTCCTGGTACTCGTCGGTGGCGGGCGTCATGATCGTGGCGCACGAGCCGGTGCCGCTGGTGGCGATGCGCGCCCGGCCGCGCTGGGCGCCCATCGCGAGTTGATGGAGCTCGACCCGCCCCGCGAGCTCGGCGAGCGTTTCACGCAGTGCGTGAAACGTCGCGGCCACCGGCTCGAAGCAGTGGATGGTCGCCTCCGGGTAGGCGCGCAGGAAGACCTCGGCGGACTGCCCGACGTTCGCGCCGACGTCGAAGATCGTCGCCGGCTCGAGCGACCCGAGGCTGTCGCTGAGGTCGTAGAAGACGCTGTAGCCACGCGGAGCGCGGATCATGCGGTAGCGCTCCCGCATGGCCGCCTCCAGCCTGTCTTTGAGGCCGATCAAGAGGCCCGCGGCGTAATCGCCCTAGCGCCCGTAGCGCTGCCCGATGACCAGCTGCTCGGGCAGCGCCGTGCGCGGCGGCGGCGAGGGGTCGGCGATCACGGAGACTGTCTCGGCGACGCTCGCGGTGAGCCCCAGGCGCCGGCCGTCTGCTGTCTGCAGCTCGACGTGCTCGGGTCCGCGCTCGGCCATGACGGCCTCCAGGCCGGGCTCGATACCGGAGGCCTTGAGGTAGTGCAGGAGGTCCTCGGCCTCGTTCTCGAAGCGCAGCACGCGCACGGAGGCGCCGACCTGGACGTCGGCGAGCGGGACGCCGGCCAGGCGGGCGCCGGCGACGATGGGGTGGCCGTGCGGGCAGGTCTTGGCGTCGCCGATGGCGGCGCGCATGCGCTCCTCGAGCACTGGCGACATGGCGTGCTCGAGGCGCTCGGCCTCCTCGTGAACCTCGTCCCAGGGCACGCCGAGGACGTCGGTGAGGAAGCGCTCGATCAGGCGGTGGCGGCGCACGATGCCCTCGGCGTGCGCGGCGCCGCTGTCGGTGAAGGCGATCGCGCGGTCTGAGCCGCGCGTGATGTAGCCATCGCTTTCGAGTCGGCCGACCATCTCGTGGACGGTGGGCGGGGACAGCTGCATGGCGCGGGCGACGTTGGCGCCGGTCATCGGCAGGCCGGCCTCCTGCAGCCAGAACAGGATCTGCAGGTACTCCTCCTCGGCGACGGTGGCCGTGGTGGGACTTTCACCGCTCATCGGCTCAGCTCGTTTCCTCGGCAAGCCAATTCTCCACCGCCAGGCCCGGAACCCGCGAGAAGTGACGGACGTTGCCGGTGACCACGGTCAGTCCGCGCGAGACCGCGATCGAGGCGATGCGCAGATCGGGCTCGTCGAGACGCTGGCCCTCGCGCTCGAGCCGCGCGCGCAGAGGGCCATAGACCTCGGCCGCGCGCTCGTCGAACGGCAGGATCGAGGTTGCGGTGGCAACCACCTCGCGGACTCGGCTTGTCAGCTGCTCGCTGTCGCGCTTGGCGGCTCCGTAGAGCAGCTCACCGAGGGTGATCGTCGTGGTGGCCTGGTCGGTCGCGGGTACCTGGGCCAAGCGTCGTATGAGATGGAGCGGGGGATCGCGGCGTATCACCGCACTCAAGGTATCGGTATCGAAGCAGTACACCGTTCTCACCCCAGGTCCGGGGCGGCACGGTCACGGCTGCGGCTGCGGGCCGCGTAGATGTCCCGCACTGTGGCGTCCAGGTCATCCCAGTCGGCGAGCGCTCCGGCTACAGCGGCGAGGCCGATCGGCTTCTGGGCCGGAGCTCGCAAGGCGTCGGGCGTCGGTGGCGCAAGCACGACAGCCGGGCGCCCGCGACGCGAGACCAAAAAGCGCTCGCCCTCGTCGACGCGGTCGATCAGCTCCGAGAACCGGCGCTTGGCCTCTGCCACTCCCATTTGACGAGGTTCTGTCTGTAGATCATGTCGTGCCTTGGAAGTCATCTAGATATTATTATGACAGATAGTCACCAGCGCAAGCCGGGTCTCGGCAAAGCTCGCTCACGTGTACAGCTGCCCGAACGTGCACTCGGACGGAGGCTTGTCCTCGCGCCAGCGGCGCAGCTTGGCGCCGTGGCGGATGCGTCCGGCGGAGACGTGGTCGAAGTCGACCTCGACGACCAGCTCGGGGCGCAGCGCGACCCACTCGAGGTTCTTGCCGGCGCTCCAGCGGCTGGGGTCGGCGGAGCCGCGCTCGCCGGACTCATAGGGGGCGAGAGTTTTGACGAGTCGCCGCTTGGCGGCGGCGGTGAGGCCTGCGCAGTGGCCGACGACGCGCAGCTCGGGTCCGTCGTACAGCCCGAGTATGAGCGCGCCGACGGTGTCGGGCTCCTTGCCGGGGCGCCAGCCGACGAGCACCGCGTCGATGGTGCGCACGCGCTTGACCTTGGCCATGCCCTTGCGCTCGCCCGGTCGGTAGGGCGCGGAGCGCTCCTTGGCGATCGCGCCCTCGGCGTGCTCGAGCCATTGCCGCGCGTCCTGCGCGCTGGCGGCGGTGGGCATCAGCTCGACGGGCGCCTCGGCGAACTGATCGCCGGCGAGCAGCCCCTCTAGCGCGGCGCGGCGCTCGGCGAACGGCCGCTCCAGCATCGAGTCCTGCTCGTGCGCAAGCAGATCGAAGGCGACATACACGGCGGGCGTCTCGCCGGCCAGGAGCTCGATGCGCGAGGCGGCCGGGTGGATGCGCTGGCCGAGCGCGTCGAAGTCCTCCCGCCCATCGGAGTCGCGCACGACGATCTCCCCGTCGAGCACGTAGCGGCCGGCGGGGAAGGTGAGCTCGGGGAAGTAGCGCCCGAGCGGCTTGCCGTTGCGCGACTGCAGGAACACGTCCCCCCCGTCGACGAACGCCAGGCAGCGGAACCCGTCGAGCTTGATCTCGTAGCAGTAGTCGTCCCCCACTGGCAGCTCCTTGCGCGACAGCGCCAGCTGTGGCTTGACGGGCGGCGTCAGCGGCAGGGTCAAGTCCGCTCCCCCTCGCCGGCCGCGCGTTTCGCGCCGGCGGCGCCCTCCTCGCCACCCGCGCGCTTGCCCCCAGGCGCCGCCCCCTTCTCGCCGCCGGCCTTGCGCGCGCGGCTGGGCTGCACGCGGGGCGGCTCGCCCTTGTGCTTGCGGAAGTGCGGCGGCCAGGGCGCGTCGCCGAGGCCGTCGCGCTCGTCGCGCGCGGCGAGCTCGAGCAGCCCGTCCAGGCGACCGGGGTGCTCGTCGATGGCGGCGGAGGGGTCACCGCGCTCGCGCAGGCGCGCGGGCACGGTCGTGAGGGTCAGCTCCGCCGGCTCGACGTCGGCGACCTCGTCCCATTCGAGCGGACAGGACACGCGCGCGTCGGGGACCGCGCGAACGGAGTAGGCGGAGGCGACGGTGCGGTCGCGGGCGTTCTGGTTGTAGTCGATGAACACGCCCTGACGCTCCTCCTTCCACCAGCGGCTGGTCGCCCGCCCGGGCATGCGCCGCTCGACCTCGCGCGCGAGCGCAAGCGCCGCGCGGCGGACTTCTTCGAAGCTCTCGCTGGGCTGAATGCGCACGTACACGTGGATGCCGCGCGAGCCGGAGGTCTTGGGAAAGCCGCGCAGATCGTGCGCGTCGAGCACCTCGCGCACGTCGAGCGCAACCTGGCGCACCTCCGAGAAGGGCACGCCGGGACCGGGATCGAGGTCGACGCGCAGCTCGTCCGGATGGTCGAGATCACTTCGGCGCACCGGCCAGGGGTTCCAGTCGATGACGCCGAGGTTGACCCCCCAGACGAGGTGGGCGGCGTCGTCGGGGACGAGCTCGCGCGCGTGGCGCCCGCTGGGGAACGTGACGGTGGCGGTCTCCAGCCACTCGGGCGCGCCGTCGGGGACGCGCTTCTGGAAGAACGGCTTGCCGGCCACCCCGTTGACCCAGCGCTTCATGACGGTCGGGCGCTCGCGCAGGTGGCGCACGACCGCGTGCTGACACTCCAGGTAGTAGTTGACGAGGTCCATCTTGCTCAACCCGGCGTCCGGGAAGAACTGCTTGTCGGGGTTGCTCACGCGCAGCTCGCGCCCGCAGACCTCGACGACGACCGGCTGGGCTTTGTCGGCGGCCATCCGTGGAAGGATGCCCGATCGTGACACCGCCATGCTGATCCCCGAGAGCCTGCTCGTCGCGAGCGGCCCTTTCGGGCCGGGGCTGGCGGCGTCGGAGGTGATCGCGGCGATCGCACGCGGCCTGCGGGCGGGCGGGGCGCCCGATCCGGACGTGTGTCCCCTGCCGGTGGGTGGCGTCAGCGGCGATGACGTGCGGGCGCTGCTGGAGGAGCTGAACGTGGACGCGCGCATGCGCCGAGCGCGGGCGGTGGTGATTGGGGCGGAGCGTCTGGAGGAGCGGACGCTGGCCGGCAGCGTGACGTTCGAGCTCGCCACGCGGGCGCGCCAGGGCGGCGTGCCGGCGTACGCGGTGACGGGCGAGAACGCGCTGGAGCCGTTCGACGCGCGCATCCTGGATCTTCAGGTCGTGCTGCAGGCGCGCAGCCGCGGGGCGCTGGTGGCGGCGGGGAAAAGGCTGGCGGCTCTTGTGTGAATGGTCGTGCCGGCGGGGTGAGTGTCGTGGCCGGCAGGTGAGCGTCCCGCTGGCCGCCGGTCACACGCCGGCGTCCGGGTGGCGGGGAGCGGCGGCGAGCGTCCGTACCAGCTCGTACACGAGGCGGGTGGCGTCGGCGACGGTGCGGTAGTCGAGGTTCGCGGGCACGTCGCTGGGCAGGTGGTAGTTGGCGGGGCTCAGCCAGTCGGTGACGGACACGAGCGTCGCGATCGGATAGCCGGCGCGGCTGGGGATGATGCTGTCGGTCGACGCACGCGCCCGGAAGCCCCGTCGCAGCGGGATCTCGAGCCGCTGCGCGCACGCCTCCAGCAGCTCGCGCAGCCACGGGCCGGCGTACTCCTCCATCCACACGGGACCCTCCCCCTCGAGCATCACCAGGTGCGGCGAGCCGACGGTGTCGAGGTTGACGAAGCACGTGCTGTACGGCGCGAGCTCGTGGCGGTGGCGGGAGAGGAACGCGCGCACGCCGTCCTGGAGCGTCTCCTCGGCCCCGCATGAGACGAGCAGCACGCGCAGCCCCGGCGGCGGGCGCTCGTGCAGCAGCTCGGCCAGCGCCACCAGCGCGGCGGCGCCGGAGAGGTTGTCGTTGGCACCGGCGACGGTCTGGCTGCGCCATACGTCGGCGACGATCGCGGTGCCGAGTGCGCCGATCGCCACACCGGCGCGCGCGGCCCCGCGCCGGCGGCGCGCAGCCGCGGCGATCGTGCACAGCGGTCCGGCCAGCCCGATCCACCACTGCGGCGGCGGCGTCTTGACCCGCTCGAACAGCTGCGGCGCCAATTCGTACAGCCGCCGCTGCAGCGTCTGGTCGAACAGCAGCCCCGTCTGCGGCGCGTCGTGGTGGGCCAGCACGACGAGCGTGTCGATCGGCCCCTCGCCGCGCGCCCCCCGGCCAGCCTGCTGCTCGCCGATGCGCTCGCCGCGCGCCCCCCGGCCGGCCTGCTGCTCGCCGATGCGCTCGTCGCGAGCCCCGCCGCCGGCCTCCTGCCCGCCGATGCGCTCGTCGCGAGCCCCGCCGCCGGCCTCCTGCCCGCCGATGCGCGCGACCAGGTTGACGGTGCTGCGGCGGCGGCGCACGACTCGCCGCAGGATGCGCGGACCGTTCTGGGCCTCGTCGACGATGCCGGCGAACGTCGCGGCGGCGAGCAGCGCGCCGAGCCGCGGCCGGCCGCGCAGCACGAGCGCAGCGCCGGCCATGCCCAGCAGGCCGAGCCCGGTGGCGGTCGGCGGGAAGGTTCCCCAGGAGGGCTCGTCCTCGAGCGCGACCTCCACGCCTGCGATCGTCCGCAGACGTCCGGCGAGCCACTCCGCGGCCTGGCGCTCGCCGGGTGAGCAGGGAGGTCGCTCGATCGCGGCGAGCGTATCCACGACCTCTCGCAGCACGTCCTCCAGCTCGGCGCGCCGGTCCTGGGGCGATCGATCGCGGCTCACAGGAAACACTGGCCCTCGCCACGATAGGTGGGAAGCTCGTCGACGATGCGCTCGCCTTCGAGCAGGTGCAGGCTGGCGAAGCGCTCGCACAGCTCGCCGGCCTTGGCGTGGCGGAAGTACACGCGGTCGCCGATCGCGAGCGCGTCGGCGGCGGGCCCCAGCAGCGGCGTCTGCACCTCCCCGGCGCCCTCCTGGCGGTCCAGCCGCAGACCCGCCGGCAGGTGGGGCGCTGGCAGCCGCGCGGCGTCCGCGGGACCGGATGCGAGGTAGCCGCCGCCGAGCGCTGTTACCACGCCACGCCCGGGCCGGCGCACGACGGGCAGCGCAAACAGCGCGGCCGGGCGGGGCGTGAAGGAGCGGTAGGCGTCGAACAGGGTCGGCCCGTACAGGCCGGAGCCGGCGGTCACCTCGGTGACGGCGGACTCGGCGGCGGTGCGCTCGAGGCTGCCGGTGCCTCCGCCGTTGACGAGCTCCAGGGCGACGCCCGCCTGCGCGGTGACCCGTTCGACGGCGGCCACGATCGCGGCGCGGCGCGGCGCGAGCTCGCGCGCGGAGCGGGCCTGCATGGCGCGGATGGCTGCGGCGCGCAGCGGCCTGCCTGACGGAGAATCGCCGAGGCCGGCGATCTGCGCCTCGTAGGCCATGATCCCCACCAGCCGCAGCCCGTCGCGGGCGAGGATCGCGCGGGCGAGCGCGGCGGCCTGCTCTGGGCTGCGCACAGGCGAGCGCTTGACGCCCACGTGCACCCGTCCGCCGAGGATCGGCCAGCCGGTGTCGATGTCGATGCACACGCGCACCCGCGCGCCCTGCGCGGGACCGGCGCCCTGCTGGGGACCCGCGACCTGCGACGGCCGGGCGGCCTGCGACGGCCCGGTGGCCTGCGACGGCCGGGTGGCCTGCGACGGCCGGGTGGCCCGCTCGATCAGCTCGAGCTGCTCGACGCAGTCGACCATCACGGTCACCGACTCGGCCGGCGGCTTGAGCTGATCGCCCCCGTTCGCTTCAGCGCTCGCGAGTAGGCGCAGGGCGTCGCTGTCGGCGGTCGGGTAGGCGACGAGGAGGTCGTCTGCCCCGTGAGAGGCGAGCCACAGGGCCTCGGGCAGCGTGAACGCGAGCGTGCCGCGGAACCCGTCGCGGGCGAGGATGCGCTCCTGCAGCGCGCGGCAGCGCACGGACTTGCTCGCAAGCCTGATCGGCTTGGGCGCCGCGCGCCGCTGCATGTCCGCGGCGTTCGCCCACAGGGCGTCGAGGTCGACGAGCGCGAACGGCGCCTGCAGCCCGGCGGTCGCGCGCTCCAACCGCTCGTATGGATCCTCAGTCATGCGCGGATGGGTGGGCGGGGTGGGCGGGGTGGGCGGGACCCAATACCCTTTCGGTCCAGCCGTTGGCGAAGCGGCCGTGGGGGTCCAGACGGGCGCGAACCGCCTGGAAGCGATCCCAGTCGGGATAGCGCGGGCGCAGCGTGGCGGCGGTCTGGAAGTGGCGCTTGCCCCAGTGTGGGCGCCCGTCGAGCTCGTCCATGATCGCCTCGACGGCGCGGAAGTACGGCTCCCAGGCCATTCCCCGGTACATGTGCACGGCCACGAAGCCGCTCTCCCGGCCGGCGGCTGTGCTGAGGAAGGCGTCGTCGGGCGCGACCGTCCTGGCCTCGATCGGGAACGGCACGGCGAAGCCGCCCCGCTCGACGAGGTCCATGACGCGGCGCACGGCGGCCGGCGTGTGCTCGCGCGGCAGCGCGTACTCCATCTCGGTGAAGCGCACCAGGCGCGGGCTGGCGAAGATCGCGGCGGAGCGGTCCACTCGCACCGAGCGCCCGGCCAGCCGCGTGACGAGCCGGTTGAGCTGGGGGATGCGGCCGGGCAAGCGGCGCCCGGCGCGGCAGAGCAGCTCGAAGGCGTGGTTGGTGAGGAGCACGTCGTTGGCGTACGCGGCCACGCGCCCGCGCGGGCGCGGCGACTCGTCGGTGCGGTTGTTGGTGCGCGTGAGCGCGGTGTCGGCGTGGGGGAAGACGAAGAACTCGAAGTGGTCGTTGCCGAGCGCGAGCTCCTCGAAGCGCTCGAGCGTGTCCTTGAGAGGCGCGGGAGCGTCGACGCCGCGCAGCGTGAACGCCGGCACGCAGCGGAGCGTCACCTCAGCGATCACGCCCAGCGACCCAAGGCCCACGCGCGCCGCCCGGAAGACCTCGCCATCGCGCTCGGGCGAACAGGAGAGCGTCGAGCCGTCCGCGAGCACCAGCGTCAGCTCGCTGACCTGGGAGGACAGGTTGCACAGCCGGGCGCCGGTGCCGTGGGTGGCGGTGGAGATGGCGCCGGCGATCGTCTGGGCGTCGACGTCCCCGAGGTTCTCCATGGCGAGCCCGTGCTCGTCCAGACGCCGGCTCAGCTCGCGGATCGTGATTCCCCCCTGCACGCGCACCAAGCCCGAGCCGCGGTCGACGTCGAGCACGCGCGTGAGGCGGTCCAGCATCAGCATCATGCCATCGGTGCAGACGATGTCGCTGAAGGAGTGCCCGGCTCCGGCCACGCGCACCCTCCAGTGCTCGCGCGCCGCGCGCTGGATCGCGCCTGACAGCTCCTCGATCGACGCCGGCCGCCGCACGGCGGCGGGCGCGCAGCGCTGATCGCCAGCCCAGTTGCGCCACCGGGCGGCGCTCTCTCGCGGATCGCTACGCTCGCTCATCAGATGACCGAACCCGAGCCTACTCCGAGCCCGGGTGCTTCCGAGCCCAGGCCGAGCCCGGGCGTTCGCGCGTCGCGCGCGCGCTCGCTGAGCGCCCCGGGCGCGCGGCGGGCGACGGTGATCGGGGCGGGCTCGTTCGGGACCGCCCTGGCGGTGCTTTTGGCGCGCGGCGGCCTGCGCACGACGCTGCAGACGCGCACGGCCGAGCAGGCGAGCACGATCGATCGGGAGCGCACCCTGAAGGGCACAGGCGAGAATCACCGGTACCTGCCTGGCGTGGAGCTGCCCTCCCAGCTGCGGATCGAGCCCGCCTCGGCGGGGGTGGCGCGCGCGGACTACGTGTTCCTGGCGGTGCCCTCACAGGGTCTCGGCGAGGTGATCGAGCGGCTGGGAGCGTCAGGCCTGGGCAGGCGAACGGCGGTGGTGTCGGTGGCCAAGGGCCTGGTTCCGCCGCTGGGGACGGCGCCGACGAGCGTCCTGAGCGCGAGCTTCGGCGCGGAGCGGGTGGCGTGCGTGGGCGGTCCGGCGCACGCGCAGGAGATGGTGCACGCGGGCGCCGCGCTGGTGGCGGCGTCCTCGGATGAGGAGCTGGCACGCGCGCTCGCCCACATGTTCACGCGCGCGGGAGTCGTGTGCGAGCTGTCCAACGACCCGGTGGGCGTGGAGCTGGCGGGCGCGGCCAAGAACGCGGCGGCGCTCGCCGCCGGGGCCACGGAGGCCCAGGGCCTGAACGCCGCGGGCGCGGCCGCCGGGCACATCTTTGCGGAGGTGTGGCGCTACGCCGAGGGACTGGGAGCGCGACCGGAGTCGATGATCGGGCTGGCGGGAGCGGGCGACCTGGTGGCGACGGCGCTGGCACGAGAGAGCCGAAACCGCCGCGCCGGCGAGCTGCTCGCGGAGGGGGTGCCCGCGGCGGAGATCCCCGCGCGGATCGGCCAGGCGGTCGAGGCGCTGGAGTCGGTGCCGCTGCTGGCGCGCGCGCTGGAGGCAGCGGGCGTGGGCGCACCGGTCACGAGCGCCCTGGGCCGCCTGATCTCCGGCGAGCTGCCGCTGGACGACTGGGTGGCGCTGGTGCGCGCCACCGTCCCACCCCCGGCGCTCTGGCGCAGGCGGGTGGGAGGGCATCGAAAAGGCTTCTGGCGGCGCGTATGGCGGCGGCTCTCAGGCGGATAGGGGAGTTTCGTCTCAATCCATGCGTAGCGTGCTCGACCGTGGCCAGGTTCCCGTCCTTGAAGGCGAAGCAGCTCCTCCGTGTTCTGCGAGCCGAGCCTTTGGGCTATCGGGTCGTTCGCCAGCGTGGTTCGCATCGCACGATGGAAGCGCCGAGCCACCCAACTGTCGTCTTTGCCTTTCACGACAACCAGACCATCCGCCCCTCAACCGTCAAGGACATCCTCTGCAACCAGGTCGGCCTTGCCGAGCAAGATGCCCTCGCGCTACTCTGAGAACGCGATGATCGTACGTGTGCTCTACCGCCAGGATCAAGACACGTGGGTGGCCACCTCACCCGACGTCCCCCGCTGGACTGTCGTAGCCGATAGCTACTCCGAGGCGCACCGACTCGCCGAGGACGGAGTTCGCTTCGCGCTGGAGCGCGACGATCTGACGATCGAGCACTATGTGCCGGCTGGAGTGGCTGTAGCGGCGTAGCTGGCCAACAAACCCTAGCTGGCAGGTTCAACTGGTCGGTCCATCGCCGACGTACCTAACAGCTCGGAGTGGAGATCTTTGGCCGGTAGACCATATGCGGCGTCCCACGTCAGGGGCATGATGGTCGTGGCGCATGGATGTACGCCCTGAAGGCAGTGGATGACACCCCCGGGCCGTTCCCTCTCTCCTCCTCCTGGCGGCCCGGGGCGTGTTGTCGCCAGAGTTCGGCGCGCAAGCGACCGAGGCTCCCCGTGCGAACCGCCGCGGTGGCCTGTGCGGCGAGCCCCGGTGGCCCGTGCGACGCGCCCCGGTGGCGCACTCGGCGGTGCTGGACGGTATGCCTATGGTATAAACGCCGTACATACCATAGAGCACGCTCGCCGCAAAAGGAGAACAACATGCCCCGTGAACGCCCCGGAGAAGTCGATCCCGTCAAAGGCCTCTCGCTCGATCCAGACGAGTTCCTCGAGCAGCAGGCCAGGAGGGAGAAGGCCCTGCGCATGCAGGACATGATCCGCCCCGGCCGCACCACGCCGATCGCGATCCGCTTCGACCAGTTCACGCTCACGCGCCTGAAGGCGCTCGCCGCCCTGCGCAACACCGGCTACCAGACGCTGCTCAAGGAGTTCGTCGTCGAGCGTCTCTACGAGGAGGAGAAGCGCGAGGGCATCATCTAGGACCCCATCAGCGTGCTGATGACCGCCTCGTACACGCCCGGGCCGTGGCCGGCCTCGCACACGCGCGCGTTCACGTGGGCGGCGAGGGCCTCGCGCATCGAGGGGTCGCGCTCGAGCGCGTTGGCGACAAGCCACATGACGTCGACCTCCGCCGCGCATGCCAGATCCTCGCGCGAGTCGCCGATCGCGAACGTGTCCGCGCGCTGATAGCCGCGCGCCCTGCGATGGAGGGCCACCGCCGCGACCTTCGACGCTCCCAGCGGCACCAGGTGATAGCCGCGCACGTGCGGGAGCCCCGCGAGCGCCTGCGAGCGCCGCCGCACCACGCCGTTGTCCACCAGCCGCAGGTCGCCGTGACCGTGCTCCACCAGGACGCGGTCGACCTCCGCCGCGTCCACCAGGCCGCGGAACAGGTGCGAGACCTCGCGCTGCAAGTGCCACGGCTCGTGGTACTCCAGCCGCCCCGCGTAGCGCTCCAGCAGCAGCGCCGGCGCGCCCGAGCGCTCGATCTGCTCCGCGATCGTCAGCTCGCCCGGCTGCCGGCCGATGTTCCATCGATCTCCCGTCAGCCAGTGCTCCTCCCCGCCGTGTGCCCCGGATGGGGTATCCAGCACCACGCACGCGCCCGCCTCGAAGATGAACGAGGACTGGCCGAGCAGGCGCGCGTCCTCCATCACCTGCGCCCGGCGCCTGCCCGACATCAGCACCACCTCCACCCCCGCCCGCAGGCACGCCTGCACCGCGCGCACGCCGTCGATCGTCACGTTGCCCTCGCCGTCGTGCAGCATCGACGCGCCGCGGCCCAGCAGCGTGCTATCCAGGTCCAGGTACAGGCAGCGCACGCTCACGCCACGTTCACGCTCGCAAGCGGCGGCCGCTCCATTGGCACCTCGTCGAAGTCGTCGAGCGACGCGCCGCCGGCGTCCGCCAAGCGCCCCTCCTGCCACACGCGGCGGGCGATCGTGGACATGACCGCCAGCGCCGGCAGCGGTTGATGGCGGTGTCGGCGCTCGTCCAGGTCGACCTGCGCGATCCCCTCCAGGCCCACCCTGCGCCAGGCGTCGATCAGCATCCCGATCTCCACGCCGCAGCCGGTCGCGAACGGGAGCTCTTCGAGCAGCTCGCGTCGCGCGGCCACCTCGCCCGCCAGCGGCTGGCGCACCCCCGCCAGCTCCGGATAGAACAGCGCCAGCGCCGGACGCGCCGTCAGGTGGCTCACGCGCCCGCCGGCGTCCGCGTCCGCGCCCTCGTCCTCGTCCTCCTCGTCGACCCCGTCCTGGCGCAGCGGACGGCGGTAAAAGGCCTTCACGAACGACACGCCCGGCTCGCACACCAGCGGCCCCAGCAGCCCGGTCGCGAAGTGCGCCGAGAAGCCCTCCGTGTCCGCGTCCAGGAAGCACACCAGCTCGCCCTCCAGCGCCGACAGCGCTCGCCACATCGCATCGCCCTTGCCCAGCACCGGCCCGTGGGAGGACATCAGCTCCGCCTCCTGCCGCACCAGCGCCCCCGCGCGCGCCGCCACCGCCGCCGTGCCGTCCGCCGAAGCGGCGTCTACGACCACGATCTCGTCGATCGCGCCCACCTCGCGCAGTCCCACCAGCACGCCAACGATCTCTCCGACCGTCCCCGCGCACTCGCGCGCCGGCAGGCACACCGACACGCTCTGCCGGCGCTCCGCCGCGATCCGCTGCGCCGGATACAGCGAATGGTGGTAGGAGCGGGCTTTCGCCCAGCGCTCGGCGGCCGTCGCGGACATCGCCTCTACTATCTCAAGTCCTTGGCCCTCGACCGCAGAACCGAGCCGTGGAGCGCGCTGCTGGACGCCGGGCGCGAGGATGGCCGGCTCGTGCGCGAGGCCAACGAGGGACCGGGACGCGCGCGGCTGGTCGAGCCCCCGCCCGAGCTGCACCCCGACGTGCTCGCCGCGCTCGCGCGCATGGGCGTTCACAAGCTGTACTCCCATCAGGCGGACGCGCTCCACGCCGCCTGGGCCGGCCCCACGATCGTCACCACCGGCACCGCGTCCGGCAAGTCCATGTGCTTCAACCTGCCCACGCTCGACGTGCTCTGCCGCGACACGCGCGCGCGGGCGCTGTACCTGTACCCCACCAAGGCGCTCGCCCAGGACCAGGCGCGCGCGCTGGCCGCGTTCGGCCTGACCAAGCGCGTGCGCCCGGCCATCTACGACGGCGACACGCCGCGCGAGGCGCGCGCCCAGATCCGCCGCAGCGCCAACGTCGTGCTCACCAACCCCGACATGCTCCACGTCGGCATCCTCCCCAACCACGCCGCCTGGAGCGAGCTGTTCTCCAACCTCGCCGTCGTCGTGATCGACGAGGCCCACGTCTACCGCGGCGTGTTCGGCTCGCACGTCGCCAACGTCCTGCGCCGGCTGCTGCGCATCGCCGCCGCCTACGGCACCGAGCCGCGCCTGCTGCTCACCTCCGCCACCATCGCCAACCCGCTCGAGCTCGCCGAACGCCTGACCGGCCTGGAGGACGTCGCCCTGATCGACCGGGACGGCTCGCCCGCGCCGCAGCGGCGCATCGCCGTGTGGAACCCGCCGCTGACAGACGAGGCGCTCGGGACGCGCCGCTCGGCGCTCGGCGAGGCCGCCGAGCTGCTCGCCGGGCTGACCCGGGCCGGCGCGCGGAGCATCTGCTTCATGAAGTCGCGCAAGGGCGTCGAGGTGCTCAGCCGCCTCGTCAAGGACGATCTGCAGGACAGCCATCCCGAGCTGGCTGAGCTCGTGGCCCCCTACCGCGGCGGCTACACCCCCCAGCAGCGGCGCCAGCTCGAGCAGCGCCTCACGCGCGGGGAGCTTCGCGCCGTCATCACCACCGACGCGCTCGAGCTCGGCATCGACGTCGGCGAGCTCGACGCCGCCGTCGTCGTCACCTTCCCCGGCACCGTCGCCTCGCTGCGACAGATGTGGGGCCGCGCCGGACGCTCCTCGATCGCCCGGCGCGGGCGCGGGCTCGCCGTGTACGTCGCCGGCGAGGACGCGCTCGACCAGTTCTTCTGCCGCCACCCCGAAGACTTCCTGCAGCGGCCCGTCGAGGCCGCCATCCTCGACCACGAGAACCCGCTGATCTATCGCGCGCACCTGCTGTGCGCGGCCCACGAGGGCCCGCTGTCGCATCGCGACGGCCAGTTCCTGGGCCCGCGCTGGGAGGCCCACGCCGAGGTTCTGCAGAGCGCCGGCCAGCTGCGCCGCCGCGGCGGGACCGTCGCCGCCAGCTACGTCCCGCGCCAACCCGGCTCCTACCCCGCCGCCGAGGTTTCGCTGCGCTCGGCCTCGGCCGAATCCTTCGCGATCGTCGACGTCTCATCCGGCGAGCTGCTCGGCTCGACCGAGTCGGCCCGCGCCCACTCGACCGTCCACGAGGGCGCCATCTACCTGCACCAGGGGCGCTCCTACGAGGTCCGCGAGCTCGACCTCCAGCGCAGGCGCGCGCTGGTCGCGCCGTTCGACGGCGACTGGTACACCCAGCCCAAGTCCGAGACCGACACCGAGATCATCCGCCTGCTCGACCGCCGCCAGGCGCTCGGGGTGACGCTGTCCTTCGGCGAGGTCAGCGTCACCGACACCGTCCTCGCCTACCAGCGCAGGCGCCTGGCCGATCGCGGGGCGGACGAGCATCGGGTCATCGACATCGTCGCGCTCGATCTCCCCCCCACGAGCTTTCCCACGCAGGCGCTGTGGTTCGAGCTGGACTCCGGCGAGCTGGCCGAGACGGTGCCGCTGGAGGTCCTCCTGGGCGCGCTGCACGCGACCGAGCACGCCCAGATCGCCGTGCTGCCGCTGATCGCCATGTGCGACCGTTGGGACATCGGCGGCCTTTCCACCAACTTCCACCCGCAGACGGGCACGCCGACGATCTTCCTCTACGACGGCCACCCCGGCGGCATCGGCATCACGCGCACCGCCTACGCGCGCTTCGAGGAGCTGTGCGAGGACGCGCTGCGCCTGATCGCCGAGTGCCCGTGCGCGAGCGGCTGCCCCTCGTGCGTGCAGTCGCCCAAGTGCGGCAACCTCAACGAACCCCTGCACAAGACCGGCGCGCGCGCGCTGCTGGCGCACCTGCTGGCCGCCGCCGCCGAGCCGGCGATCGCGGCCCCGCTCTGAACGCGACCGGCGGTTGTTAGAAGGGGACAACCGGCGAAGCCGCCACAATGACCGGCTCGTGCCCGGCCCACCCGAGACAGTGCTCAGCGCCCTGAAGAAACCGACATTCGCCCTCGTGCTGGCCTGCGCCGCGCTGGCGGCGACGGCCGCCGCCGCGCTGGCACCGCCGCTGCAGCCCGTGAGCTTCGAAGGACCCGGTGGGCGCATCCCGCTGACGCGCTGGATCCTGCGCAGGGACCCGGCCAACCGCGGCCTGGCGCGAGACTGGCAGCGCGGCGGCTTCTCCGGGACGGCCGTCGGCGTGCCCGACGTCGTCAACCCGACGCCGTACACCGGGAAGGCGGGCGGGGTCAACTACGAAGGCTCCATCGCCTGGTATCGCACGAGCTTCCAGGCCCCCGCGTCGGGGGTCTACGCCCTCGGCTTCCAGTCCGCTAACTACCTCGCGAGCGTGTGGGTCGACGGGCGCGAGCTCGGCTCGCACAGGGGCTCCTACCTGCCGTTCGAAGAGCGGGCGAAGCTCGCCGCCGGCACGCACACCGTGGTCGTGCGCGTCGACTGGCGCGACCCCGCTCAGCAGTCGCGCGAAGGCTTTCACCGCACCTGGTTCAACTGGGGCGGGCTCGACGGCGAGGTGGACGTGCGCCCGATCGGCGAAAGCGAACTGTCCGATCCCACGATCCAGACCACGCTCACGGGTGGGGGGGATTCGAGTCCATCCGACGCCGCACAGGCGAGCGTGAAGGTGAGCGTGCAGGTCCGCAACTACGGCCCGAGCCGCACGATCGTCCCCGAAGGCTCGCTCGTGCGCGAAGCGCGGACGATCCCGCTGAGCTTCCCCGCGGTGACGCTCGCCCACGGACAGTCCACGACCGCGAGCGCCAGCGTGGTCGTCACCCAGCCGGCGCTGTGGTCGCCCACCGCCCCCAACCTCTACCAGCTCACGCTGGCCGTCCCCGGCGAGAGCAGCTACTCCGCCAACACCGGCCTGCGCCAGCTGACCTGGCACGGGAGCCACGTCTACCTCAACGGAGCGCAGCTGAGCCTGCACGGCGCCTCCATCCAGGAGGACGCGCTCGGGCACGGCGACGCGCTGACGCCCGCCGACGAGGACACGATCGTCGACGAGCTGGAGGCGATCGGCGCCAACGTCGTACGCTCCCAGCACCCGCTGTATCCGGGGCTGCTGGAACGGCTCGACGAAGCCGGCATCCTCGTCTGGCAGGGGATCGGCCCGGTCGAAGGGGCCGGCAACTGGCAGTCGACCACGCCGCGGCTGCTGGCCGAAGCCGAGCAGCAGGCCAGGACGGCCGTGCTCGCGGAGGAGCTGCACCCGTCGATCTTCACGTGGAACCTCGCCGACGAGGTCGCCGGCAACGGGCGCGACAGCCAGGAGGTCTCCTACGTGCGCACGATCGCGCGCTGGCTGCGCACGCAGGACCCGACCCGCATGGTGGGCATCGACGTGTGGGGCGATCACCCGCCCGGGCGCGCCGGCGCGCTGTACTCCGACGTGGACGCCGTCGCCGAGACCGACTACTCGGGTTGGTATGACTACCCCAGCGACACGCCCGCGCAGCTCGCGGCCAAGATGCGCGCGCGGCTGGTCGCGATGGAAAAGACGTTCGCCGGCAAGGTGCTCGTGGTCAGCGAGTTCGGCGCCGAATCCAACGGTCTGAATTCCCCCGGCAGCCCCGGCAGCTACGGCTATCAGGCGCGGCTGCTGGCCGAGCACATCGCCGTGTACGAGGCCGACCCCCGGCTGACCGCAATGATGATCTGGGTGCTGCGCGACTACCCGCTCAATCCGACCTTCGAGGGGGGCACGATCCACGAGGTGCTCCCGCACCTGAAGCTGATCGAAGGGTTGAATCAGAAGGGGCTGTTCACGTACGGCGGGCAGGCCAAGCCCGGGGTGGTCAGCACGGTCGCGCGGCTGTTCGATGCGCTGCCACGGGAATAAATAGGCTCCGAGCCTCAAGTGCTCAGACGTAAGACGGCCCACAGCTCTTTGCTGGTGGCATCCAGGCTGAGCTTGTTTTCATAGGTTGCTTTGTTCGCACTCAATTTCAGGCTGCTGCCCGAGGCTTCGCAAAGCAGTTCCTGGGACGCTTTGAGCGTTAAGATCCCCGTGGCGCCCGTACAGGTCTGCGACCCCTGCAGCGGGAACCTGTGTCCCGCCAGCGCGCACGAGCCACCCTCGAATTCCATTTCCGCGAGCACTTCTTTCTCCGTGCCACTCGGTTCCCCGCTTCCCGTCAGCGTGACTTTATCGCTCGCTTCCAGAAGCTGTCCGTTGAATTCCCAGGCGATCGGTTCTTTGACTGAACAGCTCGTCGGTTTGCCGACCGTGCAACTGGTGTATTCGAGCCTGCCTCCCGACGATTTCCCGTTAGCTTCAGGCTGGGCGGAGAATTTGCCGCTCCTGCAGCCGATTTCGGTTTTGGCTCCGCTGATTTCGCCTTTGAGCGTGGCCGTGTCGCGCGAGGAGCCTAACAGCGTCGGAGTCGGCGCGTTCTGCGATTCGAGTTCAAACGAGCCACCTTCCCCGCTTGCTAATTGACTGCAGAGTAAGCTGGAGAACAACTGTCCGCTTTCGTGATTCGAGCAGAGGGATAAGCTCGACGCGTCGTCTGCGTACGCCGACGCCCATTCTCCCCCTGTTTCCTGATGCGCACTCGAACATTCGTCGGATGTGAAGGAGCCGTCCCCTTTCAGTGTGACTTTGTGACAGAAGAAGTACTGGGGACCGGTTTCCGGTTCTTCCCAGAATGCTCTGATGAATTCCCCTTCCGCCACTTCTTCTCCCCCTTCGCTGCACGCTTCTTCGCTCACGTACGTGCCGGTTCCCGGTTCTGCGACGGGTAGGCAGCTGATGCCGCGAGCGACGGACACCGGTAAGACCTCGAGCACGACTTTGGCCCAGTTGCCCCGCCCGGGCGTCATGCACTGGTCGTCGGTGAAGTCGCCCGTCCCAGCTCTCACCCTGGGGCACGATTCAGAGATCACCACACGGCTCCAGTTCCCGCTTCCGGCCACACCACCAGTACCGTCGCGGGCGCCTTCACAGGTCGCGCGCGCCGCGAAGTTGCCCGTACCGGCCACTTCCGTCTGAATGCACCCTTCGCCCGTTGCCGACGTCCGCCATCGCAACGTCCCCCTGACATAGCTTCCAGTCGTTCCCCGTAAGCAATGAGGATCTGTGCGATTGCCCTGTGCCGACGGAAGGACTCGCCAGCATGGCTCGGTCTTCGCCGACGCCGAGCCCGCCGCAAGCGCACCGAACACCAGCGCCGCCGCGAGGACCAGTCCCGTGACGCCAACGTGTCTCATGTCCAGTCCGTCGTATCACGCGACGTCGGTCGCGGTCAAGCGATTCCCGGAACTGTTCCCAACTTCGGCCGACCGCCCTGCTCCTCCCACCATCGCACGGTCGCGGCAAGACCGTCGGCAAGTGCCCACCGAGGCTGGTAGCCGACCTCGTCGCGCAGCCTGGCGACGTCGGCCACCAGCACCGGCGGCTCCCCGGGGCGGTCGGGCAGCGCCCCACGGCGAACCAGATCGGGGCGCCCGATCAGCGCCACGATCCGGTCGAGCACCTCGCCGACCGTCACCCCGACGCCGGAGGCGATGTTCACCGCTCCGACCACGGAGCTGTCGAGCAGCGCCACCGCGGCGCCGGCCACGTCCTCGACGTGCATGAAGTCGCGCACCTGCTCGCCGCTGCCGGTCGCGACAGACTGCCCCGTCAGCATCGAGCGGATGACCGACGGCACCAGGCGCCCGGGGTCCTCGCGGGGACCGTAGAGGAAGAACAGCCGTCCCCAGGCGAGCTCAACACCCTCCTGCTCGGCGTAGGCGCTCGCCACCCGCCGCAGCGCGTCCTTGGCCGCGCCGTAGAGCGTCGCCGGCTCCAGGGGAGAGCCGGACTCGACGAGCGGACCAGCGGCCCTCGACCAGTCGTACTCGGCGCACGTTCCGAGCACGACCAGCCGTCGCCCCCCGCAGCGGACGAACGCGCGCAGCAGGTGCAGGCTGCGCTCCACCCACGCGACGTTCTCCGGCGCGCGCCAGAAGCGCCCGTGCTCGGTGCACCACGCGAGGTGAACGAGCCGATCGGGCGCGAGCTCGCCCATCAACTCCTCGACGGCGGCGTCGTCGCAGAGGTCGAGACGGTGCCAGCGCACGCCCGGCAGCACCGGCGGACGGGCGCGGGTGATGAGCGCGTGGACCTCTGTGTCCGTGCGTGCCAGCCGCGCGAGCACCGGCAGGCCGACGAAGCCGCCGGCGCCGCTCACCAGCACGCGGGTCACGCGGCACTCCCCAGGTCTTCGCGCCGTGAGGTCTCCCAGTCCGGGAACGACCTGTCTCGCTCTGAGAGCAGGCGCGCACCACCGTCCGCCACTGGTGGCCACCGGATCGCGAACGCGGGATCGTCCCAGCGCACCCCGAGGGCGGCCTCCGGCACGTAGCGGTGACCCATCAGGTAGAGGACCTCGCAGTCGTCCACGAGCGTCTGCGAGCCGTGCGCCACCCCCGGGGGCAGGTAGAGAGCGCGGTGGTTCTCGGCGCTCAGCTCCGCGCCGTGCCAGCGACGGAACGTGGGAGACTCGGGGCGCAGGTCGAGAGCCACGTGGAAGGCGGCGCCGCGCACGCAGCGCACGAGCTTGGGCTCGCCGTGGGGCTCTGCCTGGTAGTGCATTCCCCTGAGCGTGCCGCGGCGGGTGGTGAAGGCGGCATCGCACTGCACCACGCTCATGTCCAGCCCCCTCGCCCTGAACTGCTCGACGTCGAACGTGCGGGCGAACGCGCCGCGCTCGTCGCCGAGCAGGTCGAGCTCGATCGCCCAGACTCCGGACAGCTGCGACTCCTCGAACCTCATCCCATTGTCGCACCTGCCATGAGAGCAGCGCCAGATCCGGAGAGCAGTGCCAGATCCGGTGTACGCACGGCGAACCGGCCTCCCCACTCGCCGATGAAGCTGAGCTGCTCGACGATCTCGTCCCTGAGGTTCCAGGGCAGGATCACCACCACGTCCGGGCGATCTTCGCGAATCGCGAGCGGAGTGCGAATCGGGATGTGGCTGCCGGGCAGGAAGCGCCCCTGCTTGTGCGGGTTCAGATCGACGGTGTAGTCGAGGAAGTCGCGACGCACACCGCAGTAGTTGAGCAGAGTGTTGCCCTTCGCCGGCGCACCGTATCCGACCACGCGACGGCCCTCGTTCTTGAGGCCGATCAGGAACTGGAGGATCCGTCGCTTGTCGGCCTCGACGCGGCCGCCGTAGCAGGTGTATGTCTCCAGTCGCTCATAGCCTGCCTCGCGCTCGCGCTCGCGCATCTCCTGCGCGCGCGCGGTGTCGGGCCTGCGGGTGTCGTCGCGATGAGCGCCGTAGACCCGCAGCGAGCCGCCGTGCGTTGGCAGCTCCTCGACGTCGAACAGGCGCAGCCCGTGCGCCGCGAACACGCGCCCGACGGTCAGGAAGGAGAAGTAGGAGAAGTGCTCGTGGTAGATGGTGTCCCACTGCCTGTCCTCGATCAGCCGCATCAGGTGGGGGAACTCCAGCGTGATCGTCCCGCCGGGCGCCAGCAGGATCTTCATGCCGCCCACGAAGTCGTTGAGGTCGGGGACGTGGGCGAGGACGTTGTTGCCGAGCAGCAGGTCGGCGCGAGACTCCGCCGCCATTGAGCGTGCCATGCGGCGGCCGAAGAACTCCACCAGCGTGGGGATGCCCTTCCCGAGCGCCACCTGCGCGACGTTGGCCGCGGGCTCGACCCCGAGCACCGGGATTCCGCGCTCGTGGAAGTACTGCAGCAGGTAGCCGTCGTTGGACGCGAGCTCCACCACGTGGCTGTGATCTCCCAGACCGAGCAGCTCGATCATCTGCTCGGTGTAGCGCCGGCAGTGCTCCAGCCAGCTGATCGAGTAGGAGGAGAAGTAGGCGTAGTCGGAGAAGATCCGCTCGGGCGTCTCGAACTGCTCCAGCTGCACCAGGAAGCAGCGGCCGCAGACCAGCGCGCGCAGCGGGTAGAAGGGCTCCATCGCGCCGACGCGCTCGGGCGAGAGGTAGGAGTTGGCCAGCGGCGAGGACCCCAGGTCCGCGAACACGTGCTCCAGCGGGGCGCCGCAGAACCTGCACGTCTCGGACGGCTGGCTCATACCGCTGCGGCCGCCCGCTGATAGCTCTGGATCTGTTCCGCGGTGAAGGCTCGCATGTCCTCGCCTGCGTGCAGCGCGCGATACCAGGCGACGGTCGCCTCCAATCCCTGCTCCAGATCCCATCGCGGCCGCCAGCCGAGGTGGGAGCGAGCGCGTGAGGAGTCGAGCTTCAGATACCGGGCCTCGTGCAGAGGGAGCCGATGGGGCTCCACGCCCTCGACCCACGGCAGCTGCGCCGGCCACAGAGCGGCCATCCGCTGCACGATCCACCGGACCGGGCGGGCGTCCTCCTCGGCGGGGCCGAAGTTCCAGCCGCGTGCGTGCCGCTCGGACGACCACAGCGCCTGGGTCAGCATCAGGTATCCACTGAGAGGATTGAGCACGTGCTGCCACGGACGGATCGAGTCCGGGCTGCGCACGTGCACGCTCCGACCCTCGAGCGCCGCGCGCATGAGATCGGGAATCAGGCGATCCTCCCCCCAATCGCCGCCGCCGATCACGTTGCCCGCACGAGCCGAGGCGAGGCGAGGCGAGGCGTCGGCACAGAAGAAGGAGCGGCGGAAGGCGTCCGTGACCAGCTCGGCGCAGCCCTTCGAGCTCGAGTAGGGGTCGTGGCCGCCCATCGGCTCGTGCTCGCGGTAGGCCCACTCCCACTCGCGGTTCTCGTAGCACTTGTCCGAGGTGACGTTGACCACCACGCGCACGTTCCCGTCGCGACGCACCGCGTCGAGCAGGTTGACGGTCCCCATCACGTTGACCTCGTAGGTCAGGCGCGGCTCGGAGAACGAGGGGCGCACGAGCGACTGCGCGGCCATGTGGATGACGACCTCCGGGCGCGCGGCGGCGAGCGCGGCGGCGAGCGCGCGGAAGTCGCGCACGTCTCCCTCGATGCCCTCCATGCCGCCGCCCACGCGCGCGAGCTCGTACAGCGAGGGCTGCGTGGGCACCCCTAACGAGAAGCCGGTCACGCGCGCGCCGAGCATCTGCAGCCAGAGCGCCAGCCAGGCGCCCTTGAAGCCGGTGTGGCCCGTGAGCAGAACCCTGCGCTCGCGCCAGAAGTCGGAGTCCACCATCCCGCCCGGCGGCTCGGGAGCAGCCATCTCGGCCGGCCGCGCGGCCGCGCTCAGCATCGCCCGCTCACTTCCACACCCGCCAGGGAGCGTGGCCGGAGCTCCACAGCTGCTCGAGCTGGCTGCGATCGCGCACCGTGTCCATCGCCTGCCAGAACCCCTCGTGGCGGAACGAAGCGAGCTGCCCCTCGCGCGTGAGCCTGTGCAGCGGCCCCTGCTCCCAGGTGGTCTGATCGCCGTCGAGGTAGCGACCGACCTCGGGGGAGAGCACGAAGTAGCCGCCGTTGAGCCAGACCCCGTCCCCGCGCGGCTTCTCCTCGAAGCTCCGCACGCGCGTGCCGTTGAGCTCGACCGCGCCGAAGCGACCGGGAGGCTGCACGGCGGTGACGGTGGCGAGGGCGCCCTGCTCGCGGTGGTAGGCGATCAGCGCAGTGATGTCGACGTCGGCCAGCCCGTCGCCGTAGGTGAAGCAGAAGGCCTCATCGCCCAGGTAGGGAAGCACCCGCTTCAGGCGTCCTCCCGTCATCGTGGCTTCGCCGGTGTCCACCAGCGTCACCTTCCACGGCTCGGTGCTCGAGCGGTGGATCTGGACGTCGCCGTGACCGAGGTCGAAGGAGAGATCGCACGTGTGCAGGTGGTAGTTGGCGAAGAACTCCTTGATGACGTAGCCCTTGTAGCCGAGGCAGATCACGAACTCCTCGACGCCGTGGGCGGCGTAGATCTTCATGATGTGCCACAGGATCGGCTTGCCGCCGATCTCCACCATCGGCTTGGGGCGGACCGTCGTCTCCTCGCTGAGGCGCGAACCCAGGCCGCCCGCGAGGATCACCGCCTTCATCGCACACGGCCGGGGGCGGACGGAGATCTTCTTGCAGACAGGAATCCTCCTGAAGTCCTGACCAAAGGCATGCTTTGATCAAGCTAACAGGCGCCCTGCACATGGTCGAGCGCATGCAGGCCGACGCCTGTATCCACCGCCAACACGCTGCGTCTCGTGTCTCTGTCCAGTCGCTCGACCGGCGTGCGCGGCCTATTCGGCCAGGAGCTCGTAGATGCGAACCGTCCCGACGCTGGAGGGCGCCCGGAACGAGTGCACCTCGTAGCTGACGCCGCGGTAGCGGACCGAGCCCGAGATCGGCAGCCGAGCGGGACCCTGCCGCGTACTGCCGGCGAGCTGGCGCGAGCCGGCGCGGACGTAGAGGAAGCCGCCGGTGTCGGTTTGCACGAGGTCGACGTAGGTCTGGAAGTTCCCGGGCGCCAGCGAGAACTGGCCGGCCACGCGCCGGGCGACCACCGCCAGCTCGGAGTCCCTGATCATGGCGCAGCTCTCGCGAGACAGCGCCGCCGGCAGCGGCACCAGCAGCGAGATCCGCAGCGGACCGCTGGGGAAGGCGCTCGCCTCGAACGAGTACGCCTGGTAGGTCACGTGCCTGTAGGTGACCGGCCCGTGTTCGGGGATGCGCACGGGCCCGGGCGCGACCAAGCCTTCCACGGGCACGTTCCGTGAGCTGGAGCCGGTCCGCAGCACGAGCGGGGCGCCGATGAAGCGGGTCTCGATCTTGACGTAGCCGACGTCGTCCTGGACGGAGAGAACGTAGCGCCCGATCGTGCGTCCGTGCAGGCGCAACGTGCCCGTGAGCGGAGCCAGGATGTACGGGCCGCCGACGTCCGCCAACACCCTGGAGCCCCGGATCACGCGCAGGCGGACGATGTGCGTGTGCGAGTACACGAGGTTGGTGACAGCCGTCTTCGCCGCCGTCCTGTCATCCTTGGCCAGCGCGCGCAGCAGCGGCGCGTAGTTTTCCACCTGGCGGCGGTCTTTGAAGGTCTCAGAGCTTGCCACCTCGCCGGCGTAGATCTGCGCGGCGACCGCGCCGATGGTCTGCGCGAGCACTTCCGGCGCGGCCCGCCCGCAGCCGGCGCTGCTCGCCCGGGCCGTGGTGCCGCGAGCCGCCGGTATCGCCAGCGCCACGCCCGCGAGCGCCACGCCCGCGAGCACCGCTACCGCGACGAGAACTGCAGATCGCGCTTTCACCGCCCGCCGATCACCCGCGGTTCCCGCGCGCGATCCGTCGCAGGTCGATCGTCTGGTCGTACAGCTTGGCGTCGACGCCCTCCTCGAGCGCTACCTCGCGCAGCGGTCGCCCGGAGGCGGTGGCCTTCTTGACTATGTCGGTCCCCTTGTCGTAGCCGATGGCGCCGTTCAGCGCGGTCGCGACCGCGAGGGTCCCGCCGGCGGAGGCGTCGGTCCCGGCCCTGTTGACCTGGATGCCGTCTACGCACTTCTCGGCGAACGCGCGCGTGGCCGAGGACAGCAGGCGCAGGGACTGCAGCAGGTTGCGGGCGATCAGGGGGATGCGGACGTTCAGCTCGAACTGGCCCTGCATCCCGCCGACGGTGATGGCGGTGTCGTTGCCGATCACCTGGGCGGACACCTGCAGGACGACCTCGGCGAGCACGGGGTTGACCTTGCCGGGCATGATCGACGAGCCCTTCTGGAGCTCGGGCAGGAAGATCTCGCCGATGCCCGCACGGGGGCCGGAGCCCATCAGCGCGAGGTCGCCCGCGATCTTCGTAAGGGAGACGGCCACGACCTTCAGCGCCCCCGACAGCTCGACGAGCGCGTCGCGGTTGGCCTGCGCCTCGAACGGGTCCAGGGGGGCGGCGATCTGCTTGAGGCCCGACTCCCTCCTCAGGCGCGCGCGGACCTTCTCGGCGAACCGCGGGTGGGTGTTCAGGCCGGTGCCGGTGGCGGTGCCGCCGAGCGGGATCTGCCCGACGTGGACAAGCGCGGCCTGGATGCGCTCCTGCCCGAGGGCCATCTGGGCGGCGTAGCCGCCGAACTCCTGGCCCAGCGTCACCGGGACGGCATCCATCAGGTGGGTGCGTCCGGCCTTTACCACGTTCTGGAAGCTGCGGGCCTTCCTGGCGAAGGAGCGCTCTAGCTGCTTGAGCGCCGGCAGCAGCTCGTTCTGCGCCACGTCCAGCGCCGCAAGGTGGACGGCGGAGGGGAACACATCGTTGGAGGACTGCCCCATGTTGACGTGGTCGTTGGGGTGCACGGGGTGGGCGGGATCCTGATCTGTCGCCAGACGGGCGATGACCTCGTTGGCGTTCGTGTTCGTCGAGGTGCCCGAGCCGGTCTGGAAGACGTCGATCGGGAACTGGCGGTCGTGCTTGCCGTCAGCGATCTCGGCGGCGGCCTTCTCGATGCGCGAGGCGCTGCGCTTGGAGAGCAGGCCGAGCTCGCCGTTGACGGCAGCGGCCGCGCCCTTGATGCGCGCCAGCCAGTGGATCACCGACACGGGCACGGTCTCGCCGGAGATCGGGAAGTTCTCGACGGCCTTGGCGGTCTCCCCGCCCCACAGCTGTTGATCCGACATCGGCTCTCCTTTTTTGGGTAGGACCCGGGTGCGGCAGGACCCAGGTGCGCGATGTGTGCATCGTCGCCGCAGCAGCACACCGTATGACTATGGTAATACAGAACTCTGAGGCGGACAAAGCCACCGGCGCCAGCCGCAAGAGAAGACCCTACCCGCAGAAGGCGGCGAGCTCGCGGGCGAGTCCCACGGGATCGTCATATGCCATCAGGAACCCGGTGCTCTCGAGTACGCGCAGCTGGCCGTGGGGCATCAGCGCCAGCGCCTCTGCGGCCGCGACGAGCGGGTGGAGGCGATCTTCGTCGGCCCACAACAGCAGCACGGGCATGTCCAGGCGCGGGTAGCACTCGAGCAGCTGCGTCTGCGCCCCGCGCGGCCAGTTGCGCGCGCACTTGGCCCAGGAGCGCGCGAGGCTGGAGTTGCCGGGGACGTCGGCGAAGGCGTGACGCAGGAGGTCGGAGGCGGCGGGATTGCCGCGGGCAGAGAGGCCCAGGCCACGCTCGGGCGTGAACACTGCGCCGGCGCCGCGGGAGAGCAGGCGGTCGAGTCCCGGGACGGCGGCGGCGCGCGTGGTCAGCTGCCAGGCGGTGCGCATCCGCGCATGTGCGGGCGCGGCGTGCATGCGGTTGGGCATCAGCACCAGCCGGCCGGGTCGGGTGCGCCCGGTGAGGACGGCGTGCAGGAGCACCTCCGCGCCGGCGTCGTGGCCTGCGAGCAGCGGCCGCGGACCGAGCACCTCGGCTGCGAACCCGCCGAGCACCTCGGCGAACCAGTCGAGCGTATAGGGGTGACGCGGGCGATCCTCGGAGTC
Source organism: uncultured Solirubrobacteraceae bacterium (assembly GCA_963805745.1). Classification (GTDB taxonomy): domain Bacteria; phylum Actinomycetota; class Thermoleophilia; order Solirubrobacterales; family Solirubrobacteraceae; genus Palsa-744. Next base: position 872,246 of record CAWDVD010000002.1, read on the forward strand.
GCCGTGGAGCGGCAGGTCGGGGAGCACCACGCGGAAGCGATCGACGAGGCCTTCGACGGCGGGCTCCCACTCCTTGTGGGAGAGCAGCCCGGAGTGCAGCAGCGCGAGCGGCGGGCCGGCGCCCAGCTCGCGGTAGGCCACGCGGGCGCCGTCGGGGTGGTGGTAGAGGCGCAGCCTCATGGGCGCATCTCGCGGAGGGCCACGAACGCATCGTAGGTCCTCTCACAGGCCGGGGGCGAAGGACTTCGCCTGACGCAGGACGCGCCGCAGGGGCTTGTGGTCGAGCGTCACAAAGACCCGTCCCCGCAGCGCGTCGGAGCGCCTGGGCACGTGCACGGGTCCGCGTTCGAGCGCGCCGCGGAAGTCGGCGAGTAGCGTGCCGGCCACACGGTCCCAGGTTCGCTTCTCGGCATATGGATCGGCGAGCGCCTCGCGCAGGGCGAGCTCCAGCTCCTCGGGCGTGTGGAGCTTGCGCAGGTTGGCGGTGCGCTCGGGGAGGTCGCGAAACCACTCGGTGTCGTTGACGAACACCGGCCGGCGGGTTCCGATCGCGAGCGGTGCCCCCGCGCTTCCACCGGAGCGATGATCGTCGTCGTACCACAGCACGATCGCGTCGCAGTCGCGCAGCCAGACGAACAGCTCCTCGCTCTCCAGCCAGCGGTCTTCGCCGAAGCTGTGCTGGAAGTCCCAGCCGTTGCGCTCGCACACCGCGGCGATGATGTCCAGCCGCGACTTCCCCAGACCGAACGTCTTGACGACCGGCCGGCGCAGGTCGATGCCCTGGGGGATCAGGCGCCGGGGGCCCGTGCCGACATCCTCCCGGTGCGCGTAGAGCAGGTCGAGCAGGTGATAGGGGAAGCCCAGCCCGACCGCCTTGTCGTGGTAGGTGAGGGCAGTCACCCCCGGGAAACGGCGAAGGAGCTCGATCAGGCGACCGCGGTCGTAGAAGAGGTTGCTGTATTGGATGTGCAGCACGTCGAGCTCGTGCTCCATGATCGCCTCGACGTCGAGCTCGAAGCTGTGCTTGGGATGCCACACCTGCACGTCGAATGCCGGCTCCACCCAATCCTCGAGCGGCGCCACGGCGCGCTCGCCGAAGTTGCGCGAGCCGAGCACGGTCACCTCGACGTCGCCCTGCCGGCGCAGCGCATCGACGAGATGACGCGAGTACTCGGCGATCCCGCAGCGCGTGTTCCACGTGCTCACGATCCCGATGCGCATCGGCATCAGCTTCTCCTAGCGCGCGGCCAGGGACCTCTCGCGGGAGACGATCCGAACCTCCGGCATCGGGACTATGAACTGCCCCCCGCGATCGAGGAACTCGCTCTCGCGCTCGAGGAACTCGTCCATAAAATGCCATGGCAGCGCCAGGTAGTAGTCGGGCTGCAGCTCGCGTGAGCGCTCCTCGCTGATGATCGGGATGTTCGTGCCGATCGTTTCCGATCCGTGCTTGTCGGGGTTGCGATCGGCCGCATATGGCACGAGCGCGTTGTCGATACCTGCGTACTGCAGGATCGTGTTCCCCTTCGTCGAGGCGCCGTATATGTGAATCGTCTTGCCGTCGTCGACGAGCCTGCGGCACAGCGAGGCGAGGCCCTCGCGGACCTGCTGCGCCGCGACGGCGAAGCGCTCGTATGGCTCCGGCGCGTCCAGCGCCAGCTCGAACTCCCGCACGCGCAGCCGTTGCAGCACCTCGGCGTCCTCTTCCGCGGGCGCGAAGCGCGCGGCGCGACGGATGAACAGCCGCACCGAGCCGCCGTTGATGTCGTTGAGCTCGGCGCGCACCACCCTCAGGCCCGCCTCCCCCAGCAGCCGCTCGATCACGGCAAGCGAGTAGTACTCCAGATGCTCGTGGACGATCGCGTCGAACTGGTTCATGGCCAGCATCGTCGGCAGGTAGTGCAGCTCGATCACCCACACGCCGTCGTCGGCCAGCGCGTGCGCCACCTCCTCGACGAACGCGCACGGGTACTCGAGGTCGTAGAACATCGCGATGCTCGTGATGATGCGGGCGTTGCGGTCGACGTGGCGCTGGCGCAGCTGCTCGTAGGAGTAGAAGTCACGCACCACCTCATAGCCCTTCTCCACCGCGTAGCGCCCGACATCGGACGGGTCGAAGCCGAGGTACTTGAGATTCGGCGCCCGGTAGCCGTCGAGCAGGGTGCCGTCGTTGCAGCCGATGTCGATCACGAGGTCGCCCGGGTGCAGCTCGACCATCTCCTCGGCCTGCGCGGCGATGTCGTGCAGGTTGCGGGTCATCGTCTGGTTGACCCCGCTGCGATACCAGTAGGAGCGGTACAGGATCGCCCCCGGGACGGTGTGACGCAGCTGCACCAGGCCGCAGCCCTCCTCGTTGCGCGTCATGTCGCACCGCACCAGTTCCAGCGGAATGCGCCGCGCGACCGGCTGCTCGCCACCGGGCTCGGCGAACGCGCCGGCGATGTACTGCTCGCCGAGCGACAGCACCGGCACGAGCTCCGGCGAGCCACAGATCCGACATGTGGTACGGGTTGTGAGACTCGTACGAGGCGGCAGCACGAGAAGGAAGCTACCAGCGATATTCGGGCTCACCTCGAGGCCACCGGGCAGCCACGCAGCACGGCCGGATTCCCCGCGGATGCTTGGCTGTTTCGTTTCCAACTGGCCCGCGTCTCGGCATCCATGACAGAAACATCGACGCCCGCCACACCGCCCGGCGCCATTGAGCTGGATGGGGGAATCGAGTCGCGATCATGTGCTGGCGCCGTCCCGCGCTTACCCTGGCGCCGTGCCCAGCTCGATAGACGTCGTGATCGTGGCCTACAACCGGTACGAGCTCACCGACAGCTGCCTGCGCCACCTGCGGGCGCAGACGATCGAGCACCACGTGATCGTGGTGGACAACGGCTCGACCGATGACACACGGGCACGCCTGCGCGCCGAGTGGCCGACGGTGCAGCTGGAGCAGTTCGAGGAGAACCGCGGCTTCCCGGAAGCCTGCAACCGCGGGGTCGCCGCGGGGTGCGGCGAGATCGTCGTGCTGCTCAACAACGACGTCGACTGCCGTCCCGACTTTCTCGAGCGGCTGCTCACGCCACTGCGGGATCCAACCGTGGGATCGGTCGCCTCGCTGATGCTCCAGCCGGGAGGCGAGCGGATCGACGGCATGGGACTGGCGGCTGACGCCATCCTGGCTGGATTTCCCCGACTGCAGGGGCTGCCGGTCGCCCGCGCGCACGATGTCACACCGATCCTCATGGGGGCCGGCGGATCGGCGGGAGCCTTCAGACGCACCGCCTGGGTGCAGGTCGGTGGACTCGACGAGACGATCGTCGCCTACATGGAGGACTTCGACCTGGTGCTGCGGCTGGCGATCGCGGGCTGGCGCTCGGCGGCCGAACCTGACGCCATCGGCGTGCACCTGGGGTCGGCCACCCACGGGTACCGCTCCGCCTGGCAACGGCGCCAGGCGGGCTTCGGGCGGGGCTACATGCTGCGGCGCTACGGGGTCCTGCGCAGACGCACCGCCCCCCGCGCGCTCGTCACGGAGGCCGTCGTCGTGCTGGCGGACCTGCTCGTCTCGCATGACCTGGCGGCGCTGCGGGGCCGGCTGGCCGGATGGCGCGCCGGGCGCTCACGCCCGCGACTTCCCCTCCCGCCGGCGGAGTGCCTCGACCACGGCATCGGCTTCTTCGACTCGCTGGCGATGCGTCGGGGTGTCTACGGGCGGCGCGCCGCCTGATCCACCATCGGGTGTGCGGCGGTGCGCAGGAAAGCCTCGGTCTCCTCCAGCGCGGCCGGCGTCCCGATCTCGTAGAAGCGCTCCGTGGCCTCATGGCCGCAGAGCTCGCCCCGCCGCGCCAGGGCGCCGTACAGCACCGCGAGCTCGCGCTCGGACTCCGCGACGCGCTCGAGTGCCGCGGCCGTGAGCCCTCCGAGGCCATAGTCGATCCAGCTCATGTCGGCGGCCGGCGCGTGCTTGTCGTAGGCCGCCACGCGGCCCCGCTCGTAGCGGGCGTTGGAGACGTCCCAGCGCCCCTCGTTGCGCAGCACGACCATCAGCGCGGGCAGCCCGCTCTCGCGCCAGGCGCGGTCAGCCGCCCGATAGTCGACGCGCAGGTAGGTGTCCCCGTAGAGCACCAGGAAGCGCTCGGGCAGCAGCGCCAGCGCGCGCCGGATGGCGCCGAGCGTGCCGTCCAGCCCGGGGCCGTCGTGGCTGTAGGCGATGCGCACGCCGCTGCGCTCCTCTCCGATCCGCGACTCGATCATCTCCCCCCGGTGACCCACGCAGATGACCGCCTCCCGGACCCCGTGGGCGGCCAGAAGGCGCAGCTGGTGGATCAGGAAGGGCTCCCCGGCGACCTCGAGCAGCGGCTTGGGGACCTCGCGCGCCCGCTCGCCCAGGCGCGTGCCGCGGCCGCCCGCCAGGATGCACACCGGCGGCAGCGCGCCGTCGGACAACTCAGGCGCCCCCCCAGTCCAGACCGCGGTCGCTGGGCACGATCCGCCGCAGCGTGTACACGTCAGAGGCCAGGTCCCCGAGGCGCTCGGGCAGTTCACGCCACGGGTCCCAGACCGCGCTCAGCAGCTTGCCGGTGATGCCGTCGCTGGCCGCCGAGCCCAGGAAGACGGCCAGCTTGGCCCCCTGGCGCAGGGGAATCCCGCCGCTGCGCTGCTGCTCGAGCGCCCGCTGGTAGAAGGCGTCTCCAACCGCCTCGGAGCCGGCGCTGAGCACCTCGTCGAGCATCCGCGTGTTGAGCGGTCCCGGCGCGATCGCGTTGACGTCCACGCGATGCTCGCGCAATTCCTCCGCCAGGGTCTCGGCGAAGCGCACGACGGCTGCCTTGGAGGCCGCGTACGCGCTGAGCCCCGGGAGTGGCCCGGTCGCTCCTCCCCCCGATAGCTGGACGATCTTGCCGTAGCCGCGCCCTCTGAAGTGGGCGGCCAGTTCGCGGGCTGGGAGCACGGAGCCGAACAGGTTGATCTCCACGGCCCGCGTCCAATCCGACCAGTCGGTTCGATCGACCCCACCCTTCGGGCCGTAGACGCCGGCGTTGGAGACCAGGATCGTGACCTCCCCCAACCCGGTCAGCGCGAGCTCCACGAGCCTGTCCACGTCTTCGGGCCGGGACACGTCGGACACGTCGCCCAGTACCTTCTGTCCGTGCGCCGCCCGCTCGCCCAGCTCGCACAGCGCGTGCTCGAGCGTTGCCGGGTCGCGCCCGCAGATGCAGATTCCGGCCGCGCCCGCGTCGAGATACGCGCGGGCGATCTCCAACCCAAGCCCCTGACTGGCCCCGGTGATCAGCGCGGTCCGCCCCGCCAGAGGGTCGCTCACCGGTAGGCCTCGCTGGCGGGAGCCGCGTCGGATCCCGTGACGGTCGTCGCCTCGGATCCCCTGCGCACGCGGATCTCGGTGGGCGTGCCGACGCGCACGTAGCGCACGTCCGGCCGCGTGCCGAGGGTGGCGTGGAGCACGCCGGCCGGGTCGATGACCTGCGCCAGCGCGAGCGCGGACAGGATCTCCTCGACGGGCACCTCCAGGTACTCGGGCCAGGCGGTGCACACGACCAGGGCATCCGCGCCGGTGGCCGCCTCCAGGGGGCTGGCGCACAGCTCGATCTTCCCGGCGAGATCCGGGGGCAGCGCGCTGACCGCCGGGTCGTGGGTGCGCACCGTCGCGCCGACCGCGGCCAGCCAGCGACATAGCTCGATGGCGCTCGAGCGGCGCAGCGTGTCGGTGCCGGGCTTGTAGGTCAGACCCCAGACCGCCACCTGGCGGCCGGCGAGGGTGTTCTCGTCCCGTCCGTCGTCCTCCGCGAGCAGCTCGAGCAGCTTGCGGCGCGTCCAGTGCTTGTGCGCGGCGTTGCCGTCGGCCACTCCGGCGAACACGTGGGCCGGCAGCCCCCGATGCTTGGCCAGCCCCCGCAGGAAGCCGATGTCGCGCGCCAGTGTGCCACCGGCGAAGGCGTCTCCAGGCCCGAGGTACGCGCGCGGCCCGATGCGCTGCTCGCTCTTGAGCCCGCGGGATACCTCCTCGGCGTCGGCGCCCACGGACTCGCAGATCTCGGCGACCTCGTTGATGAACGCGACCGAGGTGGCGAGGAAGCCGTTGAGCGCGTGCTTGGTCATCTCGGCCGACTCCACGCGCATCCACTGAACTTCGGCGCTGAACGGCGCGAGCAGCTCGGCCAGCTCGTCGCGGTCCGCCTCGCTGCGCACTCCGGCCACGATCCGATCGCGCGCGCGGAAGGACTCCAGGGCGCGGCCCAGGCGCAGGTTCTCGGGCACGCACGCGAAGCGCAGGCCGTCCCCGCGCCGGGCGGCGCAGCGCTCGTGCAGCCTGGCGATGCTGCCCACCGGCAGCTGCGAGGAGACGACCACGAGCGAGCCGGCAGGAAGCGGGGAGAGCATCTCCACCGCGTGCGCAAGCACCCACTCGACGTCCGCGTTGTCGTCATCGTCGACCGGCGTGTCGAAGGTCACCCACGCGCGACGCGCGTCGGCCAGCGCCAGCGGCTCGCAGGTGAAGTCCAGGCGGGGCGCGTTGCGGGCCAGCAGATCCTGCAGCCCAGGCTCGGATACGGGAGGGCGACCGGCGCGCAGCTCCTCGACCAGCGCCGGGTCCGGGTCGATCCCGATGACGTGGTTGCCGGCGTCGGCCAGGCAGGCGGCGGTCACGCTTCCCAGGTGCCACAGGCCGATCACGCCGATCGGCTCACCGCGATCGCCGTCAACGGCTCGCATGGATCGCCGCTCCCGTCCCCGCGCTCACCATGGAGCGCATGTCGGCGTAGGCGCCGGCCGCGTAGGCGGCCTCCACCTGCTCCCAGGCATCGCGCGCTGAGCGCAGGTCGCCGAGCAGCGGGCGGTCGTCGGCGGCCACGACCGCCTCGGCGAAGTGCTCCCATTCGGCCCTCCACGTGCGGTCCTCGTCCGGGTAGTGGATCTCCTCCAGCGCCGGTGGCCCGAGCTCCGGTCCCATCCGGTAGATCCGCAGCCGCTGAGGTCCGTAGGAGCCGACGAGCCCGTCCACCTGGAGCTTCGCGGTGAGGCAGTAGATCTCCAGCGAGAACAGGTTCTTCCACTCGGTCCAGCTCACGTGCAGCATCACCCACGGAGCGGTGCGCGACCGCGCCTCCCCGAGCAGCAGCGCGGCGTTATCCTCGACCTCGGCGTCCCAGAACTGGGTGCGCAGCAGCGCCGAGTGCAACGGCAGTGGGCCGGCGAGCCAGTTGCTGAGATCGAGCAGGTGCATGCCCTGGTCGATCAGCTCTCCGCCACCGGAGCGTGCCGGATCGGCGCGCCACTCGCGGTCGTAGCCGGGGCGCCCGCCGTGCCCGTAGCGAGCGCGCACGTGCATCAGCTCGCCGTGGCGCCCCGAATGGACCTCCTCGACCGCGCGCGCGATCCCGGGGTGAAAGCGGTGGTTGAAGCCCACCTTGACCAGCCGCCCGGCGGCGCGCTGGCACTCGATCAGGCGCTCGACCTGTGCTGTCGACACGCCGGCGGGCTTCTCCACCAATACGTGCGCGCCCGCCAGGAGCGCCTGCTCGGCGAGTGCGGCCAGCTGATCGTGGACGGTGGCGACGACCACGACCTCGGGCTCCAACGAGAGCAGCTCCTCCGCCGTCGCGCACACCTCGCACCCGTGGCCTCGCCCGAGCACCTCGGCCGCCGACAAGTCCACATCGAAACAGCCGACCAGGGAATCATGGCGCGCGAGCGCATCGGCGCGCTTTGCACCGATGCGCCCGCAGCCCACCATCCCCACACTTAGCCCGCGCCGACTCATGCTAGCTCGCACACGCGTCGCTTGGTCCGCGCCTCAAGCTCGCTCGCACACGCGCCGCTCAGCCCGCGTCTGCTCATGCGTACTCGCTCGCATAGGCGCCGCTGAACTCGAAGTCGAACGCCAGCTCCGGCGCGTTCATCGCGGCCATCGCCCGCCTGGTGTCCTCGGGCCGGCGGGTGTACAGGAGCAGGAAGCCGCCTCCGCCGGCGCCGACGAGCTTGCCGCCGATGACGCCGTTGCGGCGCGCGAGCGCGTACAGGCCGTCGATGCGCTCGTCGGTCATCCCCGGCGAGCGCCGGCGCTTGTGTTCCCAGTGCTCGTGCATCAGCTCCGCGTACTCCTCGAGCCTCCCGCCCCTGAGCAGCTCGCGGCTGTGCAGCCCGAGCTCCTTGGTGCGGTGCAGGTTCTCGAGCATCTGCTCGTCGCCGGCCTTGGAGCGCGCGTCCTGATCGGCCAGCATGTGTGAGGCGGCGCGCGCCTCGCCGGTGTAGAACAGCAGCAGCTGGTCGCGCATCCGCCGCAGCGACGTGGCGTCGAGCTCGAGCGATTCCACGTCGACGCTTCCGTCCGGATGAAACGTGTAAGCGCAGATCCCGCCGTGGGCGGCGACGTAGGGGTCCTGCTTGCCGACGGGCTCGCCGAGGACGTCGATCTCGATCTCGCACGCCGACTCGGCGAGGTCTCCCGGCGTGATGGCGGTGCGCCGCGCGCGGGCCAGGCCCTTGAGCAGGCAAACCGTGTACGCGCCCGAGGAGCCCATGCCGGTCCCGGCCGGCACGTCGGCCACGGAGGCTATCTCCAGGGGGTTGCCGCACCAGTGGCGCAGCAGGCTCTCGCGCAGGATCGGGTGGCGGATCTGGCTGACCTCCTCGACCTCCTCGAGCTCGGAGTACTTCATGCGGTAGCGGCGCTGGAACGTCGTGTGTGTGAGCATGTAGGCGTACTTGTCGATCGCCCCGGAGACGAGGAAGCCGCCGTGCTCGCGGTAGTAGGAGGGCAGATCGGTCCCGCCTCCGCCGAGCGGGATCCGCAGCGGCGCGCGGCTGAAGATCACGCTCATGAGAGCGCGCTCTCCATCGCCTCGTCACGCCACGCGTACTCGTTGGCGTCGAGCCACTCCAGCGTGCGCACGAGCGCCTGCTCGATCGTGAGCCGCGGCCGCCAGCCGAGGCCGCGGATGCGCGTCGTGTCCAGGTTGATCAGCGGGCTGTCGCCGACCCAGCCGCGGCGCCCGCCGGTGTGCTCGATCTCGGGCGCGACGGACAGGTGCTCGGCGATCAGCGCGACCGACTCGTCGACGAGCAGGGTTTCGTCGGTGCCCAGGTTGTACACATGGGCGGCGGGATCGCCCTCGTGGCGCTCGGCGGCGATCAGCAGCGCGCTGACGCAGTCCTGAACGTACATGTAGGACTTCTCCTGGCGGCCGTCGCCGAGCACCCGCAGGCGCGTTGGGTCGCGCCGCAGCGCGCGATAGAAGTCGAACACGTGCCCGTGCGTGTAGCGCTCGCCGAGCACCGACACGAAGCGGCAGATCACGCCGGTGAAGCCGAACCCGGTCGCGTAGGCGGCGATCAGGGCCTCACCGGCGAGCTTGGACGCCGCGTACAGCGAGGTCTGGATCGGGAAGGGGGCGTCCTCGGGCGTCGGAAAGACGTCGGGCTCGCCGTAAACCGAGCCGGTGGAGGCGAACACGATCTGCCTCACGCCACGTGCACGCATCGCCTCCAGCACGTTCGCGGTCGTGACCGTGTTCTGCTCCAGGTCGCGTCGCGGATGGTCAAGGCCGCGGCGCAGATCGGCGTTCGCCTGTAGGTGAAAGACCCAGTCGCAGCCCTCCATCGCCCGTTCGAGCGTCGCGGCGTCAAGCGCGTCGCCCTCGATGAGCCTCATGGGGGTGGCGCTCGAGGCGCCGGCCAGGAACTCGCGCCGCCCGGTGCTGAAGTCGTCGAGGATCGTGACCTCCACCCCCAGCTCGGTCAACCGATCGGCGAGGTTTGAGCCGATGAATCCCGCGCCACCAGTGATGCAGGCGCGCTTCACAGTGTGAAGCCGGCGGCCAGCGCATCGTCGTGGAACATGCGGACGGTCTCCAGCGAGAACTGCTCGAGACTCTTGCCGAGACCGTCGAGCTTGCGCAGCAGGTCGTGGGTGATCGTGATGATGTGGCAGCCCACCTCGCTTGCCTGCACCAGGTTGAGTATCTCGCGCGGCGAGGCCCAGATCAGCTCCGCGCGCGGAGCCCGCACCATGATCTCGACCGCGCGAGCCATGATCGGCATCGGATCGACCCCCGCGTCGGCGATACGCCCGGCGAACACGGAGATGTAGGACTGCGTGCCGTCGGCGACGGCCGCGGTGATCAGCTCGACCTGCGCGGTGGTAAACAGCGCCGTCACGTTCACCTTCACCCCGTCCTCGGACAGCTCCCGCGCCAGCGAGGCCATCGACTCGCCGGAGGTCGAGGTGACGGGGATCTTCACGTAAACGTTCTCCCCCCAGGATGCGATCACATGGGCCTGGCGTCTCATCTCGTCGACATCGTCGGCGAAGACCTCGAAGGAGATCGGGTGCTCGGTGATGCGCTCGAGCAGGTCCTGGGCGAAGCGGGCGTAGTCGGTGAGACCGACCTTGCGCATCAACGTGGGGTTGGTCGTGAACCCGGCGATTCGCGGATCGGCCGCCAGCGCGAGGATGCCGTCGAGGTCGGCTCCGTCGGCGAATATCCGTGTCGAGATCTGATCGAGCATGTGACCTCCAGTTGAAGGCCACCATAACGTCGTCAGTTTCCTGTGAGTGTTTCTGAGGATTGGAACCGAATTCTCCTGACTGCGTCCGCGAGGCTGTCGGCGACCGCGCCAGGGCTCACCACCTGCAAACGCTTGTGAACGCTGCCCGGATGCCGGATCAGCAGCGTCCTGCATCCGGCCGCGCTGCCCGCCGCGATATCGGCGTCGGTGTCTCCGACCATCCACGAGCCGCCCAGATCGAGGCCGAGCGCGGCCGCCGCGTCCAGCAGCATGCCGGGTGCCGGCTTGCGACAGGCGCACGGCCCGGAGAGCTCCGGGACCACGCCTTCGGCGTGGTGCAGACACAGGCGTGAGGCGTCGAGCGTCACACCCTCGTGCGCCAGCAGCTCGATCACCCGTTCGTGCACCGCGAGCAGCTGCGCGACGGAAGCCCTGCCCTTCGCGGCGGCGGGCTGGTTGGAGACGCACACCAGCGCGTAGCCCGCCCGTGCGAGACACGCCGCTGCCGCTGCCGCCCCCGGGATCAGGCGCACGTCCTCGACCGTCAGCGGCGACTCGCCGACCCCGGAGGCCGGGTCGGCGACCAGCTCGTTGAGGACGCCGTCCCGATCGAGGAAGGCCGCCGCCCTCACGGCTGGCCGGCAACCGCGAGCGACTCCCAGTGACCCTGTTTGACGGCCAGCTCCGGGTGGGAGACCAGCGCATGCCAGACGACGGCCTGGAAGGACTCGACCAGCGGCGTGCGCAGCGCCGGCGGCGGCTCGACGAGGACCGCAACGTCGGCGAGCTCGGCGAGCGTCCCGCCCGGGTAGCCGACGACGCCGTACAGCGCCGCGCCGGCAGCGCGCGCCGCCTCCATCGCGCGTACGAGGTTGACCGAGACGCCGAGCTCGCGCGATCCGCCACCGACCGAGAAGACGAGCAGCGCGTCGCGTCCGGACATGTGCGAAACCTCGAGCCAGGCGCTGAACGACGTCTCCCAGCCGTCGTCGTTGGTGCGGGCCGTCAGCTCGGAAACGTTGTCGGTGGGGGCGTAGCTCTCGAGGGCGCACAGCTTGCGGAAGTCGTTGACCGCGTGCGAGGCATGGCCTGCGCCGCCTCCGACACCGAGGATGAACAGCCGCCCATCCCGATCGCGAACCCCTGCGAGCCCGCGCGCCATGGCGTCCAGCTGCCGCGGATCGATCGCCCCCGCGAGGTCGGCCGCGGCGGCCAGATAGGTGACACTGTGGCCGCTCTCACTCATTGCCGCCGCGCGCTCTCCGATGTCGGTGCGCGTGTTCTCCGATTCCCCTGTGCGTGCCATCAGCCCGATGGTAAGCCGAAGTCACACATTGCACCCGGATATGGGAGCGGCTGTCTCCAACTGCGTTGCGGCTGCGAACCCACGATTCAGGCTGCGGCAGAGCGCTTTGGCCCACTCCGCGGTTCCAACTCGCGGCACTGTTCTTGCATTGCGCCGCACGCTATCTAGACTCGCGCTCCATGAGATCGCGTGGGAACGATCGTGCGACCGATGCGAATCTCGCCCCCGAGCCGGCGTACGCTCCCGGCGGGACGACGGGCGGTGGCGGCGGGCTCGCACACCGGGGGACGCTTCCGTGGACGCGCGATCTGCCGCGCGACTCCTCAGCGCTCGTGTGGCTGATTCCGCTTGCCATTGCCGCCGTCTACCTGGTCGTGTTCGTCGTGCAGGTTCCGCGGAACATCACCTCGCTTGCCTGGGACAGCGACTACTCATCGGGCTTCACCATCCCCGAAACGGTCGTCAGGACGGGAACGGGTGGGCACACGGTGATCAGCTCGTCCGGTCAGTGGGTCGCGCTGTGGTTCGGTCTGCTCACGGCGAGACTGCCGCTGCACCGCGAGCTGTGGGAGATCGGGCCGACGCTCCTGTTCATCGCCACGGCCCTCGCCGTGGGGTGGTCGGTACGGCAGGTAGCCGACCGCCGCGCGGCGATCCTCGCCGTGCTGATCGGGCTCGTCGCCTCGCCGCTGGCGCTGGCGTTCTTCATGGCGGCGGTGGCCCACAACACCCTCTACTCGTGCACTGCGCTGGTCGGGGCCTACCTCATCTGGCTCACGCGAAGCCAGGGCCGAAGACGGCTGACGGCCCTGGCCGTGCCGCCGCTCGCAGGCGTCGCTGTCGGCGCATGCCTGGCCTCGGATCTCCTGCTAGCGGCGACCGCCGTGATCCCGCTCACCCTCACGGCAGTCCTCGCCGGTGTGCGACGTGACCGGCGCTCCCGGCTCCTCGCCCTCTCCACCCTGACGACCGTCGCGGTGGCGATCCCGATCGCCAAGCTCACCGGCGCGACGATGCACTCGCTGGGCTACCTGACCGTGGCGACACCCGCCAAAGTCGCCCCGCTGTCGGAACTCCACGCACGAGCGCAGCTCCTGTTCAAGGGCCTGAAGGCGCTGTTCAACGGCTATCTCGGCACCGCCAAGCCAGGCACGCTGCACACGCCGCTGGGCATCGCCAGCGACATCGTCATGTCGGCCGCGTTCCTGGCGCTGCTCGTCATCGGCGTACGCACCACAGCCAGGTTCATCGCCTCCGGCCTGCGCAAGCACAGCGCACAGACGCCCACCCAGCTGGCGCGCTCTGTGCACATCATCTACTGGGTGAGCTCCGCCGCGACCGTATGCGGCGCCTTCTGGATCGCCGCGGAAACGGGTGGCGGCACGAACTTGCACGAATCGTACTATGGGACGGTCATCTTCTCGGTGGCCGCGGTCGTACCGCTGCTGCTGTCCACCGGCCCCATCGCCGCCCGCCTCATCCTCGCCGGCGCATCGGTCTTCTTCGCGGCCAGCCTCGTCGGGCTGACGAGCGACTACGTGGGCACCGGAGAACCGCTCGCGCGCAGCGCATCGACGGTCACGAAGATCGCTGCGGCCAACCACGTGACGGTCGGCTACGGGGGTTACGGGGTGGGGTCGAGCATGACGTGGAACACGGACGGTCGGGTCACGGTGCGCCCGCTGATGGAATGCTCGAACCCGCAGGGCGCGAACATCTGCCCCTTCTACATGTCGGTCGTTCCGTCCTGGTACCTGCCGCAGCGGCGCCACACGTTCCTGCTGATCGACAGCGAAGAAATCTGGGTCAGCTCGCTTCCGGGGGGCCTTGGGAAGCCGCTGGCGGCGTATGCCTTTGGGCCGATGCGAATGTACATCTTCCCCTACGACATCGCCTCCCGCCTTGGCCCTGCGCAGGACTGACACCGGCGCTGCGACCTGGATGCGCGCCCGCGCGAGCGAGCGGCGGATAGCCCTCCCCCGAGGCGTGGAGCTGCCCGCGCCCGCCTGGCTGATCCCGCTGGCAATCGCCACCGCGTATCTGGTCCTGTTCGTGGTGCGGATTCCGCACAACGTCACGGCGCTCGGGTGGGATCCGGACGTCGGCTCCGCGTTCGTCATGCCGGAAACGCTCGTCAAAACGGGAACGGGCGGGCACACGGTGATGGCCTCGGCCGGTCAGTGGGTGCTGCTGTGGTTCGGCCTGCTCACGGCGAGGCTGCCGCTGCACCGCGAGCTGTGGGGGATCGCGCCCACGCTCCTGTTCATCGCCACGGCCCTGATCGTGGGCTGGTCGGTCCTTCAGCTGGCCGACCGCCGCGCGGCCATCCTCGCCGTGCTGATGGGCCTCGTAGCCTCGCCGCTGGCGCTGGCGTTCTTCATGGCGCCCTTCTCGCACAACTCGGTCTATCCGTGCACCGCGCTGCTCGGCGCGTATCTGATCTGGCTCGCGCACGCAGACGGCCGCAGGCGGCTCGCCGCCCTGGCCGTGCCGCCACTCGCGGGCGTCGCGATCGGCGCCTGCCTGGCCTCGGATCTCCTGCTCGGCGCCACCGCCGTGATCCCGCTGACCCTCGTGGCGATCCTCGCCGGCCTGCGACGCGACCGGCGCTCCCGGCTCGTCTCGCTCTCCGCCCTGACGACCGTGGCGGTTGCGATCCCGATCGCCAGACTCACGGACTCGATCATGCACTCGCTGGGCTACCTGACCCTCTCCTCGCCCGTGCACGTCGCGGAACTGGCGGAACTGCCCGCGCGCGCGCAGCTCCTGTTTAAGGGCCTGAAGGCGCTGTTCAACGGCTATCTCGGCACCGAAAGACCCGGCACGCTGCACACGCCGCTGGGCATCGCCAGCGACGTCGTCATGTCGGCGGCGCTGCTGGCGCTGCTCGTGATCGGCGTACGCACCACCGCCAGGTTCATCGCCTCCGGCCTGCGCAAGCACAGCGCACAGACCCCCGCCCAGCTGGCGCGCTCGCTGCACGTCATCTACTGGGTCACCTCCGCCGCGACCGCCTGCGGCGTCTTCTGGATCGCCGGAGAAGGCCCGGTGACCACCCATGAATCGTACTATGCGACAGCGATCTTCTCGGTGGCCGCCGTCGTTCCGCTGCTGCTGTCCGTCGGGGCTTTCGCCCGGCGCCTGATCCTCGCCGGCGTGACACTCTTCTTCACGGCGAGCCTCGTCGGGCTGAGCAACGACTACGTCAACATCGCCGCCGCGCTCGCGCGCAGCGCCAAGACCGTCACGAAGATCGCCGAAGCCAACCACCTGCAGGTCGGCTACAGCAACTGGGGGGACAGCTCGGGATTGACGTGGGGCACGCACGAACGCGTGATCGTGAGGCCGCTGGTGGAATGCGAGGGGCCGGAAGGCGTGGAGCTGTGTCCCGGCTTCCAGGCATACGTCCCGTCGTGGTACGTGCCCGAGCGGCGCCATACGTTCCTGCTGATCGACGCCAACGAGACCGAAATCCGCGCCGCTCCCGAAAGCCTCGGCAGGCCGCTCGCGGTCTATGCGTTCGAATCGATGCGGATGTACATCTACCCCTACGACATCGCGTCGCGGCTCGGTTGACCGCTCGGCTGCTCATCGCGGGCAGGGCCGGGGTGAAAGACGCGGCCGCGGAAGACGACGAAGTTGACGCCCGTGATGCTGAGCATGGTCGCCAAATACACGACCTCCACGGGCAGGCCCAGCACGCCCGGCAGCTGGGAGGTCGACAGAGCCGTGATTCCATACTGGCTGCCGCACACGCACAGGTAGCGGGCCACCTGATGGTGCACCGCCAGCGCGAACTTCTCGTGGTGGCGCCACACGAACAGGCGCTGGAGCGTGAAGTGCAGGCACACGGCGACGACGAAGCCGATCGCGAGGGCGAGCTGGAATGGCAGCCCGCACCCGTCGTGGAGCACCGTGGTGGCGGTCACGTACACGGTCGTCACGAGGACGCCGGACAGCGCGAAGCGGAACCCCTGGCCGGCGAGGCCCCAGTCGGGTGAGCGGACATCGCGCAAGAACGCCTGCGCGAGCCGCAGCCGGCTGCTGGCAGTGGTGGCGTTCACGCGTTCGTGTCCCACCCGTGGCGAGACTCGACGATGTACTTCGGCCGGTTGCGGGATTCGTCGTAGATCCTTCCGACGTACTCGCCGATCACCCCCAGCGACAGCAGCTGGATGCCGCTGAAGAACGATATGACGATCACGATCGTCGGGTTGCCGACGGGGAACTGGACGCTGCCGAGCTTCAGACCGAGGTACACGAGCGCGAGCGTGAACGCCAGGCCCGCGAGTGCCATGCCGATCAGCGAGATCAGGTGCAGCGGGTAGCGGGAGAATCCGACGATCCCGTTCAGGCCGATCACCAGCGATCCGAGGAAGCGGTTGTACTTGCTCGTGCCCGCCGCCCGCGGATCGCGGTCGTATACGACGCTCGTCTGGCGGAACCCGACGAGTCCGACGAGGCCGCGCAGGAAGCCATGGCCCTCCTTCAGGGCGACCACGTTGTCGACCACTCGGCGACTCATCAGGCGGAAGTCGCCGGTGTTGGGGGGGATGTCGACATCGGCGATGCGCCGGATCAGTCGGTAGCCGGCGGCGGAGACGACGCGCTTGGGGATCGTCTCCCCGGCACGGGTTCGCCGCTGGGCGTAGACGACGTCATATCCCTCGCGCCAGCGCTCCACGAGCTCGGGAATCAGCTCGGGGGGATCCTGAAGATCGCAGTCGACCACCACCACCGCGTCGCCGCGCGAGGCCTCGAGCCCGGCGATCGTCGCCATCGGCTGGCCGAAGCGGCGCGAGAGACGCAGCATCTTCACCCGCGGGTCCTCCTCGCACAGCACCAGGATCAACTCCTCGGTTCGGTCGGTGCAGGGGTCGACGCTGAAGATCAGCTCCCACTCCAGCTCCAGGCCGTCGAGGGCGCGGACGAGGCGCTCGTAGACCCGGCGGACGTTGTCCTGCTCGTTGTACGCGGGGATGACGACGCTGAGCGCGCGCCGGGGCGACATCCTGACCCGACCGACCGTCTGCCCAGCCGAGCCGACGGTGCGCTCGAGCGTGCTCACGCGCCTGCTCCGGGGCGTTCTAGCACGCTCAGGCCGCGGATCCCGAACGGCAGCCTCACGCCGCCCGCGAGCAGCATCTCCTCGAGGCGGCACGCCATGCGGCCGAGCGCGGAGTCGGCCGTGCGCTCCATGTCGCCCCTGACCTTCCGTTCGAGCGCCTGTCCGCGAAGCTGTTCATGGCGTCTGCGGTTGCGCTGCTTGACCGCCCAGAACGCCGGGTACAGAGGAGCGCCGAGGTGGATGTCCTGCAGCACCCTCAGCCCCGCCCCGCGAGCCTTGCGCGCGAGCTCCCCGCGAGCGTAGCGGCGCTCGTGACCGAGCAGGCGGTCATAACAGTCATAGCTGCCGGGATTCACCGGCACGACGATCACCGCGCGCGCGCCCGGACGCAGTACGCGGAAGATCTCGACGAGCGCCCGCTCGTCGTCGGGCACGTGCTCGAGCAGGTTCGCACTCACTGCGACGTCCACGCATGCGTCCTGCAGTGGCAGCGCACATGCGTCGGCACGCAACAGAAGCGCATCCGGGACATGCGTGTGCGCCTTGCGCAGTCCGCCGGCCACGAGATCGACTCCTATGAGCTTCGCGTCGGGCAGGCGCACGTGCAGGTCCGCGAGCAGGTACCCGGTGGAACAGCCGACGTCGACGACGGTGGGCGCCACCGGCAGCGCTCCGAGGCGGGCGAGCATCGCGCGCCGGGTCCAGACCTCGATGAAGTGCGTGCGGCTGCTCTCCTCGTGCAGCTGCTCCAGATCCTCGGACCAGTTGACCGCGCAGTCGTCGCCCACGAAGCTGAGGAAGGGCTCCGCGGCCGCTCCATCCACCGGCCAGGCACCGACTACCGATGGCAGGACGGGTGTGCGATCTAGCATCTGGCGCCCTCCATCGAAGCCACCATACAGAAGCCGTTTCATATGAATGTTTCTTACTGGACGAACTCGACGGACATCCGCCCGCTTACGAGCACCGACCAAGAGCAAGCGGAATTAACTTCCTGCAATGGCCGTGAAAACCGCCCCTCCGCTCGATCGGAACGACCAGGCGCGCGCTGCACATGCGACCGCGAGATCGGCTCGAATGTCTCCGATCACACAGTGGAAATTTGTGTTGCGTCGGCGAGGAGGTTACGCTCCGGCAAATCCGACTTCAACGCATGTGGAATGAGTTCAAGTGAATGATCGGGCGCAATGGCTCGAGTCACCCTCGGATGGGTGCCCCGAGCGCCCGTCCGCGCGCCTGACGACGGCCGATGCGCTCGTGGCGGCTGGTGCAGTGCTGGTGGTGGCGGCGCCAATGCTGTTCACGACCTCCGGCTTTTCGCTCGACTTCACCAACCATCTCTGGCTTACGTGGGTCGCGGGCAGAGAGCTCGTGCAGAACGGGTATCCCGGCTACTTCCTGAACACGACCGGCCTGGGCGTGTTCTATCCCCTGTTCGCGTTCTATGGGGGAACGCTGTACACCGCGACGGGCGCCGTCGGAGAACTGCTCGGCGGCCATCCGGTGCTCGCGTACGTCGGTGTGGCGACGCTGGGCATAGCGAGCGCCTACGGGGGGACGCTGTGGCTCGCGCGCCAACTCGGGGTGCGAGGCTGGATCGCTCATGCGCCCGCTTTGACCGTCATCACCAGCGCCTACTACGTCTCGAATCTGTATGGACGGGCGGCGTGGCCGGAGCTGATGGCCACCTCGGCGATCGCACCGCTCCTCGCGAGCTCGGTGCATCTGGTGCGCGCGCGCACATGGCGACCGCTGCCGATCCTGGTGTTCGTGGTCTCGGCGGTTATCTTCAGCGGCTCTCACAACCTCACGCTGCTATGGGGCACGACCGTAGCGGTCATGGCGCTGCTCGTCATGTGGCTCGCGCTTGGCGCTCAGCGGCGCCTGCCCTACCACCGTCTCGCGATGGTCGCCGGGCTGGGTGTCGCGAGCGTGCTGGTGAACGCCTGGTTCCTGTTCCCCGACCTGGCATTCGAGCGCAACACGGCGATCAGCCACGAAGCATCTGTCGCCTGGAGCTCCACGAGCTTTCTCAATACGCCGGCCGTGCTGCTGGACCCCCTTCGTCACGTGCCCGCCCAGTCGGGCACGCCGGCCCTGTTCGTCCAGATCCCCGACTGGTTCCTGGCATGGGCCCTGGCGGCCGGAGCGCTGCTGCTGTGGCGCGGACGCGGTACCGGTCGACTGCGCCGCGCGTGGGTGGGCGTCGCGATCCTGATCGTGGTGCTGCTCGGGATGATGATGCTCGAGCCATTCTGGGAAATCGTGCCGTTCCCGTTCGACCAGATCCAGTTTCCCTACCGGCTCGGCAGCTACCTTTTCTATGCGGTGGCCGGACTCGTGCTCGTCGGCGCGCTCGCGCTGCAGCGGGTCGCCGCCACGCACGAGCAGCGCAAGACGATCAGGGGGCTGCGTCTGGCGCTGACAGCGACCGCGGCGATAAGCCTCGCGCTGTGCGTGTGGCAGGAGTGGGTCCCGAACACGCTGTTCCCCAAGTCCTACGAGAATCGCAGCGAAGTGCTGGCCAGCACGAACACCCTGCCGGGCAGCTGGTATGACGGCGGCTCCTTCCGGGACGTGTCGGCTCCCCAGGTCGAGGCGCCAGACGAACGCTTCCTGTACATCGAACCGGGGCTCGTGCACGGCGACCGCTTCGCCGGGTGGGTGAACGCCCCACCCGGTCCCGAACCGATTCAGACCAACATCGCCGGGGGCAGCTACCTCGTGCACATCGCGGGCCTGGAACGGGTGGGCGGCGGGCCCAGCGGCGCCGCCGTCGTGAAACGAATCGGTGGCGGCAGCGGTCCCGTGCACGTGGTGGTCGAAACGGCGCACACCGCACCTGTCGAGTTGGGCCGGGCGGTGAGCGTCCTCGCCCTCCTGGCGATACTCGTCGTGGTGGCGAGGGCGGGCGTGCGTGCAAAGCGAGCGCGGCCACACCAACGCTTGCTGTATACAGCGTCCGACAAGGCCAACCTTGACGTCAAAGCCCCGGCCGCATGATCTCGAAGGAGCCATGGACGGTACCGGCGGTCACGGCCCTAGCGCTCCGATCGGGATGACCATGATCCCGTCCTCGCGAAGGTATCCGTACCCTGTCCCGACGATCACTCCGAGCGACACGGCACTGCCACACCTCTCGGTGTCGATTTGCCTGGCGAACCGCTTCAGGTTGGCAGCGGCGCTGTCGAGCTGTCCCGGTCCGAGCTTGATCTCGAACGCCGCCCAGCGCCCGTCCGCGACTTCGACGATCGCGTCGACCTCCAAGCCGTGGCTGTCGCGGTACTGGAGCACGCGGGCGTCGGCTGCCTGGGCGTAGACGCGAAGATCGCGTACGACCAGCGACTCGAAGAGGAAGCCGAACAGCTTCATGTCGTCGAGCAGGCGCTCGGGCGTGGCACGCAGGGCGGCCACGGCCAGCGAGGGATCGACGAAATGCCGCTTGGCGGCGCTGCGCAGGACGTACCTGGACCTCAGATGCGGCGCCCAGGCCGGCTGGTCCTCGACGACCATCAGCCGCTCGAGCGCGTCGAGGTACGCGCGTACCGTGTCGTCCTTGAGGGGGCCGTCGGCTCCCCCGGTGTCGCGGGCAAGCGTGGCGGCGGCGGCGTAGGTGCCGACGTTGCGGGCGAGGCTGCGCAGCAGCTGTCCCACCTTGCCGGGGTCACGGCGTCTGTCCTCGACCCGGCTCACATCGACACGGCGGATCTCCTCTAGGTAGTCGCGTACGGCGTGCAACGCCTGATCGACCTTCAGGCCGCGGAAGCCGGGCCAGCCACCGATCGCGACCTCGCGCGCGAGATCCGCGACCGTAACGCCGGGGTCGGCGCTGCGCGCAGGCTCACCTGCGAGCAGACATGCGAGTGAGACCTGACCGCTGCTTGCGCCCATCTCGAACAGGGTCATCGGTCGCATGTGCAGGCGGGTGATCCGGCCGGCCCCCGTGTGCCGTGTGATGTCGTCGGGTGGAACGGCGGAGCCGGCAAGGATGAACTGGCCGGGCTTCTGGCGATCGTCGATCGCGCGGCGAACGTGGTTCCAGATCGCGGGCTCCAGCTGCCACTCGTCGATCAGTCGCGGCGTCGCGCCGTCGAGCACGAGCGCGGGATCCACCGCGGCCGCCTGGCGTGCGTTGGTGTCGGTGTCGAGCAGCGCCTCACTTGCTGCGATCTGTCTCGCAGTGGCGGTCTTTCCGCAGGCCTTTGGACCCTCGATGGCGACGGCGCCGGTCGCCGTCAACCTGGCGGCAAGCTCAATGTCGACGATCCTGGGTTGGTAGGGAACCGGCATCTCAGCGGGGAGTTTATCTAGATTCTAGCGGGGAGATTGTAGAGCTTACAGAGGCGGATATATGCCTTGCGCGGCGGGGAGGTCGTAGAAACGACGAGCGAGGCAGTCGCTTGCCAGCAGATCGCCTGTGATCCACCAGTGGCCCACTTAGAATGAGCCGCCCCGTGACGGCTCCCGCCCGACATCCGCTGATCCCGGCCCGCAAGGTCGATCCCCAGCAGGATCTCCCGACGCTGGAGTTGCAGGTCCTCGAGCGCTGGCGCGAGCGCGACGTGTTCGCGCAATCGCTGCGCCAACGCGAGGGCGCGAAGCAGTGGGTCTTCTACGAGGGCCCCCCGACGGCGAACGGCCCGCCGGGCTCCCACCACGTGCTCTCGCGCGTGTTCAAGGACATCTACCCGCGCTTTCAGACGATGCGCGGCTACCGCGTGGAGCGCAAGGGCGGCTGGGACTGCCACGGCCTGCCGGTGGAGATAGCGGTGGAACAGCAGTTGGGCATCCACCACAAGTCGGAGATAGAGGAGTACGGGATCGCGCAGTTCAACGCCCGCTGCCGCGAGTCGGTGTTCGCGTTCCTGGAGGAGTGGAACCGGCTGACGGAGCGGATCGGCTTCTGGATCGACCTCGAGCACGCGTACCGCACTCTGGACGAGAGCTACATCGAGTCGGTGTGGTGGGCGCTGGCGCAGATCGACGCGCGCGGGCTGCTGTACGAGGGCAACAAGGTCGTGCCGTACTGCCCGCGCTGTGAGACGACGCTGTCCTCACACGAGGTGGCGCTCGGCTACCAGGACGTGGTCGACGAGAGCGTGTACCTGAAGCTGCCGGTGCTCGATACCCCATCCGGGGCACGCAGCGGCGAGGAGCAGCTGCTGGTGTGGACGACGACGCCGTGGACGCTGCCGGGAAACGTGGCGGTGGCGGTCTCGCCGACGGCGACGTACGCGAAGGTGCGGGTGGATGATTTTTATTATCTGATCGCGCTCGCGCGGGTGGAGCCGGTGCTGGGTGCGGGGGTTCAGATCGTGGAGCGCTTCAGCGGCGCCGATCTGGTGGAGCGATACGGCTCCTACCGGGGGCCGATCTTCGCGGCGTCAGACCGCGATCCCGGTCCCCTGCCGATCGTGGCGGACGAGTTCGTGACGACGGAGGACGGCACGGGCATCGTGCACCTGGCGCCGGCGTTCGGCGAGGACGACTACCGCGTGGCGGCGGCGTCGCCGCAGGTGGGGTTCGACCCGACGCAGGCGGACACCCTGTACAACCCGGTGCGCCCGGACGGCACCTACGACGGGCGCACGCGCAGCCGCGACGGCGCCTCCTACGAGGGCCGCTTCGTCAAGGACCCGGAGCTGACGCGGGAGCTGATCGAGGATCTGCGCGAGCGCGGCCTGCTGCTGCGGGTGCAGGAGTACGAGCACTCCTACCCGCACTGCTGGCGCTGCGGCACGCCGCTGCTGTACTACGCGAAACCGTCGTGGTACATCGCGACGTCAAGGCTACGCGACGAGCTGCTGGCGGCGAACGAGACGGTGAGCTGGCATCCGCCGCACGTCAAGCACGGGCGCTTCGGCGACTGGCTGAAGAACAACGTGGACTGGGCGCTCTCGCGCGAGCGCTACTGGGGCACGCCGCTGCCGGTGTGGCGCTGCCAGTGCGGGCACGTGCACGTGGTCGGCTCCTTCGCGGAGCTGGCGGAGCGCTCGGGGACGGCACTGGAGGACCACCACCGCCCGTACGTGGACGAGCTCTCCTTCCCGTGCCCGCAGGGCGCGTGCGGCGAGCCGATGAGACGCGTGCCGGAGGTGATCGACGTGTGGTTCGACTCGGGCGCGATGCCGTTCGCCCAGCACCACTTCCCGTTCGAGAACCGGGATACGTTCGAGGCGAGCTTCCCGGCTGACTTCATCTGCGAGGCCCAGGATCAGACGCGCGGCTGGTTCTACTCGCTGCTGGCGGTGGCGACACTGACCACCCCCCTGGGGGGCGGTGCCCCGCGGGCGCCGTATCGCAACGTGGTGTGCCTGGGGCTGATCCTCGACGAGGAGGGACAGAAGATGTCCAAGTCGAAGGGCAACACGGTCGAGCCGTGGCAGGTGCTGGACACGTACGGAGCGGACGCCTTCCGCTGGTACTTCTTCACCTCCAAGCAGCCGTGGGACGGCTACCGCTTCTCGGCTGAGACGATCGGCGAGGGCGTACGCCTGTTCCTCAAGCAGCTGTGGTCGACGTACTACTTCTACGTCCTGTACGCCCATGCCTCGGCGAAGGAGCTGAGCGGGTCCGCGGCAGGTGCGCCCGGCGACGCGCCGGTGCAAGCCGCACGAGCGGCGACGGCCGGCTCGCACGGCAACGGCGACGGCACAGCGGACCAAGATCTCGACCGCTGGGCGCTGTCGCGCACGGCGGCGACGGCGGATCTGGTGACCGAGCGCCTGGACTCCTACGACACGACGACGGCGGGCAGGGCGATCGCGAGCCTGGTCGACGAGCTGTCGAACTGGTACGTGCGCCGCTCGCGGCGGCGCTTCTGGGACGGAGACCCGGCGGCGTTCGCGACGCTGCGCACGTGCCTGCTGACGGTGTCGAAGCTGCTGGCTCCGTTCTGCCCGTTCATGGCGGACGAGCTGTACGACAACCTCGACGGAACGCTGGCGAGCGTGCACCTGTGCGACTTTCCGGCGGGCGAGGACGTAGCGCTGCGGGACGAGGACCTGGAGCAGGCGATGGCGCTCGCGCGCGAGACGGTCCGCCTCGGGTTGGGCGCGCGCGGGAAGGCCAAGATCAAGGTGCGCCAGCCCCTGGCGGAGGCGGTGGTGGTGGCGGACGGGCGCGAGCGGGTGGCGATCGAACGGCTGGCGGATGTCGTGCGCGAGGAGCTGAACGTGCGGCGCGTGCGCTTCGTGGCGGCCGCGGAGGAGCTGGGCAGCTATGAGGTGAAGGCCAACTACCGCACGCTCGGGCCGCTGTTCGGCAGCGACATGCCGCTGGCGGCAGCGGCGATCGCGGCGCTCGACCCGGCGCACGTGGCTGGCGCGGTCCGCGACGGCGGTGGGGTCGGGATCGCGGTGGCCGGACGCGAGCACACGCTCTCCGCGGAGGACCTGCTCCTGACGATGCGCGCGCCCGAGGGCTACAGCGTGGAGCGCGAGGGAGCCCACGCGGTCGCGCTCGACCTCGCCCTCGACGAGGAGCTGCGAGGCGAGGGGCTCTCGCGCGAGATCGTCCACGCGGTCCAGAACGCGCGCAAGAGCGCCGGGCTGCAGATCGAGGACCGCATCGAGCTGGAGCTCCGGGGCGACCCCGCGTTGATGGCGGCGGCCGGGACCCATCGCGACTACATAGCGCGGGAGACGCTGGCCGTCCGGGTCGACCTCGCCGAGGGCTCGCCGGCGGCAGGCGACGCCAACGGCTATTCAGAGGACACCGCGATCGAGGGCCTCGGTCTGAGCATCGCGATCGTGGCTCACCGGTGATGGCACCCGTCTCGACAGGAGACGGCAGACCGGCAGAACCAGCAGCTCCAGCGCGAGGATCGCCACGCCGATGAGCGTCAGCACGCGTCCGAGGACGATCGGCAGGCCGTCGCCGGTGCTCACCGAGATCGTCTCTTCCGGGATGGACCCGGTCGAGGCTGGGGCGTCGCCAGAGCGGCCTGCTCCGGCGCCGCCTCCATTGCCGTCACCGGCGCCGCCGCCGACCTGGAGCACCATGTCGCCGGTTTGCGAGTCGACCCCGACCGCCTTTGCGCCCGTCACGTGCACCAGGTACGAGCCGGCGCCGATGTTGGTGGCGAGGAGGGTTCCAGGGCGCAGACGCGTCGAGAACGACACCCGGTCGTCGTGCACCGCTTCGAACGGGATGTCGACCGTCGCCAGGCCACGCCCGGCGATGACCGGCGCGGAGACGTCCTGGTAGTCTTCGTCGTTGACGGCCTCGATTTCTCCGTAGGATTCCAGTGCCGTATACCGGTCCTGGCCGGGGTAGGGATAGGCGCGTATCTGCTGGATCGCGCCGAGCAGCGACACGACGCAGACCGGAATCATGAGCCACGTCCACGGTCGCACTCGCCGCGAGCCGCTTCGAGCCAGCACGAGGCCTGCGAGCATGGCTGCGCATATCTCCAGCAGCACGTAGGTCTCCAGTCGATAGCTGAACTGCATCGCCGTGTACGGGCGGGGCAGCGCGAGCAGCAATCCAACGTGGGTCATCACGACGGCCGTGAGGACCGCCATCCCGCAGCAGATCAGCAGGAGCCGTGTCCAGGTCCGGTTGCGGTTGCCTTGCGGCAGGATCAGGACCCCCACCAGGACCCACGCGATCGCGAGCACGGGCAGGGACAGCGCGAACGGGTAGGGCGAGGGCGTGGGGAGCGCCGAGCCACGGGAGAGGCTGAGCAGGTGGCCGAGCGAGACGAGCCCGACGGTCGTCCTGATCGATTCCTGCGCGTGGTGGTATTCGCTGGCGATGCGGGTGCGCGAGTCGTAGACGAGCGCCGGCAGCAGGTACCACGCGCTCACCAGAGCCGCGGGCACGACGACTGCCGCCAGGCGGATCGCGCCCCGGCGGGTCAGCTGCCGGCGCGCATCGGGAACGCAGACGACGAGCGCCAGGCCGGTGAGGGCGAGCGTGGTGAGGCCCAGCAGGATCGTGATGTTGTGGCTGCCGAAGAACAGGACGCTGCTGGCCGCCAGCGCGAAGGCGGCGCCCGGGCGCAGGCGCTCGGCGCGCAGCACGCTCACCCCCGCGGCCACCATCAGGGGCACCATCGAGACCCCGGTGAATTCCGGCCAGTCTCCCCGAACGTAGACGAGCATCACGTAGTACGCCGAGGTGACGAACACCAGGCCTGGAGCCATCGCCAGCCAGCGACCCACGCCCGCCATGCGCCCCAGCCAGTACCAGCCCCCGAAGGCCGCGGCGAAATCCAGGAGGTAGATGAGTACGTAGGCCTGCACCGGGGCGTGCCCCATCAGGAGCGAGAGGACTCCGGCCACCGCGAACAGCGTCCCGCCGTAGAACGCGAAGAGCGGGTAGAACACGGAATAGGAGCTGTCGAGGAAGAGGCTGGGGAAGTGGCCGGACTGGATCGAGAGGCTCTGGTGCCACACGAGCCACAGGTGGTGCTCCCAGTCGCCGTCGAAGCCCGAGTACGTGAACAGCAGCGGCCACGTGAGCACCCCGAGCAGGAGCACCGCCACGCCCAGGACGGGCGCTCCGCGTACGATCGGTCTCCATGGTCGTCGGCTCATTGCGCTCCCCGCGAGGCGATGAGCCCGGCGGTGCGTCGGCCATCAGGCCGATTGTTCTGGCTACCGGGAAAGTAGCCGCAGCCTGCCGAGCGCTCCAGCCAGATCGGCGGCGCAACTCAGAGCAGGCGGCTGCGCCGCCGTTTGCGAGCGCCGGGAAGCGCCGATATGTTTCCCACCTGACGACGCAAGCCGGATGGACGACCGGCCTACGACCTTCAGGCGGCTGTCAGCGCGGGCTCCAGCTCCGCCTCGAGCTTCTTCTTCGGGTAGGCCCCGATCACCGTCTTGACCGGCTGGCCGGCCTTGAAGAGGATCATGGTCGGGATCGAGAGCACCTGGAAGCGGGCCGCGGTCTGCGGGTTCTCGTCGATGTCGAGCTTGACGATCCGCAGATCCGGGCGCTCCGAGGCGATCTCCTCGAGGACCGGGGCGACGACGCGGCAGGGACCGCACCAGGGCGCCCAGAAGTCCACGAGCACGGGGCCGTCGGCCTCGAGCACCTCGGCGTCGAAGTTCGTGTCCGTTATCTGCGTGAGGGTGCCTGCCATGGGGGTCTCCTTGGTCGCTTGCCCCTCACTATACAAAATGAAGGAGCTAAGCCCGGGGGCGATGTCTCGGGCCCGGGTATCGTGTGCGTCACTTATGATCCCGCTCGCCGTCAGCGGACGCATTGTGATCGGCGTTGCGGTCGTCGGTGCCCTGGTGCTCGTGTGGGTGCTCCTGCGCCTGGACACGCGGGACGAGGCGACGGAGAGGGCCGAAGAAGAAGCCGAAAAGGGCGCAGGCCGGGACAGGTAGTCCCGCCAGCGCCGATCCTGTCGTCCAGTCAGTGTCGCTCCTGCCAGGCGCGTGCGTAGCTGGCGAGTGTGGCCTGTGCGGTTTTCTCCCACGTGAACTCGTGCTCGCGCTCGCGCCCGCGGGCGGCGAGGTCCGCGGCGAGCCGGCGGTCGCCGAGGAGCTGGGCGAGCGCGTCGGTGATCTCTGGCACGCTGTAGGGGTCGAAGTAGCGCGCGGCCTGGCCGGCGACCTCGGGCAGCACCGAGGCGCGCGAGCACGCCACGGGCACACCACGGCGCATCGCCTCCAGGATCGGGATACCGAACCCCTCGTCGATCGACGCGAGCACGAAACAGCTCGCAAGCGCATACAGCCCCTCCAGGTCAGCCACATCCACGTAGGCCGGGAACACCACGTTGCCGGCGATCCCCAGCTCGCGGGCGAGCTCGCGCAGCACACCCTCATACGGCGTGGGGTTGCCCGGCATCACCAGCACCACATCCGGCCAGCGCTCCACCAGCGGTGTGACCGCGCGCACCAGCCGCTCCAGGTTCTTGTGCACCCGCTTCGCGGAGACCGTCAACACCACCGGCCCCTCCCCCAGGCCAAGACGCCCACGCAGCTCCCCGGCCGGTGTCGGCGCCGCCTGCTCGTTCACGCCCGCCGCCAACGGCACCACATCGATGCGCTCGCCGGGGACCCCCAGATACTCGCTCACCTGCTGCGCCCCGACGCGTGAGAAGACCGTGACCCGGTCGGCGCGGCGCGCCACCGGCGGCACCAGCAGCCGCCACAGGCGCGCAGTCCAGCGATCCCCAGGGCTCGCCGCCACGATCCACGTCACATCCGGCACCATCACCACATTCACCGCCCGCGTGTAAAGCGGCGCGGTCATCGCGAGGCTGTGCAGCAGATCCACACGCCTACCCGCCAACACACCCAGCAACGTCAACTCGCTCACCGCCTTCAACCCCCGCCGACCCAACAACCGGTGGCTCACCAGCCGCACCCGCCCACCCAAACCCGAGCCCCCCACACCCCAACCCACACCCTCCAGATACTCACGGCCCCCCGGGCTGCAAAACACACAGAACTCGACCCCCGGCGCCAACCGCACAAGCTCCGGCAGCAACGCCCGCACAAACGTATCCATCCCCCCATGACGCGGCTCCAAAAACACCGCATTGACACCCACACGACCCGGCAACACCATGCGCACAGGGTAGGTTCCGAGCTCGCAGTCGTGGACCAGGCGGAGGGGAATCGCCGGCCCGCGGGCCGAGCACCCGGTCGCACGCGTTTCTCATCTAGCTCCGCTCGACCGGCAGGTATCCGACCAACGCGTGCGGCGCTCGCATCAGCGCACGGTGACGATCCAGCCTCCGGCGCGGCGCACGATCGGCGGGTGGATGTGGGTCAGCGCCGTGAAGAGGTGCGGAGAGACGTAGACCTCGACGAACGCCGCCGCCACGAGCACGGGCACGGCCAGCGCGACCGTCACGACCGTGGCCGCGAGCAGCTGCTCCCACTCCCCTTTGCGGCTGGCGATGATCCACGCGGCCAGCGGCAGGAACAGCGCGATCAGCTCCGGGATCGCGTGCGGGAGCACGCCCAGAAGCAGCAGCGCGGGCGAGACGCGCAGGAAGTGGGACACGCCGGCAAGCGTGTGCCCGATCACATACGCCTGGGCGCTCAGCGAGAAGGCGGTGGCGCAGCCCACGAACGCGATCGCCAGTCGCCCGCCGTGTTCGTGGACCCAGCGCGAGATGCCGTTGCGGTGCTGCGCCTGCATCGGCAGCGAGCTGCCCGCGATGAACCCCGCCACGCACGCCATCGCATGGAGGGCCAGGACCAGCAGGTTGCTGCGCAGGACGCTCACGACGTTCGTCAGGTTCCCGACGGCGAACGGCGGCTGCAGGGTCAGGATCTGATCGTAGCCGTGGTCGAGCGAGGCGACGACCAGCACGGCGACGAGCAGGCCGGTGGCGGCCAGCGCCGAGCCGGCGACCCAGCGACCGAGGACGGCCAGGGGCGTGCGCTGCCACGCGCGAAGCGTCGCGCGCGTGTGCCGCATGCCGTGGGCGAACGCGTATGCCGAGGCATCCATCACCTGCTCCATCGGCAGGAAAGCGCTCCATCTGAAGCGCAGTCGCGCCACAGGAAGGCGCTCTATCTGAAGCGCAGGAGCGGCACCAGCCACATCGCCTCGGCGGCGATCCGCCAGGACATCTTGCTCGTGCCCCGCTGGCGGTCGCGGAACACGATCGGCACCTCGACCACGCGAAAGCCCGCCTGCACGGCCCTGTAGGTGAGCTCCACCTGGAAGGCGTAGCCCTGCGAGCGCACGCCGTCGAAGTGGATCGCCTCGAGCACCTCGCGGCGAAAGCACTTGAAGCCACCCGTCAGGTCGCGCACGCGCAGGCCCAGCACCAGACGCGCGTACGTCGAGCCCCCCTCGCTGATGAACCGCCGCAGCAGCCCCCATTCGGCGACGCCGCCGCCGGGCACGTAGCGCGAGCCCAGCGCGAGATCGGCGCCGTCGTAGACGGTCCGCAGCAGGCGGGCGAGATCGGCGGGATCGTGGGAGAAGTCCGAGTCCATCTCCATCACGTAGCCAGCGCCGCGGTCCAGCGCGTGGCGGAAGCCCGCCAGGTAGGCCGGCCCGATCCCGTTCTTCTCCGAGCGGTGGAGCACCTCCACCCAGTCGTGCTCTGCCGCCAGCTCCTCCGCCAGCTGGCCGGTGCCATCGGGCGAGCCATCGTCGACCACGAGCACGCGAAAGCCGTCCGGCGCCACGCCCGCCAGCACCTCGCCGGTGGCCGCCACGATGTCCCGTACGTTCTCGGCCTCGTTGTACGTGGGCAGTATCAGCCAGGGCTCACCGGGCATCGGCCGGGTTACCCTAGAGCGTGGGGCGTCTCCCCGCCTCCAGCCGCCACGCGCACGCCGCACTCCGTCGCCGCGGCGGGCGCGATGGGCTCCCGGTCCCTACGCTGATGCCGTGCCCGAGCCCGAGCTGTCCAACGCCGTGATCGCCGACGCATTCGAGGAGCTGGGCGACCTCTACGAGCTGGACGGCGCGATCGTCCACCGCGTGGTGGCCTACCGGACCGCCGCCAAGGCCGTGCGCGAGGCGCCCGTGTCGGTCGCCGCGCTGGCGCGCGCGGGTCGTGCGACGGAGCTGCCCGGGATCGGCAGGACGCTCCAGGAGAAGATCCTCGCGCTGAGCGCGACCGGCACGATCCCCGCGGCGGAGCGGCTGCGGGCGAAGTTCCCGCCCGGCCTGATCGCGATCACGCGCCTGCCCGGCATCGGACCCAAGCGGGCGCGGCTGCTGCACTCAGAGCTCGGCGTCGACTCGCCGCAGGCGCTGCGCCAGGCCGCGCTCGGGGAGCGCCTGCGCACCGTGCGCGGGCTTGGCCCCAAGCTGGAGGCGAGCGTGCTGGCGGCGCTGGACGAGCTGGACGCCCACCCGACCGCCGGCTCCGCGCCCCGCATCCTGCTGCCGCGGGCGGTGGAGATCGCCGAGGGTCTGCTCGCCGGCCTGAGGGCGCTCGCAGGAGGCCGCGATCACATCCAGCTCGCGGGCTCGGTCCGCCGGCAGGCGGACTCCATAAAGGACATCGACCTGATCGCCACGAGCACCCGCCCCACCATGCTCGCCAGGAGCCTGGCCAAGCTCGAGCAGATCGAGAGCGTCGGCTCGGCCGGCAGGGCCGGCGCGCGGGCGCGCACCCACTCGGGCGTCGGGGTCGACCTGAGGATCGCGCGGCCGGCGCAGCTCGGCGACCTGCTGCAGCACTTCACCGGCTCGGGCGCGCACAACGCGGCGCTGCGCGAGGCCGCCGTTCGCCGCGGCCTGCACGTCTCCGAGTACGGCATCCTCGACGCGTCGTCATCGGAGGTGGACGCCACCGGCGCCACCGACACCTACGCCACCGAGCAGGAGGTCTACGCGCGCCTCGGCCTCGCCTACATCGAGCCGGAGCTGCGCGAGAATCGCGGCGAGCTGGAGGCCGCCCGCGACGGGACCCTGCCGCAGCTGATCGAGCTGGCCGACATCCGCGGCGACCTGCACAGCCACACGATCGCCTCCGACGGCCACAACACGATCGAGGAGATGGCGCTGGCCGCGCGCGAGCGCGGATACGAGTACCTGGCGGTCACCGACCACTCGGCCAGCCACGGGTTCGGCAACGACGTCTCGCCCGAGCAGCTGCGCCGCCAGATCGAGCTCGTGCGCGAGGCCGACGCGCGGGTGGACGGGATCGAGCTGCTGGCCGGCAGCGAGGTCAACATCTTGCCCGACGGCTCGCTCGACTACGAGGACGAGCTGCTCGGCGAGCTGGACTGGGTGATCGCCAGCGTGCACACCTCCTTCGGCATCGGCGCGCAGAAGATGACCGAGCGCATGATCGCCGCCATCGAGCATCCGCTCGTGAACGCCATCGGCCACCCGACGGGAAGGCTGATCCAGCGGCGCGATCCGTACGAGATCGACCTGGACGCCGTGTTCGCGGCCGCCGCGCGCACGGGGACCATGCTCGAGATCAACGCCAACCCCGACCGGCGCGATCTGTCAGACGTGCACGCCCGTGCGGCCGCTCGCGCTGGGGTGCTGATCGTGATCGACTCCGACGCCCACCGCACCGGCACGCTCCAGAACATGCGCTGGGGCATCGCCACCGCGCGGCGGGCGTGGCTCACCAGGGAGGACGTGGTCAACACGCGGCCGTGGCAGGAGCTCGCGCGGCTGGCCAAGCGGCGGGGCTGAGGGCCCTCCACCGACTTGGTCAGCCGACACCCCCCGCGTCGTAGAAGCGCGGCCGGCGCGTCGGGCAGTACAGGGCCAGCTTGCCTGCGGCCGTGTCGTAGCGCACCACCCACACACCCGTGCCGTCGCTCAGGCGGGTGCACGTCGGCGGGGTGCGCGCGGTCACGGCTTCGTGTACGAGCGTCGCGTCGCTCGCCGAGCGACTGTATTCGAGGCTTCGAGTGACCACCGGCGTCAGGTCGGCGATCTGCGCCAGCGGCACGAGCCCCGCTTCGGAGAAGTCAGGGAGCAGGCTCTGTTCGGCGCTCCATGAGACTGTGCTCACCCCTTCGCGATGCAGCGCTTCGAGCAGGCCGGGCACGTCGCCGTCGCGACTCGGCGCGGAGGCCAGGAAGCCGTTGGTCAGGTACAGGACGATCCGATCGGGAAATTGCTCGCCCTGGGCCGCGGGATGGACCAGCTCCAGGGTCACTTCCCGGCCGACGCCGAAGTCGATGCTGAGGGTGTTCGCGGCCACGCCCAGCACGAGCAGCGCGATCGCCGCCAGGCGCGCGGTGCGCGGCAGGCAGGCGATCCATCCGGTCCCGACGACCGCCAGGTAGCCGAGCAGCGGCAGGCCGTAGCGGATGTCGTGGTGGGCGTCCGGGAACGTGATGACCAGCCAGGCGGCGAAGCCGCCCGCGAGGAACTCCAGTCGCGCGGCCGGCCTGCCGCGATCGCGCACCAACGTGACGAGCGTCCACAGTCCGCCTCCGAACGCCAGTATGAACAGCGGCGCCAGCAGCTGGGAGTTCAGGACGCTCCAGAAGTACCACGTGAGGTTGGCGCTCGAGAACGTGGGCGGGATGTTGCCCACCGGCGTGCCGGGGCCCGAGCTCGAGAGTTCCAGCAGTTCCCCCAGCTCGGAGAAGTGCACGATGTACCACGGCAGGCCGACCGCCCCAGCGACCACACAGAAGATCGCGAAGCCGCGCCAGTTGCGCCACCCGCCGTGCAGCAGCACGATCAGGACGAGACCGACGAGAAACAGGGCGAACTGCGCCTTCATGTTGAGCCCGAGCCCGACCGCCAGACCCGCCAGGGCGGCCACCCCCGTACGGCTGAAGTCCTCGCTCGCGAGGACCAGCCAGACCGAGACCGAGACGAGGGCCGTCAGCGGAGCGTCGAGCAGGAACACGTGGAACATCGAGATCAGCAGCGGCGAGCCGAGCACGAACACGACCGCCAGCATCCCCGCCAGGCGCCCGAACACAAGCCGCCCGGTCTGGTAGCAGCCGAGCGCCAGCAGCGAGACGAACACGAGGTTCTCGCCGATGATCGGCGAGGCGACGTTCACGCCGCCGATCAGCGCCGCCACCGCGCCCACCATGTGCCCGAGGATCGGGTAGACGCTCTTGTGGGTGAACGGTCCGAGCAGGTTCCCCGCCTGCAGCATGTTGTGGTAGAGGAGCGCCGTTTCCAGCTGATCGCCGGCGTCGTAGATGGGAATGCTGCGATCCTGCGTCAACCACCAGCAGGTGATCGCGATAAACGCCGTCGTCGCGGCGATCGCGCCCCACGCGTACGCGCTCCAGCGCGGAGTGGCGTGCTCGGGGGCCGACACCGCTCGAACGTAACCCAGAGGCATTCCAAATACCAGTGGATGTGGGCTATTCGGGCGCTATTGTCTCCGTCTCATCCAGGCTCCCATCTCATCCGGGCGCACGGGCGAGCAGGCGCGGAAGCAGCTCGTCCGCGACCAGCCCGTCGACCGCCGCGCAGCTGAACGGCGCGACCGCCCCGCGCGCTCGGGTTGCATAGCCCGCCGGTGGATCGTCCAGGGCAACGCGCAGCGCGCCCTCGAGGTCCTCGCTCACCAGGCGCGCGTCCAGCGTGCGGGCGATCGGCAGCGCCGCATACGGGCCGGGCGCGGGCGTGGTGACGAGCAGGCAGCCGTCGGCGAGCGCCTCCAGTTGCGCGATCCCGTAGTCCTCGCGGCGCGGGGCGCACACGAATACCCGCGCGCGGCCCACGAGCGCGCGGTACTCGGCCGCGGGGAGCGCGCCGACGACGCGCACGCCGTCCTCGGCCGTGGGACCGAAGCCCGCGAGCGCGAGCTCCGCGACCGACGCCCCGGCCACGACCAGCTCATCCGATGCCCCCGATCCGCGCTTCCCGCGCACACCGCGCCAGGCGGCGAGCACGCGATCGAGCCCCTTCTTGGAGGGGTTGGCGGCGTACGTGATCGCCGCGATGTCCCGCGCCGGCTGCGGCGGTCCGGAGGGCTCGACCGGCACGGGCACCACCAGCGCCCGATCGCCGCCGCGCGCCACCGCTGGCGCCTCGCGCAGCGCGCCCTCGCTCCACGGCAGCAGCAGCGGCGCCCGCCCCAGCCGGCGGCGCTCGAGCGGCCGCTGCCACAGCCCGTGGCGCCCCGGCCGGTTGCCCGCCGCGGGGGCGTCGAAGCGGATCGCCCCCGGGCGCGGCCACAGCAGCGCGGCGGTCGTGCTGGAGTAGACGATCGCCGAGAGTGGCGAGCCCCGCAGATCGGCAAGGGCTCTGCTCGCCGCCACCCGCGCCGCGCGCGCCCAGGCCAGGTCGGTGAGCATCAGCGTCCGTGCCTGCGCTGGCGCACGCGCACGGACAGTGGCCACCCGCGCGCCCGCGCGCTCCAGCGAGTCGTGCAGCTCCTGGTCGGCGGTGCGGAGCCCTTCGGTGGAGCCGAGCGAGACGATCAGGACGTCGATCGGATGATCCGCCCAGCCCGCCGAGGGCATTCCCGAGGAGGGCATTTCCATCGGGCGCATTTCAGGTGACGGCGCCGCCCGCGCGCTCCGGGCGGGCCGCCTTGAAGCCGGGCGTGCGCACGAGGGCCATCGGCCGCACCGGGGATGTGCGGCGCACGTAGAAGCAGGCTCCGTCGCGCTCCTCGATGGCGGCCACCGCCGCGTCCTGGCGCCGCCACGCGAGCGCCCAGATGATCGCGAAGCCGGCGGCGATGCCCGGTATCTGCGGGGCAAGGAAGGCCAGGCCGCCCGACAGCAGCGTGAACAGCAGCAGCGGCCACAGGCGGTTGAGCAGGATCGCGCTCGGATGGTGCTCGGGCAACGTGGTGCTTGCCTGCGCGCCGCTCAGCAGGCGCGCGATCGGCGGATTCGTCTGCCCCCGCCTGCCCATCCGCAACCCGGCGCCGATGGCGATCAGCCACCACCCGATCGCGACCTCCGCGAGCAGCGTGTCGGACCTGGCGCTGGCCGCGAGCACCGTGATACCCGCCAGCGCCGTCGCCGCACCGGCGCTGAGCAGCACCGTGGTCCGGAGGAAGTCCACGAACCGCACGGTGCTACAGCAGCGCCTCGAGCAGCTCCCGCACGCCGCCGGGACCGTCGACCGTCAGGTCGGCCTCCGCCGCCAGGCCGGGGGGCGATTCGTCGGAGCCGACCGCCACGCACACCGCGCCCGAGAGCGCCCCCGACTCCACGAACGAGCGCAGGGCGCGAAACGCATCGAGATCGGTCGTGTCGTCGCCGACGTACAGCGCCGCCGTGACCTCCACGCCGCGCAGCAGCGCGGCGATCCCCAGACCCTTGTCGAGCACGACCGGCGGACGCACCTCGAGCACCTTGCGCCCCCAGTGGACTGCGAAGCCCTCCTCCTGGGCGCGCTGCGCGATCTCGCGCACAGCCTGCGCGGCCGTCTCCTCGTCGGGCGCGCCGCGCCAGTGGAACGCGGCGATCGTGTCCTTGTCCTCGCTGCGCACGCGGATGCGCTGGTGCTCGCTCGTGTACGCGCGCGCGGCGAAGTCGCGCACGCGCGCCGTCCACGCGGCGAGCTCGGGGTCCACCTCCGGGCTGGTCGCCCCCGGGCGCAGGAGCTCACCGCCGTGGTTGCCGACATACGCGATCGTCCCGATCGCGACGATCTGGCGCGCGGTGCTCGCGCGCCGGCCGCTCACGCAGCCGACCACCCGATAGCGGCGGGCGACGTCGATAAGCAGGCTGCGCGTGGCCTCGGGAACGTGCGCGTCGGCCGCGTGGCGCACGATCGGCGCCAGTGTGCCGTCGATGTCCAGCAGCACGGCTGAGCGGGCGGGGTCGGCGCGGATCGACTCGAGCGCCTCCACGAGCGTTGCGGCTGGGGACACGAGGTCTAGTATGGCGTCAATGGTCGCCGGCCCGTCCGCTCGTGCAAGTGGCCGCTGAGCGCTCGCCGCAGCGCCCGCTGAGGCTGATGGCGATCGGCACGCTGGCCGGCCTTTTCAGCGGTCTGTTCGGCGTCGGCGGCGGGAGCGTGATCGTGCCGCTGCTCGTTCTGTGGCTCGGTTACGACGAGCGCGCCGCGACCGCCACCTCGCTGGCGGCGATCGTGTTCATCGCCGGCTTCGCCGCCGCCGTGCAGGGGCTGTACGGCAACGTGCGCCTGCTGGACGCGGTGCTCGTCGGGGTGCCGGCCGTGGCCGGAGTGCTGATCGGCACCTGGCTGCAACAGCGCCTGCAGGCGCGCTCGATCGCCCTGCTGTTCGCCGCCGTGCTCGTGGCAAGCGCGGTCGAGCTGGTCCTCAGATGACCGGAGCGATCGCCGTCGGCCTCGCCGCCGGGATCGTCGCCGGCCTGCTGGGGGTGGGCGGCGGCGTGCTGTTCGTCCCCGGGCTCGTCCTGTTCCTGGGGCTCGACCAGCACCACGCCGAGGCGACGTCGCTGCTGGCGATCGTCCCGGTCGCGATCGTCGGCACATACAGGCAGGACCGCTATGGCAACGTGCGCCGCCACGACGCGCTGGCGCTGGGGCTCCTGTCGGTGGCCGGCGCCGCCGCGGGCGTCGCGCTCGCGAACGCCCTCTCAGGCGCCGTCCTGCGCGACGCGTTCGCCGGACTGATGGTGATCGTGGCCGCGCAGCTCGTGCACAGGACGGTTTCCCGGGGCGAGGCGAAAAAGGGCGTAGACTGAGAGACATGGGACTCGACAATCCACTGCACATCGCGTTTCTGCTGATAGTCCTGCTGCTCGTGTTCGGCGCCAAGCGGCTCCCCGAAATCGGTCGCTCGATCGGCAGCGGCATGCGCGAGTTCAAGGACTCGATCAGCGGCGAGACGCCGATGCTCACCCAGACCAGCCAGCAGCAGCCGCAGCCGCCCGCACAGGCCGTGGCGGCGCAGCCGGTCGCCGCGGCGCAGCCGGCCCCGGCGCCGGTTGAGCCTACGCAGCAGAGCTAGCCGTGTAGGATCGGGCCGGTTTCGACGGCTTCGAATTCCGAGCCGGGGACCTGCTTGAGCTGTTCCAGGTTTTCGTCGTTCCAACGCGGGTCCGGCGCGCCGGTCATGAACCACGGGGAGCCGTTGTCGGCGACGATCAGCCCGTAGCGCTTGAGCGCTTCGAGGATCACCAGCGATTCGCCGCTGAAGCCCGCCAGGCTGTAGCTCGCCTTCAGGCGCAGCCGCAGGCCCATCGGCGGCAGGTTCGGGTTGGAGCTGTCCGACGCGAAGTGGGTCGCCGGGTGGATGTAGCCCATCTGCGTCTGCGGCACGGTGACGCGCAGCGCGTGGTCGATCTGCCCGGCGTGGACCTCCGGATAGCGGACGAGCAGGGGGAAGATCGGCAGCCCGGCCGCGTCCGCCGAGGTCCATCCTTCGGGGCGCAGCGCTTCGCTGCTCAGATTGAAGACCGCGCCGGAGGCGGCGGTCCATCCTTCCCCCTTGCGATGGGCTTTGTAGAGCTCGTAGTCCATGCAGGTGCCTTCCGTGCCTTCCTGCACGACCAGCACGTGCTTGTCCCCGTGCCCGTTCTTGCCCCCTCCCTCGATCGGCGCGTCGGGAGGTATCGGGTAGGGCC
Source organism: uncultured Solirubrobacteraceae bacterium (assembly GCA_963805745.1). Classification (GTDB taxonomy): domain Bacteria; phylum Actinomycetota; class Thermoleophilia; order Solirubrobacterales; family Solirubrobacteraceae; genus Palsa-744. The sequence goes on from CAWDVD010000002.1 coordinate 910,041, forward strand.
CCTTGTTCGATTCGGAGGCGTATTTCGTGAACTTGATCGGGACCTCGGGCTGTTCCGGTCCGACGACCGTGTAGGGGATGCCGTAGCTCGGCTCGGTCCCGAAGTCCGGGTGCAGGTGCGCGGTCAGGCCGATGCTCGACACGTAGTTGGCCGAGTTCGGGCTCACGGGGGCGTTCGCGATTTCCTGGTTGAGCGGGTCTTCGGGCGGAAGGATCTGGCACGCAGGTTCGACCGATTCGGCCGCCACGGGGGGCGGCTTCTTCGCGGGGGCCGGCTTCTTCGCGGGGGCCGCGGCAGGCGAGAATGCCAGCGCAAGGGCGGCCACCAGCAGGGCAAGGGCCACCACCGGCAGGCAGCTCGCGCCGCTCGCGGCAACCCGCCTCATGCCGGCTGATCGCTCTCCAGCACCGACGGGCGGGCCTCCTCCATCAGGGGAGCGCCGCAGTGCCAGCAGAAGGCCGCGCCGCGACTGTGCACCGCGCCGCAGGAGCGGCACTGGCCGTGGATGCCCGCCTCGGCGGTCGCCAGCAGCCGCTGCACCTCGCCCAGCTGGGCGTCCGCCTCCTGCAGCTCGGACGCTTTGCGGGCGAGCACGTCCAAGCGGTAGTGGTCGCGGATGGCCATCTCGTAGGCGAGCCCGCCGAGGTCCCACGTGAGCGCGGCCACGCGCTCGGCCAGCTCCAGGCGCCGGCGGCGCAGCTCGGACATCGAGCCGCTCGGCGTCGGCAGCCCGCCGGCGGGCAGGACGATCCCGCCTGCCCCCGCGCCTGCCCCCGCGCCCGCCCCCGCTCCAGCGCCCGCGCTCTGCGCCGCGGACTGTTCGGGCGCGGGCGGCCCGGGTGGGCGGGCACCGTTTTCCCCGTGCGTGCTCATTTGACTTCTATCGGTGCGGTGCTGATCTTGTTGAGTTCTTCCTCGTGCTTCTTGCCGATCGTTTTGTCCAGTTTGGTGATCGCCGGGGTGCTGATTTTCTTCGCTTCGGGCGCTTTCGCCGGCGCCTTTTCTTCGGCCTTTTCTTCAGCCTTGGCTTCGGCCTTTTCCGATTCTTCTTCGCTCTTGGCGGACGTCTTGGATTTGGTCGTCGCCGCCGGCGTGGTGCTCGTCGCGGGCGCGGTGCTGGTCGCCCCGGCGAGCGACGTACCGGCGAGTCCCTCGACCTTGAACACCTGCGGACCCGCCGGAGCCTTGCTCTGCGTGACCCAATGGCCCACGAGCAGGCCGACGATCATCGCCAGCAGCAGCACCGAGAGGACGGCGAACAGCGACGCGTAGCGGCGCAGCCATGCGGGCCCCGCCGCGGGTTCGAGATAGGGCGCGTAGGCGACGGGCATCGTGCTCATCGCGCCCGCGCCGAGCTGGGGTTGGCGCTCGCTCTCCAGAACGTCCAGGAACGCGAGCCGAACGGGGGAGCAGGGCTGACCGCAGGAGAGGCAGTAGCGCTGATCGGCGACCAAAGGGGCCGCGCAGTGCGCGCAGGTGGAGCTTTCGGACGGCACCGGGGCGAGGTTCGTCATGGGGAGGGAGACCCCTTGTCGGGCGCCGCGTGAGGGGAGCCAGGGCGGTGACCGTGACCGTGCGAGCGGGCGCGCGTCCTGGCTGCCGGCTTCGCCGCGGCCCGCGCGGCCGCTTCGTTTTCACGGCCGATCCTGGCGCTTTCCTGCTCGGTGCTCTCGCACGCGGACAGGCCCACTCCGAGCATGCCGCAGCCGGCGAGCACGAGCGCCCGCCGCATCCGCACCGCCCCAGTTCTCGGTCGCGGTGTCGGCCGATCTCCGATCGGCCGCGTGCTCATCCAAAGACTCCCCGGACGTATTCGCGGGTGCGCGCCGCGCGCGGATCCTCGAACAGCTCCTGCGTGGTCCCGTACTCGATCAGGTCGCCCAGGTACATGAACGCCACCTTGTCGGCGACCCTGTGCGCCTGCGCGAGGTTGTGGGTCACGATCACGACCGCCAGATCGCGCCGAAGTTCGCCGATCAGCTCCTCGATCACGCCGGTCGAGATCGGGTCCAGGGCGCTGCACGGCTCGTCCATCAGCAGGACCTCCGGCCGCGGCGCGATCGCGCGCGCGATGCACAGCCGCTGCTGCTGGCCGCCGGACAGGCGCAGCGCCGGCCGGTCGAGGTCGTCGCGGACCTCGTCGTAGAGCCCGGCCCTTCGCAGCGCGTCGATCACCAGCGGTTCGATCTCGCGCCGTCCGGGACGCCTGCGCCCCTGCTCGCGCAGCGCGAAGGCGACGTTGTCGAAGATCGACATCGGAAACGGGTTGGGCTGCTGGAAGACCATCGCCACGCGCGAGCGCAACGTCGTGTCCACGAGCTCGTGGATGTCCTCGCCGTCGAGCAGCACCTCGCCCGTGCGCGAGGCGCTGGCCGTCAGCTCGGTCAGGCGGTTGAGCGTGCGCAGCAGCGTCGTCTTGCCGCAGCCGGAGGGTCCGATCAGCGCGAGCACCTCGCCCTGGTGGATCGACAGCGACACCGACCTGACGGCCTCGTTGCCCCCGTAGGACACGCTCACGTCGCGCAGGCTCAGGCGTTCGGGCCCGCCCGCAGACGGCGAGGTCCGGACCGCCTCGCGCTCGTGCGTCGGGCGGACCGGGACGGGCGCGCGGTCGAGGACGATCGTGCGCACCGGGGGCACTGAAGCCTCATCGAGCACTTTCTCAATCGGCTGGACTATGGCCATCGGATCACTGAGGTTAGCGGGTTCCGCGCGCTTGTGAAACCTTTGTTGGGCACCATTCATATCGCCCCGCCGGCCACCGACAGCCCCGTCGAGCTCGCCTGGCTGCGGCCGATCCGGTCCACGAGCAGATTCAGCGCCAGCACGAAGATCAGCAGCACGAACGCCGCCGCGTAGGCTTTCTGCGGAGCGCCGCCTTCACCGGCCGGCGAGTTGTAGTAGACGTAGCTCGTCAGCGACGAGCCGGTGCCGCGCAGCAGGCTGATCCCCGGCACCGGCCCCACCGTTTCTATGCGCAATGTCGCGCCGAGCAGGATCAGCACGATCGCGGTCGAACCGATGATGCGGCTGATGCCAAGCGTGACGCCCGTGGCGATGTTCGAGCGCACGCTGGGGAGCAGCACCCGCCGGATCGTCGTGATGCGCGTCTTGCCCAGCGCGAAGGCCGCCTCGCGCATGTGCCCTGGCACCGCCTGCAGCCCGTCCCGCGTGGCCGCGTACACGGGCGGCAGCGCGAGCAGCGACATCATCGCTCCGGCCGCGATGAACGAGTTGCCGTACACGCCGCCGCCCTGGGATCTGAACGAGAACGCAGCGAACAGCGAGAGCCGGAAGACGGCCAGCCCGACGAGGGCGATCACGATGTCCGGTGTGCCGGCCACGATCTCGATGGTCGACTCGACCACGCGCGCGAGCCAGCTCGGACGACCGTACTCGGCGATCCACACAGCGCTGGCGAGCGCCAGCGGCAGCGCGAGCACGATGCCGATCACCGTCAGCACGATCGTGCCGATCAGGGGGTCCAGGAATCCGCCCGCGTCGGTGCCGCTTTCGCTGAGGCGAGGATGGGTGAAGATCAGGCCCGGGCGCAGGTACTGGATGCCGCGGTAGCCCATGTACAGCACGATCGCCGCCGCGATCACGCACAGCGAGATGCCCGCGGTCCACGCCGCGGCGAGCGCCAGCCGGTCGCCCCAGCGCCAGCTCATCGGCGAGGAGCGCCGGCCGCGTCCGCCCGGGCGCCGCCCCGGCGGGACATCCTGCGGGAGACCCGCCGGGGTCGATGCGGAGGACGTGCTCATCCGCGCGTCTGGTACTTGCGCAGCGGGAGCTTGACCAGATAGCCGGTCACGGACAGCGCGAACGCCGAGAACAGCAGCAGCAGCGCCCAGGCGTAGACGGAGGCGCCCAGCGCCGGCGAGCCGATGCCGTCGTGATAGTCGACGATCGCCGAGGCGAGCGTGCGCAGCGGCTCGAAGAAGAACACGGCGCCATCGACCGGCTTGGGCGCGAACGACTTGCCGCCGGAGACCATCTGGATCATCACGGCCTCGCCGAGGGCGCGCGCGGTCGCGAGCACGGCGGCCGCGACGATCGCCGGGCGGATCGCCCGCAGCGTCACGGCGCGCATCGCGCGCAGCGGGTTCAGTCCCAGCGCCACCGCCCCCTCGCGCCAGGACGGCGGCACCGAGACGAGCGCCTCGCAGATCAGCGCGATCATGATCGGCGTGATCATGACCGTGAGGATCACGACGGTGACGCCCAGCCCGGCGCCCGTCAGCTGGACGACGTTCTGCACCGATTCTTTCTCGTGGACGGTGATCAGGTGGCTGCCGACGAACGGCACGAGCACGAGGATCCCGATCAGCCCGTAGATGACCGACGGGACCGACGCGAGCAGGCGGACCATCGGGATGACCACCCTGCGGACGCGCGCGGGCGCGAGCTCGACGATGAAGACCGACGAGAGCACCGCGATCATCATGCCGAGCACGACGGCGATCGCGCTCGTCAGCAGCGTGCCGTAGATCAGCGGCCACGCGCGCAGGTGATAGACCGCCGCGGGCGGGCTGCTCGTCGCGACGGTCATCCTGTTGATCTCGGTTTCGAGATCCCCGCCGCCCAGCAGCCAGCTGAGCCCGTTGTGCTGGAAGATCGGCCACGCTTTGATCGCGACGAACGCGATCATCGCCACGACGACGACGCCCACGAGCAACGACACCGCGCCGAGCGTACGCTCGGCGCGGTGGTCTGGCCACGGCTTTCTCAGCCGCTCGATCATGGCCTACCCGGCCGCTCGAGCAACTGCGGCTAGCCGATCACGACCCACTGGCTGGCGATGATCTTCTTCGCCGCCGACGACTTGTCGATCCAGTTGATGAACGCCGCCGCGGCTCCCGTGGCGGTGCCCTTGGTCACCTCGTAGAAGTCCGCCACGCCCGCGTACTGCCCGGACGCCGCGGTCGTCTTGTTGCATGCGACGCCGTTGAACTCGACGGAGTTCAGGCCGCCTTTGTCCGCCTGGTAGTTCGACAGGAAGCCGATCCCGCTCGGGGCGCTTTCGACCGCCTGGCGCATCTCACCCTCGGTGGCCTCTTCGGTGGCGCTGGACTCGACGCTTTTGCCTTCGAGCAGCAGCGACTTGAAGCTGGTCAGCACTCCGGCGACCGACGTGCGCGTGAAGACTTCGATCGGGCCGGTTGCCGTGGCGCCCCCCAGGGCGCTGCTCCAGGTCTTGGTCTTGCCGGTGAAGATCGATGTGACCTGGGCCGGCGTGAGGTTGGTCACGGGATTGGATTTGTTGGTGACCACGCAGATCGCGTACTTGGCGATCGGGTAGAAGTCCAGGCCCGCGTCCGCGCCGCTCGGTTCCTGCGCGACGTCGGCCATCGTGACGCTGCCGCTTTTGACCTGAGTGATGCCGACGGTCGTTCCGCCCTGCGTGATCTTGAACCTGATCTTGTGCGGGTGCAGCTTGACGTACTTGTTCGCGAGCAACTGCACGAGCGGATACGAGGACGTGGCGCCACTGATGGTGACCAGTGCGGTGGCGCTGGCGGCCGCAGGCGCCGCAACCCCAAGCACGCCAGCCACCGTGAGGGCGATGGAGAGACGGCGGATTCGATTCATTGAAGAGAGACTCCGTTCGGGAAGTTCGATTGACAAAGAGTTGACAACGAGGAGCGGCCAACATAGCATATCCCCATAGATCTGATCGACATTAGCTATTTTGTGGGCAAGGTCCGGAACCCTTGGGGTCCGGACCGTGTTCATGATTTATGGGAATTTCGCTCCACTCGATGAACAACACACCCGAGAGCCCAAAGTCGCCCTTTCGCGCCCCTTCGGCCCGCGTGACCGCCGCGCTGGCCGCGGCGACGCTCGCGATCGGCGTGGCCGTGGGCGCCGCGATCGGCCCGGCTCCCAGCCCCTCCCTGGCCAACCCGAGCCTTCCGCTGCTGATCGAGTCACTGGCCCGGGGCGCGGCGGCGCGGGCCACGGCCGCGGCGGTACAGCCGCCGGCGGCCACCGCCGAAGCGACGCCGGCGAGGAAAAGGCACCGGCGCAAGCACAAACGCACGAGCGAAGAAGAAGCGTCGAGCGCCGCGACCACGACCCCGACGTCGGAAACGGAAGCGACCACACCCACCTCGACGACGCCGAAGAGCAAGCCCAAGGCCAGCACGCTGCCGCCGATCACGCACGTATGGCTGATCGAGCTCGCGGGCACGTCCTTCGCCGACGCGATCGCCCAGCCGGCGGCGGCCCCCTACATCGACACCCAGGCGATCCCGGCGGGGACGCTGCTGAGCGGCTGGTCCGGCCTCGACGGCGGCGCCTTCGCGAACGAGACGGCGCTGCTGGCCGGCGAACCGCCGCAGCTGCTCGACACGATCGTCCAGCCGCCGTGCCCGGCATCGTCCCCGGAGGGGGAAGGAGCCGCGGGCGCGTCCTGCGTGCCGGAAACGCCCGGCGCGCTGACCACCGCCGACGAATTCCTGAAGGCGACGGTGCCCACGATCACCTCGACCCCGGCCTTCCGCGAAAACGGGCTGATCGTGGTGACGTTCGCGTCCGTCGCCTCCGCCACCGCGACCGGGCTGCCCGCGGGCGCCGCGACCGCGACCCTCACCGCAAAGCCACCGGCCGGCGTCCTGCTGATCTCGCCGTTCGCCTCGGTCGGCTCGCGCTCCTCCACGACCTTCAAGCCGACTTCACCGAAGCAGAGCCTCGAAAAGCTCCTGCGGCGATGACGGATCCATCAACCAACGAACGGAGACCCCCGTTGCACGTACTCAGACCAGCCCACCGCAAAGCGACATGGTGGCTCGCCGCGATCGTGGGCTTTGTGGCCCTGCTTCTCGCGACCCCGGCGATCGGCCATGCCGAAGAAAGCAACCCCAACAACTACAACTGCATCGGCAGCATCGCCGCGGGCCAGCCCGAAGAAGGCAGCGAAGAACAGCAGGTGCAGTACGCGTTCTACTGCGACGGTCCGATCACCGGCTATCAGCTGCAGGCGCAGATCCCCGTGACAGGGATCCAGGGCCAGCCTGTCGCGAGCTCCAATGCCACGGGGAAGCCTCTGGCCGAAACGTTCTCCTGCTCCGGGGAAGCCCCCGGCTACGCGCTCAACTGCGTGGGCCTGGCCAAGCAGGGATACGAGACGATCACCGGACAGTTCGCGATCGGCACGAAGCTGTGCAAGGAGCCGCGCGTCGATCCGCTGCTGACGGTCACCTACGCGTATCTCGAAAAGGGCGTCGTCACCCAGGCGATCTCCGGCCCGTTCGATCTGGGTCGCCCGAAAGGCTGCCCGCCCGATTCGTTCTCGGGCGGCACCCGGCTGAACCCGAAGCCGGTCGTCCACCACAAGAAGAAGGGCCACAAGAAGTCCGGCGCCAAGAAGTAGGCCGGCCGGCATCTCTCGGGCGGCGTCGTGTCGTGCGCGCGGCGTCGCTCGAAGGCCCACCCGGCGCGCACATCTACAACAGGCTGCTGGTCATCCGTTCGATCTCGGCGATCGAGGTGAGGCCTTCGCGGACCTTCTGCAGGCCGTCGTCGCGCAGGCGGCGCATCCCCTCCTCGAGCGCGACGGCGACCATGTCGTCGACGGAGGCGCGCTCGAGGATCAGCGCGCGGATGGGCTCGCTCACGGCCATCACCTCGTACAGCGCCTGGCGGCCGCGGTAGCCGGAGCCGGCGCAGCGCGAGCAGCCGACCGCCTCATACGGTTCGACGCCCGCGAGGCCGTGTTCCGCGAGCACGGCCTCGGAGACCTTCTGCGCGCGCTTGCAGTGCTTGCACAGCGTCCGCACCAGGCGCTGGGCGACGATGCAGTCGACCGCCGAGGACACCAGGAACGGCTCGATGCCCATGTCGATCAGCCGCCCGAGCGCGCTGGGCGCGTCGCGCGTGTGCAGCGTGGAGAGCACGAGGTGGCCGGTCAGCGCCGCCTCGACGGCGATGTGGGCCGTCTCGCGGTCGCGGATCTCTCCGACCATGATCACGTCGGGATCGGCTCGCAGCATCGAACGCAGCCCGACGTCGAACGTCACGCCGGCCTTCGGCGCGATCTGCATCTGCTTGATCCCGGCGATGCGCTTCTCGACCGGGTCCTCGATCGTGAGGATGCTGCGCTCGCCGTCGTTGAGCGCGTGCAGGGCGGCGTACAGCGTGGTCGACTTGCCCGAGCCGGTCGGCCCGGTGACGAGCACGGCGCCGTTGGGCCTGTGGATCGCGCGCGCGAAGCGCTCGAGCTCGGCATCCTGCATGCCGAGCGACTCCAGGCCGTCGACCACCACGCCGCTGCCCTGGTCCAGGATGCGCATCACGACCCCCTCGCCGTTGACCAGCGGCAGCGTGACCACGCGGATGTCCACGCGCCGCCCGTCGACGGTCAGCGCGAAGCGGCCGTCCTGGGGCACGCGCCGCTCGGAGATGTCGAGGTCGGCCATGATCTTGATCCGCGAGACGACGCCCATGGCCATCCGCCGCTTGACCGTGGCCGCGGGCGTGAGGACGCCGTCGACGCGGTAGAGCACGCGCGTGTCGCCCTCCTCGGGGTTGACGTGGATGTCCGAGGCGCCCTGCTGCACGGCCTGGGCGACGATCGAGTGGACGAGCTTGATGACCGGCGCGTCGCTGTCGGCCTCGTCCACCGACACGTCGCGTTCCTGGGCGTCCTCGGCGTCCTCGTCGATGATGTCCTCGATCGAGTCGTCCATCCGGGCCAGCCGTGCCAGCAGCAGGTTGAGGTCCTCCACGGAGGCCGCCGCCGGCCTGATCCGCAGCCCGGTCATCATCCCGACGTCGTCGATCGTCAGCACGTTCGTGGGGTTGGCCATCGCCAGCAGCAGCGTCCTGTCCTCCAGGAAGCCCACCGGGACCGCCTGATAGCGCTTGGCGGCCTGCACGCCGATCAGGTTGACCGCGCCCATGTCCAGGTCATAGACAGCCAGGTCCACGAAGTCCAAGCCGAAGCGCTCGGCCACCACCCGCGCGAGCTGGTCGTGGCGCAGGATCCCGCGCTCGACCAGCACCACACCCGTGGGGCGGCCCTGCTCGCGAGCGGCCGCCACCGCCGCCTCGACCGTCTCGCGGTCCGCCAGGCCGAGATCGACCACCACCTCGCCGATCATCCGCGTGGAGCGCCCCGCGTTCTGCGGCGAGTACAGGCCCTTCTGCTCGCGATTGTCCGGCCTCGGGCCGTTCTTCCTACGGTCGCCCGGAAACTCCTCCGGAGCGGCGTCCGCAGTCGCAGCAACAGTTGGCATGGCGGTATCGCCCATCACCAACTTTTATCGGCATCGCGACTACCCCGCTTGACCGTGCTCCAGCACGCCCTTGACTTGAGTGTCGAGCGCGTTCAGCCGATACAGGGCGAGCGCCTCGGGCGAGGCGAAGCGCTGCCCGGAGGCCGACTCGGGCCCGTGGTGGAGGAGCACGCAGTGCTCGAGCGCTGGCCGGCGCTCGCCGGCCAGCGCCGGCGGGGCGTGCTCGGCGATCAGGCGCATGCCCAGCTCGACATGCCCCAGCAGCCTGCCCTCGCGGCTGCGCCCGATCTCGGCGCCGTAGGCGAACTCGCGCGTCTTGCCGAGGTCGTGGACGATCGCGGCGCTCGCCAGCAGGTCCCGATCCAGGCGCGGGTGCAGCGTGCACAGCTCGAGCGCCAGCGTGGCCACGGCGACCGTGTGCTCGAGCAGGCCGCCCAGGTAGGCGTGATGGCTGGAGGGGTGGCCGGGCAGCGAGCAGGGCGCCCGGCGGATGTCCGCGCGCAGGCGCTCGTCGCCCAGCAACGCCTCCAGCAGCGCCTTCAGCGCGGGGTCGTACACCTCCCGCGCGAGGTGCTCGAGGAAGCCTTCGAGCTCGTCGCGGTCGCGGTAGGCGGTGGGCAGGAAGCGCGCCGGGTCGGCCTCGGCGTCGTCCGCTCCGTCGGCGCTGGCGATCGAGCGCAGCTCGATCTGGAGCTCGTCGCGGAAGCGCTGCACGCGCCCGCGCACCCGCACGAGCTCGCCGCGCTGGAAGCGCCCGGCGAGCACGTCGGCGTCGCGGAAGGCGCGCCCGCGGATCGCGCCGGTGCTGTCGCGCAGCTCGACGGTCAGGTAGGGAGTGCCCGCGCGGGAGATCTGGCGCTCCTTGCGCGTGCACGCGAACACCGCGTCCACCTCCTCCTCGCAGCGCAGGGTGGCGACGGTCTGGAGGTGCTTGGGCGAGGAACGCGTGGCTGTGCTCATCGGCTCATGATGTACGGTGGTTCGGATGCAGCCCCTGATCTGGGACCGCCGTCCGGACGGCCTGAGGGCCCCGGCGATGGTGTGCGCGTTCCAGGGCTGGAACGATGCCGGCGACGCGGCCTCGAGCGCCGTGTCGTTCCTGGCATCGGCGCTGGACGCCCGCCGCTTCGCCCGGATCGACTCGGAGGAGTTCTACGACTTCCAGGCCAACCGCCCGTGCATCCGCTTCGCGGAGGACGAGACACGGGAGATCGCGTGGCCGACGGTCGAGATCTTCGAGGCGAGCGCCCCGCGCGCGCCGCGCGACCTCGTGCTGGTGCAGGGCGTCGAGCCGTCGCTGCGCTGGCGCGCGTTCGCCAGCCACCTGGTCGACCTGGCGGAGGCGCTGGGGGTGCAGGTGGTCGTCTCCCTCGGCGCGCTCCTCGGCGACGTGCCGCACACGCGTCCGGTGGCGATGTCCGGCCACGCCTCCGACGCGGCGCTGCTCGAGCGCCTCGGCATCCAGGCCTCCAGCTACGAGGGTCCGACGGGGATAGTCGGCGTGCTGCACACCGCGTGCGCGCAGGCGGGGCTGCCGTCGGCGAGCCTGTGGGCGGCCGTGCCCCACTACGTCGCCGCCGCCGCCAACCCCAAGGCGGCGCTGGCGCTGCTGCGCAGGGTGGAAGTCCTGATCGGCGTGTCGGTGGACGTTTCGGAGCTCGAATCCTCGGCCGTCGACTACGAGCGCCAGGTCGGGCTGGCCGTGCGCAGCGACCCGGACATCCAGGCGTTCGTGGAACGGCTCGAGCAGGCGGCTGACAGCGAGGAGCAGGACTCGCCCGAGGACGTTCCCTCGGGGGAGATCCTGGCGAGTGAATTCCAGCGGTTTCTGCGGCAGCGGGGGCGGGAGGGGAAGTAGGGGCGCCGGCCTCGGGTCAGCCGTCGGCCAGGGACAGGTGTGTGAAGGTCATGAGCGCTTGCGATTCGGATTCAGGTTCGGGGCGGTTGAACCGGTGTTCCGCGCTGGCGACGGGGCTCACCACGAGCCGGTTCACCCCGGTGCTGACGCGTATCGGGATCCGCGCTTCTTCGCCGCCCACGGGCATTCGATAGCTGTGGCTCACATGTCCGGGGCCCACGATTCTCGCCTGAAGCGAGCCGCCGGCGCCCAGTGCGGGGCCCGCAGACACATCTGCGACCAGCATGATCTCGCGGCTTTCGGGCGAGATGATCGTGAGTTCCGTCTGGCTGCCGGCAGTCAGCGAGAAGCCCGTCGCTTCGGTGCCGAGGTTTGTGTACGTGGGAGCGGCCCGCTGAGCGATACCTCCGCTCACTTCGGCGAGGATGGCGTGCCCGGCGACCACCGCTATCGCGGTTGACAGCGGCGAGCTGAGGTTAACCATCGTTCGCCACGCGTTGGGGCGTCTCTGGAGTTCCTCGAGGCCAGTGGCCATACCGGTCAGACAACTCCACGCAGCCAGAAGCCCGCCGCCCACCCGTATGAGCCGCCGGCGCCGTCCGTGGGCCTCGCCCGACAGAGCGAGCCACGCGGCCAGGGCGCCAAACAGGAGCAGTGTCATGTAGTCGGTCTCGTAGCGCTCGGTGGAGATATAGATCTCGTACGAGACGAACGTCATGCAAATCAAACCCGCGACCGCCATTGCCAGCAGGAAAGGCGCCAGCGGCCCGAGCGCTGCCGGGCGGCGCCGCCATATCCACGGCAGTGCCACGAGGAAGATCGCGATCGGCGCCATCGTCAGCAGTCCGCCGGTTTCTTCTGAAAGCACTATGTAGTGTGCGGGCAGTTCCAGTGGATAGCTGACCTGAGGGTAATTGATCAGGAAGAACGGGAAGAGGGCAACAAGTCGCGGCGGGGCGATCAAATAGGACCAGAGTCCGGGTGCCAGGAAGCTGAGTTCGCCGAAGTGCGCCGTATACGTGGAGATGCCGTTTATCTGATATCTCACCCCATTCTCCAGCACGCTGCCAAAGCGCGCCTGGTTATAGGCGGCCAGCAGCAGGACGCAAACGGCGAACGGGGTCCCCAAGGCAACGAGCAAGCCGCGACGCGGCCGCGTCGTGCGCAGTGACACATAGACCGCCACGAGCAACAGCGCCATCACCCCGAGCGTCACCCTCGAGCCGGTCGCCAGACCGATGCACAGACTCATGAGCGTCAGACGCATTGGCGACGCGCGACGATCGACCACTGCCGAGACCCCGAGCCAGATGCCAGCCATCGCAAAGCAGTAACCGCCGGCGATCTCCTCGTGGTAGACAAGTGGAAAGCGCAGGATGTAAGGTATAACCGACGCGCACGCCAGGGTGAATGCCGCGAGAATGCACATCCACAGCCGCACCTCACCTATCTTCCGCACGATCACTCGCAGGGCCGCCAGCGCGAATCCGAGCCCGACGATCACAAATGGGGTCATGATCACGCTTGCAGACGGCTCGAAGCCGAGGAGGTGCAGTGGGACCAGCAGCACCAAAACCGGCACGGGACCCCACGATATGTAGAGATAATGACCGTATAGAGAGTAGTCAGGGTAGCCGAGAAGGAACGCCGAACGCTGCGCCGGGTTATATGGATTGCCTGGGCCGAGAGCTGCCTGCGGAACGTGCACGACCCACAAGCGCAGGTGAAGGAACGCGTCGGCGAGTTCATTGTATGGACTGCTCTCTCCGCCGTGCAGAGCCAGCGGCGTCGCATAGGTCGCTCTCCAGAAGTAGAAGCTCGCCCCAAGCAGGAACACCCCGATGAGCGCGGCGCTCGTCCGATCTGAAGCCAGCGAGCGAATGCGAGGATATAGTCGCATCGGATACCTCAGTCTGGCTGCCGACGATGACGGTATACTCGCCATCGACTACACCTGACGGTGCTCACTCCCGCCCTGACATTCACGGAGCAGGCCAAGGCATTCATCGTCGGACGTGAGCAATAATGGCATTTCGATCGAAACGTATCACTGCGACATCGACGCTCCGCTCGTGGCTGCAGACGTATGGGGTCATCGCGAGTCACGTCGCCCGAAAGTACCCGTGGAGCATCCGATGAGGACACGCTGCCGCAAAGGATCGCGTCTTGTGCGATGTTTCTCACTTTGCGGCCGTCTCGGTCCGTCTAGGTCAGAGACATGAGCGGTAGATCACTTTCGTCCGATTTCCGGGTCAGCCACATCAAGGATCTTCGGTCTTTACGCGGCTCCCTTCGAGATGGCGGGCGACCTGCGCCGATTCTTCAGCACCCCCGTTTGGCGGCGTTTGACCGCCTGATCGGGGTGATCTATCTTCGACCAACTGTTCGGCTCGACCGATTGCGTTTACCTTGGCTGTCGCCCATGCATCAGGTGCCCTGCAAATGGACACATCACGGAAAGACACAGAGACGGGGCGCCCGCCGCGGATCGGAGTGCTCGTCGTCGCCTACAACGCGGTGTCGACGCTCGCTCAGGTTCTTGACCGCATCCCCAAGGCGTTCCGGGCGCATATCGCGCATGTGTTCGTGTGTGACGACGCTAGCCAGGACGCCACCTATCTGGTCGGCCTGGGCTACCAGCAGCTCTCGGACGACCTCCCACTGACGATCATCCGCCATCCGACGAATCTCGGTTACGGTGGAAACCAGAAGGCGGGCTACCGCCTGGCGATCCAGCACGACCTCGACATCGTCGTGCTCCTGCATGGCGACGGACAGTATGCGCCGGAGTGCCTCGAGGAGATCGTCGCGCCCCTCGAACGTGAGGATTGCGACGCGGTGCTTGGCTCGAGGATGATGATCAAGGGCGCAGCCCGCAAGGGCGGTATGCCGCTGTACAAGTACGCCGGGAACAGGATCCTGACGCGCTTCGAGAATCGGATGCTCGGTACCGATCTTTACGAGTTCCACTCGGGCTACCGTGCCTACAGCGTCAAGGCGCTGTCGCTCATACCGTTTGAGAGCAACTCCGACGGATTCGACTTCGACACGCAGATCATCATTCAGCTCGTCGACGCCGGCAAGCGCATCGTGGAGGTGCCGATCCCGACGTACTACGGCGATGAGATCTGCTACGTGAACGGTCTGAAATACGCGAGAGATGTGTCTGCGGCCGTGCTTCGTTACCGACTGGCCACGCTTGGCATGACCCCGGGTCCCCCGGGGGCCGTTGGCGAGGCATACGCATTGAAGGACGACGAAGAGAGCTCGCATGCGGTCATGCTGCGGTGGTTGGCGCAGATGCCCCCGGCTCGCATCCTCGACCTCGGCTGCTCAGACGGCCTTCTGTCCGACCGCGTGCGAGCCCTCGGCCACACGGTCACAGGTGTGGACATCCTCGAGCTTCCGAAGGTTCGAGATCGCGTCGACCACTTCATCCGGGCAGACCTCGACGGCGGGCTGCCACCGGAGGCCGAGGCCGGCGGCCCGTTCGACGTGGTGCTCGCAGCGGACGTGCTCGAGCACGTGCGCATGCCCGAGCTCGTCCTCGATCAGAGTCGCAACGTGCTGGCGCCGCGCGGTGTTCTGATCGCGTCGGTCCCCAACTTCGGTCACTGGTATGCCCGTGGACGTACGGCGCTCGGTCTCTTCGACTATGACCAACGTGGCATCTTCGACCGCAGTCACGTCCGGTTCTTCACCCGTCGCAGCTTTCTGCGAAGTCTGCGGACGGCGGGGTTCTCGATCGTGCGCGACGAGGCGACGGGCCTGCCGTTGGCGACGCTGACGCGCAGGGACAGCACGATCGTGCGGGTGCTGCGTGCGCTCGATCGCCTAGCGGTGAACATGCGCCCCACGCTGTTCGGCTATCAGTTCATCTGCCAGTGCGAGGCGCGGCCAGTTCTTGACAGCCCGGCGCTGGGCGAGGTGTACCGCGCCGAATTGACTGGGAGCTGACGACCCTCAGGCGCTACCGGTTCTACGCCTCAGCGGCCGGGCAGACGATCCGGTAATCGCACATCGAGCACGTGGCACGCGACGGCGTGGGCTCGAACTCCTGCGCGAGTATCCCCTCCCCCACCTCCAGCACGACGTCCTTGACCCACTCGGCGTCCTGCTCACCGCGGAGCACCGGCACCTTGAGGTCGTCGAGCACGTAGTAGTAGGCCTGCCGCGAGGACTCGAGCCCCCAGTCCTCGCGCGCGGCGAGCGCGTACAGCGACAGCTGGATGTCGTCGCGCAGCTGCTCGGCGCTCTTGGGCCGCGATGTCTTGTAGTCGATCAGCTCGTACTCGACGTCCGCCTCCGCACCCTCGGCGCCAGCAGCACCCACGGTGCCGACAATGCCCTCGCCCCCCATAGCCCCCGCACCGGCACCACCGCCACCGCGAAGCCGGTCAACCCGGTCGACGCGCCCGCGCAGGTGGTGCGGCCCCAGCCGAAAGTCGAACTGGCGCTCGAACCAGACCGGCTCCGACTCCTGCCCGCTCAGCCGCGCGTGATACCGCGTGAGCGCGATCTGCGCCTTCTCCAGCAGTTCGCGGTCGCGCTCGCTCTCCCCGAACCCGGCGCGGCGCCAGCCGGCGTCGAGCAGGCCGAGCATCTGGACGAGCGTGTGGCCGCCTTCGGAGTGATAGCGCTCGAGCACCTGGTGCACGACGATGCCGAAGCGCTGGTGGACGGTCTGCTCGGTGGGGATGCGCAGGACGCGCGCGAACTTGTAGCGCAGCGGGCAGGCGCGGTATGTGTGGATGTCGGAAGCGGACAGCGCCAGTCCAATCCCCCTGCGCGGTAGGAAGGGCCCGAGCGAGTGCTCCTCGCGGGGCGCGATGACGTGCGCGCGGGCGCGGTCCTCGCCCTCGGCGGAGGCGCCGACCATCTCGTCGAGCGTGGAGGTCTGGAAGATCTCGCGCTGCAGCGGGGTTGCGGCGGCGATCAAGCGCACGTTGACGTCGGCGAGCGCGTCGGCGAGGCCCTGCCCGTCCGGGCGCTGGAGCAGCGCAGAGAGCTTGAGCAGCTCCAGGTAGCGCACGACGCCGTGGGAGATGTCCAGGTCGGTGTCCAGCCGCAGCTCGCCGAGGCGCCCGCCGATGCGCGCGACGCCGTCGAGCACCTCCTCGCGCAGCAGCTGAAACGTCGTCTGGAGGTCGGCGTAGGCATGGTCACCCTCGCCGGCGGTGTCGTCCCCGTCCAGCTGCTCGCTCAGGGGAGCTGGCGATCGGTCGACGGCGCGACCCTCCCCGATAGCCTCCGGCACGACGGTGGCCAGATGCCGCGCGAGATCGCGGGTGCTGGCTCCGGGCGTGGCGCGCACGAAGTCGACGGCGAGCCCGTGCAGCAGCTCGAGGCTGGCGCGCTGCTCGGCTGCGTCCTCGGGGGCGAGCAGTGGGCGCCCGCGCACGCCCAGGCGCTCGATCAGTCGCCCGAGGAAGACGTCGGGCGCGATGGTGTCGAGCTCGGCGGCGGCGCTGCGGTGCAGCTGGACGAAGCGCTGGATGCGTTCGCGCGCCTCGGGCGGCACGTGCGGCGACTCGGTGGCGGCGGCGAGGCCGCCGACGAGGTCCATCTTCCGTCGCCGCGCGACCTGGATGACGCGCGCGAGCTCGACCTGGCGCAGCTCGATCGGGGGCCTGGACAGCGCACGCACGACGGCGGCGGCGTCCTGCGGTTCGACGAGCAGGCGCATCCAGGCGAGCACGTCGCGCACCTCGGCGCGCTTGAGAAACCCCCCCCCTGGATCCCCGCCCGCTGAGTCGCCCGATGGGCCGCCCGACCGGCCCGGCGAGCCGTCGGGCGGCGCGGGCGCGATTCTGGGACCAGACACAGTGTCAAGAATACGCGGGAGGAGTCTCGCGCCTGGCTACGCTGTTTGTGTGGACGTGATCGATTGGGGCGCAGCCCAGCGGGTCGGAGAGCTGATAGCCGGCTCGCCGCCGTTCGGGGGCGTGCGCGCGGCGTCGGTCGAGCCGCTCGCACGGGAGTTCGCCGGGCGCGTGAGCGCGTACAGCGGCCTGGAGGTGGGGGGCGAGCTGCCGGCGCTGGAGCTGGTCGACCGCCCGGGCTGGATAGCGGCGAACCTGAGGTCGATGCAGCCGATGCTTGCGCCGCTGACCGAGCAGGTGAGCCTCGGCAAGGGCCCGCTGGCCGGCCCGCTGCGCTCGGCGTCGGGGTTGCTGCTGGGCGCGCAGGTGGGGGCGCTCGCGGGCATGCTCTCCCAGCGCGTGCTCGGCCAGTACGACCTGGCGCTGCTGGACTCCACGGTGCGCCCGCGGCTGCTGCTGCTGGCGCCGAACCTGGCGCGCGCGGCGCGCACCCTGGGGGTCGACCGCGACGAGCTGGTGCTGTGGGTGAGCATCCACGAGATCACGCACGCGGTCCAGTTCGCGGGCGCGCCATGGCTGCGCGACTACCTCGGAGGGATGCTGAAGGAGCTGATCGACGGGATGCAGGTGACGCTCGCGGGCAAGTCCTCGGACGACGACGCCCCCAGCGACGGCAACGGCGCTGCCGCTGGCAACGGCCGGCGCGGCGGCTGGGCGCCGAAGCTGCCGGATCTGCCGGACCCGACACAGCTGCGCGAGATGCTCGAGCGCGCGCGCCGCGGCGAGCTGCTGCGGCTGACCCTCGGCGAGGACCGCTGGGCGCTGGTCGAGCGGATGCAGGCGGCGATGTCGCTGATCGAGGGGCACGCGGAGCACACGATGGACGCGGTCGGCGCCGAGGTCCTCCCCTCGCTGCCGCGCCTGCGCGCGGCGCTGAACCACCGCCGCGAGAGCCGCGGCCTGCCCTGGCGGGTGCTCGAGCGGCTGCTGGGCCTGGAGCTGAAGCTGCGCCAGTACGAGATGGGACGGCGCTTCTGCGACGCGGTGGTCGACGCTGGCGGCCCGCAGGCGCTGGCGCTGGCCTGGAGCGGGCCCGACGCACTGCCGAGCCCGAGCGAGTTGGAGGAGCCCGCCCTGTGGATCGCCCGTGTGCCCAGATTGAGCGTCGGCGTGGAGCCGAGTTCGCCAGGCAAACGGTCAACGGCCGTGTAGGGAAAACCGCGGTCCGGCGAGTCGAGTTGAGGGCTCAGTGTGTGGCGCGCTGCCTTTGCGGCCGGACCCTCGGGCCCGACCAAGATGCCACGAGCTCGCCGAGCCGGCCAGGACCATCTCCGCCCCAGCGACATCCCAAGCGAGCAGACGGTCCCAGCTGGGCATGGCCCGAGGTTCCCGCGCATGGTTGCGGGGAGCCCCGGGCTTTCGTACCTTCAGCTAGGCCAAATCTTTGCCTGAGTCAGGGAAGTCCGGCTATAACGTCACTAATAAGATAGCCCAGTATTCTTTGTTCGTGGCATGGAGGCTGACTTCGTTTTCTAACGTCTCTGGTTCTTCACCGAGTTTTAGGCTACTTTCCGACGCCCTACAGCTCAGTGTTTGTAATAGTTTGAGGGTTAAGATCCCCACGGCCCCTTCACATAACTGCTGGCCATGCACAGGGAACGTCTGGTTTTTCACTATGCAGCTCGAGTTGTTTTCGTACGATATTTCCGCGAAGGTTTCTTTCGTTTTTGCTGTATTTCTAGCTTCCCTGTTTCCTATGAATAAGACCCTATCGGCTGCCAGCAGCTGGCCGTTGAAGCTCCCTATGATCGGTTCTTTGACGGTGCAGCCCGACGGTTTGGGGGCGCGGCAGCCGGTGTATTCGAGTTTACCTTCCGAGAATTTGCCGCTGTCTTCCGGCTGGAATGAGTACTGGTCTTTTGCACAGCTGATTACGAATGGGTTTCCGCCGATTGAGCTTTTCAGGGTAAGCGCAGTCGATATCCCTAAGATTGTGGGCGCCCCACC
This sequence comes from uncultured Solirubrobacteraceae bacterium, assembly GCA_963805745.1. GTDB lineage: Bacteria > Actinomycetota > Thermoleophilia > Solirubrobacterales > Solirubrobacteraceae > Palsa-744. The sequence goes on from CAWDVD010000002.1 coordinate 928,967, forward strand.
AAAAGACGTATTTAATTCGATTCCGCTTTCGCCCGTACCAGTGCCTAATTCGTTGCAAAATAAGTTCTTGTAGCCACCTCCCGTTTTTAATAAGCAGAGTAATAACGCTCCGGGTAAGTCTGCGTACGCTAACGTCCATTCTGCTGTGCCGGTGTTCGACTGTTCGGTCGAGCGGCATGCTGCGCTGGTAAAGGACGCGCCAGGGAGTGCGCCGACCTTCTTGCAGAAGGAGAAGAGGGCTTGCTTTGGTTGTGCTGATGCTGTCGCGGTGGTCAGGGCTGTTGCGGTGATCGCGAGGATGCTCGCGATCGTGAGGCGTAGGAGGGTCGTTTTGGTTTTTGTCATTGGCTGGTTGCCTCCGTTGGTCCTGCCGGTGTGGCGGGGTGTGGTGTTGTTGCGGGGTGGGCGGGTCTTTGGTGGCCCGCCTGCCCCGGGTCGTTGGGTTCTGTCCGGGAGATACCGGCCAGCATGCGGCCCTGGCGGAGGCGTGTCAAGGCGAGCGCATTGGGGGCGCTGGCGGGTCGGGGCGTTGCCTGGCGGCGGTGGGTGGAGGTGGCCTGCACCCACCATTCTTCCCTCAACGGAGAATTACCTGCATCGATCGGAGACATCTCGCCAGATCGTGGTGGCGACCGTTTGCTATCTCGTGCTGGAGCTGGGCCGGCGTGGCTTGCTCGGAGGGCGGGCGCTTGGGGTTGAGGTTTAGTGTGTGTGGTGTGTTGTGTTGGTGGTTTTTTTGGTTTTGGTGGGGTAGTGTTTGTGGGCTTGGGTTTCGCAGGTGGTGCGTTTGTGTTTGTTGTGTTTGGTGCGGCAGGCTTTGAGGGCTTTGGCGAGGAGCTGGGCGTTGCTGGGTTTTTTGGGTGGGGGTGGTGGGGTGGCTGGTGGTGGGGATGGGAGGTTGCCGGTGCCGTTGAGGGTGGCGCTGGGGGGGGTGGTGGGGGTTTCGGGGGGGGTTGGGGGGTGGCATGTTTCGCCGGAGCGGCACACGAGGTTGCTGGTGTTTTCGGATTCGGGTTCGTTTCCGCAGTCGGTGCAGGCGTCGTAGACGTCGATGTTGGTGTCGGTGTCGGTTTCGGCTAGGGGTTCGTGGGTGAAGAAGAAGACGTCGTTGCCGTTGGCGGAGGCGTCGGCGAAGTATTCTTCGCCGTTGGCGCCGGCGGAGATGAGTGATAGGCACCCGCCGTTTTGGGTTTCGGTGTGGCAGGAGCCTTCGCCGTCTGCCTCCCACTCATACACCCCGGTCAGCCCGCTGGCTTCGGGCAGCAGCCGGTTCCCGGTTTGGAAGAACACGCGCTGCCCGTTTTCTGAGAGGTTGCGGGTGAGCGCCGCTTCGCTCGTCGGGTTGAAGTCTTCTCCATTTCCCGTGAGGAAGCTGTTTTGGTTGGCTTGGCTGGCGGGGGGGCCGCAGGAGACGCAGATCAGCGACGGCGCTTCGTCTTCGTGCGCGGGGGCGCGGTAGCGAAAGAACTCCTGGTAGCCGTTGCTGTCATAGCCCGTCAGCGCACCGCGGGAGCTGAACAGCAGGGTCTGCCCGTCGGGCGTCAGCCGCGAGCTGCGCTGCGTGAATAAGCCACCGGAGCGCAGCAGGTAGTCGCGCCAGTCGCCTACGTCCCCTTTTTCTTCGGGTTCGCCTGAGAGCCCGGCGATGAAGGTGAGGGGTTCTTTGCTGCTCTGGTTGTATTCGTAGAGGTTCGGGCCTGCTGCGCTGGCTGCTTCGTGTGCGAGGGCGCTGAGCGCCACGCCGCCCCCGGATTTTTCGGCGGGGTTTGAGATCTTCAGGCTGCTGGCGCTGACTTCGGTGATCGTGGTGTGCGCGGGGATGCCTTCGCCCGTGATTTCCTGCCCAGCCGTCAAGAAGCTGCCGCTATCGACGACGGCCAGGTCGCTGAGCACATTGGATCCTTCGGTGAGGGTGGCGCTGGCGCTGACACGGATTATGCGGGTGTTGTGCGCGAGCACCCCGGCCGCCGCGAAGAAGACGCTCGTGCCTTCTTCTGAGACGCCGAGGGTGCCGAGCACCCCCGCCCCCGCGGCGGTCGTGATTTCCTCGCGTCCCTTGCTTTGCAGGTCATAGCGAAACAGCTGGCCTGCTTCGGTGTAGAAGATGTAGCGCCCGTCGGGCGTCGCGGCGAGGAAGTGCGCGACACCCGCGGAGACCGCGAGCGTTTCTTCGCCGCCCACGCGAGCGTAGAGCAGCCCATCATGGCCGTCTTTGCCTTCGTAGACGCCGCTGGCGGCGGTGAAGACGACCACCGACCCGTCCGCGGAGATCGCGCTCTGGGTGTAGGTCGGTTCAGCGGACTCCGAGCCGATGTGGTCCCCGGCGCCCGCGCCGGCGACCGACCCGACCGGCGAGGTTTCACACGCCGGGCCGGAGGGGCCACACGAGGGTTCGCCCGCCGGGGGCACCACGCCGATCAGGCTGATCTGTTCCCCGACGGGCTTTTCGGAGTCAAACTCATAGGTGTTGAGCGCGCCTTCCCGCTCCCCGGGGGCCAGGTGCTGCCCGGATTCGAAGATCAGCTGCCTACCATCAGCAGAGAACCCCGCCGGCCAGATTTCCTGCCCCTCCGGGGTGGCAAGCAGCAGCCGGTAGATACCGCTAGAGGTTTCCAGCAGGTAGTAGCCCGCGGGTTCTTCGACCCCCGAGCCATCGGTGCTGACGAGCGTCTGGGAGAGATCTTCGCTGAAGCCATAGGCGACGGCCGCGGTGGTGTTAAACGGCAGCACCCCCAGCGTGGCCCATTCCCCCGCCCCCTTCTTCCCGCCGTATTCTTCGCTGCCATCGCACAACACGACCCCCACGCATCCGACCCGCGAGCTGACATAGAACGACACCGAGGTCTCCGGCGACGCCGTCCCTTCAAACGCCGTGATCGAGTAGTAGCGCACGCGATCACCGTCGGGGGAGGCCGTCACGCTCCCCGGGAACCCCAGCGCGTTGACGTTGCCCTTGTCCACCGGGGTGACCTGCACATAGGCACGACAGTCCGGCAGGCTGCTCGCGTGCAGCTGGCGCGCGCGAACACCCTCGTTCGGGCACGCCTGCACCGCCCACCCGACCGGCGCCAGCGCCCCCAACCCCGCCAGCGCAAGCACCACCCCCACAACACCACCCAACCCACACCCACGCGCGCGCCGCGCGGACGTGGGAACACCACGGCCATGGCGGCGGGCGCCGTGGTGGGCGATCCTCGATGCTTCGCTCTCTCTGAAGAGCGTCCATGTGGCGCGGGCGAGCATTCAAGCACAGCATGCCACCAGCCCCCCCAGCCCGCCAGAGCCGTCTCCCACTCCCCCATCCGGACCCCCAGCCCGCCCCAGCCCCGGCCCCCCGCCCGCGACCCCCCGGCCCCCAGTGCACCCCGAGCGAGCCACATCCTGCGTCCCGGGGGGATGGGCTGGGGCTCCCCGCCACCGTGGCGGGGAGCCCCAGGACCCTTCAGCTAGGCCGAGCCTGCGCCTAGAGCAGCAAACCGGGCTATAACGTCACTAATAAGATGGCCCAGTATTCTTTGTTGGTGGTATGGAGGCTGACTTCGTTTTCATACGTCGCTGGTTCTTCGCCGAGTTTCAGGCTGCTTTCCGTAGCTTTGCAGACCAGCGTTTGTAATAATTTGAGGGTTAAGATCCCCACGGCCCCTTCGCAATACTGCTGGCCATGCACAGGGAACGTCTGGTTTTTCACTATGCAGCTCGAGTTGTTTTCGTACGATATTTCCGCGAAGGTTTCTGGTGTTTTCGCTGTATTTTTAGCTTCCCTGTTTCCTATGAATAAGACCCTGTCGGCCGCCAGCAGCTGGCCGTTGAAGCTCCCTTCGATCGGTTCTTTGACGGTGCAGCCCGACGGTTTGGGGGCGGTGCAGCTGGTGTATTCGAGTTTGCCGTTCGAGAATTTGCCGCTGTCTTCCGGCTGGATCGTGAACGTGCCTTTCTTGCAGCTCACCACGGCCGGGTTTCCGCCGATTGAGCTTTTGAGGGTCGCTGTGTCGAGCGGGATGCCTAAGATTGTGGGTGTCCCGCCGAAAGTCGTCGATAAGGTGATCGCGCTTGCGTTTTCTCCACTGGCGGTGCCTAACTGGTTGCAGAATAAGTTCGTGTAGGGGCCGCCTGTGGTTAATAAGCAGAGTAATAACGCTTTGGGTGAGTCGGCGTAGGCTAACACCCATTCGCCTTCTTTTTTCTGTTCGCCTTCACGGCACGCGGCGCTATTGAAGGAAGCGGCGGGGACGCCGGCGCCGACCTTCTTGCAGAAGGAGAAGAGGGCTTGCTTTGGTTGTGCTGATGCTGTTGCGGTGGTCAGGGCTGTTGCGGTGATCGCGAGGATGCTCGCGATCGTGAGGCGTAGGAGGGTCGTTTTGGTTTTTGTCATTGGCTGGTAGCCTCCGTTGGTCCCGCCGGTGTGGCGGGGTGTGGTGTTGTTGCGGGGTGGGCGGGTCTTTGGTGGCCCGCCTGCCCCGTGTCGCTGGTTTGCCTCCCGGGTCGTTGGTTCTGTCCGGGAGACACCGGCCAGCATGCGGCGCTCGCGGAGGGCTGTCAAGGCGGGCGGGCTGGGGGGTGTGGGGTGGGCGGGTAGCTGGCTGCTCGTGGTGGGGGGCTGCGGCGTGTATCTGGCGTTTTTCCGTTAGCGGAGGATCGTGGCGGGGGTTTGGAGACATGGCGTGGGATATGGGGCGCGTGGTTCATTGGGCGTGGGTGGTGGTGGGGCGTGGGTGGTGGGGTGTGGTGGTGGGGTGTGGTGGTGGGGTGGTGTGGGAGTTGAAAACATGGCTGGTGGGGGGTGGTGTGGTTGTGCGAGTATGGGGGGTGTTGGGTGTTGGGTGTTGGGTGTTGGGTGTGGTCGTGTGGCTGTGGCTGGCGTGTGGTGTTCGTAATGGTTCTTGAGTGTGAGGAGTGGGTGTGGTGGTTGGTGTTGGTGGGTGTTGGTGGCGGCGGTTTTCTTCGCGAGTTTGGTTGCGTGTGGTGTTGGGGTTGCTGGTGGGGGTTGGGGTGTTTGGGGTGTTTGGGGTTGGTGTGGCGGCTGGGAGTGGGGTTGTGTTCGGGATTGAAGGGTTTTCTAACTTGTTCGCGGAACCGCCGTTTTCTGAAGTGGGTATCGAAAGTTTTGTGCCGTCTTTGTCGGTGCCGTTTCTTGACCGGGGTGGGGTGCCATTCGTGCAGGCGGGTGCTCACCCGTTTGCGATGACGAACGAAATTCGTTTCAACCATGTGGTGAAGATGGAAGAAGTTCTGGATCCGGGGGGGGATCCGGAAGAAAAACTCCCGACGGAAGTTCTTGTTGGTGGTGATGCCAAGGAAGTCCAGGCGAGCTTGCCTGCGGGTGTGGTCGGTGATCCGTTGGCGACTGCTAAGCGTTGCGAAGAAGCGAGTTTGCAGGACGAAGCGGCGTGTCCGGCGGCTTCGGCGGTCGGGGTGATAACGGCTTACTTGAGCGAATATCCCAGCCGGGTGATTGGCCCGTTGTATAACATGGTGGCGCCCGCGGGGGTCGCGGCGCAGCTCGGCGCGAACCTAGTGGGCCTCGGGTTCGTGATCCATATCGATGCCAGGGTTCGCCCGGACAGCGCGGCGGCGGGTGGCTATGTGGTTGCCGCGGAAGTCACGAACATCCTGCATTCGCATCGCATCTATGCGGTGCTCGTCACGCTGTGGGGGAACCCGTCCAGCGCGAGCCATGACGCTGAGCGCGGGCACTGCGGTGGGAAAGTCCCTTACGAGAAAGCCGCGGGGGAAGCGGTCAGCTGCCCGGTCGAAGAATCCGAAACGGCGTTCTTGAGGATGCCGACGTCCTGTCCGGGAGAACCGCTGGTCTCGAGTATCGCGGTCCGGTCCTGGCAGGAACCCGGTGTGGTGTTTCCCGCCGAAGCGGCTGCGCCCGCGGTCACTAGCTGTGGCGCGCTGGAATTCAAGCCCACGGTCGAAGTTCAGCCCGAAACGGCTGCGCCGGGCGCCGCCACGGGGCTGCACGTCGCTGTGCACGTGCCCCAGAACGAGAACGTGGACGCGCTCGCGCAGGCCGACGTGCGCGACCTTCAGTTGGCGCTGCCCGAAGGGATGAGCGTCAACCCGTCCGCCGCGAACGGCCTGTCCGCGTGCAGCGATACCCCCGAACCAGCGGCCGCAGAAGAAGCCCCGGAAACCTCGCCGCGGCTGGGGGGCGAGATCGAACTGGGCAGCGATAGGCCGGTGCGCTGCCCGAACTCCTCGAAGATCGGCGAAGTCGAAGTTGACACGCCGCTGCTCGCTCACCCGTTGCCCGGGTCGGTGTATCTCGCCGAATCTGCCCCCAACGGCGAACCGGGGAAGAACCCGTTCAAGTCGCTGGTCGCGGTGTATGTCGTGATCCATGACCCCATCAGCGGGGTGCTGGTCAAGCTCGCCGGCGAAGTCCAGCTCAACCGCGAAACGGGGCAGGTCACGACGAGCTTCACAGAACTCCCGCAGTTCCCCGTCGAAACGGTCGGGCTGAACCTGTTCGGCGGGTCGACCGCGCCGTTGATCACCCCCGCGGCCTGCGGGCGCGAGACCGCGAGCAGCGTGTTTGCGCCGTGGAGCGCTACCGCGGCCGTGAGGCCGTTCTCTGACCCGCCGTTTGAGATCGAGGGGTGCACGGCGCGCGCGTTCAAACCGTCGTTTGCGGCGGGCACGAGCAACGACCAGGCCGGCGCGTACAGCCCGTTCACGCTCGCGCTCTCGCGCAGCGACTCAGAACAAGAATTCGAGGATCTCGAAACGACGCTTCCCCCGGGCCTTTTGGCGAAACTCGCCGGTGTCAGGCTGTGCGGGAACACCGAAGCCAACACGGGCTCCTGCCCCGAAGGATCGCGGATCGGGACGGTGAGCGCGACCGCGGGTGTCGGCCCGGACCCCGTATCGGTGCCCGGCAGCGTCTACCTGACCGGGCCTTATAACGGCGGCCCGTTCGGCGAGAGCGTGGAGATACCCGCGATCGCGGGCCCGTTCAACCTCGACGAAAACGGCCGGCCGGTCGTCGTGCGCGGCTCGATCCGCATCAACCCCGCCACCGGGCAGGCGACCGTCCTCTCAGACCCGTTCCCGACGAAACTGAGGGGCATCCCGCTGCACGAACGAGCCGTGAGCGTGACGCTGAACCGGCCAGAATTCACGTTCAACCCCACCAGCTGCCAGCGGCTGCAGACCAACGCCACGGTCACTTCCACGACCGCCACCACCGCCAACGTGTCCAGCCCGTTCGAGGCCGCGAACTGCGCGAACCTGCCGTTCACACCGAAACTGACGGCTTCCGTGGGCCATCAGGCCAGCAAACAGGGCGGGGAGAACCTCAACGTCACGGTCACATCCACCGGGGTGGGGCAGGCGAACATCGCCAAAGTGTTCCTCACGATCCCGAAGATCCTGCCGACACGCCTGACGACACTCCAGAAAGCATGCTTGGCGGCCGTCTTTGAAGCGAACCCCGCGGCATGCGACGAAGGCTCGGTGATCGGCACCGCGACGATCCACACACCCATCCTCGCCAGCCCGCTGAGCGGCCCCGCATACCTCGTCTCCCACGGCGGCGCGGCATTCCCCGACGTCGAGTTCGTACTGCAAGGCGAAGGCGTCGAGATCGTCCTGGACGGCAAGACCGACATCAAAAACGGCATCACCTACTCGCGCTTTGAATCGACACCCGACGCGCCGTTCACGAGCTTCGAAACCGAACTGCCCGCCGGGCCACACTCAGCGCTGACCGCCAACAACGACATCGTCCCCAACTACGACCTATGCGGGCAGAACATCACGATCCCCACCGAAATCACCGGGCAAAACGGCGCGCTCATCAAACAAACCACCAAAGTCACGGTCACTGGCTGCCCCAAACCAAAACCACTCACCAAAACACAGCTGCTCGCGAAAGCCCTCAAAGCCTGCAAGAAAGACAAGCGCAAGAGCAAGCGCCTCGCCTGCGAAAAGAAAGCCCGCAAGAAATACCCCGCCAGAGCCACCAAAAACACCAGCAAAACCAAACCACACAAGAAATAAAACCACGCCGCGGCCGGTATGTAGCCCCGCGATCAGTCGCGTGGCCGCGGATCGCCATGCCGACACGCCCCTCCAAAGGACACGCTGCCCGGGTGAGAAACGCCGCTTGTGCCCATCACCGCCAAGCGGCTAGCCTCAGGACGCAAGCTACCACTTGCAGAGACTAGCCCAACCAATAGAAAGTGGGGTCTCATGATTGACCATCGATTCGTGCTTGCGGGTGCTCGTCGGCGTTCGCTGAGCGTGTTCGTGGCGCTGGCAGCATCGCTGGCCGCGCTCACCGCTGCCTCGCCGGCTCTCGCGAGCATCCACTATCCCACGGGGGAATACGCGCCCTACGCAGACTGTCCGCTCGGCATCTCGGGGCTCGCTTCCTGTGTGCTCGCCGAAACGAGCAGCGGTGAATTCACGGTCGGCAAACGAACGGTGCCCGTCACCAGGACGATCACGCTGCAAGGCGGGACCAAATACAACGCGAACGAAGAAGAGGAATTCTACGGCGCTGAAAACGGCGAAACGCTATCCAAGACAGCGATGCCCGTCCCCGGCGGGCTGCTCGACATCGTCGCGCCCGAATACCTGCCGAAATGGTTGCAGGCAATCCTCAACAAACTCGTCAGCGAAGGCCTCGCGGGCGTCACGGAGACAACCGAACTCGCGGCTCCCGCGACCGACATCGGCATCAACACGGAAAACCTGCTCAGCCAGACAGGAACAGCGCTCTCGCTGCCCGTGAAGATCAAACTGAGCAACACCTTCCTCGGCAGCGAATGCTACATCGGCTCGAACGCGGCGCCGGTCGTGCTCAACCTCACGTCAGGAACGACCTCCCCGCCGCCACCGAACACACCGATCGAAGGGTCTCACGGCACACTGTCATTCAACGAAGCATTCACGATAGTCACCCTCGTCGAAAGCAAGCTCGTGGACAACTCGTTCGCCGCGCCAGAAGCACACGGCTGCGGTGGGCTGCTCTCACTCCTGATCGACCCCGCGGTCAACGTGGAGCTCGGCCTCCCGGCAGCAGCGGGGCAGAACACCGCGATCCTCGAAGGAAGGCTATCCACAGCAGGCGCCGCGGCAGTCAAAGCCAGCGAATAAGCAGCAGCACCGCGACGGCTAACCACACATAGCCAAGAAGCGGGGGCTCCCCACCCGCTGGGGAGCCCCCCGTGACCCGCCCGCTGGTGCCGTGGCTGCGGCGTGGGGTGAAAAACACGGATTGCGCGATTACGGGCAAGCGACTAGCGTGCGGGTCGCAGGATATCACTGGTAGCGACTATCGCAATAAACAGAAAGTGGGGATTACATGATTGATCATCGACCCGTGCTCACGGGTGTCCGTCGGCGCACGCTGATCGCGGTCATGGCGCTGGCAGCGCCACTGGCCGCGCTCGGCGGCGCCTCGCCGGCCCTCGCGACCATCCACCACCCGACAGGGGAATACGCACCGTACGCCGACTGTCCGCTCAGCGTCTCCGGGCTCGCGGCCTGCACCCTCGCCGAAACGAGCAGCGGTGAATTCACGGTCGGCAAACGAACAGTCCCGATCAACAAAACGATCACGCTGCAAGGCGGGATCAAATACAACGCCAAAGAAGAAGAGGAATTCGTAGGCGCCGAAAACGGGGAAACACTGTCCAAAACAGCGCTGTACGTCCCCGGCGGCCTACTCGACATCGTCGCACCCGAATTTTTGAACAAAGAACAAAAAGAAAAATTCGAAAAAACGATCAACGAAGGCATCACGGGCGTAACCGAGACAACCGAACTCGCGGGCCCCGCCAGCAACATCACGATCAACACCGAAAACCTGGTCAGCGAAACAGGAATAGCACTCGGGCTACCCGTGAAGATCAAACTCGGCAACGTCTTCCTCGGCAACGAATGCTACGTCGGCTCGAACTCCGCGCCGATCACGCTCAACCTCACAACAGGCACAACCTCCCCGCCGGCACCAAACAAACCAATCAAAGGATCCGCCGGCACACCATCATTCAACGAAGCATTCACGATATTCACCCTCACCGGAGGATCCCTCGTGAACAACTCGTTCGCCGCACCAGAAGCAAAAGGCTGCGGAGGAGCCTTCTCAGGCATAGTCGACCCCGCCGTAGACGCCGAGCTCGGCCTACCCGCAGCAGCAGGACACAACACAGCAATCCTCACCGGCAAACTATCCACAGCAGCCGCCGCAGCAGTCATCGCAAGCGAATAACCAACACCACAACAACCAACCAATAGCGAGACAGGGGGGCCCCGGTCGGGGCCCCCCTGTCTCGTCGAAGCACGATACGGGGCCCCGACTGGGACGGGTCATCGCTACATGCCTACCCGCTGCCCGGTCGAACGCATGTTCCTCTTGTTACAAGCAGATCGGCTGAATGGCCTATGGCCGCAGGGTTTTCGCGGTCTGCTACGATCGCGCTGTAACGATCTCTTCCAAGCGGGGTACAAACAGGTGTTCGCAAGCCCATCTCGCTCCTCGCAGACGGCGAGGAAGAAACAGGAGACCGCCCCAACATGCCAACCGCAAGCACAACTTCCCCCACCCGGTCGAAAGCCCGGGCGAAAGCCGCCAAGAAACCGGCTTCCGCGAAAGCCTCCACGACGCGCCGCTCGAGCGCACGTGCCACCACCCAGACCCGCTCCACGCGCGCACCGCGTGAGACGCCGGGCGTGTTCGGCGACTACGCCGAGCGCGCGGTGCTGATCCCGGTCGGCGCCGCTCTCATCGCCCGCGATCGCGTGGTCACCACCGTGAGCGACACGATCTCGACCTACTCGTCCACCACCAAGGCCCAGGCCCAGCTTCGCCGCTTCGAGCGCCGCGGCGTCACGGCCCGCAACCGCCTCGAGCGCGAGGTCCGCAAAGCCCGCGTCCGCGTCGAGCGCCAGCTGCGCCAGCGCCGGCGCAGGATCGAGAGCACGGTCAGCGACCTGGAGGAGCGTCGCGACGCATTCGCCAAGAGCGGAAGCGACCTCGCCAATCGCGTACCGGATCTCGTGCCCGATCTGGCCAACCGAGTCCAGGAGCGCATCCTGAGCGTCGTCTGAGCCACGAGCTTACCCCGCCCGGGCCGAGAGGGACCGGGGCGCCGCCGCCAAAAGCGGTGGTCGGGATGATCTGCCGGCCTCATATCCCGCCGGCAGTAGTAGCACCCTCTCCTCCCTCGACCCGCGGGCGGCCCCCACCGCCCGCGGGTCATTTAATGTCAAAGGCAAAGAGCTTCGAGTGAGGAACAAAGAGCGCTTCCCTGGCGTTATCCCAATAACCAGAACTAGTCTGGTCAGATGCTCCGCGGAGGGGGAATCGAGGACGGCCCGATCGACACGGAGCTGCACCCACGCTCCGACCGCGCCTGGACCCCGCTCGCCCGCGCCCTCGCCGCGACCGGCGATCGCTGGACGCTCACGATCGTGCTGCAGCTCGCCCACGGCCCCATGCGCGTCACACACCTGCACAAGCGCCTCCCCGGAGTCAGCACGGGGGTGCTCGAGCGCTACGTCCAGCGAATGGTCACGATCGGGCTGCTGCGGCGCACGCGCTTCAGAGAGATGCCCCCGCGCGTCGAGCTCGAACTCACCGACGCGGGCCGCGAGCTGCTCCCCGTCGCCGGAGCGCTCGCGCGATGGGGGATGCGCCACCTGTGGTCGCCGCCGCAGGCGCGCGAGCGGGTCGACCTCGACGCCCTGCTGCGCCTGCTGCCGATGCTGCTCGAGGAGGAGACCGGCCTGCCCGAGGGATCTCTCGAGGCCCTCGTCACGGACGCCGAGCCGCCCGTTCGCCGCCTCTTCCGGATCCAGGACGGCCGTCTGCGGATGGATGACCGCCCGGACGACACAGCCACGACCGAGGACGACCCGTCCACGGCGGCGGACGACGCGTCGACGACCGATCGAAGATCGGCCAGCGTCCAGGGCGACCGAGACGCGTGGATCGCGGCGCTCGGCCCGGTCGGCGACTACGGGCGGCTGCGCTTCAGCGGCGACGAGTTGCTCGCCAGGTGCATCCTCGACGCCCTCCCCGGGCCGCTCGACCAGGGTTTGCCACAATGGACCTCATGACCGACAGGGACGAGATCCTCAGGGCGCTCGAGGTCGTGATCGACCCCGAGCTGCGCCGCTCGATCGTCGAGCTCGACATGGTGCGCGCGATCGACGTCAGCCCCAACGGGGTCGTCGACGTGACCGTCTCGCTGACCACGCCCGGCTGCCCGATCAAGGACCATTTCCAGAGCGCCGTCGCGCAGGCGGTCTCGGCGCTCGAGGGCGTGACGCACGTGAACGTCTACTTCGACGTGCTCAGCGACACGCAGAAGGCCGCGCTGCAGCAGAAGCTCGGCCGCGCCAGCCTGCCCGCCGGGGCGCTCGCGCAGGTCTCGAACGTGCTGTGCATCGGCTCCGGCAAGGGGGGAGTCGGCAAGTCCACGCTCACCGCCAATCTCGCCGCCGCGCTGACCGGAGAGGGCAAGCGCGTCGGCGTGCTCGACGCGGACGTGTGGGGCTACTCGATCCCCCGCATGTACGGCCTCGGCGCCACGCGCCCGCCGGTGTCGGCGGAGCGCAAGATCATCCCGCTCGAGGCTCACGGCGTGAAGGTCATGTCGATCGGCTTCTTCGTCGAGGAGGACGCCGCCGTCGTCTGGCGCGGTCCGATGCTCCACAAGGCGCTCACCCAGTTCCTGCAGGACGTCGACTGGGGCGTCCTCGACTACCTGCTCGTCGATCTCCCCCCCGGCACCGGCGACGTGTCGATGACGCTCGCACAGCTGCTGCCGCAGGCGCAGTTCATGATCGTCACCACGCCGCAGGCCACCGCACAGAAGGTCGCCCGCCGCTCGGCGCACATGGCGCACAAGGTCGACCTGGAGATCGGCGGCGTGATCGAGAACATGTCCAGCTTCACCACCCCCTCCGGCGAGCGCTTCGCGATCTTCGGCGAGGGCGGCGGCCAGGAGCTCGCCGACGAGCTCGACGTGCCGCTGCTCGGCAGGGTCCCCCTCACGATGCCCCTGCGCGAGCACGCCGACAGCGGCGTGCCGCTCGTGATCGAGGACCCCGACGACCCCGCCTCGCAGGCCATCCGCCAGATCGCCCGTGGCCTGATCGCCATGGCCCCCTACGAGCTGCCCGTGCTGCCGCTCGTCGCATCGTCCGCGGAGGGGGAAGTCGCGCCCGCCGGCGTCGCAGCCGCCGCCACGCCCGCGGAAGCCCCGAAACCTGTCGGCATGTCGCTGCCGATGGCCTGACCCCCGGGCCGCCGCGATCAGTGACATGCCCTTCTCAGTCCCGGGCCAATCGGCCGGGGACGGCGCATCCGTGCGCGCCGGCCCGCAAGCCGCGCGCTTGACAAGCGCGCACCACCTGAGAGGATCGTCTTTGACATGCCGGTACAGGATCAACAAGAGGAGCACGACGACCGGGCGACGCAGGTCGAATTCGACGCGCGCCGCGCCAAGATGGAGCGGCTGCGGGCCGAAGGCGTCGACCCCTACCCGCCGGTCAGCCTGTGGACAGACCGCGCGCGCATCGCCGACGTGCTCGCCGCGCACGACCCCGCCGAGCTGGAAACCGGCGAGCACCCCGAGCTGCGCCACCACGTCGCCGGGCGGCTGATCTCGCGGCGCGAGCACCCCAACACCTCGTTCCTGGACCTGCGCGACCTGTCCGGCTCGATCCAGATCGTCGTGCGCCTGGACGAGCTCGGGCAGGAGACGTACGACCGCATCCTGGCCCTGGACATCGGCGACATCGTCGGCGTCGAGGGGTTCATCTACAAGACCAAGCGCGGCCAGCTGACTCTCGCCGTTCTGGAGTGCACGCTGCTGACCAAGGCGCTGCGCCCGCCGCCGGACCGCCACCACGGGCTCGGCGACACCGGCACCCGCTACCGCTACCGCGAGCTCGACCTGCTCGCCAACGAGGACACGCGCGAGCTGTTCATCACCCGCCACAGGATCGTGTTCGAGATCCGCAAGTGGCTCAACGAACGCAACTTCGTCGAGGTCGAAACGCCCGCGCTGCAGTCGCTCGCCGGCGGCGCCGGCTCGCGGCCGTTCACCACCCACCACAACGCGCTCGACCGCGACCTGTACCTGCGCATCTCCGTCGAGCTGTTCCTCAACCGCTGCATCGTCGGCGGCATGGAGAACGTGTACGACATGGGCAAGGTGTTCCGCAACGAGGGCATCTCCCCCAAGCACAGCCCCGAGTTCACGATCATCGAGTTCATGTGCGCGTATGCCGATTACAACGATGTGGCCACCGTGACCGAAGAGATGTTCCGCGACGTCGCCCAGGCGGCGCTCGGGCGCACGACGATCAAGAGAAATGGCGAGGAGATCGACCTGGCCAAGCCCTGGCGCCGCGTGACCATGCGCGAGCTGATCCTCGAGCGCACGGGCCTGGACTTCATGGAGTCCACGCGCGAGCAGCTCGCGGAGGTGCTCGACGAGCCGCTCGACCCCGCCGCCAGCTGGGCGGACGTGGTCGCGGACATCTACTCGGAGAAGATCGAGCACACGATCAACCAGCCCACGCACGTGTTCGACTTCCCGCTGGAGCCCTTCCCGATCACCAAGCGCCACTCGGTCCACCCGGAGCTTGGCGAGCACTTCGACGCGGTCATCGGCGGCATCGAGCTCGTCAGCGGCGACACCGAGCTGAACGACCCGGTCGACGAGTGGCAGCGCTTCGTCGACCAGCGCAAGCGCCGCGCCGTGGACGACGGCGACGTGCCCCACCCCAACGACGAGGAGTACACGCGCGCGTTGGAGTACGGCTACTCGCCCACCGCCGGCGGCGGCATGGGCGTCGACCGCCTTGTGATGATCCTCACCGAACGCGACACGCTGCGCGAGGTCATCCCGTTCCCGATCGTCAAGGACCTGCGATGAGTGGCACGGGCGGGGCGGCTGCGCAGTCGAAGCTCGATCTCGACCCCGGCGTTGTGAGCGCCTGCCGCGCGGCTGCCAAGCAGATCGCCGACCAGGTCGCCGAGCAGATCGCCGGGCGCACGACCGTGTCGGTCGAGCGCAGCGTCACGCGCCTGCTCGGCATCGACGGCGCCAACGAGCTGGACGCGCCGCTGCCGAACGTGGTCGTGGACCATGTTCACGATGGTGGCGGCCTCGGCCGCGGTATCGCTCACTGGATCGGCAACGCCATGCTCCAGACCGGCCGCAAGCCGCAGCAGATAGCGGAGGCGGTCAGCGCGGGGGATCTCGACCTGTTCGCGCTGGCATCGTCCCCGGAAGGGGAGCTGGCCGAGGAGGGCGCGATCCACGAGCGCGTCACGGACGAGTGCGCGACGCGCCTGCGCGAGATCTCCGCCCGCTTCGACGAGCGCCGGGCGATGCGCGAGCGCCTGGGCGAGACCCCGACGCCGTTTCGCTACGTGCTGACAGCGACGGGAGACGTGTACGAGGACGTCGTGCACGCCAAGGCCGTGGCAGAGGCCGGCGGGGACATCATCGCGGTCATCCGCTCGACGGCGCAGAGCCTGCTCGACTACGTCCCCTACGGCCCCACCACCGAGGGCTACGGGGGGACGTTCGCCACCCAGGCGAACTTCCGCATCATGCGCGAGGCGATGGACGAGTGGTCCGAGTCGCACGCGCGCTACGTGCGCCTGTCGAGCTTCTGCTCGGGTCTGTGCATGTCGGAGATCGCGGCGATGGGCGCGTGGGAGGGCTTCGACAACATGGTCAACGACGCCCTCTACGGGATCCTCTACCGCGACATCAACATCGTGCGCGGCCTGATCGACCAGCGCGTCTCGCGCATGATCAACGGCCACTTCGGCGTGGTCATCAACACCGGCGAGGACAACTACCTGCGCACGGCGGACGCGATCGAGGCGGCCCACACGGTGACCGCGTCGCAGTTCATCAACCACCAGCTGGCGCGCGACTCGGGCGTGCCCGACGCGCAGATCGCGCTGGGCGACGCGTTCGAGATCGACGTGCCCGTCACCAACGGCCTGCTGTACGAGTGGGCGCAGGCGCAGCTCACGCGCGAGCTGTTCCCCGACTGCCCCGTCAAGTACATGCCCCCCACCCGCCACATGGACGGCAACCTGTTCCGCACGCACGCCGCCGACACGCTGTTCAACCTCGTCACGATCGCCACCGGCCAGGGCATCCAGACGATCGGCGTGCCCACGGAGGGGATCTTCACGCCCCACATCCACGACCGCGTGCTCGGCCTGCAGAACGTCGGCTACGTGTTCAACGCCGCGCGCGACCTGGGCGAGGAGATCGAGTTCAAGCGCGGCGGCATCATCCAGACCAGGGCCCAGGAGGTGCTCGCGGGCGCGCACGAGCTGCTCGAGCGGATCGCGCAGATCGGCCTGTTCAAGGCGATCGAGGACGCGACGTTCGGCGACGTCAGCCGCAGGCTCGACGACGGCCGCGGCATCGAGGGGATCGTCGACACGGAGGAGGGGTACTTCAACCCGGTCGTGGAGCTGATGCGCGAGGCCACTTATGCATGAGTCTGTCCGGCACGAGGCAACCGATGCGTGACGCCGTGGACCTGTCGGCCGTGCGGCCATACGCCGACCACCTGGGCGACGGCCTCGTGCAGGTGAGCTTCACGCTCCCCGTCCCCTACTCGCTGGCCGCGCGCAAGGCCGCGCTTGAGCTGGCCGCCAACATGGGCTTCTCCGAGCCCGAGGTCGTCCACTACGAGCAGCTGACCGAGGGCTACACGTACTTCGTGATGTACGGCCGCTGCACGCAGAGCGTCGACTTCGCGGCGCTGCAGGGCGAGGGCTTCGACATCGAGTACATGAGCGAGGACGAGGTCGAGCGCTTCGCGCAGGAGCACGTCGGACGCAAGATCGTGGTCGTCGGCGCGAGCACCGGCTCTGACACGCACAGCGTGGGGATCGACGCGATGCTCAACCTCAAGGGCTACCACGGCCACCACGGCCTGGAGGGCTACCGCTGCTTCCAGACGTACAACCTCGGCAGCCAGGTGCCCAACAGCGTGCTGGTCTCCCGGGCGATCGAGGTCGGCGCCGACGCGATCCTGGTTTCCCAGACGGTGACACAGCAGAACCTGCACGTCCACAACCTGACCGAGCTGGTGGAGATGGTCGAGGCCGAGGGCCGCCGCGGCAGCATGATCCTCGCGTGCGGCGGCCCGCGCGTGTCCAACGAGCTGGCCAAGGAGCTCGGCTACGACGCGGGCTTCTCCAAGGGCACCGAACCGCAGCACCTGGCGACGTTCATCGTGCGCGAGCTGGTCGCGCGGAACGAGTCGGGCGGCCACGCTCACCCGGCCGCGCAGTCCGCGCCGGCCTGATCCGGCGAATGCTCAGTCAGCTGACGGCTTCCACCAGGCGCCTGGCACTGGTGGGCCTGGCCAAGAACACCGGCAAGACGGAGGCTCTGGCGGCGCTGCTGAGCGAGCTGGAGGTCGAGGGCCGGCGCGTGGGCGTGACGTCCGTGGGGCGCGACGGCGAGGAGCGCGACGTGATCGACTCGCGCATCGAGAAGCCCCGCGTGCGCCTGCCCGCGGGGAGCATCGTCGCAACCACCGATGTCCTGCTGCGGGCGAGCACCATTCCGTATGAGCTGCTGGAGGACACGGGAGTGCGCACCCCCCTGGGCACCGTGCTGATCGCGCGTCTGGGGGGCGCCGGGGCGATCGAGGTCGCGGGCCCGAGCGCCGCCGCGGACGTGCGCGCGGTCAGCGACGCGATGCTCGCGTACGGCGCCGAGCAGGTGCTGATCGACGGCGCGGTCGACCGCCGCGCGGCGTCCTCGCCGGACGTGGCCGACGGCCTGGTCATGTCCACCGGCGCGGTTCTCGATAGCGACATCGCCGAGGTGGTGTCGAAGACCAGGGACGCGGTCGACCTCGTGCGACTGCCGACGGTGGACGGCGGGTCCGAGGCTGGGCGGCGGCTGCGGGAGCTGGCGGAGACGGGCACCGAGGGGGCAGCTGATCGCGACCAGGCGGCCAGCGGCGGCGAGCCGGCCAACGGCACCCGAGCGAGCGTGCTCGTGGGCGAGGACTTCGAGCCGGTCGCGCTGCCGCCGCGCTTCGTCCTCTCCGCCGCCGACGAGCGGATCGCAAAGATGCTCGACACGAACCCGAGCGCGCGCTGGCTGATCGTCGCGGGAGCGCTGCCGGACGGGTTCCTGCGCGGTCTCCTGCAGCCACTGCACAGACACCGGCGCGAGCTCGTGCTCGTCGTGTCCGACCCCACGAGAGTGTTCCTGTCCGAGCGCGGCCCCGAGTGGTACCGCCGCCAGGGCGTCCAGCTCCAGACCCTGAACGCGATCGAGCTCGAGGCGATCACGGTCAATCCGGTGGCGCCCCAGTCGCACCGCTTCGACTCGGCGCAGCTGCGGGCGCTCATGGAAGAGGCGATCCCCGAGGTGCCGGTTTTCGACGTGCTGTCGGAGACATACGCGCAGACGTCGCGCTTCGTCTCCAGCTGACCCAGCGGGTCGTATCGCGATTCTCCACATCTGGAACATCGCCCTTTGCAGGGCAATGTCAACGAGCGAACGCCCGGGGTGAGCGGACGCGCTTCACGGCCTCCGGTGTCCCGCCTTGACGGTCCCACGGCACACCGAGATAGTGGCCGGAGTTCAGCTATCCAGAAAAGACCGCCGCCCGCGGGACGGCTCGCCGGCGCGGTATCGAGATCACGTGGGCCCACTCGATGAGCACGACCACCACCGAGAGCCAAGATGCGGTCGCGGAGCGCGACGGCTCCCACCTGCTCCTCTCGGTGGTGATCCCCTGTCTGAACGAGGCGCAGAACATCGAGCTGTGCGTGACCTCGGCGCTGGGAGCGATGGCGGGGGCGGAGATAGCGGGTGAGGTGATCGTCGCCGACAACGGCTCGGAGGACGGCAGCGCAGAGCTGGCCGAGAGCGCGGGCGCCCGCGTCGTGCGCCAACCGGTGCGCGGCTACGGCAGCGCCTACCGCGCGGGCTTCGCGGCTGCGCGCGGCGAGTACATCGTGATGGCGGACGCCGACCTGACATACGACTTCGCCGAGATCCCCAGGTTCCTGGCCGAGCTGCAGGACGGCGCGGACATGATCGTCGGCGATCGCATGCGCAACATCCAGCCGGGCGCGATGCCCTGGCATCACCGCTACATCGGCAACCCGCTGCTCTCGCGCTTGTTGAACCTGCTGTTCCACACGGGCGTCAACGACGCGCACTGCGGCATGCGGGGCTTCCGGCGCGATCGCCTGGAGGTGCTCGAGCTGCGCACCACCGGCATGGAGTTCGCGTCGGAGATGATCGTCCGCGCGGCCAAGGAGGAGCTCGACATCCGCGAGATCCCGATCGAGTACCACCCGCGCGGCGGCGAGTCGAAGCTCTCCAGCTTCCGCGACGGCTGGCGCCACCTGCGCTTCCTGCTGCTGCACTCGCCCAACCACCTGTTCATCCTGCCCGGCGCGCTGATGGCCGCGCTCGGCGGGCTCACGTCGCTGACGGTGCTCGCGCACGTCGACCTCCTCCAGCGCCAGTGGGACCTGCACACGCTGATCGGCGGCTCGCTGCTGCTGATCGTCGGTGCCCAGCTCGTCGGCCTCGGCCTGTGTGCGCACGCCTACGCGACGTACTTCATGGGCGAGCGTGACGCCTGGTTCGACCGCGCGCGCGAGCGCCTGCGCCTCGAGCACGGGCTGATGGCGGGCGGCGCAGTCGCGCTGGCCGGCCTGGCGATGATGCTCGTGATCCTGCTCGACTGGATCGCCCGCGGCTTCGGCAGCCTCTCCCAGGAACGCGTGGCGATCTTCGCCGCCACGCTGCTGGTGCTCGGCATCCAGATCGTGTTCACGTCGTTCCTGCTCAGCATCCTCGGGCTGCGCCGCGACTGATGGGCCGCGTGCGGCTCGCACTCGCCGCGGGGCTCACGGTGATGGCGATAGCGCTCGGTGTCGTGCTGTCGCGCGCGCCGCTGACCGTCGCCGGGACGAACGGAATCCCGGCCAACTTCGCCGTCACGTTCATCCACGGCAGCGAAGCCAGATGCCAGGCCGGCGGGGCGCTGCCCCAGGGCACCACCGCGATTCGCGTCTCGCTGTCGGCGAACATCGGCCCCAGGGTCGGCCTCAGGGTGCTGTCGGGCTCGACGGTCGTCACCGAAGGCTCGCGGGACGCCGGATGGGGGGTCGACGAAACCGTCACCGTGCCGGTCGGGCGCGTGGGGCGAACGATCCCGGACCCGCGGATCTGCACAGCGATCGGGGCGGCCGTGGAACCGATCCAGGTCAACGGGGCGCAAACGCGGACGCCCACCGGCGGTCAGGCCGTCCTGCTGCGGATGGAATACCTGCGCCCGGGCCCGCGCTCGTGGCTGTCCCTCGCCTCCTCCGTGGCGTCTCACATGGGCATCGCCCACGCCCCGAGCGGCGCCTGGGGCGCTTACGCGCTGATCGCGCTCATGATCGTCCTGTCCGCCCTCGCATCGCGCCTGGTCCTGCGGGAGCTGAGATGAGCGGGCGCACGACCGTGACACCGCCTGCCGAGAGGTCGGCGAGACCGTCCACGAGGAGGCGCTTGGTCGGGAGGTCGAGGCCGACCGGAGGAGAGGAGCAGCAGCGCCGCCCAGCGCGCGGCGGCGGACCGACCATGCGGCTGTTCGGTCCTCCCGGCAGGGCGCTGCGGCGCGTCCCGCGAGCCGCGTGGACGTGCGCGCTGGTCGCCACCGTGAGCGCAGCATGCTGGTCGCTCGTCACGCCGCCCTTCCAGGCTCCTGACGAACCGTCGCACTTCGCCTACGTGCAGTTGCTGGCCGAGACCGGCCGCCTGCCCACGTCCAGCCTCGACAACTTCTCCCCCGAGGAGAGCGCCATCCTGCTGGACCTGCACGCGCCGGAAGTCCGCTGGCATCCCGAACTCCAGACGATCTCCTCGCGAGCGGCGCAGCGGCAGCTGCGGGAAGGCCTCTCGCAACCGCTGAGCCGGATCGGTGGTGGAGGGGCCGGGGTGGCAGCGGCCGAGCCGCCGCTGTACTACGCGTTGGAGGCGATCCCCTACGACCTGGGATCGGGAGGCACGCTGCTCGACCAACTGGAGCTGATGCGGCTGCTGAGCGCGTTGATGGCGGGGCTGACGGCGCTGTTCACGTTCCTGTTCGTCCGCGAGGCCCTCCCCCGCGTCCGGTGGGCCTGGACCGTCGGCGGCCTCGCGGCCGCGCTCACGCCGCTGCTCGGCTTCACCTCCGGCGTGGTGACCCCGGACGCGATGCTCTGCGCCGTCTCGGCCGCCGTCTTCTACTGCCTCGCGCGCGCATTCAGGCACGGGCTCACGCGCAGGCTGGCGATCGCGACCGGCGTCCTGATCGCCGCCGGATTCCTGACCAAGGTCAACTTCGTGGGGCTGGCTCCCGGCCTGATGCTCGGCCTCGTCGTGCTCGGCCTGCGCGGGGTCCGCGACGGCGAGCATCGACGCAGACGCGCCCTCGGCCCGATGGCGTTCGCGATGGCGATCGCCGTGAGCCCCGTCTGCGCGTACGTCGCGCGCAACCTGCTCGAGCACCATCCCACGCTGGGCATCGTCTCGAGCGCTGTCCACCTCACGAGCGGGCGGGAATCGATCCTAAGCGACGTCGTCTACGTCTGGCAGCTCTACCTGCCCCGGCTGCCCGGGATGGTCAACTACCTCCCGGGCCTGTCCACCATCCGCCAGCTGTGGTTCGACAGAGCCGTGGGACTCTATGGCTGGCTTGACACGACGTTCCCCGTTTGGGTGTACAACCTCGCGCTGATCCCGGCGGGGCTGATCGCGATCCTCGCCCTGCGCGCGTTGATCGTGAGCCGGTCCGCGCTGCGGGCGCGCCTGTCCGAGCTCCTCGTCTACCTCGTCATGAGCGCCGGGCTGATGGCGCTGATCGGGCAGGACTCCCACCTGCACCGAGTCGTCGAAGGAGCGGGGTACGCCCAACCTCGCTACCTGCTGCCGCTGCTGCCGCTCGCGGCCGTCATGCTCGCCCTCGCAGCGCGTGGAGCCGGCAGGCGCTGGGGACCGGCCGCCGGAGCGCTGATCGTGGTCCTGTTCCTGGCCCAGGACATCTTCAGCCAGCTGCTGGTCGTCTCGCGCTTCTACGGCTGACATGGGAGTCGTCTTGGCAGGCGCCCATCACCGGAGGGCTGCTGGTGTGGGCAGGAGGGCTGTGAGGGATGTGGGGGCGACGCTCGGCGTGGGCGTCGCGCTCATCATGGCCGCCGGCGCTCTGACGCTCACGCGCGCGCCACCGCGCGTCGTGCGGGTGGGCACGAGATCGACGGGCACCATCTTGGCGATCGCCACCGAAGCCGTCGAAGTCTGCCAGGGCGGCGAAGCGCTGCCCGCCGGCGTGTCCGCGATCCGTCTCTCGCTCGGGGCGGGATATGGGTCTGGGCTCCGGGTGGTGGCATCCTCCGGTGGGGGGGTGCTCACGGAAGGCAGTCGCGGCCCCGGTTGGACGACCGGCTCGGTGACGGTGCCGGTCACGCCGTTGAAGCAGGCCGCCTCGCCCGTCACGCTCTGCATCGACCTCCGCCCGACCAGCGAGCCGATCATCTTCGCGGGGATTCACGCGCCGGCACGGGTAGCGGCGGTATCTGGCGCCGGGGAAAGGCTCACGGGGAGGGTGGGCGTGGAATATCTGGCGGGCGGGCGGGGTTCGTGGTGGTCTCGCATCCTGGCGGTGGCGAGGCACATGGGGATCGGGCACGCCCTCACGGGGACTTGGGTGGCGCTGCTGATAGCCGCGCTAGTCGCCGCGGTGGGGGTGCTCGCGATAGGACTGGCGCTCAGGGAGTCGCGGTCGAGCGAACCTGATGAAGAAGAGGCTCCGGCCCCACGGACGCGCTCGGGGCAGGGCTTCCTCGTCGCGGTGTTCGGGCGGGTGCCGAGAGCGGCCTGGGTGTGCGCTTTGATCGCGCTCCTGAACGCGTGCGCGTGGTCGCTGATCGTGCCGCCGTTCCAGGGGCGTGACGAGGTCGATCACTTCGCCTATGTCGAGCAGCTCGCCGAAAACGGGACGCTCCCCGAGAACGGACACGAAATCGGTAGGCACTCTCGTGAGGAGACGCTTGTGTTGCAGGGGCTGCATTATGGGAGTGTGGTGTTCTCGCCGCAGACGCCGGCGATCTCCTCGGTGGCTGAGCAGCGGACGCTGATGCAAGACGTGCACGCGGGCGCGTCGCTGCAGGGCTCCGGGGAAGCGGGGGTGGCGACGTCCGAGCCGCCGCTGTACTACGCGATCCAGACGATCCCCTACCTCCTGGCAAGGGGCAACATCCTCGACCAGCTGCAGCTGATGCGCCTCGTCGGGGCTGTGTTCGGGGCGCTGACCGCGCTGCTGGTCTTCCTGTTCCTGCGCGAGATCCTGCCGGGCTCGCCGTGGGCCGCGACGGTCGGGGCGCTATGTGTCGCGCTGCAGCCGCTGTTCGCGTTCATCTCCGCCAGCGTCAACCCCGACACGATGCTGCTCACGGTCTCAGCGGCCGTGTTCCTGTGCCTGGCACGCGCGTTTCGCCGAGGGCTGAGCCGGCGCCGCGCGCTCACGCTCGGGGTCCTGATCGCCCTCGGGTTCCTGACCAAGCTCAACTTCATCGGCCTCGCTCTCGGCGTGTTCGCGGGCCTCGCGGTGCTCGCCGCACGCGAAGTGAGAGCCGGCGGGCGCCGGGCGCTGATCTCGCCCGCGATCGCCGCCGCGATCGGGGTCTCACCGACGATGCTCTACGTGCTGCGCAACATCCTCTCCCACCACCCGGCGCTCGGGATCCTCTCGGGGAGCGCCGGCCTGCTCACCGCGCAGTCGCTGCTGCACGAGCTCAGCTACATCTGGCAGATGTGGCTGCCACGCCTGCCCGGCATGACCCACTACTTCAAGGGACTGACGACATACAGGGACATCTGGTTCGACCGGTCCGTCGGCCTCTACGGCTGGATGGACACCACGTTCCCCGAATGGGTCGAGAACCTCGCGCTCATACCAGCCGCCGCCCTCGCGCTGCTATGCGCCCACGAGCTCATCACAGCACGCCACGCCCTCCGCGCCCGCCTAGCCGAGCTCACCGTCTACACCACCATGACCGTCGGCGTCCTCGCCATGATCGGCGCCTCCTCATACATCACCGACATCCTCGGACACAAGTACGCGTTTGGTGAGCCACGCTACCTCCTGCCCCTGCTCCCCCTGCTCGGCGCCCTCATCACCCTCGCCATACGCGGCGCCGGCCGACGCTGGGCCCCCGTAGCCGGAGCCGCAATCATCACCCTCTTCCTCGCACACGACACCCTCAGCCAACTACAAGTCATCGCCCGCTACTACGGCTGAGCCGGTCGCGCCGGCGCCGCCCGCGGGCAGGCGCGATCTACCGGCTGTTGGCGAAGTACTCGGCGTTGATCTGCGTGTACCTCTGCCACTCCTCCGGGAGCTGGTCCTCGGCGAAGCACGCGTCCACCGGACAGGCCTCGACGCACGCGTCGCAGTCGATGCACTCCTCGGGGTCGATGTAGAGCATCTCGGCCGCGTCGTATCCGGGCTCGTCGGGCGTCGGGTGGATGCAGTCCACGGGGCACACCTCGACACAGGAGTTGTCCTTGGTGCCGATGCACGGCTCGGCGATCACGTAGGCCATTCGCTTCTTTCTTGGGTCGGTTTGCGTGGGCTCCCGTTGAGGGAGAGGCATATTGTACGAAGCATGCTGCTGCTTACCGGCGCGACCGGCCTGGTGGGCTCCGCGCTGCTTCCCCGCCTGCTGGGCGAAGGCGCCGAGATCCGCTGCCTGGTGCGCGACCCTCGGCGGCTGGGCGCGCAGCGCGTGCGCGTGCAGATCGCGCTGGGGGACCTCACCGACCCGCCGTCCTTCCGCAACGCCCTGCGCGGCGTGCAGACGGTCGTGCACCTGGCGGCCGCGATCCGCGACCAGCCACGGGGGTCGATCGAGGAGCTCAACGGCATCGCCACCTGGCGGATGGTCGAGGCGGCAGAGCGCCAGGGCGTGGAGCGCTTCGTGTTCTTCTCGGCGCTGGGCGCCTCCACCCACCACCGCACGCGCTGCCTGCGCGCCAAGGCCCTGGCCGAGCAGGCGGTGCGCGAGGCGGACCTGCGCTCGATCGTGTTCGCGCCGTCGATCGTGTACGCCCCCGGCGACCCCTGGCTGACGCTGCTGGAGCGCCTGGCGCTGCTGCCGGTGATGCCCGTCTCCGGACGGGGCCGCGCCGCCTTCCAGCCGATCTGGGCGGAGGACGTCGCCGGCTGCGTGATCGCCGCGCTGCGCGCGCCAGGCGAAGAGCCCCGCGAGCGCTACGAGCTGGCCGGGCCGGAGACGCTCAGCCACGCTGACATCGTGCGCACGCTCCTGCGCTCGCTGAACCGCAGGCGGCCGTTGCTGCACGTGCCCACCCCGATCGTCTCGCGCGCCCTGCGCGTGCTCGAGCGCGTGGGCGGCTCGCGCGTGTTCGCCACCTGGGACGAGGCCGAGCTGATGGAGACGGCGATGACCTCCGCGCGCGGCGCCGCCGACGCGGAAGGGCTCGGGGTCAGGCCACAGCGCATGGCCGCGGTGCTCGGCAGCGGCTGAGCGGCGTAGGTCCGTCAGTCGGCGACGGTCTGGGCGATTGCCGGCCGCCGCTCCGCCCACGGCCGAGCCTCTTCCAGCTGGCCGGCGAGCGCCAGCAGCGCGCCCTCGCCGGCCGGGCGTCCGACGATCTGCACCCCCAGCGGCAGCCCGTCCTTGCCCTCGAACAACGGCAGCGAGATCCCCGGCTGGCCGGAGGCGTTGAACACCGGTGTGAACGGCGTGAACAGGCCCGAGCGGGTGAACGTCGACATCGGTTCGGGCGCGGCCGTGTCCAGCGTCCCCAGCGGGAGCGGGCGCTCGGCGAGCGCGGGCGTGAGCAGCGCGTCGTAGGGTGCGAGGAAGGCGACTAGGCGCCGCGCGAAGGACTGCAGCTGCACGGCCGCCCCCATGCCCTCGATGGCGCTCATTTTCTGGATCATGGAGAAGATCGCCCAGCTCATCGGCTCCATGTCATCTTCCGAGATCCCACCCGCCCCGCGCCCGGCGACCATTCCGGAGTAGCCGATCGAAAGGGCGATGTGGTTGGAGAAGACCGCGCCGAACAGCTCTCGCAGCCCATCCGCCTGCCAGGGCGGGGCGACCTCCTCCACCTCGTGCCCGAGCGAGCGCAGCAGCTCGACAGCGTCGTTCACGGCCTGAACGCACATCGGGTCGACGACGGCGTCCGAGACCGGAGGCAGCGTCGTGGCCGCGATCCGCAGCCGGCCGGGGGCGCGGGCGGCGCTGTGCGCGAACGGCTCGGTCGGCGGCGGCGCCCAGGTGGCGTCGCCCGGCTCGTAGCCGGCGAGGACGTCGAGGATCGCCGCGGTGTCGGCGACGGTGCGCGTGAGCATGCCGTCGATCCCGAGCGAGGAGTCGCCCAGCTCGGGGGCCGCGGAGATGCGCCCACGTGCGGGCTTCAGCCCCACCAGGCCGCAGCAGGCGGCGGGGATGCGGACCGAGCCGCCACCGTCGTTGCCGTGGGCGACGGGCAGCATGCCGCTGGCCACGGCCGCGGCGGCCCCGCCGGAAGAGCCGCCGGGCGTGCGCTCCAGGTCCCACGGGTTGCGCGTCGGCCCGAAGATGCGCGCCTCGGTCGTCGGCAGGATGCCGTACTCGGGGAGCGTCGTGGTGCCCACGATCACGAACCCGGCGTCCTTCAGGCGCCGCGTGACATTGTGGTCGTAGTCGCAGACGAAGTCGGCCATCAGCGAGCAGCCGTATGTGAGGCGCAACCCCTTCACCGGGCGGTTGTTCTTGACCGCGACCGGCACCCCCGCGAACGGGCGCTCGTCGCCGGGGCCGATCGCGTCGGCCGTGGCGAGCGCCCGCTCGCCGTCGACCTGGACGAACGCGTTCAGGGCCGGGTTGAGCTCCTCGATCCGTTCGAGCGAGATCTCGACCAGCTCCCGCGCCGAGATCTTCCCCGAGCGCACCATCCCCGCGAGCTCGGTCGCGGGACGGAACATCAGATCGCTGTCGGACACGGCTCCTCCTCGGGGACGACTGGGCGGATGAGCGGGCGGGTGGGCGTCCGCTGGACGGGAGCCTACTCGCGCTGGCATTCCTGCGACGATATGGACCTGCCCACAAGGCAGCCCGGGCGGGCGGGCCACCCACACCTTCAAGCCCAGAAAGAGAGTGCCATGAGCGCGGTTCAGTCAGCACCCGAGGTCCAGTCGGGCCTCGAAGGAGTCGTCGCCTTCGCCACCGAGATAGCGGAGCCCGACAAAGAGGGTGGCGCACTGCGCTACCGGGGAGTCGACATCGAGAACCTGGTCGGCGCGGTCCCCTACGAGCAGGTGTGGGGCCTGCTGGTCGACGGTCGCTTCAAGCCGGGCCTGCCCCCCGCCGAACCGCATGCGCTCACCGTGCGTTCGGGCGACCATCGCGTGGACGTCCAGTCCGCCCTGGCGATGCTCGCGCCGGAGTGGGGCTTCGGACAGCTGATCGACATCACCGACGAGGAGGCCCGCGACAACCTCGCACGCGCCTCGGTGATGGCCCTGTCCTTCGTCGCGCAGTCCGCGCGCGAAGCCGGCCAGCCGCCCGTGCCCCAGTCTGAGATCGACGAAGGACGCACGATCCCCGAGCGCTTCATGATCCGCTGGCGCGGCGAGGCGGACCCCGACCACGTCAAGGCGATCGACGCCTACTGGGTGTCGGCCGCCGAGCACGGCATGAACGCCTCCACCTTCACTGCCCGGGTGGTTGCCTCGACGGGCGCCGACGTCGCCGCGGCGATGTCCGCCGCCGTGGGCGCGCTCTCTGGCCCACTGCACGGCGGCGCCCCGTCGCGCGTGCTGAAGATGCTCGAGGAAGTCGAAGCGAGCGGCAACGCGGAGAAGTGGGTGTCGGACGCGCTCGACCGCGGTGATCGCCTGATGGGCTTCGGCCACCGCATCTACCGCGCCGAAGACCCGCGCGCGCGGGTTCTGCGCAGGACCTGCCGGGAACTTGGCTCGCCCCGCTTCGAGGCAGCGGAGGCGCTGGAGAAGGCGGCGCTCGCCGAGCTGCACGCGCGCCGGCCCGACCGCGTGCTCGCGACGAACGTCGAGTTCTGGTCGGCCGTGGTCCTCGACCTCGCCGAAGTGCCACCGGACCTGTTCACGCCGATGTTCACGTGCGCGCGCGTCGCCGGCTGGTCGGCGCACATCCTCGAGCAGAAGCGCGAGGCGAAGCTGATCAGGCCGACGGCGAAGTACGTCGGGCACGGACCGCGCTCGGTGGCCGAGGTCGAATAGGCCTCCGGACCGCCCTCGAGCGCCGTCTGACGGGCCATTCCGGCTGGTCGGAGACAGTTTCTCGAATCGCTTGGAATTCGAACTACGTGCATGTAGCGTGGCGTTCCTGTCGTGCCAATCAGGGCATATCAGCCCGGAGAAGGAGCGCCGATGCGATCAATCTCGAATGCGATGACGAGCAGCGTCCTGCTCGCAGCGCTTGCACTGGCCGGATGCGGCGGTGGCGGCTCGAGCTCCACGGCGCGCACCCCCGCCGCCAAGCTGCGGACGATCACGCTCACGAGCCCTGCCATAGCCAGTGGCAGCGAAGCGATCCCGGCCCGCTACACCTGCACAGGGAAGGACGTCGCCCTGCCCCTGCAGTGGAAACCCGTCCCTCTCGGGACCAAGGAACTGCTCCTGCTGATGTTCACCCTGACGCCCGTGCACGTGACGGGAAATGCGGTGCGCGAGGCGATCGTGCCTGAGTGGGCGGTGGCGGGCCTGCCTCCGACCATTCATCAGCTTGCCCCCGGCAAGCTGCCAAGCGGAGCGATCCTCGGGCGCAACCCGCAGGGCAGCTCGGGCTACTCGATCTGCCCGACGACGAAAACACGCCAGACGTACATGATCGCGCTGTTCGCCTCGCCGCGCAAGCTTTCACCGCATCCGGGCTTCACAGACGAAGCCCTGTTCGCCGAGCTCAGCCGGATCAGGCCTCCCTATGGTCAGCTCTTCACCTCTTACCTTCGAGCCTAGAGCGCCGATGCGAGCGATCTCAAACGCGATCACGTGCAGCCTGGTGCTCGCAGCGCTTGCACTCACGGGCTGCAGCTACGGCGGCTCGGACTCGTCATCCGCCACGGCTGCGTCGAGCGGAAGGCCCCCCAGCATCGAACTTGCCAGCCCGGCCCTGGCGGGTAACCAGGCGATCCCTCGCCGTTACACCTGCGACGGGCAGGACGTCTCCCTGCCGCTTCATTGGAGCTCCGTCCCTCCCTCCACTCGGGAGCTTCTCCTCGTGATGCTCTCCCTCACGCGGGTGCATCTATCTGAAAGTGCTGTCCGCGAGAAGATCTCGGTGCTGTGGGCGGTGGCCGGCATGAAACCCACCCTGCACAAGCTCGCCGCCGGCAGGCTGCCGCCGGGCGCGATCCTTGGGCGCAGCGCGAGCGGCGACTCGAGGTACTCGGTCTGCCCGGCGGGACGAACGAGCGGGGACTACGTGCTCATGCTGTTCGCCGCACCGAGCAGGCTTTCACTCCGACCTGGCTTCAGCGACAACTCGTTGTTCGCCCAACTCAGCGAGACAAAGCCTCCGTACGGTCAGCTCGTCGCCACCTACGCGCGCACTTGAAGCGCTCCCAATGAGCTGTGAAGAACGTCAAGGCGACCCTCGGCGTGGGCATCGCGCTCATTCTTGCCGTGGGCGCTCTGACGCTCACGCGCTCTCCAGTGCGTGTCGTGGGAGTGGGCACGAGAACCGACACGCAGTTGGTTACAGCCAATGGCGATGTGGTTGCCTGTCAGGCCAACGAAGCGTGGCCGGCCGGGGTGTCCGCGATCCGCCTCTCTCTAGTGGCGTATTACGGGTCGCGAGTCCGGGTGGTGGCATCCTCAGGCGCGCAGGTTCTCGCGGAAGGCGGTCGGGGCCCCGATTGGACGGGCAGGTCGGTGACGGTGCCGATCACGCCGTTGAAGCAGCCCGCCTCGCCCGTCACGCTCTGCATCGATCTTGGACCGAACAGCGAGCCGATCCAATTCTGGGGAGTTCATACGCCTGCGCGCGAGGCGACGGTAACACGCGGCGGGCAACAGTTCGGGGGGAGGGTGGGGGTGGAATATCTGGCGGGCGGGCGGGGTTCGTGGTGGTCTCGAGTCCTGGCGGTGGCGAGGCACATGGGGATCGGCCACGCTCTCAGCGGTACATGGGTGGCGCTGCTGATAGCCGCGCTAGTCGCCGCGATGGGGGTACTCGCGATCGGACTGGCGCTCAGGGAGTCGCGCTCGAGCGAACGTGATGAAGAAGGGGCCTCCGCCCCACCGATACGGTCACGACGGGCATCCCTGGGCGCGGTGTTCGGGCGGGTGCCGAGGGCGGCCTGGGTGTGCGCTTTGATCGCGCTGCTGAACGCGTGCGCGTGGTCGCTGATCGTGCCGCCGTTTCAGGGGCGTGACGAGGTCGAGCACTTCGCCTATGTCGAGCAGCTCGCCGAAAACGGGACGCTGCCTGAAAACGGGCACGAAGTCAGTACGTACTCCCGCGAGGAGACGCTGGTGCTGGACGGCCTGCATTATGGGAGTGTGGTGTTCTCGCCGGGGACGCCGGCGATCTCCTCGGTGGCTGAGCAGCGGGCGTTGATGGAAGACGTGCATGCGGGCGCCTCGTTGCGTGGCTCGGGGGAAGCGGGGGTGGCGACGTCCGAGCCGCCGCTGTACTACGTGATCCAGACGATCCCCTACATCCTGGCAAGGGGCAACATCCTTGACCAGCTGCAGCTGATGCGCCTCGTCGGGGCTGTGTTCGGGGCGCTGACAGCGCTGCTGGTCTTCCTGTTCCTGCGGGAGGTCCTGCCGGGGTCGCCGTGGGCTGTGGTGGTGGGGGCGCTGTGCGTCGCGCTGCAGCCGCTGTTCGCGTTCGTCTCCGGCAGCGTCAACCCCGACACGATGCTGCTCACGGTCTGCGCCGCTGTGTTCCTGTGCCTGGCGCGCGCCTTTCGCCGCGGGCTCACCCGGCGCCTGGCGATCGCGCTCGGGGTCCTGATCGCGGTCGGGTTCCTGACCAAGCTCAACTTCATCGGGTTCGCGATCGGCGTGTTCACCGGCCTCGCCGTGCTCGGCGCACGCGAAGCCAGATCCAGCGGACGCCGGGCGCTGATCTCACCCGCGATCGCGGCCGCGATCGGAGTCTCGCCCGTGAGCCTGTACGTGCTGCGCAACATCCTCTCCCACCATCCGGCGCTCGGGATCCTCTCGGGAAGCGCCGGCGTGCTCACCGCACAGTCGCTGTACCACGAGCTCAGCTACATCTGGCAGATGTACCTGCCGCGGCTA
The DNA here is from genome assembly GCA_963805745.1 of uncultured Solirubrobacteraceae bacterium. Taxonomy (GTDB): domain Bacteria; phylum Actinomycetota; class Thermoleophilia; order Solirubrobacterales; family Solirubrobacteraceae; genus Palsa-744. The sequence continues at coordinate 960,290 of CAWDVD010000002.1, forward strand.
CCCGGCATGACCAACTACTTCGCCGGGATCGTGACCTTCAAGGACATCTGGTTCGACCGGTCCGTCGGCCTCTACGGCTGGATGGACACCATGTTCCCCGCCTGGGTCGAGAACCTCGCGCTCATACCAGCCGCCGCTCTCGCGCTGCTATGCGCCCGCGAGCTGATCGCGGCACGCCACGCGCTGCGCACCCGCCTGGCGGAGCTCACCGTCTACGCCGCGATGACCGTTGGCGTCCTCGTGATGATCGGCGCCTCCTCCTACCTCACCGACGCAGTCGGCCACGAACTCGCGTTTGGCGAGCCGCGCTACCTGCTGCCCCTGCTCCCGCTGCTCGGCGCCCTCATCACCCTCGCAGTACGCGGCGCCGGACGACGCTGGGCCCCTGTGGCCGGAGCCGCGGTCGTGATCTTTTTCCTCTCACACGACATCTTCAGTCAACTACAGGTCATCGCCCGCTACTACGGGTAGCAAGCCCCGCGCGAGAGACTCCTCTGACTTCGTCGAGGTGTTCGAGGTCAGGTGGGAGACAATCTTGACATCGCCTTGACATGGGCCGGATCGACAGCTACAGCTAGCAGCACAGTACCGGTAGGTCACATATCGGAACAGGCGAACCGACGAGGAGGACCTCGCGCCTGATCGAGCAGGGCCTCGCGAACTGATCCATCAACCCATCAAGGAGAAGCAAGATCATGAAACGCATCGGAACCGCAGGACTGGCCCTCGTCGCCGTGATTGCGCTCACGCGCGTCGCGGCAGCGGTCGCCGCGCCAGCATGTCTCAAGGTCGACTCGCAGGGCGAAGCCGGAAGCTTCCAATACGGGACCTTCGAAGATGCCCACTGCGAAAAAGCGCTTGAAAAAGGTGACTACATCAGGGCGGAACTGGTATCGGGGGAAGAACTCAGGCCTGGATTATGGTGCGCGAAAGCTGCCTCTGGCGAACCTGGCTTTTACAAAAACGCAAGCTGTTCACAGGAAAATACAAAAGGCGAATACGTCAGAGTGGTGGTTCCTTCGGGAGGAGAAGGCCCGCTCTTCTCCCTTTGTCACAAGGTCCCTACGGAAAAGAACTTCGGCACGTTCGAAGACTCCGGGTGCAGCAAAGAAAAGAGGGAAGGCGCATACGTGTTGGGATATGCGGATGATAGCTCCGCTTTATGGCTGTGCGTAAAGAAAGAACCGGGGCTTTATACCGATGCGTTCTGCAACGGATTTGGCTCGGGTAGCTTTGAACAGGAATCAAAGAGAGAAGCGACGCCCGAGCTCTTAGGTGTGTCACTCGACACGGCGACGCTCAAAAGCTCCGTTGCAGGCGTGGGTGCTACGATCAGTTGTGTAAACGGCACGTTCAAGGCCCAGCCGGAAGAGAATGGAGCACTATCGGAAGGCAAGCTCGAATACACCGGCTGCCGCGCCCCCAAACCGGTGGGCTGCACCGTCAAAGAACCAATCATAGGGACCTTCAACGGTCAGCTGCTGGCGGCCGACAAGGTCTTATTCATAGGAAACAAAATAGCTGAAGATACAGCGAAATCACCAGAAACCTTCGTGGAAATCACTTACGAAAACAACTCGAGCTGCCTAGTGAAAAATCAAACCTTCCCTGTGCATGGCCAGCAGTATTGTGAAGGCGCCGTGGGGATATCAACGCTCAAATCATCACAAACGCTGATCTGCAAGGCCACAGGAAGCAGCCTGAAACTCGGCGGAGAACCGGCGACGTATGAAAACGAAGTCGGTCTCGATGCCACGAGCAAAGAGGACTGGGCCGTGTTATCGGTCTCGCCCTAGCTTGGCATCGTAGGTGAATGCCGGGTTCCGGCGTCTTCGCGGGAGCCTCCGGCCACGACGACCCCCCTTACCGGCAGAGGGCCCGGCATCCGCCGGGCCCTCTGTGCGCTCATCGACAGACGAGCGCAACCAACTGAGCTGCTGCCTACATCATCCCACTCATGTCAGGCATCCCGCCACCTCCGCCGCCCGCTTCCTTCTCGGGCACCTCGGCGACGATCGCCTCGGTGGTGAGGATGTTCTTGGCGATCGACGCGGCGTTCTGCAGCGCCGAGCGGGTGACCATCGCCGGGTCGATCACGCCGGCGGCGACGAGATCGACGATCTCGTTGGTCGAGGCGTTCAGGCCGAAGCCCTTCTTGGCCTTGCGCACGTCGTTGACCACGACCGAGCCCTCCAGGCCCGCGTTCTCGGCCAGCTGACGCAGCGGCTCCTCGAGCGCCCGCAGCACGATCCGCGCGCCCGTGCGCTCGTCGTCTGAGCCGTCGACCGAGGCGCCGTTGTCGCTGATGGAGACGGCGGACGAGGCCTGTAGCAGCGCGACGCCGCCGCCGGGCACTATGCCCTCCTCGAGGGCTGCCCTGGTGGCCTGCAGCGCGTCCTCGACGCGGTGCTTCTTCTCCTTCATCTCCGTCTCGGTGGCCGCCCCGACCTTCACCACGGCGACGCCGCCGGAGAGCTTCGCCAGGCGCTCCTGCAGCTTCTCGCGGTCGAAGTCCGAGTCGGTGTTCTCGATTTCGGCTTTGATCTGGTTGATGCGACCCTTGATCGCCTCCGCGTCACCGGCGCCGTCGACGATCGTCGTCGTGTCCTTGGCCACGACCACGCGACGCGCGCGCCCGAGCTGGGAGAGCTGGGTGTTCTCCAGCTTCAGCCCCATCTCCTCGGTGATCACCTCGGCTTTGGTGAGGATCGCGATGTCCTCGAGCATGCGCTTGCGCCGATCGCCGAAGCCGGGCGCCTTGACGGCCACGCCGGTGAACGTCCCGCGCAGCTTGTTGACGACCAGCGTCGCGAGCGACTCGCCCTCGACGTCCTCGGCGATGATCAGGATCGGCTTGCCCGACTGGATCACTGCCTCGAGCACCGGCAGCACGTCGCGCACCGAGCCGATCTTCTGGTTGGCGATCAGGATGTAGGGGTCCTCCAGCGTCGCCTCCATGCGGTCCTGGTCGGTGACCATGTAGGGCGAGATGTAGCCCTTGTCGAACTGCATGCCCTCGGTGAACTCGAGGTCCATGCCGAACGTCTGGCCCTCCTCGACGTTGACCACGCCGTCCTTGCCGACCTTCTCGATCGCGTCCGCGATCACGTCGCCGATCTCATCGTCGCCGGCGGAGATGGTCGCCACGCGGGCGATCTGGTCCTTGCCGGAGACCTCCTTGGACTGCGAGGCGATGTTCTTGACGACCTCGTCGACTGCTCTCTCGATGCCGCGCTTGAGCGCCAACGGGTTGGCGCCCGCGGCCACGTTCTTCAGGCCCTGGCGAACGATCGCCTGGGCCAGCACGGTGGCCGTGGTGGTGCCGTCGCCGGCGACGTCGTTGGTGGCGGTGGCCACCTCGCGCACCAGCTGGGCGCCCTGGTTCTCGAAGACGTCCTCGACCTCGATCTCGCGAGCGATGGTGACGCCGTCGTTGGTGATCGTCGGCGCGCCGAACTTCTTGTCGAGCACCACGTAGCGGCCCTTGGGGCCGAGCGTGACCTTGACCGCGTTGGCGACCGCGTCCACGCCCTCCTCCAGCGCCTTGCGCGCCTCAGAGCCGTACTTCAGTTCCTTTTGAGCCATATCTCTCAGATCTCCTTATGCGACCTTGGCGAGGACGTCGGACTCGCGCAACACGAGCAGATCCTCTCCGGTGTCGGGGTCTTTGATCTCGGTCCCGCCGTACTTGCTGTAGAGGACCTCGTCATTCGTCTTGACGTCCAGCGGAATGCGCTTGCCGGCGTCGTCGATCTTGCCATCGCCTACGGCGAGGACCTTGCCCTTCTGTGGCTTCTCCTTGGCGGTGTCGGGGAGGACGATGCCACTGGCAGTCTTCTCCTCCTCCTCGATCGCCCGCACGATCAGCCGATCGCCCAGGGGCTTGAGCTTCATGTTGAAAAACCTCCGTCTTGAGAATGCGACCGGCGGCTCGCGTCCCTCTATGGCTGGCGAGCCGCCTCTTTTGGCACTCCCGGGGGGAGAGTGCCAGCTACACCTCTAATATATAGAAGATCCGGACGCTTTCAAGCGAAATCTGGCAGTCATGCGAGCGAACTGCCAGGTTTGCCCCCAAAAAGCCCGAAGAGGCGGTCGAGGGTCGAGCAGAACAAGGACACAGGGAGCGTGGCGTGCTGTGCACGCGAGCGACCGAGGACGCCGCTATGCGAAGGCCATCGGCCGCCTCTTCAATTCTGGGCGCCGCCGAAGCCCTTTATGGCCTCGGTCATGCCCGTGGGGTTCTCGAGGATCTGCGAGAAGCGCACGACCGTGACGGTGTCGTCCGTCGACACCGCGCGGCCGTAGATCTGTTCGAGGAACTTGATCAGCTCCTCCAGGCGGCGGAACTCGGGGTTGTCGTGCTTGATGTCGCGCGGGGAGAGGTCCGCGAGCTTCATCACCTCGACCTGGTCGATGACCGCTTCGAAGATCCGTTCCCGCGGCGAGTACTGGTAGCCGATCGTGACGAGCACCGCCTGGTTCTTGCGGTACTTGCCCGACTTGTCGCCCAGGCGGATCGTGGCCGTCTTGCGCCCCCGCTTGAGCTCGTCGGCGAAGATCGTGGAGTAGAAGTTGAGGACCTGCATCGCGCCCCGGCAGGCTACCGGTCTTTGTGCAGGTGGGTCAGCGCCAGCCCCACCATCTCGCGCTCGGCCGCGTGGCTGAGCGCCGTGCGGGCCTCCTCCAGGTCAATCCAGCGCACCTCCTCGACCTCGTCGTCGTGGTCGGCGGTGTCGCCTCCCACGTAGGAGAACAGGAAGAACGCGACCGACTTGCCGACTGTGCGCCCATCGCGCCGGTACCAGTAGCGCGACTCGCCCAGCTCGCACACCGGCTCGGCCACGATCCCGGTCTCCTCGCGCACCTCGCGCGCGGCCGCCTCGATCGTGCTCTCCCCGGGATCGACGTGGCCCTTGGGCAGCGCCAGCACGCGCGAGCCGTCGGCGGCGCGGCGGGTGGGGACGATCGTCACCACCTGCTCGCCGCGCACGACCACGCCGCCGGCGGAGAACTCGCGGTCCTGCACCCTCGGCGCTCGCTTGCGCGCGCGCTTGGAGCGAGACGAGCGCGGGGGCTTGGACGAGGGCTTAGAAGACATACTGATCGAGCGCCTGCGGCTTGTGGACGACCAGGCGCCCGCGTCCCTGGGAGATCACGCCGGCGCGCTCCAGCACGGCGAGGAAGCGGCTGGCGGACTCGCGCGAGGAGCCGGCGAGCTGCGCGAGGTCGGCCTGGGTGGCGGTCACGAGCACGTCCGTGGCGGCCTTGCCGGCGGCGATCTCCTGCTCGACCAGCGCGCTGAGGACGACCGCCACACGGCTCTGCACGGTCTGGAAGGACTGGCGCGAGAGGCGCTCGTTCATCTCGCGCAGGCGCCGGCCGAGGGCGATCACCAGGCGTCCGGCGATCGCGGGGTGTTCGCTCATCAGCCGGCGCATGTCCGGGCCGAGCACGCCGACGACGCTGGTCGGCTCGATCGCCTCGACGGTGGCCGAGCGGCGCTCGTCCTCGAACATCGCCAGCTCGCCGAAGATGTCTCCGGGCCCGAACGTGGCCAGCGTGATCGTGCGCCCGTCGCGGTGGGTGCGGATCGCGCGCGCGTGCCCGTCGCGCACGACGTAGCAGGTGTCGCTCTGATCGCCCTCGCGGAAGACCGCCTGGCCGGGCTCGAAGCGCCGCGGAACGGCCAGCTGGGCGATGCGCTGCAGGTCGCCGGGCTCCAGCGTCGAGAACGCCGGTACCCGTCCGAGCAGCTCGACCACGTCCGCTGAGCCCGTTGCCGCCATCGCCCACGGAATACCACAACCGGGGCCACCGACGGCCGGCCGGCGCTATCGTCAGCCGCATGGTCCCGTCCAAGCGGCTGCTCGCCTGCCTGACGGCCGCGGCGGCGCTGGCTTGCGCTCCGGCTCTGGCGACGTCCGCCTCGGCCCTGGCTATGCCCACCTCAGCCCTGGCAACGCCCGCCCCGGCCACGCCCGCCCCGGCCAAGGCGGGCAAGCCGACGGCGGCCGAACGGGCGCTGCTGGACTCGCACGAACTGTGGGCGACGATCGACGTGTGCGACCCGGCCAAGCAGCCCGACACGGTCGGCATCCGCGGCTCGATGCCCGGCGACGGCCACGCCCGCGACAGGATGTACATGAGCTTCCGCCTGCAGTACCTGAACGCGAGCAAGCAGTGGGAGGACCTGACCAGCGGCGCGAGCTCCGGCTTCGTGGCGGTCGGCGGCGGCGCCTCCGCGCGCCAGGGCGGGACCAGCTTCGAACTCAAGCCCGTGGCCGGCCAGCCGGCTGTGACACTGCGCGGGGTCGTGGACTTCCAGTGGCGCCGCGGCAAGACCGTCGAGGTGTCGGGCGCCGCGGCGACGTCGGTCGGGCACAGGAGCCTGGCTGGCGCCGAACCGGCGGACTACAGCGCCGCGACGTGCGTCCTCGGCTGAACGGCCTCGGTCAGGACGCTCCGAACAGCCGCGGGTCGTTGGTGATGATGCCGTCGACGCCCATGGCGCTCAGCCGCTCGATCATGCGCGCGTCGTCGACCGTCCACACGTACAGCTCGCCGCCGCCCTCGGCAACGGCGCGCACGAGCGCGCGGGTGACCACGCGCCAGTGCGCCATGATCGCGTCGACGCGGCCTTCGCGGAGGGCCGTGCGGGCGCGGCGCGGCAGCATCGCGCGGTAGCCGGTGAGCATCGCCAGGGCGGGTATCGCGGTGAGCATGTCGGTGGTGTAGTCGCGGCGCACGCGCGGCACCGACCAGCCCAGGCGCAGCGCCGGCTCGGCCGCGCGGATCTGGGCGAAGCCCGAGGGGAACATGCCGCTGACCAGCGTGCGCTGCACGAGCCCGAACTCGCGCAACGCCTCCAGCACGCGCAGCTCGTAGCCGGGGAGCTTGATGTCGACGTCCAGCTCCAGGCCGGCGAACGGCGGACCCGCCAGGTGCTCGAGCGCCTGCTCGAAGGTGAGGGGCGTGCGCGAGCGCGCGTCCGCGTGGTCGTGGGCCACGAGCAGGCGGCCGCCGCTGCCGCCGCCGGCGTGCTCGCCGAGCACGTCCAGCTCGATCATGTCCACGCCGTGGCGCAGCGCGGCGTCGAAGCTCGCGAGCGTGTTGCCCGGCTCGATGTGCGCGGCCCCCTTGTGGCCCACGCGGCGCGGGCGCCTGGGCGATGACTCGATCACGACCGCCACGATCGCAGAACTCCCGGCTGACGCGCCCACGCCCGCCGCCCTGCCCCCGGCCAGCAAGATAGAAGCTCAGACCGAGCGCAGGGGTTTGCGCGCGGCCTGGATCGCCTCGACGGCGGCCTTCGGCCCGACGTACGGCGCGAGCACGGTGAACGCGAGGTGATCGACCACCGACGGCAGCCGCGCGAGGCGGCCGTTGGCGACGTAGCCGGAGATGATCGCCCACAGCGCGCCCGTCACAGCCTCCAGCGCCACCTCCGGACCGCGGCGCGGCTGCGGGCCGCTGTCGGTCAGCAGCTTGGTGAAGCCCTCCACCGATCGGTTCATGCGCCCGACCATGCCGGGGCCGACCTCGAACAGGTCGATGAACGCCATCCGCAGCAGCGCCTCGTGGGCGACGAGGTAGTCGACGAACGCGCTCATCGCGCGGTAGACGCCTTCCGGCCAGGAGGCCGCGCTCTCGAAGCTGGGCCTGACCGAGTCGAGCGCTTCCTTGACGAATTCGTCGAGGACGGCCAGGAAGCACTCCTCCTTGTTGGCGAACTGCTTGTGGAAGGCCTCCGTGGACATGCCCGCGAACTGGGCGATCTGCGGGTCGGTCAGGTGCGAGTAGCCTTCGTCGAGCGTCAGGTGCACGACCGAGCCGAGCACGCGCGCACGCTTGTCCTCGCGCGCGAGGAACGCCGCTGGCGCCGGCGGCTGGTGCGTCGGCGTGGGCAGCCCGAACATGCTCAGCCGCGCCGCGGCGGGGGTGCGGTAGGACTCGATCCAGTCGAGCACTTCGTCGGTCAGCGCGTACAGCTCGCGTTCGCGCCCGTCGAGCATGCGCATGAACACGACGTGGCGCACGCCGCCGACGATCCCGCGCGATGTCAGCCGCGGGAAGCCGACGCCGTCGGGCGCCACCTGGAAGGCGCTGGCGACCAGGCGCTCGAACGTGAAGCCGGCCAGCTGCATGCGTTCCCTGGCCTTCGGCCCGATCCCGAGCGCGTCCACCAACACCAGCCTGGGCCCCTTGGGGGCATCCGCGGCGTCGTCGAGCAGCGCCTTGCAGCCCGCGTGCAGGCGGTTGGCCCAGCCGCGCTCCTGCTGCCAGGCGTCGAGCACGCGCTTGCGGGCGCGGGCCACGACGATGTCGTAGGTGGCCAGGAAGCACTCTTCCTTGTTGGCGAACAGCTCGTAGAAGGCCCGCCGCGAGACGCCCGCCAGGCCGATCACGTGCGCGACGGTCGTGCTCTGGTAGCCGCGCTGGGAGATCGACTCGATCATCGCGCCGTACAGGCGCGCCCGCTGATTGCGCGCGACCTCGTCTCGCTCCATACCGCTCGGCCCGTGGGGCAGTCTGCGGTAAAGCGGTGCGACCTGGCTCCCGGTTCTACTCATCCCCACCGTTCTAGAAAGTAGACGAAAATCGCTCCGTGTGCAAGTTCTCTCGACTTTTTAATAACAGTGCCGCTGGAATGATTCCACCCGTGTTTCCTTCAGGCTCAAACGTCCGACAGACAAAGAGATTCGGACCAATGCATCAATACGCGCGGACGTTGCGGATCTGGCTCAAACAGTGCGGATTCAGCCTGTCGGAACTCACCGGTGCGCGGCGAGTGCGCGGCGCGGACGGGTCGGGAACGCGGCGGGGGAGGCGACCGGCGCCGAATCGAAGCTCAGGCCGTGAGCGTCAGCCGGCGCGGACCGGGATGGAATCCCAGCTCGACGAGCGCCCCGGCGAGGCTCGAGGCGATCGCCGGCTGGCCGTCGATGCGCTCGAGCGCGAGCTTCCCCACACGCCCGGCGCGGACCGCCGCGGCGAGCGCCGCCAGCGCCTGGTGCAGCGGGTCGGAGCCGCCCGCGAGCGTCGCCAGGCTGCGCCCGCCGCGCTCGACGTACAGCACCGGCTCGTCCGCCACGAGGACCACGTACGCGCCGGCCACGCGCGCCGGGCGACCCGGGCGAGGCTCGACGCCTTCGCGCCTCGGCCACGGCAGCGCGGCGCCGTAGGGCTGGGCGGGGTCGGCGGCGGCGATCACGAGCGTGCGGCCGCGCTCGCCCTCGCCGCCGGGGCCGGCGCGCAGGCGCTCGACGGCGCCGGGGAGCGCGAACTGGGCGCCGCCCATGCCCTCGACGAAGTAGCCGCGGCGGCAGATGCCGAGCGTCTCGAGGTTGCAGAAGGTGTCGTAGAGCATGGCGAAGCCGCCCCTGATGCCCTCGGCGAACACCTGCTCGCGGGTGACGATGCCGTAGCGCTCGAGCAGCAGCTCGGCCAGCGTGCGCCGGCGCTCGACCGGGTGGGCGGGCATCCCAATCCCCTCGGGCCCCCCGCGGAAGACGGCCTCGGTGAGCGACCAGCGCCCCTGGACCTGATCTCCGCCGGCGCGCCGCCGTCCGCTGAAGCGCGAGCGGGTCCTCGCCGGCGAGCGCCCGGCGATGGGGCGGCCGGCGGCCATGCGCTCGCCGCGGGCGAGGGCCCCTCCATGAAGGAGGACAGGCAGGCGCGGCGCGCGCAGGGGCGCCCACGCGTCGTTGGTGACCTCGCCCGCCCACACGAGGTCCCACAGCGCCTCGCGCAGCGCCTCGGCGGGGACAACCCCCTCCGGGGACGATGCGAGCTCGGCGAGCAGGTCGGTGAAGAACGCGGGGCCGGCGGCCAGCCGCGCGCGCAGGAGCTCGTGCTCGGCGGCGCTCGGCGGCGAGATCCCGCCACGCGCCGTGCCACGCGCTGCGGATCCCGCGCCGGGCACCGAGGACCCAGCGCCGAGCGCGCCGGGCGGGCCGATCGCGGGGGCGTCCTCGCGGAAGTACAGGGCGACGCGCCCGGAGCGCCCGAGCGGGCCGGCCCCCACCCACACGACCTCGCCGCTGGCGCAGAGGCTGTCCATCCACGACTGCGAGTAGGCGCCGGTGCGCCGCGGCAGCACGTCGCGCTCCCAGGTCTCGACGGGCAGCGCAAGCCCCTGTAGGGGCACGAGCACCTCGCGCAGACGGTCGACGCCGGCTCCGGCGCCGGAGTGCCTGTCGACGCCCTGCCAGGAGGGCAGGAAGGCCGCGAGGCGCCGCTGGTCCGCCGGCTCGATCTCCTTGCGCAGGGCGGCCAGCGAGGCGCGGCGCAGGCGCCGCAGAACCTCCACGTCGCACCACTCCCGCCGATCCCCGCGGAGGGCCGATGGGGAGGCCGGGGCCATCCCCTGCGGGGGCGGACCCGATGGCTCGAGCGACCGCGGCCGGATCTCCCCGCGGACGAGCGTGCCGGCGCGCTCGAGCTCGCGCAGCGCCGAAGTTGTGTCAATACGATAGCGCACATAAAGCTCATCGTGAGTGAACGGCCCGTGCGTGCGCGCGTAGCGGGCGACGAGCTCGGACAGCGCGTCGGGCACGTCGGCGAGGAAGGCGTCGGGCAGGCCTCCGGGCGGCATCGCCCCGAGCGCGTCGCGGTAGAGGCCGGCTTCGTCGGCGGCGATGAAGCGCTCCTCCCCGCCCAGGCGCAGAGGCACGGCGCGCCGATCGCGCACGAGCTCCCCGAGCAGCGCGTCGGCGTCGACGCCCTCGAATACGCGCTCGGCGACCTCCGCGCGGTTCAGGTCGCCGACGTGGCGCAGCACGTCGTGCAGGCGGTCGCGGTCGGTGGCGCGGGTCATGTCGGAGCGGCGCTGCAGATCGTCTTCGAGGCGCGCGAGCGCGCGGGGATCGATCAGCTCGCGCAGCTCCTCCTGGCCGAGCAGCTCGCGCAGCAGGTCGCGGTCGAGCGAGAGGGCGGCGGCGCGGCGCTCGGCGTTGGGCGTGTCGCCCTCGTACATGTAGGTGGCGACGTAGTCGAACAGCAGCGAGGAGGCGAAGGGCGAAGCGGTCTGGGTCTCGACCTCGACGAGCGAGATCTCGCGCGTGTGCAGGCCGCGCAGCAGCTCCTGCAGGCCGGGCACGTCGAGGACGTCCTTGAGGCACTCCCTGTATGTCTCGAGCACGATCGGGAAGTCGGCGTAGCGGCGGGCGACCTCGAGCAGGCTCTGGGCCTTCAGCCGCTGCTGCCACAGCGGCGTGCGCCGTCCGGGGTAGGCGCGGGGGATGAGCAGCGCGCGCGAGGCGTTCTCGCGAAAGCGCGCCCCGAACAGCGCGGAGTCGCCGAGCTCGGCGGTGACGGCGTCCTCGACCTCGTCGGGCTCGAGCAGCACGAGCTCGCTGATCGAATCCCATCCATCCAAGGCGTCGGCGTCGTCGGCGCCGAGATCCCCCTCCGGGGACGATGCGGGGAGGTGCAGGACGATGCCGTCGTCGGAGGCGATGACGTCGGCCTCCAGCCCGTGGCGCTCGCGGATGCGCGCGGACAGGGCGAGCCCCCAGGCGGCGTGCACGCGCCGGCCGTAGGGGGAGAGGATGCACAGGCGCCAGTCGCCGATCTCATCGCGGAAGCGCTCGAGCACGATGGTGCGATCGCTGGGGAGCACGCGCGTGGCGGCGAGCTGCTCGCGCAGGTAGTCGAGCAGGTTGCGCGCGGCGCGCTCGTCGAGGTCGTAGTCGCGCTGCAGTGTCTCTGACTCCTGCTCGACGGCCCAGCGGGAGAAGGCGCCGATGGCCTGGCCGAGCTCGATGGGGCGCCCGACGGAGTCGCCCTTCCAGAAGGGCACGGCGCCGGGGGCGCCGGGGGCGGGCGTGACGATGACGCGGTCGCGCGTGATCTCCTCGATGCGCCAGGTGGAGGCGCCGAGCAGGAACGCCTGTCCAGGGCGGGCCTCGTAGACCATCTCCTCGTCCAGCTCGCCGACGCGCCGGCCGTCCGGGAGCACGACGGCGTACAGGCCGCGGTCGGGGATGGTGCCGGCGTTGGCGATCGCCAGCTGGCGCGAGCCCCTGCGGGCGCGGATGGTGCCGGCGAGACGGTCCCAGACGATGCGCGCGCGCAGCTCGCCGAACTCCTTGGAGGGGTAGCGCCCGTCGAGCATGTCGAGCACGTTCTCGAGCAGCTCGCGCGAGAGCGTCGAGTAGGAGTGCGTGCTGGTGACGAGCGCGTGGAGGTCGTCGACGTGTGTCCCGTCCGGCTCGGCGGCGACGGCGATGGCGACGATCTGCTGGGCGAGGACGTCGAGCGCGTTGCGCGGGACGACGGTGGGCTCGATCAGGCCTTCGTGCATGCGCCGGGCGACGACGGCGCACTCGAGCAGTTCGCCGCGGAACTTGGGGAAGATCCGGCCGCGACTGACCTCGCCGACGCGGTGGCCGGCGCGCCCGATGCGCTGCAGCCCGCGGGAGACGGACTTGGGGGACTCGATCTGCAGGACGAGGTCGACGGCGCCCATGTCGATGCCGAGCTCGAGCGAGCTGGTGGCGACGAGACAGGGCAGCTGGCCGGCCTTGAGCAGCTCCTCGACCTTGGTGCGCTCCTCGCGCGCGAGCGAGCCGTGGTGGGCGCGTGCGATGTCGGCGTCGGCGAGCTCGTTCAGGCGCAGCGCGACGCGCTCGGCGGAGCGGCGGTTGTTGACGAAGACGATCGTGGAGTTGTGCTCGCGCACGAGCTCGAGCAGCTCGGGGTAGATGGCCGGCCAGATCGAGCCGCGGGTGGACTCGCCGCCGGCGACGGGCTCCAGCGGGTCGGATTGGATCCCACCCACCCCGCCTGCCTGCCCCCCGTCACGGAGGGTCCCCGAATGGGGGACGGCACCCCCCGGTTCGGTCATGGACTCGACCGGCACCTCGATTCGCAGGTCGAGCTCCTTGCCTGTGCCCTTCAGGGTGCGCGCGCCGGCGTCGACGATCGTCACCTTCCGGTGGGGGCCGACGAGAAAGCGCCCAATCTCCTCCAGTGGGTTCTGGGTGGCGCTCAAGCCGATCCGCTGGATCTCGCGCGGGTCGCCACCGTGCGCGGGCTCGCTGCGACCGGCGCGCACCTGTGCCTCCAGGCGCTCGAGGGTCAGCGCCAGGTGGGCGCCGCGCTTGGAGTGGGCGACGGCGTGGATCTCATCGACGATCACGGCCTCGACCCCGCTGAGCATCGCGCGCGCGTGCGAGGTGAGGATCAGGTAGAGCGACTCGGGCGTGGTGACGAGGATGTCGGGCGGGTTGCGCGCCATCGCGGCGCGCTCGCCCTGGGGGGTGTCGCCGGTGCGGATGCCGACGCGCACGTCCTCGGCGCCGATCCCGCGCAGGGGCGCGCGCAGGTTGCGCTCGATGTCGTAGGCGAGGGCCTTGAGCGGGCTCACGTACACCACGCGCGTCGTACTCGCACCATTCGCCGCGACACCGACATCAGCCGGGCGATCGGCACTCAGCCGGTCGAGCGCCCACAGAAACGCTGCGAGCGTCTTCCCCGATCCCGTGGGTGCCGACACGAGCACGTGCTCGCCATCGGCGATCGCAGGCCACGCCTGCGCCTGAGCGGGCGTGGGGGCGGCGAAGGCCTGCTCGAACCAGTCGCGGACCGACGGGCTAAAGCTGGAGAGGGGCACGGCCCCGAGGCTAGCGCGCGGCTGGGTCGAGCGGCGGAGCCGTAGTCCACGTCTTTGCGCGGTGCCTTGGTCGGATTATGGCTCGCCTTGGCGCGAGGCTCGGCTCGTGCGCGGGCATGTAGGTCGACGGCGTACACGCGCGGCGAGCCAACCGGCGAACGCAGGAGCGGGTATGCGGCGGCGGTGATACGGATAGTCAGAAACGAGACTAGGCACGGCAGCGCATGCTGCGGCAAGGTTTCGTCACATGAGGGCGGAGAGCAACCCGTATCAGTAATTGTCAATCTGAGGAAAATATACATGGACAAAGCGACTGAGGAGAGGTAAGAATGTTTTCACCGATACGTAGATATTTTAGCTACGCCAACGTAGTCGCCACACTCGCACTCGTGTTCGCGATGAGTGGGGGCGCCTTGGCAGCGTCGCATTATCTGATCAACTCGACCACGCAGGTCAACCCGAAGGTGCTCAAGAAGCTCAAGGGCGCGACCGGAAAGACCGGAAAGACCGGAGCGATCGGCCCGCAGGGTCTCCAGGGTGCCACCGGTGCCAACGGCACAAACGGCGCGAACGGCACAAACGGCGCAAACGGCGCGCCCGGTGCCACCGGTGCGGAAGGCCCCCCCGGGCCCTTCGTCAATGTGCTACCCGAAGGTAAGTCCGAGCACGGTGTTTGGGGCTTCCTCGGTCCGGGCGGAGGACATCTACTGCTTCCGATCTCCTTCCCGATTCCACTCAATGCTCCTCTCAACGAAGAACATACGATCATCGTCCACGAAAACGAAGAACCCACAACGGGAGGCTGTAAAGGAGGCAGCGAAACCCACCCGGTAGCCGAACCCGGCTACCTCTGCATCTATCTGGGCAAACAGGCAGAATTTGAAGCCGAAGGTGGGACATTCGGGAACGGCGCAGGCAAAGAACCCGTTTTGGTCGCTGTCGACGAAGGTAATGGTAATGCGGGCGCGAACCCGAGCGGCGGTCTGCTGGAGATCCACAACGAAGGATCCTTTGGATCGGGAAAGGGAGTCTGGGTCGTCACCGCCCGTTAATAAAATAGTAGTCGCGTTTGATCGGCCCCCGATTGGGTCGTGAGTCAGGGTAGGCCCGGACGACCGCGTGTCGGCCGGGCCTACTTGCATGTACACTCGACATGTGAGTCATCTGAACCACCCACGGTGGAGGTTCGAAGCGTGCGTGTGCGATGAGATCTTGGAGGCGTCCTGCGCTTTCTTCGCGCGGCAACTCTGGAGCGCTCCCCGGCTGTGTTGACAGGTCAGGCCGCGGTTTTTTGTAGTGCTTCTTGTGCATCGTCCCACGTTGCTCTGACCTCGCGGGGTGTCCTGTAGTTCAGCCGGCTGTGGGGCCGGTCGTGGTAGTGCTCGATGTAGGCGCCTATCACCTCCCGGGCCTGCTCGAAGGTCTCGAACTCGTGGCGCCAGACGCAGCGCTCCTTCAGGTAGCGAAACCAGCTCTCGATGAACGCCTGGCTCTCAGGGTCACGGTAGCCGCCACGGCGGTGAGCGACCCCGAGCCCGGACATCACCAGCCTCGTCGCGCGGGCAGTAAACGCTGAGCCATTATCCGTCCCGAGGGTGAGCGTCCCGGGGAGGATGCCCTGCTCGGCCACCGCGCACTCGAGCACGGTGATCGCCTCGACGGCGCGGCAGCGCAGGCTGAGCTCCCAGCCGACGATCTCGCGGGTGCAGCAGTCGATGATCGCGTTCAGGTAGACCCAACCGTGCTCGGCGACCCAGACGCTCGTCATGTCCAGGTGCCATAGCTGCCCGGGTCGCTCGACTTTGAAGAACCCGGGACGCCGGCGGCGCGGCTCGTGCGTGCGCCGCTGGATCAGCTTGCGCTCGCGCATCACCCTGAGCACTCGCTTGCGGTTCACCGCCCGCCCCAGCTTCCGCGCCACCCAGGCGGTGACGATCCGGTAGCCGTCGGTCGGGTTCGCCTCGGCGACCGCGATGATCGCCCGCTCGACATCGTCGAGCGGCGGGCGCGACCTGCCAGCGACGGCCGGCGGCCTAGCCGGAACCCGGTAGATCGCCTGCCGGCTGATCTGCAAGATGCGCGCCAGCGCCGCCGGCTTATGGCCGGCGGCGGCAAGCTCACGGGCGTAGGCGACGCGCTGTCTCACTCCCACGTCCGAAACCCGTTTCCCAGGATCTCAAGCTCATAGGTCTTGCGCCCGAGCGTGCGCTCCAAGTCACGCACCCGCTTGCGCAGCTCCACCAGCTCGGTGCGCTCCTCCTTCCCCGACAGGCGCTCTGAGCCGCCCTCCAGCAGCTTCTCACGCCACGCATAGAACAAGGTCTCCGAGATCTGATGCTCCCGGCAGACCTCGGCGACCGACACCTCGCCGCGCAACCCGGCAAGCACGATCTCAAGCTTCTGCTGAACCGTCCACGTGCGGTACTTCTTCTTCTCGCTCAACGGGATCTCCTTCGGTTGAGCGGCCCATCCTGGGGGTTGAGGGTTAGTGTGTGTGGTGTGTTGTGTTGGTGGTTTTTTTGGTTTTGGTGGGGTAGTGTTTGTGGGCTTGGGTTTCGCAGGTGGTGCGTTTGTGTTTGTTGTGTTTGGTGCGGCAGGCTTTGAGGGCTTTGGCGAGGAGCTGGGCGTTGCTGGGTTTTTTGGGTGGGGGTGGTGGGGTGGCTGGTGGTGGGGATGGGAGGTTGCCGGTGCCGTTGAGGGTGGCGCTGGGGGGGGTGGTGGGGGTTTCGGGGGGGGTTGGGGGGTGGCATGTTTCGCCGGAGCGGCACACGAGGTTGCTGGTGTTTTCGGATTCGGGTTCGTTTCCGCAGTCGGTGCAGGCGTCGTAGACGTCGATGTTGGTGTCGGTGTCGGTTTCGGCTAGGGGTTCGTGGGTGAAGAAGAAGACGTCGTTGCCGTTGGCGGAGGCGTCGGCGAAGTATTCTTCGCCGTTGGCGCCGGCGGAGATGAGTGATAGGCACCCGCCGTTTTGGGTTTCGGTGTGGCAGGAGCCTTCGCCGTCTGCCTCCCACTCATACACCCCGGTCAGCCCGCTGGCTTCGGGCAGCAGCCGGTTCCCGGTTTGGAAGAACACGCGCTGCCCGTTTTCTGAGAGGTTGCGGGTGAGCGCCGCTTCGCTCGTCGGGTTGAAGTCTTCTCCATTTCCCGTGAGGAAGCTGTTTTGGTTGGCTTGGCTGGCGGGGGGGCCGCAGGAGACGCAGATCAGCGACGGCGCTTCGTCTTCGTGCGCGGGGGCGCGGTAGCGAAAGAACTCCTGGTAGCCGTTGCTGTCATAGCCCGTCAGCGCACCGCGGGAGCTGAACAGCAGGGTCTGCCCGTCGGGCGTCAGCCGCGAGCTGCGCTGCGTGAATAAGCCACCGGAGCGCAGCAGGTAGTCGCGCCAGTCGCCTACGTCCCCTTTTTCTTCGGGTTCGCCTGAGAGCCCGGCGATGAAGGTGAGGGGTTCTTTGCTGCTCTGGTTGTATTCGTAGAGGTTCGGGCCTGCTGCGCTGGCTGCTTCGTGTGCGAGGGCGCTGAGCGCCACGCCGCCCCCGGATTTTTCGGCGGGGTTTGAGATCTTCAGGCTGCTGGCGCTGACTTCGGTGATCGTGGTGTGCGCGGGGATGCCTTCGCCCGTGATTTCCTGCCCAGCCGTCAAGAAGCTGCCGCTATCGACGACGGCCAGGTCGCTGAGCACATTGGATCCTTCGGTGAGGGTGGCGCTGGCGCTGACACGGATTATGCGGGTGTTGTGCGCGAGCACCCCGGCCGCCGCGAAGAAGACGCTCGTGCCTTCTTCTGAGACGCCGAGGGTGCCGAGCACCCCCGCCCCCGCGGCGGTCGTGATTTCCTCGCGTCCCTTGCTTTGCAGGTCATAGCGAAACAGCTGGCCTGCTTCGGTGTAGAAGATGTAGCGCCCGTCGGGCGTCGCGGCGAGGAAGTGCGCGACACCCGCGGAGACCGCGAGCGTTTCTTCGCCGCCCACGCGAGCGTAGAGCAGCCCATCATGGCCGTCTTTGCCTTCGTAGACGCCGCTGGCGGCGGTGAAGACGACCACCGACCCGTCCGCGGAGATCGCGCTCTGGGTGTAGGTCGGTTCAGCGGACTCCGAGCCGATGTGGTCCCCGGCGCCCGCGCCGGCGACCGACCCGACCGGCGAGGTTTCACACGCCGGGCCGGAGGGGCCACACGAGGGTTCGCCCGCCGGGGGCACCACGCCGATCAGGCTGATCTGTTCCCCGACGGGCTTTTCGGAGTCAAACTCATAGGTGTTGAGCGCGCCTTCCCGCTCCCCGGGGGCCAGGTGCTGCCCGGATTCGAAGATCAGCTGCCTACCATCAGCAGAGAACCCCGCCGGCCAGATTTCCTGCCCCTCCGGGGTGGCAAGCAGCAGCCGGTAGATACCGCTAGAGGTTTCCAGCAGGTAGTAGCCCGCGGGTTCTTCGACCCCCGAGCCATCGGTGCTGACGAGCGTCTGGGAGAGATCTTCGCTGAAGCCATAGGCGACGGCCGCGGTGGTGTTAAACGGCAGCACCCCCAGCGTGGCCCATTCCCCCGCCCCCTTCTTCCCGCCGTATTCTTCGCTGCCATCGCACAACACGACCCCCACGCATCCGACCCGCGAGCTGACATAGAACGACACCGAGGTCTCCGGCGACGCCGTCCCTTCAAACGCCGTGATCGAGTAGTAGCGCACGCGATCACCGTCGGGGGAGGCCGTCACGCTCCCCGGGAACCCCAGCGCGTTGACGTTGCCCTTGTCCACCGGGGTGACCTGCACATAGGCACGACAGTCCGGCAGGCTGCTCGCGTGCAGCTGGCGCGCGCGAACACCCTCGTTCGGGCACGCCTGCACCGCCCACCCGACCGGCGCCAGCGCCCCCAACCCCGCCAGCGCAAGCACCACCCCCACAACACCACCCAACCCACACCCACGCGCGCGCCGCGCGGACGTGGGAACACCACGGCCATGGCGGCGGGCGCCGTGGTGGGCGATCCTCGATGCTTCGCTCTCTCTGAAGAGCGTCCATGTGGCGCGGGCGAGCATTCAAGCACAGCATGCCACCAGCCCCCCCAGCCCGCCAGAGCCGTCTCCCACTCCCCCATCCGGACCCCCAGCCCGCCCCAGCCCCGGCCCCCCGCCCGCGACCCCCCGGCCCCCAGTGCACCCCGAGCGAGCCACATCCTGCGTCCCGGGGGGATGGGCTGGGGCTCCCCGCCACCGTGGCGGGGAGCCCCAGGACCCTTCAGCTAGGCCGAGCCTGCGCCTAGAGCAGCAAACCGGGCTATAACGTCACTAATAAGATGGCCCAGTATTCTTTGTTGGTGGTATGGAGGCTGACTTCGTTTTCATACGTCGCTGGTTCTTCGCCGAGTTTCAGGCTGCTTTCCGTAGCTTTGCAGACCAGCGTTTGTAATAATTTGAGGGTTAAGATCCCCACGGCCCCTTCGCAATACTGCTGGCCATGCACAGGGAACGTCTGGTTTTTCACTATGCAGCTCGAGTTGTTTTCGTACGATATTTCCGCGAAGGTTTCTGGTGTTTTCGCTGTATTTTTAGCTTCCCTGTTTCCTATGAATAAGACCCTGTCGGCCGCCAGCAGCTGGCCGTTGAAGCTCCCTTCGATCGGTTCTTTGACGGTGCAGCCCGACGGTTTGGGGGCGGTGCAGCTGGTGTATTCGAGTTTGCCGTTCGAGAATTTGCCGCTGTCTTCCGGCTGGATCGTGAACGTGCCTTTCTTGCAGCTCACCACGGCCGGGTTTCCGCCGATTGAGCTTTTGAGGGTCGCTGTGTCGAGCGGGATGCCTAAGATTGTGGGTGTCCCGCCGAAAGTCGTCGATAAGGTGATCGCGCTTGCGTTTTCTCCACTGGCGGTGCCTAACTGGTTGCAGAATAAGTTCGTGTAGGGGCCGCCTGTGGTTAATAAGCAGAGTAATAACGCTTTGGGTGAGTCGGCGTAGGCTAACACCCATTCGCCTTCTTTTTTCTGTTCGCCTTCACGGCACGCGGCGCTATTGAAGGAAGCGGCGGGGACGCCGGCGCCGACCTTCTTGCAGAAGGAGAAGAGGGCTTGCTTTGGTTGTGCTGATGCTGTTGCGGTGGTCAGGGCTGTTGCGGTGATCGCGAGGATGCTCGCGATCGTGAGGCGTAGGAGGGTCGTTTTGGTTTTTGTCATTGGCTGGTAGCCTCCGTTGGTCCCGCCGGTGTGGCGGGGTGTGGTGTTGTTGCGGGGTGGGCGGGTCTTTGGTGGCCCGCCTGCCCCGTGTCGCTGGTTTGCCTCCCGGGTCGTTGGTTCTGTCCGGGAGACACCGGCCAGCATGCGGCGCTCGCGGAGGGCTGTCAAGGCGGGCGGGCTGGGGGGTGTGGGGTGGGCGGGTAGCTGGCTGCTCGTGGTGGGGGGCTGCGGCGTGTATCTGGCGTTTTTCCGTTAGCGGAGGATCGTGGCGGGGGTTTGGAGACATGGCGTGGGATATGGGGCGCGTGGTTCATTGGGCGTGGGTGGTGGTGGGGCGTGGGTGGTGGTGGGGCGTGGGTGGTGGGGTGTGCTGGGTGGGGTGGTGTGGGAGTTGAAAACATGGCTGGTGGGGGGTGGTGTGGTTGTGCGAGTATGGGGGGTGTTGGGTGTGGTCGTGTGGCTGTGGCTGGCGTGTGGTGTTCGTAATGGTTCTTGAGTGTGAGGAGTGGGTGTGGTGGTTGGTGTTGGTGGGTGTTGGTGGCGGCGGTTTTCTTCGCGAGTTTGGTTGCGTGTGGTGTTGGGGTTGCTGGTGGGGGTTGGGGTGTTTGGGGTGTTTGGGGTTGGTGTGGCGGCTGGGAGTGGGGTTGTGTTCGGGATTGAAGGGTTTTCTAACTTGTTCGCGGAACCGCCGTTTTCTGAAGTGGGTATCGAAAGTTTTGTGCCGTCTTTGTCGGTGCCGTTTCTTGACCGGGGTGGGGTGCCATTCGTGCAGGCGGGTGCTCACCCGTTTGCGATGACGAACGAAATTCGTTTCAACCATGTGGTGAAGATGGAAGAAGTTCTGGATCCGGGGGGGGATCCGGAAGAAAAACTCCCGACGGAAGTTCTTGTTGGTGGTGATGCCAAGGAAGTCCAGGCGAGCTTGCCTGCGGGTGTGGTCGGTGATCCGTTGGCGACTGCTAAGCGTTGCGAAGAAGCGAGTTTGCAGGACGAAGCGGCGTGTCCGGCGGCTTCGGCGGTCGGGGTGATAACGGCTTACTTGAGCGAATATCCCAGCCGGGTGATTGGCCCGTTGTATAACATGGTGGCGCCCGCGGGGGTCGCGGCGCAGCTCGGCGCGAACCTAGTGGGCCTCGGGTTCGTGATCCATATCGATGCCAGGGTTCGCCCGGACAGCGCGGCGGCGGGTGGCTATGTGGTTGCCGCGGAAGTCACGAACATCCTGCATTCGCATCGCATCTATGCGGTGCTCGTCACGCTGTGGGGGAACCCGTCCAGCGCGAGCCATGACGCTGAGCGCGGGCACTGCGGTGGGAAAGTCCCTTACGAGAAAGCCGCGGGGGAAGCGGTCAGCTGCCCGGTCGAAGAATCCGAAACGGCGTTCTTGAGGATGCCGACGTCCTGTCCGGGAGAACCGCTGGTCTCGAGTATCGCGGTCCGGTCCTGGCAGGAACCCGGTGTGGTGTTTCCCGCCGAAGCGGCTGCGCCCGCGGTCACTAGCTGTGGCGCGCTGGAATTCAAGCCCACGGTCGAAGTTCAGCCCGAAACGGCTGCGCCGGGCGCCGCCACGGGGCTGCACGTCGCTGTGCACGTGCCCCAGAACGAGAACGTGGACGCGCTCGCGCAGGCCGACGTGCGCGACCTTCAGTTGGCGCTGCCCGAAGGGATGAGCGTCAACCCGTCCGCCGCGAACGGCCTGTCCGCGTGCAGCGATACCCCCGAACCAGCGGCCGCAGAAGAAGCCCCGGAAACCTCGCCGCGGCTGGGGGGCGAGATCGAACTGGGCAGCGATAGGCCGGTGCGCTGCCCGAACTCCTCGAAGATCGGCGAAGTCGAAGTTGACACGCCGCTGCTCGCTCACCCGTTGCCCGGGTCGGTGTATCTCGCCGAATCTGCCCCCAACGGCGAACCGGGGAAGAACCCGTTCAAGTCGCTGGTCGCGGTGTATGTCGTGATCCATGACCCCATCAGCGGGGTGCTGGTCAAGCTCGCCGGCGAAGTCCAGCTCAACCGCGAAACGGGGCAGGTCACGACGAGCTTCACAGAACTCCCGCAGTTCCCCGTCGAAACGGTCGGGCTGAACCTGTTCGGCGGGTCGACCGCGCCGTTGATCACCCCCGCGGCCTGCGGGCGCGAGACCGCGAGCAGCGTGTTTGCGCCGTGGAGCGCTACCGCGGCCGTGAGGCCGTTCTCTGACCCGCCGTTTGAGATCGAGGGGTGCACGGCGCGCGCGTTCAAACCGTCGTTTGCGGCGGGCACGAGCAACGACCAGGCCGGCGCGTACAGCCCGTTCACGCTCGCGCTCTCGCGCAGCGACTCAGAACAAGAATTCGAGGATCTCGAAACGACGCTTCCCCCGGGCCTTTTGGCGAAACTCGCCGGTGTCAGGCTGTGCGGGAACACCGAAGCCAACACGGGCTCCTGCCCCGAAGGATCGCGGATCGGGACGGTGAGCGCGACCGCGGGTGTCGGCCCGGACCCCGTATCGGTGCCCGGCAGCGTCTACCTGACCGGGCCTTATAACGGCGGCCCGTTCGGCGAGAGCGTGGAGATACCCGCGATCGCGGGCCCGTTCAACCTCGACGAAAACGGCCGGCCGGTCGTCGTGCGCGGCTCGATCCGCATCAACCCCGCCACCGGGCAGGCGACCGTCCTCTCAGACCCGTTCCCGACGAAACTGAGGGGCATCCCGCTGCACGAACGAGCCGTGAGCGTGACGCTGAACCGGCCAGAATTCACGTTCAACCCCACCAGCTGCCAGCGGCTGCAGACCAACGCCACGGTCACTTCCACGACCGCCACCACCGCCAACGTGTCCAGCCCGTTCGAGGCCGCGAACTGCGCGAACCTGCCGTTCACACCGAAACTGACGGCTTCCGTGGGCCATCAGGCCAGCAAACAGGGCGGGGAGAACCTCAACGTCACGGTCACATCCACCGGGGTGGGGCAGGCGAACATCGCCAAAGTGTTCCTCACGATCCCGAAGATCCTGCCGACACGCCTGACGACACTCCAGAAAGCATGCTTGGCGGCCGTCTTTGAAGCGAACCCCGCGGCATGCGACGAAGGCTCGGTGATCGGCACCGCGACGATCCACACACCCATCCTCGCCAGCCCGCTGAGCGGCCCCGCATACCTCGTCTCCCACGGCGGCGCGGCATTCCCCGACGTCGAGTTCGTACTGCAAGGCGAAGGCGTCGAGATCGTCCTGGACGGCAAGACCGACATCAAAAACGGCATCACCTACTCGCGCTTTGAATCGACACCCGACGCGCCGTTCACGAGCTTCGAAACCGAACTGCCCGCCGGGCCACACTCAGCGCTGACCGCCAACAACGACATCGTCCCCAACTACGACCTATGCGGGCAGAACATCACGATCCCCACCGAAATCACCGGGCAAAACGGCGCGCTCATCAAACAAACCACCAAAGTCACGGTCACTGGCTGCCCCAAACCAAAACCACTCACCAAAACACAGCTGCTCGCGAAAGCCCTCAAAGCCTGCAAGAAAGACAAGCGCAAGAGCAAGCGCCTCGCCTGCGAAAAGAAAGCCCGCAAGAAATACCCCGCCAGAGCCACCAAAAACACCAGCAAAACCAAACCACACAAGAAATAAAACCACGCCGCGGCCGGTATGTAGCCCCGCGATCAGTCGCGTGGCCGCGGATCGCCATGCCGACACGCCCCTCCAAAGGACACGCTGCCCGGGTGAGAAACGCCGCTTGTGCCCATCACCGCCAAGCGGCTAGCCTCAGGACGCAAGCTACCACTTGCAGAGACTAGCCCAACCAATAGAAAGTGGGGTCTCATGATTGACCATCGATTCGTGCTTGCGGGTGCTCGTCGGCGTTCGCTGAGCGTGTTCGTGGCGCTGGCAGCATCGCTGGCCGCGCTCACCGCTGCCTCGCCGGCTCTCGCGAGCATCCACTATCCCACGGGGGAATACGCGCCCTACGCAGACTGTCCGCTCGGCATCTCGGGGCTCGCTTCCTGTGTGCTCGCCGAAACGAGCAGCGGTGAATTCACGGTCGGCAAACGAACGGTGCCCGTCACCAGGACGATCACGCTGCAAGGCGGGACCAAATACAACGCGAACGAAGAAGAGGAATTCTACGGCGCTGAAAACGGCGAAACGCTATCCAAGACAGCGATGCCCGTCCCCGGCGGGCTGCTCGACATCGTCGCGCCCGAATACCTGCCGAAATGGTTGCAGGCAATCCTCAACAAACTCGTCAGCGAAGGCCTCGCGGGCGTCACGGAGACAACCGAACTCGCGGCTCCCGCGACCGACATCGGCATCAACACGGAAAACCTGCTCAGCCAGACAGGAACAGCGCTCTCGCTGCCCGTGAAGATCAAACTGAGCAACACCTTCCTCGGCAGCGAATGCTACATCGGCTCGAACGCGGCGCCGGTCGTGCTCAACCTCACGTCAGGAACGACCTCCCCGCCGCCACCGAACACACCGATCGAAGGGTCTCACGGCACACTGTCATTCAACGAAGCATTCACGATAGTCACCCTCGTCGAAAGCAAGCTCGTGGACAACTCGTTCGCCGCGCCAGAAGCACACGGCTGCGGTGGGCTGCTCTCACTCCTGATCGACCCCGCGGTCAACGTGGAGCTCGGCCTCCCGGCAGCAGCGGGGCAGAACACCGCGATCCTCGAAGGAAGGCTATCCACAGCAGGCGCCGCGGCAGTCAAAGCCAGCGAATAAGCAGCAGCACCGCGACGGCTAACCACACATAGCCAAGAAGCGGGGGCTCCCCACCCGCTGGGGAGCCCCCCGTGACCCGCCCGCTGGTGCCGTGGCTGCGGCGTGGGGTGAAAAACACGGATTGCGCGATTACGGGCAAGCGACTAGCGTGCGGGTCGCAGGATATCACTGGTAGCGACTATCGCAATAAACAGAAAGTGGGGATTACATGATTGATCATCGACCCGTGCTCACGGGTGTCCGTCGGCGCACGCTGATCGCGGTCATGGCGCTGGCAGCGCCACTGGCCGCGCTCGGCGGCGCCTCGCCGGCCCTCGCGACCATCCACCACCCGACAGGGGAATACGCACCGTACGCCGACTGTCCGCTCAGCGTCTCCGGGCTCGCGGCCTGCACCCTCGCCGAAACGAGCAGCGGTGAATTCACGGTCGGCAAACGAACAGTCCCGATCAACAAAACGATCACGCTGCAAGGCGGGATCAAATACAACGCCAAAGAAGAAGAGGAATTCGTAGGCGCCGAAAACGGGGAAACACTGTCCAAAACAGCGCTGTACGTCCCCGGCGGCCTACTCGACATCGTCGCACCCGAATTTTTGAACAAAGAACAAAAAGAAAAATTCGAAAAAACGATCAACGAAGGCATCACGGGCGTAACCGAGACAACCGAACTCGCGGGCCCCGCCAGCAACATCACGATCAACACCGAAAACCTGGTCAGCGAAACAGGAATAGCACTCGGGCTACCCGTGAAGATCAAACTCGGCAACGTCTTCCTCGGCAACGAATGCTACGTCGGCTCGAACTCCGCGCCGATCACGCTCAACCTCACAACAGGCACAACCTCCCCGCCGGCACCAAACAAACCAATCAAAGGATCCGCCGGCACACCATCATTCAACGAAGCATTCACGATATTCACCCTCACCGGAGGATCCCTCGTGAACAACTCGTTCGCCGCACCAGAAGCAAAAGGCTGCGGAGGAGCCTTCTCAGGCATAGTCGACCCCGCCGTAGACGCCGAGCTCGGCCTACCCGCAGCAGCAGGACACAACACAGCAATCCTCACCGGCAAACTATCCACAGCAGCCGCCGCAGCAGTCATCGCAAGCGAATAACCAACACCACAACAACCAACACACAAAGCCAATAACAACACCAAGGGGGGCCCCACCACACCAGGCGGGGACCCCCACCCTAGTTGGCCGAGTAGCCGGGGGGTGCGCACCCCCCGGCTCTCTCAGGGCCAGACGGGGAGACGGAGCCGCTCGACTTTGAGGAACCCGACCGCCTGCGAGGCTCGTGCGTGCGGCGCTGGATCACTCGCGCATTGCCCTGAGCACCCGCTTGCGATTCGCCGCCCCACCGTGCTTGCGCTGAACCCACGCGGTGGCGACGCACTAGCCGTCAGTCGCGTTCGCCTCGGCGACCTCGACGATCGGCCTGTTCGACATCGTCGACCGGCGGGACTGAGGGGATCCCTGTGGATGGTCCAGGGGTTATGCGTGCCTGCTCCCGGGGTGTGCCTCTGGCGCGTCATGATCGTGTCCATTTTTCCATCCCATCAAGGGAAACACGACCACGCACAACAGATGGATCACTTCATGGGGACCCCGTCAGGACACCACCTGCGCGCGTCGGCCGGCAGCTCGGTCGGAGTCCTGTAGATCGCCTGCCGGCTGAGGCTGATCTACAGGATGCGCGCCAGCGCGGCCGGCGATGGCGGCGGCAAGCTCACGGGCGCAGACGATGCCCTCTCTCTCCCACGTTCCGAAACCCGTTTCCCAGGATCTCCAGCTGACGAACTCGGCGGCCCCGCTCCTCCTTCCCGAACAGGCGCTCGGTGCCGGGCCCGCGAGCAGCTTATCTCACCACGCATAGAGCAGGTCTCTGAGATCTGGGGCTCCCCCGGCAGATCTCAGAGCGCGACCGGTCGCCGCAACCCAGCCAGCACGATCTCGAGACGTTCGTAGTCACACAGCCATCGCGGTTTGACAGAGGCGTCCAAGAACCTCGACGTGGCTCACTGCTCCACCGGTCGGCCACACAGGACGAGTGCGATCTGGTGGGATGTCTCCGATTGACGCAGATGATTGTCCGGCGACGGAAAAACGGCGGGAGCGAGTCGTTCCCACCCGCGAGTGTCTGCCACGACTCGTTTGGTCCTACGCCTCCGGCCCGCCCGCCTTGACAGTCCTCCGCCAGGATCGCATGCTGGCCGGTGTCTCCCGGACAGAACCAACGACCCGGGAGGCAAACCAGCGACACGGGGCAGGCGGGCCACCCTGAGACCCCGCCCACCCCGCAACAACACCACACCCCGCAACAACACCACACCCCGCAACAACACCACACCCCGCCACACCGGCGGGACCAACGGAGGCTACCAGCCAATGACAAAAACCAAAACGACCCTCCTACGCCTCACGATCGCGAGCATCCTCGCGATCACCGCAACAGCCCTGACCACCGCGACAGCATCAGCACAACCAAAGCAAGCCCTCTTCTCCTTCTGCAAGAAGGTCGGCCCCGGCGTCCCCGGCGCCTCCTTCAATAGCGCCGCGTGCCGTGAAGGCGAACAGAAAAAAGAAGGCGAATGGGTGTTAGCCTACGCCGACTCACCCAAAGCGTTATTACTCTGCTTATTAACCACTGTCAAGGCCGGTTGAAAAGTAGGCCGGTTTCGCCGGTTGAAAAGTAGGCCACTTGAGGGTTGTTGCGCCGGCATTTCCGGAGCGAGCTGTAAGCGAGCGCAGGAAATGCCGGCGGGCGTGTTGATCAGGCGGGGTCTGTTGGTGCTGGGCGGGGGCCGAGGTCCTTGCCGCGGAGGCGGTAGCTATCGCCCTTGAGGCTGAGGATGTCGGCGTGGTGGATGAGCCGGTCGATCATCGCTGTGGCGACGGCGTCGTCGCCGAAGATCTCGCCCCAGGCGCTGAAGGGCTTGTTGCTGGTGACGATTAGGCTGGCGCGCTCGTAGCGGGAGCTGACGAGCGCGAACATGAGGTTCGCGGCCTCGGGGTCGAACGGGATGTAGCCGACCTCGTCAACCACGAGCAGCGGGATCAGCGCGAGGCGTTTCAGTTCGGCCTCCAGCTGGCCTTGGCGCTTGGCGTCGCCGAGCCTGGCGACCCATGCGGTCGCGGTCGCGAACTGCACGCGCTGTCCTGCCAGGCACGCCCTGACCCCCAATGCGGTAGCCAGATGGGTCTTGCCGGTGCCGGGCGGGCCGAGGAGGATCACGTTCTGTCGGGAGTGGAGGAAGTCGAGCTGGCCGAGGTGCTCGATCACCTGCTTCTTGATGCTGTGCTGGAAAGTGAAGTCGAACTCCTCGAGCGTCTTTCTGGCGGGGAACCGGGCGGCCTTGATCCGGTTCTCCCCGCCGTGGCTGTCGCGCACGGAGACCTCCGTTGCGAGCAGGGCTTGCAGGAACTTCTCATAGCTCCATGACTCCTCCCGGGCCCTGTCGGCCAGCGCCGGGAATGCCCTGGCCGCGGCGGGTGCCTTCAGCGCCCGGAAGAGGTGCGCCAGCTCCGACGTTGCGCCGTTCATGCGATCAGAGCGTCGTAGACGGACAAGGGACGCTGCTCGACGTCGACCTGGTGACGCTGCTGCCGGCGACGCTGACGCTGGAGCTCGAGCTGGCCCTGATGCGCGGGGTCGACGATCGTCTGGAAACCCGCGAAGATCCGGGTGTGCTGAGCAGCGAGCTCGCCCGTGTCCAGGACCACCGCGGTGATCTCGCGCTGGGAGACCCGGACCTCGACACGCCTGCCGGCAAACACCGGGTCAACGGAGTAGTCGTTGCGGTCCACTCTGATCAGCGGCTGCTGGGCAACCCTCGCCACCCATCGGCGATCCGTCTCGACCGTCACCGCCCCGAGCGGCCGCTGCTGACGCTCCTTCGCCAGCCGCTCGACCGGGATACCACGGATCGTGCGATGCGCTCGACCGTTCACCTTCTCAGCCCACCGGTCCAACTGGTCCTGAAAGTCCAGGTGGTTCGCGAAGAACCGACGTGGCTCGAAGTTCGAGCGAAGGAACCGATGCTGACGCTCGAGCTGCCCCTTCGCCTGAGCATCACCAGCATCAAGGATGATCCAGCCAACCTCCAGCTGACCGCAAAAGGACAGGAACGGCTCGCTCGGCTTGCCACGCCCGGCGATCGCCGACTCGCGGTCCCAGACCAGCTTCTCCGCGCGCACCCCCAGCCGCGTGAGGTTGCGGGCCAGGCCAGCGAGGATGTCCGGCGCCTCCTTGCTGAACACCAGGGTGCCGGCAAACGCCCGTGACCAACACGACTGACAGGTCACGACCCACCCACGACGGGTCTGTCCATAGCCAACCGGGACGTGCTGGCTCGGCTCCCACAAATCGCACTGGATCAACTCCGCCAGCCGATAGATCGTCCGCTGGAACGTGCGCTTGACCAAGAACCGCGGCCTCACCTCCCGAACATACGCGTCAAAGATCGTCTTGCCGCCCGCATAGCCGATCTCCGCAGCAAGCTCCCGCAACCGCTGCGACGGGACCTTCGGATCAGCCTGCAACTGCTGACAGACCCACCCCTTGAACGGATCCAGGATCGACCCCGCCGGCGCCCGCGAATAGCGCGGCGGCTCCTCCGCCGCCAACAGCCTCGAGACCGTGTCCCGCGCCAACCCCGTCCGGCGACCGATCTCCCGCACCGACAGCCCCTCCACCCGCTTCATCCGCCGCACCTCAGCCCACTGCTCCACGCCGACCACCGCCTTCCTCCCGTCCGATCCAATGAGATCAAACGAGCGTCACGACCCAGCCGGACATCCAGCCGCCACGCCGAGTGGCCTAGTTTTCAAGCGGCGCAGATGGCCCAGTATTCAACCGGCGCCCACAAACCACAGGCGGCCCCTACACGAACTTATTCTGCAACCAGTTAGGCACCGCCAGTGGAGAAAACGCAAGCGCGATCACCTTATCGACGACTTTCGGCGGGACACCCACGATCTTAGGCATCCCGCTCGACACCGCGACCCTGAAAAGCTCGATCGGCGGAAACCCGGCCGTGGTGAGCTGCAAGAAAGGCACGTTCACGATCCAGCCGGAAGACAGCGGCAAATTCTCAGAAGGCAAACTCGAATACACCAGCTGCACCGCCCCCAAACCGTCGGGCTGCACCGTCAAAGAACCGATCATAGGGACCTTCAACGGCCAGCTGCTGGCGGCCGACAGGGTCTTATTCATAGGAAACAAGGAAGCTAACAATACAGCAAAAACACGTGAAGTTTGGTGGGAACTATCCTACGAAAACAACTCGA
This sequence comes from uncultured Solirubrobacteraceae bacterium, assembly GCA_963805745.1. Lineage (GTDB taxonomy): Bacteria > Actinomycetota > Thermoleophilia > Solirubrobacterales > Solirubrobacteraceae > Palsa-744. The sequence goes on from CAWDVD010000002.1 coordinate 990,073, forward strand.
CCTGCATAGTGAAAAACCAGACGTTCCCTGTGCGTGGCCAGCAGTATTGCGAAGGGGCCGTGGGGATCTTAACCCTCAAAATATTACAAACACTGATCTGCAGGGCTTCGGAAAGCAGCCTGAAATTCGGCGAAGAACCGGAGACGCTAGAAAACGAAATCAGTCTCCATACCACCAACAAAGAATACTGGGCTATCTTATTAGTGACGTTATAGCCCGGTTTGCTGGTCTAGGAGCAGGCTCAGCCTAGACCTGATCACTCATTAACGACCGCGCCCTGGGTTCCCGGGGCGCGGTTTCGTCCTGCTCAGCTTGGAGAATCGGAGTCCTTGGAGTCCTTATTCCCGAACTCAGGAGGATGGCCTTGCGAGTGCAGCGCGATGGCCGCGATTCCACACGCCGAGGTCACAGCGCACGGAGAGGGTTGCTCTCGCACGCCGCTCGGCGTTTTCGGCGCCGGTGCAGATAGGACCGGGCTGACGAGGGCGCTGTCGCTGGGCTTGGCGGGATCAAGGAGCGCCGCTCAGACCATGATCCCGGTCGGGTCCTGCCGGATCTGGTGATGCTGGGCGACGCTGGAGGCTGTTCGGCAAGGCGGCGTCTGAGGCGACGGCCGGCTGGAAGTCATGACCGCCCTTGAAGTCCCCGCAGCGTCATCCTTCTCGGAGTGCGGGTGATCAGCGGCTGGGCAACGCGGCAGCGCACAACGTCTGCGGCCAGATCGTGGTTGCCGAAGCTCAACCTAGAACGCTCTGGCCAGTCGCCCGGATCGATGAGACCAGCGGTACGCGGCTGGCACCCGCGCCTAGAAACTCTAGTGTTTATGACATCGCGGATTGATATTCGAAATATCATCCGTATTTATCGACCATGGACCTTCCCGGGGTGTCGAGTCTACCCGGGACAAGAGAGGAAGCAGGTGCCAATGCCCAGAACGAGTTCAGCTGCCCCCAAAACTCCCAACAACGAACACGAGCCCGCCTGGTCGATCCCGAGCCTGCGCGAGCCGCGCTACTCGCAGTCGCTGGAGCGCGGCCTTGCGATCCTGGGCTGCTTCACGCCCAAGCGTCCTGTGCTCGGGATCGCCGACATCGCCGACGATCTCGGAATGAGCCGGTCGACCACGCACCGCTACGTGATCACGCTGGTCGCGCTCGGCTACCTCGAGCAGGGCGCCTCCCGCAAGTACCGCCTGGGGCTGCGCGTGACCGATCTGGGCATGTCGGCGCTGAACTCCACGGGGCTGCGCGAGCACGCCCACCCCTACCTGGAGGAGCTGCGCCAGCGCAGCTCCTACACCACCAGTCTCGGCGTGCTCGACGGCACCGACGTCCTGTACGTCGACCGCGTGCGCAGCTTCCGCCGCGGGCAGAGCAGGATCGACCTCGACCTACACGCGGGCTCGCGCCTGCCCGCCTACTGCACAGCGATCGGCAAGCTGCTGCTCGCGAACCTTCCCGAGCCCGAGCAGCGCGAGCTGATCGCGGCGATGAAGCTGACCAAGCGCGGCCCCAACACGATCACCAGCAAGAAAGTCCTGCGCGACGAGCTCGACGAGATCCAGGCGGCCGGCTTCGCGGTCGACGACCAGGAGCTCGCGGCCGAGCTGTACGCGATCGCCGCGCCCGTGCGCAACGAGGCACGCGACGTCGTCGCCGCGGTCAACCTGGCCGCGCACAGCTCGATGATCTCGCTCGAGGAGCTCGTCGACGCGCTCGGCCCGCACCTCGTCTCCACGGCCGACCGCATCTCCGCCCGCCTGGGCTACCGGCGCGACGACGAGAAGAACTGACAGCCAATAGCCTTGGCGGCCACATGCGTCGCCGCTCCGCCCTGCTCTGCCTTCCGCTGTCCGCGCTCGCGCTGGCCGCGTGCGGCAGCACGGTCTCGACGACCGGCTTCACGGGGGAACGGCACGAAGCCGCGCAGACGATCGCGAACCTCCAGTCCGCCGCAACGGCCGCGGAACAGAAGAAGATCTGCGCCGACGACCTCGCCGCCGCCTTGGTAGAACGTCTCGGCGGGGCCAAGGGCTGCGAAGCGGCGATCAAAAGTCAGCTGGCCGAGGTCGACAACCTTGAAGCCAGCGTCGAGTCCGTCCAGGTGGCCGCCGGCGGCAAGATCGCGACCGCTCGGGTCAAGAGCATCCACGAAGGCAAGAACGCCACCAGTTCCGTCTCGCTCGTCAAGGAAGGCGGGAAGTGGAAGATCTCGGGCGCCGGCGCGGGCGCCGGCTGATCCTCAGCGGATCCCCTCGAGCAGCTCGCCGGGCGAGGAGAGCTCCAGGCCGCGGGCCAGCATCACGAGCGTGTCCAGGCGCGGGAAGTACTTGCCCCGCTCCAGCAGGCTGATCTCCGTACGGTCCAGGTCGCACAGCTCCGCCAGCCTTTCCTGAGAGAGTCCCGCCCGCTGGCGATGCTGGCGGAGGTTGAGGCCAAGCTGCTCGCGGACGGCATCCATGATCTGCACCTTGACGCAAAAGCAGACAGGTGTCTACGGATAGTTGTCTGCAAGGGAGGTCCACCGTCGTGCGGGGCTCGGAGCGCCCGTGCGGGGCCTCGTGGCGCCCGTGCGCGCCGCGGAGCGCCTGCCTCGTGGCGCTGATGCCGCGGTATTCGCACCGGCGTCTCCAACCGGATCTCATGATTCCAAGATCGGACAATCGGGATTTGCGGGGGGAACGCGCCCGTTGCCGACCTGGTCCCGTGCCGGTACGGAAACCTCGATTGACAAATCATCGGGCGGTCGCATAGTCGGCGGACCGCGATCTCCGCCCACGATGCTCACGAATGCCAACCTGTTCGACCACTTCGAGGGCCTTCCGCAGGGCGGCGGGGCGGGCGCCCATTGGGCGGCCCGCGCCCCGCTGCGTCCGAGCGATCGCTTCGACGTGAAGCTCGTGCCGCGCTCGCCCACCTGGCGGGACGACGCGGCTTCGCTTGACGCGCTCGCGCAGATCGCGCTCGAGCCCTGGGTCGATGGCGTGGTGCGCACGTGCGAGGGGGCGGAGCTGCGGCTCGATGACCGCTGGATCGAAGCGGCCGGCGCCGCACTGCAGGACGGTCACGGAGGAGAAGGACAACTCGCGGACCTTGCGCGCGGACAGCGCTTCGCGGTGCGGTCCTGGGACGCGAACGCGACGACGGCGCTGCACGTCGGCCACCTGCGCGACCTCGCGATCGACAACGCGCTGGCCGCCGCGCTCACGCAGGCCGGCGGGCGGGTCGAGCGCTTCGAGTCCGACCTCGCGTACGGCGAGGAGGGCGCGCTGCTGATCGACGAGCTGATCGAGTGGCTGCGGGCGGAGGTCGAGACCCACCCGCGAGGCGAGGAGGTCCTCGACCGGTTCGGCTCCGCCGAGCGGGTCGCCGCGCACGTGGCGCTTGGATACTTCCTGACGCGCCCGGCCTCTCCGCGCATCGACTTCTTCCCCGAGAAGCTGCTGCGCACGCGCGAGAGCCCCGGCTGGGATCTCGCACGCGCGAGAGCGCACGCCGGCCGTACGGGCGGGACGAGGGGCAGGCCGGCGCAGGACCCCGACTACCGCTTCGCGGTCGTGCACTCGGAGCTGCACCGCCGCCAGTTGCGCCTCGCCGTCGAGCGATTGGACCCCGGTCCGCTCGCACGCTACGTCGTCCACGTCGCGCGCTGGTACCTGGAGCGGGATCACAGCGAGCCGGTGCAGCGCGTCGTCCACACGCTGCTCGACCGCGGCGCGCGTGGGCTGGGATTGGACGAGCGCGCGAGCGACGCGATCGGGCTCCGCCTCGTCGCTGCCTCTGCGCCGCGCCGCGCTACCCCCCGCCGGGAAGATGGTAGGCCGTGAGTTCTGGGGTCTGTCCGCTTTCGAGCGCAACGCCGGCGGGGGCGATCAGCGTGTCGCCGTCCACCGCCACGCCCGTGTTGGTGCCGGCCGGCAGCTGGGTTTCCCAGGCGACGCTGCCGTTGCCGGCGTCGTAGGCGTACAGCTTCCCGCTGAAGTCGGTGACGAACACGAGGTCGTTGACCGCCGTGGCAGCGCCGAAGGCCGAGGACGGCAGCTTCTGGTCCCACCTGACCGCGCCCGTCGCCGTGTCGAGCGCGACCAGTTCGCCCGTCGACGGTCCGGATTCCTGGGGTTCGGTCTGGTTGGAGTAGGTCACCGAGTGATTGACCACCGGCACGAACACGGTCGAGCCATTCGTGGCCATCGGCGCGATCACGCCGCCCAGCAGGCCCGGATAGACCGTCTCGGGGAGCGTCAGCTTGGAGTATTCGTGGTTCATCGCGTACGTGCCGTCGTCGTCATGGCCGTTGTGGATCCCCACCGAGCGCTTCCACAGCAGCTTCCCCGTCTGGGCATCCAGCGCCAGCACGAAGCCCCCCTTGCCGGCCGCGATCACCACCTGCCTGCCTCCGACGTTCGCCAGGATCGGCGGGTCCTGCAGGTCCCGGTCGTACAGGTCGTGGGGCGTCAGCTGGTAGTACCACTGCAACTTGCCCGTCGTCGCGTTGAGCTTTACGATCGAGTCCGTGTACAGGTCCGGGCCGGGCCTGCTCGATCCCCACGGATACTGGTTGGTCCCAGGGAACGGCCCCGGATTGCCGGTCCCGATGTACATGAACCCCTGTTCGTCGAACGCCGGCGAGTACCACAGCCCGCCACCCGAGTTGATGTCGACGTTTTCAGCCGACCACAGGTCTTCGGGCACCGTGTCGAAGTGCCACAGCTTCCTGCCCGTCCTGCCTTCCAGCGCCCACATGATGCCCACGCCTTCGCCCTCGTAGAACTGGGTCGTGTTCCCGGGCACCGTCGAGACGTACACGGTGCCGTCGTGATAGCCCGGCGCCATGTCGATGCCTTCGTGTTCGTTGCGCGTCAGCGTCACCGACCAGAGCTGTTCGCCCGTCTTCTCGTTCAGCGCAAACGCGGCCGTCGTGGTCGCGCCGTACACGCGTCCTCCCTCGACCACCAGGCCGTTGGGCCCCTGGTTCGGGGATTCGTAGGTCTTCGTCCAGATCACCTTGCCGGTCTTCAGGTTGATCGCCTGCACGTTCGAGTCCAGGTCCTGGGAGAAGACCACGCCGCCCGCGATGATCGGCGCCGAGGAGTAGCTGCCGTACTCGCTTTTCGTGCTCAGCGGCAGCGACCACGCTGTTTCCAGCTTCGACACGTTCGCACTGTCGATCGGGCCGCCCACATAGCGCGTGTTCGACGTGTTGACGTTCGGATAGCCCGAGCCTGTGAGCAGCGAGCTTTCGCTGGAGGATGACGAAGAATGCCCCGAGACCAGCACGACGACCGCGGCCACGAGCACGACAAGCGCCACCAGCGCGAGCCATCCGGCTTTGGGGACCTTGCCGAGGAAGTCCGGAGCGCCGCGCCCCGGACGCGCGCGAGCTGCACCGCCCTTTTTCTGGGCGCGGCGCGCCTGCGCGCGGCGCACCTGGCGTGAGCGAGAGGGCGACATCGAGCCTCAGGCTAATCGACACCTTGACACGACGTCGGCGCGAGCTGCTCGTCCGGTCTCACGGCTGCAGCGAGCGCCCGTACTGGCGTTCGTAGTACGCGCGGTACGCGCCCGAGCGGATCGTCTCCCACCACCACGCGTTCTCGCGGTACCACACCACCGTCTGCTCCAGGCCCTCGCTGAAGCGCACGCGCGGGCTCCAGCCGAGCGCGCGCACCTTCTGCGAGGAGAGCGAGTAGCGCCGGTCGTGGCCCGGGCGGTCGGTGACGTGCTCGATCTGCGACTCCTGCGCTCCGGTGAGCTGCACGATGCGCCTGACGACCGCCATGTTGGCCTCCTCGTCGGGCCCCCCGGCGTTGTAGACCTCGCCCGCCTGGCCGTGCTCGAGCACGTGGCCGATCGCCGCCGCGAAGTCGCTCGAGTGGATCCAGTTGCGCACCTGCATCCCGTCCCCGTACACCGGCAGCGAATCCCCGTGCAGCGCGTTCAGGATCATCAGCGGGATCAGCTTCTCCGGATACTGGTAGGGGCCGTAGTTGTTCGAGCCGCGGCAGATCAGTGTGGGCAGGCCGTAGGTGTGGAAGTAGCTCTGCACGAGCAGATCCGCGCCCGCCTTCGTGGCCGAGTACGGCGAGGACGGGCGCAGCGGGCTCTCCTCCGTGAACGTGCCCTCCTCGATCGAGCCGTACACCTCGTCCGTGGAGACCTGCACGTGGCGCAGACCGTGCTCCCGCGCCGCCTCCAGCAGCACGTACGTGCCGAGCGCGTGTGTCGAGACGAACGCGTCGGGCTCGGCGATCGAGCGGTCGACGTGCGTCTCCGCCGCGAAGTTGACGATCGCCTCGGGTGCTCCCGCCTCGATCGCCGCCGCGACCGCCTCGCGATCCTCGATCGCGCCGCGAATGAAGCGGAAGCCGGGGTCGTCGATCAGGTCGTGGAAGTTCTCCTCGCGCCCGGCGTACGTGAGCTTGTCGAGCACCGTCACCTCGTCGCCGTGCTCCCGCACGCGCTGGCGCGCGAACGTCGAGCCGATGAAGCCCGCGCCGCCGCAGACGAGCAGTTTCATGGACGCATCATCCCAGCCCGCGCCGCCAGGTAGCCCGCGAGGCCGTCCTGCCAGGGCGGCAGCGGCAGGATGTCCTCGCGCTCTGACTCCAGGGCCGACCACGCCGGGCGGGGCGCGGGGCGTTCCATCTGCGCGGTCGTGGCCGGCTCCGCCCGGCAGGGCAGCTCGGCCTGGCGGAAGATCTCGGTCGCGAAGCCGTTCCACGAGACGTGGCCCGTGCCGGCCAGGTGGACGAGGCCGGCGACCTCGCGCTCGAGCAGCCCGAGCAGCGCCGGCGCGAGATGGCCCGTCCACGTGGGGCACCCGACCTGGTCGGTCACGACCTGCACGGCCTCGCGCTCGCAGGCCAGCCTCAGCATCGTCTCCGCGAAGTTGCCGCCACCCGTGCCGAACAGCCACGAGCTGCGCGCGACCGTGTGGCGCGGCGAGGCGGCCAGGACCTGGCGCTCGCCCGCGAGCTTGCTCTGGCCGTAGACCGAGCGGGGGCCCGTCGGGTCGGACTCCACGTACGGACGGGGCGCGCCGGACTGCCCCACGCACGCCTCCCCATCAAAGACATAATCGGAGGACACGTGCACCAGGGGCACGCTCGCCTGCGCGGCGGCACGCGCGAGGTTGCCCGCCCCGTCGGCGTTGACCGCGTGCGCCTGCTCGGGGTGGGTCTCGGAGCGGTCCACGTCCGTCCACGCGGCGCAATTGAGCGCGACCTCGGGACGTACGCGCGCGAAGGCCTCAGCCACCGCGGCGTCGTCGGTGACGTCGAGCTCCGCGCGCGTCAGGCCCACTAGCTCGTGGCCGGCGCGCTCGCCCGCGCGCAGCACGTCCAGGCCGAGCATGCCCGCAGCGCCTGTCACGAGCAGCCTCACGGGGCGCCCAGCCTGCTCGTGCGCACATGCCGTCGAGCGGTGTAGCCGCAGCCCCGAGCATTCCATCCCAAGCACGCCCTACGGTCGCTACCCTTGTGCAAGCGATGCCCACACTGGTGCTGGATCCTCCGCCTCCTCAGCTGCAGGAGCTCCTCGAGCGTCGTCGCCGCACCGGTGCCGACCGACACGACGAGGTGTGGGAGGGCATCTACCACATGATTCCCTCCGCGAATATCGTCCATTCGCTCGTCGCACAGCAGCTCGCGGTCCTGCTCGACGCCCCCGCTCGCGCCAACGGGCTCGTCGTGGGCATGGAGTTCAATCTCGGCACCAAGAACAACTACCGTGTGCCCGATCTCGGCGTCCACAGTGAGCCACAGCTGGGGATCCGAGTACCCACAGCGGCCATCGTGGTGGAGATCCTCTCTCCTGAAGATGAGACCTGGGAGAAGCTCCCGTTCTACGCGGAGCACAGAGTGGATGAGCTGCTGATCGTGGATCCCGTCAGCCATTCCGTCGCCTGGTTCGCGCTGCGGGACGGCGAGTACCGACCAGCCGAGCGCAGCGAGATCCTCGAGGAGAGCGCATCCGAGCTCGCCCGGCAGATCGACTGGCCGCGCGGGTAGAGGGGACACACCGGCGGCGCCTGTCACGGGCAGCCTCACAGGGTCGGCATCACAGGATCGAGATGTCGGAGTTGTCTCCGACCATGAAGCGGTACGCCCGCGGCTGGCGATCGCCGCGGCGGACCGTCACGTTGCGGCCGAGCAGCGAGGACTCCATGCGGCCGTCCAGGTCCGACACGGTGCAGCCTGCCAGCAGGATCGAGTGCTCGACCTCCGAGCCCGAGATCGTGCAGCGCTCGCCGATCGCCGTGTACGGGCCGATGTAGCAGTCGCTCAGCCGCGCGTCCGCACCCACGATCGCCGGGCCGCGCACCCGCGTGCGCTCCAGCCGCGCTCCCGGCTCGATCACCACGCGACCGTCCACCTGCGAGTCGATCAGCTCGCCCTCGATCCGCTCGCGCAGGCTGTCCAGGATCAGGCGGTTGGCCTCCAGCATGTCCTCCAGGCGCCCCGTGTCCTTCCACCAGCCGCGCACGATGTGCGGCTCCACGCGCAGGCCCGCGTCCACCAGGTGCTGGATCGCGTCCGTTATCTCCAGCTCGCCGCGCTGGGAGGGCGCGATCGCGCGCGCCGCGTCGTGGACGGCCGCCGTGAACATGTACACGCCGACCAGCGCCAGGTCCGTGGCCGGCTCCGACGGCTTCTCGATCAGGCGCACCACCCGACCAACCTCGCCCGGCGCCGCCTGCGCGAGCTCGGCCACACCGTAGTTCTCCGGGTCGGGCACCGGCGTCAGCAGGATCAGCGCGTCCGGCCCGTGCTCGCGGAAGGCCGCCACCAGGTCGGAGATCCCGCCCTGAAGCAGGTTGTCGCCGAGGTACATCACGAACGGGCTCGCCCCCAGGAACCGCTCGGCCGTCAGCACCGCGTGCGCCAGGCCCAGCGGCTCGCTCTGGAGGATGTAGGAGATGCGCACGCCGAAGCGCGAGCCGTCGCCGGCCGCCGCTTCGATCTCCGGCCCGGTCTCCGGCGCGATGATGATCCCCACCTCCTCGATCCCCGCCTCGGCCATCGCCTCGATCCCGTAGAACAGCACCGGCTTGTTGGCCACCGGCACGAGCTGCTTGGCGCTCGTGTGCGTGATCGGGCGCAGGCGCGTGCCCTTGCCTCCGGAGAGGATCAGTCCCTTGAGGGGGTTCATGGCCGGAGGAGCCTATCCGTAGTAGCGCGAGACGAACAGCAGTTGGGTGAAGAGGTCCTGGGCGAGCACCAGCACGACGATCAGCGCCCCCACCGCCGGCCCCCACCGCCGGCCCCCACCGCGCGCCGCCAACGCGAGGACCGCGCCCAGCAGCGCGAGCATCGGGAACAGGTAGCGGACCCGCGCGAACTGGGCGCCGATCTGGGGGAAGGTGGAGTAGGACAGGATCGCGATCATCACCATCACGCCGATGCCCATCAGCGCGTACACGCCGAGCTCGCCCAGGCGCGCCCGCAGCGCCGCTCGCCGCTGGAAGATGGTCCTCGCGCACAGGCCGGCGATCGCCGCCGCCGGGATCAGCGCCAGCTGATACACCCACGTCGGGAAGGAGATGTTGGCCCACGTGTAGATGCCGACGAAGCCGTCGAACCAGATCTGGCGAGTGGTGGAGAGGCCGGGGAAGTCGTTGGTCATCCCCGGCAGGCGCGGCAGATACAGCTGCCACAGGTACCCGATCTTGGTCAGGATCGAGCCGTGACGCCCGAGGCCCGCGAGATTGCCTTCGATCAGCTGCAACCCGACGTGCGGCGTCAGCCTGCCGACGATGACGGCGAGCACGAGCGGGCTGGCCGCGATCGCGCACGCGAGCGCCGGACGCCGCCACGCTTCGCGTCTGGAGGTTCGCGCGGTGCGCGCCGCCAGGATGGCGAGCCCGGCGGCGCATCCGGGAAGCAGGCCGATGAAGTTGAGCTTGGTGAGCAGGCCGACGGCGATCGCCGCGCCGATGCCCGCCGCCAGCCTGCTGGTCAGACCGCGGCGGAATGCCCTCGCGAACAGGAAGAACACCGCCGCCGAGACCGCGAACAGCCCCGCGTCGGGGTTGACCGCGCCCGACAGCATGCCCAGCAGCGGCGTCAGCGCGACGCCGAGGCCGGCCGTCGTCCACGCCCACGGCTCGGCCGGCAGCGCCTCGCGCGCGAACAGGTACGCGAACAGGGCCGTGAGCCCCGCCAGCATGGCGCTCGCCAGCCTCATCAGCTGTAGGCGCACGAGGATCGAGGAGTGAAACGCGATCGCGTACGGGATCGCCTCCAGCGCGTAGTACAGCGGCGGCTCCGAGGACGCCACACCCGCGGATTCGCTCCCGTCGCGGGGAAGCCGCGCCGCGCGCGCCACGTCGCCTTCCAGCCGTCGCTGTTCCGCCATCGATGAGACCGTCAGACCGGCCGCTTCCTGGCGTAGCTTGAAGAAGCGCAGATCCGTCAGCGCGATCACCTCTTCTTCGGGGATCGCGCCCGCGCCGCCCACCGGCAGGCGGCCCGTCTCGGCGAGCTGCTTGACGTACGCGAAGTGGGAGGTCTCGTCCGTGACCTCGAACGGCGGTGAGATGAGCGACCAGCACGCGGCGTTCACGAACGCCACCAGCGCAACCCACGCCGGGATCGGGATGCGACGCAGCGCGATCATCCCGGCTTCCGCACGAGCAGCAATGAGACGACCGCCACGAGCGCGGCCATCGCGGCGAGGACCACGAGCGCTGTCCACGTGCCGCTCGGGGCGCGGCCCAGACCCACGCGCCTTGCCACCTGCAGCGCGAGCGACCACCACGATCGGGGACCGGGGCGCAGGTATTCGATCCTGATCCCTGCGGATGTCGGTCGGGGAACGGGGAGCAGGTAGTCGATCCCCGGCGGTCCGCCCGCCGTCGCGCCGCCGCTGGAGACCAGCGCGCTAGCCGAGCGCCCGCCGTTCAGGTCGACCGTTTCGTCCTTCGGCGCCAGCGCGAAGCAGATGTCGACCTGCGCGACGGTGCGCGGGACGGTCTTCACGGGGATCGTGACGTTCTGGCGGGTCCACCCCGAGCCACGTTCGCCGCTCGTCACGAGCTCGCCGTCCCGGAGGGCGCGCACGCTCACCCTCGGTCCGTACAGGGCTTCCAGCGACAGGCGGATGGCCGTGGTGCCACCGGGCAGCAGTTCGTGCTCCTGGCAGGCTTCGCCGGCGCTCGTCATCGCCCTGGCCGTGCCTTCGATCGGCACTCCGTTCGTGCGCGCGACCACGGTCGGCGAACGCGACAGGACGATGCCGATGGCCATCGCCGTCAACGCCAATCCAACTGTCAGTGAGATCCGCGTGCGCATCGGCTTGCGGTGAGTGCCGCCATCATGGATCAGCCGGGCAGCCGGGCGCAACGCAGATCCGCGCGGTCGGCCTCACGAGCGCCGCCGCCAGCTTCAGGTGAGGCGCATCTTCCCTGCAAATGCGCTGGGTTGTCCGCGGCCGAGGGCCGGCGTGGGCGGCGAGTGAGACAGAGACAGATGGGCGAAACGGTGCCGGATGAGGCTTGTGGGCGCTGCTGCGCCTAGTACACGCCTCCGAGCTTGCGATGGTCCCAGCTGGTCCGGCGAAGCTCGACGAACTCCAGCGCGACGCGCTTGGCGGCCTGCGCGTCGACCATCGCGCCCACCTCGGCGGGCAGCTCCTCGGCGGGCGGCTGCCCGCGCGGGGAGGCGTAGCGGGCGAAGATCTCGTGGCCCAGGGCTTTGACCGTCTCCAGGTCGCGGTGTACGCCGACATCACACTCGAGCATCACGCCGCGCAGCAGCTCGTATGACTCGGCAGCCTCGATCTGGAGCGTGGCGCGTGGATCGCGCTCCAGGTTGCGCACCTTCTGCGAGACCGCGTACGTCCACGACCACAGACGCGGCGGAGGCTCACCGGCGGGAGGTTCGCGCAGCACGTACCACAGCGGCATCAGGTGCGGCCAGCCACGCGGTCCGACAGTCGCGCACGTGAGCGTGCGCTCCTCGGCGAGGAAGGCGGAGACCTCGGTCTCGCTCATCTTGATCTGCTCGCGCCGGCTCACTGAGCGGGAGCCTACTCGGAGCCCTGCCGCCGCCGCGACGCGGTGGAGCACGACGCGAACCCGACAGTGGTTGTTGTACGATGCTACTACTATGTTGACCGTTCCAGAAGCGGCAAAGCGCACAGGCCGCAACCCCGAGACCGTACGCCGCTGGATCCGCGAGGGCAAGCTGCGCGCGCACAAGGTGGGCACGCAGCACGTAATCGATGAGCAGGACCTCGAGGCGATGCCGGGCTCGAGGTATCCCGACATGCTGCCCGTGCCCGAGGAGTGGGGCTGGGGGGAAACCTTCTGGGGTGCGCCGATGCCAAACGTCGCAGCCTGGATCAGGGAATCGCGAGCCGGTCACTGAGTGCTGGTCCTCGACGCGAGCCTGGTCGTCGAGTGGTGTGTCGCGGCCGGCACGAACGAGCTCGCTGAGCTCCTCCGCGACCGATCCTGCGCACCACCGCTGATGTGGTCAGAGGCTCGTTCCGCGCTGCATGAGCGCACCTGGCGTGGTGAGCTCGACGCCGCCGAAGCCGCTCAAGCGAGAGCCCGTATGGCGCGCACCGGGGTCACATCAAGGAGCCATCCCCGCCTGGCAGATGAGTCCTGGCGCATCGCCGACGAGCTCGGCTGGGCGAAAACCTGCGGTGCGGAGTACGTGGCGCTGGCCTCCCTCCTCGGCTGCCGGCTGGTCACGGTCGACGGACGTCTGCGCCGCGGTGCCGACAGACTTGGCTTCGTCGTCGGGCCGACCGAGCTGTGAACCCGGCGTCATCGCCCGCGCTCCGCGCCACCTGCCGACCCACGCAAGCTCGGAAACCACCAGTTCCATCGCCCGAACAGAACAATGCACGCCGGCACGAGCACGCAGCGCACCACAGTCACGTCCAAGACCACCGCAACCGCAACCCCGATCCCAAGCTCGCGGAATGCCTCCAGTGACGACAGTGAAAAGGTCGCGAACACCGTCGCTACCGTCAGTCCTGCAAGTGTGATCGGCCGCGCGCTCATAAGCAGCCCGTGCGACACTGAGTCTCTTATCGTGCCACCATTCCGCACTCCCTCCCGGATACGACTCAAGAGAAACACCTCATAGTCGATCGACAGGCCGAATACCAGCACAAAGATGAAAAGTGGCACGAAAAAGGCGAGACTCGCGCCGCTGCTGCCCGAAGGAAAGCACAGCACGAGAATCCCCAGAGTAGCGGCGACGGTGGCCAGACTGCAAAGCACCGCCTTGATCGGAATGACGATCGACCGTAGGCCGGCCGCGAGTGCGACGAGGGCCACGAGTATGGCGACTCCGATGACAACTGGCATTCGCGATTCCACACGGTCGGTGAGGTCCATGTCGGCGGCCGTGAGTCCGCCTACATAGGTTATCCCTCCGATGCCATAGAGCTCCTGTCGCAGACGAGTGATCGTGGCATTGGCAGCGTCACTGTCCGGTGCGATCTTCAAAGCGACTTCGATCTCATGCCACCCATCGCTTCCGGCGGTCGTCTTCCAGATCCCTCGCACGTCGTCGTCTGCGCGTACCACGCTCGCCACTGCTTCCGGCTTCGTCGTGACGATTTCCACGAGCCCAACCGCCCCGGGCCCAAAGATCGCGGAGACACGGTCGAGCGCAAGTGTCATGGGATCGCCGCTGGGCAATTCGCCGACGTTGCGAAAGTCAAGGCGCAGGGAGAGCGAAGGGAACGCGAGCGCAAGCAGTATGCCAACACTGGTCACTAGAGCGACGATAGGATGTGCCGTGACGACACGGGCGAGCCTGCGCCACAGGGTCCCGCGCCGTGCGGCCCGAGCAGCTGGCCGAAGCGTAAGTCGGTCGAGCCGATCGTCGAGCAGGCGGATCGTCGCTGGCAGGAGTGTCGTGGCGGCCGCTACAGCGATGAGACTGGCGATGATCCCGCCCACAGCCATCGATGAGAACAGGCCGACGCCAACAGCCAACAGAGCCGAGAGGGACGCAGCTATCGTGAATCCCGACAAGATCACCGCGCGACCCGCTGTTTGCATGGTCTGGAGGAGTGCTTCGTCGATCGACTTCGCGGCCTGCCTCTCCTCTCGAAACCGCGTGACCATGAACAATGCGTAGTCGATGCTGAGGCCGAGTCCCACCGCAGAGGCGGTATTGAGCACAAATACATTGAGCCCCACCTGCAGGCTTACCACGTGGAGCGCGGTCAACGTCGTGACTACGGTAGCAGCAGCCAGTACAACCGGAAGTGCCGCAGCGACAGCCGATAGAAATGCGATGAGAAGCATCGCAAAGGTCACTGGGAGTGCGACGAGCTCTGCGCGCGCAAGGTTCTGCCGGGCGATCATCGAGTACCGGTAGGACGCGACCGCGGGACCGATCAAGGCGGAGGACAGGTAACGCCCAGATGCCTTGTCCAACGCATTTTCGATCGCCGGCAGGGCTTGCTCGGCAGACGCCAGCGATAGACCAAGGCGTATCGAGACGATCGCAGCCTCTTCATCGGGCACGCCTGCTTCACCGTCACGGGCAGCATCCACGACCTGTTCTACAGACTCGACCCGAGGCGCGCTCGCAAGCCGTTGCGTCACAACTCCAATCGTTGACGCCAAGCGTGCGGCGGCGGCCGTCGACGACGAAGCGACTCCGGGTGGAGCGCGCGCCGTTATCAGTGCGTAAATCGTTGTGCCGGTGTTTCCAGGAATGTAGCGGGCGGCGATTTCGTCATCACGTGCCGACTGCGAGCCAGGCACGGAATAGCCGCCGTCGACGATGTCCCCCAACCCACGCACCGCGATAACGCCGCTGAGGACGGCAACGAGCAGCCACGTGACCACCACAATGCGAGGTCGAGCGAGGATGCCGCCTGCGAATTTCCCAGACATCTCTACGGGATCACACGCCGGTCTCGCTCGCCTGATGGGAGCGCACAGTGGAGTGAGACTCGAAGTCTGTGGTGTGCTCGGCGGTCACACGTCGCGACGATCGCGAGGGCCACGCCCATCAGGAGAGCCGGAACGACGACGAGCAGACGTAGCAGCAGGACAAAGCTCAGCGCTGGCCCGGTGCTGGTCCCTATCGCGTGGAGCGCAAGAATCACGCCGGCCTCGAGTGCCCCTACCGCCCCGGGCCCCGCTGGCACGGCCAGAGCGAAGATGGCGATCGAGAAGACACCGGCAGCCTGGAGCGGCGCTAGGTCCAGACCGACGACACGTGATGCCGCCCACCAGCCCGCGATCTCGCCGAGCCATATGGCCACGGACAGTCCGAATGCGATACGAGTGCCACTCTGCCTGAGCGTCCGGACCGGCTCTGCGACCGGAGCAAGTGAACCTAGACGGAGGCTGACAGGCAACTTGACGCCGAGCCCGGTCATCCCGAGGTAAACACCGGCGACGGCGCCGCTCGCCAGGCCAAAGACTGCCACCGCGATCGGAAGATGTCCGAGCTGGCCAAGCGAGGGGCCGAAGAGGCTCGACAGGGCAACGGCGAGAACCACGACATGGCACCCGATGTCGATGGTCCGCTCTGCGATGAGTGTTCCTAGGATCGTCCGCTTGGACCTGCCAGGACGGACTGCCGCGACCACGCCCACACGGATCGCATCGCCCGCCCTCGCCGGAAGAAACATATTGCCCAGTTCTCCGAGCGCCATCGATCGATATACAGTCGCCCTCCCGATCACGGGCATCTGGCGACGCAACAGGAAATGCCACCGCTCGCAAAGCCCCCAGAGCCTGACACCGTAGGCGAGGAATGCGATCATCAGTCCAAGGCCCTCGCCCGCCCCCGCGGGGAGCCGAAGGGCTGGCTGATTGCACGCCCAAAGCACAAAGCCGCCTGTACACAAGGCCGAGAGCAGCCAGCCTGCCCATTTGCCGTGGTGGCCCACGCCTGGATTCCTGACACGTCCCATTTGGGAAAGGTACACCCGGTGAAAGAGTCACCACAATGGTCACGGTCTGCCGTCACACTATCGGGACGCCGGTGACAGTTGTTGGAGACAACCACGGTGGCGCCCCTGAGCCCGTCCGCGCTAAAGGGCCAAGCTGGATCTCTCAGATGATAGAGTCCTAAACCCGCATCATGCCCGACCTATGTGAAGCGAGGACGCCGGATGGCCACAATGCTGGCGAGAGATCTCCAAGGGGCCGTCATCCGACATTTCGCTCGGCATCTTGGTTGCGATGTGAGCCCTGACGATGTCGATTGCGACGCTCGGTTCTTTGGGCAGAGTGGGTTCTATCTCGGTGAGTACGTGTTCGACTCCTTGGCGCTAGTCGAGATCGTGGTCACACTCGAGTGCGAGCTGCACATGGAGATCCTAGGTAGCGGGGACGTCGCTAGATGGGATTCCATTGCGAAGCTCAGCGAGTTCATTCAAGCAGCCGCCGAGTCGTCAGGACTCACGGCATTCGCGGCATCTTGCTCGTAGTCGATGCGACCCAGCTGTCGGTGTCCGGATTGCTGAGAATTTCACGACACCGATACCGTTGCACCTTGCCGCTCGGCGTCTTGGGAAACGCGCCTCTTGGCACAAACACGAAGGTGTCGACCGGCACACCTCCAAGCTCCATCATGGTGCGTCGCAGACGATGAGCCAAGCGGTCGTGATCGATCTCCTCGGAATCTCTCTCGGCGACGACTCCGATCTGGCGACGTCCGTGACTCTCGATGTCCACAATTGCACAGTTGCCGGCGCGGATCCCGCGTTCGGCACCGAGACGGCCCTCCATATCCAGCACGTGCACGCTGCGTCCCCTTATGTTGAGCAGATCGTCGCCTCTGCCGGAGATGTATAGCTGGCCATCGCGGACAAAGCCCAGGTCCGACGTACAGAAGGAGTCCTCACGGAACCGTTCGCGGGTCGCCTGATCATTCTTGTGGTAACCCGACGCCAAGCTCGACGAGCTCACGACGATTTCACTTGTTTGCGGGTCTATCCGCACGATAGTGCCCGGGAGAGGGGCGCCGGCCGAAACGAGACGCCTCGCCGCAGGGTGCTTCGGGTCGACTTCTTGGACATCACCCGCGGCCAGTGCCTCGCGGTCGACGTCCAGATAGCGCGGGGCCTGCTCAGGATCGCTGATCGTCACGGCGAGGGTGGCCTCGGCCAGCCCGTACGCCGGGGTGAAGGCCTCGATGCGCAGCCCGCGCGGGGCGAATGCGTTGGCTGCGTGATTCAGTATCCGCCAATCGACGTGCTCGGCACCCACGAGGCAAAGGCGCAGTCTCAGTGGACGTTCAGAAGGGTGAGCAAGCTCGGCTTGCGCTGCCACACTGATCGCCGACGGAGGACCGGCGGTCACCGTCACTCCAAACTCCGAACAGTCGTCGAACCAGGTCCTCGGTGACTGCAGGAATCGCTCGGGAGAGGACTTGACGGCGCTCATGCCGGTGTACCACGCCAACAGCGCGCATCCGAAAAGTCCCATGTCGTGCGACAAGGGCAACCACATACATCCCACGTCGCGCTCGGGGTCGATGCGTAGCCGAGCCGCCAACATCGTCAGCTGCGCCTCTATCGCCGCGCCGGTCAACTCAGCACCGAGCGGCTCACTCGTGGTCCCGGACGAAAACTGAATGACCGTGACCTCATCCAGCTCGGGCGGTTCGATCGTCGCCAGTTCGGCCGTCTCGATGAGACTGCGATAACCGATCACCTCGACGCCGAGCTCGGCATCGTCGGGCATGAACGCCGTGAAGCGCTCCTCGGCGAGCAGGCAGTCAGCGTCCAGCATCTTGCAGGTACGCGCGAGCTGAGCAACGTAGGCAGGAATCGTCATTCCACGGGCGATGATCGGAAGCGACGCTACCGTCGCGCCCGCAAAACAGGCGCCCATCGCGCCCGGAGCGGTGTCCGGGCCGTTGGTCAGCACAGCTGGAACGACGCTGCCCGGGCCGATGCCGCGTTTGCGCAGTCCGGCGGCAGAGCGACGTGCGGCCTCGACCATCCCTCCGTAGGTGTTCGTCTCGAACGCCGCGCCATTCCACTCCCAGATATCGCGACCGCGAATCTCGGGTCGAATGAACTCGTCCCAGAGGGCCATGTCGTCACCTCCTTTCCTGGCGAGACAGCTCGAGCTGGGCGCGCTCCGCTTGATCCGGCGGCAATCAGGTCAGCAAAGGCCGGGAGTGGACGGCGTGCGCGCAAGCATCAAGCCATCTCGTCGCCTTTTGCCGGTATGTATCTGTGTCCACAATTTGGACAGACGACGACTTCCGGTACGTCGTCGGTGTCAGATGGGCGGTGATTCACGTCAGGCGACTCATCGGGACCATGTCGAGAGCCGTGCAGCTCACTGCGAAGGCGTGCCACCGAGAGCCTCTGGTCGGATGCTCGACGCAGCCACTCGTCCTGCCTGTCGGGCGCAAGCGGGGCGAGCTCAGCGTGATGACTCCAAGAGAGGTTGTCCCGACGTCGGGACACTTCCGAGAAACGTGAGGCGACGTACGCCATGTTCCTGAGACTGTGCACGTCGTAGCCGGTGAGCTCTGCCGCCTGGAGATACTTTTCACCGTACTTCGCAGTCCCGTAGCGGATCCAGTCTCCAAGCCACCATTGATTGCAGCGACCGATCGCCCCCAGCCAGCGACCGGTGTCGGCCCATTCCAGGTACTCCATGTCGGCGACGGGGACCCAGGCGACGGTTCTGACACTGGATCGGGACACTCGCTGATCCGCGGTGTGGGCTCCCGGCTCAATAGCCGCTGCCGCGCCCATGGCGAGTCCCCCACAAAGCCTGATCATGAGTGAAGTGCCAGACGATCACTGCTGGGAGCATACCGATATATGGACTATGTGGACCGTACTCAACGCAGGGCGGTGGGTTTCACGGCACATGGGTCGAAGGATCGGACAGGGTCAGAGCCAGCTGGTATGCGATCCACGCAAGCTGGACGGTGCATTCCCGCCACCACCGGGGATTGTCATCGTGGCCGAGGGCCCGCGACGGGATTGATCTGAGTGTTTCTCTCGCTCAGGCAGGCGCAGGCGCGGCGCCCGCCTCGCGCAGCCGCGCGACCGCCGCTCGCACTGCCTCGCGTGCGTCCTCGGGCTCGAGCACGGCAGCGTCGCCGGCTTCCTTGAGGATCTCGCGCACCAGCCAGTCGACCCCTGCGAAGCTCAGCTCGACGACGACCGCGCCGTCGCTCCACTCCTCCACCACCCGCCGCGCCTCGCGCGCCCAGCGCGCCCGCTCCGGGGAGACCCACACACGCGCGGTGGCCGACGCCGGCACCTCGCCGGTGCGCAGCCAGCCGTCGACCTCGGCCGCCGGGTCGACCTCCGGGCGCGGCTCGAAGCGCTCGCTCGTGACCGTCACCCGCTTGATGCGGTCCAGGCGGAAGTGGCGCACGCCGCCACGCTCGGGGTCGAACGACGCCACGTACCAGCCCTCGCGGCCGTTCGTCAGCGCATACGGCTCGACCCTGCGGGGCGAGAGCTCGTCCTCGTTCTCCTTGTAGTACTCGAGCTCGATCATCTTGTGGGCAACGATCGCCTTGGAGACCAGGCGCGCCACGCCGGCGTCATCGCCAGCGGTCGGCGCCACCTGCAGGCCCTGCTCCATCGGGTCCTCGCCGAGCGCGGCCACGATCTTCTCGCGAGCGGAGGTCAGCGAGCCCTCGGGGATGTGCTCGCCGATCAGGTCGATCGCAGCCACCAGCGCCTTCGCCTCGACCGGCAGCAGGCGCGCGGGCCGGTCGAAGTTGTCGCTGTAGGGCTCGGGGTCGACCTCGATCTCCCCGTCCTCCTCGTTGATCTCCGCGTACAGCACGTAGGAGCCGCCGCCGAAGTTGACCACGTTCAGGACGTTCACGTCCTCGCGCAGCTCCTCCTCGCTGATCTGCAGGCGCTCGCAGACCTCGTTCATGACGACGCGCTCGCCCGCACGCCCGGCCTTGATCAGGATGCTCGCAAGCGTCACCAGCCGCGCGAAGCGCTCGGGGCGGATCGCCGCCTCCGGCCGACCCGCGGCGCCATCCTCGTCGACGCTGCCCGTGTCGCCCCGCCGCGCCGCGCGCGAGCGCGACGAGCCCGTTATGCGCGCCCCCGCCGAGGCGCCGCCTGCCGCCGCCGAGGCCGAGCTGCGTCCGACGGAGGCGAGCGGGAGCTCATCGCCGTGGCGCTCGTACAGCAGCTCCAGCCGTCGCTGGAGCTCGCCGCTCAGCTCCTCGGGGCCGAGCAGGCGCGCGTTCGCGCCCAACCCCAGCACCCACGAGATCAGGCTGCGCGGGTTGGAGTAGCCGGTGAGGAAAACCGTCTCACCGTCCTCCTCGCGGATCTCCCCGTAGCGGCCGAAGTGGCGTTCGACCTGCCAGGCGATCCGCTCGCAGATGAGGACCCTGGCGACGCCCTGCTCGTCGCCGAGCTGCCAGTCGGCGCGGTTGGCGTACGCGCGCGGGTCGAAGTCGGAGGGCCGGTGGAAGTCGTGCTCGGCCTTGGTCGCGTAGGAGACCTTGCCACGGATGCGCGACAGGCGGAACACGCGGATGGCCTTGCGCTCGTGCGCGTAGCCGAGCAGGTAGAACTGCCCGCCCTGGAACAGCAGGTGGTAGGGGTCCACGCGGCGCGTGGACACCTCGTCGCGCTCCATCGTGTAGTACTCGAACACGATCGTCTTGTTGCGGAAGATCGCCGTCTCGACCTTGGCCAGGCGCGCGGACAGCTCGTGCCCGCCGGCCGACGCGGTGATGCCGAGCGCGACCGAGCGCTGCTCGGGCGCCCGCAGCGGGCTCGGACGCCCCCACGTGATCTGCTGCAGCGCCAGGCGCAGCGGCTCGGCGTACGCGAATTCGCCGTCCAGAAGGCTGAGCGCGGTCTGCAGCGCGGCCAGCTCCTTGTCGGTGAACTCGATCGGGGGCAGGTGGAAGTTCTCGGGGCGCAGCGAGTAGTTCTCCTGCTCGGCCGCCCCGTCCGCCGGCCGGTCGACGGTCAGCTGGATGCGCAGCGATTCCAGCTCGGAGCGGTCCGCGTAGAAGCGCCGCGCGAACGCGTCCTCGTTCATGCCGCTGTAGCCCTCCACGTCGCGCCGGATCTCGAGCGCCGTGACCGGCCGGCGCTCGGCCATCAGGTATGAGATCAGCGACAGCTGGCGGATCAGCTTCTCGGTGTCCTTTGCCATCGGCTGGGTTCGTGTTAAGAGGGGTGGTGGGTTGAGGGGGTCGGGCCGTGGATGGCAGACGCCGCACGCGAGCGCAGACGTGCTGGTAGCACGGCGAGCATCGTGGGTGGCGTCTGACGCCGCGGAACGGCGGCCTCAGGCCGCCAGGCTTCTTGACGCGGACCCATACCTGAACGATAGAAGCCGGCGGCGAGACGGATGCGGCACGGTCGAACCGGCCTCCCGCTATTTGCGGTGATTCAGGCGGCTTCGCGGGCTGGCATGGGCGGCCGGCCGTCCTGCGCGGCCTCGCCGCCCCGCTCGCCGAAGAACGCGCCCGCGCCGATCGCCCGGTCGAACGGGGACCAGCGCCGGCCGGGGGCGAGCTCCTTTTCGAGCCGGTCGAAGCTGCCCAGGCGCCCGCCGAGATTGTCGATCATGTGCACGAGCGTCGCCTCGCGGGTGCAGGGCAGCACAGGGCTGCCGTGCTCGAGCGCGCCGTGGTGGGAGAGGATGATGTGGCCCACCGCCTGCGCGAGCTCGGTCGGGAAGCCGTCGATGTCCTCGATCATGCGACGGATGCGGTAGTAGCCGAGCGCGATCTCGCCGTGCAGCCGGCCGGCGTCGGTCAAATCGATGTTCTGCGGATCCTCGGTGTAGGCCTCGAGCTTGCCGATGTCGTGCAGCAGCGCGCCGGTGACCGCGACGTCGCGGTCGATGCCCGCGAACGTGGCGCTGATCGCGCTGACCGCCTGGGCCACCCCGAGGCAGTGCTCGAGCAGCCCGTGGGGGTAGGCCTGGTGGTAGTACTTGGCCGCCGGAGCCGTCCGGTAGCCGGCCCACAGCTCGCCGTCCTCGCCGAACACACGCTCGAGCAGGATCCGCAGGTACGGCTCCTGGATCGTGTCCAGCAGGTCTCGGATCTCGCCTTCCATCTGCTCGACCCCGCGCGCCGGGCCGCCGAGCAGGTCCTTGGGCTCGAAGCTGCCGGGCGTGGCCGCCTGCAGGCCACGCAGGTTGATCTGCGGCCCGAAGCGCGGGTGCACGGTGTAGCGGCCGCTGACCCGCACGGGCGTGCCCGCGCGCGCCAGCTCCTCGACCTCGGCCAGCTCCTCCCAGACCATGCAGGCGACCGCGCCCGTGCGGTCGCCCAGCTGCAGGCGCAAATAGTCGCCGCCGTCGCGCCGCTGACGGCGCTCGGCCTCGCGGACCAGGAGGACCTGGTCGATCTCCATGCCGTCGGTCAGCTCGTTCAAGAGCATGGCTCTGAAGGTAGACGTGGCCGCGGACGGGATGGCCGCGGACGGCGTGAGACAGCCCGTCGTGGAGGGCGTTGGCCAGGCCTTCACGGACGCCGCTGCCGGTGAGGGCTGCGGCGTCCGCGGAGACCTGGCGCCGGGGGACGCCTCGATCCCTCCCGAGCATCGCCGGAGAGGTAGGACGATGCTCAAGCTCACGCCACCTCCCATCCTTCCGCTACTGACTGTAGTTCCATATATGCGACCTTGACCAGCGGTGTTTCCTACTCTGGGCGGCCCGACCCGCGCCGGCGCCCGCTTCGTCGGGCTCCGATTCCGGCCTCTGCCCCCGCGGACTCATACACTTGGCGGTCCATGGGCAAGCGAGCGTGGACGTGACCACGACACCGGTCTCGGGCATCGAGCTCGACGACGCGTCGGACGCCCTGGCAGGGCCTACGGGGGTGCTGCCCTCGCAGCAGCTGCGCGAGGCGATCGCGCGCGAATGGATGATCGCCGGCCCCTGGCGGATCCCCCCCGAGTCCGTGCAGCCCGCGAGCGTCGACGTCCGACTCGGCGAGCACGCGTGGGCGCTGCGCTGCAGCTTCCTGCCCGACAGCGAGTCCACCGTCGAGGAGAAGATCGCGGACCTGGCGTTCGAACGGATCGATCTGCGCGACGGCGCCACGCTCGAGCGCGACCGTCCGTACCTGGTCCCGCTGATCGAGGAGCTGCGCCTGCCCGAGGCGATCCGCGCCAAGGCCAACCCCAAGAGCTCGACCGGGCGCCTGGACGTGTTCACGCGGGTGCTGACCGACCGCAACCACCGCTTCGACGAGATCGCCGCCGGCTACCGCGGCAAGCTGTACCTGGAGGTGGTGCCGCGGACGTTCGCCATCCGCGTCAAGACCGGGCTCGCGCTCAACCAGGTGCGGCTGATGTCCGCCGACGCGCGCCTGACCGACGAGGAGCTGTTTGCGTTGCACACGCACTCACCGCTGCTGTACCTGGACTCCCGCCCCCTGCCCGAGTCCGAGCTCTCGCTCGCCGACGGCCTGTTCCTCAGCCTGGACGTGTCCGGCTCCGCGGAGGCGAACGTCGGCTACCGCGCCAAGAAGAACAGCCTGCCGATCGACCTGACCGAGGCGGGGGCGCTGAGGTGGCGCGACTACTGGGAGCCCGTTCACCCCGAGCAGGGCGGGAGGATCGTGCTCGAGCCCGAGGTCTTCTACCTGCTGCTCTCAGCCGAGGGCGTCAGCATTCCGCCCTCATACGCCGCCGAGATGCTCGCCTACGACCCCACCGCCGGCGAGCTGCGCACCCACTACGCCGGCTTCTTCGACCCCGGCTTCGGCTATTCCCGTGACCGGCCGGCTCGCGGCAGCCGCGCGGCATTGGAGGTGCGCGCCCGCGACGTGTCGTTCATGGTCGAGCACCGCCAGCCCGTGTGCAAGCTCGCGTTCGAGCGCATGGCCGAGGAGCCGGACGTGCTCTACGGCGAGGACATCGGCTCCAACTACCAGGGCCAGGAGACGATGCTGAGCAAGCACTTCCTCGAGCACGCACGCCGCGACGGGTAGCGACTCCGAGCGGCTTCCGCTCGCGGTGCGCGCTATGTCTCGATCGCCCGCAGGCGCTTGGCTCGCGGCGGAGGCCGGCGCTCGCTGGGAACCGGCACTCCCGCCACGAGCTCGTCCAGGCTGACGCCAAGGGCGTCCGCGAGGATCAGCAGCGTGCTCAGGCGCGGCTCGCGTCGCGCGCACTCGATCTTGCCGATCTCGGTCCGATGCAGGCGAGCATCGCCCGCCAGCGCCTCCTGTGAGTACTCGGGCTCCCTGCGCGCACGCAGGCGCCGGACGTTCTCCGCGAAGTCCTTCAGAAGAAGGGCCAGCTCAGCCTCATACGCCTCGCGAGTGCTCATGGCTGTGCACTCTTGCGGCTGGTCATGCAAAAATCTACAGCTATTACACCGCCAGCTTATCAGCTGGCAGTGTCTTGTCATCAGCTTCGTGGCTCGTAACGGCTATTTGCAGGTGAAATCAAAGCTGGACCGCTCTCACTGAGACAGAAACAAAGTAGACAGAGACAAAATCCCTGAACTCGACGGGATTAACCGCGCGACGAGGCAGTGTAGTTAGAGACATACCTTCCCTCTTTCACCGCATGCGGATATGGTCGTGTCGCAATCCGCGGACCGCAGTTGTTCCGCAGTCCGGGATATGTGTATCCAAACAGGCCCCGGGCCTCTGACGTGAAAGTGAGACCCCCCGAGCCTCAGTAGACAGTGCATTAACTATCAATCAAGGAGCAATGGATGAGGAACATGCGTATCACGACGATGGGTCTGGCCCTCGTGGCGGTGTTCGCGATGAGCGCGATCACGGCAGCGACGGCTTCAGCGACGGCGATGCCCGAAATCGTCAACAAATCAGGGGTGACCCCCACCAAAACAGGGTTCAAAAGCACAAGCGGGGCAAGTGAATTTGAAACGAAAGGGGGGCACGTCATCAAATGCAAAGAAGATACGGACACAGGCAAACTGACCGGCCCGTCTTCTGACGAAGCGACGATCACGTTCACGGGGTGCTCGACGACGGTCATCCTCACGCTCAAATGCAATTCAGAAGGCGCCAAAGAAGGCGAAATCATCCTCAAAGTGACGAGCGAGCTCGTGTGGCTCAACTCGGGCCTGACAGAACCCGGCGAGGATCTCGCACTGCCGTCAGCAGGCCTGACGATCAAATGCACCAGCTCGGAGACGCTGAAAGTCAAGGGATCGACGGTCTGCCCCATATCGGGCTACAAAGCCCTGTCGGTGAAAGGCACGATCACTTGCGAACAGTCGAAAGGCGTTCAGAAATTCACCAAATACTTCTTAGAAGGTAAAGAAGTCACGGACATCACCGAAACCGAAGGCACGGGCCTCATCAAATTCGGCTTCGAACAGTCCGGTCTGAAAAGCACGGACACGCTCACATACGAAGAAGAAGTCGAAATCATCTAGCCGCGTGACGGCGCCTGGCATCAGCGCCTGAGCGTCACGAGGGTGTGCGTGGGCAGTTCGACCACGCACACCCTCATCGCATCGCCAGCCCTACGGCTCGAGCCGGTGCGGCCCCCGGTACAGGAACGTGACCTCGCGCACGTTCTCCTGCCCGAGCATCTGCATCAGCAGCCGCGTCAGCCCGAAGCCGAAGCCCCCGTGCGGCGGCGCGCCGAAGCGGAAGAAGTCCAGGTAGTACTGGATCGGGCCCACGTCCACGCCCTTGTCGTGCGCCTGAGCCAGCAGCTGCTCGTAGCGGTGCTCGCGCTGGGCGCCGGTCGTCAGCTCGATGCCCCGCCACAGCAGGTCGAAGCTCCTGGTCAGCGTCGGCCGGTCGGCGTGGCGCATGTGGTAGAAGGGCCGCACCGTCGTCGGGTAGTCGGTCACGAACGCGAACTCGTGGCCGTGCAGCTCCTTGACGATCGCCGACAGCGCCCGCTCGCTCGGCGGGTCGAGATCGTGGGCCGGATCGAGACCCCCCCCACCCGCCTCGTGGCCGTGCTCGCGCAGCAGCTCCTTGGCGTGCTCCAGGCTCACCCGCGGGAACGGCAGCGACGGCACGACCAGCTCCGTCTCGAACGTCGCTTCGATCGTCTCGCCGTGCTCGCGCTTCACGACTGCCAGCACGTGCGCCAGCCAGCGCTCCTCGAAGGACATCACGTCCTCGTGCGAGTCGATCCACGCGATCTCCACGTCCACGCTCGTGAACTCCGTGTCGTGGCGCGAGGTGAACGACGGGTTGGCGCGGAACACCGGGCCGACCTCGAACACCCGCCCGAAGCCCGCGGCCATCGCCATCTGCTTGTAGAACTGCGGCGACTGCGCCAGGTAGGCCTGGCGGTCGAAGTACTCCACCTTGAACAGCTCCGCGCCCGACTCGCTGGCCGAGCCCATGAGCTTCGGCGAGTGCAGCTCGATGAACCCGGCCTCGCGCCAGTACTCGCGCATCGCGTACTCCGCCGTGCTCTGCACCTCGAAGATCAGCCGCCGCTCCGGACGGCGCAGGTCCAGGTAGCGCCAGTCCATGCGCTTGTCCAGCGCCGAGTCCGCCGCGATCGGCAGCTCCGGCTCGGCCAGCGAGTCCACGCGCAGCTCCTCCAGGCGCAGCTCCAGGCCACCCAGTTTCACGCGCTCGTCAGCCACCACCGTCCCCGTCACCGTCACCGCCGACTCCGCCGTCAACGCCGACACCGCCTCGTTGAGCTCGCTCGGCTCGTCCTCCTTGCCGAGGACCACCTGGGCCAGGCCCGTTTCGTCGCGCACGATCACGAACTGCATCCGCTTCTGGTCGCGGATCGCCTGCACCCAGCCGCGGACCGTCACCTGCTGGCCGACCCGCCCGTGCAACTCCGCTATGAGCGTTCTTGTCACAGCGAGGGACCCTATCCCAGGAAAGGTGCGACAGTCGCGCGCCGTGCGGGCCTGCGCCCGAACGCCTCCTGACAGCCCGCTGGCATCGAGTCGTCCGGACAGATGCCGTACACTATGGGGATGGAGCCGAGCACGACGACCAAGACTCGTAGGATCGAGATTCGCATCACCGAGGAGGAGCGCAGTCTCGAGCAGGCCGCCGCCACCGTCGCAGGCGAGACTCTGAGCGAGTTCGTGCGCCGGGCGGCGCGCCGCGAGGCCGAGCGCACGCTCGCCGAGCGCACACGCTATGCCGTCGATGACGAGGCCGCGCGACGGTTCCTCGCCGCCCTGGATGGACGCTCCGCGGACGCCGAACGGGGCCTGCGCCGGCTCACCGAGAAGCCGAGCATCCTGCCTGCCGCGTGACGGCGCAGCTCACCGCGACCCACGCGTTCGACCGCCGACGACACCGAGTCGATGCGTTCAGCTGCGGCCAGGAGACCCTGGATCGGTGGCTGCGAGCCTATGCCGGGCAGAGCCAGCGCAGCGACGCCGCGAGGACGTTCGTCACCGCCGAGCCGGACGGCAAAGTCGCCGGCTATTACACGCTCGTGGCGGCGCAGGTCGAGCACGAGCGAGCCACCGCCAGCGTCCGTCGAGGACTCTCGGGACACTTCCCCATTCCGGTCGCGCTCCTCGCCCGCCTCGCGGTCGCCGCTCCTCATCAGGGCGCCGGCCTGGGTCGCAGCCTGCTGCTCGATGCGCTTCAGCGCGTCCTGCGAGCCTCCGACGAGCTCGCCATACGAGCAGTCACCGTCGACGCCATCGACGAGCGCGCGTCATCGTTCTATCGCGCCTTCGGATTCGAGCCCTCACACCTGACACCCGAAACGCTCATGGTTTCGCTCCACGCCATCCGGCAAACGCTAGGTCGTTGACGGAGCCTCGCACGCTGATCCGCCAGCGCGCTCCCCACCGCAGCCCTCAGTCCGCGCTCTCCTCCGCCAGCTCCACCTCGACCGAGAACTCGCCGTCCTCGACCGTCTCCAGCAGCTCTATCGACCCCGCCGCCACCAGGTCGCCCTCCCCCAGCGCCAGCGCCGCCACACGCTCGACCGTGTCCCGCACCACCACCCGGCTGACCGGCGCGCGCATCGGCCGCCGCGCCTGCGACTTGGCCTTGCGCACCTCACGCAGCACGTCCGCCGTCACCTCCAGCGCGAGGTCCTCCGTGGCGCGGCCGTCCCCCTCGCCGCCCGCCGTCGCAGCGCCACCCGCCGCGCCGCCACCCGCCGCATCGCCCTGCGTGCCAGCGGCGGCCGCCGCCGACAGCTCGCCCGCATCCGGCCACGGCGCGCGGTGCACCGAGCCCTCCTGCCACCACGACCACACCTCCTCGCACACGAACGGCAGGAACGGCGCGAACAGCCGCTGGAAGACCGACAGCGACAGGCGCAGCGCCAGGCTCACCGACGCGCTCACCTGCGGGTCGGCGTCGTAGCGCCGACCCTTGACCAGCTCCAGGTAGAAGTCGCAGTACCACCAGAAGAAGCTCTCCGCGCGCTCCAGCGCGCGCGCGTAGTCGTACTCCTCGAAGCTGTCCGTCGCGTCCGCGACCACCGTCGCCAGCCGCGCGATCAGCGCACGGTCGAGCGGGTGGCTGAGCTCCTCCCCCTGCGGCGGCAGGTCGGCGAGCGCGAACTTGGATGCGTTCAGCAGCTTCACCGCCAGGCGCCGGCCGACCTTCATCTGCTGGGCGTCGAACGCGGTGTCCGTGCCCGGGCGCCCGCTGGCCGCCCAGTAGCGCACGGCGTCGGCCCCGTGCTCCTCCAGCAGGTGCATGGGCGTGACCACGTTGCCCTTGGACTTCGACATCTTCTTGCGGTCCGGGTCCAGCACCCAGCCGGAGATCGCCGCCTCGCGCCACGGCAGCTCGTCGTAGTCCAGATGCGAGCGCAGGATCGTCGAGAACAGCCATGTCCTGATGATGTCGTGCGCCTGCGGGCGCACGTCCATCGGGAACACCCTGGCGAACAGCTCCTCGCCGGCGCCATCCACGGCCGCCTCGCCGGCCTGGCCGGCGATCTGCGGCGTCAGCGACGAGGTCGCCCACGTGTCCATCACGTCCGGATCGCCCGCGAAACCCCCCGGCTGACCGCGCTGGGCGGCCTGGTAGCCGTCGGGCACGTCCGTCGAGGGGTCCACGGGGAGCCGCTCCGCGCGCGCGGCTATCGGCTGCTCGTAGCGGACCGCGCCGTGCTCGTCGATCGGATACCACAGCGGGAACGGCACCCCGAAGAAGCGCTGGCGGCTGACGCACCAGTCGCCGTTCAGCCCGTTCACCCAGTCCTCGAAGCGCGCGCGCATGTACGGCGGGTGCCACTTCAGCTGCCGACCGCGTGCGATCAGCTCCTGCGTGTGCTCGATCGTGCGGATGAACCACTGGCGGCTGGTCACGATCTCCACCGGGCGCTCGCCCTTCTCGAAGAACTTCACCGCCCGCGTCACCGGCTGTGGCTCCCCCACCAGATCCCCGGACTGCGCCAGCAGCTCCACGATGCGCTTGCGCGCCTGGTTGATCGTGGCGCCCTGCAGCTCGCCGTAGCTGGCGCGCGCCCGCTCCAGGTCCGCGGACTCCCAGCCGGGCGTCCCCCACGGGACCTCGCTCAGACGCCCGTCCGGACCGAGCACCGAGCGCACTCCCAGCCCCAGCTCGCGCCACCACATCACGTCCGTCAGATCGCCGAACGTGCACACCATCACCAGGCCGGTGCCCTTGTCGCGCTCGACCGCAGGGTGCGTGAGCACGGGCACGCGCGTGCCGAACAGCGGCGTCAGCACCTCGCTGCCGACGAGCCCTGCGTGGCGCGGATCGTCGGGGTGGGCGAGCAGCGCGACGCACGCGGGGATCAGCTCCGGGCGGGTCGTCTCGATCAGCGCGTCAACGTCTTCAGGGCCGTCCCTCCGGGACGGCTCGGCTGCATCGCGTGCGTGGTGAAAGCGGACGCGGTGCATGGCTCCCGGGCGCTCGCGGTCCTCGAGCTCGGCCTGCGCGACCGCCGTCTGGAAGTCCACGTCCCACAGCGTCGGCGCCTCCAGCTGGTAGGCGGCGCCGCGCGCCAGCAGCCCCAGGAACGAGCGCTGGGAGATGCGCTGGGCGAGCTCGCCGATCGTCGTGTACGTCATCGACCAGTCCACCGACAGCCCGAGCGTGCGCCACAGCGCCTCGAATGCCTGCTCGTCGGTCTCGGTCAGCGCCAGGCACAGCTGCACGAAGTTCGGCCGCGACACCGCCACCGGCTCCTTCTCCGAGACCTCGGCCGGCGGCTGGAACGCGGGGTCGTAGGGGACCGACGGGTCGCAGCGCACGCCGAAGTGGTTCTGCACGCGCCGCTCCGTCGGCAGGCCGTTGTCGTCCCAGCCCATCGGGTAGAAGACCTCCCGGCCGCGCATGCGCCGGTAGCGGGCGACGGCGTCCGTGTGCGTGTAGGAGAACACGTGCCCGACGTGCAGCGAGCCGCTGACGGTCGGCGGCGGCGTGTCGATCGAGAACACCCGCTCGCGCGGGGCCGAGCGGTCGAAGCGGTAGACGCCGTCGCGCTCCCACGCCGCGCTCCACCTGGCCTCCAGGCCCTCCAGCGTCGGGCGCTCGGGGACGCGGGCGTGCTCTGTGCCCGCACGCGCGAGCGCCTCCGCGCTGCTGTCGATCTCCGATGGCCGATGCGCTGGCAAGGCTGTGGATCGTAGCCGCAGTCAGGGTCCGTGGCGACTCGAGCGCACCGCGCCGCCAAGAAAACGACACGGTATCGACAGTCGGGTGTAGACTCGCGCCAGCAGGGAGGCCAGCGGCACCTTAGGCAGGGAAGAGAGCAGCGTCGAAGTGGGGTACATGACGTGAGCCTGTTTGCGAAGAAGCTCCTTGGGGTCAGCGCGGCGGTGATCGTGCTGGGGGTGCTGATCGGCCTGTACGTCGCCGAGTGGGCCACGAGCCAGCCGCCGACGATCGCAGCCGTCACCGCCCCGGCGTCCAGCGGCGGCGACAAGCTCACGCTGATGACCGTCGCCGCGATCGGCCCCAAGTACAGCCCCACTCATCCCGACTGGGTCTCCTATCTGATCAGGCAGAACGGCAGGTGGATCCACAGCACCATCTTCACGGTGCCGGCCAACTCGGTCATCCACGTCACGATCTACCAGTTCGACGGCGACAGCGGCCTGCGCAACCCGTTCCTCTCGCAGGTGCAGGGCACGATCGGCGGGACCGAGACGATCGACGGCAAGGCCGTCAACTCGATCAATCCCGAAGAAGCCTCGCACACGTGGGTCGTGCCGCAGCTCGGGCTTTTCATCCCGCTGCCCGGCGTGCCCGAAGAAGCCAAGAACCAGTGCGAATACGCGCCGTGCGAAGGCGCCGCCCACCGCACGGTCGAATTCAGCTTCTACTCCGGCAAGAAGGGCCGCTACCGCTGGCAGTGCTTCGTCCCGTGCGCAGCAGGCTTCCTGTACGGCCTGGGCGGTCCGATGCAGACGCTCGGTTATATGGATGGGTTCCTGAATGTCGTCTGAGGAGGCGGTGGCGCCGCGCGAGGGTGCAAGCGAACCGAACCACGCGGTCCGCTTCACGGTGCTCTGGGTCCTCGGGACGCTGATCGCGCTGCCGATCGTGATCTGGGTGATCGGCCCGCTGCTGGGACCGGGCAACGGCAGCGAACAGTCGATCGCGCAGGGCACGGACGACACGGTCCTGGCGGCGATCGCCACACCCGTCTTCACGCTCGTCGTGCTCTACCTCGTTTACGCCTCGATCTTCTTCCGCCAACCGCATGGCGGCGTGCTGGAAGGTCCGGCCGTACGCGGCCACGCCCGCGTGCAGAGCACCTGGATCGTCGTCACCTCGGTGATGGTCCTCGCGGTCGCCGTGTTCGGCACCGTGCGCCTGGAGTCCGGCTACGGGGCCGGCTCCGGCAGCGGGCCGAACCCGCTGACCGTGCCGAAGGGGCCCAAGCTCCCGATCCAGGTGATCGCCCAGCAGTGGCTGTTCACCTACCGCTACCCGACCTACGGCGGAGTCGAGACGACCGAACTGTACCTGCCCGAGGACCAGATGGTCGAATTCCACGTGACCTCGCTCGACGTGATCCACTCCTTCTGGGCCTACAAGCTGGGCGTCAAGGCCGACGCCAACCCCGGCGTCGACAACGTCGTGTTCGTCAAGCCGACGAAGCTCGAGAGCTTCACCGTGCGCTGCGCCGAGCTGTGCGGCATCTGGCACGGCTACATGTTCAACGCGGGCAGGGTCGTCACGCCGGCCGCGTTCACCACCTGGATCCACGAACAGCAGAAGAAGTTCGCACCGGCGACGAAGGTGCTTCCCAAGTACAGCACGACCTACCTACCCGAACCGACGAGGCGTGGAGAATGAGCACGACAAGCGAAGCCGTATCCGCCCCCCAGCCCGCACGGCGGCCGCTGTGGCGGCGCCTGCTCGGCTTCAACCTGCTCACCGCCGTGATCCTCGGCGTCGGCGGCTACTACCTGGGCTGGTGGATCGGCCATCTGATCAACGGCCCCTCGTTCGAATACGAGTCTGCCACCGACGAGAACGACGTCGCCCTGCTGCTCGGCTACTTCTTCGGCGTGGTGGGCTTCCTGATCGGCCTCGGCTTCGCCAACTACCCGCTCTCGCGCCTGCTCGGACGACCTCCGTCGCTGCGCGAGAAGGAGAGCCACGGGGTCGCGCGCTACTTCGGCCTGTGCACCGACCACAAGGTGGTCGGGCTGCAGTACCTGGTCGGGATCGGGGTGTTCATCTTCGTCGGCGCGGTCAACGCGATGCTGATCCGCGCCGAGCTGCTGCACCCCGTGCCCACGCTGATCGGCCCCAACCAGTACCTGTCGCTGGTGGGCATGCACGGCACGATGATGATGGGGATGATGACCTCGGGCGTGCTCGGCCCGTTCGCGAACTACTTCGTGCCGATCATGATCGGCGCCCGGCGCATGGCCTTTCCCCGTATCGAGTCGCTGACGTTCTGGCTGCTGATGGCCGCCGGCTTCATCCTCGTCTCGACGATCTTCTTCGGCGGCTTCCCCACCGGCTGGACGGGCTACGAGCCGCTCAACGACGAGGCTGTGATGGGCATGGACTCCTACATCGTGTTCTTCGCCCTGGTCGGGATCTCGATGTGCCTGCTCGGGGTGAACATGATGGCCACGATCATGACCATGCGCGCGCCCGGCATGACCTGGTCGCGCCTGCCGATCTTCGTGTGGTCGGTGTTCGCGACCGCGATCCTGATGGTCCTGGCCGCGCCGATGCTGATCGCCACGCTGCTGATGGCGGCGCTCGACCGCACGATCAACACCTCGTTCTTCATGACCGGGGGAGGCGGGAGCTCCTACCTGTTCGAGAACCTGTTCTGGTTCTTCGGGCATCCCGAGGTGTACGTCCTCGCCGTACCTGGCTTCGGCATCGTGCTCGAGCTGCTGCCCGTGTTCACGCGCAAGCCGCTGTGGGGCTACCGGCTGGCCGTCTCGGGCATGCTCGGCGTCACCCTGCTGAGCTTCTTCGTGTGGCAGCACCACCTGTTCGTCAGCGGCATCAACGCCGACCTGCGCCCGTTCTACATGCTCTCAACGGAGATCATCTCGATCCCCACCGGGTTCATCTTCCTGTGCTTCATGGGCACGCTGTGGAAGGGGCGAATCTCCTTCACCGTGCCGATGCTGTTCTGCCTCGCGTGGGCATTCAACTTCCTGATCGGCGGCACCTCCGGCGTGGTGCTCTCGGACGTCCCCACCGACACGGGCCTGCACGGGAGCTTCTTCGTGCTGGCGCACTTCCACTACACGATCGTGGGCGGGCTCATCTTCAGCTTCTTCGGCGCGATCTACTACTGGGTGCCGAAGATGACCGGCATCCGCTTCAACGAGATGCTGGCCAAATGGCACTTCTGGCTGATGTTCATCTCGTTCAACTCGACCTTCATGCCGCTGTTCGCGCTTGGCCTCGATGGGATGCCCAGACGCGTCAGCACCTACGAACCCAGCCTGCAGGGGCTCAACGTGTGGGTGTCGATCTCGGCCTTCGTGCTCGGGTTCTCCATGCTGATCTTCCTGTTCAACACGGTGTACTCGATGGTCTTCGTGCGCGCGCCCGCCGAGTCCAATCCGTGGCGCTCCAAGTCGATCGAGTGGCAGCTGCCGACGCCGGTGCCCGTCAACAACTTCGACCAGATACCCGTGTTCGACTCCGACCCCTACGACTATGGCACGCCGCTGCAGGTTGATGGAAGCGGCCAGCCGGCGACTGCGGGGGCGTGACCGTGTCGGCCGCGAGCGAAGAGTCGCCGCCGGGAGGGCTGACACCGGCCGTGGCGGGCGGGGTGGAGATCGCGCCAGAGTCCTCGGAGATCGGCGCGGGCGCGCTGACGGTCGCCTCGCGGATGCTGTGCGGCGCCTCGACGTTCTTCTTCCTGGCCTTCCTGTTCGCGTACTTCTACCTGCGCTCGATCAACGAGGACCACATGTGGCATCCGGCGCACGTCAACCCCAAGCAGGCGCTCGGCGCGGCGTTCATCGCCTGCATCGTGCTGAGCGCGGCGCTCACGATCGTGGCCGGGCGCCGGATGAAGGCATCCTCGCGCAGCTGGACCGCGCCCGCGATCGGCGGCGTGGTGCTCGGCCTGGTCGCGGTCGCGCTGCAGTGCATCGAGTACACCGTCCAGCACTTCGGACCCACCGACGGCGCGTACGCCAGCGTGTTCTGCGCGTGGAGCGCCTTCTACCTGATCGCCGTCCTGTTCACGATGTACTGGCTGGAGACGCAGGTCGCAACCGAGCTGCGGGCGCGGCGCTCGCCGGCCGGCAGCCAGGGCGACATCGAGGATCCCGACCGGCTGATCGCGCCGGGGCTCGACGCGGCCGTCTTCTACTGGAGCTTCCTGGCCGCGATCGGGATCGTGACCTACGTGACGCTGTATCTCGTTTAGGAGGGGTCAATGCCAAACCTCGACGTCCCGATGGCCTCGCACTTCCTCACCGGCTCGATCCTCTCGCTGGTCATGCCGCTGGGCGCGCTGATCGTCATCGCCATCTGGTACGTGGTGCTGTGGCGCCGCGGCATCGGCGAGCGCTGAGCTCGAGCCCGCTGTCACCGGCCGTGGAGCACTGTCACTGGGCGGCGAGCTTGGGCACGTCGTGGGCGATCTCGCTCGGTTCGAACGTCGCCGGGTAGATCGTCGTCAGCTTGCCCGTGGCGCTGATCCCGTAGACGAGCGCCGAGTGGGCCACCAGGTCCGGCTGTCCGACCTCGCGTTTGGACCCGACCTTCCAGGCCGCCCATGTCGGCGCGAGTTCCGCGGCCGAGCCGATCAGGTACTGCATCCTGCCCACCATCTCGTGCTGGCGCACGAACCTGGCGACGTTGGCCGGCGTGTCGCCGCGCGGGTCGACCGAGATGGCGATCACCTGCACCTCCGACGCGCGCCGGCCGAGCATGTTCAGCGCGACGCGCAGGTCGGAGGCGATCAGCGGGCAGATGTTCGGGCAGTTCGCGTACAGGAAGGTGACGAGCACCGCCTTGCCGCGATACTGACTCAACGTCACCGGCTGGCCCAGGTAGTTGCGCAGGTGGATCGGCGGCGCCTGCTGGGCGGGGAGCGCCAGTGTCCCGTAATAGCCGCTGCCCGGCGCCGACTGCTGCGCTCCACCGGGCAGGGTCGGCTTGCCCGGGCCCTTGATCAGCAGGAAGCTGAAGGCAGCGGCGACGCCCAGCAGCAGCGCCAGCAGCGGCAGCGTCCTCAGCCACATCCGCTCGCGAGCCATCAGCTCATGTTGACGTATCCCGTCGCTTCGGTGGGGCTGCGCACGTTGGCCGCGACCTTGTTTTCGTAGTTGCCCTCGATCGTCTGGATCTGGCCGTCGGGCAGCACGTCCCTGACGATCCCCACGTGTTCGTCGCCGAACACGATCAGGTCGCCCGGCTGGGGCACCACGCCCGGCCCGTTCGGTATCGCCCGGCCGGCGCTCTGCGCCCACGACCACACCTCCGAGACGGCGCCCGCGCCCTGGCCCTGTTCTCCTATCGGCTCCCCCGCCTGGCGGGCGACCCACGAGGCGAAGTACGCGCACCACGGCGCGCCGGGGATCGCCCCGGCGGTCGCGCTGCGGTACTGGGCGATCGCCGGCGATTCGTTCGATCCGGGGGGCTGCTCGGTCTGCCCTAGCTGGCTTTCGGCGATGGCGACGATGCGCTCGCCCGGCGATCCCTGGTCGGCCGCGTCCAGCGAGTACGGCGCCGCCGAGCCGGCCACGCCGTCGAGGCTCTGCAGCGCGTACGGGTAGCCGGCACCGGCCGTGCCGGTGAGAGCGGCGGCCGTGGTGGAGCCGGAGCCGTCGAGCATCGCGGCGGCGCCCGCGGTGGAGCCGGAGCCTTCGAGCATCGCGGCGGCGGCCGCGGAGGAGCCGTTGGCGGGGCTCTCGGCGGGGCTTTCATAGCCGGCGCTCGCCTGCCGGAGCTCCGCCGCGAACGACGATTCGCCGCTAGTCGCGGTCGCGCCGGTCGCCGGCGGCGCTTCGGCTCCGCCCGTCACGCCGGCGCCCGAGCCGATCAGGGCGGCCGGGTCCGCCAGCGCCTGCCTGATCGCGGAGACGCGCTCCAGCGTGGCCTCGAGGGTCATCGCCCCGGTAATCGGCAGCGCGAGGCCGCGGTTGAGAGCCGAAGCGCGGCGGTTGAGCGCCCAAGCGCCGCGGTGGAGAGCCGCTGAGGAGAGACGGGCGGCCGTCGCCGGGTGGGCGATCGAAAAAAGAGGACGGGCGGCCGTCGCCGCCCGTCCAACCACCGTTCCCTCGATGAAGCGGCGGTATATGGCTGCGCCGGCCCGTTGCCTGACCGCCGAAGCGTTATGACCCGCCTGCGCGCGGCGACCGATCGAAGATCGGCCAGCGATCAGGCGAGCTTCGCTGCAGCGGTGGCGTCCTCTAGGCGCCACCGCTGAGGAAGGTCTGGACTGCCTGGACTAGCCTTCTAGGAGCTTCAGCGTCGCGTCGGGCAGCTGGTTGGCCTGCGCGAGAATCGCAACGCCGGCCTGCTGGAGGACCTCGTCCTTGGTGAAGTTGGTCATTTCCGTGGCCATGTTCACGTCGACGAGCGCGCTGACAGCCGAGGTGAGGTTCTGGCTGTAGACTTCCAGGTTGCTCTGGGTGTACTCGATGCGGTCCTGCACCGCGCCGAATTCACCAGCGAGGCCCGCGACGGTGTCGATCGCTTCGCTGAGTTCCTTCAGACCCGTTGCGGGGTGCGCTTCGTAGAGCTTGGTTATTTCTTCGTTCGCGACCTTGATCACGCCTTCTTCGGTTTCAACCGCGGTCTTGTATTCCGCTTCCGTGATCGCGCCTTCTTTGAATTCTTTTTTCGCTTCTTCGATCGCTTTGTTTGCTTCTTTGATTTCTTCCTTGAAGCCTTCGAGTTCGGTCTTTTCGGCTTCTTCCAGCGGGTGCGTCAGTCTTTCTCCGAGCGTTGCCGTTTCGAGCTTCACTTCGATCGCTTTGTACAGTTCGATCGTGGTGACCCCGATGCCTTCGTTGTCGTTGGCTCCGACCTGGAAGCGAATTTCTTCGGCGGAGTTGAGCAGGTACTTGCCGTTGAACTGGGTCGTTGCACCGACGCGCTGGATCTCGTTGACCAGCTGTCCGATCTCGGAGATGATCGCTTTCTGATCTTCTTCTGAGGTCGTGCCGTTGGAGTACTGCACGCCGAGCTCACGGATGCGCTGGAGCATCTGGTTGACGTCGTTCAGGGCTCCCTGAGCCGTCTGCGCCAGGGCAACAGCGTCCTGGATGTTTTCGCCGGCCTGGTTGAGGCCGTTGACCTGGCTCTGCAGGCTTTCGCTGATCGCGTAGCCGGCGACGTCGTCGGCGGCCGAGTTGATCTTGAGTCCCGAGGAAAGCCGCTGCATCGACTGCGCGAGCATGTTCTCGGTGCTGTTCAGGTTCCTGCTGGCGTTCATCGCCTCCAGGTTGGTGTTGATCGTGAGGCCCATGCGTTCATCTCCTTGATGACGTTGTTTGTTTTGGTCCCGAGCCGACTCCGTGTCAACTCACGCCGATTATCGTCAGCGCACCGGGAAACTTGAGGGCTGTGTCCTCTTGCTCGCGGATTCGCCGCCACCGCATGGGTTCCTGCATGCGGGCGTGCACGCTCAGAGCGACCTGCATGCCCCGGCGACGTGCGAGATCAGGCGACGTGCGAGATCAGGCGACGTGCAAGCTCAGGCGGCGTGCAGGCTCACGCGCGCACGTCGATGTGCGGGTGCTCCCCATCGTCCTCGTCGTGCGCAGGCGCCGGCGGCGGCTCGCTGCGCCTGCGCTCCTGACGGTCCCTGGGCGGGCGGTCGCGCTCGCGCGTGATCCGCTCGGGGCGCTCGACCGCCGGCGCTGCGCTCGGCGGGATCGCCGGCGGGCCGGGGGCGATGGGATGAATCGGGTCCACGGTCGGCTCCCGGCCTTACGAGGCCGCCCTCGCGCCAGGCCGCTCGGATTGCGCCGCCGGCAGCTCGCGCCGAGCACCCGGTGCCCTGGAGGGCGCCAGGGAAGCCGCCAGCAGCTGCTGCTCGCGGCCCTTGATCTCGAGCATCACCAGCCGGCGCCACAGGAACACCGCGCCCGCCCAAGCCGCCACGTAGCAGACGACGCCCGCGATCAGGGCGCGCAGGCCCGCGGCGGCGAGCGTGTTCGTCGGCAGCGACAGATAACCCCCGAGCAGGAACCCGACCAGCCCGCCCCAGCCCTTGGCCCGCGCCACCCCGCGCGCGGCGCGCGGGTGGGCGGCCACGCTGGGCCCGTCCGCGTCGGACTCGGCGTCCTTGGCGCCCTTGGCGCCCTTGCCAGCCTTGGCGTCCTTCTTCGCGTCCTTGGCCTTCGCGGCCTTCTTCTCCGGCGCCTTGGGGGCAGGAGCAGCCGGCGCCTTGGGCGCGGGAGCAGCCGGCGCGGCCGCAGCCGGCGCGGGTGCAGCCGGCGCGGGCGCGGCAGCCGCCGGGGCGTCGGGCGCCACCTCGCCCGCAGGCGCGTCGATCGCCGTGTCAGTTGCCATAGCGGTCGTCCGATTCCAGGCCACGGTGGCGTTCGGCGCGCTGGAGCTCGAAGATGAAGCGGACCAGCCGGCGCCGGTCGAGCTCGGTGATCGAGGCGAACCCGATACCGCGCCGTCCGCGGGTGTCGACCCGCACGACCGTGCCCGTCCCACCCACCAGCGGCTCGCCCTGGGCGAGCGTCAGCTGGAACTGGACCTCGTCGCCGATCCTCAGCGAGTCCGGCCCCGCGAGCAGCATCCCCCCGCCGCTGATGTCGACCGTGAAGGTCTGCACGGGAAGCTGATCCGGCGTGAACACGAGCACCGGGCGCGCGCACATGATGCGCACGTATTCGCGCTCCTGCAGCACCTCGAGCGCGCGCAGGCCGTCGATCCGCAGGACGTCCGGTTCGGACGGGTCCTCCACGGTGGTCGTGCCGCTCAGGCGCACGCGCCCGTGGACGG
Source organism: uncultured Solirubrobacteraceae bacterium (assembly GCA_963805745.1). GTDB lineage: Bacteria > Actinomycetota > Thermoleophilia > Solirubrobacterales > Solirubrobacteraceae > Palsa-744. The sequence continues at coordinate 1,029,332 of CAWDVD010000002.1, forward strand.
TGACGAATTCCAGCACCAGCCCCTCGAGCTGGCGCTGGCTCAGCGGCTCGGTGGAGAGCATGATCGCCACGAGCAGCGTGTCCGGTGCGCACTCGAGCACCCGCGCTGGGATCCTCGTGCCGCCGGAGGGGACGAGCGTCACCGTCTGCGAGCGCTCGGGCAGCGTCACCGGCGTTGACTTCTCGGCTCCCCCGCGCCCGAGCTTCATGGCAACAGCTTCTCCGCCAGACCGGTCGGACCGATCTGCCGCAGCCGCCACCCGCCCCCGCGGCCGTGCTCGAGCATGTACTCGGGGGCGAGGCCGAACCTGCAGGCGGCCTCGACGGCCACCCCGATCTGGTCGGTCTCATCGGCATGGGTGACCGCCAGCGCGTTGGCGCCCAGCGGGCGCAGCGCCTGCAGCAGCTGCGCGGCCGCGGTCGCGCCGAGCGTGGCCGGAAGCGCCACCACCACGCGCTCGGCCTCCAGCTCGGCCAGCAGGCGCGCCAGCTCACGGATGCCGGCGCGATCGGAGGGGGACAGGCTCGGCGTGTCGAGCACGGCCATGCCCTCGCCCCGCGCCCTGCGCAGCGCCTGCAGCGAGCGCGGTGCGCCGGCGGGGGCGGGCTTCAGGACGTAGGGGCTGAGGATCATCTGCAGCTCGCCCCGGTCGGCCTCGCGCATGATCGTCGCGCAGCTCGCGGGCAGCGAGCTGCTCTTGCGGTAGGCGCCCAGCAGCGCCGCGCAGCAGGTCGTCTTGCCCGCGCCGCCCGCCCCCACCACCACGATCGCCGCGCCCTTGATGGGCAGCGGCGGCGCCACCGGTATGCGCTGGGCGAGCGTCGCGCGCACCGCGTGGGCCAGGCCAGAGCGGGGCGCGAGCGCCAGCGCGTGCGCGCTCGCGCCCTCGATCAGCTCGCCGGCCAGCTCCTCGCCGATCCCGTAGCGCTTCAGGCTCCTGGCCACGCCCGCGCGGGCGCGCGCGTGCGAGCCCGGTGCGACCACGCGCCGCTCGGGCGCCCGCTCGACGCGCGGGAGCAGCTCGGGCATCTCACGCGGCGACAGCTCCTGGAAGTCGGGACTCCACGCGACCGGATCCTCACGGCTGTCGGGGATCGACGGGCGCGGGCGGACCTTCGACCTGTCCGCTCGCGCGAGCGCGGCCAGATGCGCGGTCACGTACGCGCTGGTCGAGCCGGCGGCCGGCGCGGAGGGCTCGCGCGTGTCGAACGGCGTCGGGGGCGGTGTGCGCGCCGAGCCGGGTGCCGGCGCGGGGGCCGGTGCCGGTGCACGCTCCCACGCGGGCCCCACGGGCCGGGCGGGCGGGGCAGACGGGCCGGGCGAGTATCCGAGCCCGGGGCGCTGCTGCGCCGCCGGGGCGGGCCGGGCGGAGGGCGCACGCGGGGTCGACGGGGCCCGCGGCGCGGACCGCGCCGGCGGGCCGGGCGCAACCGACGGACGTCTCGGCGGGGAGCGATACCCCAGGGCGGGAGCCCCGTCGGGCGGGGCGAACGGAGCACGGGCCGGGGGCGACGCGGCGGCCGGCCGCGGGGCGAACGGCGCAGCGCCTGCGGGCGACGCCGAGGACGCGGGCGGCGCCGGAGATGCGGGCGGGGTAGGCGGCGCAGCGGGCGCGGGCGGGCTGACCTCTTCGTCGTACACGTCCACGCCCGGCGCTCCCGGCATCGCCTCGATCTCCACGTAGGTGTGCTGGAAGAACCCGAGGACGCCGCCCGTCAGCCCCTCGCGCCGGCGCACGATGATCGCGTCGGAGCCCAGATCCCGCTGGATCTGGGGGACGAGCTCCTCCACCGAGCGCCCCCGGTAGACGCGGCTCGCCCCGCCGCCGCCGTTGCCGAAGCGGGCACGGGCCTCTCGCCCGAGCGCCTCCAGCAGCTCTCCGGGAGTGCTCACCCGATCCTCCCGGGAGCATCACGACGCACGTACGTGCTCATGCGTGGATCACTCCGATCGTTTCTACGTCGATGCCCGGTGCTATCTCGTTATAAGAGCACACCGCGAGATGCGGCTGGGCCTGGGCGATCAGCCGGCGCAGGTGCCGGCGGATGCGCGCGGAGCACAGGACGATCGGCGTGCGCCCGCCCGGCGCGCCGCGTGCGGTGGCGTGCTCGACCTGCGCGCGCAGCGCGGTGACGATGGCCTGTGCCCGCGGCGGATCCATTGCCAGGTACTCCCCGTCGGTCGTCTGGGTGATCGAGGTGGAGACCTCCTGCTCGATCGCGGGGTCCAGGGTTATCGCTTGCAGTCGCAACCGCTCGTCCAGGTGGGGAGCCGTTATCGCCCGGCCCAGCGCCTGGCGAGCGTACTCCGATAGGAGACTGGTGTCACGTGTTGTTCGCGCCTTGTCGCCGATCGCCTCCACGATCGTGCCGAGATCGCGGATCGGCACGCCCTCGGACAGCAGCGATTGCAGCACCCGCTGGATGTCGCCGAGCGACAGCGCGTCCGGCACGACCTCCTCGACGACCGCCGCGTTGGTCTCCTTCAGCCTGTCCAGCAGCGCGCGCACGTCCTGGCGCGTGAGCAGCTCGGCGGCGTGCGCGCGGATCGTCTCCGTCAGGTGGGTGACGATCACCGACTCGGCGTCCACGACCGTGTAGCCGAGCGCCTCGGCTTCCGCGCGGGCGGACTCGTGCACCCACACCGCCTCCAGCCCGAACGCGGGCTCGCGCGTGGGGATCCCCTGCAGCTTGCCGCTGGCGTCGCCGGGGTCCATCGCCAGCAGGTGCCCGGGCATGATCCGCCCGCGCGTGACCTCCGAGCCGCGCACCTTGACGACGTACTCGTGCGACTCCATGCCCAGCTCGTCGTGGATGCGCACCGGCGGGATCACGATGCCGAGGTCGCCGGCGATCTGGCGGCGGATCATGCTGACCCTGCGCAGCAGCGACGATCCGCCTCCCCCCGATCCGGATGGGGAGGCGGGACTCGTATCCACCAGCGGCACCAGCCCGAAGCCGATCGCGAGCTCCAGCGCGTCGACCCCGACCTCGGACATCGGCTCCTCGCCGGACTTCGGCAGGGACGCCTGCGCGGCCGCGCGGGCGGCCGCGTCGGCGTCGGTGGCGTCGGGCATGCCGTTGCGCACCGCCCATCCGATCGCCGCGAAGATCGCCGCGATCAGCAGGAACGGCAGCTTCGGCAGACCGGGGATCAGCGCGAACAGGCCGATCGCGCCGGCGGCGACGAGCGGAGCCTTGCGCTGGCTGAGGATCTGGTTGGCGATGTCCGAGCCGAGGTCGCGATCGGAGGCGGCGCGGGTGACGATGATGCCCGTGGCGACCGAGATCAGCAGCGCCGGGATCTGCGCGGCCAGGCCGTCTCCGACGGTCAGCAGCGAGTACTGGTGGGTGGCTTCGCTGAAGCCCAGGTGGCGCTGGAGCATGCCGACGACGATCCCGCCGACGAGGTTGATCGCGGTGATGATCAGCGCCGCCATGGCGTCGCCTTTGACGAACTTGGAAGCGCCGTCCATGGCGCCGTAGAAGTCGGCCTCGCGGGCGATGTCCGCGCGCCGCTCGCGCGCCTGCTGGTCGGTGATCAGGCCGGCGTTCAGGTCGGCGTCGATCGCCATCTGCTTGCCCGGCATCGCGTCCAGCGTGAAGCGCGCGCCGACCTCCGCCACACGCCCGGCGCCGTTGGTGACGACGACGAACTGGATCACCACGAGGATCAGGAAGATGACCAGCCCGACGATCACGTTGCCGCTGACGACGAATTCCCCGAACGCCTTGACGACGCTGCCGGCGTCGCCCGTGGTGAGGATCAGACGCGTCACCGACACGTTGATCGCCAGGCGGAACATCGTGGTCAGCAGCAGCAGGCTCGGGAAGGACGCGAAGTCCAGCGCCTTGCCCAGGTACATCGTCGCGCACACGATCGTCAGCGCGCCGGCGATGTTGATCGTGATCAGCAGGCTCAGCAGCTCGGACGGCAGCGGCACCACGAGCATCGTCACCACCATCACGACCGACACCGCCGCCAGCAGGTCGGTGTGGCGCAGCATCCTGCGCAGACCGGGGCTGTTCACGACGCCACCATCCTTCTGCGTCCGGCGAGCCGGTAGACGAACGCGAGCACGCGCGCGACCGCGGCGTACAGCTCCTGCGGGATCACCTGGCCGATCTCGACGGAGGAGTGCAGGGCGCGCGCGAGCGGCGGGTCGCTGACGACCGGCACGTCGTTCTCTTCGGCCACGCGCCTGATCTGCGCGGCGATCAGGTCCTTGCCCTTGGCGACCACCTCGGGCGCGGTGCGCGAGCCGTCATACATGAGCGCCACGGCGAAGTGGGTGGGGTTGGTGACGACGACGTCGGCGTCGGGGACGGCGGCCATCATGCGCGCGCGCGCCGCCTGCATCTGGCGGCGGCGCAGCGCCGCCTTGACCTCGGCCGACACGCCGTACTGGCGGTTCTCGTCCTTGACCTGCTGCTTGGTCATCTTCAGCTGCTGCTCGTGGCGCCGGCGCCGCCAGGCGTAGTCGAGGACCCCGATCAGCACGTACGCGAAGACCGCGTGCTCGGCGACGTCGAGCGCTTTGCTCGCGGACAGCGAGCCGAGCCCGCCGGCGGAGATGCCGACGACGGAGGCGAGTCCGGTCAGTCCCGGCAGCAGCGCCAGCGCGGCCACGGCGCCGACGACGGCGACCTTGGCGATCGTCTTGAGCGCTTCGAACACGGCGTTCGCCCCCAGCAGGTTCTTCAGGCCGGAGGCCGGGTTGATCCGGCGGAAGTCCGGTTTGAGCGCCTGCGGGGTGGGCCTGAAGCCGACCTGCGCGACTCCCGCGAGCAGGCCGGCGAGGACGCACGCGGCGGCGATCGGCGCGACGGCGATCTCGATCGTGGCGAGGGCCGAGCGCATCAGTTCGTCCAGCCCGGCGGCGCTCGTGGCGCGCCCGGGATCGGAGATCTCGCCGAACATCTCGCGAAACGCCGAGGCGCCCGCGTCGACCACACGGGGGCCCATGATGGCGAGCGCGAACAGGCCGGCGAGCACCACGAGCGAGCCGCTGAGGTCGGGGCTGCGCGCCACCTGCCCCTTCTCGCGCGCGCGTTTGCGGTGCTTGGGCGTCGCCTTCTCTGTGCGCTCCTCGCGGGGCATGTGTCACGCCACGTGCAGCGCGCCGAGGGCGTCGCCGACGCTCACGGAGAGCTGGTTGGAGATCCAGTTGGCGGTGAACGGCAGCGAGGCGCCGACCACCAGCAGCGCGACGGCCACCTTCGTGGGGAAGCCGACCGCGAACACGTTCAGCTGGGGGACCACGCGCGAGACGATCCCGAAGGCGACGTCGGTGATCAGCAGCGCGACGAGCGCCGGCGCGGCCACCTCCAGGGCGCCGGCGAACACCGTGCTGAAGACCTGCTCGGCGCCGCCCATGAGCGAGGACAGCCGCGGCGCGCCCGTCAGCGGCACGAGCGCGAACGTGCGGTCGAGTCCGCGCAGCGTCCACGCGTCGCCGCCGATGATGAGGAAGATCATGGTGCCCACGAGCGAGTAGAAGCGGGCCATGACGGCGCTCTGCTCGCCGTTCATGGGGTTGATCAGGCTGCCGTAGGAGAAGCCGGAGAGCACGTCGATGACCGAGCCAGCCGATTCGACGGCCGCCAGCAGCATGCTCAGCGTGAACGCGAAGCCGAGCCCCACGAGCAGGCCCTCGACGACCAGGCCGGCGAGCGTGAGCGGGTCGCTGGGCACGTGCTGGCCGTGCAGCGCGATCGGCGCCAGGCCGATCGAGATCCCGACCGCGATCAGCCCGCGCACGTGCGGCGGGACCATCTGCGAGGAGAACAGCGGCGCGAGCACGAACAGCGGCGTCACGCGCGCCAGCACCAGGATGAAGCCGGCGAGCTCGTTGCCCTCGAGCTTGGTCAGCAGCTCGATCACGAGCCCACCTGCCTGACGGCCGAGGCGATCATGAGCCCACCTGCCTGACGGCCGAGGCGATCACGAGCCCACCATCGTCGGGATGGCGGTGTACAGCGCGGTGGTGTAGGCGACGAGCTGGCCGAGCATCCACGGGCCGAGCAGCACGATGACCACCGCGACGGCGGCCATCTTGGGGATCAGCGACAGGCTCTGCTCCTGAATCTGGGTGACGGCCTGGAAGACGCTGACGAGCAGGCCGACGACGAGCGCGACCAGCAGCAGCGGCCCGGCGATCTTCAGCGCGAGGCTCATGGCCTGGGTGGCGAGGTTGACGACTGTGTCCTGATTCATTGTATAGCCATGGTTATACGGCTAGTGGAAGCTCTGCACGAGCGCCTTGATGACCAGGTCCCAGCCGTCGACCAGGACGAACAGCAGGATCTTGAAAGGCAGCGAGATGAACGTGGGCGGGAGCATGATCATGCCCATGCTCATCAGCACCGAGGAGACGATCAGGTCGATGAGCAGGAACGGCAGGAAGATCAGGAAGCCGATCTGGAACGCGGTCTTGAGCTCGGAGACGATGAACGCGGGGATCAGCACCTCGGTGGGCACTTCGGCGCGGGTGTGAGGCGTCTTGGCGTGGGCGAGGCTGACGAACAGCGAGATGTCCTCGACGCGCGTCTGGCGGAACATGAATTCGCGCAGCGGCTCCTCGGCGCGCACGAGCGCGGCGGTGGTGCTGATGCGGTGAGCCTCGAGCGGTTCGACCGCGTCCTTCTTGATCGCGCCGACGACCGGCGCCATCACGAAGATCGTCAGGAACAGGGCGATGCCGACCAGCACCTGGTTGGGTGGTGCGGTGGTGGTGCCGACGGCGGTGCGGATGAAGCCGAGGACGATCAGGATGCGGCTGAAGCCGGTTACCGTGAACAGGATCGCTGGCACCAGCGTCAGGCCGCCGACGAGCAGCAGGATCTGGACGGCGTTGCTGGAGGTGACGGGCAACGCGGCGCCGATGTTCAGTGTCGCGCCGACGTTCATCGCCGCACCGTCATTTCACGCAGGCGCTCGATCAGCCCCGAGGACGGCGAGGGCATGCGCATGGGGTCCGAACGGGAGCCCCACCCGCCGGCGGCGGGGCTGTTGCCGGGGAGCTCGCCCGGGCCGAGGATCGCGCCCTGGTCGTAGCGCCCGCCCTCGATCGGGAGCTCGCGCTGGCCGTAGCGCTGGCCGTAGCGCTGGCCGGGGCCGATCACGCGACCCGTGCCGGCGACGATCTGACTCGCGGCAACCGCGAGGCGCGAGCGTTCGGGGGGCTGCTCGGCGAACGCCTGCGGGTCGCCCAGAAGCCCGGCCTCGCGCGCCTGCTCCTCGGTGTAGCGGTGGATCGGCACGAGACCGTGCTCGCCGCTTCCGAGCAGCACGTAGTCGCGCCCGGCGCGCACGAGGTGCAGCGAGCGCCCCGAGCTGAGCGTCAGCGCCGCGACGCTGCTCAGGCCGGCGCTGGATACGTGCGGATCGCGGCCGGCCTTGACCTGGCGCAGGATCCAGGCGAGCCCCCAGATCACGGCGATGACGATCGCGAGGCCGACGATCGTGCGCACGATGCTCGCCCCGCCGGAGCTGGTGGAGTGCGATGCGCTCGGGGACTGGTCGAGGTCGATTGGAGTGTTTTCGCCACCGGTCTTCAGAGGCGGCGAGAACGCCGACGCCGGGCACGCGAACGCGAGCAGGCAGGCGCCAAGCACCGCGGTCGCCGTCGCGACCGCACGGGGAAGCAGGATCGACTTACTCATCGAGGGATGACTCCGAGGAAGAGTCGTCCGGGTTATCGGCTCTGCTCCGCAGTTCTTGAGACCCGAGCCGGAGAGCCTCGCGGCCCCGGGCGAGCCCTGCGCGCGAGCCCTCCGCGCGCGGCGGCTACTGGAGCAGCTGGCTGACCTGCACGCCCCAGGCGCCGTCGCCGGTGACGACGAGGCTGCCGTTGGCGAAGCACAGCCCGTTGGCGAACAGCTCGACGGGCGCGTCGGCCGGCTGGTCGAGCTCGACGAGGGCGCCGGGCGTCAGCTCGAGCGCCGCGCCGAGCGGCAGGTGTGTCCTCCCCAGCTCAGCCCACACGCGCACGAAGATGCTGCGCAGGATCGCCTGGCCCTCGGGGGTTTCGCGCGTCTCGTCGAGGTGCGCGCGCGCCCGTTCGAGCTCGGTGCGTCCGAGCTTCGCGTACGTGTCGGCCCGTATCGGCGCTTCGCCGGTGGACGCGAGCTTGACCGCGCGCCTGGAGCCGCTGCGCCCCGGGCGCCCGCGGCCCAGCGAGATCCCCTCGGCGAACAGCAGCACGCCCTCCTCGGCGCCGTCTTCCAGCTCCAGCAGCGCGCCGGGGGTCAGCTCGAGCATGCGCTCGATCGGCATCTGCACCGAGCCGACCTCCGCGCGCAGCAGCACCTGCGCGCCGGCCACGCCGCGGCGCAGGGCGTCGGCGCCCTGCGGGTCCGCGCTGCTCGACTCGCCGCCGCCGCCGCGGATCACCTCGGTGATCGGCTCGATCGCCCCCCACGGGATCAGCAGCGACATCGCCGAGGCCAGGCCGTCGATCTTGAGCTCGAGCGTCACCGACAGCGTGGGTTCGCCGACCGGCGTGAGCACCCCGGCATCCCCCTCGATGTCGACCTCGCCGCGCGCCAGCGCGGGGCCGCCGAAGTCCTCCCACACGACGGACAGCTGGTGGACGATCGCGTCCAGCGTGCCCCGCGTGAGCACCCAGTCGATCTCGGTCAGGTGGCGCTCGGAGGGAGCCTGGGAGGCCTCGCCCCCGAGCAGGCATTCGAGCGTCTGCAGGACCAGCGCCAGCTCGACGCTCATCAGCATGCGCCGCTCGATCGCCGGGGCCTCGACCGCCACCGCGATCGAGTCGGCCGGGAGCTGCGCCTTGGCCGCCGCCCACGTGTGCTGGCTGATGTCGGTGAGGGCGAGCTCGACCTCGGCTTTCAGCTCGCCCGCCAGCCAGCCGCCGAGCGCGTCGCAGAACTGGTCGAGCGCGCGGCTGATCCGGCGTCTGAGCTCGGTCGTGAACTTGGTCGGCTGGGAGAAGTCGAGCGCCCGGATCTGCTCGACGCCCTCGCCGGAGGACTCCTCGACGCCCGCCTGCTCGGGCTCCGCCACCTCGGGGGCGTCGCTCTGCTGTTCGCCCTGGCTCACGCTCATGCGCGGCTCAGCCTCCGCCGGCGGGCGATCCGTCGGTGGGCGCGGCGGGCGCGAGCTCGGATGACCCCTCGCCCTCGGCGGGCGCCTGGGCCGCCCCCGCGGTGGCTGTGGGCTGGACGAGCTCTGAGTCCGGCTGGCCGTCGAGGATCTCGGTGATGCGCAGACCGTACTGCTCGTCGATGACGACCACCTCGCCATGGGCGATCGCGCTGCCGTTGACCAGCAGGTCGGCGGCCTCGCCGGCGAGGCGCTCCAGCGTGACGATCGACCCGACGCGCAGATCGAGCGTCTCGCCGACGGTCATGTGCGTGCGCCCGATCTCGACGCTCAGCTCCATCGGGATGTCGCTGAGACGGCTCAGGTCCACCTCGGAGGCGGCGTCGGGGCCGGGCGACCCGTCATCGCTGTGCTCGAACTGCTCGTACTCGATCGTCTCGGTCACGCTGTCTCCTATTGGACGGTCAGGTCTGGTATCAGCACTACTTCGACCTTGACGTCGGTCTGCTTGTCGATCGCCAGCAGGATCTGATGCTTGATCGCGCGCCGGCCCTGTTCGCCGACGAGCGTTTCGCCGTTCTGGTTGGTGATCGCGTTGGTCACGATTTCACGCACCACCGGTTCCTCCGGCAGCGTCCCGACGGCGTCTTCCCCGCTCGAGGCGCTGGCGTCGGCGGAGGCGCCGTCGCTCTGCCCGGGCGCGAGCTCGAGCGCCACCGTGAGCTTGGCGAAGCGGCCGTCTTGGAGGTTCAGCAGGAAGGGCGCGGGCAGCACGTAGATGGTCCCCTTGATCTTGTCCTTGTTGACGGGCTTGGGCCTGGTCTCCTTGTAGCCCACTCCCAGTATGAGAATCGGCAGGGCGACCGCGAGCATTAGCTTCTTTTTGCTGAGCATCGTTCTGAATCGTCCTCGACTAGGGTGTGGATTCGCCTTCGCCTTCGGGTCCGTAGATGCGGCGCATGACGATCTCCACGCGCCGGTTGCGCGCGCGACCGGCGGCGGTCGCGTTGCTGTCCACGGGTCGCTGTTCGGCGTTGCCGGAGGCGGTCAGCCTGCTGGAGCTGACGCCGTGCGCGATCAGGAACTGCACGACGGTGCTCGCGCGCGCGGTCGAGAGCTGCCAGTTGCTGGGGAACAGACTGCTGTGGATGGGCACGTTGTCGGTGTTGCCTTCGACGGAGATCGGATGGGTCGCGGCGACGTTGAGCAGCGCGGCGATCTCGCTCAGCAGCCCGGCGGCGTGGCCTTCGAGCGTCGCCTGGCCGGACGCGAACAGGAGGTCGTCGGTGAGCACGCGGATGACCAGGCCGCGGGCTTCGATGGTGGTCTGCACGCTCTTGGCGAAGCCGTGCGCGGCCGCGTAGGCGTCGAGCTCGGCCTTGATGTGCGCGAACTGGGCCGCCTCCCGCTGGGCCGCGGCTTCCTTGGCGGCGGCCGCGGTCGCGTTGGAGGAGCCGTGCATGCTGCTGTTCTGCAGGCTGCTCGCGCCTTCGGTGGCGACCGGCTCGATCGCCTGCAGTTCGACGCTGGAGGGGGTCTGGGCGGCGTTGTCGGTCGCTCCCTGCTGGGCGACCGCCTTGCCGCCGGGCAGGATGTTGCCGGAGAAGGCCGCCTTCAGCGACTTCTGCAGGGTCTGGTACTTGGAGATGTTGACCGAGGAGATCGAGAACAGGACCATGAACAGCGCCATCAGCAGCGTGATCATGTCCGCGTAGGTCAGCAGCCAGCGCTCGTTGCTGCCCTCGTGCTCGGAGCCGCCGCGACGGCGACCGCGGCTGTGTCCGCGGGCCATGGTCAGGCCGCCTGGGCCTCGACGCCGATATGCGCCACGCTCCGCTCGTCCTCGGCGGTGCGCTCGATCGGCGGCAGGTAGGACATCAGCTTTTCGGAGACCAGCCGCGGGTTGTCGCCCGCCTGGATCGAGAGGATCCCCTCGAGCGTCATCATGCGCAGCTCCATCTCTTCGGCGGAGATCGCTTTCAGCCGGTTGGCGATCGGCAGGAAGATCACGTTGGCGGAGCCGACGCCCATCAGCGTGGCGATGAACGCGGCGGAGATCGACGGTCCGAGCGCGGCCGGCGCGGCGAGGTTCTGGAGCACGTGAACCAGGCCCAGCACCGTGCCGATGATGCCCATCGTCGGCGCGAAGCCGCCGGCCTTCTCGAACGGCGCGGCCGAGGCCTCGTGGCGCGCGGCCATTCCGTCCACCTCGGCCTCGAGGATCGCGTGCACCATCTCCGGGTCGGTCCCGTCGACGACCAGCTGCAGGGCGCTGCGCGTGAAGGGGTCCTCGATCTCTCCCAGCTGCGCGTCGAGGGCGAGCAGCCCCTCGCGACGGGCCTTGTCGGCCAGGGACACGAGCTGGTCCAGCTGGCCGCGCATGTCCGGCGGTTCGGAGGAGAAGACCAGCTTGTACAGGCTCGGGACGCGCTTCATCGAGGTCATGCCGACGCTCGCGAGCGTCACACCGGCGGTCCCGCCGATGATGATCATGAGCGCGGGGATGTTGATGAAGGAAGCAGGACTCGTCCCGTCCATCATCGAGCTGAGGAGCAGGGAGCCGAACGCCGCCCCGATTCCGATGGCCGTCGCAGCCTTCATTGCTTCCGTACATCGGCTTTCGCCGAAATTCCTTCAGTCTTGCCGGGCCCGCATGCACGGACGGCCGACCGGGACGACGTCGGCTGCCCGTTTGGGACTACGTCGGCTCGTCCTCGACCGCGGCCAGGCGCGGCGTCGGACGGTGGATGGGCGCGGGCGAGGGCGGGCGCCCGGCGCCGCCGCGGCGCCTGAGCGCGTCGGCGAGCACCGCCGCCCGGTAGGCGTGGACGGCGGCGGCCACCTCCTCGGGCGTCTCGGCCACGACGACCTTCGCGCCGGTCGCCAGCGTGATGACGGTGTCGGGCGTCGACTCGACCGTGACGATCATGTCGATATTCAGATGGAACGGCTCGTCGCTGTGGCCGAGCCGGTTGAGCGTGATCATCGGTACCCCCTCGTAGACAACGACACACCCTCTCCCCGCACAACATTAGCCGCGGGGTGGGACGGCTTCGTGCGCCGCCGCCCCACCCCGGGCTCCTCGGAGTTGTCCCTGCCTTTTTGCCGCCGTCCTTTCCCGGCGGGTCTGATTCACCGCGCCGCGCGACTCGCGCGGACGGGTCGGCCTACTGGGTCATGGTCACGAGCGTTCCCAGCATTTCGTCGGCTGTGGAGATGACGCGCGAGTTGGCCTGGTAGCCGCGCTCGGCGGTGATCATGTTTGTCATCTCGGTCGCCATGTCGACGTTGGACATCTCGAGCTCGCCGCCGATGGTCGAGCCGAAGCCGGGACTGTCGGGCGTGCCCACGATCGGCGTGCCCGAGTTGGCCGTCCGCCCCCACAACGAGCCGCCGAGCCGTTCCAGGCCGCTTTCGTTGGCGAACGTCGCGAGCGAGAGGTATCCCGCTGTGACCCGCTTGAGATACTGTTCGGATTCTTTGTTCTCGTCGGTGTAGCTGACGGCGCCGTTCTGGCCGATGGCGATGTTGCTGGAGCCGGGCGGGATCTGGAGGTAGGTGTCTTCTTTGCCCGGTTCGTAGGTGTCGCCGGTTTCGGATTCGCTGGCGACCACGGCGTTGCGACCGATCACGTATTCGCCTGACTGCGTGGTCAGGTATCCGGCCGCGTCGGTCGTCAGGTCCCCGGCGCGGGTGTAGTCCACGTTGGCGGGCAGATCCGCGGTGAGTTCACCTTCTTTGGGCTGCCCGGGGCCCACGCGCAGGAAGCCGTCGCCCTCGATGGCGACGTCGAGCGGGTTGTTGGTCGTCTGGAAGGAGCCCTCGGTCATTTCGTTGATCGTCGCGGCGACCTGCACGCCCAGTCCGATCTGCTCGGGGTTGGAGCCGCCGTTGGTGCTCGTCGGGCCGGAGGCCCCCTCGATCACCTGCGTGAGCGAGTCCGCGAACGTGATGCTCGCGCCCTTGTAGCCCACGGTGTTGACATTCGCCAGGTCGTTCGCGGTCTCGTTGAGCATCGCCTGGTTCGCATCGAGGCCGCTGATCGCGGCATACATTCCAGCCATCATCGTGACTGCCCTTCCTTTCGCGGCCTCCTCGGGGAGGTCCGGCCGCAGTTGTCGGTTGCCGCTGTTCTCATGCGATCACGGCACTGTCGATGTTGGTGAACACGTTGTCCTTCATGTGCTCGGATCCGACCGCCGTTATGACGGTGCGATTGCTGACGGACACCACGAAGGCGGTGCCGTCGACAAGAACGAGGGAGTCGCGCGAGCCCTTGCCGGCGGCCCGCTGCACCCCATGTGAGAGCCTGCCCAGCGTGCTGGCGTCGAGCTCGATCCCACGGCGCTGCACGCGGGCTAGCGCGTGCTTGGAGAACTGCAGCTGCTGGGAGCGGTCGGCCTGCGTGAGCGCGTCGGCGAAGGACTGGCCGGCGGCCGGCGCGGCCGGCGCGGCCCTGTCCCCGGTCCTGCCCGCCCCCGGCGCGCCGGCGGGCGCGACCACGCCGCCGAGGGGGGCGGGTGCGACCAGATTGACGAGCGCGGGGTTCGAGATCGGGCTCATTCGATTTCGGTGATGCTCGAGAGGGTTATGCCGGCGACGCCTTCGACGGTCACGGTCGTGCCGGACGCGTCGGACTGGACGCTCTGCACGATCCCGGTGGCGCCGGCGCCGGAGGCGTTGTTGTAGGCGACCTCGTGGCCGATCAGCTGGACCGCGCTGGAGAGCTCGGTGGCGTTCGCCAGGTTGGTCGTCTGCTCGGTCTGCGTCAGCTGGGCGAGCTCGTTGACGAATTCGTTGCTGTTGCCCGGTTCCAGCGGATTCTGCGCCTGCAGCTGGGCGATCATCAGTTTCAGGAATTCGTTCTGGCCGAGAATGCCGTTCGGATTTTCCGGCGCAGCGGTCGGCGCACCCGTCGGGGGCGTGACCTGGGCGGTGATTGCGGCTGTGGTCATGGCGGTTGGTCCCTTTCGTGCTTGGTTCAGGCGAGGACGTCGACGAGCCCGCCGGCTTCCAGCCCGGCTGACAGGTCGGCCCCCGCGGGCTCGCCGGGCGGCTGTGCGGTCTCGCCCTCGTCGTCGGCCGACGATCCGGTGGTGGCGCTCGACCCCTCGCTCCCGGCGAAGCGGCCCTCGCGATCGCCGGGGTATGAGTGGTTGGAGCCGATGTCCAGGCGCAGCAGCGATACACCGAGCGAGCTGAGCGACTGGTGCAGCTCGGCGCGACCACCCGCCAGCGCCTGCGCCGCGGCGGGGGTCTCCGCGGTGACGCGTGCCAGCAGGCCTTCGGCGGTCTGGCTGAGGTGGATGCTTATCTGGCCGAGCTCTTCCGGCTGCAGCGCGATCCGCGCCTGCGTGGCTCCCTGCCGGACGGTGAGCGCGATGGTGGCGTGGATGGAGTCGATCATGTCCTGCATGTGAACCCCGGCGGCGCTCGACGGGGTCGCTGCGGTCCCAGGCGAGGCGGACGACGCCTGCGCGCCGCTCGCGACGCCGGAGAGCGGGCTCGCTTCGGAGCTGGCGGAGGCGGCGCTGGGCGCTGCCGGCACGCCGGGTTGCGCGCCGGCGGCCGCGCCGGGTGCCTGGGCCGAGCTCGCGGCGCCTGCGGCCCTTGCGCCGGCGGCGGCGCCGCTCGAACCGTCCGCGCCGCTGCGGGCGAGGTCGTGGCCGCCCGCCTGAGCCCGGCCGCTGTCGGGTGAGGAAGACGGATCGGCGAAGCTGGCACCGGCGCGCGCCGCCGGCGCAACCGCGGCCCGCGGTTGCCCGGGCTGCACGGGGAGCGCTCTGTCAGGCGCTCCGGGGATCACGGCGGAAGAGGCGGTGGTCGTGCCCTGTTCCTGGCTTGGATCGCCCGCGCCGGAGTCGGCAGGCGCACCGCTGGCGCCCGCAGCGGCCGCGCCGGTGCTCGCCGGGGCCGTGTCCGCGCTGCTTGACCCGGTGCTAGCGCTGGGCGGCGTGGCGGCAGCGCGCAGGATGTCCTCGCCGATCGTGCCCGCGGCGGACGCGCCCGAGCCGGCCGGCGGGGCGCCGTCGGGGGGGAGGGTGGCCGCGCCACGGGCGGGATTGGCTGCGGACGCGCTCTGCGCCCCCGCGCCCTGCCCGGGCGAGCCCGCGATCGCGTCCTCGGCAGCCACCGAGGAGGCGGAAGGGGCGGCCGAGGCTGTGCTGGAGGGCGAGGACGGGACGGCGCCGGCGGCGGGCGCCGGCGAATCGCCATTCGCGGGGGTGCTCGCGGTCGGGTCCGCCTGCGCGCCCGTCGATGCCCCGGCGTTCGAGGACGGGGCGCCGGTGGATGCCCGGGCGCTCGAGGACGCCTGCGCGCTGGTGGATGCCCTGGCTGACGAGGACGGAGCGCTTGCGGCCGCGGCGGCGGCGGGCGCCGAGGCGCTCGCGGGCTTCGCGGCGGCGGCCGCGGCTTCGGCACTCGCGGGCCCGGCGCTGGCATCCGAGCCGTCCGCGTGCTCCTGATGGCGGGCGGCGGAGCCTTCCCTGCCGCTCGCTTCTGGGCTTCTCTGCCGATGGCCTTCCGCGGTTGCGGTCCGGGCCGAGTGTTCGGCGAGCGCACTCCGGAAGAGCGGCTCGCCCGGTGGCGCGGGCGAGCCCGGCGGAGCGCCGGACGTCGGTGGCGGCAGCGACGGCGAGACGGGGAGGAGCGCCGGCTGGAAGGTCATACGAGGCTCCCGCCGGCGGCGCTCGCCGGATGGGACTGGCTGTAGGCCTGGGCGTTGGCGAGCACGTTTGCGACGTAGCTCTGGGTTTCCGCGTAGGGCGGCACGCCTCCGTACTGCTGGACGGCTCCCGGCCCGGCGTTGTAGGCGGCGAGGGCGTCTTCGGAGTTGCCCCCGAACTGGGTCATGAGCTCGCTCAGGTAGCGCGCGCCGCCTTCGATCGATTCGGCCGGGTTCAGCGGATTGGCGACGCCGAGCGAGGACGCGGTGCCGGGCATCAGCTGGGTCAGGCCGGACGCGCCGGCGCTGCTGGTGGCGCTCGGGTCGAAGCCGGACTCCTGCTGGATGAGGCCGTGCAGCAGCGCCGGGTCCAGGCCGTTGCGGGCGGCCGCCTGTTCGATCAGCGCTTCGTATTCGCCCGATTCGCCGTTGCCGGCGCCGGCCTGGACGGCCGGGTATGCGACCCCCTGCGAGTCGGCGACGGTGGAGGCGTCCGCGACCCCGGAGGCGTCCGCGCTGGTGGCCGCCTGTAGCGCGGAGGCGAAGTCGCCGCCGGCGAGCTGGGGATAGGAGTAGCCCGTGCCGGTGGTGCCGGTGGTGGTGGACGCGACGCCCTGAGAGCCGAGGTGCCCGGCGGCTTCGATCAGCCCCTGCAGCTGCTGCACGCGCTGGAGAACCGCCAGCTCGCCGGCGGGTATGCCGGCGGTGGCGCCGGTCACCGCCTGGGCGCTCATGCGGGGCTCCTGCGCGAGCGCGTCCTCGCGTGGGCGCTCATGCTGGACTCCTGCGGAAGCGCGTCGCGGTGATCTCGTCGAGCGCGCCCTGCTCGCGGCGGGCCGCCTCGCGGTCGTGCTCGCCGCGGCGGCGCTCCCTCAGCCGATTGAGCATCTCGTGCTCGCTGGCCGCGGTCGCCAGCTCGGCGTCGCGATCGGCGACCTCCGCCTCGCGCTGCTCCAGCTCACGAGCGTGCGCGCCGCGCTGCGCCTCGATGCGCTCGAGGAACGCCTGGCGGGCGAGCAGATCGGTGGCGCTGACAGCCTCGGCCTCGGCGGCGAAGCTCCGCTGTTCGGCGTGCGCGTGCTCCAGGTTGGCGTCTGCGGTGCGCAGGTCGGCCTCGCTGCTCGAGCGGCGCGAGATCGCCTGCGCGAGCTCGCGCTGGGCGAGTTTCTCCTTGCGTGCGCGAACTGCGCGGACGCGCTCCAGACGGAAGCGAAATGCGGTGCTGCTCACGGCCCGGTTATCGGACGGCGGATCGGGTTCTTGAGCGCCCATCTCACATGCTCAATCCGAGCGCGGGGATCGCCGGCGGCCCGGACGCGTCGTACGGCGCCGCGCCGGCGCCGGGCCCTGCGCCCGCGCCTGGCTCGGGTGAGACCTCTTCCGCGTCGGGGATCTCGCCGCTGGCGCGCTCGAGCTCGCTGGCGAGCGATGCGCCGAGCTCGAGCAGGCGCGCGTCGGTCTGGAGCGGATCGCTGCGCTCGTGCACGGGCTGGCGCAGGAAGCGCTCGATGCGCGAGCGATGCGAGAGCGCGGTGTCGAGGGCCGGGTCGGTGCCCGCCTGGTAGGCCCCGATCGCCACCAGGTCTTCCTTCTCGCGCAGCACAGCCAGCGCGGCGCGCAGCTGCTGTCCGGCCTGCTGGACCTCCGGCGAGACGATCTCGCCGACCAGGCGCGAGACGCTGTGCAGGACGTCGATCGCGGGGTAGTGGCCGGCGTGGGCGAGCGAGCGGGTGAGGACGACGTGCCCGTCGAGGATCGAGCGCACGGCGTCGGCGATCGGCTCGTTCATGTCGTCGCCGTCGACCAGCACCGTGTACAGGCCGGTGATCGACCCGCTGGTGCTCGTGCCGGCGCGCTCGAGCAGGCGGGGCAGCAGCGCGAACACGCTGGGCGTGTAGCCGCGCGTTGCGGGCGGCTCGCCGATCGCCAGGCCGACCTCGCGCTGGGCCATGGCGAAGCGCGTGACCGAGTCCATCATCAGCATCACGTCGTGGCCCTGGTCGCGGAAGTACTCGGCGATCGTGGTGGCCGTGAAGGCGGCCTTGATCCGCACGAGGGCGGGCTGGTCGGAGGTGGCGACGACGACGACCGAGCGCTCCAGCGCGTCGCCGAGGTCGCGCTCGACGAACTCGCGCACCTCGCGCCCGCGCTCGCCGACGAGCGCGATCACGTTGATCGAGGCGCTGGTGGAGCGGGCGATCATCCCCAGCAGCGAGGACTTGCCGACGCCCGAGCCGGAGAAGATGCCCAGGCGCTGCCCGCGGCCGCAGGGCACCAGGCCGTCGAGCGCGCGCACGCCCAGCCCGACGCGCTCGCTGATGCGCGGCCTGGAGAGGGCGCTGGGGGGCGTGGCGATCGTCGAGCGCGCGAGGACCGGCGCCGCACCTGCCCCACCCGCGCGGATGGGACCGGATGCGTCGGATCGATCGGATTCAGGCTGGCCGTCCTCGGGGATCCCCAGCCCGTCGACGATCCGCCCGAGCAGGCCGTCGCCGACGGCGATGCGAAACGGCGCGCCGCTGGCCAGCACCCTCGTGCCGGGGCCGATGCCGTGCAGCTCCCCGAGCGGCATCAGCAGCGTGCGCCCGTCCCTGAATCCGACCACCTCGGCGGACACCGCCGCGCGGTTGCGATCGGTGCCCACGAGGCACACCTCTCCGACCTCCGCGTGCAGGCCGGTGGCCTCGATGATCAGCCCGATGAGGTTGCTGACGAAGCCGTGGCGCCTGGCGAGATCGGCCTCGAGGATCGCCTCGCCGGCCCTCTGGAGCAGCCTTGGTGGGTGGGCGTCGAACACGGGGGCCTCGATCACCGGTGCATCGACCACCGCGCCAGCTTCCTCGGGAGGCTGGCTCACGCGGCCCGCTCGCCGGTCTCGAGCGTTGAGCCCACGACCTCGCGCGCGCGCTCGAGCTGCGTGTGCACGCTCGCGTCCACCTCCCCGGCGGCCGTGCGCACGATCGCGCTGCCGACCTCGACGCGCTCGTCGGACTGCACCTCGCAGAGCTCGACCCCGCTGCCCTGCGCGGTCAGCTCGCCGATCGCCCCCCTCACCACCTCGACGTCCGCGGGGTTGACCAGCACGGCGATCTGGTGGCGGTCGCTGATGCGACGCAGCGCCCCCTGCACGACCTCGACGACGAGCTCCGGCTGCGCCTGGAACGCGCCCGCGAGGATCTTGCCGGCGAGCGCGAGTGCCAGCTCGATGGCGTCCGCTTCGACGGCCCGCGCGACCTCGGCGCGCAGCGCGTGAATCCCCTGGGCGGCCTCGCCGAGCGCGGATGCGCCGGCGGAGATCTCGGCGCCGCCGTGCTCGAGCCCGGCGGCGCGACCCTCCTCGTAGCCCTCGGCGCGGGCGAGCTCGCGGATGCGCTCGGCGTCGGCGGTGGCCTGCGCGAGCATCCGCGCGGGCGCGTCGCGAGGCGGAGGCTCGGAGGGCTCGAGCTGCTCGAAGGCGTAGCTGACGGGCGCGTCAGACAACCGCTTCGCTCTCGTCGTCGCTCTCGCTCGCTATCACGATCGTGCCGGCCTCCTCGAGCTGGCGAATGACGGCCACGATGCGGCTCTGGGCGGCGTCGATGTCGCGCTTGCGCTGCGGCGGCTGGATCTCCATCTCTTCCTTGAGCATCTCGGCTCCGCGCTCGGACATGTTCGTCAGCACGATCTCCTTGACGTTCTCCGGAGCGCCGCGGAGCGCGAGCACGAGATCCTTCTGGTCGACCTCGCGCAGGACCTGCTGGACGGCGCGCTCTTCGAGCGTGACGATGTCCTCGAACACGAACAGCATGCTGCGCACCTCCTCGGCGAGGTCCTTGTCCTCCGCGGCGAGCTTCTCGAGCACGTTGCGCTCGGTGGTGCGGTCGGAGCGGTTGAGGATCTCGGCCAGGGTCTTGGTGCCGCCGGCCGCCGAGTACTCGCGCTCGGCGACCGCGGTCAGTTTGTGGCGTATGACCTCCTCCACCTGCTCGACCACCTGCGCGCTGGTCTCCCCCATGCGGGCGATCCGCAGGGCGATGTCCGGCTGCTGGCGCTCGGGCAGGCGCGCCAGCACGTGGGCGGCGAGCGTAGTCGGCAGGCTGGCGAGGATCAGCGCGATCGTCTGCGGCGACTCGCTGCGCAGGAGCGCGGCGGTGCGCTCGGGCGGAACCCGTTGCAGGAAGTCGAACGGCGGCGTCTCGGTGCGGGCCGACAGCCGGCCGAGGACCTCGGCCGCGCGCTCGGGTCCGAGCGCACGCTCGATCACCCCGCGGGCGAAGTCCAGTCCCCCGGCCACGCCCACGTCCTGGCCGCTCGCCAACGCGGCCAGCTCGCTGAAGATCGAGTCGGTCGCCTCAGCCCCCACGGAGCTGAGGCCGGCCATCTCCATGGAGAGGCTTTCGACCTCCGTTTCGCCCAGGAGCTGCAGCAGTTTGGCGGCGCGCTCGGACCCGAGCGCCGCCATCACCACCGCCGCCTTGCGCGTCCCGGACACGGGCTCGATGGTGGCGGGCAGACGCTCGGTGGGCGGGGCCGGCAGCGCCGGGACGGTGTCCGTTGGAGCATCGCCGGCCATCCAGGCTATGCCTCCGCCATCCAGTTGCGAAGCTGCGCGGCGACGCGATCTGGCTGGCTGTCGACGAGCTGCTCGACCTGCTGGCGGATGCTCCCGCCGCCGTCATCGCCGTGGCCGCCGGCGGGGCGGCCGCCGCGCGGGGGCGCGACCGCGGCCATCGCCGGGGCCGGTCGCGCCGAGGTCTCGCGTTCGAGCTCGGAGAGCCGCATCGGAGCCTCCAGCTCCCGCAGCCAGCGCGGCTCGTCGATCGTCTCCTTTTCGCGCTTGCGCAGCGAGCGCGTGGTGAAGAACAGGAACAGCATGGCGCCGAGGCCGAGCAGCGCGTACTTGGCGTCGCCGAGCGGGCTGCTCGCGGCCGCGGCCGTCGGCTTCGCGAATTCGACCTGCCCGATCGAGATGGTGTCCCCGCGCTTGGTCTGGATGCCGGCGGCGTTGGTGATCGCTTCGCGGATCGCCGGCAGTGCGGCGGCGGGCACGGATTTGTCGAGCAGCACCGAGACGTGCTGGCTTTCGACCGTCCCGGGCGCGACGGTCGAATGGGTGACGGTCTTGCTCACGCCGAGCGAGGAGCTGGTGGTTTCGTGCTTGTAGTTGGACTTGCCGCTGGTCCCCTGCGCGGCCGCGGTCAGGTTCGCGGTGCCCGTCACGCCGCCGGCCCCTGTGCCGGTGCCGGTGAGCGTTTCGATCGTCTTGCTCTGCTGCGTGGGCGTGCCGGCCTTGCCGTATTCGAGCGATTCCTTGGTCGTCTGGTTGACGTTCATGTTGGCGTAGACCAGCACCTGCGCCTTGTCCGAGCCGAGCGTCTGCGCGAGCATCGCGTCGAGGCTGGCCTCCATGCTCTGGTCGTAGCGCTGCTCGGCTTCCTGCACTTCGCCACCGGAGCCGCCCGCGCCGCCGCCGGCCTGCGGCCACAGCAGCTCGCCGGAGGCGTCGGTGATGGTGACTTTGTCCAGCTGCAGACCGGAGACGCTCGAGGAGACGAGCTGTGCGATCCCACGCACGGAGGCCTGGTCGAGCGAGCTCGTGCCCGACAGCAGCACGGCCGCCGAGGAGGCGTTCGTGTTTTCGCCGAAGATCTGGTTCTGGGCGCTCGGCAGCACGAGCGTGACCTGCGCGCCGGAGACGCCCTGGACGCTGTCGATCGTTTCGTCGAGCTGTCCCTGCAGCGCGCGCTGGTAGGTGACCTGCTGCTGGAAGTTGCTTTCGCCGAGGTTCTGGTGTTCGAACAGCTGTGTGAATCCCGGCTGGTTGCCGCCAAGCAGGTTCGCGCCGGCGAGCGCGACGCGCGCCTTGGAGGCCTGGTTCGCCTGCACGGCGAGGGCCGTACCGTTGTCCTGGAGCTCGTAGCTGATGCCCTGGCTGCTGAGCGTGCTGGTCATCTTGTCGGTCTGGGACGGGTTGACGCCGCTGACGACGGTCGTGTAGCTCGGCTGGGAGACGGTGTGCACGAACAGGTAGACGAACAGGATCGCCGCGACCGCGACGGCGCCGGCGATCAGCCATCCGCGGGGGGTGAGCCTGGAGGCGAGCTGGGCTGCGGGCGGCATCGATCAGACCTGTGTGTTGAAGATGTTCTGGGCCGCTTCCGTGGCCTTGTTGCGAACCTGCGAGGCCAGTTCCATCGCGAGCTGGGCGTCCTCGACTGTCACCACGGCGCTCTCGGGGTCGCTGACCGTGCCGGCGGCGAGCGCCTGCGAGGCGCTGGACGCGCTGTCCTGGGTCTGCTCGAGCGAGGAGATCGCTTCGGTGAGCTCGCCGCCGAAGCTTCCGGATTCGCCGCCGGCGGCCGCACCGGCGCCGGTCGACTGGCCGCCGTGGGCGAGGCCTTCGGCCTGGCCGAGCGACAGTTCGCCTGCCAGTCCTCCGACCGGCGGGATGATCACTTGAGCAACCCGAGCGTCGAGGTGAACATCGACTTGGCCGTCTGCATGGCGGTCACATCCGATTGATATGACTGCGACTCGGAGATCAGGTCGGTCATTTCCGTGACCGTGCTGATGTTCGGCATCTTGACGTAGCCCTGGGCGTCGGCTTCCGGGTCGCCGGGGTCGTAGACCTGCTGGTCGGGGGTGCTGTCGCTGACGACACCCGTGACCTCGACGCCTCCGGCCGGCGCCCCGCTGCCGGTCTGCTGGATGGCGCTGGAGAGCGCCCCGCCGAAGTCGCTCGCCTGTGCCCCCAACGGGGGTGATCCGACCTGCGCCAGCTCCACCTCCTGGCGCTGGTAGGGCTGGCCGTTGGCGGCCTTGGTGGTGTCGGCGTTGGCCAGGTTCTCGGCGGTGACATCCATGCGGATGCGCTCGGCCGTGAGACCGCTGCCGGCGATGGAGATCGCGTCGAACAGGCCCATCAGGCCCCCGGCGCGCCCATCGCCGAGCGCATGATGTCGTTGCGCGCGCCCACCACCTGCGTGAGCGCCTGGTAGTCGAGCCCGTTTTCGGCAAGCTTCGCGGATTCCTGATCGATGCTGACGCCCGTGCCGTTAGGCCCGGCTTCCTCGGGCCTGGTCACCGTCTGGAACTGCATTTCGCTCGGCGATACGCCGCCGTTGACCGCGCTCTGCAGCGCCGACTCGAAGTTGACTTCCTGGGGCTGGTAGCCGGGGGTGTCGGCGTTGGCGATGTTGTTCGTCAGCGCCGTCTCGCGCTGCCAGGAGCCGCGCATCGCAGCCTCCAGCAGCTGCTGGGTCGAATCCACGAGAGCCATGTGAAAGCAGTGTCCTTTCCGCCCTCCCTGGGCTGAAACCGACGCTCTCCATGAGGTCGCTGACTTCCTGGCCATCGAGGGGCCGCCCTCTTGATCGGCCGATGCGGTCCGATCTTTAGGGCTCGCCCACACGTCCACGCGCTTGGCTCGCCGCTCACGCGCTTCCCGCACCCGACCGACGCTGCGGGCATGAGATTCAAGCGAGCAATCGGGCGCCGCGCGCGGATTGCGCTGGCTGTGCTGGGCGCGGCTGCGCTCGCGTTGGGGGCGAGCTCGGTCGCCTACGCGTCACTCTCCCGCGCTGCGTTCCGAGCGCAGAACCTGTGCGGTGCGCCCCGCCCCGGCGCCGCCGCCTGTCTGGGGATCAGGCTCGTCTCGATCTCCCTGACCGGCGCGGACCTGAAGGCCGACGCGGCCAACCAGGCTGCGGAAGCGGCCGGCGGCGCGCGGCCGGCGGTGACCAACAAGACACCGCTCAAAGAAGGCCTCACCCCGGAACTGCTGCACGCCGCGTACTCGCTGCCCACCTCGACGTTCCCCTCCTCCCAGCAGACGATCGCGGTCGTCGACGCCTTCAACGATCCGACCGCCGAAGCGGACCTGGGCGTGTACGACAAGGAGTTCGACCTGCCGGCGTGCACGACGGCGAACGGCTGCTTTCGCAAGCTCAACCAGGAGGGGAACACCAGCCCGCTGCCGGCCACGGAAGGCGGGTGGGCGACAGAGATATCGATCGACGTGCAGATGGCCCACGCCATCTGCCAGAGCTGTCACGTGCTGCTCGTGGAGGCGGAGGACACCTCGCTCGCCAGCCTCGGAGCCGCGGTGAACGCGGCGGTGAAAGCGGGGGCGACAGAGGTCAGCAACTCCTACGGAGGAGCCGAGGCATCGGACGACTCGATCTACAACGGCCCCTATGACCACCCCGGCGTCGTGATCACCGCGTCCTCCGGCGACTGTGGCTACTTCAACGAGGACGGATGCCACGAGGCGGAAGCGGCCAACTTCCCGGCAAGCTCCCCGGACGTGGTCGCCGTCGGAGGAACATCTCTGAGGGAATCCGAAGGAACCTGGAGCAGCAGCGTGTGGGAAGGCGGCGGCAGCGGCTGCAGCGTGGCCTTCACGGCACCCGTGTGGCAGCTCGACGTGTCGAACTTCTCGGCTACGGCGTGCGGCGGCGGCCGCTCGGTCGCGGACGTGGCGGCCGTCGCCAACCCGTATACGGGGGTCGACGTCTACGACAGCACGCCCGCGGGATACCCGACCGGCTGGGGCATCTGGGGTGGAACCTCGGTGGCCTCGCCGATCATCGCCGCCGAGTTCGGCTTGGCGGGCGGCGCGCACGGCGTCGAATTCGCGGCGGCAACGCTCTACGCCCACCTGGGGGAGAGCAGTGCGCTGTACGACGTCGTGTCGGGCAGCAACGGCTCGTGCACCGAAGCCACCTCCTGCCGGGCGGTCGCCGGCTACGACGGTCCGACGGGGGTCGGAAGCCCGACCGGACTGGCCGCGTTCGCGACGGCCGCGAGCCCGGCGAACCTCTCGGTGCCGACGATCTCGGGCACCGCCGAGGAGGGCCAGGCGCTGACTGTGGGCCACGGCGAATGGAGCAACGAACCCACCGCCTACAGCGAGCGGTGGCTCCTGTGCAATGCGTCGGGCTCGGACTGCTCGGCGATCGCCGGCGCGACCGGCTCGACCCTGACGCTCCCGGCGAGCGCCGTGGGTGACACCATCCGCGTGCAGGAGATCGCGAGCAACGCCTCCGGGAGCGGCTCTCCGGCGATCTCGGGGCAGACCGCCGGCGTGATCTCGGATGTGCCGGCGATCACCGGCTTCACGCCGAGCTCGGGAGTCACGGGGAGCTCCGTGACGATCACCGGTACGGCCTTCACCGCAGCCACCGCGGTGCACTTCGACGGGCTCACGGCGACGTTCACCGTGGAGTCGTCCACGAAAATCGAAGCGAGCGTCCCCAACGGCGCCCGCGCGGGGACGCTCACGGTGACCGCGAAAGCCGGCACGGGAACGAGCAAAACCGACTTCACTCCAACGCTGTCGCTGGTTTCCTTCACACCCGCGAAGGCCGCCCCCGGGGCGACCGTGACGATCACGGGAGTCGGCTTCAACAGTGGCTCGAAAGTGAGCTTCGACGGCGTCGCGGCGAGCGTGACATACGTCTCCTCGACCAAGCTGAAGGCCACCGTGCCCGTCGAAGCGAGCACCGGAGCGATCAAGGTGACCAACACCTCGGCCCCGGTCGGCGCGGTCAGCAGCGCGAGCAGCTTCACCGCGACCTGACAGACGACCGCGTGGGCTGCCTACGCGCTGCGATCCAGACGCGGGCGGCGGCGCAGCTGGCCGGCGTAGCCATCGGCCGCTCGCCTGGCGCGTGTCGCGACCGCGAAGTCGGACAGCAGCGTCTCGCGCAGGCGGATGAGCTCGATGCGCGTGCGCTCGTGGATCAGCCGCGCCCGTTCCAGCAGCTGGGTCGCGGCCGCGGGCGGCGCCGGCGGCAGGCCGGCGATCAGCTCCTCCCAGCGCGTGCCGAGCGCCGCGAGGCGCTCGATCTCACCCCTGCCCGCGAGCTCCAGTTCGAGCTCGGCGTGCTCGCGGATCGCCTCGTAGCGGCCCAGCGAGGAGGGGTCGGGGGACGGCTCGACGCCGCCATCGAGCGCGGAGCCGCGCGCCCCGCTCATCTTCGCTCCAGCTCCGACCCGCGCTCGACCTCATCCGCGACCTGGCTCCAGGCGTCGCGAAGATCGCCCAGCAGCTCGCTGACCTGTTCGACCTTCGCCGGATCCTGGCTCATACGGGCCGCGTTGAGGTCCCGCAGGCAGAACAGGTAGATCGCGTGCAGGCGCTGAGGGAGCTCGCCCTGCTCGAAGTCGAGCGTGCCGTCGAGGTGCCTGATGATCCGTTCGCCCCGGCGCAGCGTGTTGTGCGCGCGCTCGACCTCGCCGTCGCGGATCGCGACGGCGGCCTGGCGCAGGAAGCGGCGCGCGCCGTCGTAGAGCAACACGACGAGCTGCCCGGGCGTTGCCGCCAGCACCGTGCCCCTGCGATAGGCAGCGTGCGAGGCGGTGACATTGCTCATCACACTTCCCTTGATCGTCCCGGCGCGGGAAAAGTTGAGGGCCGGCCCCGCGCTACGTGCCCGACTTGCTCAGCGATTCCTCCTGCTGGGTGAGCCAGCTACTCTGAGCGGTGTTCCGCGAGATCACGCTTTCCAGCTCGGCGTAGGTGGCCTTCAGCGCCTTTTCGCGCTGGGCGAGCATTTCGTTCATCGTGTTGATCTGGCTGGTCAGCCCGGTTATCTGTTCGCCGTCGCCGTTGACCCTGGCTTCGATCGTGCCACCGGGCGCGCCCGCGTCGTTGACCAGGCCCTGGAGATTCTGCGACCACTGCTCGAGCATCTGCTCGACGCCTGCCGGATTGGTCCTGACGGTTTCCGAGAGCTTGGCCGGGTCGAGCGTCAGCAGTCCTTCGAGCGAGGCCTGCGAGGAGGTCCCGCCGCCCGTCGGCGCGCCCGTGCTGATGCCGATGTCGAGCGGGCTCGACATTTCGGCTGCGAGGCCCGCGATGGGTTCGTACATGGTGTCGCGCATGCCGTCGAGCAGGCCCGTGAGTTCGACATCGCCGAACAGGATCCCGGTGGCGTATTCGCCGGCCTGCGGTTTGCTCGCCGGCTTGGTGGCGAGCTGCGTCTGGATCGCTTCGACGGTCGAGTTGTAGAGCTTGATGAACGACTGCACCTGGGCTTCCACCACGCTCGCGTTGGGGCCGGGAGGCTGGACGTCGATCGTCACCGGGCCCGTGGGGGTCAGGCCGCTCAGGGTCAGCGTGACGCCTGTGATCGCGTCGGTGACCGTGTTGGAGCTGGAGGTCTCAGCCACGCCATCGACCTTGAATTCCGCGTTCTCGCCCGGTTTCGCGGTTTCCGCCTTTTCGGTCAACGCTTTACCCGGATCGACCACCGTGATGTATTCGCCGCCCGTGTCGCCGGTCGCACGGTTGGACAGGACGATCGCTTCGCCTTCCACGACCGCCGCGTACACCGGCGCGGCGCTGTCGGAGTTGATTGCGCTCGCCAGTTCCCTGGCGCTCTCCCCGGCTTTGATCTTGAATTCATGGCCGTCGATCGTGATCGCGTCTTCGCTGGCCGGGCTCGTGTATGTGAACGTGCGCTGCGCGGAGTTGGCGAGCTGGGTGACTTCGACCTCATAGCCGCCGACGCCCGCGCCGGAGGTCGTGGTGGCGCTCACACGCGTCGGTTCGCTGGAGGTGACCGTCTGCAAGCTTTCGAACAGGGAGGGCAGGCTGAATTCGGAGGCGGCGAACGCGAGCTGCTGAAGGCTGCTCTGGATGCTCTTGAGCGCCGTCTGCTCCGCCTGCAGCTTGTCCTGCTCGTCGGTCAGGTGCGTGACGGGCTCGCGTTCGGCGGCCATCAACGCGGCGATGATCTTGGTCGTTTCCAGGCCGGAGGCCAGACCCGAGATCGTGATTGGGGCGCCGGTTGCGGAGTTGACGGCGAGCGGTGACGTGGACATCGAAGGGGAGACCTACTCCGACGGCCTGCCGGCGGCCAGCTCGAACGCCTCGGTTGCGGACAGGGTCCTCACGACATTGCCGTCGCGGTCGTGGATCTCGATCCTCGTGCGGCGTTCCCCGTCCGCGGGAGTGAAGCGCAGCTGCTGACCGCTGGCTCGCAGGCGCTCGTCGATCGTGCCCGCGAGGGCGATCTGCTCGAGCACCTCGCGCGGCGGGCCGCCCCGACTCGCGGCGAGCGCGAACGTGCTCTCACCTGCGTGCAGCTCGGATGCGAACGCGCCGATGTCGTCCGCGCCGCTGCCTGCCGGTGGCGTGACTCTCGACGGGTCCGAAGGGCCCTCTATAGGAATGATCGGCGAGCTCATATGGCGTTTTCTCCCTGAAAACGTGTGACGCGGTCCAGTCCGTGGGCCGCCTCGCGCTGGTGTTCACGATGGTCATCGACGGCCTTCGCGGAAACTTTAAGAATCTCCTCCAGCTGCGACCTGCCTTGCGCGCGTGGCACCCGTCCGCACCCCTCCGGCTACGCGGCCGTGGCCTGCGTGAGCAGGCTTGCCGCGGCCTCGTTGTCGGGATCGCGCGAGAGGACCGCCGCCGCGAAGTCGCTCGCCTCGCGAGGCATGCCGGTGGCGGCGGCCACGCGCGCGAGGCCCAGCAGCGCCCGGGCGTCCGGCTCCTCGCGGCAGACGGCCATCCACTCTTCGGCCGCCGAGGCGGCGAACCCGCGCCGCATGTACATCTCGGCGAGCAGCTCGCGCCGCTCGCGCTCGGCCAGCGGGGTGCGCTGGAGCAGGCCGAGCAGCGCTTCGAAGGCCTCGAAGTCCTGTACCCGCAGCAGCGCTTCGAGCATCGTCGCCAGCAACGGCACGGCCTCGGAGGCGAGCGCGATGTCGGTCGCTCCGGTGCTGGCCAGCTGCTGCCAGGCGAGGAACAGGTCGAGCTCCTCCTGCCCCATCCCAGCCACGCGGGCTCGCTCCAGCGACGCCACAGCGCCGGCCGCGTCGGCCCCGGCGATGCGCGCGAACAGCTCGGTGCGGCAGGCGATCGCGGCGAGGGGATCGTCGCCGGCGAGCGCCGCCGCCTCGTGGGCGGCGTCGGCGTAGCGCCGCTGCGCCAGCAGCGCCTCGGCGAGCGCCACGCGCGCCCGGCCGGAGTGTGGCTGCTGGCTCAACACCGCCCTGAACTGCGCCTCGCCGGCAGCCGTCGCGCCGGCCTCGTACAGGGCGGTGCCCAGCATGAAGCGAGCGGCAGGCGCGGGATTTGGCAGGCGTCGCTCGAGCTCGGCGACGACCGCGTCCGGCTCGACGCCATCGGCCAGCAGCGCGCTCGCGTACGGCAGCACCGAGCCGGTGAACTCGGGGTGCTCTCGCAGGCAGTGCTCGAGCAGCTCGATCGCCTGCCCGACCTCGCCCTGGGCGCGTCTGATGACGGCCAGGTGGATTCTCGGCAGGTAGGAGCCACAGCCGACCCTGGCCGTGTAGCGACTCGGCGCGTCGCCCATCTCGATGCAGTGTTCGTAGAGGTCGATCGCGCGGTCATCTTCCCCGAGCGCGCTCGCGGCGAACGCCTGCTCGAGCACGAGATCGGTGAATCCGGGGAAGCGTTCGAGCCCAGCCGCCGCGCGCGCGAACGCATCGTGCGGGCGCCCGCACGCCCGCAGCGCTTTCACCAGCCGGGCGATCAGCGCCGGCGCGAACTGGAAGCTGTCGCGGTCCGCGCGGCTCTGCACCAGCTCCCACGCGCGCTCGAGCTCGGCGAGCGCCGCCACCGCGTCGCCCGCCGCGGCGTACTCCGATCCGAGGTTGAAGTGCAGGAAGGGCGTGGGTGGGCTTTCGGCCTGCTGCAGGCGCAGCAGCTCGATGTTGCGCCGTGACTTCTCGCGTCTGTCGCGCACCACCCCCAGAAAGCCGAAATGCTCGATCCGCACGCCCGTCGCCTCGATGCGCTCGGGCAGGTATGTGGGAAGGCTGCTGGCGATCTGCTCGTGCAGGCGCCCCTCGAAGCGGTACTCGGGCCGGTTGCGAAACACGCGCAGGGCGTTCTGCGCGAGCGCCGTCCCGTCGTCCATGTCGCCCGTGTAGTGGGTCTCGGACAGGTAGAACGCCTCGCGCCAGGTGCGCCCGGTCAAGGAGCGCAGCAGCTCGGCATCCTCGCGCACCAGCACCTCGTCGGCGTCCAGGTACATCAACCAGTCTCCGCCGGCCGCGTCGAAGGAGACGTTGCGGGCCTCGGCGAACGACCCCGTCCACTCACGCTCGATCACGCGCGCTCCGAAGGACCGCGCGATCTCGATCGTCGCGTCGGCCGAGCCCGTGTCGACGACCACGATCTCGTCGACCGCGCCGGCGACCGCCGCCAGGCAGCGCGGGAGCATCTCCTCCTCGTCGCGCACGATCATGCACAGGCTGAGGCGCAGGCCCTCGGCGGGTTGGGCGCGCGCGGCGAGCTCGAGGGCCCGGCGCGCGAGCTCTGCCAGCTCGGCGCGCGCCGAAGCCCGGCCGGCGGAGCCGCGCGCGAGGCGCGGTCGTGCGGCGAGCGCTTGCGGGCGGCGTTCCACCTGCTCGAGCTGTGGGTCCAGGCGCCTGGCGGCCTCGAGCATCGCCTCGGCCGCGTCCAGGCTTCCCAGCTCGGACAGGACGACCCCGGCGTGGCTGAGCAGCTTCGGCTCGCTGGGCTCGCGCTCGAGCAGCTCGAGGACGCCCGCCGCGAGCGTCACGAGCAGCGCCGGCAGGCGCGCGGCGGGGACGCTCGCACTCGCCGACAGTCCCTGCTCGACCATGCCCACGCTCGCCCAATAGCGTCGGTGGGGATCGGCGATCGAGTCGATGCGCTCGAACAGCCGCCGATAGCCGTCGAGGTCGTCGGCGGCAAGCAGCTGCTGGGCGCGCAGCGGCACCTCGGTGGCCGGGACGGTGCCGTCCCGGGGAGCTGAGCCTGGCGAGCGGGTGATCATCTGCTGGCCCGGTCATCGACCGCACGCGCGCATATCTGAGCGCCACTCCGGCTCGCGCGCGGCTCGCGCGCGCCCGCGTATGCGACGGATCGCCGCGACCGGGCAGGGGATATCGTCGCGACCCCGAATCTACTGCCGGTCAGACCGCCGCCGATCCACGCTCGGACGCGAGCAAAGTGTCACGGCAGCGGGCCATCCCTGTAGTTCCCTCGATAACAGAGCAGGAGAATGGAAATAATCGGAAAGCGTGCAGGCAGGGCGCCGGCGGCAGAGGTGCTGGCGACCTGGCACGAGTACAGGCTCACCGGGGATCGCGCGCTGCGCGACCGGCTGGTGTTCATGTTCATGCCCATGGTCCGCTACATCGTCTATCGCAAGGTTCGCGAGGTCCCGGCCCAGTGCGACGTCGACGACTTCCTGTCCTGCGGCCTGGAGGCGCTGATCCGCTCGATCGAGCGCTACGACCCGGACAAGGGCGCGACGCTCGAGCAGTACGCGTGGACGCGTATCCACGGAGCGGTGCTCGACGAGCTCCGCCGCCACGACTGGGCGCCGCGCTCCCTGCGCCGCGACGAGCGGGCGATCAACAACGCCCGCGAAAGCTTCCTCTCGATCCACGAACGCCAGCCCAACCGCGAGGAGCTGGCGGCCCGGGTGGGCATGACCCCGGTCGAGCTGACCGACCGGCTCGACCAAGCGGCGCTGGCGGAGATCGGCTCGCTGAACCGGATCGTGCGCTCGGACGAGAGCGCGACGATCGAGCGCATCGACACCCTGGAGAGCGCCGACGAGGACTGCGACCCGGTCGCCCAGGCCGAGCGCCGTGAAGCCAAGCAGCGCTTCCGCAAGGCGTTTGCCCGGCTGAGCAAGCAGGAGCGCGAAATCGCGGTGCTGCTGTACGTGGAGGACTGGACGCTGCGCGACATCGGCGAGCGCCTCGGCGTGTCCGAGAGCCGCGTCTCGCAGATCCACACCCAGCTGCGCCGCCGCCTCTACGAACAGCTCTCCGGCGAGCTGCCGCTGTTCACCGCCGTCCGCTGAGCGCGCGGCGGGGGAGCCCAGCTCGGGAGCTGGATGGGTCTGCTCGCATGACGATTCTGTAGGGCCATGGTTATACGGGGTGATTCAGTTTGAGCAGAAGGAGACGCGCATTCCGGAATGTGGAATAGCCTCTGCGACACATGTCGCGGCAGCTGTTCAGGGTCTATGTGGACGAGACCGGCGACCGAGGTTGGGGCGGTCGATCAAGCCCTATCTTCGTCGTCTCGGCGGTCATCGTTCCCAACGGCTACGAGGCGCGCCTCGCCGAAGCCTTGGACCGCATCAACGCGACCCTCAAGAAGCCCGCCGGAACCGTCCTCCACTGGGCCGAGAATGTCAAGACGCACTCCCAGCGCAAGTACGTGGCGGGCGAGTTGGCAGCGCTCGATATGACCGTCGCGAGCGTGATTGTGTTGAAGGAGTCGCTCACGGAGTCGGGGACCGCGCTCAGCAACCCAACATCCATGTACAACTACGCAATCCGCCGACTCATGGAGCGCATCTCCTGGTTCGTCGATGACGCAGGTGGCGAAGCCTCCGTGACGTTTGCTCATGTCAGACGCTTCCCGTACGCTCGCCTTGACGAATACATCAGCATGCTCCGGAATCGGCAGAGTTCGATTCGATGGCAGGCCTTTACGGGGAACCCGAAAATAGACCAGCCATCCCGTATCCGTCCGCTCCAAGTGGCCGATCTCGTCGCTGGGGCCTTCGGGTCAGCGCTCCGCATGGACGACTACGGAAGCCACGAGCCGAGCTATCTCCTGCAACTTGTTCCGCGCATCTACATTCGGGACGGCGGCAAGGTCACGTCATACGGTTTCAACCCGATCGGCCTACCACAACACCTCGCCAGCTATCCGTGGTGGCCTGCCTTTTTAGCCGCCTGCGCCGCGCGTCGAGGCTGAGAATGTGGGGCCAGGCCGGCATAAGCCGCTAAACGCGGGTGTCGAGGGTTTCCACGACTGACGGGACCCCGACCCCACACCCCAAGCCTCGGACGCGAACATGTGTTTGGCTCCGCCATTGTACCGAAGTCGAGCGGACGGAACTATTCATCACAAGGCCACCACCGCGGCGGAGTTCGGTATGACCATGGTGTCACCGGCCGTTCAGGGAGAACCACTGCGCCGCGGAGTTCGGTATCACCATGGTGTCACCGACTTCTCGGGTGCGACTCTCAAGAATCCCCGGCCGCGGTCGAACACCCCGAGGGAGATGGATCTCGGCCTCTACATCGCCGCCTCGGGCATGGTCACCGAGCAGATCCGCCAGGACCAGCTCGCCAACGACCTCGCCAACGCCTCCACGCCCGGCTTCAAGCCCGACGAATCGCCGCAGCACAGCTTCGGCGAGGTGCTGCTGGCCAACACGGAGGGCGGCACGGCGGTCGGCTCGGTCGACGAGGGCGTCGCGCTCGGGAAGACCTACACCAATCTGACGCCAGGCGCGATGCAGGAAACGGGCGAACCGCTCGACTTCGCGATCGAGGGCAGCGGCTTCTTCGCGGTCAAGACGGCCCAGGGCGTGCGCTACACCCGTGACGGGCAGTTCACCGCGTCGGCCGCGGGAGTGCTCACCGACGCCAGCGGCGACCCCGTGCTCAACGCCAAAGGGGCGCAGATCAAGGTCAGCGCCGGCGGCACCGTGCCGGCGAGCGCGGTGGGCATCTTCGAAGTGCCCGGCGCGGTCAAGCAGGGCGAAAACCTCTACACCGGCAAGGCAGCCGGCAAGCCGAGCGGCACCGTGCGCCAGGGATCGCTCGAGGGCTCGGGCGTGGACGCCGCCAAGGTGATGGTCGAAATGATCACCTCGCTGCGCAGCTTCCAGTCCGGCCAGCAGGCCGTCCAGGCGATCGGCGAGACCCTGCAAGAGGCCGCCTCGCAGGTCGGCTCGCTGAACACGTCGGGTTGACGACCTGTCCGCCACCGCGCACGGCTCCGGCCAGCGGCTCAAGTCCGCCGGCCGCCAGCCGATCACCAGGGACGAAAGCTCCGAGTCCGGCTGGACCGCCATGCGGAAAGCCCGACTCGCCGACGACCACGATCAGAGGATGGGCTGATGCTCGAAGGCCTCTATTCCGCAGCAGCAGGCATGTCAGCGCAGCAGGAACAGCTCAACGCGATCAGCAACGACCTCGCGAACCTGTCGACGACCGGCTACAAGGCCGAGCGTGTCGCGTTCAGCGACCTGCTCTACAACCAGGTCGACATGTCCGGCACGGTGACCACCACCGGCGCCGGCGCAAGCGCCCGGGTGATCGGCCGCAGCGAAACGCAGGGGTCGATCCAGGAAACCGGCGACCCCCTCGACCTGGCGATCGAAGGCCCGGGCTTCTTCGAGGTCACCCGCGCCAACGGACAGAAGGCGCTCACGCGCGGCGGCACCTTCGGCGTGGACGCGACCGGCACGATCGTCAACTCCGAAGGCAACCGGCTGACGCCGCCGATCAAGCTGCCAAAGGGCGTCTCGCCCAGCGAAGTCAGCATCGCGCCCGACGGCACCGTGACCGCCGGCACGCACAAGCTGGGCCAGATCAAGCTCGTCACAGTGACCTCGCCCGAACACCTGCTCGCGGACGGGAGCGGGGAGCTGACGCCGACCGCCGCCAGCGGCGCGCCCCACCCGGCCACCGGGAAGATCCACCAGGGCGCGCTGGAGGCCTCGAACGTGAACATCGCCAGCGAGATGGCGCTGATGGTGAGCACCCAGCGCGCCTACCAGATGAACAGCACCGCGATCCAGGACGAGAGCCAGATGATGTCGATCGCCAACCAGCTGCGGCCGCCGTCATGAGCACCCAGGCCGCCGTCATGAGCACTCAGGCCGCAGCCGGAGCCGCCGGCCTGCCCGCGATCAACCAGGCGCTCGAGCCCGAGTGGGTGCGCCACGGCTCGGCCTCTACACAGAAGACCTACGAGAGCGCGCTCTCCTTCGAACAGACGCTCGTCGAACAGCTCGCGCAGTCGCTCACCGCCACCAGCGGCCTCGACGGCGAAGCCGCACAGGAAGACTCCGCCTCCGAAGAAGGCGGCTCGTCGACGAGCGGCGCGGAGGGCTCCCAGCTGTCCTCGCTGCTGCCCCAGGCGCTCTCCAGCGGCGTGATGAACGCCGGCGGGCTCGGCCTGGCGGCGCAGATGACCCGTGCGCTGGAAGGCGTCCACGGCGCGGCCCACACGCGGGCGAGCGGGGGCACCGCCTCGTGAGCCCGCGAGCACTGGTCGCACACGAGGGCGCCCAGCAGGACCGCGCGCTGGCCGCGGATGTGCTGGCCCACCTGGACGCGCAGATCGCCTCGGCGCGGAGCCTGCTCGAGGTGGTGCTCGAGCAGGGCGCGGCGATCCGCGTGCGCGACGTGCACACCGTCGTGCGCCTGGCGGGGATCCTGCGCGGAGAGATGGGTCGCAGGCAGCTGCTCGAGGAGGAGCGCTCACGCCTGCTCGCGCGCAGCGGCGAGCGGCTGGGCGTGCCCGCGCAGGCCGTCACGCTGGCCCTGCTCAGCTCGTTGATGGACGACGCCGCCGCCGGACGCGCGAGCGCCCGCAGCGCCGAGCTCAGAGGCCTGCTGCACGAGCTCCAGCGCGAGCACAGCACCAATCGTGCGCTGATGCAGATCGAGCTGGGCTTCCTGGACCACCTGATGGGAATGCTCTCGCTCGACGGGGTCAACGGCTACGACACCCACGGCTCTTCCAAGGCCATCACGCGGTCCCGCCCCCACGGCGGGCTGCACGTACTCGATCTGCGCGCCTGAGGCCATGTCGATCCCAACCCTGCAAGGACTGCAGACCGCGCTCAGTGGCCTGATCGCCGAGCAGACGGCGCTCGACACGACCGGCAACAACATCGCCAACGCGGACACCGAAGGCTACTCGCGCGAGACGACCCTGCTGGAACCGAACCCGCCGATCCCGATCCCGGCGATCTCGGCGCTGACGGGCGAGGGCGCCCAGCTCGGCGCCGGCGTCGCCGTCGGGACCATCACCCGCGTGCGCAACGACTATCTGGACGCCCAGTACCGCACGCAGAACAGCGCCCTCAGCTCCGCCACCGCACAGGCGGAAGTGCTGGAACAGGCCCAGAGCGCGTTCAACGAACCGTCGAGCGCCGCGATCGCGAGCCAGCTGTCGAACTTCTGGAGCGCATGGAACACCCTCGCGAACTCGGCCACCGGCGAAACCAGCGAAGCTGCCAAAGAGGCCGTCGTGGAAGCGGGCAAACAGCTGGCCACCACGTTCAACGAGCTCAGCGCGCAGCTCTCGACGATCTCCGCCCAGACCACCGAACAGTACGAATCGCTCACCACGCACGGGGGAGAAGTCGAAGACTACGCCAACCAGATCGCGCAGCTCAACGGCCAGATCAAGCTCTCCGAAGAAGCCGGCCAGCCGCCCAACGAGATGCTCGACCGCCGCGATCTCCTGCTCGACAAGCTCTCCTCCCTGGCCAACATCACGGTCACCGAACAGCCGGACCATACCGACACGGTGAGCTTCGGCGACGCTGCCAAGCCGCTGGTCGAAGGGACGACCGTCAACTGGCCCCAGGAACTCACCGAAGCGGCCGGCGGCCGGCTCGGCGCCCTGCTCAGCCTGACCGGGCCCGAAGGCGCGCTGACCACGCTGCAGACCGGACTCGACGGCGTCGCGGAAACGCTCGCGAGCACCGTCAACGAACATCTCGCCACGCCGTTCTTCTCCGGCGTCACCGCCGCGACCCTCGCCGTCGCGATGACGCCAGAAGAAGTCAAGGCCTCCGGGACCGAAGCCGCCGGCGGCAACGAAGTGGCCCAGGCGATCGCCGCCCTGCGCGGCGGCGCGGCCGAACAGGACTACGCGGCGCTCGTCGAGAAAGTGGGCAGCGACGTCCGCACGGCAAACGACGAACAGAGCAACCTGCAGACGACGGTCACGGCGATCAACGACCAGCGCGAGAGCGTCTCCGGCGTCTCGCTCGATGAAGAAATGACCAATCTGATCAGCTTCCAGCGCGGCTACCAGGCCTCGGCGCGCACGCTCACGGCGATGGACGAAATGCTCGAAACGCTGATCGAGCACACCGGAACGGTGGGGCTGTAGGCATGACCGAGCGCATCACCCCCGCGATGGTCACCAGCTCGACGCTCAACGACCTCAACTCGTCGCTGGCCGCCCTCGACCGGACGACCGACGAACTGTCCTCCGGCAGGACGATCCTCGAACCGTCGGACAACCCCTACGGCGCCAGCCAGGTGATCGACCTTCAGAGCGAGCTCGACGGGCTGAGCTCCTACGAAAGCGATGCGCAGGACGGGATCTCCTGGGAGAACACCGCCAGCAGCGCGATGGCGAGCATCAGCCAGATCGCCCAGCGCGTGCGCGAACTGCTCGTGCAGGGCGCCAACGGGACCTACAACCAGAGCGACCTGGAAACGATGGCCCTCCAGGTCGAACAGCTGACCGAAAGCGTCAAGCAGGACGCCAACACGCAGTACGCCGGCCAGTACGTCTTCTCCGGCACGGCAACCACGACCGCACCCTACGAACAGGGCGCGAACGACGAATACAAAGGCAACGCCGAAACCGTCAGCCGCGCCGTCGGCCCCGGGGCGTCGGTGACGATCACCACCAACATCTCCACCGCGCTCGGCGAAGGCGGCGAAGACGGCAAGCTGCTGGACACGCTGCGCACGATCGCCGAAAACATGCGCAGCGGCACGCCCGAAGGCAGAGAAGCGCTCGGCAGCACCGACCTGCAGAAGCTCGACGGGAACATCGAAACGCTGACCCAGCTGCAGGCGAGGGCGGGAAGCGCGACCGATCAGCTGCAGACGGCCCTCACCCGCAACGAAGACCTGCAGACGTCGATCAGCGAGACGCTGTCGAACACCGATGACACGAACATCGCCGCCGCCTCGGTCGCCTACGCCAACGAGCAGGCCGCCTACGAGGCCGCGCTGCGCGCCGGTGCGACGATCGTCCAGGAATCTCTGCTCAACTTCCTCCAGTAGACGAACGCCAGGGAGACGCGCACCATGTCCGTGACATTCCAGAGCATCCGCTTCGGGACCGTCGAGATCCGCGCGCAGGACGTGATCGAGTTCCCGTTCGGGCTGATCGGCCTCGGCGGCCTGCGCTACACGCTGATCGACCACAACCCCGGCACGGGCTTTCTGTGGCTGCACGCCGTCGACGATCCCGCGCTGGCGCTGCCGGTCGTGAGCCCCCACCAGTTCTTCCCCTCGTTCACGCTGCAGATCGCGCCCGAGGATCGCGAGCGCACGGGACTCGAGGACGCCGCGGGAGCGCAGCTGTACGTCACCGTGCGCGCGACGCCGGACCCGCTGGACATCACCGCCAACCTGCGTGCCCCGCTGCTGATCCTCGATCGGCACGGATACCAGGTGATCAACACAAACGAGGACGCTCCACTGCAGGCGCCGCTGTTCACGCTGCCCGCGCAGCCGCGAATTGC
Source organism: uncultured Solirubrobacteraceae bacterium (assembly GCA_963805745.1). GTDB lineage: Bacteria > Actinomycetota > Thermoleophilia > Solirubrobacterales > Solirubrobacteraceae > Palsa-744. The sequence continues at coordinate 1,067,321 of CAWDVD010000002.1, forward strand.
TTCATAATCAGCCTCGATGCTGATCCTGACGCGTCGTCCCGGAGAGCGCGTCGTCATCGGCGACGAGATCTTGGTGACCGTCATGGGCGTCAGCGGCCACACGGTCCGCCTCGGGATCGCGGCACCGGCCGGCGTGCCCATCTATCGCGAGGAGATCTGGCTGGCGGTCAGGGAGGAGAACCGCGCTGCCGCGACGGCGAACGTCGACGCGCTGCCCTCCACACCCCCGCAGGCGCCCGCCGGCAAGACGCCCGAGGACGATCCCGAACGCAGCGGTCCCGACGCCGCAGCGTGACACTCATACCCACGCACCAGCCGGGTTGACAGCAGGCGCACTAGCTCACACCACGCGCCAGCCGGGTTGACAGCAGGCGCACGAGCTCATATCATGACCCGCGTCGGGTTCCGGGGGGATCGGGTTCTCTTATGGAGGAGGAGATGTTGAGCATGCGACGCCCGACCCCTGCCGCAAAGCAAGTGCTGGCGGGCATGGGGCAGCCGATCACGCGGCGCGCGCTGCTGCAGAGAGCGGCGGCGCTGGGCGTCGCGGCCTCCACCCTCGGCGCGCTCGATCTGCTGGCGTCCACGCCTGAGCGGGCGCTCGCCGAGAAGTCCGGGCTGCCGGAAATCCAGTACCAGATCGAAAAGTTCATCGCCCCCGCGATCAAGGTGGAAGACGTGAAGGTGCGCTTCGCGCCGGTATACACGACGTTCGCCACCTTCGCCCTGTCGCGCACGCCGACGCAGGCCGACCAGGCCACGCTCGCGCGTGCGCTCGCGAGCGTCGAGGCGAGCTACCCTTTCAGCCCGAGCGGCGTGTTTGCGACCGTCGCCTACGGAGTTCCCTATTTCGAACGGCTCCCAGGAGGGATGGTCGGCGCACTGGTCGGCGAACACATGCCCAGGCTGATATCCGAAACGCAGCGCTACGCGCTGGAAGAGGCCGTGCCGGGACCGACCGATGTCTCCCCCCTCAATCCGGAAATCAGCAAGCAGCGCTTCAACATCCCCGTCCAGATCGAGTCCAACGACATGCTGGTGACGTTGCGCAGCGATTCGACCGAAGTAATCGACGACGTGCTCGCGTGGCTGTCAGGCGAAAGCTCGACCCTCGCCGGCGAGGACGTGGGCAACTCCGAACTGGGGGAACTGCTGACGGTCACCTCGCGCCGGCTGATGTTCACCCAGATCGGGCTCCCGCGCAAACTCGCCGAAGAACAGGACCTGCCCTACACGGAAATGATCAATCCGGAGTCGCCCATGTGGATGGGCTTCGCCTCCCAGCAGGTCGGCAGCAGCGGTCCGCCGCCGATAACCACGTTCCTCGGCGACGCGTCCGCCAAGCTCACCACCGCGCGTTCCCGCGACTACTTCAACCACGGCTCGATCGTGCACCTCTCGCACGTGATCCAAGACCTCGAGCAGTTCTACGAAACACCCAAAGAAACCTACTCCCGCCGCGAGGCCGAGATGTTCAGCGCCGACCCCCTCCCCCGGCCGGGCAACGCGAACCCGTACGCCAACGGCGGCGGGCCGGCCTTCATCCCGAACGTCTTCAACAGCCCGCAGCGCGCCGCCAGCGAAGCCGAAGGCACCACCACGTTCGACGGTCAGCCCCACATCGCCCACACCACCGCGCTGCAGCGCACCAGCAGGGCGCCCAACCGCAAGCCGATGCACATCCGCGCCGACGGCCCCGGCTTCGACTCGCTCGACGTTCCCGACGGCTCGGAGCAGCCCAAGCTGCACTTCGCCATCTTCGTACCGACCGCCGCGTTCTTCGCCACCATGCGCCGCAGCCAAGCCTCGCTCGATCTCGCGCAGACCTACAAAGTGCCGCCGGAAAACCTCGGTCTCGAGCGCTTCCTCACGGCCACGCGCAGGCAGAACTTCCTCGTGCCGCCGCGGCGCAACCGCGCGTTCCCGCTCGTCGAGCTGGCGTGAGGCCGCCAGCCCCTTGGCTGGCCGGCCAGCTTGACCCCTCCGCCAAGCAGGTGTAGACTGCCCGTGGCCCGGAGGTCAACCGGGCTGCGGCAGCGTGCCTCGTCGGCGAGGCAGTATCGGGTCCCCGCATGGAGGATGCTCGGTGACGGGCCCGGTCACCTCACCTAGGATCGCATCCTGCCACTCAAAGACTAGGGAGGAGACTTTCGAGCATGCAATCCATCCGCAGTGCTTCCAGGAGCATCTTGACGCTGCCGCGGCTCGCAGCCGTCGTGGCGCTCGCCGCGCTGGCGCTCGGCGCGGCCGTGAGCGTCGCCAGCGCGAAGGAAGTCGACATCGTCAGCCAGGGCGAACCACCGGCCACGTACCCGAAATACGTCCACTACTTCAAAACCATCCAGTCCGCCGTCAACGCGACCAAAAAAGGCGCCTACGTGCTGATCGAGCCCGGCGTGTACGACGAAGAAGTCAAGATCGTCAGCCCGCACTCGAACATCTTCGTCCGCGGGATGAACCGCAACGAAGTGATCCTCGACGGCCAGAACGAGGTTGTCCCAGGCGGGCGCAACGGCATCGAAATCTACAAGGACAACAACGTCTGGATCGAAAACCTCACCGTCCGCAACTTCGAACGCGAAGAACTGAACGGCGGCAACGGCAATGAGATCTGGTGGAACGGTGGCGCGGAGTCCGGAAAAGTCGGCGCGCACGGCTGGTACGGGCGTTACCTGACGGCGTATGTCACCGGCCTCAACGGCGGCTACGGCATCTTCACCGGCAACGAGACCGAAGGCGAATGGGAAAACATCTACGCCTCCGGCTTCAACGACTCCGGCATCTACATCGGCGCCTGCAAAGAATGCAAGGCGCGCGTCGACGACGCCACGATGGAATACAACGCGCTCGGCTACTCGGGCTCGAACTCCGGTGGAAACCTCCTCATCGAAAACTCGACGTTCCGGCACAACACGGCGGGGATCGCCCCGAACTCCGAAAACCCCGGAGACGGCCCGCCGCCGCAGAACGGCGCCTGCGAACACTCCAAGCCCTTGCACAGACACGAAGGGCCTGGACCGAAATGGGCCGGCAAGCTGCCGGAGTTCACCTCAACCGACTTCGCGCATTGCACGATCATCCGCGACAACCTGATAACCGAAAACAGCGACCTCACCGCTCCGGCCAACACCTCGGCCGCGGCGGCGCCGTGGGGCGTGGGCGTCGAGCTTCCGGGCGACTACGGTGACGCGGTCGAACACAACATCATCACGGACAACCCGAGCAACGGAGTGCTCGCCTTCGAGTACCCCAACCCGTTCGAACCGCCGGAATTCAAAGAAACGATCTACTTCCAGAACGCCGGCAACAGGGTCGCCGACAACACGTTCTCCGGGAACGGCTACATCGAAGGTCCGGACGTCGGTAACGGGGCTCCCTACGCAGGCGACGTGGCCTTCGAGGGTGGATCGTTCGGAACCAAAACATCCACCGACGACTGCCTGACCGGCAACTCGATGCCGGACGGGAGCTACCCCGCGGAAATCGAAGGAGAATGGGGTTGCCAGAACGCGACGACCCCGAACCCCGGCGGCGGCTTCCCGTTCGTCGACTATCTCCTCGCACTGCAGAAGGAATCCGAAGAAAGGCCCGTCATCGAACCGGTCGGACCTCCGGAAGAACAGACGACGATGCCCAACCCATGCGAAGGCGTGCCGGTGAACCCGCTGTGTCCGTGAGGCCATAGCCAACCGGTCCTCGAGCGACCGCATGTGAAGCACGACGCCGCCGCTCCCTGTGAAGGGGGCGGCGGCGGTGCTCGAGCTTGGTGGCGGGCAGCGGCGCTCGAGCTCCGCCAGGGCGGCGGTGTCGCTCAACCTCCGCGCGGCGGGTTATCGACGAGCGCGCGGAAGCGCTCGCCGCGCTCCTCGAAGTCGCGGTAGTGGTCGTAGCTGGGCGCGGCCGGCGAGAGCAGGATCACGCTGCCCGCTCGCCCCAGCGCGCGGGCGCGCGTGACCGCCTCCCGCATGTCGGCCGCCTCGATCGCACGCGTGGCCGGCACGCCCGCGTCTCGCGCCGCGGCGAGCAGGCGCGCGCCGGTGGAGGGGACGCCGATGACGCTCGCGCCCGTCTCAGCCAGCACGCGCCCGAGCAGCGCGTGGTCCTGGCCCCTGTCCTGACCGCCCCCGATCAGGACGACCGCGCGGCCGGGGAAGCTCGCGAGCGCGGCGAGGGTCGACTCGGGCGTGGTCGAGATGCTGTCGTTCACCCACAGGACCCCCTCGCGCTCGGCCACCGTCTCCAGCCGGTGCGGCAGCGGGCGAAAGCCGCGCAGCGACTGCGGCAGCGGCGGCGCTGCGACGCCCAGCGACGCGAGCGCCGTCAGCGCTCCGCACAGGTTGAGCGCGTTGTGCTCGCCGGGCAGCGGCAGCTCGGCGCTCCGCGCGACCAGCTCGCCGCCGTGCGCGATCCCTTCGGCCAGGACGTCCCAGCCGCCGGGCACGCCGTAGCGGACCATCTCGGGCGCCGCGTGAGCGCCTGCGGCGAGCTCTCCGCGCAGACGCTCGTCGCGGCCGTTGACCACGCCGACCCGCACCTCGGGAAGGTCCAGCAGGCGCAGCTTGTCCGCGCGGTAGACCTCCTCCGAGCCGTGCCAGTCGGCGTGCTCGCGGAACAGGTTCGTGACCAGCGCCACCTCCGGCCCCGTCTCCAGGTCGGCGATCTGGTAGCTGGAGAGCTCCACGACCGTCACCTCCGCGGGCGCCCGGTCGAGCAGGTCCAGCGCCGGCACGCCGATGTTGCCCGCCAGCTCAGCCGTCCGCCCGGCTGCGCGTGCGAGATGGAACGCGAGCGCCGCCGTCGTGCTCTTGCCCTTCGTGCCCGTCACGCCGATCACGCCCTGCCCCCCGCGCTCCGACAACCACAGCGCGGTCGCGGTCGTGACCGGAACCCCGGCCTCGCGCAGCGCCCGCAGCTCGGGGCGGTGGATGGACACGCCGGGCGAGCGCACGACCACCTCGCAGCCGGCCAGCGCCGTGGCGGCGTCCTCGCCGGTCACGATCCGCGCCGACGGCGCCCGCAGCGTGTCGCGGACGTTCTCCGCCGGCGGCGCGTCGAACGCGGCCACGACGATCCGCGCCGACGGCAGCCGGCGGGCCAGCTGATCGGCGAACGAGCCGATCTCCCGGCCGGCGCCCCACACGCCGACGCTGGCGCCGTCGAGCTCCGAGAAGCGCACGCCGTCAAGCTCCGAGAAACGCGCGTACATCCGCCAGCAGCGCCGCCGGCACGTCGTGCTCGTCGCTGAGCGCGAGCACCTGGTCGGGGTCGCCCACGTCGGCCGGACAGCGCGGGAGCACCTCGGCCACCAGACGCCGCAGCACGCGATGGGCGCTCCAGCGCTCCTCGTTCGCGAGCAGACGGATCGCGGCGATGCTCTCCTGCTCCTCGCCGACGCACTCGAACGGCTTGAGCCCGCCGGTCGCGGTCAGCAGCGCGAAGCCCTCGAACTGGCTCTCCTCGTCGAGCAGGTCGCGGCCGAAGATCGCGCGCAGGTGCTCGGGGTCGCTGAACGGCGCCAGCGCCAGGAAAACGAACCGGCACTTGGGGCACTCGCAGCACCACGACGCGGCGCGCAGCGCCGGATCGATGCGGAAGATGGCGTTGCAGCTGGTGAACGCGCCGTGGTAGCGCTCCATCCGCGCGAACGCACGCGCGATCGCCAGCTCCGACGCGGGGCGCAGGAGCGAGAACAGGCGCACGTCGCCGTCGGCCTCGGCCGCCGCCGCGCCCAGCAGCCGCTCGGCGCGCAGCCCCTTGCTGAACTGGTGGTTGACCTCGACGCCGTCCCAGCTGACGCTGCCCGCGGAGGCCGAGCGCTCGTTGGCCATCGCCACCGTGTCGAAGCCGTTCAGCGCAGCGGTCAGCAGTGCCACGCACGAGACGATCGCCGTGATCGGCACGTGGCCGTTGAGCGCGCCCGCCTCGTTCAGCGCACGCAATCCCGGGTCCAGCGTGCGCCGGGCGAGCAGGCGGGGCAGCCCGGCGACCGCCACCGTGCGCGCGATCGGCGGAGCGTCGCCGACCGAGAACAGCGCGAGCTCGCAGCGCGAGCGCCTGACGATCTCAAGCGCGACCGCCGAGTCCTTGCCTCCCCCGATTGGCACGAGCACCCGCCCGAGGGATTGCCCAGCGCCAACAAGCTCATCTGGATCGCGCTCCAGCTCCCGTCGATCGCCTCCGCCGCCGCGCGCCGGCGCCGGCACCGGACCGCGCGGAAAGCGCGGGCGGGGCAGCCCGGCCAGGCCGTTGGTGTAGGCGAGCTCCGCCAGACCCTCCGAGTACAGGGCCTCGAGCAGCGCAGCCGCCGCCGGCGGGGGCGCACCCGTCTCGCAGCTGACCTGCGGCGGGAGCGCCGTCTTGAAGTAGCTGACACCGGCGACCCAGTGCAGCAGCGACAGCAGCCCGTCCACACGCTCGCGGTCGGCCTCGCCCATGAGGGCGGGCGCAATTCCAATCGGCAGGTCGAGCTCCTCGACGAAGCAGATCTCCTCGTCCAGCGCGTAGCGGAGCGTCACGTGTCCGCGCGGGTCCAGCTCGCGCGAGACGAAGCGGAAGCTCTGAAACCCAGTCGGATCGAACAGGGCAGGAGACTGCTTGGCACCGGCTGCCATCGCCTCAGCGTAGAGCGCCGCACGGCAGGCGCGCGATCAGGCGTACTCCCGCTCGGGCTCTGGCTCGCCCGTGAACAGCCACGGGTTGCGCTGTCCGATCACCTCGCCGCGGAAGCGCTTGTGCCCGCCGTAGACGACCCACGTCGTGTCCACCGCGCCGTAGACCTCCTCCACCCGCAGCAGGTCGGGGTGTTCCTCGGCGTGGTGCAGGTGGGTCAGGCCGGCGTCGTAGGCGCCCGCCAGCAGGTTGCGCGCGACCACCGGCTTGGACGGCTCGTCGACGATCTCGCGGAAGCGCGTCAGGTCCAGGTACCCGCGTGTCGCCGACACGATCCCGAGGCTGGCGGGATCCTCGACGTCGGTGCGGACGAGCAGCGCCAGCTCCTTCGTCGGGTACAGGAACGTGTCGATCACGAACACCTCGCGGTGGTAGCGCTCGGTGACGAGATGAACCTGCACGTGGGCGCTGCACTGCACCAGGAACGTGTCCTCGGAACCACGCACCCGCTCGATCGCCGCCAGCAGGTCCTCGACCAGCACGATCTCCGCCGAGTCGATCCCCTGGAACTCCAGGTAGTGGCGCAGCGCGTTCTCGTGGCAGGTGCCCGACGGCCCCAGCGTGATGAACGTCGGGCGCGTCACGCCTGCCCTGCGTTCGGCGCGGCTGTCGCGGATTCGATCAGCTCGTCCTCCATCCGGCACGTCGCGTCGATCACGAGCTCGAACAGCGCGAGCGTGAAGTCCGCCGGCAGCTGCGCGTCCGCGCCGCGGGCGAGGTAGCGCGCCCGCACCTCCGCGACGCGGTCCGGCTGCATCATCGGGATGTCGTGCGCGCGCTTGTGCAGCGCGATCTCCCGGCAGACCTCGAAGCGCGCGCCCAGCAGCCGCGTGATCTCCTCGTCGAGCTCGTCCAGGCGCTCACGGAAGGGCTCCAGGCCGCTCATCCGGCCGCGCCTCCCAGCAGGCCGCCCGCGAACGCGTAGCTGCACGCCGCCAGCGAGTCCAGCGCGTAGCCGCCCTCCTGGACGACGCACACCGGCAGCCGCGAGTCCGCCAGCAGACGCCCGATCTGCCCGAAGATCCGCGGCGAGAAGCTCCAGCAGCCGTGCGGGTCGCCCGCCACCGTGTCATAGCCGAGCGACAGCACCAGCACCTCCGCGCAGCGGCCGAGCGCGTCGATCGAGCCGGCCACCGCGTTCAGGTACTCCTGCTCGCTCGGAGCCTGCCTGAACTCGACCACCCGCTCGCGCTCGGTGCCCGGCTGCGCGGACTCGGACGGGATGTTGACCACCGGCCAGGCATGCAGCGAGTGAAGGCTCGTTTCCGTCATGTGCGCGGCGATCGCCGAGGTGCCGTTCGGATAGTGGATGTCGAGATCCAGAATCCCAACCGGGCTGACACCATGATCGCACAGCGTCTGCGCGGCCGCGGCGGCGTTGTTGAGGTAGCAGTAGCCGCCCAGCCAGCCCGGGCCGGCGTGATGCCCCGGCGGGCGACACAGCGCGTATGCGAAGCGGGCCCCCGCCGCGATCTCGTTCGCCGCCGTGATCGCCGTGCGCACACCCTCGTAGGCGGCCGCCACGACCCCGGGCGAGACGGGAGTGTCGGGAGCCATGCCCGGCGCCGCGAAGTCCGCCATCAGCACCGGCTCAGTCGAGCGGACCCTGGCGAGCGCGCGCAGGTAGCCGGGCTCGTGCAGCGTGCTCAGCGTCCGCTCGACCTCGTCGCAGCCGGCCTGCGCCGTTGCGCCGCGCACACCCTCGTGGCGCACGAGGCCCGCCCGCAGCTCCGACAGCCGCCGGTCGTCGTCGTGGCCCTGCATCCTGCGCCCGTGCTCGTCGAGGATCCACTGCTGGGCGTCAGACGAGCCGGGGCGCTGCTCCACCATCAGCAGGGCGCTCACGACAGGAGCCGCCTCATGCGCGGGCCGTTCGGCGTGAAGCCGTTGCCCAGGTAGAACGCCTCCGTCGCGGCGAACCGCGGGAAGCTCTCCCGCGGCAGCCCCACCTCCAGGCGCCGCATGTGCCTGTCGCGCGCGAGCTCGCACAGCGCCGCGATCAGGCCACGCCCGACAGCCTGCCCCCGCCACGCCGGGTGCACCCACAGATCCTGGATCAGCGCGTAGCTGCCCGGCACGTGGATCGCCATCTGCCAGCTCGCGCCCAGCACGCCCACGAGCGCTCCGCCGGCCTGCGCCACCAGCACCACACCGGCGGACGGGCTGTCGATGAGCACGCGCGCGGCGTCCTCCATCGCCGGCGCGGCGGACGGCGTGCCGTCGAGCTCCACCAGCAGCTCCCGCACGGCAGCCGCCACCGCCTGCGCGTCATCCGGGCGGGCGGCGCGCACGTGCCACGCCTGCGCCGGCGGATCGGCTCCGGGCGCCTGCCGGCTGCTCTGCGCGGCCTCGCTCACGGCGCTCCCGCTGCCGAGAGGGACGGCTCGAGATCGACGCTCCACGCATCCGGCGCATCGCTCCCCGTGACCGCGCGCGCGATCGTGGCCATCGGCGCGCGCGCCTTCAGCAGGATCTCGTCGAACTCCTCCGCCGGGTCCGACTGGATCACGATCGCGCCGCCCGCGCCGATCGTGGTGAGGCCCGGCCGCAGCACGATCGTGCGGATCACGATGCTGAGGTCGACGCCGCCGTCGAGCCCGAAGTAGCCGAGCGCCCCCGAGTACACGCCGCGCGCGACGCGCTCGAGGTCGTCGATGATCTCCATCGTGCGCAGCTTCGGGGCGCCGGTCATCGAGCCGCCGGGGAAGCACGCGCGCACGCAGTCCACGGGGGTGCGATCGGCGGCCAGCACGCCGGTGATCGTCGAGGTGAGCTGGTGTACCGTCCTGTAGCGCTCGCCGGCCATGAACTCCGGGACGCGCACGCTGTCGACCTCGCACACGCGTCCCAGGTCGTTGCGCAGCAGATCGACGATCATCAGGTGCTCGGCGAAGGTCTTTTCGTCGTGCAGGAGCTCGTCGCGAATGGCCTCGTCGCGGGCGGCGTCATCCGAGCGCGGGGCCGTCCCCTTGATCGGCCGCGCCTGCACGCGGCGGTCGCGATCGACCGACAGGAAGCGCTCCGGCGAGGAGCTCACGACGGCCATCTCGCCGAGCTTCAGGTAGGCGGCGAACGGCGCCGGGTTGGTGCGACGCAGCATCCGGTACAGGTGCAGCGGCTCCGGGCTGGCGGTGGTCGAGATCTGGTCGGTCAGGCACACCTCGTAGGACTCGCCCGCCGCGAGCGCCGCCTGGCACTGCGCGATGTCGGCCAGGTACTGGCGGCGTCCGCGTCCGCAGCGAAACCCAACCGGGGCGATCGCGCCCCCACCGCCGTTCCCGCCGTTCCCTTCTGCCGGCGCGCGCTCGGGCAGCGGCGCCAGCGGTACGTCGAGCGCCGCGCGCACCGCGGCCTCGGCGTCGTCCAGCCACGCCTCGGCGTCGGGCTCCTCGCCCGAGCACAGCGCCAGCACGTGGGTGCGCTTGCCGACGTGGTCGACCGCGACGATGCGGTTGGCGAGCATCATCACAGCGTCGGGCATGTCCGAGCGATGGACGTTGCGCGAGCCGCAGTCGGCCTTGCACTCGTAGCCGAGGTAGCCGACGAAGCCCGCCAGCAGTCCCTGCGCCAGGCCCGCGGGCGCCTCGATCGCGCCGGCGGCCAGCTCGCGGTCGAGCACGTCGAAGATCGAGCCGTGCTCGACGGCGCTCGAGGAGCCGCGACGGACGGTCACGGCCGACGCGCCGACGTCGTATTCGAGCAGGCAGCGGTTCGCCCCCATCGTGCTGCCCATGTACGAGCTCTGGGCGAGACGCGTGGGCGCGTCGGCGCTGTCGAGCCAGAACGCGTACTCGGCGCCGGCGAACAGCCGCTCGAAGACCAGCTCTGTCGACGGCTCGCCCGCGATCTCGCGCGCGTGCAGCCGCAGGCCCGAGTCGCCGGCGCCGCGGGCGGGTCGAGCCTCGGACGGCGTCGCCTTGGAGGGCGCGACCGGCCTCTTCGCACCCGGAGCGGGCGGTGGCTTGCGCGCGCGCGCGAGCGCGTAGAAGTTCTCGATCAGCGCGTGACCGTGCTCGGTCGAGATCGACTCCGGATGGAACTGCACGCCCCAGATCGGCCGGCGGCGATGTTCGATCCCCATCACGACCCCGTCGTCGGTCCAGGCGGTAACGCGCCCTTCCGGCCCGATCGGGCCGGTGACCGCGAGCGAGTGGTAGCGCACGACCGAGAAGCCCTGCGGGATGCCCTGAAACAGATCGCTGCCGAGGTGGCGGACGTGGCTCATGCGCCCGTGCATCGCCATCGGCGCGGCGCTCACCATCCCGTCGAGCAGGTCGCCGAGGCCCTGGTGGCCGAGGCAGATGCCGAGTATCGGGGTCTCGCTGGAGCGCAGGATGTCCGAGCAGACGCCGAAGTCGTGCCAGCTCTGCGGACGGCCCGGACCCGGGGAGATGACGATCGCGTCGAAGTCCCAGCGCGACAGCGCCCCCCACGAGACGGCGTCGTTCTGGATGACGATCGGCTCCTCGCCGGAGACGGCCGCGAGCAGCTGGAAGACGTTGTAGGTGTAGGAGTCGTAGTTGTCGACCAGCAGGGTGGTCATCACGCCTCCTCCAGACCCAGCCCGAGGGCGCCGCGGTCGAGCACCGTGCGCACCACGCGCCGCACCGGCTCACTGCGATCGGCTTCCAGATACCAGCGCGCGAAGTGAAAGACGTAACGGGCCAGCGGGGCGGCGTCCAGCCGCTCCACCGCCAGCCGCAGGTGGCGGCGGTGCATCTCCGACTGCACGACCGCGAAGCGGAAGTCGGGGTCCTCCGCGGGCCGGCCTGACGACGGCGCCACGCCCCCCTCGCGCGCCCGCGCGAGCAGCAGATCCCAGGCCGGGCTCTCGCGCGGGTGCAGGAGCTTCTCCGGGGTGAAGTCGATGCGCGGCGTCACCGGACGGGGGAGGAAGTACCCGAGCGCCAGCTGCGCCGCGACACGCTCGGAGGAGCCGAGCTCGCCAAGCACTTCCTGTCCCCGCGGGTCGGCCTCGACGCGCGCGGCGAGCCACTCGATCAGCTCGTCGATCAGCAGCGCGCCCTCCTCGCTGGAGGCGATCGCCCGCTTCTGCCTCGAGACCATCCCGTGGAAGATGTCGCTCGTCGGGTGCATGCCCGCCCCGCCGTCGGGCATCAGTTCACCCATCAGCTTGCGCCTGCAGATGACGTGTCCCACCCACTCCGCCCCGCACACCTGCACCGAGGTCATGCCGTCCAGCCCCGGCGCCGCCATCCAGTAGGCCATCGCGCGCATGTGCTGGGTCGGCAGATCGTCGCCGCGAACGAGTGGGAACTCGTCGAAGTCCTCGCGATCGGTCGGATAGATGACGACGCCGTCCTCGCGCCGTCGCAGCAGCCCGTCGCGCAGCCCGTTGGCGGTCAGCTCGGCCGCTTCGGAGAGGAAGTCGGACTCGAAGAACACCCTGTTGAACGTGATCCCGAGACGCTGAAGCGTCTTGCGCTGGCCCGAGATGACCCACGCGCGTGTCTTGGACCACAGCTCGAGCGCCTGCTGCTCTCCGGAGAGCACGCGGCCGAGCAGCTCGTCCGCGTCGTCGCCGCGCATCGTCAGCTCCCGCGTCAGCGAGTCCTCCGGCTGCTCCGTGGCGCTTCCGTTGGACGAGCGGCCGGCCGCCACATAGTCCGCGTAGCACAGGCCGACGAAGTGATCGCTCTTCTCGTTCTTCTCCGGCCACGACTGACCGCTCTTCAACACGCCCGCCATCGCCTCGCCCATGCTGCGCCCGGCGTCGGAGATCAGGCTGCGGCGCTCGACCTGCGCGCCCGCCTGCGCGAGCGCGGCGGCGAGCGCGTTTCCGATCGCGAGGTTGCGCAGGTGACCGACGTGCAGCGCCTTCGTCGCGTTCGCGTCCCAGAACTGCACCGCGAAGCGCCGCCCGTGCGCGAGGTCCGTGAGCCGATCCGCTCCGCTGTCACCTTCCCGCAGAGCGCCGCCGACGGCTTCGATCCAATCGTCGGTGAGACACAGCTCGACACCGTCCTCGCCACGCACCACGCCATCCACCCACGGCTCGCCTTCGATTCGCGCCAGCGCGTCCAGCGAAGCGGCGTCCTCCCGCCAGTTGGGCGCGCGCGGGAACAGCTTGAGGTCAAAGCGCTCGCTCGGGCGCAACGGCGCGCGCGCCGCCCAGTGCGCGCCCGCCCCTCCCACCTCCGGCAGATCCTCGAAGTAGTCGAAGAGGTTAATAGTGGGACACATCGGAGCGGATCAGCAGGTGAGAAACGCGGTGAGAGACACAGGGGCGCGACGGCGAGTCAGAAACGTCTGGGCGGAGGATTGACATATCGATGCACCAGCCGGGGCTCGAACCCGGATCAACGGCGTTTAAGGCCGCTCCTTAACCGATTAAGGTACTGGTGCTCCGGGCCCGGCCTGCCACCTCCCATCCTCCCTCGAACCCATGGAAGGACAGTCGATCAGTCGAGCCATCTGAGTGGCTATGATACAACCTGCCTTGAGGAAAAGCACGTTTTACAGTGGAGCTGGCTGGACCAACTCAGAGCAGCTCCGCTAGGCGGAGGCTGCTGGAAATGAGCTCACACGGCGAGCAACTCGCGGGCCTGCCTCCGGGACCGCGCATGCCCAGCGCAGCACAGGCGCTCGCCTGGGCGTTGCGCCCGCTGCCGTTCCTGGAGCGCTGCGGGCGGCGCTACGGCGAGGTTTTCACGTTGCGTGTCCGTCGCGGCGCGCCGTGGGTGGTCCTCACCGACCCCGAAGATGTCAAGCGGGTGTTCACCGCGGACGCGCACACGGTGGGGGCGAGCGCGACCGAGGCCAGCCCGGCGCTCGGGCCGCTGCTCGGCCCGCGCTCGGTGATGCTGCTGGACGAGCCCGAGCACATGGTCCACCGCAAGCTGATGCTGCCCGCCTTCCACGGCGAGCGCATCGCGGGCTACGGCGAGATGACGGTCGAGATCTCGCGCCGGGAGATCGCCGGCTGGCCGGTCGGCGAGCCGTTCGCGCTGTGGCCGCGCATGCAGACGATCAGCATGGAGGTGGTCATGCGCGCGGTCTTCGGGGCGGCCGACAGCGAGCGTCTGCTGCCACTGCGCGAGCTGCTCAGACGCCTCACCGCATGGCTGAACGATCCGCGCCGGTTGGCGTTGATGACGACGGTCGGACCGCGCTGGCTGTCGCACAACGCCAGATTTCGGTCGGTGATGGCGCCGGTGGAGAGCGCCGTGCTCGAGGAGGTTCGCCGCCGTCGCGCCTCGCCGCTCCCGCGGGACGGCGACGACATCCTCTCGATGCTCGAGCAGGCGCACGCTCGCAACGGCACGCCGATGGACGAGCGGGAAGTTCGCGACGAAGTGATCACGCTGCTGTCGGACGGGCCCACGTCCACGTCGCTGGCGTGGGCGTTCGAGCGCCTGCTGCGCCACCCCGAGAAGCTGGCCCGCCTGCGCGAGGAGGTGCTGGCGGGCGAGGACGACGCGTACGCGGACGCCGTCGTGAAGGAGACGCTCCGCCTCTGTCCCGTGGTGCCGCTGATCATGCGCAAGCTGCACGCGCCGATGGACGTCGGCGGATACACGGTACCCGCGGGCGCCACGGTGGCTCCGTGCGTCTACCTGATGCACCGCCGCGAGGACGTCTACCCGCAGTCGCGCAGCTTCCTGCCGGAGCGCTTCCTGGAGCGTCCGGCGGGCACCTACACGTGGATTCCGTTCGGCGGCGGGGTGCGCCGCTGCGTGGCCGCGACCTTCGCGCAGGTGGAGATGAAGCGCGTGATGCAGACGGTGCTGCGCGAGGTGGAGCTGCGGGCGGCCTCCTCGGGCGCCGAAGGCGCCGCGAGGGGCTCGGTGGCGTTCGCCCCCAGCGATCAGGCGCGCGTGATCGTCACGCGCCGCACGCCCGGGGCCGGCGCCCCATCCGCGGGCACGAACGGCTCGAGCACGCGGTCGGCGATCGCGCCGAGCGCGCCGAGCGTGGAGAAGCCGGGACCCTGACTGACCGCGGCCAGCCCGGGGATGTGCACGCGCGGGTGCACGCCCTGGAGCTCGAGCGATCGCCCGATGTCCACGTCGTCGCACGAGCTGCCCCACAGCGGCCCGACCTGCCGCTCGATCTCGGCCTGCGCCTCGGGCGCCAGCAGCAGGCGCAGCTGCTCGAGCGGGTCGTAGCCGGTGCAGTTGATCACGTAGTCGTGCTCGCCGTCGTGGGTGCCCGAGGGCGAGGCGTAGGCGATCGACGCCCTGCGACCGCCGTGTGCCGAGGCGATGTGCGTGACGCGACCGCAGACGAGGTGAAAGCGCTCGTCGTAGGCGAACTGCGCGACGCGATCGGCGCCGAACACGCCGCGGTCGCTGCGCACGACGAATTCGCGGCGCTGCTCCGCGCTGAGCGCGGTCCAGTCGACGTCGTCGGGCCTGGAGAAGATGCGATTCTCCAGGAAGCTCTCCACGCGACTCATCGGCAGGTTCGCCGTGTAGACCGTCAGCTGCGCGTCGGGGCGGTGCGAGCGCACGAACTCGATGCAGCTCAGGGCGCTCTCCCCGCCGCCCACGATCGCTATCTCGGAGCTCTCCTCGCTCGGCACGCGCGCGATCTGCATGCGCCCGCTCTCGCAGTCCAGGAGCCGCGGCGCCGCCTCGGCGTCGTGGGGGATCGGACGCTGGGCGCCCTGGCCGGTCAGCGCGAACGCCCTGCAGGCGAAGCGAGCCGGCCCCTCCGCGCCGTCCACGTCGATGAGCCAGCGCTCCCCGCCCTGCTCCAGCGACACGTGCGCGACGCGGCCGTGCACGACGCTGACCCCCTCCGTGGCGCGCGCCAGGACCCAGGCGAGATACGCGCCGAACACGCGACGCTGCACGGCGGGCGAGTTCGCGTCGATCCACGCGGCGAAGCGGCCCTGCTCGACCAGGTAGTGCTGCCACGAGAACAGCAGCGCGCCCCGGTCGACCGCCGCGCCCGCCGCGCCGAAGGCGCGCGTGCCCTCGTACGGGAACCCCACGTCTTTGAGCGGGCCGAGGCCGAGGATCTCCCTGCTGGAGGTGACGCCCTCGCCATCCAGCCACGCCGCCGCGGGCGCCGCCGCCTCCACGACCGTGACCGCCAGCGGACCCAGGCCGACGCTGTTGAGAACGTGAGCCTTCATCGCGATCGCGGTGCCCTTTGCGCCCGCGCCGAGAACGAGCAGATCGGTATCCACGACCTTGCTAGTCATTTGCGGTGACTGTCTCCAACAGGTCGCGGAAACGCTCGCGCGAGAGCTCGCGGCGCGTGGGCAGGTGCTCGCTGGGCACGCCGTCGGCGGGAGGCGCGTAGCCGCGCAGCAGGTGTCGCGCGACCGACTGGCGGTGGACCTCGTCGGGACCGTCGTAGATGCGCGCGGCGCGCGCGAAGCGGTACATCTGCTCGAGCGGCAGGTCGGTGGAGTAGCCGAGCGAGCCGTGCACCTGCAGCGCGCGGTCGACGACGTCGTGCAGGACCTTCGCGCCGTAGAACTTGATCAGCGCCACGTCCGTGCGGGCGGCGCTCGCGCCCTGGGTGTCCATCACCCACGCCGCGTGCAGCGTCATCAGGCGCGCGGCCTGCATCTCGGCGGCGCTGTCGGCGATCCAGTTCTGGACGGTCTGCTTCTCGGCCAGCAGCGAGCCGTGCGCGTGGCGGTAGGTGGCCCGCTCGCACATCATGTCGAACGCCCGCCGCGCGACCCCCAGCCAGCGCATGCAGTGGTGGATGCGGCCCGGGACCAGCCGGTGCTGGGCGAGCAGGAAGCCCTCGCCCTCGCCGCCGAGCAGCGCCTCGCCGGGGACGCGCACGCCGTCGTAGGCGATTTCCGCGTGCCCGCCGTAGCCGCCGAAGTGCTCCCACGGATGCTCCATGGTCGGCACGTCGCGCACGATCTCCACGCCGGGCGTGTCGCACGGGACGACGAACATCGACGCCCGCTGCGACGAGCGCGCGTCCGGGTTTGTGACGGCCATGACGATCAGGAAGTCGGCGATCGACGCGTTGGAGGAGAACCACTTGAGGCCGTCGATCACCCAGTCGTCACCGTCGCGCACCGCGCGGGTGCGCAGCTGCGTGGGATCGGATCCGGGCGTGTCCGGCTCGGTCATGCTGAACGCGCTGCGCAGATCGCCGGCCAGCAGCGGATGCAACCAGCGATCCTTCTGCTCCGGCGTTCCGGCGAGCGCCAGGATCTCCGAGTTGCCGGAGTCCGGCGCGGCGTTGCCGAACGCCAGCGGCGCGATCGGCGAGGTGCCGAGGATCTCGTGCATCAGGCCGAGGCGCACCTGTCCCATGCCCTGCCCGCCGAGCTCCGGCGGCAGGTGGGTCGCCCACAGGCCGCGCTCCTTGACCTGCTCCTGCAGCGGCGCGATCGCGCGCCTGAGCCCGTCGAGCCCGAGCTCGCGCCAGATCGCCTCCAGCGGCCAGATCTCGGCGCGGACGAACTCGCTCATCCAGTCGAGCTGCTCCTGGAAGTCGGGGTCGGTGGAGAAGTCCCAGCTCATGGCATCGCATCCTCTCGGTCGGGCGGGGCTGTTACGGCAAGCGTACAGTCCAGCTCTGCAAAGCCACCCAAAACGAGGAGCCACAGCGATGACCACAACCCCACAGCTCGTCAAGGGCGTCGACTTCATCCCGGTGCCGACCCACGACCTCGAGGCGGCGGTCGAGTTCTACGGCACGACGCTCGGGCTGCCGCGGTCGGTCTATCGCCCGGAGCGCCACTACGCGGAGTTCGAGACCGGCAACCTGACCCTCAGCGTGATCGACGCCGACGCGATGGGAATCGGGCACAACGTCAGCGGGAACGCGATCGCGCTGCACGTCGAGGACGTGCAGGCGGCGCGCGCGGCGCTGGAAGCGAGCGGCGTGAGCTTCGAGGGCGAGAACCTCGACACGGGCGTATGCCACATGGCCTTCTTCGCCGACCCCGACGGCAACGCGCTGATGCTCCACCACCGCTACGCGCCGCGGACGCCGGACGCCTGAGCGTGTCGCGACCGGCGGCGCTGCAGCTGACGCTGCTCCCCGGGGCCAGGGAGCTGCTCTCCCTCCACGCTCGCGAGCTGCCCCAGCGCGACGACCTGTGCGGGGCGTTCTGCGGTGCGCTGGCGCTGCGCGCCGCCGGCGTCGGGCAGCACGACGGCGAGCCGATCGACCAGGACGCGGTTGCGCTCGCCGCCGGCAGCATCGTCGCCGGCGCGCGCGCCGCGGGCACCCTGCCCCACGGCGAACCCGGCCGCCGCGACTACCGGATCGCGCTTCCGTTCGTCGAGGACCCGGACGTGTCGGGAACGACCGCGGCCGGACTGCTGGAGGCGATCGAGCGACTCTCGGGCGGAGCGCTCGTCGCGATCCCGTACAGCGGCCCCTGGAACGCGGGCACGCTCGCCGGCGTGTTCGACCTCGCCGCGACGCTCGATCGTCCGGTGACGCTCGTGGCGAACTTCGCCACCCGCCATCTGTGGGGCGGGCGGGCGAGCGTCGACCAGCTGCTCGGCTACCTGCTCGACGGCGAGCTCGACGGCCCGCCCCCGGACTGGGACGTCGGTCACTTCGCGTGCGTCGTCGGGTGCGTGCGCGGTCCGGGCGGCAGCCTGTACGGCGTGGCCGACACCTACCCCGCCCTGGGCGACGGCGGCGTGCACGTGCAGCCGCAGGAGCGGCTGGCCGCGGCGCTGGAGCGGCGCGAGGGGCCGGCGGGCGGCATGATCGTGGTCGTGGCGGCCGAGGACGCCGCGACCGTGCGCGCGGGCGCCGATGCGATCGGGCTCGCGGAGGGCATCTGGGACAACGGCACCATGACAGAGGAGATGCTGCGGTGAGCGACAGCGGACTGGTCGCGCTCGTGTGCTGCGACCTCGGCTCGATCGTGCGCGGACGCTCGGTGTTCTCGGCCGAGCTCGACGAGCACCTGCGCACGGGCGTCGGCTGGGTGCCCGCGAATCACGCGCTCACGCCGCTCGGCCCGGTCGCCGAGCCCAACCCGTTCGGGTCGACCGGCGATCTGCGCCTGCTCCCGGACGCCGACACCCGTGCGCTGGTCGGGGCGCAGGACGGCGAGAGCGCGCTGGAGCTGATGCTGTGCGACATCGTGCAGACCGACGGCCAGCCGTGGGAGTGCTGCCCGCGCAGCTTCCTGCGCGAGAGCCTGCGCGAGCTCGAGCGCGAGCTGGACGCCACCCTGGTGGCGAGCTTCGAGCACGAGTTCCAGCTGCTGCTGGACTCCGCGCCGCCGCTGCCGTTCACGCTGGACGCGCAGCGGCGTGTCGATCCGTTTCCGACCCGGGCGATGGACGCGCTGGTGGAAGCCGGCGTGGAGCCCGAGCGGTTCTTCGCGGAGTACGCGCCCCATCAGTTCGAGATCCCGATCGCGGCCGCCGCGGGCGTGGCGAGCGCCGACCGCAGCGTGGTGCTCAGGGAGGTCGTGCGCGAGGTCGCGCGCCGGCAGGGAATGCGCGCGAGCTTCGCCCCGCTGCTCGACCCCGAGCAGGCGGGCAACGGCCTGCACATCCACCTCAACCTGCTCGACGCGAGCGGCTCCCCGCTTCTCTACGACGCCGCCCGGCCGGCATGCCTGAGCGAGCTCGGCGGGCGCTTCGCGGCCGGCATCCTGGCGCACGCGCGCGCGCTGAGCGCGCTGACCGCCGCGAGCCCCGTCTCCGGCGCGCGCCTGCGGCCCCACCGCTGGAGCGCCGGGGCGCTGTGCCTGGGACAGCGCAACCGCGAGACGCTGCTGCGGATTCCGCCGCTGCTCGCGCTCGCGGGCGCCGATCCGGCAGCGCAGCTGCACATCGAGTACCGCGGCGCGGACGCCACCGCCAATCCCCACCTGGCGCTCGGGGCGATCGTTCGCGCGGGCCTGGAGGGGGTGCGCGAACAGCTGCCGGCGCCGCCCATCCTCGACCGCGATCCCGCCCAGCTCGACAGCGAGGAGGCGGAGCGCTTCGGCGTGGGCGCGCTGCCGGCGACGCTCGAGGCGTCGCTGCGGGCGCTGGCCGACGACGCCTGCGTTCGCGGGTGGATGACGCCGCTGCTCTACGACGCGTACGTGAGCGTCAAGCACGCCGAGCTCGACGCGGCCAGGGACGTGGACCTGGAGGAGCTCTGCCGGCGCTATGCCGCCATCTACTGAACCCACAGAGCGGCTGCTGGCGCGGCTCCTGGACGGCATCGAGCGGGAGCTCCCGTCGGCCGTCGAGCTGCGCCACCGCCTGCACGCTCGGCCGGAGCTGGCGCACGACGAGCAGCAGACCGCCGCGAGCGTCGCCGCGGAGCTGCCGATGGAGTGCGTTGCCGTCGCCGGCACCGGGCGGATCGCCCGCGTGGGCCCGAGCGTCGGCCCTGACGCCGGTCGCGGGCGCGCGGGCGGGCAGGCGGGCGCGAGGCAGGCGGGCGCGATAGCCGTGCGCGCGGAGCTCGACGGGCTGCCCATGCAGGAGCGCACGGGCGCCGCGTTCGCGGCGGACGGCGGCGCGATGCACGCATGCGGGCACGACGTCCACATGGCCGCCCTGGTCGCGCTGACCCGTGCCGCGCACGGGCTTCGCGACGAGCTGCCCGCCCCGCTGCTGGCGGTCTTCCAGCCGAGCGAGGAGGCCTACCCGTCCGGCGCCGAGCAGCTCGCTCGCGCCGAGCTGGCGGCGCTCGCGCCGGCGGCTGTCGTGGCGGCGCACGTGCACCCCGAACTGCCATGGGGCGCCGTCGCGCTGGATGCGGGCGCGGTCAACGCGTCGTGCGACGCGGTCGAGATCACCGTCGAGGGCGAGCCCTCGCACGGCGCCTACCCGCACCGCGGTCGCGACCCGATCCTGGCGATCGCCCAGGTCGTGGTCGCGCTCCACGCGCTCCTCGGCAGGCGGATCGACCCGCTGAGCCCGGCCTCGCTGACGGTCGGCGTGCTCGAGGGCGGGAGCGCCGAGAACGTGATCCCGTCGCGAGCGCGGGCGCTGGGCGCGCTGCGCGCGCACCGGCCGGAGGATCGGCTGGAGCTGCGGGAGATGGTCGAGGAGGTCGTCGCCGGGATCGCCGCCGCGCACGGCTGTCGCGGCACCGTCGAGCTGGTGCCCGGCGAGCCGGCGCTCGAGAACGACCCGCGCATCGTGGCGGCCGTGCGCGAGCTGCTGCCGGGCGCCGGATTGACGGCCGCCCGTGAGTGGCGCTCGTGCGGATCGGACGACTTCGCCTTCTTCGGCGCGCTGGCCCCCTTGGCGATGGCGTTCGTGGGGCTCGACGGAGCCGACGGCTTCACCGCTCGACCGCTGCACCACCCCGAGCTGCTGGTGCCCGACGAGGCCGTCGGCGCCGTCGCGCGCACGCAGGCCGTGCTGTATCTAGCCGCGGCGGCGCTGCCGACGGCTGGCTCGTTGTGAGCGAGCCGCGGATACGTGAGCGAGCCGCAGATACGATTCAGCCGTGCCCGACCGCCTTTACTTCACGGACTCCGACGAGGCCAACGCGCTGATCGCATCCGACCCGATGGCGCTGCTGATCGGATTTGCGCTGGACCAGCAGGTCTCCGTGCAGAAGGCGTTCGCCGGGCCGCTGGCGTTGAAGGAGCGTCTTGGCTCGCTCGACGCCGCGACGCTGGCCTCGGCGGATCTCGAGCCCCTGTTCCGCGAGAAACCCGCGATCCACCGCTTTCCCGGCTCGATGGCGAAGCGCGTGCACGCGCTGGCGCTGTTCGTGCGCGATAACTACGACGGCGATGCCGCGCGGGTGTGGACCGACGCCGCCGACTCCGCCAGCCTGCGCGCGAACCTGGCCGCGCTGCCCGGCTTTGGCGAGATGAAGGTCAAGGCGCTGGGCGCAGTCCTCGCCAAGCGCTACGGCGTCGCCACCGCCGCCGAGCTCGTGCCGGCGCATCCCACGCTCGGGGACGTCGACTCGCCGCAGGCGCTCGTCGACTACCAGGCGGCCAAGCGGGTGCACAAGGCGGAGTGGAGCGGCAAGCGCAGAACAGCCGGATAGCCAGTCGGGTCGTCCCGCTCGCGGTCGATTGCCTGCCGCCGGAGGTACGGGATCAGATAGTAGCCGCTGTCGTAGGCGGGAAAAGCAGCTAGCCACGCGGATGCCCGATCGGGTGTCCCTTGTGCTGCGGCGTTTCGAGACTTCCAACCGCGCGCTGCCGCCCCAGCCGGCCGCGGCACAAGAACGACCGATCCAGCAGCTAGCGTCCTCACCGATGGACGGTCCGACTAAGCACGTGGTTCGACGGGCAGACGCCCGTGACCTGTCGTTCATCGAGACCGAGAGTGTGCACCTGGTTTGCACGTCGCCGCCGTACGCGTCACTGAAGGAATATCCCGATCATCCCGGCCAGCTCGGCAACCATCCCGTCTACGAGGACTTCCTCGACGAGCTTGACAAGGTCTGGCGTGAGACCCTGCGCGTGCTCGTGCCTGGAGGGCGCGTCGCTTGCGTCGTGGGGGATGTCTGCATCTCCCGCCGGCGCGGTGGAAGGCACCACGTCCTCCCGCTGTCGGCTGACATCCAAGTCCGCGCACGCCACCTGGGCTTCGACTGTCTCACGCCTATTCGATGGCTCAAGGTCGCGAACATCGTGCTCGAGGCATCGCGCTCGAGCCGCTTCCTAGGAAAGCCCAACCTGCCGAACGGCGTGGTCAAGAACGACCTGGAGCACATCCTATTCCTGCGCAAGCCCGGCGGCTATCGCAAACCGACGCCAGAGCAGGAGAAGCGCTCTTTTATCCCCACCGAGGAGTACGGGAAGATCTTCTCGCCGGTTTGGACGGACGTCACCGGTCAGCTGCGGAGCGTACACCCGGCGCCCTACCCCCTGGAGATCCCGCGGCGCCTCGTCCGCATGTTCAGCTTCGTGGGCGACACGGTGCTCGACCCCTTCTCGGGCACCGGTACGACCGCGCTGGCCGCATTGGAGGCGGGCCGGCATTCGATCTCGGTCGATGTCGATCCAAGCTACATGGAGCTAACCGAGCAACGGCTACGGTCGTCTGTAGTCACAGGCCGGATCGATGTGCATCGGCCAGTGCAGCGCCCGATCGCAAGGTCTGCCGCCGCGGGATGACCCCGCCAACGGGCGACCCGACCGGCCTAGGAAGGGTTGACCGCCTCGCAGTCCTCGAGCGGCCGACGATCGAGGACTACATCGAGGGTGTGAGCGAGTACGTGCGCCTTCGCACGACAATCACCGACGGTCAGGCCAAGGCGGCTCAGATCCGCCTCTCGGCGTCCCTGGCCGTCGCGCTCGTGGCAGACCTGCGTGAGCACCTTCCCGGCCTCAACGCCGAGGTGGGCGAGCGAGATGTCTCCGGCGCCCTACGCGTCGTCAAGGCCGACGTGTCCGAGACAGATCGGCTCGACGGGCTCAGGCTCGCGATCGAGATCAAGCCGGTCAACCTCGCGGTAGGGCGTGCTATCTGGAACCGATTCGGGGACATCCGAACGTTCGCGGTCAATCTGCACCTAAAGTTCCCGTTCGCTGTGGTCGGCGGCGTGCTCGTGATCCCGACATATGAGGTGAGTAAAGGCAGGCGCAAGGACACGACGCACCTGATCCAGCGCGCCGTTGATCGGCTCTCGAGGGCCGGTGGCCGTGAAACCGAGGGCGACGCTCCCCACCTGCTCGAGGGCGTGGGCGTTGTCGTCTACGATCCCGACAAGGCTGTCCTCGACCCTGCCACCCCGCCAACGGGCAGCCGCCTCCGCTGGGATGAGTTCATCGAAGACGTCGCCCGCGCCTACAGCGCACGGTTCGGCGTCTAGCCTGCGCGGTTGCGAGCCCAGCGTTCGCCCCGCTCCCGTGACAGTGTGGCGGCAGGGTCTGTCGGCTGCGTGAGCGGCTCCCAGCCGCTCACCTCGACCTCCGCATCCCACGCCTGCTTCGCCTCGGCCAAGTTGCGGTAGCGGCCGAGAGGCCGGCCGCTGCGAAGCAGGTACCATGCGCCGTCGTCGGGCACGAGGGGCGTGAGCCGCTCGATGGAGAGATTGAGCGCGGGCAAGACCTGGCGATATGGCGCTCCGTGCCGGGGCATGATCTAGAGTTTTCCTCGAGCTTCTTCGCTAGACGGCGGCCTGTCGCGGCCTCGGCGGGTGTCCGGCCATTCGTCGCCCGCAACTTCTCGATCCTATCGTGGGTGGCGTCGTCATCCTTCGCTTCATCCCACTCGGCGTCCTCAAGCGCAGGGGACGCCCGGCGCCTTGGCGAGCTGCGCGCAGATGGATCAAGGCTTGACCGGGATCTGCTCAAACAGGGTCAGCGGGTACTTGTGCGTGGGAAAGAGGGCGCACAAGGCGGAGTGGTCGAAGCTCTAGAGATCGGGCAGGTGCTCGATCTCGGGAGAGCGCAGCGCGATCCCGAGACCGCGCAGCGACACCCGCCCCGACTGCGGGTAGAAGCACATGTCGCCGTGCTCGCGCGTGCCGTAGGCCAGGTAGGTGAGGCCGCCGGCGCCCGGGCGCAGCGCGTGCGCCACGCCAGTTGCCGCCGGACGTGAGATCACGTCGCCCGCGCGCAGCTCGTGCTCCTCGGGACTCGCCGCGCCACGCCCCCACAGCTCCAGCACGCCATCCCCCTCGAGCATCACGAAGATCTCCTCCTCCTGGGAGTGGCAGTGCGCCGGCGCGCCCTGACCGCCGCCCGGAAGAACCACGTGGTTGAGGCCCGTCGCGGTGGCCCCTGCGGCCTGGCCGAGGCGGCGTGCACGACCGTCGAAGATCGCCTCCACATCCTCCAGCGCGACCACGTTCGGCGGGCGCTCGGCGCTGGGCGGGGGACACTCTGGCGCTCCGCACGCGGCCTCGCGCGCGAACGGCGAGTCGCCGTCGCCGAGCTCGACCCAGCGCGGGAACGACCACGCCACGCCGGCGCGGGGCAGAGCCGTGAGGGCGGGGTCGCGCCGCTGGCCGAAGACGAGCACGTCGAGGCCCCCGGCGCCGGCGCGCAGGGTATGGGCGCCACGCTTGGGACGGTGCACGATGCAGTCGCCCGCCGCGACTGCACAGGTCTGGCCTTCCTGCCACAGCAGCCCCTCGCCGCCGAGCACGAAGAAGATCTCCTCGTCGGCGCCGTGGTCGTGCGCTGGCGTGGAGAAGTGCCCTGCGGCGACCTCGATGCGCCGCAGGCCGACCGTGCGCGTGCCGGCCTGACGGCCGAGATCGCGCCAGATCCCCTGGATGTGGCCGATCGACATCTCGCTCGTGGGACCCTCATGGAGATTGGCCGACCTCATCGCCACGCCGCGTTAGCGGCCACCGCTGCCGACGATCGGCGGAGGCGTGCCCTCGGCGCTGCCCGCGAGCGCCTCGTCCCAGCCGCACACCAGGCACGCGTGACGAAAGGCCGAGCGGGCGAAGGCGAGCGCGATCGCCTGCGGGTCGGAGTCGGAGGCGAGATCGTCCCAGTCCAGGACGTACTCTCCCAGCTCCGCCTCCCAGCGTGCCGCCGGCGGGTCCAGCGTCGCGGCCGCGAACCCATCGGGCGCCGGGTGCGCGTAAGCGTAGAAGGCGGCCTGGCCGTAGCGTGCGTCGCCGGGCCACCAGCCGACGGCGACCTCCTGCGCGTCCATGGCGTTGCGCATGATGAAGTCCGCGGACGGTGGATCGGCGGGCAGGCCCGAGAACAGGTTGACCGCGAGGTCGAACGATCCCCACCACGCGTTGACGGGCGTGGAGCGTCCGCGATAGGGCGCGCGGTACGCGCCCAGGACGAGCGCCGCCCGGGTCGCGGCGGCGAAGTAGGCGGCGACATGGTCGGGGTCGTAGCTCGCGTGCTCCTCGTCCTCGTCCAGCGGCACGCTCCACGCCACCTCCTGCGGGGTGGGGTTGATCTCGACCGGGCCGGCGAGGGCGCGGATCGCCGCCAGCAACTCGCGCGTGACCTCGCCGACCGCCCGGTCGGGCGCGAGCGCGATGCGCCGGGCTCGCCCGTCGCTGTGCTCGACGAGCGCCTCGTGCGCTCGCAGGTCGAGCCCGGCCACCAGCGCGCCGGAGCCGTCGGGCGCCGGCAGCGGCAGCGTCTCCCAGCCACGCGCGGTAAGGCGCAGCGCCGCGTGCTGCAGCTCCGGCTCCGGCGGTGCAAGGGCCACCGCCAGCTTGCCGAGCACCTGGGTGTGCGCGTGGAGGGTGTCGCACGTCGCGCTCCAGCGCTCGTATGGGAGCATCGTCGGCCAGCCGGCTGGCATGCTGGCAGCGTAGCGGCCGGGCGCCGTTCAGGTTTCTTTCACGTTTGCCCGTCAGCATTCGTGCATGCGTCTGCTGGTCGTCGACGACGACCCCTCCGTGCGCGAAGCGCTCGCGCTCGTGCTCGATCTCAACGGCTTCGAGGTAGCCACCGCCGTCGACGGCCGCGAGGCGATTCGCACGCTCGCGGTCGACTCGCCCGACGCCGTGATCCTCGACCTGCTGATGCCGGGACTCGACGGCCTGGAGGTCTGCCGGCGGATCCGGGCGACGGGAGATCGCACGCCCGTGCTGATGCTGACCGCCCGAGCCGAGGTGAGCGAGCGCGTCGCCGGGCTGGAGGCCGGGGCCGATGACTATCTGGCCAAGCCGTTCGTTCGTGAGGAGCTGATCGCCCGCCTGCGCGCGCTCCTGCGACGCACGGGCTGGGAGGGAGACGGGGGGGTTCTGCGTTTCGACGATCTGGAGCTCGATCCGCTCGCGCACGAGGCACGCCGCGGCGGTCGCCTGCTCGAGCTCACGCGCACCGAGTTCCTGCTGCTCGAACTGCTGATGTCACACCCCCGCCAGGTCCTCACGCGCGCGACCATCTTCGACCGCGTGTGGGGGTACGACTTCGGGCCGGCGTCGAACTCACTGGAGGTGTATGTCGGCTACCTGCGCCGCAAGACCGAGGCCGACGGCGAGCCGCGTCTCGTGCACACCGTGCGCGGGATCGGGTACGTGCTGAGGTCACCAGCGCGATGAGCTTTCGCCGGCGCATGGTGCTGCTCGCGGCCGGGGCCGTGGCCGCCGCCGTCGTGCTGGCCTCCGTGGTCGTCTACGTCGTGACCCGCGATGAGCTGCGCTCGGGCATCGACAACAGCCTGCGCGCGAAGGTCACGCCCGGCCTGCCCCAATCGGTCCAGATCCTGGCCAAGGGGAGTCCGGCAGAGCTGGCCAAGTTGAAACGGGAAGGCCGACTCCCACAGACCGCGCCCGCATCGGTGGGCAGCGAGTCCTCAAGCGCTTCCAGGAGCCCTGAGGAAGCGCGACCGAGCCCGGGCGGCTCGGGCAAGACGGTGGTGTATGAAAGCGTCACGCTCGAAGGCGACAAGGTCGTGAGCCGCGCACAGTCCGTCACTGGAATGCGGGCCACCAAGGCGCATGGACCGCCCGAAGCGCCGCATGGCGGGTTCAGCGCTGGGGGGCCGGGCGCGCGGTTGGTGGTGCCCGCGCCGGGGCTCGGCGGCGCCGCGGGCTATGCCCAGCTCTTGCGCCCTAACGGCCAGGTCCTGCGCTCGGAAGAAAAGGGCGTCTTGATCCCGATGACGGCGGCGACGCGGGCCGTGGCGGAAGGCAAACGAAACGCGTTCTTCAGCGACCAGACGATCGCCGGCACGCCTGTGCGGGTGCTGGCCGTGCCGGCCGCTGGGGGCGGAGTCCTGCAGGTCGCCCTGCCCCTGACCGATGTGGACAGCACGCTCACGCACCTGAAGCTGGTGCTGGCGCTTGTGTGCCTCGGCGGGATTGCGCTAGCGGCGGCGCTCGGACTGCTCGTCTCGCGCGCCGCCCTGGTGCCGGTGCGGCGCCTGACGGGCGCGGCCGAACGCGTGGCCGAGACGCAGGACCTCGGCCACCGCATAGATGCGGGAGGGGTGGATGAGCTGGGGCGGCTGTCGGACAGCTTCAACACGATGCTGGCCGCGCTCGAGCACGCGCGCCTGGCTCAGCGCCAGCTCGTCTCCGATGCCTCCCACGAGCTGCGCACGCCGCTGACGAGCGTGCAGGCGAACCTCGACGCGCTGGCGATGGGCGAGCGGCTGCCCGCGCACGAGCGCGCGCGGGTGGTGGCCGCCGCCCAGGCGCAGCTGCGCGAGCTGACCGTGCTCGTGGGCGACCTCGTCGACCTGTCGAAGACCGAGGTCGATCAAGTCGAGGTCGAGGACGTGCGCCTGGACCTCGCGGCGGCCGGCGCGCTGGAGCGCGCGCGGCTGCTCGCTCCGCAGTGCCGCTTCGTGATCGAT
Source organism: uncultured Solirubrobacteraceae bacterium (assembly GCA_963805745.1). Classification (GTDB taxonomy): domain Bacteria; phylum Actinomycetota; class Thermoleophilia; order Solirubrobacterales; family Solirubrobacteraceae; genus Palsa-744. Next base: position 1,095,118 of record CAWDVD010000002.1, read on the forward strand.
GCCGAGCCCTGCCTGGTGCGCGCCGCGCCCGCCCGCCTGGACCGTGCGATCGGCAACCTGCTCGACAACGCGGCCAAATGGAACCCTCCCTCGCCGCCGGCCGGTCCGGTCGAAGTGCGCGTGCGCGACGGGCGCCTTCAGGTGCGCGACCACGGCCCAGGTATCGCGGCGGAGGACCTTCCCCACGTGTTCGACCGCTTCTACCGCGCCCCCGCGGCACGCGCGCGACCGGGGTCGGGGCTGGGGTTGGCGATCGTGCGTCAGATGGCCGAGTCGCACGGCGGAGCCGTGTACGCGGCCAACGATCCCGACGGCGGCGCCGCGCTCACGCTCGAACTTCCGCCGCAGGCGATGACCGACGCGGAGCTCAGCGCGGCCGAGCCGCACGCGCGGACGGCTTCGGGCGAGGTTCAGCAAGCTCCTCGACTCGGTTAAGCAGATTCTCAGGTCGCTCTCGAATGATGCTCACATGTCGTCGGCGCAGCCCAGTCGGATCGTCGCATCGCTCAGGACGTGGTTGCCGCGCCTGCTGGCGGTCCCCGCGGTGGCTGCCGCGGGCGCGCTGCTCGTCGGCTGCGGCGGCTCCTCGTCGCCCTCGACATCCTCTGCCGCCAAGGAACAGCAGGCCGAAGTGAAGTTCGCCGACTTCGCCAGGTGCCTGCGCGAACACGGCATCGAAGCCGAAACCGCTACCGGACCCGGCGGCGAAGGCCACGGGCTGCGCATCAAGGGCGCCGGCGGACCCGCCAAGATGGAAGCAGCGCAGAAGGCCTGCAAGAAGTACCAGCCCGAACCGCAAAAGCTCAACCTCTCACCGCAGGAAAAGGTGGAACGCGCGGAAGCCGTCGAAAAGTTCGCCAAGTGCATGCGCGAGCACGGCGTCGAAGTGCACGCCTCGAGCTCCGAAGGGCGCGTCTCGATCCAGATCGGCGGCAAGCCCGGCGCCGGTCCCAACCCCGAAAGCCCCGCCTTCCAGAAAGCGCAGAGCTCGTGCCAGGGGCTGCTTCCGTTCAAGAAGGGCCCCCGCGGTGGTCCGCCGCCCAAGCAGTTGGGGGGCTCGGAAAGCCATACCGCCAAGGCGCCGGGCAGCTCATCCTCGGAAAGCAGCTTCGCGGCCGGCGGCTGAGCCGTGGACCCCGAGGAGCGCTCCTCGCGACGCAGGCCCCTGCGCTGGCTGGCCGCCGGGACGTTGGTGCTGGTCGTGGCGGCGGTGCTGGCCGTCGTGCTGCTCGGATCCGGATCGGGCGAACATCACGGTTCGGACACCGGCGTGCCCGCCGGCGACACGACCGCGAGCGTCACCCGGCGCACGCTGTCTGAAAGCTCGACCGTCAGCGGCACGCTCGGCTACGGCACCACGCTCGAACTGTACGACCGGCTCGGCGGGACCTTCACCTGGCTGCCGTCCGTCGGCGCCGTGATCGGCCGAGGCGGAGCGCTGTGGCGGATCGACGATCTGCCCGTCGTGCTGATGTACGGCTCGGTCCCCGCCTACCGCACGCTCAAGGAGGGCGTCAGCGACGGCCCCGACGTGACCGAGCTGAACGAGAACCTGATCGACCTCGGCTTCGACCCCTACGCCGCGATCACCGCATCGTCCCCGGAGGGGGACGACGAAGCCTTCAGCGAAGCCACCGCCGCCGCCGTCAAGCGCTGGCAGAAGGCCGACGGACTGCCCGAAACCGGCGAAGTCGAACTCGGCCGGGTCGTCTTTGCCGCCGGCGCGCGGCGCGTGACCGACGTGAAGGTGACCCTCGGGCAGGACCCGCCCGGTGCCACCGAGCCCACCGGGACAACCGCCACGACGCCCGCCGCCACGACGCCCGCGGCGAGTGAGCCCGGCGCGGGCAAATCGCCGGCGAAGAAACCCGCGAGCAAATCGCCCCGCAAAGGCAAAGGCTCACCCCGCAAAGGCAAAGGCTCACCCGGCAAAGACAAAGGCAAACCCGCGAAAGAACGACCGGCGCAAGACAAACCCGCCGCCGAATCGCCAGCCGAAGAAAAAGCAGCGACAAAACCCGCCAAAGACGAAGCCGCCAAAGACGACCCGGGCAAAGAATCGCCCAGCGGAGAAGCGGGGGGCGGCGAGGTCGTGCTCACGACCACCTCCACCCAGCAGATCGTCCAGCTGAAGGTGAAGCCCGAACAGCAGCAGCTCGCCCGGCTCGGCGAGACGGTCACCGTGCAACTGCCCGGCGGCGGCGAGGCCTCCGGCCGCGTCACCGAAGTCGGCACCGTCGCCAGCGAATCCAGCAGCGCGGCCAACGAACCAAAAGGCAGCAGCGGGGAAAGCGGCGAATCGACGATCCCCGTGACGATCGCGCTCGACCACCACGTCGCCCACCTCGACGAGGCGCCCGTCAGCGTGGAACTCGTCAAGAGCATCCGGCGCAACGTGCTGACGGTCCCGGCGACCGCCCTGATCGCCACCGCCGGCGGCGGCTACGCCGTCGAAGCGCTCGCATCGTCCCCGCAGGGGGAACAGGACCGCCGCGTGACGGTGCCCGTCACGCCGGGCATGTTCGCCGGCGGCTACGTCCAGGTCGAAGGCGCGGGCGTGCGCGAAGACATGACCGTGATCGAGTCACAGTGAGCGCCGTCCTCGAGCTGTCGGATGTCGTCAAGCGCTACGACGGCGGCGTCGACGCGCTGCGCGGCGTCGACCTGACCGTGCAGGACGGCGAGCTGTGCGCGATCGTCGGCCCGTCGGGCTCGGGCAAGTCGACGCTGCTGCACATCATGGGCACCCTGGAACGGGCGACCGGCGGGCTCGTGCGGATCGCCGGCGCAGACGTCGCGCGCGCCTCCGATCGCGACCTGGCGGCGCTCAGGGCGCGTCGCATCGGCTTCGTCTTCCAGCAGTTCCACCTGCTGGAGGCCGACAGCGCACTCGAGAACGTCGCCAACGGCCTGCTCTACACCGGCACCCCCGCCCGCGAGCGCCGGCGGGCGGCGGCCACGGCGCTCGAGCGCGTCGGCCTCGGCCACCGCATGCGCCAGACCTCGGCGCTGCTGTCCGGGGGCGAGCGCCAGCGCGTGGCGATCGCGCGCGCACTCGTCAGCTCGCCGGCGATCGTGCTCGCCGACGAGCCCACCGGCAATCTCGACACGCGCACCGGCCGCGAGATCCTCGCGCTGCTGCGGGCGCTCAACGGGCAGGGCACGACCGTGCTCGTGATCACCCACGACCGCGAGATCGCCGCCACGCTGCCCAGGCGTGTGGAGCTGCGCGACGGCCGCCTGATCCGCAATGGAGCTTGACGTCGCGCCCAGTCGCCTGCTGGCGGCCGACGTGCTGCGGGTCGCCAGCGTCGGTCTGCGCACGCGCCGCCTGCGCGCCGCGCTGTCGGCGCTCGGAGTGGCGATCGGCATCGCCGCGATGGTCGCCGTGCTCGGCATCTCGGAATCCAGCAAGGCCGGGCTGGTGGCCGAGCTCAACGAACTGGGGACGAACCTGCTCACCGTCACCCCCGGCGAAACGTTCCTCGGCGAAGCGGCCAAGCTGCCCGAAGCCGCCGTCAGGGACGTGCGCAACCTGCGCAGCGTGCGCTCCGCCGCCGCCGTGACCGGCGTCTCGTCAGCGAGCGTACGGCGCAGCCCATTCATCGAAGCCGCCGAAACCAACGGCATCAGCCTGCAGGCCGCCGACCCGCAACTGCTCGCCACGCTGGGCGGGAAGATGGTCCTCGGGCGCTTCCTGAACGCTGGCGACGAACGCTATCCCCTGGTCGTGCTCGGGCTCGTCGCCGCCGAGCGGCTGGGGGTGGAGCGTCTGTCGATCGACGGACGGCCGCTGCAGGTGCTGATCGAAAACACCTGGTTCACCGTCGCCGGCGTGGTCGGGTCGCTGCCGCTGGCGCCGGAAATCGAACGCGCAGCGCTGATCGGATACCCGGTCGCAAGACGCCTGTTCGGCACCACCAGGCACGCCAGCATGCTGTATGTCCGCGCCGACCCCGAACGGGTGCCCGAAGCCGACTCGCTGCTCGGCGCCGCCGCCAATCCCCAGAACCCCGAACAGACCAAGGTCAGCCGGCCCTCCGATGCCCTCCAGGCCCGTGCCGACGCCCAGAGCACGCTGACCGCGGTGTTCCTCGCGCTCGGCGCCGTGGCGCTGCTCGTCGGCGGCGTGGGGATCGCCAACGTGATGGTCATCTCGGTGCTCGAGCGCCGCCCCGAGATTGGCCTGCGCCGCGCGCTCGGCGCCCGCGCCGTGCACATTGGCGTGCAGTTCCTCGGCGAGTCCGTGCTGCTGTCCGCCCTTGGCGGGGCCGTCGGCATCGGCCTCGGCGCGGCCGCCACCGCCGGCTACGCCTACAGTCAGGGGTGGATCGTGGTCGTGCCCCTGCTGTCCATCGGCGGCGGTGTAGCGATCGCGCTGGCGCTCGGCGCGCTCGCCGGCCTGTACCCGGCCGTGCGCGCCGCCCGGCTCGCACCGGCGGCGGCGCTGCGCAGCGTGTGAGCGGGCCGCATGCGCCTCGCGGGCAAGCGGCCGGAGTAAGGTTCGCCAGGTGAGCGGAGCCCCTGAGTCCAACGGGCACAGTGCCAACGGCAACCGCGGTCTGTCGAGGTCGGTCGCGGTGGTCGGCGCCGGTTTCGGCGGCGTGGGCGCGGCGGTGATGCTGAGCCGCGCCGGCTACCGCGACGTGACGGTGTTCGAGCGCGGCGAGCGGGTCGGCGGCGTGTGGAACCACAACACCTATCCCGGCGCCGCGTGCGACGTCCCGTCGCACCTGTACGAGTTCTCGTTCGAGCCGAACCCGCGCTGGTCGCGCCGCTACGCGCCCCAGGCCGAGATCCAGGGCTACCTGGAGGACGTCGCGCGGCGCCACGGGGTGCTGGAGCGGATCCGCGTGAACGCCGAGGTGACGCGCGCATGCTGGGACGAGGACCGCGCCAAGTGGCTGCTGGAGACGGGCGACGGCCCCCACGAGGCCGACGTCCTGATCACCGCCTGCGGCCAGCTGTCGGTCCCCAAGATGCCCTCGATCCCGGGCCTGGAGAGCTTCGACGGCCCGGCGTTCCACACGGCGCAGTGGCGCCACGACGTCGATCTCACGGGACAGCGGGTGGCCGTGATCGGCACCGGCTGCAGCGCGATCCAGACGGTGCCTGCGATCCAGCCGATCGCAGGGCACATCGACATATACCAGCGCTCGCCCGGCTGGACGATCCCGAAGATGGACTTCCCCTACTCCGAGCGAACGCGGCAGCTGTTCGAGCGCTTCCCCGCGCTGCAGCGGCTCGACCGCATGGCGATCTTCGCGTTCATGGAGCTGGGGGCGCTCGGCATGACCTCTCAGAGCTGGCTACTGGGGCCGTTCCGCGCGCTCGCCCGCCGGCAGATCACGCAGGCGATCGAGGACGAGCGCCTGCGCGCGGCGGTGACCCCGACGGATGAGATCGGCTGCAAGCGGCTGATGCTCACCGACGAGTGGTACCCGACGCTCACCAGGCCCAACGTCGAGCTCGTCACCGACCCGATCGCCGAGATCACGCCGCGCGGTGTGCTCATGGCGGACGGCAGCGAGCGTCCGGCCGACGTGCTCGTGCTGGCGACCGGCTTTCAGACCCACGGCTTCGTCGCGCCGATGGAGATCGTCGGGAGCGCCGGGCGCACGCTCGCCGAGGAGTGGGCGGGGGTGCCGCACGCGTATCTGGGGGTGAGCGTCCCGGGCTTCCCGAACATGTTCCTGCTGTACGGGCCCAACACCAACGGGGGAACCGGCTCGGTCATCTACGTGCTGGAGGCAGGGGTCAACCACGTGATCGCAGCCCTGGAGGAGCTCGAGCGGGCGCGCTCGCGTCAGATCGAGGTCACGCGCCGGGCGGCCGCCGAGTTCGACCGGGAGGTGCGCGCGGCACTCGCGGACACCGTCTGGCACACGGGCTGCACGAACTGGTATGTCGACGAGAACGGCAACGACGCCAGCCAGTGGCCGTGGCTGTGGAGCGCGTACCGACGTCGCACCGCGCGACTTCAGCCGGGCGCGTACGCGCTCACGAGCTGAATCAGGCGCTGTTCACCTGATGGCCGTCGTCGGCGATCAGCATGTGCAGTTGCGAGCCGGAGTACGTGTAGTCGTAGCTGCCGCAGCCGCCGCTGAAGCGCAGCTGGAGGCTGTCGTGGTGTTCCTGGTAGTAGCTCGCGAACAGCGTCACCGTCCCGCGGGTTCCGACCGGGCAGGCTTCATCGTCGCTCGCGGACACGGTCACCTTCAGCGCGAGCCCCACGCCGAGCCGGCCCATGTGCGTGATCCGCGGGGATATGCGTGAGGAGCCGGCGACGGCGAGCACCAGTTCGTGCGACGGATGGCCGGTCGCGCTGTCCTCGGTGCAGATCGTGCCGCTGCCGTGCCCGTCGGTCCAGGTTCCGCGCCCGTGGGTGTAGGAGGAGGTGATCCCGGGATGGGGCGTCGAGGGCGGGCCGGCCTGGGTGAACGCCCATGCGTCACCCGAGGGAGACACCGACGAGGCCTTCAGCGGGCACGTCGCAGACTCGGTTGACGCCGTCCCGGCGTGGTCTGGGGCGAGGGCGGTAGACACGGCGACCGCGCGAGCCTCTCCAGCAGCGCGCGCCTCACCGACCGCGGAGGCCTCGCCGAACGCCCCCAGGACGATCGCGACGGCAAGCACGCTCGCGCAGCGAACCGTCCGCCTGGAGCTTGTCGGGAGACTGTCGCGCACACGTTCACAATAGGCTTTCGCGCCGCCGTCGCGCGGCGAAGGAGCGGCTGGATGACCTCCCGGGACGACAACTCCACGAAGGCGAGCGGTTGGCGCGTGATCGTCGCCTACGCGCTGGTGTGCGCTGCGACGCAGGTGCTGTGGCTGACCTACGCTGCGATCACCACCGAGACGGCCAGGCGCTACGGGGTCTCCGTCAGCGCGGTCGGGTGGCTCGCGGAGATCTTTCCGCTGCTGTACGTGGTGCTCGCGATCCCGGCCGGGATCCTGCTCGACCGCTGGTTTCGCCCGGCGCTGGCCGCGGGCGGGGCGCTGGTCGCGCTCGGCGGGCTGGTGCGCCTGGGCGGCGAGACGTTCGCGTGGGCGATGGCCGGCCAGATCATGGTCGCGGTGGCGCAGCCGGTCGTCCTCAGCGCCGTCACCAAGCTCGCCGGCGAGTACCTGCCGGTCGATCAGCGCGCGACCGGCATCGCGGTCGGCTCCGCGGGCAACTTCGTCGGGATGCTCTTGGCGCTGCTGCTCGGTCCGACGCTCGGCGCGCACGGGCAGCTCGAGCGGCTGCTGGTGCTCGAGGCCGTGCTGGCGGCGATCCCGGCGGTGGCGCTGGCGCTCGTCCTGCGCCGTCCCGGGCACGTCAGCAGGGAGCACGCGGCGATCGAGGGGAGCGCCGCGCGAGCGCTGTGGGAGCTGCGGCCGATGCGCACGCTGTGCGGCCTGGTGTTCCTCGGCTTCGGCATCTTCGTGGCCCTCGCCACGTGGCTGCAGACGCTGCTGCACCCGTCCGGGGTTTCCGAAACGGAGGCCGGCGCGCTGCTCGTGGGGATGGTGGTCGCCGGCATCCTCGGCTCCGCCGTGCTCCCGCCGCTGATCGCGCGCCGGCGCGCGGAGCGCGGCTTCATGCGCACCGCCGTGCTCGTCGGCTGCCTCGGCTGCGTCGTCCTGGGAGCGACGCCGTGGATCGGGGTGCGCGCGCTGGCGATCGTGGCGATCGGCGCGGTCCTGCTGCCGGCGCTGCCGGTGATCCTCACCGCCGTCGAGCAGCTCGCGGGCGCCGCCGCGGGCACCGCCGGCGCGATCGTGTGGATGGCCGGTAACCTCGGCGGGTTGATGGTCGCGCTGCTCGTGCAGATCCTGGTTCACCACCCGCTCGCCGCGTTCCTGGCGATGGCCGGCGTGTCGCTGCTCGGACTGCCGCTGGCGGCTCGCCTCACCTCGCCGGCCGCCGAGGGACACGGCGGCTCGCCGGCTCCCGTCGCCGCCGGCTGAGGACCTGGAGCGCGCCCGACGATGTCCAAGTCGAGCGATCCAGCGATCCTGCGCACACCCGATCAGATCACCGCGCCCTGGCTGAGCGCGGTGCTCGGCCTTGACGATGTGCGCTCAGTGCAGACGGCCGCCATCGGCACCGGGCAGATGAGCCAGAGCCACCGCGTGAGCTTCAGCGCCGACGGCCGGGAGCAGCCGCGCAGCGTCGTCGTCAAGCTCGCCTCGCTGGACCCGAGCAGCCGCGCCACCGGGGTCGGCCTGGGGGCATACGCGCGCGAGGTCCGCTTCTACCGCGAGCTCGCGCCGCGGATCGGGGGCCCGCTGGCGGTGTGCCACCACGCCGCCCTGGACGAGCGCGACGGCTGGTTCACGGTCGTGCTCGAGGACGTCGCCCCGGCGCGGCAGGGCGACCAGATCGCGGGCTGCGACGTGCGGCAGGCGCGGCTGGCGATGGAGGTTCTGGCGGAGCTGCACGCGCCGGTGCTCGGCGACCCCGAGCTTGCTCGCGCCGACTGGCTGAACGCGCCGTCGCCGCTCAGCCAGGCTCTGCTCAGCCAGCTGCTGCCCGCGTTCCTCGAGCGCTACGGCGAGTCGATCGGCGCCGAGCACCGTGCCCTGGCCGAGCAGCTGGTCGCGCGAGCCGACGGCTGGATGGCCGAGCGCCCGGAGCCGCGCGGCCTGGCGCACGCCGACTACCGCCTCGACAATCTGCTGTTCGGCGAGCCGGGGGCGCAGCGGCCGCTGACGGTCGTCGACTGGCAGACCGTCGGCTGGAGCTCGCCGGCGCTCGACGCCGCCTACTTCCTCGGCTCCGGGCTGAGCGTCGAGGACCGCCGCGCCAGCGAGGAGGAGCTGGTGCGCACCTACCACGACGCGCTGATCGAGCGCGGCATCGAGGGATTCGCCTGGGAGCAGTGCTGGCGCGAGTACCGGCGCATGACCTTCCACGGCGTCGTCATGGCGGTCGCCGCTTCGATGCTCGTCGAACGCACTCCGCGAGGCGATGACATGTTCATGACCCTGTTCGCGCGCCATGCCCAGCACGCGATCGACCTCGACGCCGTCGAGCTGCTGCCCGCGTCCGGGGCGGCGCGGCCGGCTCCCCTGGTGCCGCCGCAGTCAGACGAGCAGGGCCACGCGCCCACCGCCGAGCAGCTGTGGAACGAGAGCTGGTACTTCGACGCGGTCGACGACAGTGGCCGGCTGGGCGCGTACGTACGGATCGGCTCCTACCCCAACCTCGGCGTTTCCTGGTACACCGCGTACGTCTGCGGCGCGGATCGCCCGTCGGTCGCCGTCGTCGACTTCCACGCGCCGCTGCCCTCCGACGACGGCCGCCTGGCGGTCGCGACCGAGCGCCTGCGCGCCGAGCACGTCTGCGAGGTCCCGCTCGAGCGCTTCGCCGTCACGCTCGCCGGCGAGGGCGCCGCCCATGCGGACGCGTCCGCTCCGCTGCGGGGCGAGGCGGGCGAGCCGGTCGACGTCGCGCTCGAGCTCGTGTGGGAGACAGCCGGCACGCCCTACGGCTATCGACTGGCCACGCGCTACGAGATCCCCTGCCGCGTCGCCGGGACGATCCGCGTCGGCGAGGAGACCGTCGAGCTGCACGGCACCGGCCAGCGCGACCACTCGTGGGGCACGCGCGACTGGTGGGCGATGGACTGGGTGTGGAGCGCCGCCGAGCTCGACGACGGCACGCGCGTGCACGGCGTGCAGCTGCGTCTCCCGGAGCTGCCCGCGATCGGGATCGGCTATGTCCAGTCGGCCGCCTCCGGCGTGTCCGAGCTCGACCGCGTCGACGCCACCGAGACGCTGTCAGCGAACGGGCTGATCGAGCACGCGCGGATCGCCCTGCAGCCGGCCGGCGTCGAGCTGGAGGTGGAGCCGATCGCCTTCGGCCCGCTACGACTGGAGGCGCCCGACGGACGCCTGTCGCTGTTTCCGCGGGCGATGTGCCGCCTGCGCGCGGCCGACGGGCGCGCGGGCCTGGGCTGGGTGGAGTGGAACGTCAATCAGCGCTGAGTCAGATCGCGCGCTCGCGCCCGCTCCAGTAGGGATCGCGCAGGCGGCGCTTGAAGATCTTGCCGGTGTCCTCGCGCGGCAGCGAGTCGCTGAACTCGACCACGCGCGGCGTCTTGTACGCGGCCAGTCGCGAGCGGACGTGCTCGCGCACCTCCTCGGCGCTCAGCCGTGCGCCGTCGTGTGGCTCGACGTGCGCGGCCAGCGCCTCGCCGAACTCGTCGTCGGGAATCCCGAACACGGCGCAGTCGCGCACTCCCTGCAGCGACAGCAGGCACGCCTCGATCTCGGCCGGGTAGATGTTGACGCCGCCGCTGATGACCATGTCGCTGCGGCGATCGTTGAGGTACAGGTAGCCGTCGGCGTCCAGGTAGCCGACGTCGCCGCAGCTGATCAGGCCGTCGCGCTCGACCGCCCGGCGCTTCTCCTCGTCGCCTTCGTAGGTGAAGTCGGACACGAGGTCGAGCCACATGTACACCTCGCCCGACTCGCCCGTCGGCAGCTCGTTCCCGTCGGCGTCGAGGATCTTGACCACCGCCTGCTCAAGCGGACGCCCGACGGTCCCCGGATGCGCGAGCCACTCCTCGCTGGTGGCGAACACCACCGGACCCGTCTCCGTGCCGCCGTAGTACTCGACCACGATCGGACCCAGCCACTCGATCATCGCGCGCTTGACCTCCGGCGGGCACGGCGCCGCCGCGTGCACGACCCAGCGCAGGGAGGAGAGGTCATAGCGGGAGCGCACCTCCTCGGGCAGGGCGAGCAGGCGCACGAACATCGTCGGCACCATCTGCACGACCGTGACACGGCTCTCGGCGACGATCCGCAGGAACTCCTCGGCGTCGAAGCCGGTCATGATCGTCATGTCCATGCCCCGGATCGCCGCGCTGTGCACGTACACGTTGGGCGCCGAGTGATACATCGGCGCCGGGATCACCGTGCGCTCGCCGGGCGCGAGCTGGAACAGCTCGCCGAACAGATCCCGCAGCGCCTCGCGCTGCGCGTCCGTGCCCGCCTCGCGCACGACCCCCTTCGGTCGCCCGGTCGTCCCGGACGTGTAGATGATCGTGGACGGCGCCGTCTCGGGCAGCTGCGCCCACGGCTCGCTCTGCGCCAGCCAATCGGGCCACCACAGCGCGCCGTCGGGCAGCTCGACGGCGCCGTCGCCATCCGCCGGCACGAGGACGATGGCGACGCCCTCGGGGACGCTCGACGCGATCGCGCTCCACAGGTCTGCGTGCGCGATCAGCGCCTTCGCGCGGCTGTCTGCCAGCACGTGGGCGATCTCCTCCCCGCGCCAGTGCCAGTTGATCGGCACCGCGCTCGCCCCCAGCGGCACCGTCGCGATCGAGGCCTCGACGTACTCGATCGAGTTGCGCAGCAGCAGCGCCACGCGATCGCCGGCGCCGATGCCGAGCTCGAGCAGCCCGCGCGCGGCGCGCAGCGTCCGGTCGTGCAGCTCCGGATAGGTGGTGAAGCGAGAGCCGCAGCGGATTCCGATCTGCTCTTGCGCCCCGATCTGCTCCCGTGCCGACATCGCCGCGGATCGTAGTCGTCTTCGGCTGGCGGCCGGCGGGCGGCCGCCCCGGGGAGCCGCGCGGCCATCGTAGGCCGTCGTAGCCCCTACGGTATGCAGGAGCGCCGATGTCCACCTCGATCATGCCGCCCGCGGCCGACTGGCCGTCGCTGACCCCGCATCCGGGGACGGTCACCTGGCGCTACGCCGGCGACGCGCGCGTGCTGATCGCCGCCGGCTACGCGCTGCTCCTGCAGGTCGCCCACCCGACGGTCGGAGCCGGCGTCAGCGAGCACTCGCAGTTTCGCCGCGACCCGTGGGGACGCCTGCTGCGGACGCTCGACTACACCTGCACGATCGTCTACGGCGGCCCGCAGGCAGCCGGCGAGATGGGGCAGCGCATCCGTTCGTTCCACAAGCAGATCAGCGGCGTGAGACCCGACGGGCAGCGCTACCACGCGCTCGAGCCGGAGGCCTACGCCTGGGTCCACGCGACGCTCGCCGAGGCGATCGTCGCCGCCCACGAGCGCTTCGGCGTGCCGCTCGCCGACGAGCAGCGCGAGCAGTTCTGGGCCGAGTGGCGCTCGCTCGGCCGGCTGCTCGGCGTCCGCGACCGCGACCTGCCGGCGGATTGGCCCGGGTTCCGCGAGTACGTCGCGGAGATGGTCGATCGCAGGCTCGAGCACACGGCCGCCGTAGACGAAGTGTTGGAGGCGCTCGCGCGGCCGGCTCCCCCCGATCTGATGGCGCTGTACCGGCCCGTGTGGCCCGTCGCGCGCTTGCAGCTGGGTCATGCGCTCGGGGTCACGACCGCCGGGCTGCTGCCGCCAGCGCTGCGACGGCGCTTCGGTGTCCGCTGGACGCGCGCCAACGAGCTGGAGCTGCGCGGTCTCGGTCGCGCGCTGCGTGCGGCCACGCCGCTCATGCCCGCCTCGCTGCGCAATACGGGGCCGGGGTATCTGCGCTGGCGGCGCGAGGCGATCGCGCGGGGGGATGTGGCGTCGGCGGGCTCGCTTCGACGGTGAGCCTCTTTGCTCGCGTACGAGTTGCCAATTTGGTTGATTTCTGGCAACTCATTTGCTAAGCTCCGTCGCGATGGGTGTTGTGGACCGTAAGCAGGAGCTGTTCGAGAACATTGTGCGGCTGCGTCGCGCCGGACGGCAGGCGCCGAGCAGTCGTGAGATCACGGCGGTGCGAGCCGCGCTCGAGCGCGAGCTTGGAGAGACGGTGTCGCGCCGGCTCGCCGCACGTATGTTGGGCGTGAGCCACACGGCGCTCGACCGCTGGATCAAGGCCGGCGACCTGCCGGTCGTCTACTCGTCGAAGGGTCGCGTCGAGGTGCCGGTCCCGGCGCTCCTCGACCTCTACGAGGCCGTCGAGACCCAGCGGGCCGAAGGTCAGCGCCGATACGTGCTGACACCGACGATGGCCCGACAACGCGAGGCGGCGCTGCGCCTCCACGTCGACACGACGAGCAGCCGCGGCGAGAGTCGACACGATCGCGCGCGGGCGCGCAGCCTCGCCTACCATCAGGCGGTAGCCAGGCGACTGCGCAAGCCGATGGTCGATGAGGCACGGCACGTTCTCTTCCGCTGGCGGACGCAAGGACGGATCGATGAACGCTACGCAGACCGGTGGGAGCAACTGCTCGAGCGGCCGGTCCCGGAGATCCGCCAAGCGCTCGTGGACAGGAGCAAGGACGCAGACGACCTGCGCCAGAACTCGCCGTTCGCGGGTGCGCTAAGTGAGCCCGAGCGCCAGCGCATCGTGCGCGAGGTCGTGTAGGTGGGTCCGGAGGATTTCGAGCACGTCGTTGCCGCCGCCGCGGAGGTGACCGGCCAGGACGAGTTCGTCGTGATCGGGAGCCAGGCGATCCTTGGCTCTTATTCGCAGCCGCCCGAGTCGATGCTGCAGTCGCTTGAGGCCGACATCTACCCGCTGCGGGATCCCGACGCCGCCGATTTGATCGATGGGGCGCTTGGGGACGGGTCCCAGTTCCATGTGGCCTTCGGCTACTACGCACACGCTGTTGGCCCTGAGACGGCGAAGGCGCCGCACGGCTGGCAGGAGCGCCTGGTCAGGCGCGAGATACCGCCGCGCGTGGCATCGACCCGCACCGCGGTTGCATGGTGCTTGGAGGTACACGATCTCGTGCTCTCGAAGTGCGCCGCCAGCCGCGATCGTGACTGGGACTACGCCAGGGCGGCACTCGAGGCGGGGGTCGTCGGCGCTGACGCGCTCCTCGCGCGCGTTCCGGACTTGCCGGTCGACGACGAGGTCCGCGACCATGTCGACAGAATGCTCCGCGGCGTGATCGCGTCGCTCTGATCACCTGTCGCTACGCAGGCGGCGGGATGCGATCTGATCCCAGTTCGCTACCTAATGGGATGAGCAAGCAGATCGCCGTGCGACTCCCAGATGAGCTGGTCGAGTTCGTGGACGAGATCGTTGGCTCCGGTGCCGGGCGCAGCCGGGCGGCAGTCGTCACCCGAGCACTCGAGCGCGAGCGTCGGCGCACGATCGCCGCGCGCGATGCCGAGATCCTGGCCCGCAACGGTCCAGATCCGGAGCTTGCCGGGCTCGCCGAGCACGCCTTTGGCCCGCCCTCAGAGCTTGCCTGATGCGCGCGATCCATATCGCACACCTCGACAAGGCAAGGCCGGTACTGATTCTCACCCGGGAGCTCGTGCGCCCACACCTTGCGACCGTCACCATCGCGCCGCCGAGCGTGCTCCTAGGTTGCGAGCTGCCTCGCCAGAGGGAGGGCCGTCTGCTCGGCCACAAGCCGTTGCCTGTACCGCACACCAAGTCCAGATTTGTACCGTGTAGAAGGTACAGCTGAAGTCTACTGGCAGCGTCGCCCCGTTGGCAGGTCTGCCAGCGGCGATGCCCGCCACAGCCAGTCTCCGAGCGGCGCATCGACGAGGTCTTTCGCTTAGACCGGGCCATTATCCCTGCCACACCCCCAGCAGGACGACGCACACCCCGACCTCGGCAATGGCAACAGTCGCGCCGAGCGTGTCTCCGGTGCGGCCACCGAGCGCATGCCGGGCGAAGGCCACCGAGAGCCCGGCGACGACGACGGCCGCGCCGACCGCGGCCACGCCGGGAACAAGGCCGCAGATCGCGAGCGCCGCGATCGCCGCCACGGCCGTGGCCACTCCCAGCGCAACGCGCCCCACGTGGAGCGACGCGCCAAGCCCGTCGCTACGCGCCGCAGGCGCGCCAGCCGCGTGCACCAGCGCCGCCCATCGGCCGAGCGCGCACGCCACGACAAGCGCGCGAAGCGCACGGTCGCCGTCGAGCGAGGCGACCGTGGTGAGCAGCAAGAGAGCCCACGCGATCAGCGCGAGCGCTCCGAACACTCCCGTGGAGGAATCGCGCATCACCTCCAGGCGTCGCGCGCGCCCGCCGCGCGCGCCTAGCCCGTCGGCGGTGTCCGCGAGCCCGTCCTGATGCAGCGCGCCGGTCACGACCACAAGCACGATCATCGCCAGCACGGTGGCCACGGTGGCTCCCAACAGCGGCCCGAGCAGCACGCGCACGCCGCCCGCGAGCCCACCGACGGCCGCGCCGACGACCGGGAACCAGACGGCGGCGCCGCTCAGCCCGGCGCCTGCGCCGGTGGCGGCAAAGCTGGTGGCAACACCCGGCACCGGCACGACAGTGAGGAACGCGATCGCCCCCGCAAGGCCGTCCCACGGGCGACGCGCCCGCCTGGCGCCAGTCGAGGCCGCGACGGCCGGCGTGGCACCACCCGGCGCCTCACTCCGCGCGTGCAACGCCCGACTCCTCAAACGTGCCCATCTCCCCGTGCAGCGCGCCGGCGGACTCGATCAGCGGCAGCGCGAGCAGCGCACCGGAGGCCTCGCCCAGGCGAAGCCGCAGGTCGAGCAGCGGCTCGAGCCCGAGCTCGGACAGCAGGAGGTCGTGTCCCGGCTCGGCGGAGCGGTGACTGGCGATCAGCACCTCTCCCACCGCCGGGTCGAGCTGCACGGCGGCCAGCGCGGCCGCGGTGACCGCGTAGCCATCCAGCAGCACCGGCAGCCGCAGGCGCGTGGCTTCGCCCGCCGCGCCGGCCAGCGCCGCGAGCTCCAGCCCGCCGACGCCGCGCATGGCCTCGCGCGTGTCGACCGATCGGACGTCGGCCAGCGCGCCGTGGCGCTCGAGCGCCGCCGCCACGGTCGCGCGCTTGCGCTCCAGCCCGGCTGCGTCGACGCCCGTGCCGCGCCCGACCGCCAGCTGCGGCGAGGCGCCCGTCAGCACACACACGAGCGCGGCCGTCGTCGCCGTGTTGCCGATCCCGATCTCGCCGAGCGCCAGGCATTCCACGCCGCGGTCGGCCAGCTCGCGCGCGAGCGCCGCTCCCAGCTCGAGCGCCTCCTCCAGCTCCCCGGCGGTGAGCGCCGGCCCGGCGGTCATGTCTGCGGTGCCGTACGCGATCTTCGCGTCACGCACGCCCGGCGGTGTCGGGCCTGCCAGCCCCACGTCGACCACCCGCAGCTCGTGCCCGCCGCGGCGGGCCAACACTCCCACCGCCGTCTCGCCGCGCGCCGCCGCCGCGGCGACCTGCGCCGACACACCGCTGTCGAACAGGCTGGTCCCGTGGACGACGTGGCCGTGGTCGGCCGCGCAGATGAGCACCCCGGCGCGCACGTGCGACGGCGGGGGGCGCCCGGTGACACCCGCCCAGCGCTCGATCACCGCCTCCAGCGCGCCCAGGCTTCCGGCCGGCTTGACCAGCTGGTCGAGGCGATCGCGCGCGGCGATCGCCGCGGCGCGGTCGGGGCTCGCGCCCGCTCGATCTCCGTTCGCTGGCGCGGCTCGCCCCCCGTCCTCGCGCCAGCGCTCGTCCATGACGACCGCATCCAGCTCGAGCCGCGACGACCACCCGGCCGCCTCCAGGCCCGGCCGCACCGGGCGCTCGTCCGGCCAGCCGAGGCACAGGTAGGCGATCGGGTCCACGCGCACCGGTATGCCCAGCAGCGCGCGCAGGTCCTCGGGGCGATAGAAGCTGACCCAGCCCATGCCGAGCCCCTCCGCGCGAGCTGTAAGCCACATGTTCTCGATTGCGCAGGCGGTGCTGTAGATGTCGGTGTCGGGGATCGTGCCGCGGCCCAGGATCTCCGCGTCGGGTCGGCCATGGTCGCAGCAGACGCAGATCCCGACGGGCGCCTCCACGACCCCCTCGATCTTCTTGTCGAGGAACTCGCTGGCGCGCTCGTCGAAGCGAGCCGCCTGGCGCAGCCGCTCACGCTGCGCGAGGCGCCGCACGGCCGTACGCGTGGCGATGTCGCGGATCACGATCAGCCGCCAAGGCTGCATCAACCCGACGGATGGAGCGCTGTGCGCGGCCGCGAGGACGCGCTGGAGGAGGTCCTCGGGGACCTCCTCGGGGCGGAAGCGGCGCACGTCGCGCCGCTCGGCGATCACGCGGTGAACGGCCTCCCGCTCGGCCTCGTCGTAGCGCCAGCCGGCGGGATCGGCCGCGCGCTGGCTCGCCCGCGAGCGATCGAAGCCCGGGGGCGTCGGAGGTCGGGTAAACCGTTGCGCGTCGCTCATCAGCGCAACAGTGACGGATCGTGATCGCGGGCGGGCGGCGGGACAGCAGCGGGATCGAGCGCGCGAGCGATGGCGTCAACGAGCACGGCATGCTCCGCGGGCGTGCGCACGGCGAGGCGGATGTGGTCCGTGCCGAGGCCCGGGAAGGAGTCGCACGGGCGCGCCGCGATCCCCTCGGAGGCGAGGCGAGCGATGACCCGCTCGCCGCCGTGCACCTCGATCAGCACGAAGTTCGCCCGTGCCGGCCACGTCTTCAGGCCGGGTACCCCGGCGAGCCGCCGACGGAGGTCCTCGCGCGCGGCGGCGACGTCGGCGACGACCCCGGCGAGGCTCCGGTCCTCGGGAAGGCACGTCTCGATCGCGGTGAGCGCGGGCGTGCTGACGCTCCACGGCTGGCGGTGGGCGGCGAGGCGCTCGACGAGCTCGGCTGGAGCGAGGAGGTAGCCGGCCCGCAGACCGGCCAGGCCCCAGACCTTGGTGAGGCTGCGCAGAACGACCAGGCCCGGCAGCTCGCGCGAGCGCGCCAGGCTCGAGTGCTCGCCTGGCACGAAATCGATGAACGACTCGTCCACCACCAACGTCCGCCCGGGGCGCGCCAGCCGCGCGATCTGGTCCGGCGGGTCGAGGTTGCCGGTGGGGTTGTTGGGATTGGCGAGCACGACGAGGTCGGCCTCCGCGGGCACCTGATCCGGCTCGAGCGCCCAATCCTCAGATGGGCGCACGAGGCGCGTCACCGGTCTGCCCGCTGCACGCAGCGCGGCCTCGGCCTCGGTGAAGGAGGGGTGAACGCAGACGGCGTGGCGGACGGGCAGGGCATGGGCGAGCAGCCAGAACGCCTCACACGCGCCGTCGAGCGCCAGCGTCTCCGCGACCGGCCGCCCGTGCCGGTGGGCGATCGCCAGGCGCGCGGCCGATTCGTCGGGGTAGGAGGTGCACTGCAGGGACCCGATCAGCGCTTCGTTCAGGCGCGGCGGGCGCGGCGTCGGCCACACGTTGACGGCAAAGTCGAGCATCCCGGCGCGGGCGAAGCGGTCGCCGTGCACGCGCAGGGAGTCTGTTGGGCGAGCGCTCATGAGCGTGGCCGCCCCGCCGCGGTGATCGAGGCTCGGGTGAGGGCGAGCAGCGAGCAGGCCACCACGCTTGCCCGCCCGACGAGTCGCGACAGGAGCACCGCCCTGGCGATGTCCTCGGTGCTCGGCGTCGGACCGTCACCGAGCACCGGGCGATGCTCGATGTGGGTGCCGTAGTGGTTGGTGCCGCCGAGGCGCACCCCCAGCGCGCCGGCGAACGCAGCCTCGATCAACCCGGCGTTGGGGCTCGGATGGCGAGCGCCGTCACGCCGCATGATCCGCAGCGCCTCGCGGGCGTCGGCGTCCGCGTGCGGCGCGATCAGTACGGTCAGCAGTGCGGTCAGCCGCGCCGCCGGCCAGGTCAGCAGGTCGTCCAGCCGGGCGGCCGCCCAGCCGAAGCGCTCGTAGCGCGGACCGCGGTGCCCGATCATCGCGTCGAGCGTGTTGGCGGCACGGTACACAGCCACGCCCGAGGCGCCGGCGAGCGCGCCCCACAGCAGCGCTCCCACCAGCGCGTCGGCGGTGTTCTCCGCCACCGACTCGATCGTCGCTCGGCACAGCTCGTCCCCGTCAAGCTCCCGCGGGTCGCGCCCGACGAGCGTTTGAGCATGCGCACGCGCCGCCGGCAGCTCGCTCGCCTGCAGCAGCTCCGCCATCGTCAGGGCAGCACGCTCGAGCGAGCGTCCTCCGAGCGCGACCCACACCACCAACGCCGACATGGCCGGGCTTCCGGCGGCGCGGCGGCCGATCCAGACGGCCACGGCGAGCAGCAGCCCGACGTGCGCGATCCCGGCGCGGCGGTCAGGACGCCAGGTGCGGCGCTCCACCACCGTGGCGAGAGCGCCGAAGCCAGCGACGGGATGTCCATGGGCGGGGTCACCGAGCGCGCGGTCGAGCGCGAAGCCAAGCACAAGCGCGATCGCGTCGCGCTCGCCGGGCCTCATCGCGCCCCTCCGGCGGGCGGCGCGTACAGATCGGACAGGCGTCCGGGATCGGGGAGGGCGAGTCCCAGCAGCGCGCCGGCGACGACGAGACTCGCGTGCGTGGCCCGCGCGACCCAGATTGCGTTCACCCGACCGTGGATGTCGCGGAAGCGGCGCACGAGCGAATCGGCCGGCACGATCCCCATCCCGACCTCGTTGCTCACGGCGATCACCGGCGCCGCTCTCCCAGCCGCCCGTCCGGCTGCTCGAGCTGCGTGGTCGGCGATGTCCACGTCGCCCGCGCCAGCCGCGAACTGGTTGCTGACCCACAGCGTCAGGCAATCGACGATCACGAGCGCGTCCCGATCCGCGTTGGCGAGCGCCGCCTCCAGCTCGAGCGGCTCCTCCACCGTCTGCCATGTGGCCGGCCGTTCCGCGCGGTGGTGGGCGATCCGCGTGGCCATCTCCTCGTCCCCGGCTGTGGCAGTCGCGATCAAGCAGACCGGCCCGTGGTATGCGGCGGCGCAACGGACGGCGAGCGTCGACTTGCCGCTGCGCGCGCCGCCGAGCAGAACGGACAGTGCCATCAGAAGTCGAGCCCCCGCTTGGCACGCACGCCGCGGTCATAGGCGTGGCGCACCTTGACCATCTCGGTGACCGTGTCCGCGGCGTCGATCAGCTCGGCCGGAGCGTCGCGTCCGGTGAGGATCATGTTCACGTGCTCCGGGCGCTCGCGGATCGCGTTCACGACCGCCGCGGTCTCGATCCACCCCCAGTTCAGCGGGTAGGTGATCTCGTCGAGCACCACGAGCTGGTGCTCACCGGCCGCGAGCGTGGCGGCCGCGAGATCCCAAGCCGCGCACGCGCGCGCGCGGCTGCGCTCCAGATCGTCGCTGAGCCAGCTGAACCCGTCCCCGGTCTTCGCCCAGTCCACCCCGAGCTGGCGGGCGACCTTCTCCTCGCCGACCTTCCACTTCCCCGACTTGATGAACTGGATCACGCTCACCCGCCACCCGCGTGCCACGCCGCGCATCACCACGCCGAACGCGGCGGTCGACTTGCCCTTGCCGTCGCCGGTGTTGATCAGCACGAGCGAGCGCTGGCGAGTGTAGGAGGGAGGCTTGCGCGGGGGTCGGGCGGGGTCATCTGGGCGGCAGCTCATCCGACACCCGCCAGTGTGTTGATCTGATCGACCTCGAGATGCACCAGCACCGCGTCGGTCAGCTCGTCGATCGCCTGCTCGATGCTCTGGCGGGGCGCCCGGCCGAGCAGTGCACGCACGATCGCAGGATCCTCCAGCAGCCCGTGCGGGTAGACGCCGAGCACCGGGCCGTCCACGAAGCCCAGGCCGTCGGGCAACGCTTCGATCAGGGAACCCGCCCTCCCGCCTCGATCGTCGTCGATGGCCCGGCTCGAGCCGTGGCGGATCTCATAGCCGCGCGCCGGCAGACCGGAGAGTGCCTCCCACGGCGCCGGCAGCCTGGCGATGCGTGCCTCGACGCGGCCGACCAGCTTGCTCGGCGCGAACGCGCTCTCCAGCGCCAGCAGGTCGAGGCCCGCTGCGTCGCGCTCTCCCGCGCCGCGGTCGCGCAGGCGCCGGCCGGCGATCTGCATGCCGCCACAGATCGCGAGCACCCGCCCGCCGGCGGACACGCGCCGCGCGAGCGCGCCGGCGATACCACGCTCATGCACCCATTCCAGGTCGGCGCTGACGTGCTTGGATCCGGGCAGCACAACCAGGTCGGCGGACTCGATCGCCGCGGGCGAGACGGTCCACTCGAGCGTGGCGACCTGCTCGATCAGGCTGAACTCGTCGAGGTTCGACGCAGTCGGGTAGCGCACAACCGCCACCCGCGTCGCCGCGCCTTCCGGACGCGCCACGCGGGCAGCGCCGTCCTCCTCCGGCAGACCGTGGTCGATCTGCGGCACGACGCCCAGCGTGGGAACGCCGGTCAGCTCCTGAAGACGCTGCGGCGCCGGGGCCAGCAGCTCGCGCTCGCCTCGGAAGCGATTGAGAATCCAGCCTGCGATCCGCTTGCGGTCGTGCTCCGCCAACAGGTGCCACGTCCCGTACAGATGCGCGAACGCGCCGCCGCGGTCGATGTCAGCGACGAGCAGCACCCCCGCGTCGGCGTGGCGGGCGACCGCCAGGTTCGCCAGGTCGCAGTCGGCGAGGTTGATCTCGGCGGGACTGCCGGCACCCTCGATCACCAGCAGCTCGTATTCGTCCGCGAGCGAGTCCAGGGCGGCCAGAACAGGCGGACGAAGCCGGGGGCTGCGCTCACGCCAGGGGGTGCGACTCAGCGCCTCCTCGACAGAGCCGAGCACGACGACCTGGCTCTGGCGATCCCCTTCGGGCTTGACGAGCACGGGGTTCATGCGCACGTCCGGCGGCACCCCGGCGGCGAGCGCCTGGAAGTACTGGGCGGCCCCCATCTCGCCGCCCTCGCCGACGCGCGCGTGGTTTGACATGTTCTGGCCCTTGAACGGTGCGACGCGCACGCCCAGGCGCGAGAAGTGGCGGCACAGCACGGTGGCGATCAGGCTCTTGCCCGCGGAGCTCGTGCAGCCCTGCACCATCAGCGCCCTCACCGCAACACCACCGGCAGCTCTGGCAGGACCGCGGCAGGCAGGGCCAAACGCGCCAGACGGTCCGCCGGGGGACGCGGGGTCACGATCAGGCCGTGTCCCGCGGGCGCGCCGACCCGCAGCCGCGCGCGGTAGCGAGCATTCAGCGACGACTCGCGCAGCACTGTCCTTGGCGGCCCCGACGCAGCAGTCCGGCCGTGGTCGAGCAGCAGCAGCTCGTCTGCGTACTGGCCGGCGAGCGTCAGATCGTGCAGCGCTCCCACGACGGTCAGCGAGCGGTCGCGGCGGAGCTCGCCGACGAGGTCCAGCACGTCCTGCTGTCGGCCGACGTCGAGCGCGCTCGTCGGCTCGTCGAGCAGCAGGACGCGCGCCTGCTGGGTGAGGGCGCGGGCGATGACCACGCGCTGTCGCTCACCCCCGCTCAGTGTCCCGAGTCGCCTGCTTGCCATGTCCGAGAGCTCGAGCCTGTCGAGCGCGGAGCGCACGGCACGCTCGTCGTCGGCGCCGCTGCGGCTGAGATAGCCGAGATGTGGCGTGCGACCGAGGCAGGCGTACTCCCATACGCTCATCTCCGCCGGGAGCTGCGGGCTCTGTGGCACGTAGGCCACGCAGCGGGCGAGCTCTCGCCCGCGCATGCCCGCGAGCGGCTGCCCGTCGATCGTCAGTGACCCCTCGTAGGGAACGAGACCGGCGAGTGCGCGCAATGCGGTGCTCTTCCCGGCGCCGTTCGGGCCGATCAGCATCAGCCAGCCGCCGCGACGCACGCCGAAGGACACCCGATCGACCGCGCGGTACTCGCCGAGCGTCACGGTCAGCGCCGCGGCGTCGATCACAGCGCCTCCGAGCGCGTGGCACGCAGCACGAGCGCGAAGCAGGGCGCCCCGATGAAGGCGGTCATCACGCCCACCGGCACTTCCGCCGGAGACAGGGCGGTGCGGGAGACGATGTCGGCGAGCACCAGAAACGATGCGCCGAAGGCCGCCGCGAGCGGGATGATCACGCGATAGCTCGCGCCGATCAGCAGTCGCACGGTGTGCGGAAGCACCACGCCCACGAAGCCGATCAGCCCGCTCACCGCCACCACGGCGGCCGTCCCGAGCGTGGCTGCCAACACGACCACGAGCCTCACCCGCCCGACGTTCACGCCGAGCGCTTCGGCCTCTTCGTCGCCGAGGCGCAGGACGTCGAGCACACGCCGGTGTGCCATCAGGACGACCAAGCTGAATGCGACATAGGGGATGACCAGCAGAACATCGCTCCAGCCAGAGGTGTTCAAGCTCCCGAGCAGCCAGGAGTAAACGGCCGTCGTGCTCTGCGTGTGCTGCTGCAGCAGAAACGTCTGCACGGCGGTCAGGAACAGGCTCACCGCGATCCCTGCGAGGATCAGCGTCGAGACGTCGCGGCCGCTCATCGAGCGTCCCAGCGCATAGGCTGCCGCGACGGCCAGGAGCGCTCCTGCGAACGCCGCGGCGATCAGCAGGCTCCTCGACCCGGGCGGTCCGTAGACGATCTCGGCGGTCGCGCCAAGGCCGGCTCCCGCGGCCACTCCGAGCAGATACGGTTCGGCGAGCGGGTTGCGGAACACGGCCTGGTAGCCGGCGCCCGCGCTCGCGAGGGTGCCGCCGACGACCGCGCCGAGGATCACCCGCGGGGCACGTATCTGCCACAGCACGGCCGCGTCGAGAGGATCCAGGCGATGCCCGACGTGCAGGCCCGGCAGGCGCGAGGCGACATCGGCGAGAATCGCCCCGACGCTCAACGACGCCGGGCCGATCGCCAGCCCGGCCACCAGTGAGACAGTGAGCACCGCCGCGCCGAGCAGCGCCCACCGCGCGCGCAGCCCGACGCCCAACTCCGAGCTGCGACGGCGTGCTGCGCTTCGCCCCGCGCGTGCCGCGGCGGTAGACGCAGCGCTCACCGTCTTGGAGGCCGAGGTCACAGGCCCGCCGCGTGCGCGGTCTCCACGGCGCGAGCGATTTCCGCAGCCAGGAGGGGCGTGCGCGGCCCCCAGCGCGAGGCGACGTCTTCGTTGAGCGCGACGATCGTGTGCTTTCGCACAGCGGTCATGTCCGACCACCCGGGCCTGTGCGCGACCGACGCCACGCTCTGACCGCAACAGACGGTGTCGTTGAGCAGCACGATGTCAGGGTTGGACGCCACCACGTACTCCGCCGAGAGCTGCGGATAGCCGAGGCCCTGCGGGTCGGGTGCCTCATCGGCGATGTCGCGCAACCCGAACAGCGCGAACAGCTGCCCGGCCGTCGTCCCGGATGCCGCGGCATAGTATTCCTGGCTGATCTCGTCGTATACGCCCAGGCCACGACCCCAGCCATGCGCCGACTGGACGCTCGCGGCGATCTGCGTCTGCAGACGCTTCGCCAGGTTGCGTGCCTGCACGTCGCGTCCGGTAGCGAGCCCCAGCTGTTCTATCTCCAAGTAAGCCTGGCGCAGCGACCGAGCGGCAGGGTTGACGAGGACGGGAATGTCCAGCTTGCGCAGCGCAGGAGCAAGCGATGCAGGGCTCTCGTCGGAGATCACCACGAGGTCCGGGCGATAGCCCGCGATCGCTTCGACATTGGGCTGAAAGCCCGACAGCTTCGTCCGCGGCGCGTTCGCCGGATAGTCAGACTCGTCATCCACTGCCACGACACGCGGGCCGGCGCCGATCGCGAACAGGTCTTCGGTCGCGGTCGGCGACAGCGAAACGATGCGACGCGGAGCCTGTGCGATGACCGTCACCCCGCCCGCGCCGTGCACGGACACCGGAAAGCCGCCGTGCGCCGCCGTCGATGACACGCCCACCTTCGAGATCGAGCCGCAACCGGCCGCCGCCGCGGCCGTCACCGCGAGGACCCCGGCGAGGCACACAGAAGAACGAATGAACATAAAAAAAACCTCCGCACTTAGGCGGAGGAAAAGTCAGCTCGCCAGACCCGGTGGCCTTGACAAACCACCCTTCCTCCGAGGGTTGATCCGCAGACACGAGTCAGGCGACCTGGCTAGGCCCTGAACGAGCCATCACAGTTGCGGGACAGCGCCGGAATCACACCGGCTTCGCTGAACACCATGCCAGCCAGAGGAATATGTGCTCCAGCCGCCCACAGCATACGACACGGGTTCCCTCGGCTGCGTGGCGGGCGGCCATAGCACTCGACCCCGCCGCGCGCACGGGTCTACGCTACGAACCATCAGTCGATTCCCGGCAACCGCCGTTCCCCGAACTTAGGAGTGATCGCGATGAGCACACAGACGACCATCGACAGCGACGAGCTCTTCATCGGGGGTGAGTGGATCGAGCCGCGCGGCTCCGAGCGCATCGCGGTGATCGCCGCCAGCACGGAGGAGCTCGTCGGGTCGGTGCCGGAGGGCTCCAACGCCGACATCGACGCCGCCGTCAGCGCCGCACGGACGGCATTCGACGATCCGAGCGGGTGGTCGTCGTGGCCGGCCGAGGATCGCGCGCAGGCGCTCGAGCGTCTGGCCGGCGCGCTGGAAAGCCGTGGCGAGCAGACCGCGCAGCGCGTCTCGCTGCAGAACGGCATGCCGATCTCGATCGCGCTGGCGACCGAGGCCATCTTCCCGGCCGTGCTCGCGCGCTACTACGCGGGGATGATCCGCCAGACCCCGCTCGAGGAGGATCGCCCCGGACTGCTCGGCGGCACGATCCATGTGCTCAGCAAGCCCGTGGGCGTGGTAGGCGCGATCGTGCCGTGGAACTACCCGCAGTGCCTGACGATGTTCAAGCTCGCGCCGCTGCTCGCGGCGGGCTGCACGGTCGTGATCAAGCCGAGCCCGGAGACGGTGCTCGACAGCCTGCTGCTCGCCGAGGCGATCATCGAGGCCGGGCTGCCGGCCGGCGTGGTGAACATCGTGCCCGGCGGACGCGAGCTCGGGGCCTACCTGGTGGAGCACCCGAACGTGGACAAGATCGCGTTCACCGGCTCGACGGCGGCGGGGCGCACGATCGCGCGCCGTTGCGGAGAGCTGTTGCGGCCGGTGACGCTGGAGCTCGGCGGCAAGTCCGCGGCGATCATCCTCGACGACGCCGACCTGTCCCAGTCCGCCGAAGCGCTGTTCGGCGCGACCCTGGCCAACAACGGCCAGACGTGCTATCTGGGCACGCGAGTGCTGGCGCCGCGCTCGCGCTATGACGAGATCGTCGGGCTGTTCGGAGCTCTCGCCGGCGCGCTGCAGGTGGGCGACTCGCTGGACCCCTCGACGCAGATCGGTCCGATGGTGAGCGCCCGCCAGCGCGAGCGGGTCGAGGGCTACATCGAGAAGGGGCGCGCCGAGGGCGCGCGGGTCGTCGCGGGCGGCGGGCGCCCGGAGGACCAGGACCGCGGCTGGTTCGTGGCGCCGACGATCTTCGCCGACGTGGAGAACCGCCACACGATCGCCCGCGAGGAGATCTTCGGGCCGGTGCTCGCGGTGATCCCCTACGACGGCGTCGACGAGGCGGTCGCGATCGCCAACGACTCCGAATTCGGGCTCGGTGGCAGCGTGTGGAGCAGCGACCCCGAACGCGGCGAGGACGTGGCCGTGCGCGTGCAGACGGGCAGCATCGGCATCAACCACTACATGCTCGACCCCGCAGCGCCGTTCGGAGGCGTCAAGGCGAGCGGCATCGGACGCGAGCTCGGCCCCGAGGGCCTGGCCGCGTACCTGCAGCAGCAGTCGATCTACAGGGCGCCGCAGGCGCCGCCGGACGGGGACGCCGCGTAGCGGGACGCCGGACATGAAGGCGCAACCCGGAGGGGAGCCGCGCGCTGGCACGCTCGCCGGCAGGCGCATCCTGATCGTGGGCGCCGGGCAGCAGGACCACGGCCTGGAGGACCCTCCGATCGGCAACGGCCGCGCGATGTCGGTGCTGTTCGCGCGCGAAGGCGCTGCGCTGGCGCTCGCGGATGTGGATGCAGCGAGCCTGGAGGCGACCGAGGCGCTTGCGCGCGGCGAGGGCGCGGACTGCGTCAGCGTCCTCGCCGACGCCGCCGAGGAGGCCGGCATCGAGGCGATGTTCGAGCGGGGGCGCGCTGCTCTGGGCGGCCTGGATGGGCTGGTGATGAACGTCGGGATCGGCGCCGGGCTGCGGTTCGCGGGCACCTCCGTGGAGGACTGGGACCGGGTGATGGCGGTCAACCTGCGCTCGCACTTCCTCGGCTGCAAGCAGGCGCTGGCGAGCTTCAGCGAGGGTGGCGCGGTCGTGCTGATCGGCTCGCTGGCGGGCCGTGAGTCGATGCCGATCCCGGCCTACGCGGCGTCCAAGGCCGCGCTCGAGGCGGTCTGCCGCAACGCGGCCGTCGAGGGCGCGCCGCGCGTGCGTGTGAACGTCCTGGCGCCGGGCCTGATCGACACGTCGCTGGGCAGGCTCGCCACAAGGCTGAACCCCGCCCGCGCGGAGGTCCGCATCCCGGCTGGTCGCCAGGGGAGCGCATGGGAGATCGCGCGCTGCGCGCGCTTCCTGATCGGCGAGGACTCCTCCTACGTGACCGGACAGACGCTCGTGGCCGACGGCGGCCTGAGCGTGGCGACGAGGAGCTGAGCCCGTCGAGGAGAGCACCGCCAGGCGCGTGACTACTTCGTTTTGAGCTTCTTGTCCTTGCCCGTGCTCGTTCCGGGGGCGCTCGTCGCGACGATCCGGAAGTGGTAGGCGCTCTTCGCGCTGAGGCCGCCGATCGCCGCGAACACCGCGACCGGGCTCGTCCCGGACCCCGGCAACGACGAGCACGACACGCTGTGCCCGTAGGACTTGGTCGAGCCGTATTCGAACGTGCACGCGCTCACCGCTTCGCCGTTCGGGTTGACCGTGGCGTTCAGCACCGCGCTCGTCGCCGTCACCGAGCTCGCCGCGTCGGTCACGACTGTGGGCTCGAGCTGGGAAGGTCCGCCGAACGCGCTCAGGCCATTGGGGGTACCGACGCCGGAGGGTCCATCGAAGCCGGGGGCCGCGTCGCACGCGGTCGTGCCTTCGCAGTCGATGTCCCCGAATTCTTCGTTGACGGCCGGCTCACCGCACGCTCCCGCTTGTTCGCCGTCGCAGTATCCGCCTCCGCCCTTGGTGACGTCATACAGCGAAGCCGCATCACCGAGATGCGCGTACAGCGTCGCCGCCGGGTAGCTCACCCCGTGGCTGCCGCCGGCGAGCCCGTACAGCGCGCCGATCAGCGGCGAGGACAGCGAGGTCCCGCCGATGGTCAGCCAGCCGGGCGTGAATTCCGGTTCGTAGACGTAGCTGTCATAGATGTCAAAGCCGGTGTACGGATCGGCGACCGCGGAGATGTCGTTGTCGAGGCGTTTGGTCCCGCAACCGGCGTTCGCCCAGCCCTGCGCGCCCTGCTGCCACGACGGGGCGGTGAACAGGGTGCTGCACCCGCCACCGGTCGCGGCCAACTGCTTGAATTCAGGATGGGAGGGACGACCACTGTCGTTCCACACCGACTCGCTGCTGCGCGTGCCGTTGCCCTTGAGCTTGAGCGAGGTGCCGCCGACCGCCACCACGGACGGGAGCGACGCGGGCGCATTGGGCATTTCGAAGTGCTCGTCGAACTCGAACACATAGTCCCAGTCGAGGAAGCCGGCATCGCCGGCGGAGGCCGCGATCACCACACCGGGATGATCGTAGGCAGCCTGTTCGGAGGAACCCATCCCCGCCTCCGGCGCGCCGTAGGAGTTGGAGACCTCGTTCGCCCCCAGGCTCACCGCCTCGTTCACCGACACCGCGAGATCGGCGAGGCTTTCCGAGTCGGCCTCGACCAGCAGGATCTTGCAGTTCGCGCAGACGCTGTGCACGGTCTCGACGTCGAGCGACATCTCCACCGACCAGCCCTTCGTGTCCGGTGCAGGCAGCGACGTGGCGCTCCCGGTCTGGCCGACCTTCTTGAAGCAGCCGTTGGCCGTCGTGCACGGCGCGAGCCCGTAGTTGCCGTCGAACGTGGCGAGGTCGCTTTCGATGTTCGGATCGTTGTAGGCGTCGACGATCGCGACGGTCTGCCCGGTCCCGCCCACCGACGGCGAGTAGCCGTACGCGCTCGCGAGATCCGCGGGGGTGAGCCCGCCCGCCGGCCCCCTGGAGACGGCGCCTGCGCCGAGCTGATACGGCCGCGCGCCGGCGGCGCCCGCGGGAGCTGGCACGAGCGCCAGCGCGAAGCAGCTCGCATTTCCCGGCGTCGCCGCCGGGCACACTTTGCGGACCTGCGCGTAGCCCGTCAGCGGACGCGACGCCTGGATGCTGGCCGCTGCGGCGGAGGCGATGGCGGACACGGCCACGCCGCTCGCGACCATCGCGACGAGGCCGAGCCTGACGACTCCGATGTGCCGCATGGGTACTCCATCCCCTCTACGTCTATAGCTGTCTTTGTCTATAGAAAACTTCACAGTACATGACAGGTGGCGCCACCGCCAGTGATTTGCGCCCCGGCGGCCAGATGACTCGCCAGGCTCCTGCGGCGATGCGCTTCAGGCCGACGGTGTGCGCGTGACGGCGCTGCAGGCCGGCGACGCTCGCACACGTGCGCTCAGGCCGGCACGAGGCGGAGCTCTCGGGCCGCGCTCTTGTAGTTGAGGACCCGGAAGGCGCGAGTGGCCAGGGCGGGACCGCCAGAGAAGCTCGCGCGACCCTCTCTGGCCGCTCGCGACGGGGTGAAGGCGCCGGTGACGAGCTCGACGAACGTCGCGAGGTCGCACTCGGCGACGAGATCGGGCGCTACGGGCGCCGGTCCGGAGCGCACCGTGACGGCGCCGTGCGTGGCGCTGACGTGGAAGCACTCGTCTGCGACATGCAGCTCGTAGGTCTCGTCGAGCTCCGCGCTGAGCTCCGGGGGGCTGGTGGCGGAGAGCCATAGCGCGATCAGCTCGGCGCGAGCGGTGCTGCCGTCGACATCGTCGAGCGGGAGCTCGGACCCCCAGGCACCGAGGCAGTAGATGACGGGGCGCAGTCGCTCGCCGTACTCGGTGAGCTCGTAGACCTGGACCTCGGCGGGCGCGGGCAGGATCCGCTTGGCGACGACGCCGGCGTCCCGGAGGCCCTTGAGACGGCTGGCGAGACGGTTGCTCCCCATCGCCGAGAGCGCACCGAGAAGATCCTTGAAGCGCTTGGGTCCGAGCAGCAGCTCGCGGACGATCAGCAACGTCCAGCGCTCGCCGACGACATCGAGCGAGCGAGCGACGGGGCACATCTCGTGGTAGTTGCGTTTGGGCACAACCTAAGAATACCAGTCGGGTACTCTGAAATATATGATATATATATGCACCACCATACGAGACGTATAGAGAGAAAGAGGATCGCGCATGACCAAGCAGCTGAGCCGGCCATTGATCCTCGTCTCGCTCCTGCTCGCGGCCTTCGCGATCAATCTCGACACGACGATCGTCAACGTCGCGCTGCCGACGCTCGTGCGCGAGCTGCACGCGTCGAACAGCCAGCTGCAGTGGGTCGTCGACGCCTACAACCTGGTCTTCGCCGCGTTCCTGCTCGCCGCGGGCAGCCTCTCAGACCGGGTGGGCCGCAAGGGCATGCTGCTGTGCGGCCTGGCCGTCTTCGGCCTTGCCAGCCTCGCCGGCGGGCTGACCACGTCTCCCGGAGCGCTGATCCTCGCGCGTTGCGTCATGGGCCTGGGCGCGGCGATGGTCTTTCCAGCCACGCTGTCGCTGATCTCCAACGTCTTCACCGAGCGTGCGGAGCGCGCGCGGGCGATCGGGCTGTGGGGCGCCACCGCAGGCATGGCGATCGCCCTCGGGCCGATCGCGGGCGGCTGGCTGCTCGAGCGCTTCTCGTGGACCAGCATCTTCTTCGCGATGGCTCCCGTGGCCGCGCTGGCGGTGGCCCTGGTCGCGTGGAGCGTGCCGAGGTCGCGCGATCCGCGGGCACCGAGGATCGACCGGCCGGGATTCCTGCTGTCCGCGGCGGCGATGGCGCTGCTGATCTACACGATCATCGAGGCGCCCGACCACGGTTGGAGCAGTGCGCGCAGCCTCGCCGGCTTCGCCCTGTTCGCCGCCCTGTTCGCAGCGTTCATCGCCTGGGAGCAGCGCGCGCGCAACCCGATGCTCGACCTCAGCCTGTTTCGCAACCCGCGCTTCACCGCCGCGAGCGGCTCTGTCACCGTGGCGTTCTTCTCGCTGTTCGGCTTCATCTTCCTGATGACCCAGTACTTCCAATTCCTCAAGGGCTACGGGCCGCTGTCAGCCGGCGTGCACCTGCTGCCGGTGGCGACCTCGGTGGGAGTCGCGTCGGTGCTCGGGACCAAGCTCGCCGTGCGCTTCGGCACCAAGCTGATCGTCGCGGGCGGTCTGCTGGCGGTCGCCTGCTTCTACATGTGGGTATCCACGGTCTCCGTCAGCACCCACTACGGCACGATCGCCGCTCAGATGGTGCTGTACGGCATTGGCATGGGCTTCACCAGCGCCCCCGCGACCGAGGCGATCATGGGCGTCGTGCCCAAGCACAAGGCCGGCGTCGGCTCCGCGGTCAACGACGCCACGCGACTGCTCGGGGGGACCCTCGGGGTCGCCGTGATCGGCAGCGTGTACGCCTCGCTGTACGCCAGCCGGCTGACGTCGTCGTTGCCTGCGCGGCTGCCCAGGGCCCTGACTCACGCCGCACACGAATCGGTCGGCGCGGCACTCGAGATCGCGGGCCGCCTGGGCCAGGCCGGCCAGGCGGGCCTCGCCGGCGAGGTGCACCTGGCGGCAACGGGCGCGTTCATCCGCGGCCTCAGCGCCGGCTGTCTGGTGGCGGGAGGCGTGGCGGTGGGGGGAGCGATCATGGCCGCGCTCCTGCTCCCGGCTCAGCCCACGGCGCTGTCTGCTTCACCGCCGGGCGCCCCGGGGGAAGAAGGCGTGCGAGCAGCGGCGGCACGTCCCTGATCGAGTCCACGATCGCCGTGGGCGCATGGGCGACTTCGGATGGCTAGGCCGGGGCGGAGATGTTTGGCCGGCAGGCCATACCGAGGGCCGTCCCGAGGGGCCACACTCACCGAAAGTCATGGCGCGGGGCCGGAGCGATCCGGCCTCCAACCCGAGGAGCGCGAGCTTTGGCCTTCAAGTCGAACGTCCTGGTGGTGGCCAACCGGACCGCGATGTCCATCGGCCTCGAGGCCGCGCTGCGGGCACGGTTAGAGAATGGACCGGCGCGCTTCACGCTCGTCGTGCCGCTGGGCCTGAGCCCCGACGCCACCGGCACGGCAGAACGCATGGCCTCGCGCCTGCGCGGCGTTGGACTCGACGTCGACGGCCGTGTCGGCGACACCGACCCGCTGAACGCGGTGCTCGAACTTTGGAACCCAGCCGAGTTCGACGAGATAATCGTCTCCACGCTTCCCGCATCCACGTCCCGCTGGATGCAGACTGGCCTGCCACGGCGCATCGAGCGGCAGACCGGGGCGCTTGTGCGCCATGTGGAGGCGCGGGAAGCTCTCGTTTCCCCGCGCGGCCGCGCGTTTGCCGGCATGAGGGCGTAGGCGCACCTCGAGCAGCGCTGGCAGCGGGGAGGCTCACAGCCGCGGCGACGACGTACGATCACGGCCGTGATGGGCTCGGAGATCGAACCGTGAGCCGCTGATGGCCTACCTCGGCTCGGACACCGGGCACGGCGCCGACCACACCGCCCGCCTGCTGATCTCGTGCCCCGACGGGCCGGGGATCGTGGCGGCGGTCTCGCGCTTCCTGTTCGATCAGGGGGCCAACATCGTCAGCTCCGATCAGCACTCGACCGATCCCGAGAACGGGAGCTTCTTCATGCGCTCGGCCTTCTACCTACCTTCCATCGATGAGGAACGCGTAGCGTTCGAGACGGCGTTCGGCGAGCTTGCCGAGCGGTTCGGGATGAGGTGGCGGATCGCCTACGCGCGCGATCGCCGCCGCGTCGCGCTGATGGCCTCGCGCGAGGATCACTGCCTGCTCGACCTGCTGTGGCGCAACCGGCGCGGCGAGCTGGACATGGAGGTGATGTGCGTGATCTCCAACCACGAACACGTCCGCGGCGAGGTCGAGGCGCTGGGCGTCCCGTTCGTCCACATACCCGTCGCCAGGGACACCAAGCCGCAGGCCGAGCAGCGGGCGCTCGACCAGCTCGCCGGCCGCGCCGAGCTGCTGGTGCTCGCGCGATACATGCAGATCCTCTCGGGCGACTTCCTGGCGCGTGTCGGCTGCCCGGTGATCAACATCCACCACTCCTTCCTGCCCGCGTTCGCCGGCGCGCAGCCCTACCGGCACGCGTACGAGCGCGGCGTGAAGCTGATCGGCGCGACGGCCCACTATGTGACCGAGGAGCTCGACGAGGGCCCGATCATCGAGCAGGACGTGCAGCGGGTCGGGCACCGCTACACGGTCGCGGACCTGGAGCGCGTGGGCCGCGACCTGGAGCGCATGGTGCTCGCGCGCGCGGTTCGCAGCGAGCTCGACGACCGCGTGCTCGTGCACGAAGGTCGCACGATCGTGTTCTGAGGTGCCTACCGGCCTTGGAAGATCGGCGTGCGCTTCTCGACGAAGGCGCGGTATGCCTCCTGTGAGTCGCTGGTGGACTGAACGACGGCCATGTGCGAGGAGATCAGGTCAAGCGCGGTGCGCAGGTCGCAGTTTGCCGACTGATACAGGGCGCGCTTGATCATCGCGATGGCCACCGGCGGCCCGTCGGCCAGACGCTGGGCCAGGGCCATCGTCTCCTCCATCAGGCGAGCGTCGTCGTAGACGTGGCTGACGATGCCGATGCGCTCGGCCTCGACGGCGTCGACGAAGTCCCCGGTCAGCAGCAGCTCCAGCGCCCGCGCCGGGCCGACCAGTCGCGGCAGGAAGTAGCAGCCGCCGTCGCCGGGCACGAGCCCAACCCGGACATAGCCCTCCGAGAAGCGCGCCGAGCGCGCGGCCAGCCTGATGTCGCACATCAACGCCATGTCCATCCCGGCGCCGACGGCGACGCCGTTGACGGCCGCGATCACCGGCTTGTCCAGGTCCGCCAGCGCGTAGGCGACGCGATGGATGCGATCGGTCAGGTTGCGCTTGACGTCGAGCGGCGCCGACCCCCGCTGGTTGAAGGCATCCAGGTCGACCCCCGAGCAGAAGCCGTCGCCCGCTCCGGTGAGGACCAGCGCGCGCACTTGCGGATCGGTGCGCGCGCCCACCAGGACCTGCGCCCACTGATCGATCATCTCGAGCGTGAACGCGTTCTTCCTGCTGGGCCGGTTGAGCAGGATCGTGCCGACGCCGTTCTCGACCGCGTACTCGAGGTCCGCCATCGCCACATCTTTGCGTAAGCGCGCCGGC
The DNA here is from genome assembly GCA_963805745.1 of uncultured Solirubrobacteraceae bacterium. Lineage (GTDB taxonomy): Bacteria > Actinomycetota > Thermoleophilia > Solirubrobacterales > Solirubrobacteraceae > Palsa-744. The sequence goes on from CAWDVD010000002.1 coordinate 1,129,005, forward strand.
GGAGCCTGGCGTAGGATCTGAGCGTGGCGGCGGGCGTCGTGCTCTACCTGTTCAGCAGCGGCACGCTCGCGGTCGGCGGAGTCGAGGTGCCGGTGCCGTTCTACCTGATCCGCCACCCGCAGGGCGACGTGGTCGTCGACGGCGGCAACCCGCTCGCGGTCGCTCGAGATGCCCGCGCGCACTGGGGCGCGCTCGCCGATCAGTTCAGCGTCCACATGAGCGAGGAGCAGCACTGCGTCGCCCAGCTGCGCCAGGTCGGCATCGCGCCGGAGTCCGTTCGTCACGTCGTGCAGACCCACCTGCACATCGACCACACGGGCGCGCTCGGGCACTTTCCCGACGCGACCGTGATCGTGCACGCCCGCGAGCTCGACGCAGCACGCACCGTGGAGCCGCCTCACGTTCATGGGTACGTGCGCGCGGACTACGAGCGAGCCGGCCTGCGCTGGCGGACGGTCGAGGGCGAGCTGGACCTGTTCGGCGACGGGGCGATCCGCGTGCTGCAGACGCCGGGGCACTCCGCTGGCCACATGTCGCTCCTGCTCGATCTGGAGGAGACCGGCCGTGTGCTGCTGACCGCGGACGCCGCGGACAATCTCTCCCAGTGGGAGGGACGCGAACGGCTGCGCGTGCTGTGCTCACGCGATGACGCCACACGCTCGCTCGAACGTCTGCGCGAGCTGGCCGGTGAAACGGACGCACTGGTCGTGTTCGGGCACGACCCGGACAGCTGGTCGCAGCTCAGGCATGCGCCGGATCGCTACGTCTGACCGGGCGCGGCTTGCGATCGCCCAGCCGCTCCAGGGCGTCGCGCCTGCGACGGTGTGAGCAGTCATGGATGCGCCGGGAGCCCGGATCGTCAAGCCACCGGAGAGGGCCGCAGTCGGCGGGCTGGTCCTCGAGCGCTGGCGGCAGAGCGATCTCGAGTTGCTGTTCTGCGCGATCTCGCAGAGCATCGACCATCTGCTCCCGTGGATGCCCTGGGCCGCGCAGCACGAGCGCGGCTCGGTGGCGTGGTTCCTCGCGGAGAGCGAGGCTGGCTGGGAGCGGGGAGAGCGGTTCGAGTACGGCATCCGGGATGCGCGACATGCAGCGCTGGGCAGCGCCGGCCTGATGGGCCGCATCGGGCCGGGCGGGCTCGAGATCGGGTATTGGACCCACGTGGAGCACGTTCGCAAGGGCATCGCCACGCTCGCGGCGGCGCTCCTGGCCGAAATGGCGCTGGCGCTGAGCACGGTCGACCACGTCGAGATCCACCACGATCAGGCGAACATCGCCAGCAGCGCCATACCAGCACGCCTCGGCTTCCGCAACCTCGGCACGTTCCCCGAGGAGCCGCAGGCTCCGGCGGACGTCGGGCGCGAGGTGCGCTGGCGACTCGACGCAGACCAACTCGCGACGAGCCCAGCAAGCTCGTTGCTGGAAGACGCTCGCGATCGCCACGTACGAGCGGGCTCACGCGCCGCGCAATAGGCTCCGCGCCCATGGAGCACGTGAGCGTGGAGGACCACGCCGCCGGCGTGGTCGTGCTGAGCATGGACCGGCCGCCCGTGAACGCGATGGACGTCACGCTGCTGCGCGAGGTCCTCGCCGCGGTCGAGCAGGTGGCGAGCGACCCCCCTCGTGCGCTCGTGCTGGCCGGGCGCCCCGGGTTCTTCTCCGCGGGCGCCGACCTCAAGCTGATCCCCGGATACGGACCGCAGGAGCAGCGCGAGATGGTGAGGAGCATCAACGCGATGGCGCTCGGCGTCTACGAGCTGGCGTGCCCGGTCGTGGGCGCGATCACCGGCCATGCGATCGCCGGCGGGCTCGTGCTCGCCCTGTGCACCGACATTCGCGTCGCCTCACGGGCAGGGCGCTACGGGCTGACCGAGGTGAAGGTCGGCGTCGCCTACCCGCAGGCGGCGATCGGGGTGGTCGCCGCGGAGCTGGCGCCGCAGGCGGCGCGAGTGCTCGCGCTCGGCAACGAGCTGATCGACGCCGCCGAGTGCCTGCGCCTCGGCGTGTTCGACGAGGCGATCGAGCCCGACGAGGTGCTCCCCCGCGCGCTCGAGCTCGCGGCCAACCTCGCGGCGTTCCCGACTGAGGTCTACGCGCGCACCAAGCAGGAGCTGCGCGGCGAGACCAGCCGGCGCCTGCGGGCAGCCGCGGCGGATGATCCGCTGCTCGCCCGCTGGGTCGGCTGACCCATGCACGCGCTCGGGCGGTGCCAGCCCGGCCCGGTCATCGCGTCGCCTCAGGTGGTGAAGACGACGCGTTGTCCAGGCGCGGTGGGGGTGCTCCAAGCGGCCTCGACTTCGCTGAGGGGAGTTGCGAGGGGATCCACGACGAAGGTGCCCGCGGTGATTTGATCGGCGAGCTCGGGCAGCTCTGCGACGATCCCAGCCGTCGTCAGCGAGCCCTGGCCGCTGCCGAGCAGCTGCAGGTTGGCCGCGCGGAGGGCCGCGGAGGGCAGCGTGATCGTGGTGCCGGCCATCGAGCCGATCTGTATCCACGACAGCGGCTTGCTGCGCTCCGCGCGTCCCGTGACGAGGGCGGTAATTGCCTGCTCGGTGGCCGAGCCCCACAGATAGTCGATCACGACGTCCACATCAGAACAGGCTGCTTCGAGCGCCCGAGCGATCTCCTCGGGCTCGCCGGTCAGCGAGATGGTCTCATCTGCCCCGAGGCTCGCGAGCTGGGCAAGCCGCTCGGCATCGCGGCCGGCTGCAGCCACACGGCTGGCTCCGAGGAACTTCGCGATCTGCACGGCCATCTGCCCCGCGTTCCCGGTCGCGCCAAGCACGAGCACCTTCTGCCCGGCCTTGAAGGCGATCCGCCCGCGGAGCGCCACCCATGAGGACATGCCCGGATTCATGCCAGCGGCGATTGCCGGCACGTCCGCGTCATCGGCCAGCATGATGGCGCGCCGCCGGTCGATCACGGTCCGCTCGGCCATCGTCCCGAACGCGCCATCGAGGGCGACGAAGTACAGGAGCTGACCCTCAGCGGAGCGGCCCACTCCGTCGACACCGGGTATCAGCGGCAGCGCCTCGGTGCTGGTGTAGTGGCTGCCCGACGCCCCCGAGCGCACCCGCGGGTGAAGACCGGCGGCGAGCACATCGACCGCGATCTCATGCCCGCCGCTTGGCTCTGGCGTCTGAAACCTTTCGTAACGGGGGGGCAAATCGAAGGATCGGACGACTGCTGCGTGCATGGAAGCTCCAGGCGATAGTTTGTGCTCCCAACCATATTAGTTGGTCCTACGTACCATGTCAAGCTAGGATCCAGCCATGGCAGACCGCACCGAGACCCCCAACCTGACGGACGCGCTCGTCGAGCTCTCGTTCTTGATTCAAGCGACGCTCGCACGCTTGGCGAGCGAGCACGAAGTATCGCTGACCCAGGTCCGGCTGCTCGGGATACTCCGCGATCGCGAGCCGGGCATCGTCGAACTTGCCGACGTGCTGAACCTCGACAAGTCCAGCGTCAGCGGTCTCGTCGACCGGGCGCAGCGACGCGGCCTCGTAGAACGCGCCTCCTCGAAGAGCACGGACGGACGCGCCATCCGAGTGCTTCTCACGAAGCTGGGGCGCACAATGGCGAGCCAGTTCGCTGAGCGAGTCTCAGAGGAGCTCGCGGAACTCGTCAAGGACCTCTCATCAGCCCAGGGCCAGCAGCTCGCTGTGCAGGCCGCCCGCATCGTCACGGCCTCGGGGATGTCTCGCAGCCTGGAACCACCGCGCGCTCCGATCTCGCATGGGCAGTACGAGCCGTCAGGTTGAACGGCCTGCGAACGCCGCCTTGATCACCCGTTCGGCGTTGCCGTGGAGGATCGCCTCCGGGTCGCTCTGGCCGGCATTCCGGACCCATGTCTCGAGCTTGGCGAAGTCCTCCGCCTTCTCGAACCCTTCGAGTGTCGGCTTGATGAAGCCGTCGATGTCGGTGCCGAGCGCGGCGACGCTGCTTGCGCCGCCCACCGCCGTGCCGATCGCATCGAGATGCGCCTTGACGAGAGAGGCGGACTCGACCTCGCTGCGCGCGTCGCCGAGCTGGTGCTGCGCGCCGATCAGGCCGATCACGCCTCCCCGTTCGGCGATTTTGCGGGCGGTGCCATCGGCGAGGTTGTATTCCTGTGCGCGTGCGGCCGGTCCTGCGCTTCGCATCCCCACGTGGGTGGCGATGATGGGGTAGTCCGTCTTGGCGCTGTTTCCCTCCAGGCGCTCGACCAGTTCGAAGGTCTCTCTGACCGCCCGCTCGGACATGTGGCTGATGTCGATCAGGATTTTGTGCCGGTACATGGCTTCGATCAGATTTTCGCCCAGCTCGGTCAGCCCGACGTGTTCGGGCTCGGGGAAGAGCTCGAGGAACTGCTGATCCGTGAATGCCGGTATCGCCGGGGCCTCAGTCGCCATCCGGCGATAGAAGAGATGGGCGACAGTGATGTACAGGACGCCCTGCTGTGAGAGCCACCGCACGCGCTCGTCGAGCTTCGCTGCGTCTTCGCCCAGCTGGAAGCCGCCCTCGACGCAGTGGACGAAGCGGACACCCGGCCTTTCGAGATCGGCGGCGGTCTTCACCACGAAGACGGGGGTTCCGTCCGCGGTCGCGTCCGGCAGGCCGCGCTCGATGAATTCGAGCTGCCGCTCGAGGTAGTCGAAGTAGCGGTCGAGTGGCGGCTCTTCATTCAGGTGCAGAGGGTCGAACTCGGAAGCCGGCCAGTAGAGCACCGAGCAGACGATTCCAGCTCCGCCGGCTCTCAGGCCCTCGAGGCTGACGCGCCAACCCGAGCTCCATCCCGCGTCGTTGACGATCTTCGCGACCAGGTCGAGGATCCCGCCCTCGATTTTGTCCACGAACTGCCATAGCCAGCCCTCCTTGGGCCCCCCGGCGTCCGGCTCGTCGGCGACGAGGTGCATGGGATAGTGGCAGTGCAGGTCGGCGATCATTCCGGACCCCCTTCGGTCTGCCGCCCGCTCGCTCGCAACAGACGGCCACGTGTGTTACCGGGGACGGTAGCGGTCGCGGGTCGCGTCTGTCTGCTGGCACCGTTCGCCCAATAGGGAGGAGCAGCCGCAGCCGGCGCTGTGGCTCTCTGCAGGAGCCGTCGCGAGTCAGCTGTCACCGAATGCGATCATTACCTCTGATGCGTCGCGCTCCCGCTCTTGCGTCACTGACCGTTGCGGTCTTGCTTGCCGGGTTCGGTGGGACGGCACCGAGCGCTAACGGCGTGACGATCGTGTCGAAGGCGGCTTCCTTGGCGCCGAGTGGGTTCGTCGTGCAGCCCGAGATCGCGGACCCGTTGTGCAACGGCGGGCGCGGAGTTCGTCTGCCCGGAGGGTCGGGCGGGGACTCGGTCCTCGCGAGCGCGACGATGGCGGACGGCTCCACGTTGATCGCGCTCACCAATGTCTATCCGGGGAAGCGGTCTGCCGTTCTGCGCTCCGTCACGCGCACGTGCGCGTCCAACCGCGAGTTCGGCGACGACGGTGCCGCGACGATCACGATCCCATCCAGTCTGCGACCCACCGATCCGGCAGAAGACGGCTTCCCTGCCAAAGGCATATGGGTCAACGCAATCGCGCCGCGGAACGGCGGCGGTGCGATCGTGGCCGGCGTCTACGGAGGCGACTGGGTGGTCGGTGAGGTGAGCGCGCACGGGACCGTGGAACAGACGTTCGGGAGCAACGGCTGGGTCCTGCTGCCGCTGCCCGGGGAGGTGACGGCGATCCTTCAGGAGCCCTCGGGGCGGATCGTCATCGCCGGAGACAACGGTGGTGGCGGCTGCTGCACCGTGAACTGGGCGGCGGCCCTATCGGAACACGGCCAGCTCGAAGATGGATTCGGGGCACAGGGGCGAGCCGTGCTGCCCACGGGCGAGGACTCAGGAGTCCACTCGCTGGCGCTCGAGCCGAACGGTGACATCTTGGCCGAGATCGGCTACGGAAACATGGGCTGCTGGGGCCTCGCGCTCGCCATGCTCACGCCGTCCGGAGCGCCCGAGCCGATGTTCGCGCAGCGACTTCAGCAATTCTGGGACGTACACAGCTTCGGAGCCTTCGTCGGCGATGTCCACGTCGATGGCGAAGGCTTCACTCTGATCGGCACCGGACAGAAACCGTGCTACGACGAACCTCCGGGCTCCACAGCGCGGGCCACGGGTTTCATGGCCCACTTCCGGACCGACGGCACGCCCGCCGGTCCCACGGTTCGATTCCCCTCTCAAATGTATGGGTCCGTGCAGGTGCTTCCCCACGGCCGCGACGCGATCCTCGCCGCGTCGCCATACGCCGACCCAACCGACATAACACTCACGGCGCTCCGTCCCGACGGCTCAACGGACCCTCGGTTCGGCAGCCACGGCAGTGCACGGATCCGCACGCCCTGGCACGGATCCAACGCAACACTCTCGACCACGGTCTCGATAAACGAAGCGAGTCCGACCGAGATCGTCATCATCGCAACAGAATCCGAACGAAACCAGATGCAGCTCATCCGCGTGCGCCTCTAACCAGGAAACTAGCCGCTTGCAGGGATTTGGTTTTCGGCGGGCCGGCTGGAGATGTCTTTGGTTTACCGCGGATTGCTGGGGGTTTGGGCCGACGAGCTATGTTCGTCGGCCCAAACCCATCGCGGCTATGCCGCCTTTAGAAAGCGCCGCAACGCCTCGCGGATGACCTCGGAGGTCGTGGTGCCCTCAGCCTTTGCGCGCTCGAGGAGCTGGTCGCGCAGCTCGGGGTCCAGCCTGACCGACTCGACGCTCGCGGGCGCCGAGCCTAGCGCCGGCCGTCCACGCTTGCCCCTGCGGGCCAGGAGCGTGTCTACGTCGTAGCCTGCGTCGGCCTCTGCCGCCAGCGCCTCGATCTCCTCGTCGGTGATCGGGTCGCCGGAGCGGGTATGGCCATATATACGGTCGTGACTCACGGCTCGATCAACCTCCTGAACTTGGCGCGCGTCCTCATCGCATGGATCGCCAGCTGGGCGCCCTCGATCGTGACGAGGACCACGACCTCAAGCAGGTTCCCTGCGCGATCCGGTCCGATGACGAGCCAGCGGTCTGGGTCCTCTCCGGCATCCTCGATGGCGAGCGCATGGTCAACAGCGTGGCGAATGTCTTCGTCGGCTACGCCGTGCTTGCGGGCCGACGGATGGATCTCCACTAGGACTTAGTGTAGTACGAAAATAGGCTCGTGGCGTGCCTTCGTGTCGCCAACGGCTTTGTGCCGGCCCCGTGACCTGCGGCCTCAAGCCGGCGTATGACCGCGTTTTTGGCACCCCAGGCTAGTCCGGGTTAGTAGACGTGAAGCGGAACATAGCCGCGTGGCCGTGGCGTTCGCAGCAAGATCATCTCCTGGCCATATCCTGCCCGCTGGCACCGCTCGAGCAAGGTGGGCGGCAGAGTTCCGACACCGAGTAGCCAGCTCGAGCAGCGCGCGAGGCGCTCCCACGGAGAGAGCTTTGACCGGCTCATCCGCCAGGCGAGAGAGACCCTCGAAGGCCCCCGAGCCGCACCTGTCGGCACATCCCGGAGGCCGCCTACTCTAAACGGCACCGAAAAGGTACTGAAAAGGCACCGCCACCTGGAAATCGTGTCCCTCCCGGTTCAATACCAGCGAGACGCGCGAACCCCGGAAAACCCAGTATTCATGCGGATAATACGCACGCATGGCGAGACCCAGATTCGAACTGGGGACACCACGATTTTCAGTCGTGTGCTCTACCAACTGAGCTATCTCGCCGCTGGCCGACCTTCGGCCGGTTCGATGCTAGCGGCTCGCTCGCCCCTGCGGGCGGCTCGCAGCCGCCTCTAGTCGCGTTCCCACGCTTCCAGATACGGCAGCGGGTTGATCGGATGCCCGGTCGCAGTCTGCCAGCCGCCGACCCACATCTCGAAGTCCAGGTGCGGCGCTGTCGCGTCGCCCGTCTGGCCCGCCTTGCACAGCGTCTGCCCAGCGGTCACAGCCTGGCCGGTGCTCACCGCCAGCGAGCCCAGCTGGCAGTGCGCGAACATGAAGTCGAAGCCGATCTCCGTTTCCTGCACCGCGTAGTAGCCCGCGCCGGCTTCCTGGTAGCTGGTCGTCAGGATCGTCCCCGCCAGCGGCGCCACCACCGGCGTGCCTTCCGCCGTCAGGATGTCCTGGCCCTGGTGCAGGTAGCCATCGCGCGGCGCGCCGAACGCGTTTTCCGGTCCACCGAAGTTGTGGGGGCCCGCCACCGGGAAGATCGCGCCGTCCGCCACCGTCTGTGCGACCGTCGGCACACCCGCTTCGCCTGGTGGCGTCGGCTCGCTCGCCGCCGGCGCCGGCGTGTTCGCGGCGGGAGCCACCGGCGCCGTCACCGTCAGGCTCGCCTCCCCCGAGCTGCGGGCGCCGCGCACGAGCGTCGCTCCGCGATGATCGTGCGCGCTCACGCTCACCTGGTAGGCGCCAGGCGTCAGCGACGCGCCCGACGGCCACGTCACCGTCACCGTACGGCCGGTGCGCACCCAGCCCAGGCTCGCCACCAGCACCGCCGTGTGGGTGGACAGGGCGGTCACCGTCACCCGCACGTCCACCGTCGCCACGCCCGTCTCCTCGATCCGAAGCGAAACCCGCGGCGGGCGCCCCGCCGTCGCCGTTCGCGGGACGCTCAAGCTGCTCACGAACGGTCGCGCGCGGGTGGCCGCGTGCACCGGTACGCCGTGCTCGCTGCCCTGCGGCGGCGGCGAGGACGGCGCCTGCACGCCTCCCGGCACGTCCACGAGGGCCAACGCCTGCGCCGCGCCGCACAGCACAGCCAGTGTCGCCAGGGCGGACATCGCCGCCGCACGGGCATACCTCATGGTCCGGTTGTCGGCCGAACCGCAGCTCGCCGCAGGCCTGCCGCGCAAATTGCAAGCCGTCCGCCGCGTGACGCTCCCCACCACGCTCCGCCTCGCCCCGCGCCAACGCCCTATCTGCTCTCGAATTCCTCCACCAGCGCCTCGTACGTCAGCCGCAGGCCCTTCGCGATCGGAACCTCCGGTCGCCAGCCCAGCTCGCGCCCGGCCAGGCTGACGTCCAGGCAGCTGTGCGTCAGCTCGCCCGGACGCAGGTCCGCAAGCTCGGGCTCTATCTGCCTGCCAGCCGCCGCGCTCAGCTCGCTCCACACGCTCGCCACGTCCGTCTCCACGCCCGTCGCGATGTTGTACGTGCCCGAGCGCCCCGACGCCGACAGCAGCGCGCTCACCACATCGCCCACGTACACGTAGTCGCGTGTCGGCCTGCCGTGGCCGTACAGCTTTGGCGCACGCCCCGTGTGCAGGTGGTGGGCGAAGATCGCCACCACTCCCGCCTCCCCGTGGGGGCTCTGGCGGGGGCCGTACACGTTGCCCAGCCGGCACACCGAGTGGGGAACGCTCGACGACAGCGACCACGTCTTCACGTACGCCTCCGCCGCCCACTTCGACGCGCCGTACGGCGACTCGGGCGCCGGGATGCGATCCTCGCTCGTCGGCATCGGCGCCTCATCTCCGTACAGCGCCCCGCCTGTCGACGTGAACACCACCGACGCCCCGCAGCCTCCCGCCGCCTGCACCACGTTCAGCGTGCCCCTCACGTTGACCTCGCAATCGCGGCCGGGGTCCTCCATCGAGGCCACCACGCTCGCCTGCGCCGCCAGGTGGAAGATCGCGCGCGGTTGAACCTCAGAGACCACCGCCTGCAGCGCCGCCTCCTCCACGATGTCCAGCTCCACCAGCTTTGCCGCGCCGTCCACCCTCGCGGGGTCGCCCGTCGACAGGTCGTCGATCACCGTCACCGCGTAGCCGTCCGCCAGCAGCGCGTCGACCACGTGCGAGCCGATGAAGCCGGCGCCGCCGGTCACGATCGCGGGAGGTGCCATACGACGGGAATCTATACAGGCGCAGCCGACGCGGCCGTCGCCAGCAGGTCTTCGACCGCTTCCACCGACTCGTCGATCCGCTCCAGCACACGCATCCCGCCGCGCTCGCGCGGCAGGCTCCCGCCCACCGCCGGTCCGCCCAGCACGATCGGGAGGTCGGGGCGGTTGCTGCGCAGATCGCGCAGCGCCAGCTCGACCGATTCGCATTCCGTGGGCACCGTCGCGCCCACCACCACCAGGTCGGGGGACTGGCTGTCGACCATGTCCAGCAGCCGCTGCGCCGACAGGTCGGTGTCGAAGATCGTGTGGAACCCCGCCGCCGCGAGCTGATCGTGGACCATCTGCAGGCCGAGCGTGTGCTCGTCGCCCTCCACGCCCGCCAGCAGCACGCGCTCACGTGTCGGCTCCGTGCTGCCGGTCATGTACCGGTACAGCGTCGCCAGCACGCGTCTGGTGATCGTCGTCGCGCGATGCTCGCGCTCGACGTCGATCTCCCTCGCTTCAGTCAGCACGCCGATGCGGCGCAGCGCCGGGCCGATCACCTCCGCGTGCAGCGTCGTCGGCGAGATGCCGTCCTCGATCGCCGTCGCGATCGCGCCCTCCGCCATCTCCGCGTCGCCGCGTTCGAGCGCCGTCGCGAATGTCTCGAGCGTGCTCTCCACCAGCGCCGCCGGGTCCGAGCGCAGCTGTTCGCGGGCATCCGGACCGGAGCGCCCGAGCACTTCCATGAACGCGTCCAGCAGCACCGGGTCGAAGTGGCGCCCACGCTGTTCGCGCATCATCTGCACCGCCTCCTCCACCGAGAACGCCTTGCGGTACACACGATCGCTGGTCAGCGCGTCGAACACGTCCGCGACCGCCACGATCCGCCCCTCGATCGGGATCGCCTCGCCCTTCAGCCCGCGCGGGTAGCCGCTCCCGTCCCACTTCTCCTGATGGCTGAGCGCGATCGTCGCCGCCATGTCCAGGATCGAGGAGGACGAGCCGCGCACCAGGCGATGGCCCTCCTCAGCGTGGGTCTCCACGATCGCGCGCTCCTCCGGCGTCAGCGGTCCGGGCTTCAGCAGGATCGCATCCGGGATCGCCACCTTGCCCACGTCGTGCAGCGGCGCCGAGTGCTTGAGCCGCTCGCAGAACTCAGCGTCCATGCCGATGTGTTCGGCCAGCAGCACCGAGAAGCGCCCGATCCGCTCGATGTGCGCGCCCGTGTCCTCGTCCCTGAACTCGACCGCCATCGACAGTCGCTGAACCGTCTCCGCCTGCGCGATCTCCAGCTCCGAAAGGGCGCGTTTGAGCTCGCTCGTGCGGCGCTCGATCTCGTCTTCGAGCGCCGTCTTGCCGTTCTCGCCGAACTGCCACCCGAACGCAATCGCAGCGCACGCCAGCGCCACCAGGCAGCCGGCGACGAACACCGATGCCCCCGCGAGCAGCGCCGCCACCGCCGCCACCGCACCCAGCGCCGCCCAGGCGAGCAGGCCGACAGTTGGGTGCCGGCGCCTGGCCCCATGGCGAGGCGGCCACCCGCCGGACCCTTTGCGCGCGCCACCACGCCTACGCATGAGAGCGCCGATCGTCGCTTCGAAGCGTCCCGCACCCGCGCGCTCGGATGCGGCCCCATGCTCCGCGGGTCGTCGAAGGAGACTCGTCTGGATTGCACCGATCACTGGGAACACTTGAGTTCTTGTCTGGTCCCAAACACGCGCTATTTACCTGCCCATGGCTCGACGGGTGTGGCAGCGGGCTTGACTCGATATCCGTGTAGATAGACATATAATCCAACCGGCTCCTCAGCGCCCGCCCTGCAGCTGGTCGATGCTCACGGCGTTCGCAGGCACTTCGAGCGTCACCGGCTGGTTCCATCTGTCGAACACGATCCTGCCGCCACCGGCGCCCGCCTCGACGATCTCGATCGGGTACGGGGGACCGTCGGTGGCGACGTACAGCGTTCCACCGCGCGCCGCGTCGCTCACGCCGACCGCGTCCTGTCCGTCGACCGTCATGGTGCCGGCGCGCGACAGCGCTCCATGGTCGGCGAGCGTGCTGTCGATCAGATCGTCCAGGTCCGCGAGCGACGCAAGCGACTTGAGCGGCCCACGGCCGGCCGGCCCCTTCAACCATTTCCCCTCGAGCAGCCGCGCGTCCGCGTCGCCGACGAACTGCCCGTAGAAGGCCGTGCTCCCGTCGACGTACACCGCCCGGTCGACGTCGACCAGCTCGAGGCTGAGGTCTCCAAGCGTGATCCGTCCCCTCCCGCCCTTGCGCGCAACGAGTTCCATATCAAGAGATATCGGCTTCCCCGCGCTGACAATTGAGCCTGCAACATGGACCGTCGCCGCCCCCGCCGCCGCCGATCGGGCCGCGGCCACTATCTGCGCGGGTGTCCTCGACGCCACGCCGTTGGCGGACGGCGATGAGCTCGCGCAGCCCGCCAGCGCGCCAGCCGCCAGCGCAATCCCCGGCGCGGTACATGCCAGGGCTCGAAGCCGAACACGCATCCGTGAGCAGACTGTAGCTCGGCTAAGCTTGGCCACCTTGCCCAGCCGAGAGCAGGAACGCCGATGAGCGACAGCGCCGAGTACACCATCGGCGCCGAGGTCGCATGCAGCGACGGCGCCTGCGGGGAACTGGTCCGCGTGGTCGTCGATCCCGTCGCTCGCGTCCTCACTCATATCGTCGTCGAGCCCAAGCACCGGAGCGGGCTCGGGCGATTGGTGCCCATCGAGCTCATCGACACGGCCGGCGGGAACATCCGCCTGCGATGCACCACCGCCGAGTTCGACGCGCTCGAAGAAGCCGAGGAGACACATTTCCTGTCCGAAGCCAGCGAGCAGCTGGGCTACCAGGCGGGACACGCGCTCTCATGGCCCTACTACGGCCTGGGCATGGGCGGCATGGGCACTGGCGTCGGCATGGGAGGCATGGGCATGGGAAGCCCTCCCCCCTTTGCCATCTACGAGCGCCTGCCGCCGGGAGAGGTGGACATGCGCCGCGGCGAACAGGTGCACGCCACCGACGGCGACATCGGGCGGATCCAGGGGCTCATCATCGACCCCGAGGATCATCACGTGACACACGTGCTGCTCGACGACGGGCACCTCTGGGGCAAGAAGGAGGTCGCGATCCCGATCGGCGCCGTCACGGACGTCGCCGGCGGCGAGGTTCAGCTCAACCTCACAAGAGATCAGGTCCGAGACCTGCCGCCGGTCGATCTCGCCCATCCGCCCCATTCGGGCTAGGCGTGGGCTGGGCGCTCGAGTCCCACGACGGCGCCACCGCTCGCGCACGCTCGCCGCGCAGGAGCTCCTGGAAGAAGCCCTTGCCGAGAACGCTCAAGCTGAGCAGCGAGCCGAACAGCACCACCGCGTCGATGCTCTCCCGCCCCTGCTTGGTCCAGTAGTCGTCTTCGAGATTGAGCCACAGGGCGAACTCGTCGAGCGTGAGCGCCGCACCGCTCCCGAATGCCAACGCGGTGATCCGCGACGCCCGTCGCTGCTCGTTGGTGCCGATCTCCAGCAGCCACAGGTAGCCCACCGTCAGCAGACCAGCGATCCCGAAGGTCATGTGGTGGATGTGCCGCCCGCCGGGGGTTATGTTCCTGAACGGTCCGCGTTCGGCCCTGATCGCGTGGGTGATGCCTCGCACCGCCGCGAACGTCACGAAGAACGCGCCCGCCGAGAACAGCTGGCGCTCCTTGCGCCGGTCTTTGAAGTGCTTGCCGTAGAGCGCGCGCACGTCCCGCACGGGCAACGACCACGAGGACGGCCGCCGCGCGGGCTCGGGCGGCGTGGGGGGCTGGTCGAGGGTAGACATGATCACCGCATACCCTAGTCCGCGATGGCTCTACAGTCCGCGCGCGATGGACAGCAGCCTGCAGATCGTCGGCTCCTACAGCCGTGTGCTCGACGATCTGATCGCAAGCGCAGACTGACCAAGCTTGCCGCCGGCCGCGCCCGCGGCAAGCCGAACTGCACCGGTAAACCTTCATCGGCTATTCGTCGAGATGGACCCACGATGCAGATTGACGTGGGCATTCAGGCTCGATCAGGCCAAGACAGCCCGCGCGCGCATGTCCGCAGCAGACGAGGTCGCCATGCCAGATAGCCAAACCCCTCAAGACAACCCCGAGCACGGCGGTGCGCCCGGCTCTCCCGCGGTGGGGCCCGCTGACGGCCCGCCCCAGCAGAGCGCTCCCAGCCCGCCTCAGCAAGCCTTTCCCAGCCCGCCCCAGCAGAGCGCTCCCGTCCCGCCCCAGCAGAGTCCTCCCGTCCCGGCTCCGTCGGGCGCTCAGGCGCAGGCCGTCGACGGTGACGCTCGACCGACGACGACGCCGAGCGTGCACGGCGGCCGGCCCGCGGGTGTGAACCAAGCGAACCGCAAGCTCGTTGCGGGCGTGGTGGCGCTGGCGTGCGTCGCGGCGGTAGCCGTCGGCTCGGTGCTCGGAGCGCACGCCGTCGCGCGCAGCGATGCCACCAAGGCGCGCCAGTCCTCGCAGCAGACCTCGGCAGAGATCGCCTCGACGGTCAAGCTCGCCGTCCAGCGCAACGAAGACCTCCTGCTCGGCGCCGGCACCTACTTTGCCGGCAACTCCAAGACATCGCCCGCGGAATTCGACAGGTGGGCGAGATGGGCGCGCGCGCTGCGCAGCGACCCCGAGCTGGAGCAGCTCGGTCTGGTGACGCTGGTCCGAGTGCCGGAACTCTCCGCGTTCGAGACGCGCGTGACCGGCCACGAAGTCAAGTCGCTGGAACCGGGGGCGAAGCAGCCGGCGAGCAGGGCCTTCCGGGTGGTGCCCGCGAGCAGTCACCACTACTACTGCCTGACCGTCGCCGAAGTCGCGAGGAGCGCAGCCGTGATCCCGCCAGCGGGCGTGGACTACTGCGGGCTGACGCCCAAGCTGCTCGTGGACCGGGACTCGGGGACCAGCAGCAACGGGCTGGTGTCGGTGGGCGGAAGCCCGGCGCTGGCGGTCGAGACGCCCGTTTACAGGGGCAACGTGACGCCCAAAACGACATTCGGCCGCAGGGCGGCGTCCGTCGGATGGCTGCGGGAGGTGCTGTCTCCCGAGGTGGTGCTGGCCCAGGCCGTGCAGGGCCATTCCGATGAGGCGGCACGACTCACCTACCGGAGCAACTCCTGGAATACAGGCGTCCCGCAGTCCGGCGCGCAGAGCACGACGGTCGCACTGCGCAACGGCTGGACCGTCCAGGCCTTCGCGGTTGCGCCCGCCACGGCCGTGCTGAGCGACGGCAGCGCGCTCGCGCTGTTGATAGCGGGATGCGTGCTGAGCGTGCTGCTTGGCCTGCTGGTTTTCCTCCTGGGCAGTGGCCGTGGGCCGGCGCGGACACCGACCCCGGCGGCGAGGACCCGCGAGGTGCCCCACGACGACCTCTACGACGCCCTCACCGGGCTCCCCAACCGCGCGCTGATGCTGGACCGGACCGCGTGCATGCTGGCGCGGGCCGGACGCCAGTCGGGGCTGCTCGTGGGCTCCCTGTTCATCGACATCGACTGGTTCAAAGACGTCAACGACAGGCTCGGGCCGGTGGCCGGCGATCAGCTTCTGAAGATCGTCGCCGAACGGCTCGAGAACGTGGTGCGCGCAGGGGACACCGTGGGTCGTCTCGGCGGAGACGAGTTCGTGGTGCTGGTCGAGACAGCGGCCCGCGGGGCACGGCTCGACTCGCTCGCCCGACGCGTGGTCGAGGCCCTGCACAAGCCCTTCGAGCTCGACGACTTCGGTCCGAGCTTCTTCCTGACCGCGAGCATCGGCGTCGCCTTCGGCCGGTATGCGACCCCCGAGGACCTCTTGCGCGACGCGCAGCTGGCCCTGTACGCGGCCAAGTCCGCCGGCAAGGACCGCTACACGCTGTTCAACGCCAACATGCGCTCGGTGATCGAGGGGCGCGGGGTGCTCGAGGCCGAGCTGAACACGGCGCTCGCGGAGAAGCAGTTCTTCCTGCTCTACCAGCCTATCTACGATCTGGGCACCAGGAAGGTGGTCGGCCTCGAGGCGCGCGTGCGCTGGCTGCACCCCAAGCAGGGCGTCCTGGCTCCTGAGGACTTCATACCGCTGGCCGAGGAAACGGGACTGATCGTGCCGATCGGTCGCTGGGTGCTCGAAGAGGCATGCGGCCGGGGCGCCGCATGGAACGTCGCAGGCCAACAGGTGGGCATCTCCGTAGCGGTGTCCGCCGCTCAGCTCAATCGAGACGGATTCGCCACGGACGTTCGGCGTGCTCTGCAGCAGTCCGGGATAGACCCATCGCTGCTCACGCTCGAGATCGCCGAGACCACCGTCATGAGCGACATCGCGGCGGCCGTCGAGCGCCTGGAGGAGATCAAGCAGCTGGGCGTGCGCGTCGCGATCGACGACTTCGGAGGCAGCGGCTACGCCTACCACTCCGACCTGCGGCGGATGCCGCTCGACTTCCTGAAGGTGGACAGGAGCTCCCTCGCCGCGGCCGAGGACGAGGACTATCGCACCTGGTTGCTCGAGGCCATCCTGATCGTCGGGCGGGACCTCTCGCTGACAGTGATCGCCAAGGGCATCGAGACGCAGGAGCAGCTGGACAGCCTCCAGGCGATGGGCTGCACGATGGCCCAGGGAGCCCTCCTGGGCAAACCCACTCCGGCCAACAACATCCAGAGCGTCTTCGACGCGGATCTCCCGGTGGCGCCCGCGAGCCCCACCAGCGTGCCTCAGTAGCCTCGCTCCGCGGCGGTCACCGAGCCTCGATCTGGATCCGCACCGTCACCGGCTGGCTTTCGAGCGCGCGGAACATCGCCGCGGTCATCGCCCGGCCGACCGGACCGTCGGCGAACGTGCGGATCCGCGCCCTGACGTCGTCGTCGGGAAGGAGCTCAGCGGTGCCCGCGCGCCAGCGGCGGCCGAGTCGCACACGGACCTGCGGCCTGGCCTCGAAGTTGCGCACCCAGCCGGCGTGCCTGCCGTGCTGGGCGATCAGCCACAGGGTGTCGCCATCGGGCGTGCAGATGATGGGCGTATGGCGCACGGCGCCCGTGCGCCGTCCAGTCGTCTCCACGAGCGCCATGCCGGGGGGTGTGATCCCGAGCTTGAACATGCCCCGAATCAGCGGATTGAGGGTGTAGCGTCCGATCAGGATCTCCCAGCGCCGCTTGACGGGCCTGTCCATGTCGCTCCTCATCCACTGACCTCGATTGCCTCGATACGACCCCGCCGACTCTAGACGAAGCCGAGAAGTCAACGCGGCGAGGCCGCTATCGACCCTGTAGGCTGGGACGACGGTGCGCCAGAGTGTGGACTTTCAGCGGGCTCGGGGTTCGGGTTCGGCGGTCGTCGTGCTCGCCGTCCTGGTTGCGCTTGCGATCGCCGGAGCACCGGCGCCGGCGCAGGCGCAGGCGCCCACATCGGTAGCCGGCCAGGTGTTCGCGTTCGGTCTGAACAACTACGGGCAGCTGGGGAGCACGGCCAACACCGCCACCAAGAACGCGAACCCGACGCCCACGCCCGTGGCGCTGCCGGGAGCCACCGGGCCGGCCGCGCAGATTGCGACGGGCGTCAATCACAGCCTTGCGGTCACCTCCACGGGCCAGCTGTACGCGTTCGGCCTCAACCAGTACGGACAGCTGGGCGGCGCCCACGCGGTCGGCAGCAAAGGCGCGAACCCGACGCCCACGCTCGTGGCGCTGCCGGGAGCCACCGGCCCGGTGACCGAGAGCGCGGCAGGCCTCAACTACAGCCTCGCGGTCACCTCGACCGGCCAGCTTTACGCGTTCGGCGACAACCGTTACGGGCAGCTGGGCAACGCCAACAACAACGGCGTCGCCGCCGCCAACCCGACGCCCACGCTCGTGACGCTGCCGGGAGCAACCGGCCCCGTGACCCAGGTCTCCGCAGGAGCCTCCTACAGCCTCGCGGTCACCTCGACCGGCCAGCTGTACGCGTTCGGCCTGAACACGTACGGGCAGCTCGGGAACCCAGCCAACAACACCACCACAAACGCCAACCCCACGCCCACGCTCGTGACGCTGCCCGGCGCTCCCGGGCCCGTGACCCAGGTCTCCGCCGGAGCCGCACACAGCCTCGCGGTCACCTCGACCGGGCAGCTGTACGCGTTCGGCCTGAACAACTACGGGCAGCTGGGGAACACGACCAACAACGGCAACGAAAACGCCAACCCCACACCGACGCTCGTGACCCTGCCGGGAGCAACCGGCCCCGTGACCCAGGTCTCCGCGGGAGCCGCACACAGCCTCGCGGTCACCTCGACCGGGCAGCTTTACGCGTTCGGCCTGAACAACTACGGGCAGCTCGGGAACACGACCAACAACGGCAACGAAAACGCCAACCCCACACCGACGCTCGTGACCCTGCCGGGAGCAACCGGCCCCGTGACCCAGGTCTCCGCGGGAGCCGCACACAGCCTCGCGGTCACCTCGACCGGGCAGCTGTACGCGTTTGGCCTGAACGAGTACGGGCAGCTCGGGAGCACAGTCAACAACGGCAACGAAAACGCCAACCCGACACCGACGCTCGTGGCGCTGCCGGCGGGCACGGTGATCGAAACGGTCGCGCAGGGGTCCGCCGAGCAGACGCTGGCGTTGACCACCGCGTCGCCCACGATCACCGCCGCAAGCCTTGCCAACAGGCGCTTTCGCGTCGGCAGGCAGTCCACCGCAGTCTCAGCTCGCAAGGCCCCGCTCGGCACCACGCTGCGCTTCACGCTCGCGGCGCCGGCACGGCTCGAGATCACGATCGTGCTCAGCGCACCGGGACTTCGCCATGCGCACGCCTGCGTGACGGCGACCGCGAAGCTCAAGCGAGCGCACGCCAGGCGCTGCACACGGAGCGTCACCGTCGGTGCCCTCACCCGCGCACACGAGCCGGTGGGGATCGACAGCGTCCCGTTCAGCGGGCGAATCGGCTACCGCGCGCTCAGGACCGGCGACTACCGAGCCGTGCTCAGCGCCGAAAACGACGCCGGCCGGTCAAACACCGTTTCGCTCAGCTTCGCCGTCGTCCGCTAGCGCCGGCGCAGCCCCCGGCGGCCTGCCCGGTTGACGCTCCGGGGCCCGCCTGGTCGTTCACGTGGCCAGCGGCCGCCGCGACGCATGACAGCGCGCAAGACTCCAGCCCGCCGGCGCCGGCGCCGATGGACGGACGAACAGATGACGTTGGGGGCGAAGCTGCCGCGGTGCTCGCTCGAACCACAGTTCGAGGCCGAGGATCGACTGCCCGCGTCCCGATAAAGGAAGCGGAGCGACCACACATGCGACTCAAGCCCAAAATCGGTCTTGCCGGGGCGCCGGTGGCGACGATGGGGTTGCTGCTGATCTCCGCAACGCCCGCAGGCGCGAGGATGGCAACGGTCGCCGCGCCAGCGGCCCCGGTGCCGGCGCCATCGGTGATCGGTATCGCCGCCAAGGCCACGCCACGGCTCACGCTCGGAGGCGTGCAGCTGTCGGCGCCCGCGGGCGGGCGTTCGGCGTCCCTGATCGTCAGCGTCGGAAACCGCGGGCTGACCGTATGCCGGCCCACTCTCGCAGTCTCGCTGAGCGGTCCGCATGACTACCGGCGAAGCATCGTCAAACGGCTAGCCAGCCTCCCGCGCGGACGCACCTTCCGCTACTCGCTGACCTTGCCCGGAAGCCCGCAGGGCGGGAAGTACGTCGCGACGATCTCCGCCGGCTGCGAGAGCCGGCACGTCGCCCGCCACGCCACGCTGGTGCTCGCCGGCGGCGCGACGCGCGCGGGCAGACCAAGCCCCACCACGCACTCCAAGAAAGCCGCGGGCTCAGACGGCACCCACAGCGTCTCGAACGCCACCGGCGTCACCGGAGCGACCGCCGCGGCCGGACCCGAAGGCAGACAGGGAGTCGCCGGCGCAACCGGAGCGACCGGCCCAGCAGGGGCCGAAGGCAGAGAAGGGGCCGCCGGCGCGACCGGAGCAACCGGTCCCTCCGGGGAAGAAGGTCGGGAAGGAGTCGCCGGAGAAGAAGGGCGAGAAGGCAGAGAAGGCGCCGCCGGCGTAGCCGGGGCGACTGGCGCGACGGGGCCCGAAGGCCCCGAAGGAAAAGCGGGCAAGCAAGGACCCGCCGGGCGAGAAGGGCCCGCCGGCCACGAAGGCCGAGAAGGCAAAGAAGGTGTCGAAGGCCAGGAAGGCCGGAAGGGCGACACCGGAGTCGCAGGCGTGGCCGGCGCAACCGGCCCGGCCGGACTCGAAGGCCCAGAAGGCCCGGAAGGAAGGCAGGGACCCGCCGGGCGAGAAGGACCCGTCGGCGGGGAAGGCGGATCGGGCACGGAAGGCAAAGAAGGCAGAGAAGGCAAGGAAGGCAGGAGGGGCGTCACCGGACCAGCGGGCGTGGCCGGCGCGACCGGCCCGACCGGAGCCGAAGGCCCAGAAGGCAAGGCGGGCAGGCAGGGGCCCACCGGTCGAGAAGGGCCCGCCGGCCAGGAAGGCAGAGAAGGCAGAGAAGGTGTGGAAGGCCAGGAAGGCCGCAGGGGAGACACCGGAGCCGCGGGTGTAGCCGGTGCGACGGGCGCAACCGGACCTGAAGGTAAACAGGGCCTCGCCGGTCGAGAAGGAGCCGCCGGCAAAGAAGGCAAGGCCGGAGCGACCGGAGCGACGGGGGCCGAAGGCCAGACCGGGGCCACCGGCATCGCCGGGACAGCCGGCAAAGAAGGCAAAGAAGGCAAGACTGGCGCCAACGGAACCAACGGCGAACGAGGCGCCACCGGAGCCGAAGGCAAAGAAGGCGGGACCGGGGCAACGGGCGCGACCGGAGCCACCGGGGGCGAAGGCAGAGAAGGCAGGACGGGGACAACGGGCGCGACCGGAGCCGCCGGGACCGAAGGCAGAGAAGGCAAGACCGGAGCTACCGGCCTCACCGGTGCGACGGGGGTGACCGGGACCACCGGGGCCGCTGGTACCACGGGAGCGACCGGGAAAGAAGGCAAAGAAGGAAGAGAAGGCAAAACCGGAGCCACCGGCACGGTCGGGGCCACCGGCGCGGTAGGTGCGACCGGGAAAGAAGGCAAAGAAGGTAGGGAAGGTAAAACCGGAGCCACCGGCACGGTAGGGGCCACCGGCGCAGCCGGGGTCACGGGAGCGACCGGGAAAGAAGGCAAGGAAGGCAAGGAAGGGAAAGAAGGCAAGACGGGGGCCATCGGCGTGACCGGAGCCACCGGCGCCGCTGGCGCCACGGGAGCGACCGGCAAAGAAGGCAAAGAAGGCAAAGAAGGCAAAACCGGAGCCACAGGCACGGCCGGAGCCACCGGCACGGCGGGAGCAGCCGGCAAAGAAGGAAAAGAAGGAAAGGAAGGCAAAGAAGGCAAAACCGGAGCCACCGGTGCCGCCGGAGCGACCGGGGTGACCGGGTCAACCGGAGCGGCCGGCAAAGAAGGCAAAGAAGGCAAAACCGGAGCCACAGGTGCCACAGGCCCCAAGGGCGAAGTCGAAGCAGCGAACGTCACCGTCCGGTACGCCACGGCGAGTGGAACTGAAAAACAGGTCACCGTATCGTGCTCTGCCGGCGAAGTTGCGCTCGGTGGCGGGGGAGCCAACGACACGGCGAGCAGTGAAGCAACCCACTACTCCAAGTCTGGTCCCGTGAACTCGAGCACCAAAACTCCGCCGAGCGGGACGCCCGGGGCCACCGGGTCGTACTCGGCGCCGACCGGGTGGTTCTACGAAGACGCAGGCACGACGGACCCGGGCCCCGTCACCGCCTACGTGATCTGCACGAAATAGGCTCAGCCAGCCAGCTGGCACGACGAAGGAGAGGACCCCCCAACGCGCCAGGCGACCGACCTGGCGCGCGGTGCGACCGTGCCAAGCGCCCGCAGTGAGGTCCCGTATCCCAAGCCGCCACCCTGAGCGCTGACACTGTAGGCCGGGTCAGCAGCGCCCACGGCGGCGGAGACAGGTCCCTGCGCGCTCAGCGGGAGACTTGCAAGCCCCTCATGCGAATAGCCGCCCGAGCGCAGGGAGCCTTCAGATCGCGTGCCCTCGGCGCGCGCGCGGCAGGTCGTGCTGCTCGGAGCCGGCGCCCTTTCGGCCCTCGGCCTGGATCTCGAGATAGATCTCCGTACGGTGGACTGGGACATTCGAGGGCGCTTGGATACCGAGGCGCACCTTTGTGCCGTTGTTCGACAGGATCGTGACCTCGATGTCGTCGCCGATCATGATGCTCTCGTTGTTCCTCCGCGTCAGGACGAGCATGAGCCTCAGTTCCCCAACCCGATCGGAGCTCCTGCCGCTACAGACGCTCGGCGCACGAAACTCTCCTTTGCGGCGTTATCATCCCGCAAGAGCTTAGCGCTGGGACGATGATCGGGAGCCGAACGTTCGTATGTTCAACGAAGCGAACATGGTCGAGACGGTCAGGAGTCCTCCGACGCGGGTCCTCTCCAGGGGCTGCCTTGCTCTTTGGCTGGCTGTCTCGCTCGTGTTCGCCGCGCTTCTCCTCGCCACTGGTGCCCAGGCGAACGGGACCAGCGCGCCCGACGGCGCTGCGGGGACAGCGGCCGCCACCGCCGAACCAGCACCGCCCACGGCAGAAGAAACCCCACCCGTAGCCGAACAAGCACCGCCTGTTGCCGAAGACACCCCTCCCGTAGCCGAAGAAGCACCGCCTGCAACAGAAGACACCCCTCCCGTAGCCGAACAGACACCGCCCACCGCAGAAGAAACCCCTCCCGTAGCCGAAGAAGCACCGCCTGCAACAGAAGACACCCCTCCCGTAGCCGAACAGACACCGCCCACCGCAGAAGAAACCCCTGCCGTAGCCGAAGAAGCACCGCCTGTTGCCGAAGACACCTCTCCCGTAGCCGAAGAAGCACCGCCCATAGCAGAAGAAATCCCTGCCGTAGCCGAAGAAGCACCCCGCGTAGCCGAAGAAACACCGCCCACAGCAGAAGAAGCGCCGCCTGTAGTCGACGAAGGAAGCGTCGAACAGCCTGCCGGGGAAGCGGGCACGGAACCGGCCTCCGAAGCGCCTGCCGCGCAAGAGACGGGGGGAGGCTCGCAGGTGCCCGTCGCCGCTTCGCGGCCGAGCCCCGAAGACGCGGCTGGCGAAGCGGCGGCAGGCGAAGTCGCGCCGGAAGTCTCAGTCGCCGTGACGACCTCCACCGTCCCCGGGGGCCCGTCTGAAATCACGGTACGCCGCGCCGGGGAGGTGAGCTGCGAGCGTGCCGCAATCGGAGCGCCGATCACAGCAGACCGCGCCGGGGGATGGTTGGACCTATCGGCCGCTTGGTCGGTCTCGACCGCTCCATTCGCCACCGCCGTCGCGTCGCCTGCCGCGATCGCGGCAGGGGCGCCTGCGGGCAACGACGGTGGTGGTTCCGCAGTTGAAAACCGTTCCCCCGCCCCTGTTCCCGGACCTGGACCCGGCGGAGCAGGCGGCGGATCGGCCGCGGGGAGCGGCTCAGGCTCCGCCTCCTCGACAGCCTTCACGCTCGTCGGCCTTCTCGTGCAAGCAGCGCCGCGCGCGATGCGGCGGCTGCGCCTCGCGCAGCTGTCGTGGCGCACGTCGTTCTTCGTTCTGATCCCAGAGCAACCGGACTAGCTCCTTCCGGTCTCTCCACCTCGGTCGTGGACCACTTGGTCCAGGCCAGCTCGCTGCCAGTTCGAAGATCTGTTGAAAGGAGCTGTATAGATATGAAGCGTCATCTGACATTGTCGAGTGCGAGCCAGCATGCTCGTAATCAAGGCGACACGGCTGAAACGGTGGCGGATGGGACCCGCGCCACCAGACTGTCAGAGCCGGCACGCGCCCTGCCGTATCTGACACTCGCGAGTACGGGCGTCTGGAGGCACACTCTGATCCTGACGGGCAGGCTGGACTATCGCTCGGCCTCTGAGCTGGAAGAGGAGATCGAGTGCCTATTTCAGGAAGGCGTCAGGACCGTCACGCTCGACCTTCGCCAGCTCGAGGCGATCGATTCGACCGGAGCAATGGCGATCGCATACCGAAGTGCCGTCTGCAAGAGGCGAGGGCATGAACTCGCGGTGATCCCAGGGTCGCGCGTCATCCATCGGGCGTTGGCCGAGGCGGGCGTGACGGACTCGCTGATGCCGGAGCCAAGCGAGAGCGTCGTTCGTCATTTTTCCAGCCGTGCTTCGGACGGCGCTTTCTCAGATAGGTCGACCACAACGATCAAGAAACTGTGACGAGCGGGAGATACGATCGAAGCCGATGGCCAGGAGCGTTACGACGGCGAGCCGTGCCGGCCCGCTGGCCCGCGCCCCGTCGGGTGGCCTGGTGGTCGGCGCGATTGCATCTGTGCAGTTCGGCTCGGCGCTCGCCGCGACCCTGTTCCAGCAAGTCGGACCGGAGGGCACGGTGCTCCTGCGTCTGGCCTCGGCCGCCGGCATCCTGGTCCTGCTGTGGCGGCCGAGGCTGCGCGGGCGCACAAGGCATGAGCTGCTGCTCGCGGCAGTCTTCGGGCTGGTTCTGGCCGCGATGAACCTGAGCTTCTATGAGGCCATCGACAGGATCCCGCTGGGGATTGCCGTGGCGATCGAGTTCGTGGGGCCGCTGGCCGTGGCGGTGTCAGGCTCTCGACGGCGGGTCGACCGCCTGTGGGTGGCACTCGCGGTCGCGGGCATCTTCGCGCTGACCCACGGCTCCGTGCATGGGCTGAACTACCTTGGAGTGGCCTTTGCGCTGGCAGCAGGCTGTCTGTGGGGCACCTACATCGTGCTGAACGCCCGGCTCGGCCGTGCCTTCGAGGGCTCGACGGGGCTCACGCTTGCGATGTGCGTGGCAGCTTTGGCGGCGCTCCCGGCGGGCATCGCCGGTGGCGGCAGCCACCTGCTGGAACCTGCCTCGCTCGCGCTCGGATCGGCCGTGGGCATCCTGTCGTCGGTGATCCCCTACTCGTTCGAGCTCGAGGCGCTTCGGCGAATCGCGCCGCCGACCTTCGGGGTGTTCATGAGCCTCGAGCCCGGCGTTGCGGCGCTCGCCGGCTTCCTCGTGCTCGGCCAAGAGCTCGGCGCACGCGCGCTGCTCGGCATCGCACTGGTGGTGGTCGCATCGCTGGGTGCCTCACGCGGCGCGGCCGACGTGCCGATCGCCCTGTGACGATGGGCAAGTGCCTCGAGCGGAGCGGGCATGTATCATTGGGCGGCCGTGTCCGCTGTCGGTCGGGGAGGGCGCGAGCGCAGAGTCTCAGCTCACTAGGGAGAGGGAGAAAGCGAATGTACTCATTTCACGGACGGATCGCGGGCGAGGGCTGCCGAGGGCCTCGACACTTGCGTGGCAGTCTCATGCTCGTCCTGCTGGCGGGCGTGCTCGGCGCATGTGTGCCGTCGTCGGCCGGTGCGGCCACCTCATACGTGGCCATGGGCGACTCCTACACATCCGGGCCGGGGATCCTGCCCTACTCGCCGACTGCGCCACCGGAATGCGGGCAGTCCGAACGCAATTACCCGCACCTGGTTGCCGCGGCCCTGAACATGTCGCTCACCGACGTCAGCTGCGGCGGAGCGAAGACCGAAAACTTCACCGTCGCGCAATATCCCGACCAGCCGCCGCAGTTCGAAGCGCTCAGCGAATCGACCGAAGTGGTGTCGCTGGGGATGGGCGGAAACGACGGCAACCTGTTCGGCACGCTGCTGCAGGGCTGCACGGAAGCGGCCTTCTTCCACATCAACGAAAAGGCTCCGTGCAAGGCCGAGTACCAGGGGCTCGTGACCGCAACGTTCGCGGCGGACCAGGGGCCGTTCGAAGCGGCTCTCGCCGAGATTCACGTGCTCTCGCCAAAAGCGAAGGTGTTCGTGGTGGGCTACCCCGACATTGCGCCCAAGGACGGCGTGTGCGGGGCGCAGTTCCCATGGAAGAAAGGCGACCTCAAATGGTTCCGCCAGGACGTCGAGAAGCTCGGCGACGCAGATCTCAAGAAAGAGGCGGAGGCCAATGGAGCGATCTTCGTCCCCACGTTCAAGCCCAGCGAAGCTCACAACGCGTGCGAACCGGTCGGCACCCGCTGGATCGAACCCGTCTTCGAACCGCTGCTAGGAGTGCCGGTGCACCCGAACGCGCTCGGCGAGGAAAACGACGCCTTCGACGTCGAGCTGTCGATGCTGAAAGCCGGCGTGCGCTAGCAGCCCGCCGGGCACGATCCGCCGGCTCCGAGCCACAGCTCAAGCTTCGGCTCGGAGCCGGCGGCCGTTGCCGCTCGTCCCGAGCGAGCGTGAGGCTATCCGCGCACTCGGCGTCCTGACGGCCTGTGATCGGAGCGCATTGGCTTCTGATAGCTTTCCCGCGCGACCGTCACCGGTCCGCCACGGGGGTGGCATCCCAGCGCGGCAGCGCCAGCGACGGACTTCAACAGGGTGAGGCGTCAGGAATGACCAGGCGGGTGCATCGGTGAGGGCTCTACGCTTCAGACTGCGGCCAGGCGCGCCTGCCCGTCCTACCGGGCGACGGACAGGGAGGAACACGATGCAGCGCAACTCGCTCCTGCTCGGCTTCACGTGCGCGCTGGCCGTATCGGGCCTCGCTTCCTCGGCGGCGCTGGCATCGACCTGCCAGGTCACGAACACGACCAATTCCAAAGCGACCTCCTCCTATGAAACGCTCCAGCAAGCCGTCAGCGAAGCGGCGCCGGGAAACACGCTGAAGGTCACCGGCGCCTGTAAGGGCGACACGACGATCGCCAAGAACCTCACGATCGTTGGCAAGAGAGCCACGCTCGAAGGCACCGGCAGCGGCTCGGTCCTGGTCGTCGAACCGGGCGCGGAAGTCACGATCAACGGACCTACGATCACCGGCGGCACGGGCCTCGAAAGATATGGTTTTGCCCCCGCAGGCGGCGGGATTTACAACGACGCGGGCTCGCTCACGCTTGAAGACTCGACGGTCAGCGGCAACAGTGCGACCTACGGCGGCGGGATCGAAAATCTCCAAGGCTCGCTGCGGCTGTCGAAGTCGACCGTCAGCAACAACACGTCGACGTACGAGGGTGGCGGAATCTTGAACTTCATCGGCTCGGTCACGCTCGAAGACTCGAAGGTCAGCGCCAACACAGGGCCGTACGGCGGCGGGATCGATAACTTCTTCGGCTCGCTCGTTCTCAAAGAAGGTTCGGCCGTTGACAGCAACAAGGCGGAAGACGGCGGCGGGATCCTGATCGCCGCGAGTGAAGGCGCAAACCTCACGTTCGAAAACTCGCACGTCAACGATAACGAAGCGCTCTACGGCGGCGGGATCGATCTGTACCGCGAACACAGCAAAAATGTGCTGACGCTCATCGGCTCGACCGTCAACGGCAACAAGGCGGAAGACGGCGGCGGGCTGTTGCTCTTCGAGGGAGGGTCAATCAAGTTGGGAGGCTCAACCTTCGTGCGGGGCAACACGGCGACCGCACAAGGCGGCGGGATCTACCGCGAATCCAGCAGAGACATGATCTACGAAGAACCGGATTGGACGGGGGCGATCACCGCCAACAAGCCGAACAACGTCTTCACCGAACCGTTCACCCCCGAACCCGAATTCACGATCTACGCACTGTTCCAGCGGATCGAAGGCGTCGGGTCCTTCACGGGGTTCCCGCTGACGGCCCATGTCGGCCAGACAGTCGAATACGAACTCATCGTCGAAAACACGGGTAACGTGGAACTGGAATTCAAAGAGCCGAAGGACACCAAGTGTGGCGCGGTCTCCCCGAGCGGCTCTGAGAAAGTGGCGCCTGAAAGCGAAGAGATCTACACCTGCAGCCACACGCTGACGAGCACCGGCGTCTACACCAACAAAGCGAGCGTCGAAGGCAACGAAGGCACCGGCAAGGAGACCTCCGACACGGTCAAGGTGAAGGTGTCATAGCGTCATAGCCAGAGCAAGAGGCGGTGCGTGGGGCGGGCGCAGTCCCCTCAAACCCCCATGGCCACGTACTTGGTCTCGAGATACTCGCCGATCCCCTCGAACCCCCCCTCGCGCCCGAACCCCGACTGCTTGACGCCGCCGAACGGGGCGGCGGGGTTGGACACGACACCCTGGTTCAAGCCGATCATGCCCGACTCGATCCCCTCGCACACGCGGAACGCGCGGGCGAGATCGCGCGTGTACACGTAGGCGACCAGCCCGTACTCGGTGCGGTTGGCGGCCGCGAGCGCTTCCTCCTCTGAGGTGAAGGTGGCGACGGGGGCGACGGGCCCGAAGATCTCCTCGCGTAGCAGCCGCGCGTCGGCGGAGACGTCGGTGAGGACGGTCGGCTCGAAGAAGTAGCCGGGGTGGGCGGGCCCTGACATCGGCTCGCCCCCCAGCAGCACGCGCGCGCCGCGCGTGACCGCGTCGCCGACCAGTTCTGTGACCTTGGCGCGCTGGTCTTCGTCGATCAGCGGGCCGACGTCGACGTCCGGCTCAGTGCCGCGGCCGACGTTCAGTGCGCCCATGCGCTCGGCCAGCCGCCGTGAGAACTCCTCGGCGACCGACTGGTGCACGTGGAAGCGGTTGGCGGCGGTGCACGCCTCGCCGACGTTGCGCATCTTCGCCACGAGCGCCCCCTCGACGGCAGCGTCCAGGTCGGCGTCGTCGAACACGAGGAACGGGGCGTTGCCGCCGAGCTCCATGGATACGCGCAGGATCTGCTGGGCGGACTGCTCGATGAGCGTGCGTCCGACCTCGGTGGAGCCGGTGAACGACAGCTTGCGCGTGCGCGGGTCGGCGAGCAGCGGTGCGATCACCGCGCCGGCGCTGCGGGCGGTGATCACGTTGAGCACGCCGCCGGGCAGGCCGGCTTGCTCGAGGAGCTTGGCGAGCGCGAGCATCGACAGCGGCGTCTGCTTGGCGGGCTTGACGACCATCGTGCAGCCGGCGGCGATCGCGGGGGCGATCTTGCGGGTGCCCATGGCGGTGGGGAAGTTCCACGGCGTGACGAACACGCACGGCCCGACCGGCTGGCGCATCGTGAGGATGCGCCCCTTGCCGGTGGTGTTGACCATGTAGCGCCCGTGGATGCGCACGGCCTCCTCGGAGAACCAGCGGAAGAACTCGGCCGCGTAGGCGATCTCCGCGCGCGACTCGGCCAGCGCCTTGCCCATCTCGAGCGTCATCAGCAGCGACAGGTCCTCGGCCTCCTTTACGATCGCCTCATACGCCCGGCGCAGGATCTCTCCGCGCTCGCGAGGCGGGTGGGCTGCCCACCCGGCCTGGGCGTCCGCCGCCGCCGCCAGGGCCGCCATCGCGTCCTGCGCCTGGGCGTCGGCCACCTGCACGAGCGGCTCGGTGGTGGCGGGGTCCTCGACGGCGAGCGTTCCGCCACCGCTGGCGGCCCGCCACTGTCCGGCGATGTACAGGTCGGTGGGGACCCGCTCGAGCACGACGCGCTCGCTGGCCGGCCTCCGTTCGCGGGCGCCAGTCATCGTGCAGCGCTCAGGCCGCCGGCGCGCGCGCCCGAGGGGGAATCCATGGGTCCTCCCCATCTCGAGCGCGACCATGGCCTGCTGCCCGTGTTGGCGCGGTCAAGGATGCGGGTCATCGCGTCAACCTATCACCGCCTCCTCGCTCGCCAGCGTGGCCGTGGGCGCGCCCGCGGACTCCTCCCGGCAACACTCGCCACCCTCGCGGCGCTCGCGCTGTGCACCGCTCCCACCGCGGCGGCGAGCTCGTCGGCGCTGGTGATCGAAGGCGCCGGGGACGGGCACGGCGTGGGCATGAGCCAGGACGGAGCGCTCGGATACGCCGAGCACGGCTGGAGCGATGCCCAGATCCTCGCCCACTACTACACCGGAACGACGCTCGGCCAGGCGCCGGCGAACTCGATCGTGAAGGTCCTGGTCGGCTCCAGGGTCGTGAAGGTCCCGCTGGAACGCTACGTCCGCGGCGTGGTCTCCGCGGAGATGCCCTCGAGCTGGCCGATGGCCGCGCTTGAGGCCCAGGCGATCGCCAGCCGCACGTACGCGTTGACCGACGACGCGGGCGGGTCCCGCTTCGACGTGTACTCGGACACCCGCTCGCAGGTGTACGTGGGCGTGGCGGCGGAAACGGCGGCGACGAACACGGCGGTGGCGGCGACGGCGGGGCAGATCGTCACCTACGACGGCCGGCCGGCGATCACGTACTACTTCGCGAGCTCGGGGGGGATGACGGAGGACAACGAGAACTCGTTCCTCGGCTCCACGCCCGAGCCGTGGCTGCGGGGTGTGCCGGACTCCTACGAAACCGACGCCTCCAGCTGGAAGCTGAGCATGAGCTTCGCCGCGGCGGCGGCGCGCCTGAGGGGCCTCGTCAAGGGCTCCTTCCGCGGGATCGAGGTGCTCAAGCGCGGGGTCTCCCCGCGAATCGTCGCGGCCGAGGTGCTCGGCTCGCGCGGCGAGGAGCCGGTGAGCGGATCGGAACTGGAGGCGCGGCTGGGGCTGGACAGCGCGTGGGCGTACTTCAGCGTGAAGAGCGGCGCGAGCGTCATGCGCGAGCCCGACCTCAGCGGACAGGCGCCGTTCACGCCGGCGACACCCGAAGCCCCGCCCCCGGCGCCCACCACCGGGGCGCAGGGCGGCGCCCAGGCGCCGGGCACGGTCGACGCGCTCGCCACGGGCGGCGTCGCCGCCGAATAGCCCGCCGGCCGCATACCCTGAGTCGGTGCCCGCCCACCCCCAGTCGGTGCCCGCCCAGCTGCTGATCGCGGACGTGCCGTGGCTGCTGTACCGGTCGTTCTTCGCACTCCCCAAATTGATCGTCGGCGCGGATGGGCAGCCGGTGAACGCGCTGCTGGGCACGGTCAACGCGATCCTGACCTTTTATGATGCGCGCCTGCCGGCGCGCCTGGATGGCGTCGTCGCGTGCATGGGCGCGGAGGAGGCGGACTACCGCGTGCGGCTGTACCCGCCGTATCACGCCCACCGCGATCCGATGCCGCAGGAGCTGCGAGCGCAGTGGGAGCAGGCGCCGGCGCTGCTGCAGAGCCTCGGCTGGACGTACGCGACGAGCGACGAGCTGGAGGCGGACGACGTGATGTTCTCCCACGCCCGCGCCGAGGAGGAGCGCGGAGGGCGGGCGCTGCTGCTGACGGGCGACCGCGACCTGTTCGGCGCGGTCAGCGAGCACGTGGCGGTGGCCGAGCTGCTCAAGGGCGGTCGGCACGCGGAGATCGGACCGGCGGAGGTGCGCGAGCGCTACGGCGTCGACCCACGGCAGGTCCCGGACTTCATCGCCCTGCGCGGCGACCCCTCCGACGGCCTGCCCGGCGCGCCCGGCATCGGCGCCAAGACCGCCGCCGAGCTGCTGCGCGAGCACGACTCGCTGGAGGCGGTTCTGAGCGGCGCCGGCGCCGACGCGGACGCGGCGGAATCCGACGCGGCCGCGGTCAGGGCGAGCACCGTGATGCGCCCGCGGGTCGCCGCCACCCTGCGCGAGAACGCGGAGCTGCTGCGCAAGTTCAAGCAGATCGCCACGCTCCAGCGGATCGACGTCGAGCCGCCGACCCACCGCGAGCCCGACTTCGCCGGTGGCGCGCGCGTGGCCGGCGAGCTGGGGATGCGGCGGCTGGCGGAGCGGCTTGAGAACCTGGCTTCCTAGGGCCCGATGGCCTGGCGCCGTGCCAGCGGGTCCTAGGGCGTGAACTTGACCGTGATCACATCCCCGTCCGCCATCTCGTAGTCGCGGCCCTCCAGGCGCAGCGTGCCGCGATCGCGCGCGCCCGCGTAGCCGCCCGCGTCGACCAGCTCGCGCCAGCCGATCACCTCGGCGCGCACGAAGCCCTTCTGGATGTCCGTGTGGATCTGCCCCGCCGCGTGCCACGCGGTCAGGCCGCGGCGCAGGTGCCAGGACTGCGCGATCGTGGCCTCGCCGGCGGTGAAGAACGCGATCAGCTCCAGCAGCGCGAACGCCTCGCGCACGACGCGCTGGAGACCGGACTCGCTCACGCCGAGCTCCTCCCTCATGGCGGCCGCGTCCTCGTCCTCGAGCTCCGCCAGCTCGGACTCGATGCGCGAGGACACCGCCACCGCGCGCGCGCCCTGCGCGGCCGCATGCTCGGCGATCTCCGCAGGAACCTCCTCCGAGCCCTCGTCCACGTTGGCCACGAACAGCACCGGCTTGCTCGTCAGCGAGCCCAGGTCGCGGGCGGCGCCCGGCGCCTCATCGGGCACCGGCACCGTGCGCGCCGGGCGGCCCGCCTGCAGCGCCGCGATCACCTCGCGCAGCCACGCCTCCTCCGCGATCGCCACGCGGTCGCCCCCGCGCGCCTGTTTGCCCACCCGCTCCACCCGGCGTTCAGCCGCGTCGAGGTCCGCCATCACGAGCTCCGTCTCGACCGTCTCGACATCCGCCAGCGGGTCCACGCGGCCCTCCGGATGCACCACGTTCTCGTCGCCGTGGGCACGCACGACGTGGACGATCGCGTGCGTCTCGCGGATGTTCGCCAGAAAGCGGTTCCCCAATCCCTCACCCTGATGCGCGCCGGCGACCAGCCCGGCGATGTCGTGGAAGTCGACCGTGTCCCACACGATCTCCGAAGCGCCCACCGTCTTGGCGACCTCCTCCAGGCGCTCGTCGCGCACCGGCACCACCGCCACGTTGGGCTCGATCGTAGTGAACGGGTAGTTGGCCGCCTCCGCGCCAGCTTTCGTCAGCGCGTTGAACAGCGAGGACTTGCCCGCGTTGGGCATGCCCACGATGCCGATGCGCGTGCTCACCGCCGCACATCCTTCCACCGAGCCGCCAGCGCGCCAAGCGCAGCCCCGGCCAGCACGTCCGACGGGTAGTGCACGCCCAGGTACAGCCGCGACAGCGACAGCCCCGTCGCCAGCGCGTACAGCGCCGGCGCCGGCACGCCCAGGCGGGAGTAGCAACGCGCCCCGGCGAACGACGTCGACGCGTGGGCGCTGGGGAAGCTCAGCGCTGTAGGGGTGCTCGTCAGCTCCGGCAGGCCCGGCAGCTCCGGGCGGCGGCGACCAACCAGCTGCTTGATCGCCATGTTCAGCGCGAACGTCCCCGCGACCGTGCCCGCCGCCCTGCGCCAGTCCGCGGCGCGTGGACGGTCGAGCGCCCAGCCGAGCGCCCCGATCGCAAGCCACACGCCGCCGTGCTCGCCCAGCCGCGAGAACCGCGCCACCGCGCGCTCGGCCCGTGGCGTGTGCCCGCGCGTCGTGCGCGCCGCCAGCAGCAGCCGCTCGTCGAGATTCAACCTGCTCTAGCCAAAACCCACGTGGGGCTCGTCGCTGTCCGCGCTCAGGTAGACGATCTGGGCGAGGTCCACGCGGACCGGTCCGTCCTCGCTGTCGATGTCGTGCCAGCCGCCACCGCCGAGCGCCTTGTTGAGGCTCCTCAGCTGATCGTCACTGATCCGCAGCGCCAGCGTCTGGCCGCCCTGGAAGCCGATGCTGACCCTACGCGCGCCCGCCCCCATCAGTGGCCCTCCCCGGCACCAGCCCCGGCCGACACCGCGGCCGGTTGCACGATCTCTGTCAGGACGCCGGCGGTCGCACGCGGGTGCATGAACGCCACGCGCGAGCCGCGGATGCCGCTTCGCGGCTGCTGGTCGATCAGTTGCAGGCCAGCCTGCCTGAGCGCCTGCAACGTCGCGTCGATGTCATCCACCTGGTAGGCCACGTGGTGCAATCCCGGTCCCTGCCTGGCGAGGAACTTGCCCACGGGGGTGTCCGGGGCGAGCGGGGCGAGCAGCTCGACGTGGTTCTCGCCGACATCCAGCAGCACCGCCTCCACGCCCTGCTCCTGAACCACCTCGCGGTGGGCGAGAACCAGCTCGAAGCTGTCGCGATACAGCGCCAGCGCCGGCTCGATCTCCTCGACGGCCACGCCGATGTGGTCTATGCGGCTGAACACCAGCCGCAGTCTATAGGCGTCCCGGCTCGTCCTCGGCCCTGCGGTTGCGCAGGCCGATCGGCGCCGGTCCGGGCTCGCCCTCTGCGG
Organism: uncultured Solirubrobacteraceae bacterium; assembly: GCA_963805745.1. Classification (GTDB taxonomy): domain Bacteria; phylum Actinomycetota; class Thermoleophilia; order Solirubrobacterales; family Solirubrobacteraceae; genus Palsa-744. Next base: position 1,162,701 of record CAWDVD010000002.1, read on the forward strand.
GAGCATCGGGCAGCCGGATCGGGGCGGGCGGCGCCGGCGGCGCGTGCGGCTCGGCCGCAGCCACCACCCGCAGGCCCGCTCCCGGCGCGCGCTCCATGCGCGGCACGCCGGCCATGATCCGGTCGATCGCGTCGCGCTCGAGCACCTCGCGCGCGAGCAGCTCCTGCGCGAGCGCGTCGAGATGGCCACGGTGGGCGACGATCAGCTTCTGCGCCGCCCGCCTGGCCTCCTCGATCAGGTCCTGGCGCTCCTCGTCGTGGATGCGCAGCGTCCTCTCCGACAGCCTCACGTCCCCTTCCGGCGAGCGTCCCACGCCGGCCGTGCCCATCGCGTAGTCGTGGACCATCGAGTGGGAGATGTCCGCCACGCGCTTGAGGTCGTCGGAGGCGCCCGTGGTGATCGCGCCGAACACCACCTGCTCGGCCACGCGCCCGCCGAGCAGCACCGTCATGTAGTCGAGCAGCTCCTCGCGCGTCTTCAGGTAGCGGTCCTCCGCCGGCAGGTTGAGCGTGTAGCCGAGCGCGCGCCCGCGCGGGACGATCGAGATCTTGTGCACGCGGTCGACCGACGGCAGCAGCTCGCCGCACAGGGCGTGCCCCGCCTCGTGGTAGGCGACCACCCGCTTCTCGTGGTCGTTCAGCACGCGCTTGGACTGCACGCCCGCGATCACGCGCTCGAGCGCCGAGTCGAAGTCCGCCTTCGAGATCGCCTTGGCTCCGCGCCTGGTCGCGAAGATCGCCGCCTCGTTGCAGATGTTCGCCAGATCCGCGCCCGTCAGCCCGCTCGTCTGCTGGGCCACCAGACCCAGGTCGACGTCGTCGAGCGGCTTGTCGCGCGTGTGCACCTCCAGCACGCCGATGCGGCCCTTGACGTCCGGCGGCACCACGAACACCTGACGATCGAAGCGCCCGGGGCGCAGCAGCGCCGGGTCGAGCTTCTCCAGCAGGTTGGACGCCGCGATCACGACCACCCGCCCGCTCGATGCGAAGCCGTCCATCTCGACCAGCAGCTGGTTGAGCGTCTGGTCCTTCTCGCCGGAGATGTCCGCGCCGCGTCGCCCGCCGACCGCGTCGAGCTCGTCGATGAAGATGATCGCCGGTTCGTGCTTGCGCGCGATCGCGAACAGCCGGCGGATGCGCGCGGCGCCCAGGCCGGCGAACATCTCCACGAACGACGCCGCCGACTGCGCGAAGAACTGCGCGCCCGACTCGTTCGCCACCGCCTTCGCCAGCAGCGTCTTGCCGGTTCCCGGCGGTCCGTGCAGGAGCACCCCCTTCGGCACCTTCGCGCCGAGCGCGTGAAAGGACTTCGGCTCGCGCAGGAACTCGACCAGCTCCTGCAGCTCCGCCTTGGCCTCGTCCACGCCCGCGATGTCCGCGAACGTGACCGACTGGTTGGACGCCGGCTTGATCCGCTGCGGCTTGATCCGCGGCATCACCTTCAGCATTCGCCACATCATGAAAATGAGCGCGCTGAAGAACAGAATCGCGATGACCGGCTCCCAGTTGACCGCCCAGTTCTGGATTTCCTGCGTGAAGGACATATGGGGCGCCGCCGTGGATGCGGGCACGGCCACGGTGGCCGCATGCACGAGCGCCGCGTGCCCCGCCGCGTGCCCCGCCACCGCGTGCGTCAGCGGGGCGTGCGTCGTCGGGGACTTCCCCCCGGTCGCGCCCGTCGCGACCGTGGCCCGTTCGCTCATCTGGCCATCCTTTCCAGCAAGTCAACCGTCCTTGGCATCACATCCCATTATGGGGGTTCTCGACGCGCTTGTCGAGGGTTGCAAGCTCAGCCGAGAACGCGCACCGCCAGGTCTCGGAAGAACCCAGCCGCAAACGCCAGGTCGCGCACGTCGATGCGCTCGTCCGCGCCGTGGATCAGCGGCGCGCTCTGCAGCAGCGACTGATGGCGCTGGGGGAAGAACCCGTAGGCCACGCACTCCGGGAACGCCAGGCGGAAATGGCGGGAGTCGGTGAAGCCCGGCAGCACCACCGGCACCGCCTGCGCTCCCGGATCGTGCTCGGCGATCCACGCGGAGATCGTGTCCATCAGCTGCGATGCCATCGGCGAGCGGTTGCCGACCACCCGCTCGGTGAACTCGATCTCCCAGGCCGGGGGGGAGGTATCCGTCCCCGCGCCGCCGTCCTCGGAGGGTGGAGTGGTGGGTGGGTGGGATCCCAAAACCTCGGCGATGCCCTCGCGCACCGCCTCCTCGCCCAGCCCGGGGGGCACGCGGCAGTCGACCTTGAGCTCGGCGCGGCTGGGTATCACGTTGATCTTCTCCGAAGCGGCGATCCGCGTCGGCGTGAACGTGACGCCGAGCATCGGCTCGAACATGATCGCCAGGCGCGGGTCGACCGCGCGCAGACGCGCGAGCGAGCCCTGCGGGTCCTCGGGGTCCTCGCCGATCCCGCGCAGGAACGCCAGCGGCTCGTCCGTCGGCCGGTAGGAGGGCTGGCGGGCCGCGAACCGCTCCAGGATCGGGCCCATCTTCAGCAGCGCGTTATCGCCCATGCCGGGCATCGACGCGTGGCCGGCGACCCCACTGGTGGCGAGCGTGAAGCGGAACACGCCCTTCTCGGCGCAGCACACGCCGTAGCAGCGCCGGGCGGGCGGGCCTCCATACTCGATCACCGCGCCTCCGCCCTCGTTGACGAGCATGTCGCAGCGGACCTTCTCGGGGTGGTTCTTGGTGATCCATTCGGCCCCCAGCGACCCCCCGGTCTCCTCGTCAACGACCGCCACGATCAGCAGCTCGCCGCGCGCCGGGCGCCAGCCCGAGCGCGCCAGCGCGGCCGCCGCGGCGATCTCGGCGGCGACCTGCGACTTCATGTCCAGCGCTCCCCTGCCCCACAGGAACCCGTCCGCGATGTCCCCCGACCAGGGATCGTGCGTCCAGTCGGTCGCGTTCGCCAGCACCGTGTCGACGTGACCGAGATAGCACAGCGTGGGACCGTCAGCGGGCGCCGCGCCGGCGTCGGTGCCCGCCGATGCGGGACGCAGCCGCGCGACGAGGTTGGGTCGCTCGGGCTCGGCGCCCAGCAGCTCGCACTCGAAGCCGGCGCGCGTCAGGTGGTCGGCCAGGTACTCCTGCGCCGCGCGCTCGTTGCCCGGAGGGTTGACGGTGTTGAAACGGATCAGGCGCGCGAGCAGCTCCTCCGCCTCCACCGCGGGCTGGCCGACCTGCGATCGCTCGATCTCCGATCCGCTGGCGCTCATCGCGCAGATCGTACGCCGATCTGGGCGATCTCCTCGCGGGTGAGCGGATAGTGGCAGGCCACGCGCGTCCCCGAGCCCTTGTCCTCGAGCAGCGGCTCCTGCGTGGAGCACAGCGGCTGCGCCTTCGGGCAGCGCGTGTGGAAGCGGCACGCGCTCGGCGGGTTGGCGGGGCTCGGCACGTCCCCGCCGAGCGGGCGCCGCTCGCTGCCGTGCAGCGACGGGTCGGCCACCGGCACCGCGGCGAGCAGCGCTCCGGTGTACGGGTGGCGGGGGAAGTCGTACAGCGCGTCGTTGGGGCCGATCTCGACGATCTTGCCGAGATACATGACCGCCACCTGGTCGCACATGTGGCGCACGACCGACAGGTCGTGCGCGATGAACACGACCGTCAGACCCAGCCGGCGCTGCAGGTCGCGCAGCAGGTTGAGCACCTGCGCCTGGATCGAGACGTCGAGCGCGGACACCGGCTCGTCGGCGATCAGGAGCTTGGGGCTCAGCGCGAGCGCACGCGCGACGCCGATGCGCTGGCGCTGGCCGCCGGAGAACTCGTGCGGGTAGCGGTTGTAGTGCTCGGGGTTCAGCCCGACCGTCTCCATCAGTCGCTGCACCTCGCGTTTGCGCTCGCCCTTCTCCTTCAGCAGACCGTGGATCGCGAACGGCTCGCCGATTATCTGCCCGATCGTCTTGCGCGGATTCAGCGACGAGTACGGGTCCTGGAAGATCATCTGCACCTCGCGCCTGACAGCCTTCAGGCGCGCGCCCTTCACGCGGGTGATGTCGTTCCCCTCGAAGTCGATCTCGCCGGCGGTGGCGTCGAGCAGGCGCATCATCAGCTTGGCGGTGGTGCTCTTGCCGCAGCCCGTCTCGCCCACGATCCCGAGCGTCTCGCCGCGCTCGATGTCGAGGCTCACGCCATCCACGGCCCTGACGGCGCCGATCTTGCGCTGGACGATGATCCCGCGCGTGATCGGGAAGTGCTTGACGAGGTCGCGGACCCGAATCAGCGGCCCGTCCCCGCCGGCGGGCGGGTCGGCGGAGCGCTCGGGAACCGCCGGCTGCTCGCCGAACGGCGAGCCCGCCTCCTCTCGCTCTTGCGCGCTCACACCGCCGCCCCCGGCAGGCCGACCTCGGCCAGCGCCTCCTCCGGCGTCCTGCCGGCGCCCAGCTGCTCCCACAGGCGCCGGCGCACGTCGGACTCGAGCAGGCACGCGACGTGGTGGGAGGGCTCGCCGGAAACCGGCTCGAGCTGGGGATCGATGCGGGAGTGCTCGGGCTGGGCGTAGGGACAGCGCGGGTGGAAGTGACAGCCCGAGGGCGGGCTGATCAGGCTCGGAGGGGTGCCGGAGATCGGCACGAGATCCTCCTCGCGCGGTCCGTGCACCGTGGGGATCGACTTCAGCAGGCCCCACGTGTAGGGGTGTTCGGGATCCGAGAAGAGGCGCACGGCGGAGGCCGTCTCGACGATCCGCCCCGCGTACATCACCGCGATGTCGTCCGCCATCTCGGCGACCACGCCGAGGTCGTGCGTGATGATCACGATCGCCATCTCCAGCTCGCGTTGCAGGCGTTCCATCAGCGCGAGGATCTGCGCCTGCACGGTCACGTCGAGCGCGGTCGTCGGCTCGTCGGCGATCAGCAGCTTCGGCTCGTTGGCGAGCGCCATCGCGATCATCACGCGCTGGCGCATACCCCCGGAGAACTCGTGCGGGTATTCGTCGACGCGCCTCGCGGGATCGGGGATGCCCACGAGGCCCAGCAGTTCGACCGCCCGCGCGCGCGCAGCCGCCTTGGAGACGTCGCGATGGGCGCGCACCGCCTCGGTCAGCTGGCGACCGACCCTGTACAGCGGGTGCAGCGAGGACAGCGGGTCCTGGAAGATCATCGCGATCTCGTTGCCCCTGATCGCGCGCAGCTCGTCTTCCGGGAGCGTGACCAGGTCCTTGCCGTCGAACAGAATCTGTCCCGATATGCGCGCGCCCTGCCGGCGCGTGAGACCGAGCGTCGTCAGCGACGAGACGGTCTTGCCCGACCCGGACTCGCCCACGATTCCGAGCGTGCGGCCCCGGTGCACCTGATAGGTGACTCCGTCGACAGCGTGCACGACGCCGTCCTCGGTCGGAAACTCCACCCGCAGATCCTCGACGCGCAGCAGCGGCTCCACCTCCGATGACGACGCGGCCGCGCTCATGAGTAGCGGACGCGCGGGTCGAGGTAGGCATAGGCGATGTCGACGAGGATGTTCGCGACGACGATGAACGCCGCGGCGAGCAGCACGGTCCCCTGCACCACCGGAAAGTCCGACGACAGGATCGCTTTGTAGTTCTCGACGCCGATGCCGGGAATGTTGAACACGATTTCCACGAGCACGGCGCTGCCAAGAAGCACGCCTATTTCCAGCCCAAGCAAGGTGACGATCGGATTGACGGCCGAGCGCACCCCCTGGCGCACGACTGCTCGCTCTCTCAGCCCCTTCGCGCGCGCGGTGCGGACGTAGTCCTCGCGCATCGTCTCCGAGAGACTGCTGCGCATTAGCCGCGCGTAGATCGCCGCCGAACCCGCGGCGAGCACGGTCCACGGCAGGATCAGCGAAGTGAACCACTTCCATGGGTCGTACGTGAGCCCCACGTAGGTGCCCGCTCCCGGGAAGATGTGAACTTTGCCTATGCTGGTCGAGAACAGCAGCAGGACCACGAAGCCCAGCCAGAATTCGGGCACTGACAGCAGCAGGAGCGCCGTGCCCATAGAGAGGCGGTCGACCAGAGTGTGGCGTCGCAGCGCCGAGATGATGCCGACGCTGAGGCCGGCCAGCACCCACAGCACCGCGGCACCGGCCGTCAGCGACACGCTGGCCGACAGGCGTTCCCCGATCAGGCCCCTGACCGACTCCTGGCTGTAGTAGCTGTAGCCGAGGTTGAAGTGAAAGAAGAATTCCTTCATGTAGTCCCAGAACTGCACGATCAGCGACTTGTTCAGACCGAGCACGCCTTCGATCTCCTTGATCAGTTTCGGCTGCGGGTCGCGCCCCGCGCGCAGCAGGGCCGGGTTGCCCGTCGGGAGAACACGGAAGAAGACGAACGTCAGCGCGCACACGATCACCAGGATCAGGGCCCCGATCAGCAGGCGGCGGATGATGTAGCGGATCATCGGCCTGGCGGGCTGATCGTGTCTGTGCTGGTCATCGGGGGTGGTGGTCTCGCGACATGTCTCTACTCGGTCGTGGGAGGGATCGGCGCGCAGGGACCCCGCGCGCGGCGGAGCCCCTGCGGCCGGCGTGTTCGGCGCTTACTTCAGCGACGTGTAGCTGTAGTCCCACTCGCCGACGTTCCAGATGTCGCCGACGCCGTTCACACCGCTGCCCTCGATGTTGGGCTGCTTGTCCCAGTCGAACGGGATGTCCGCGGCGTCTTCGACGAGTTCTTCGTCTATCTTCGCCCACGCCTTCGCCCGCGCTTCCTCGCCGACGACGTTTTCCGCCGCCGCCATTGCTTTGTTGATCTTCGGCACGTTCGTCTGACCCCAGTTGACGTTGCCGGTGGTCGTGATGGTGGTGCCGTTGAACGTGATGTTGAGCACGGTCTGCGGGTCGGGGAAGTCGGCGATCCAGCCCACGCTCGGGCACACGGTGATCTCTTCTTTGGGGACATTGCAGTACTTCGCGTACATCGTCGATGTTTCCACGACCGTCAGCTTGACCGGGAAGCCCAGGTTCTTGAGCGTCTGCTGGACGAGCTGCGCCTGCTGTTCGAACGGGTCTCCGGTCGAGGCCACGATCGTGGTCACTTCATGGCCGGTGTACTTGCCGGTTGGGTAGCCACCGAGCTTCATGTACTTTTCGGCCACCTTCACGTTGCCTTCGGGGTAGTCGTTGAATTCGAACTTCGGTCCCGTCGGCCCCTTCAGCCCACCGGCCTGTTCGAAGCCGTTGATCGTCGGATAGATGAAGTGGGTGGCCACGTTGGTCACCAGTTCACCGCCGCGGAGCTTGTTCATCGCCGTCCTGTCGAGCGCCGCCCAGAAGGCCTTGCGCAGATCGACGTTCTTGAACGGCCCCACGACGTTGTTGACACCGATGTAGTGGCTTCCCCCGCCCGGTGAGATCTCGAGCTGTTCTTTGAACTTTTCGGCGGCGAGCCTGACATCGGGCTGGGCCACCGACGATTCGTTCTGGACGACGTTGGTGCCTTCGAGCACCTCGCGCCCGAGCACCGAGCTCGTGCCCCCGATCTTGATGTCGATTTCGTTCAGGTACGCAGGCCGGTAGTCGGTCTTGGGGTTCCAGTTGGGGTTGCGCACGAGCGTCGCGGACTTGCCCGGGATGTAGCCGACGCCGAGGACTTTGCCTTCGGCGTTGTTCTTGAGCATGTACGGCCCGGTCGCGACCTCGTAGTCGGCGTAGTTGGACGGCTTGTTCTTGTCGAATTTTTCGGCGTATTCCTTGGGGACGGCCGCCGTCAGCGGCAGCACCAGCGCGTCGGCGACGAGCTGTCCTTTCGGTTCGGTCAGGTGGAAGACGATCTCGTGCTTGTTCGGCGTTTCGATGCCCTTCATCGGAGCGCCCGTCGTGTCGGTCGGCTCGCCTTCGACCGATTTGAAGTAGGACGCGATGTACGGGTTGGCGACGTCCGGGTTGGTGCCGCGCTCGATCGCGTAGGCGACGTCTTCGGAGGTCACTTCGCCGTTGACCGGCGGGCTGAAGTGGATGCCTTCCTTCAGGTGCACGGTCACGGTCTTGCCGCCGTTGCTGATTTCCGGCGGCCCTTCGGCCATGTCGGGGGTCGGTTCGGTCGAGTTCGGCTTCTGCGAGTACAGCGGCCGCTGCGTCGCGAACACGACGGCGTAGTCGACCGAGAAGTAGGAGATCCCCGGGTCGAGGTGTTCGAAGTCGATTTCCTGGAGCACGTTCAGCGTGCCACCCCGTTTGCCGCCCGTCAGCGGCTCGGTCAGGGGACTTTTGTACCCACCCGTGCTGAGCGCGGAGCTCGTGCTCGGGGCGCTGCTCGGGGTGCTGCTGGAGCTGCTGGACCCGCATGCGGAGAGCAGCAGCGCGAGCCCGGCCGCGAGCGCTATGGCCACGACCGATCTGATCGACCTCATCAAGACGTCCTCCTGTGTTGTGTATCGATGGCCCTCATTGGGCGTTCCTTGGGTTCAAGGCGTCCTGCAGCCCGTCCCCCAGCAGGTTGAATGCCAGCACCGTCAAGAGCAGCGCAAGGCCCGGAAAGACCATGAACCACCACGCGGTGTTGAAGATGGGGGCCGCCTGCGCGATCATCGCGCCCCAGCTCGGGGTCGGCGGGCGGATGCCGACGCCGAGGAACGAGAGCGCCGCCTCGAACAGGATGTTCGTGGGAATCAGCAGGCTCGCGTAGACGATGATCGGCGCGGTCAGGTTGGGGAGTATCTCTCTAAACATGATGCGCATGTCCGACGCCCCCAGCGCGCGCGAGGCCTCGACGAACTCGCGCTCGCGCATCGACAGCACGAGCCCGCGCACGATGCGCCCGACATAGGGCCAGGTGGCGATGCAGATGATGAAGATGATCGTCCCCAGGCCCGGCTGGATCAGCCCTTTCACGCACCCGTGCACCGAGCAGGCGGCGGCGAGCCCGAGCCCGAGCAGGAGGATCGGGATCGACAGCACGATGTCCATGAAGCGGGACATGAGCATGTCGACCCAGCCGCGGTAGAAGCCCGCGACCATGCCCACGACGACTCCGATCACGGTCGAGATCCCCGTGCCGATGACCCCCACCTCGAGCGACACGCGCGTGCCGTAGATCACGCGCGACATCACGTCCTCGCCCAGCTGGTCGACCCCGAACGGATGCGCCAGGCTCGGTCCCAGCGGCGATCCGAAGGAGTCGGTGAGGTTGAGGTTCTGCACGTCGGGACCGGGCAGCCCGAGCAGGCTGACGACCAGCGGAGCCGCGAGCGCGAGCGCGACCAGGAAGACGATGAACCCGAGCGAGACCATCGCGACGCGATCCTGGCGCAGGCGCCGCCAGAACAGCTGCAACGGCGAGCGCGCCGCGATGTCCCCGCCGAGGTCCAGAAATTCAAGCGCACCCCCTCCTGGCGGCAGTCCTGACGGCAGTACCTCAGCCGCGCCGGTGCTCATCTTGGCGTTCTTTCGTGCGGAATATGTCGGGACTTGACAACGTCGACACCGAATCTACACCTTCGACGAGCTTCGTGGGCGCCCTGCCTGGACGTGTCATGTGGGATCGTCTCCACAGGAGAGATACTCACTGAGATGGATACCCTTTTCGATGACGATCTGGCCAAGGATTCGGCGGTTGACATGGCCACGGGTGACAGCCCGGGCGATTCGCGGCGCGAGCGCGGTCCGCTGGCCGTGCGCGTGCGTCCCCGCAGCCTCGAGCAGTTCGTCGGACAGTCCCACCTTCTTGGCCCGGGCTCGGCACTGCGGACGGCGATCGAGCAGGGCCGCGCGCACTCGATGGTGCTGTACGGCCCGCCGGGGTCGGGCAAGACGACGCTCGCGCGCATACTGGCCGAGCGCTCACAGGCGGCTTTCGAGGAGCTGAGCGCCGTGGCGGCCGGGCGCGCGGAGGTGCGCGCGGTGATCGAGCGCGCCGCCCACCGCCGCGACCGCAGCGGCGGGGCGGGTGGGCGGCAATCGATCCTGTTCCTCGATGAGATCCACCGCTTCAACAAGGCCCAGCAGGACGCGCTGCTGCCGGCGGTCGAGGAGGGCCTGCTGATCCTGATCGGAGCCACGACCGAGAACCCCGCGTTCGAGGTCAACGGCGCGCTGCTCTCGCGCGTGCGCGTATATGCGTTGCAGGCGCTCACGCCCGACGAGGTCGGGACGGTGCTGCGGCGGGCGGCCGCCGGCGCGACGGCGGTCGACGAGGCGGCGTTCGACTTCCTGGCCGCCCGCAGCGAAGGCGATGCGCGCACGGCCCTGAACGCGCTCGAGCTCGCCTCCGTCACCGCGGGCGAGCTCGGGGAGGAGCGCGTGAGCCTGGAGCGCGTCGAGGACGCCCTCCAGCGCCGCGCCGTGCTCTACGACAAAAAGGGCGACCGCCACTACGACTACATCTCCGCGTGGATCAAGGCCACGCGAGGCTCGGACCCGGACGCGTCGCTGTACTACCTGGCGGTGATGCTCGAGGGCGGCGAGGACCCGCGGTTCATCGTGCGCCGGATGGTCATCCTCGCCTCCGAGGACATCGGCAACGCCGACCCGGGCGCCCTGTCGGTGGCCACCGCGGCCGCCCATGCGGTGGAGCACGTGGGGTTGCCGGAGGCGCGCTACGCGCTGGCCCAGGCGGCCATCTACCTGTCGCTTGCCCCCAAGTCCAACGCCGCCGGGCTTGCGCTGTCGGCGGCCGAGCGCCACGTGCGCGAGCACGGCGCCGGGGCGGTGCCCGGCTGGCTGCGCTCCGGGAGTGGGTGGGATCCCAATCCACGACAGGATGAGAACCCGGGCGGGCGCGCTCCCATCTACGACAACCCCCACGCCCACCCGGGACACCTCTCCCCGCAGCAGCTGCTGCCCGAGGGCGTTGTCGGCGAGCGCTTCTACGAGCCCGACGAGGCGGAGGCCGAGCTGGCGGCGCGCCTGGAGCGGATTCGCCGGGCGCGCGACCCGGAGGCGCGATAATCGCCATCCGATGAGCGCGTCTCCGAGCGAGGCTTCCGCGCAAGCGGAGCTCACAGCACGCGACCCGGCCACGGGCGCGGCGCTCGGCAGCGTCCCCGTCACCCTTCCCGAGCGCGTCGATGAGGTGGTCGAGGCCGTTGCAAAGGTGCAGCCGCTGTGGGCGTTGCTGCGGGTGAAGGACCGCGCACGGTACATGGGCCGGATGGCCCAGGCGGTGATCGACGACTTCGACGAGCTCCAGGAGGGGCTCGCGCGCGAGCAGGGAAGGCCGCGCGCGGAGATCGCCGCGCTCGAGCTGCTCGCTGCGATCGACGCGCTGAGGTGGATCGCCGAGGACGGAGCGGATGTGCTGGGCGCCCGGCGCGTCGGGGTCAACCGCTCGCTGACGATCGCCAAGCGCGCGCGCATCGCCTTCGAGCCTTACGGCGTGGTCGGCGTGATCGGCGCCGGCAGCGCCCCGTTCGCGCAGCCGCTCGGGCAGATCGCGGGGGCGCTGCTGGCCGGCAACGGCGTCATCTTCAAGCCCGCCGCGCGCGCCTGCCTGGCGGGCGAGCGGATCGCGCGGGTGCTGGCGCGCGCCGGCCTGCCGGAGGGGCTCGTTCGCGTCGTCCACGGCGGGGCCGACGTCGGCGTCGCGCTGGCGCAGTCGCCCGTCAGCAAGGTGCTGTTCACGGGCTCGCCGGCCGTCGGACGGGTCGTGGCGCGGGCGTGCGTGTCGCGGGAGAAGGAGGTCACGGTCGAGCTCGGAGGCAAGGACGCGATGCTCGTGCTCGCCGACGCGCACCTGCGCCACGCGATCGCAGGTGCGCTGTGGGCCGGCTGCGCCGGCGCCGGGCAGGCGCGCGGGTCGATCGAGCGCGTATACGTGGCGCGCGAGGTGTACGAGCGCTTCCTGGCCGGGCTCGTCAGCGGAGCGCGGGCGCTCACGGTCGGCGATCCGGCCGATCCCCATGTCCAGGTCGGACCCCTGGCCTCCGCCCGCCGCGCCGAGCACGTGCGCGCGCTCGTGGATGAGGCCCTCGCCCAGGGCGCGCACCTGCATTGCGGCGGGCCGGTCAGCCCGGCGGACTGCGACGCCGGCTCCTTCTACGCACCCGCGGTGATCACCGAGGCGACCAGCGCGATGCGCGTCCTGCGCGAGCCGGTGGACGGGCCGGTGCTGGTCGTCGTGCCGGTCGACTCGATCGACGAGGCGATCTCCGCCGCCAACAGCGGCGACTACGGCCTCGGCGCGTCCGTGTGGAGCGCCGACCGCTACCAGGCGATGCGCATCGCCCGCGAGCTGCACGCCGGCATGGTGTGGCTCAACGATCACCTCCCCGGCCCGACCGTCTCGCGCGGCCCATGGGGCGCGGCCGCCGGCGGCGGCCTGGGGCGCACGCTCGGGCAGGCGGGCCTGCGGGCGTGCGCCCAGGAGAAGCTCATCACATGGGATCCACCGGCGATGCGCGGCCTGTGGTGGGGACCCTACGACGCCACCAGCGTCAGGGGCATGCGCGCGATGGCCAAGCTCCGCTCCGGGCGGGAGGCCGACCGCGAGCGCGCTTGGCGGGAGGGCGCGCTGGCACTCGCCCGCGCCGGCGCGCGGGCCTTCGGGCGGGGTCTGCCGCGGTAGGCGGACGCGCGCGGCCCAGCGGGCGCCGCGGGTCAGGCCAGCGGGCGCCGCGGGCGGGCTGAGCGCGCGTTGTTCTCTTTTCGACTTACTGTATGACTTTGGTATCTACCAACCGAGGGCGGCCTCCTGCCCTGCACTACTCTTTGAGCCAATGCCCGCCCAGGCCTACGCCGGCAAGGAGTGCGTCTGTCAGCTGCGCAGGGGGATCTGCGACCAGAGCTGCGTACAGGGGATGCTGGACACCCCCTTCTACATCGCCTGCCTCAAACTGAGCGGCCGCCGCTGCGTGGTCATCGGCGGCGGGGAGGTCGGGCTGGAGAAGGTCGAGGGGCTGCTCGCGTGCGACGGCGAGGTCACGCTGATCGCCCCCGAGGCCGAGCCGGCGCTCGAGGAGTACGCGCGCGAGGGCTCGATCCGCTGGGAGCGACGCGCGTACGCGGGGGCGGGCGACCTGGAGGGCGCGTTCTTGGCGATCGCCGCCACCGACGACACGGACGTGAACATCGCCGTGTACGGGGACGCCGAGCGCCGGTCGATGCTCGTGAACGTCGTCGACGTGCCGCCTCTGTGCAACTTCATCCTGCCGGCGATCGTGCGCATGAGCCCGCTGGCGATCGCGATCTCCACCGCCGGGGCCTCGCCGGCGCTGGCCAAGCGCATGAAGCGCGAGATCGAAGGACAGTTCGGCGAGCCCTACGCGCGCCTGGCGGTGCTGCTCAACGAGGTGCGCGGTTGGGCCAAGGACACGCTGGCGACCTACAAGGAGCGCAAGGAGTTCTTCGAGGGGATAGTCGGCGGCGATCCCGATCCGATCGAGCTGCTGCGGGACGGCGACCGTGGTGAGCCGGCCGTGCGCGAGCTGATCGCGCGGGCGCAGAGCGCGCACGCGTTGCAGGTGTGAAGCGTCACTGATCCTGGGCCCAGAGGCTTCCCCACGCCCTGCTCACGAGGTCGTACAGGAGGGCATCGCGCTCGTCCTCGCTGCTCGCGTCGACCTCGTCGATCGCGCGCACGACAACCGCCGCGGCGGTTACCGAGTCAAGTGGCCGGTCTCTATCTTCCACAACACAACCGCCTCAGTCGGAGTCCACAATGTAGGCATGTCCTATAAACTAGAACTTACATCATGGTTGCGGAACCGCCTCATCGTTGACGTCCAAAGTGTGTGCGACGGGTGCGCCGTTTTGGCGCAGGGCGCTTCCACCGCCGTCGCTTCCAGCTCGTGCGATCTCGGGCTTGTGCGGCTTGCCGATACGATGCGCTCATGGCCGCGCTCGAGGTCGACGGGCTGACCCGGCACTACGGCGAAAGGGAGGCGCTGAGCGACGTCTCGCTGTCGCTGGCCGAAGGCCAGACGCTGGTGGTGCTCGGTCCCAACGGCGCCGGCAAGACCACGCTGCTGCGCGTGCTCGCCACGCTGCTGCGCCCGCACGCGGGGAGCGTGCGCGTGCTCGGCTGCAGCCTGCCGGGGGAGGCGTGGGCGGTGCGCGGACGCGTGGGCCTGCTCGGCCACGAGCCGTTGCTCTATCGGGAGCTGACCGCACTTGAGAACCTGCGCTTCCACGCGCGCCTGCATGGCGTGGGCAACGAGCGCGTGGACGATCTGCTGGAGTCGCTGGCGATCGCCGGGCGGGCGGGCGAGCCCCTGCGGACGCTCTCGCGCGGCATGGTGCAGCGCGTGGCTGTCGCCCGCGCCGTGCTGCACGACCCCGAGCTGCTGCTGCTCGACGAGCCGAGCGCGAACCTCGACCCGGCCGCGGTCGAGCTGGTGGCGCCGCTGATCGGCGCGGGAACCGGTCCGGGTGGGCGCCGTACTCGCGTGATCTGCAGTCACGACCCGACCGGAGCTGTTGCCGAGGCGGACGTCGTGCTCGGCCTGCGCGCCGGGCGGCCCGTGATGTTGGCGGCGGCCGCGGAGATCGATCGTGACGACATCGCGGAGCTCTACAGGTGAGCGGCGTGCAGGCTCCTGGGCGGCCGCTCGAGGCCTCGCCGCGCGCGCATGCCGTCGGGCTGTGGCGCACCGTCGGCGCGCTGCTGGGAAAGGAGCTGCTGGTCGAGCTGCGCACGCTCGAGTCCGTTCCGGGCATGTCGCTGTTCGCGGTGAGCACGTTCGTGGTCTTCCATTTCGCCCTGAACCGCAACAGCGTCGAAGGCGACCTGGCGGCCGGGATCCTGTGGGTGACGCTGCTGTTCGCGGCGATCCTCGGCGTCAACCGCCTGTTCGTGGCCGACGCCGATCAGGGCGGCTTCGACGCCTTCCTGCTGGCGCCGGTGGACCGCAGCGCGATGCTCGTGGCCAAGGTGCTGACGCTGCTCGCCTTCCTGGTCGTGCTCGAGCTGGTGGCGGTGCCGGCGTTCGCCCTGCTGCTGCTCGGAGCGCCGCTCGGCCCGGCGCTCCCAGGACTGCTGGCGACGCTAGCGCTCGGCGACGTCGGCGTGGCGGTGATCGGCACGCTCGTGGCGGCCATCGCGGTCCGCACGCGGGCGCGGGATCTGCTGGGGCCGCTGCTGGCGCTGCCGCTGCTCGTGCCGATCGTGATCGGCGGCGCGCGGGCGCTCGCGCCGCTGCTCGTCGCGGCCCATCCGGCGGCGCCGGCCGCGCGCTGGCTGTTGACGCTGGGGCTCTATGATCTGGTGTTCGGGCTGATCGCCTACGCCGTGTTCGATTTCCTCCTGGAGGACTAGAAGAAGTGAAGCGCTCGAGCCTGCGCACGCTCAGCATCTCCACAGTCGTCGCGATGACGGCCGCACTCGCGCTCGTGTTCTTCTACGCGCCGCTGGAAGCCGAACAGGGCTTCCTGCAGAAGATCTTCTACGTGCACGTGCCGCTCGCCACCGTCGCGCTGTGCGGCTTCGTGCTCGGGGGCCTGCTGGCGATCCAGCACCTGCGCACGCGCGATCCGCGCTGGGACATGCGTTCCTATGTGGTGATCCACATGAGCCTGATCTTCGCCGTCGGCACGCTGATCACCGGCTCGATCTGGGCGAAGGGCTCCTGGGGGCACTGGTGGGTGTGGAGCGAGCCCACGCTCGTGTCGTTCCTGATCATCTTCCTGCTGTACGCCACCTACCAGCCGCTTCGCTTCGCGATCGAGGACCCCGAGCGCCAGGCGCGCTACGCGTCGGTGTTCGCGATCACCGCCGGGGCGTTCGTGCCGCTGAACTACATCGCGGTCAACCTCTCGACCGCGTACGTGCACCCGCGCGTGTTCTCCAGCACCTCCAACCTTCCGGGCTCGATGGCGTTCACCCTGCTGGTGTCGCTGCTGGCGATGGCGCTGCTGTTCGCGACGCTGTGCAAGTACGAGCTGACCGCCAAGCGCACCCGTGCGCAGGTGCGCGCGCTGCGCCGGCGGCTGGCGGGCGAGGCGCTCGACGCGCCCAGACGGCCGCGCAGCGCCGTTCCCACCGTGCAGCACGCCACCGCGATGACAGCACGCGTGAGCGGACGGACGGGGCTGTGATGGTGGCCACGGCGCTCGGCGAGGTGCCCGCCCTGCCACTGCACACGGCCGGCAAGTACGTGGCGGGCGCCTACATCGTGCTGTTCGCGCTGGTGCTGATCTACGTGGCGATCATGGCGATCCGCCTGGGCCGGATCGAGAGCGAGCTCGACGAGCTGCTGAGCATGTCCGAGCGCTCGCCGGAGGCGCCGGTGGCCGACCCGGACCAGCAGCGGGAGTCGACGCTGGCATACCCCATGAAGGAGCACACGTGAGCGAGCTGCTGGCGCTGGGAGTCTCGCACAAGACGGCGCCGGTGGCGCTGCGCGAGCGCCTGGCGTTCAGCGAGCGCGAGGCGAGCGAGTTCGCCCGCCAGGCGACGGCCACGGCGGAGGTGCGCGAGGCGGTCGTGATCTCGACCTGCAACCGCACCGAGGTCTACCTCGTGGTCGGCGACCCTGTGCGCGCGGAGGCCGACGTCCTCGGCCTGCTCGCCCGCCGCGCGGAGATCCGTCCGACCGAGCTGGCCGAGGCGATGTACTCGCCGCGCAACTGCGACGCCGCGCGCCAGCTCTACCGGGTGACCGCGGGCCTGGAGTCGATGATCCTCGGCGAGGCGGAGATCCAGGGCCAGGTGCGCCGCGCCCACGAGACCGCGATGCGCGCCGGCTGCACAGGCCCGCTGTCGAACCGCCTGTTCGCGGCGGCGCTGACGACGGGTAAGCGCGTGCGCTCGGAGACCGGCATCGGCTCCAGCCGCGTGAGCGTCCCGTCGGTGGCGGTCGACCTCGCGCTGAGCGTGCTCGGCCGCCTGGAGGACCGTCACGTGGTCATCCTCGGCGCGGGGGAGACGAGCGAGCTGACAGCGCGCGCGCTGGCCGAGCAGGGCGCCGGCACGATCTTCGTGGCCAACCGCCACGCCGACCGCGCCCTCAGCCTCGCCCAGCGCTTCGGCGGATCGGTCGTCGGACTGGACAAACTTCCCGACCAGCTCGTGCACGCGGACATCGTCCTGTCCTCGACCTCCTCCCCCCACCCGATCGTCGGGCGCGATGAGCTGGAGCTGGTGATGGGCGAGCGCGAGGGGCGGGCGCTGCTGCTGATCGACATCGCCGTGCCGCGCGACGTGGACCCCGCGTGCGGCGAGCTGGAGGGGGTGAGCCTGTACGACATCGACGACCTGCAGGCGGTGGTCGCCCGCAACCTGAGCACGCGCGCGGAGGAGACGCCACGGGCGCTGGAGATCGTCGAGGAGGAGATCCACCGCTTCGCCCGCTGGCTCGGCCAGCTCGATGCGCTGCCCACCGTGAGCGCCCTGCGCGCCCACGGCGATGGGATCGTGGAGCAGGTGCTCGGCGAGAACTCGGGTCGCTGGGAGTCCGCCTCGCCGCGTGACCTTGCCCGCGTGGAGGCGATCGCGCGGGCTGTGATGAGCCGCCTGCTGCACGAGCCGACGATCCGCCTGCGCAGCCTCGGCGAAGACCGCGGCCACGCCAGCCTGGAGCTGGTGCGGGAGCTGTTCGGGCTGCGCGAGGACGCGCCCGAGCACTCTGAGGGGCGCACCCCTGTCGAGGGCGTACCCCGTTCAGGGGCACCACCCGTCACGGGTGGCAGGCAGGCGGGCACCGGGGAGCAGCCCGCGGCGGAGCTGGCGGAGGTCCACGACCTGCCTGTGCCCTTCAGGGTGCGCCAACGCCGGCCCCGTTGATATCCCGCCCACCCCGCGCGCCCCGCTGATGCGGATCGGGACGCGGCGCAGCGCGCTCGCGCTGGCACAGGCCGAGCTGATCGCCGAGCGGCTGGAGATAGGCGATCCGGGAGGCTGCGAGATCGTGCCGATGCTGACCAGCGGCGACCGGGGCGGTCAGGAAGCCGTGGCGACGGACAAGTCGCGCTGGGTCGCAGAGCTGGAGGCCGCGCTCGCCGCCGGCGAGATCGACCTCGCGGTGCACTCCGCCAAGGATGTCCCCGGCGAGCTCGCCCACGGGCTCGCGCTGCTCGGCTCGCCCCCGCGCGCGGCGCCCGAGGACGTGCTCTGCGGAGCCGCCCGGCTAGAGGATCTGCGCCTCGGCGCGCGCGTGGGAACGAGCAGCATCCGCCGCCTGGCCCAGCTGCGCGCCGCCCGCGAGGATCTGGATGTGCTCGCCATCCGCGGCAATGTCGACACGCGCCTGCGCAAGCTCGCCGATCCGGACGAGGACCTCGACGCGATCGTGCTGGCGCGCGCCGGACTGCAGCGTCTGGGACGCGAGTCCGAGGCCGGCGGAACGCTCGACGCCGAGCGGTTCGTGCCGGCGCCCGGACAGGGCACGCTCGCGCTGGAGGGACGCGCCGAGGACAGCCGCACGCGCGCCGCCGTACAGGCGATCACCGACGCCGACACATTTGCCTGCCTGCTCGCCGAGCGCGCGCTCGCGCGCGAGCTGCAAGCCAGCTGCCACACACCGCTCGGAGCACATGCGGTGCCGGCCGGCTGCGGCTGCCTGCATCTGCGCGCGTGGGTCGGGCTGCCCGACGGTTCGGCGTGGGTGAGCGACGAGCTGCTCGGCGGCTTCTACGACCCCGAGGCGCTGGGGCGACGCGTGGCCGAGCGGCTGAGGCTGGCCGGCACAGGAGAGCTGCTCGCGCAGGCTGAGGAGATGGCGGGTCAAAGGACGTGACCCGCCGGCGGCTGGGAACGCACTGTGTGCTAACTTGTGGCCATGCGATTGCACATAAGCCTCGACGATGACCTCGTCGAGCAGCTCGACAAGCGGGTCGGCAGGCGGCGTCGCAGCACGTTCATCGGCGAGACCCTGCGCCGAGCACTCGACGATGAGCGGCGATGGGAAGACATCGAGGCCGGTCTCGGGGCGCTCTCCGACAGCGGGCACGAGTGGGATGCCGATCCCGCCGGCTGGGTCAGGGCGCAGCGGCGCAACGACCCGGCTCGTGTCGGTTAGCTGACCCGTGCACGGCGATCTGGGCGGATAGCCAATCGTTGCCACTTCTGCTCGACACCACCGTTCTCGTGGACGCCCTCCGTGGACGGGATGCCGCCAAACGACTGCGCAGCTTGCACGAGAGCAAGGAAATCCCCTGGATCTGCGCTGTGAACGTCGAGGAGGTGATGCGGGGCATACGCGAGCATGAGCGGGAGGCCACCGTGCGCCTGCTGCGCGGGCTGCATCTTGCGCCCCTCGGGCGGGCAGAGGGCACACGCGCCGGGGACTGGCGCAGAGACTTCGCCGGTAAGGGGATCACGCTGTCGCAGGCAGATTGCCTGATCGCGGCGGCCGCCATCGGCGTGCGTGCACGCCTGGCAACCGGGAATCCCAAGGATTTCCCAATGCCGGAGCTCGAGGTCGAACACTGGACGGTTGGAGCTTGAGCGGCACCGTCTACCTCGTCGGCGCGGGCCCCGGCGACCCCGGCCTGCTGACCGCGCGCGCGCAGGAGCTGATCGCGGTGGCGGACGTGATCCTGTATGACCGCCTGATCCCGAGCGCGGCGCTCGACGGGGCGCGCACGGACGCCGAGCTGCTGTTCGTGGGCAAGGAGGGCGGCGGGCCGTCGGTGCCGCAGGAGCAGACGCAGGCGCTGATGATCGAGCGCGCGCAGGCGGGCCGGACGGTGGTGCGCCTGAAGGGCGGAGATCCGTTCGTGTTCGGGCGCGGCGGCGAGGAGGCGCTCGCGCTGCGCGCGGCCGGCATCCCCTTCGAGGTCGTGCCCGGCGTGACGGCGGGCGTGGCCGCGAGCGCCTACGCGGGCATCCCCGTGACTCACCGCGGCCTGGCCAGCGCGGTGGCGCTCGTGACCGGCCATGTCCGCGAGGGCGACTCGCCCGACGATGACGAGTCGGCGATCGACTGGCCGGCGCTGGCGGTGTTCCCTGGAACGCTCGTGTTCTACATGGGCGTGCGCCGGCTGCCGGAGATCGCTGCCTCGCTGATCGCGGCCGGCCGCCCGGGCTCGCAGCCGGCCGCCGTCGTGCAAGCGGGGACGCTCCCCGGCCAGCGCACCGTGACGGGCACCCTGGAGACGATCGCCGAGACGGTACGCCGAGAGGGCATCCGCCCCCCGTCGATAACCGTCGTGGGACCCGTCGCGGCGCTCGCCGGAGAGATCGCCTGGCTCGAGCCGCAGCCGCTCGGCGGTCTGAGCGTGGCGGTCACGCGCGCGCGCGCCCAGGCCAGCGGCCTGGCGCGGCGACTGGAAGCGCTGGGGGCGAGCGTCGTCCAGGCACCCGTCATCCGCGTTCAGCCGCTGCCCGGCCCGCCGCTCGACCCCTCGCCCTACGACCTCATCTGCCTGGCAAGCCCCAATGCCGTGGCGGGCCTGTTCGAGCGCCTGGACGACGGCAGCCACCCGCCCGGCGATGCCCGCTCGCTCGCCGGAGCGAAGGTCGCGGCGATCGGCCCGGGCACGGCGCGCGCCCTGGCCGAGCGTGGCGTCGTCGCGGACGTGCTGCCCGAGCGGTTCGTCGCAGAGTCGCTGGTGGAGGCGCTCGCCGACGTGCCCGTGACGCGCGCGCTGATCGTACGGGCGCGCGATGCGCGCGAGACGCTGCCCGACGCCCTGCGCGCGCGCGGCGCGCACGTTGACGTGCTGGCGCTGTATGAAACCGTCGCCGAGCCCCTCTCGGCGCGGACGCTGCGCGCGGTGGCGCAGGCCGACTACATCACCTTCACGTCGGCCTCGACCGTGCGCTTCTTCCTGCAGGCGGCCGGCGGCGAGAAGCCGTCGGCGAGAAGCCGCATCGTCTCGATCGGCCCGGTCACCAGCGAGACGCTGCGCGAGCATGGCCTGGAGCCGGACGTCCAGGCCGATCCGTACGACCTCGACGGTATGATCGCCGCCCTGCTCGCCGACGCGGCGTTGCGGGCAAGCGATGGCCGATAAAGCGCTCACACCAGTCATCACATTCCTCTCCGACTACGGCCAGCTCGACGAGTTCGTCGGCGTCTGCCACGGGGTCATGGCCCGCCGCTGCCCGAGCGCCAGGGTGATCGACCTCACCCACTCGATCCCCCGCCACGACGTGCGCGCGGGGGCGATCGTGCTGCGCTCGGCGCTTCCCTACCTGCCCGTCGGCGTGCACCTGGCCGTCGTCGATCCCGGGGTCAGCGCCACCGGAAGGCATGCCCGCCGGGCCGTGGCCATGCGCACGGTCGAGGACGACCACCTGCTGGTGGGACCCGACAACGGGCTGCTGATGCCCGCCGCCGAGCGCCTGGCGGGGGTGGCCGAGGCGGTCGACATCGGCGAGTCGCCCGAGCGCCTGGAGCCGGTGTCGCGCACGTTCCACGGCAGAGACATCTTCGCGCCGGTCGCCGCCGCGCTGGCGGCTGGAGCGCCGCTCTCGGCGGTCGGCGAGCCGCTGCCGCTGCAACAGCTGCGCCGTTTCGGGCTGCCCTCGGCCAACGTCAGCGACGGTGTCCTCACCGTCCACGTCCTGCGCAGCGACACCTTCGGCAACCTGATCCTCGATGCCGCCGACGAGCAGCTCGCCCTACTGGGCGCGGCGCTCGGAGACACGCTGATGATCAGTCACGCTGGCGCCGTGCGCGCCGCCCGGTATGCCGCCACGTTCGCCGAGGTGACTCCCGGCGAGCTCCTGATCTACGAGGACGCCACGCGCAGGGTGGCACTCGCCGTGAACCGCGGCTCGGCCGCCGAGCTGCTCGGCGCGGATGCGGACGACGAGCTGCAAGTGCGCCCGGCGTGAGCGGCCCTCCGCCCGTTCGCGCCACCACGACCTCCACTACTCTCGGCCACCCGCGCGTTCACCTGCGCCGCACCGACTCGACCAACGAACGCGCGCGCGAGCTCGCCATCGCAGGCGCCCCTCACGGGACGCTCGTGACCGCCTCCGAGCAGACCGCCGGACGCGGGCGGCAGGGCCGGCGCTGGTCGGCGCCCGCGGGAAGCTCGCTGTTGATGTCGCTCGTGCTGCGGGAGGCGCCGCCACTGCTGCCGCTGATCGCGGCCGTCGCCACGTGCGACGTCAGCGGAGAGCGGGCTCGGATCAAGTGGCCGAACGACGTCGTCGTCGCATCGTCCCCGGAGGGGGAAGCCGCCGCCGGGAGCGCCACAGCCAGCGCCGGCGGGAGCGCTGGCGGGACGCTGGCCAAGCTCGCGGGCATCCTCATCGAGGCCCGGCTCCACCCCGAAGGGCGCAGGCAGGAGCCCTGGGCGGTCCTCGGGATCGGGCTGAACGTCGCGGTGCGCCTCGATCAGCTGCCCCCTGAGCTGCGTCCGCGCGCGCCCCGCGAGACACCTCCGAGCAGCGGCCTGCCGGCGGCGACGCTGGGGCTCGCGCCAGCGGACGTCGAGCCGACGCTCGCACGGCTGATCGGCGCGCTCGAGCGCCGGCTGGCCGAGCCGGCCGAGGCGACGCTGCGGGCGTGGCGCGCCCGAGACGCCCTGCGCGGGCGCGAGATCGCGTGGGCGGGAGGGCGCGGGCGCGCGGATGGCATCGACGGAACCGGACGGCTGATGGTCGTGCTCGCCCACGGCGGGCGCACGGCGCTCGGCGCCGGCGAGGTCCATCTGCGGGAGATCGCCTGAGGACTACGCGGGGCGCTGGTCGAGCGCGTCGCGCACGTCGCGGCGCAGCCCGTCCTCGTGCTCGGCGCTCGCCGCCGCGAGTTGCGCGTCCGGGCGCGCTCCGTTGCTGGAGCCCTTGACGCCCTTGCGCCTGCGCCGCGCGTTGCGGGCACGGCGTTTGGGGAAGTTGCGCAGCAGCTCGCGTGCAAGCGCGGGGGGCTTTCGCGCCATCCGCGTGCGCGCGCCGCGCAGCGCCTCCTCGGCCTCCGGTGTGTGGGCGAGCGCCGCCGCGAGCAGGGCCGCAGCCAGGCGGCGATCCTGCTTGCGCGCCGCGTGGATCAGGCGTCGCGCGTTGCGCGCGTGCGCGCCGCCGGCCGAGTTGACCAGCAGGCCGAGCAGCCGCTTGGTCTCCGGCCAGCGCTGGACCGCGTACTCCTCGTGCACGTCGCGCGTGTACTCCGCCAGGCGCCAGATCCACGCGTTGGCCTGGTCGCGCCGGCCGATGCGCCGCTCGACGAGCGCGCGCAGCATGATCTTGGTCGCCTCCTTGCGCTCCTCGCGCGGCCAGCCGCCGATGATGTCGATCGCCTCGTCGAACGCGTCCGGGTCGCGCAGCGCGGCGATGTCGGTCAGCGCGCGCAGCCGCAGCTGGGAGCTCTTGTTGCGCTTGACCGCGGTTATCAAGAAGCGGCTCTTGAGCTCGCCCGTGCGGTCGAAGTGCAGCATCGCGCGCGCCCTGCGCCAGCCGTTGGGCGCCACGCGGGCGCCGGCGAGCGCCGCCCACAGGTGCTGCTCGCCGTAGTCGAGGTGCTCCACCGCGATGCGCCACAGCTCGCGCTCGAACACCTGGAAGCGCCGCTCCTCCTCGGCGCACACCGGCAGCACTCGGCGCTCCACGCGCATCCTGCGCCCGCGCCCACGCCGCACCGGTCCCACCACGATCGCTCCCCCCCTGTAAACGTCCCTATCCAGTAGCGAGTGCAGCGTCACGACCGGGTCGTCGTGCTTGGTGGCCGGATGCACGAAGTCGACGACCAGCCCCGCCTCCTTGCCGGGATGGCGGCGGGTGACGCGCCCGACGCGCTGCTGGTAGATGCGCTTGGACGCGGTCGGCGCGAGGTGCACGCAGACGGTCGCCCGCGGGCTGTTCCAGCCCTCGGCGAGCAGCTGCGCGTTGATCAGCACGTCGATGTCGCCGCGCTCGTAGCGCGCGAGGATCTCCACGAGCTCGCGCTTGGGCGTCTCGCCGGAGACGGCCTGCGCCTTGATCCCCTCCGCGCGGAACGCTTCCGCGAGGTTGTACGCGTGGCGCACGCCAGCGGCGTACACGACGCCGGGCACCCCGTTGAAGCGCGTTTTGTAGAGGTTGGCGACGGCGACGTTGAACGGCTGCTGGTCCAGCAGTTTCGCCAGCTCGTCCTGGTCGAACTCGGTGTCCACCTCTCCCCGGCGCAGGGGAACCTTGGCGATCGTGCGCACGCCCACGCCCGGCGAGATGCGCACGCAGCGCAGCGGCGAGATCACGCCCCGTCGAGCCGCCTGGGCGAGGTCGAAGCGCGAGGTCTGGGTGGGGAACAGGTCGGTGACGTGGCGCGCGATCAGCGCGCCCGTGGCGGTCATGCCGATGAAGATCGGCCCCGTCCAATCGCGGATCGCGCCGCTCGTCTTCTCCCCCAGCGCCGTGTGCGCCTCGTCGCAGATGACGATCGTGTACGCGCTGGAGATCTTGCCCGCGTTGCGCACGAACCATTGGTAGGTCTCGACCGTCACCGGACCCTTGACCGAGTCCTCGCCCTTGAGCAGCGGCCGGCTGATGCGCCGGGAGTAGCCGCGGTCGCGCAGCTCGCCGAGGAACTGGTCGACCAGGTTGCGCCGGTGCGTCAGGATCAGCACGCCGCCCGTGTGCGAGGCCTCCACGAAGCCGAGGGCCGCGACGGTCTTGCCGGCACCGGTGGCGTGCTCGAACCAGAAGCGCTTGGCCGCGTTGGGGTCCTCCGGCTGCTCCGCGAGGGACTCCTCCTCGTCCTCCTCGTCGACCCAGTCGCGGGGCTCCTCGTCGGAGTCGACCTGGAGCTCGAGCTCCTCGAGCTCCTCGTCCTCCTCGGGCTCCTCCTCGTCCTCGTCTTCGTCCTCCTCGTCCTCGTCCTCGTCATCGGGCGCCGCCCGCTGCACGGGCCCGAGGTCGTCGTCCTCGTCGATGTCCTCGTCCTCCTCGTCCTCCTCCTCGTCGTCTTCCTCGTCGGCCACATCGGGGTCCTGCTCGGCGACGGCGCTCGGCGCGTGGTCGCTGCCGTTGGCCGCATCGTCCCCGGAGGGGGAGGAGGCGCCGTCCGGCCCGAGGATGTCAGCGGAGGCGAGCAGCTCGGGGGAGGCGGACGCGGCGGCGCGACCGTTGCCGTCGGGAGCGGTGCGCTGCGCCTCGGCCAGCAGCGCCGTGAGCGTGCCCGACAGCGCGTCGACCTGGTGGGCGGAGAGCACGGTGCCGTCCTGGAGCTTGGGCTCCTCATCGGAGAGCAGCCGCTCCAGGCCGAGCAGCAGCGAGAACTCGCGTCGCCACGCCGTGGAGGGGTTCTTGGTCTTCGGGTCCCGCTCGAGCTCCTCCAGCGCCCGGTCGAGCGCGCGCCTGCGCGGCGTACCGCGCGCGAGCGCGACCACCGGATCCTCGCCCTCGTGCAGGAAGCGCTCGCGCACGAACTTCTCCGCACGCGCTATCTCGGCGGAACTCGGAATGGTCGCGGCCGCGAGGGCCACTGAGGTGGACTCGGCCATTGAGGCTGTGGACTTCGAGACAGAGCCGCCGCCGAAGGTGAGCTTCGGCACGGCTCGAAGATTGGCGCCCAACCGGCGCCGTCTGCCGGGTGCTCCAAGCGACCCGGCTCTGACGTGTCTTCAGGATATAGCACGCGGAGGCGCGATTGAAGTGAGCGCTATCTGGCACCCTTACGGCGATGACGCTCAAGCGCCTGCCGATCGCGGCCGCCACGGCGGCCGTCCTCGTCGTGCTGGTCGTCGGCCTGCTTCAGCTGCGGGGCACCTCCCAGGCGACCGCGCCGTCAACGCTCACGCTCGCGCAGATGCGCGTGCGCCTGACCGGCTCGCCACCGGCGCTGGCAGCGCTGCACGCGCAGGCCGACGAGCTCCTGCCGGGCGGGCTGCCGGCGCTGCGCGCGCGCCTGCGGGCACTGCGCGGAACACCGGTGGTGATCAACAAGTGGGCCTCGTGGTGCGAACCCTGCCGGGACGAGTTCGGGATCTTCCAGCGCGTCTCTGTCTCGCTGGGGCGAGAGGTCGCGTTCCTGGGGATCGACTCGGAAGAGCACAGCCGCGGCGACGCGCTCGCGTTCCTGCGCTCCTTCCCGCTGAGCTACCCCAGCTACTACGACCAGAGCGGGCAGGCGGGCCTGGCCATCACCGACTCGGCGTTCACGCCCGTGACCGCCTTCTACAACCGCCGCGGCGGACTGTTCATCCATCAGGGCCAATACCCGAGCGTGGCCAAGCTCGAACAGGACGTCCGGCGCTACGCGCTGGACGCTTGAGCGTTGCCCGAGCTGCGGATCGACCCGCTGAGCGGCCACAGGACGATCGTCGCCGGCGAGCGCTCGCGGCGTCCGGGAGGAGAGCCGCGGTGCGCGCCGGCCGAGCCGATCGACGCCGCGAAGGACCCGTTCGCCGATGGGCACGAGGACCGGACACCGCCCGAGCTCTACGCGGTGCGCCCGGGCGGCGGTCCCGCCAACTCGCCCGGCTGGAGCGTGCGGGTCGTCCCGAACCTGTTTCCGGCGCTTACGCCTGCGGCGGATGACGGCGGCGCCGGCGGCCAAGGCGGCGCAATGGAGTCGCGCGGTCAGCCCGAGCTGTTCGTCTCGCTGCCGGCCAGCGGCGCGCACGAGGTGATCGTCAACGGACCGCAGCCGGTGCTGTCGCTGGCCGAGCTCCCGCTCGAGCAGGTGCTGGCGGCGGTGGAGGTGTGGCGCGAGCGGATGCGCGCGCACGCCGGCAGCGCCTACCTGCAGCTGATCGTCAACGAGCGGCGCGAGGCCGGCGCGTCGCTGCCGCACACCCATGCCCAGCTATACGCGCTCGACTTCGTGCCGGCGGCGGTGGCCCGCGAGCGCGAGCGGGCGGGCGCGCACACCACGCGCACGATGGGCCACAGCCTGCTCGGGGATCTGGTCGCCGAGGAGGTGCGCCG
This sequence comes from uncultured Solirubrobacteraceae bacterium, assembly GCA_963805745.1. GTDB lineage: Bacteria > Actinomycetota > Thermoleophilia > Solirubrobacterales > Solirubrobacteraceae > Palsa-744. The sequence continues at coordinate 1,189,334 of CAWDVD010000002.1, forward strand.
GCGCGAGCGAATCGTGGCGATCGACGAGGAGGCGGTGCTGATGGCCCCGTACGCCTCGCGCCTGCCCTTCCAGCTGATGCTCGCCCCGCGAACGCCGCGGGCGCGCTTCGAGGACGAGGGGCCCTCGGGTGCGGCGCTGCTGCACGACGGCCTGTGCCGGCTGGCGCGCCACCTCGGATCGAGCCCGCCGCTGAACCTGTGGGTGCGCACGGCCCCGCGCGGAGCAGATGACTTCTGCTGGCGGATCGACGTGCTGCCCCGCCTGACCCATCTGGCCGGCCTCGAGCTGTCGACCGACGTGAACCTGAACATCGTCGCGCCCGAGCACGCCGCGGCCGTGCTGCGCGACGCGTAGGCTGGCCGGCAGCCATGCCCCCGGAGGAACGCTTCGTACCCCGCTTCGCCGCCGAACCCCCACAGGAGGAGCTCCCGTACGGCCGCTGGGAGGAGCGCCTGCGCCAGGAGCTCCTGGCCGCGGCCCTGGGACTCGACGCCGAGGAGGAGGACCTGGGGGAGCCTGGCGCGATCGCCTGGTACCCGGATCGCACGTGGCATGGGCGCACCTACGTGCCCGGTACGGCGCTGACCGCCAACGGCTACGAGCTGTTCGGCTACGTGCGCTTCCTCCCGGGGATCGAGGACGGCGAGCCGAGCGAGTTCTTCGCGCACGTCGACTTCACCGACGAGACGGCCGAGCGAAACCCCGACTGGAAGCTCGACCTCTGCGACGAGGTGATCGGGACGTGGCGCGGGGACTCGGGGGCGGTGGCCGCGATGACGCTCGTGTGGGGGCGTCCGCTGATCTCCGGAGGGCGGATCGTCACCGCCGAGCTGGCCGACCTCGCGGTCGACCAGTGCGAGGTGATCGAGGAGCGCTTCACGCTGATCGCCCCGGACGACTACCGCCAAGATCTGCTCGACATCAAGCTGTTCGACGCCAAGGGACGGGAGCTGGCGCGGGAGTCGCTGTACGCCCGCGAGGACGAGGACGACGAGGAGGAGGACGGGGAGCAGTAGCCGCCGCACAGAGCAGTGGCCGCGGCCCTCTCGCAGACATCGCCCAGCCTCACCGGCGCGTGGCTGCTCGCGCTAGGCGCCTTTGCACTCGACCAGGTCCTTTGCCTTGTCCGCACCGGAGATAGGCGAGGCGTCGATGACTTCGATGCACACTTCTTTGGCGGCTTCGCGCGCGCCCGCGAGGTCACCGCTGGCGGCTTTGTTGCAGATCCCTTCGACCTTTGCCTTCTCACTCGCCGAGAGCGTCGGCACCCTCGCGATTATCGACTTGCAGATCGCCACGTACTGGGCCACCGCCGCTGCGCTCGCAGCGGCGGTCGGAGCGGTGGCCGGGGATGTCGGTGTCGGCTTCGCGGCGGCCGTGGTGCTCGTCGCGGGCGTGGTGCTCGCCGCGGGCGTGCTGGCGGTCGCCGAGCTGCTCGTCGTGGAGCTGCTGCTCCCGCACCCGGCGGCGAACGCTCCACAGAGCAGCGCTGCCATGAGCAACAGGGGTCGCCTACCGATCATCTGTCCTCCCTATGGGTTGAGCGAACGCTCGCTCGCGGCAGTCGAGCCGGAGGCGGACGTCTGGCACGGCCAGCGTATCCGGGCCCGCGGACGCAGCTGCGCCGTCAGTGGGTGCGAGCGGCGATCACGCTGTCGATCTGCTCGCCCAGGAGCGGCATGCGCTCACGCACGACCCGCATGTCGTGGGCGGTGAGCCTGAGGACGCACACAGGCGAGCTGGCCACGATGCTCGCGTTGCGCTGTGCGCCGTCGGCGAGCACAGCCAGCTCGCCGAAGAAGTCGCCCGGGCCCATCGTGTCGATCAGCTCACCGTGCCGGATGACGTCGACGGTGCCCTCCGCGAGGATCATGAACTCGTAGCCATAGTCGCCCTCGGATACGAGCGTGGTGCCCGCCGGCGCGCTGAACTCGTCGAGGATCCGCGCGAGCATCTTTCGTTCCGCCGGCGAGAGGCCTGCGAACGGGCGGATTCGCTCCAAGCGGATGTCGTCCATCGGACCGCGCATTCTCGCACAGGCGCGGCCCGCGAGCCGCGCGCGGGGGGCTTGTGCAAGCTGCAAAGACGGTCATCGGGGGCATGCGCTCCATGCATGACTCGGCGACCGAGGGGGCTTGGTCGACAACCCCCGACGACCGTCCTCAAGCATATACGAACCATAGGAAAGCGTTATCGGAGCCAGGAGCTTGCTTATGGCATGAAAGCGCATGCTGCTGCCCAAGCGAATAAAGCATCGCGGGGCGTGAGTAGCCTGCGCAAGCGATGATCCTCTGGAACCGGTCGCACCGTGCTTGCCGCACGCAAGGCGCTTATGCCCAGCCCATCCGCGGACACCCCAGACGGGATTCCTGATGCCGCGGATCAGCGCGTTTCTATGGGATCGTCGTGACGATGCACAGCAGCTGGGAGCGCGCCCAGGCCCGTACGCCGCTCGCTAGCATTGACCCACTGCCATGAACGACGTTCGCCCGCTTGCCCGTGTTAGCGCCGTAGAGCCGATGGAGGGCTTCCGGCTGCGGCTGGCCTTTACCGACGGCCTGATCCGCGAGGTCGACCTCTCACGCGACCTCTGGGGACCGATGGCCGAGCCGCTGCAGGACCCCACCTACTTCTGCCAGGTGCGGGTTGATCCCGAACTTGGCACAGTCGTATGGCCGAACGGCTACGACCTCGATCCCGACGTGCTCCACGGCGATTATGAGCCAGTGGGTCGGCCTGCCGCACAGGCATCGCGTTAGCGACCTGGATCTCTGTTCTCGAGAGAGCAGTGGCCGACGCACCGGCGCTGCCTCCGCAATTGCAGGCGAAAGTGCCCCCGCCGGGAGTCGAACCTGGATCTACCGCTTTAGGAGGCAGGTCCGCGCAGCGGCCGAAAAGGCCGGATCTATAGGCGGTTACTGACGATTTGGGCTTTTGCGGGGAGGTGGATGGGGCCGGATTAGGCGCCGCGGCCTTCCATGCCGGTACCCTTGGGGAAGGGATGCGAGCCGCGATCGTCGCCGTTCGCGCCGACTACAAGGAGATGATCGCCGCATGGCGCACAACGTGAATCCCTCCGAGTCGTCTACAGCGAAGGCCATGGATCGCGCCATCGACTTGGCGATCGAGGGCAACTCGCCCTACCCCGAGCACGCCGAGTTCATCGACGCCGAGTCGCCCCATGCCGGCCACGAGATCACACGCGCGTTCGACGAGGGCTACGCCGTCGTACTCGTCTCCGCCGACGGACGCGAGCGCGTCATCACAGCGAAGACACTCGCCGCGAGCGCCTGATCTATCGGCGGATGCTGGCGATTCAGGCCTTTACGGCGGGGGCGGATGGGTGAGCGTCGAGCCCGGGCAGACCACCCGACGAACGTGGCAGGTCACGACGACGGTCCAGTAGCCGGGCATCTCGTCGACCTCCACACGGGTGACAGTTGCTCGGCGCCGACGCAGGAGCGAGCGTAGCGGGGTAAGCAGGTCGTCATTGGCAGGCGGTCGGTCGGAAGAAAAGGAGCGCGCACGGATCACGAGCTTGCCCGCCTCAAGACCGACGTCCGTGGATCGCACCATGCTGTGCTCCCCGAAGTGCTCAGGGCTGTCGTCGCTGACGTCAAGCCGCGGATCGTCGTGCCGGTAGTCCTCAGCCCAGGCGCGCAGCGCATGCCTCAGTTCCGTCAACGTCAAGCCCTCAACGACGGAGACTGGCGCGACGAAGGAGCCAGAACCCTCCGTCAGGAGCGGCCCAAAGCCCTTGACGACGAGGGTTGCCTCTTGAGGGTCGTAGGTGATTGCGGGGCGGGACATCGGTGGTCTCACTATGCCTGCCATGCCGCCGCACACGCGCCGCCACTGCGCACGGTGCGGCGGTTTGTCCGCTCCTACGCACGGCTTCCTGGCAGCAGCTGGCAGTGGAAGCGCTCATGAGCGCCGTAGGGTCGGCCAGCGCCGTAAGGAGCGTGGGCCGGAATCCGCATAAACACACGGATTCCTCCTCCATGCCCCCGCCGGGAGTCGAACCTGGATCTACCGCTTAGGAGGCGGTCGTCTTATCCATTGGACTACGAGGGCGTCGCTGATCGCGCTGGCGATGGCTCCGCGAGAAGGCTACCGGCGCTCGCCGCCGGGGCTCTCATCGGCTTCGCCGGCCAGGCGGAGCAGCGGCTCGCCGGCCAGCCGGTGGGTGACCCATTCGCCCATCGTCTGCGCGCCGATGCCCCGATAGAAGCCGAGCGCCAGCTCGTTCCAGTCGAGCGCCGCCCATTCCAGCCGCCCGCCGCCACGCTTACGCACCGTCGCGGCGACCGCCGCCAGCAGCGCCTTGCCGACGCCCGCGCGGCGGTGGGCCGGGCGCACGAACAGGTCCTCCAGCCATACGCCCTGCACCGCCAGGAAGCTCGAGAACGTGGGGAAGAACAGCGCATAGCCGGCCGGCTCTCCTGCCCGTTCGGCGATCAGCGCCTCGGCCAGCGGGCGCTCCCCGAACAGCGCATCACCCAGCAGCTCCTCGGTCGCGCGCAGCTCGTGTGAGAGCTGCTCGTACTCGGCCAGCTCCCCGAACAGCGCCAGCAGCAGGGGCACGTCATCCGGACGCGCAGCGCGTATGTTTGGCGGGCGGACCTCGCCGGAGGCCAAAGCACTAACCGCGGTCCGTGCGCTCCGGATAAACGTCGTCGATCGTAGTCAGGGCTACAAAGGGTGCTCTGGCGGCTGATTCAATCTTCTTAGCACCACCCGCGAGGCGGTCGAGAACAGCCAGAACGCCGCAAATCTCGATCTCCTGCCCTCGGATCGCCTGGATCGCCTGGATCGCTTTGATCGTAGACGCCCCACTCGTAACTACGTCGTCGACGATCAGGCATCGGTCTCCCGCTTCAAGCAGTGGTCCCTCAATAAGCTTCTGGAGGCCATGAGGCTTGGGTTCCTTCCTTACGAAGAAGCCCTTCACGTTGTCCGGGCCATCAACCAATGCCGCACACGCGATCGCATCGGCGCCGAGTGTCAGCCCCCCTACAGCAGTCGCGCCGAACTTGTGCACATAGTGCTGGACATGCTCGATTAGCAGCCGAAAACCTGAAGGTCGCAGGATCACTCGCTTAGCGTCGATGAAGTAGTTGGCCTCTGCTCCGCTACTGAGAACAACATCTTCAAGGACAAGGGCATGTTCCCTAAGTTCCTGAACTAGTGCTTGGCGCGCCGCGCGCGCTGTCTCAACGGGTGGAGAAAGAGTGCTCATAGCTCGTGAATCCTAGGGACTCCGCTAGACGGAGCAAGGCACGGACACTTTTCGGACCGTGGCAGGGTCCCAAGCCGTCCATTCTGGGCGCCACGGCTCCGTCTGCCGGGGTCACTCGTATATCCGTCCACGACGTCCACGCCTGCACGTAATCTAGCGGTGTGCTCTCTCCGATCGTGCGATTCATCCGGCTTGCTTCCTTCGTGATATGCGCGATCGTGATCGTCTCCTTCGTCATCTTCGCCGTCGATCAGACCAAAACCGCGTCCGCGCACCAGGCCGCGGAGGTCACCGGCAGCGCATCCGAAGGCACCGGCGCACCAACCTCGACCGCGCACCAGAACGTCGTCCACAGGACCATCGACGAAGCCTCCGAAAAGCTCACCTCGCCGTTCGCCGGCCTCGTCTCCGGGTCGAGCAGCGAATGGGCGATCCGCGGCGTCAAGCTGCTGCTCGCGCTCGTCGTCTACGGCTTCGGCCTCGGCTACGTGGCACGCGTGCTCCGCGTCAGGGTGTAGACACCAGGATTGGCCGGGTAAGGGACCGGGCCCGGCCTACGGACCGGCGTCGTCGCGCACGCGCGCGCTGCCGCCGCCGTCTTCGTCGTACACGTCCACCGGCGTGCCCACCTGCACCCACGCATAGATTTCCGGGGCGTCCGGGATCGGCACGCGCAGGCAACCGTGGCTGGCCGCGTACGTCGGGACTTCCGCGTAGCCGTGGATGGCGTATCCGCGGATGAAGTAGTTGGAGTCGACCATGCCCTCGCTGTTTTCCCCCGGCGTCTTCTCATAGACCTGGAAGCGGCCGATCACCGTCGGCGTGGACGGCTTGCCCGAGCTCATCATGTAGATCCTGCGCACACGTCCGCCCGGTTCGATCTCCGCCAGCACCTGCTTTGTGAGGTTGGCCTCGACGTGGCGGCCGTCGTGCGGGTAGCGCACGTGGAAGCCGCCCGCCCGGCGCGCCAGCAGCTCGAACACCCGCCTGCCCGCGTACGCGACGCGTTCGAGGCCAGTCATCTTGCGGTAGGCGATCAGCGCCTGCCCGGTTCCTTCGTCGAACACGCCCGTCAGCGGCACCGCGTAGTGGAGCGCGTGAAGCTCCGACTGCAGCAGACGCACCGACTCATCGCGCGTGCCCGGGCCAAGGTCCGCGTGCACGAAGCGGACCCCCGGCGAGCGGCCGCTGAAGGCGCCCTGCTGGGCCGTGGCGTAGTGGACCGCGCGCGCTCGCACGAGCCCCGCGTAGCGGCTCGAGAACTTGACGTCGAACTGTCCCTCACCGCCCGCCGCCGGCAGCACGCTCACAACGCTTGCCGCCATCTCCCGACCGTCGAGGTAGAAGCTCACAGCGACCGTCTGCCCGGCCACGTACGGCGTGACCACGCCGCGCACCACGATCCGGCGCCCCACCAGCGCGAACGGCGGGCTGCCGCCGACCCGCTGCAACTCCAGCCTGATCGTGCCTGCGACGGGAGCGGCCGCAGGCGGGCCAGCAGAGCCGGGCGCCACCGGCGGGGAGGACGTGGGGGCCGGTTCGGCGGCGGCCGACGCCGGCGCGACGGCGATGCACGCGAGCGCCGCGCACAGCGCGGTCAGACGAGCGGTGGAGATCATCACGCGATCGTGATCCTATGCACCCGGCCGGGCGAGACCGGCCTCCGGCGCGATCACGCCGATGCGCTCAAACACCGCCACCAGCGCTCCGATCCCCGCCAGCGCGCACACGATCAACACGGGCGCCTGCCAGCCCCAGTTCTCGAGGCTCGAGAACGCGATGCAGTTGTTCAACGAGTGGGCGATCATGCACGGGTACAGCGAGCCGCTGTAGCGGTAGAGCAGGCACAGGCCGAAGCCGAGCGCCGCCAGCGGCACCAGGTCGAGCGTGGGCGCCGAGCCAAGGTGCACGGCGCCGAACACCAGGCCGGTGAGCAGCGCCGCAGGCAGCGTCCCGCGCCAGTTGCGCAGCGCCGTGAACATGTAGCCGCGGAACAGGAGCTCCTCGCAGATCGGCGCCACCACGCACGTCAGCGCCGCGCTCAGCAACAGCAGCGACGTGCCTTCGTTGGATCCAAGCGTTTCGAGCAGCTTCTCTTCGCTCGGATGGACCAGCGCGGACCAGATCAGGCTCACCAGGATGAACGCCAGGAGCAGCAGCAGGATCAGGCCGCTCGCCGCCCACCAGCCGACCCGCGGGCGGCGCAGGCCGAACTGCCACGAGCGCACCGCCCGCCCGCCGATGTGCGCGCAGAAGACGGCCGCCAGCACGAACCCGATGTCCTGCACGACCGTGTCCGCGATCGTCACCCCGGGTGGCGTGTGCGAGCTCGAGATCTTCGCCCCCAGCGCCAGCGCCGGGAGGTCCACCACGAGAGCGCCCACGAGCGCCAGCGCGAGCCCCCCGAGCAGCGCCACCGGTGCCGTCCACGGCGGCCAGCCCGTGGTCGGAGAGCCCGACCGCTCCCCCTCCGGCACCTCCGCGGGCGGCTCCTCCATCGCTATGCCACCCAATGCCAGGTGGCGAACTGGGCGACGAACACCGCCATCAGCACAGCCGAGCACGCAAGCACCGGCCGCTGCGCGCGCGGATGCTCCGCCAGCCACGCCGCCAACCAGATACCGAGCGGGAACAGCACCACCAGGAAGCGCGGCAGCGACATCAGCGGCTGGGAGCTCACCGGGTATGAGAGCGGCAGCGCCAGGGCGGCGATCACGTACGCGCCGTAGGCGAGCGGGAGCCTGCGAACCACGCCCACGAGCGCCGGGATGGCCGCAGCCAGGAAGGCGATCAACATCAGGTTGTGCCCTGCGTCCACGAACGGGCTGCCCCCGCCGCTGGGGAAGTACACGTGCTGGCGCTGGAAGGACAGCAGCTGGCGGGCACCCTCGAACGCCGCCTTCACGCCGTCCCACGCACCCACGTACGGCCCCGCGAAGTGCCTGCCCCAGACTTCCTGGGCGTGCAGCGGCGCCAGCGGGTCCCCACCCGAGAGCCCCAGGTAGGCCCCGTACAGGATCACCCCCATCGGCAGCAGGCCCAGCCACAGCGCCTCGCGCCGCAGCCGGTAGCGCGGGCGCACCCTGAAGGGCACCCCACGAAGGGCGCGGGCAGGCAGGCGACGCGCCACGAGAAGGTCCGGCGGACGATCCGCGCGCGGCCCGTACAGGTAGATCATCACAGCCGGCAGCGCGAGCACCAGGCCCGTGCTGCGCGTGGCGCCCGCGAGCGCCCCCAGCACGCCCACCCACATCCAGCGCCCCTCGCGCGCGCTCCAGAAGACGCCGACCGACAGGGCCAGGTACAGCGACTCCGAGTACACCGCCGAGAAGAAGAACGCCATCGGGGCGAACGCCGTCAGCATCACCGCCAGCCGCGCCGCGTCCGCGATGCCATCGCCGGCCAGCGAAAAGCGCCCGGCGCGTGCCAGCTCGAGCGTCGTCAGGCGGTGGATGCCGTACAGAGCCAGGGCGAACGCCGCCAGCGACAGCAGCACGCCGGCGAGCACCGCCGGGACGCCGAACCACGCGATCGTCCGCAGGCCGAGCGGATACAGCGGAAAGAAGGCCGTGCGCGGGGCCGTGTAGATGCCGAGGTCCGGGCGGTAGCCGAAGCGGGCGATCACCAGGTACCACGCCGCGTCCCAGCGCGCCGCCGGTGCCGCCAGCAGGTCGCCGAGCCAGCCGAACCCCCTGGTCACGCCCGGCGGGTCGAACGCTTTGCGCACAGGCCCGAAGCCGAACGCCAGGATCGTCCCCACGCCCGCCGCCCACACCAGCACGCGCGAGCTCCACAGCGCCCGCCAGCTCTCGCGCACGGCCGTCATCCGCGCCGGGTCGGCCAGCAGTTGCGCCCACCAGCCGGGCACCGAGACGGCGATCGGCTCGCCCGCGTCCTCGCTCACGGCGCTGACCGGGACCACGGCCCCACCCAGCGCCGCGCGCTGCGTGCCCACTGGGTTCACGGTGTCGGAGTTCATAGCGCCTGGCACGGGAGCGTAGAGATCGCCGCGCTGCCAAGCGGCAGGAAATCACAACCGCGCACGGTAACCTCGAAGCTCCCGAGATGTCTCGACAAGCACGCAAGCGCCGCCACAGCCGCCGCGGAGGCACTCGGGTCCTCGTCGTGCTCGCCGGCGTGCTCACCACCACGCTCGCCATCGGCGTGATCGCCGCCGTCGCCTACGTCCTGCACGTGGCGCAATCGGCGCCCGCGCTCGACACGCTGCACCCGCTCCTCAGCGAGGGCTCATCGCAGGTGTTCGCCGCCGACGGCACGCGCCTCGGCTTCATCGAGTCCGACGAGCTGCGCAGTCCCGTCGGCTGGAGCGAAATCCCCGGCTACGTCAAGAACGCCACCGTTGCGATCGAGGACCAGCGCTTCTACAAAAACGACGGCGTCGATCTGACCGGGATCTTCCGCGCGGCGATCAAGGACCTCACCGAGGGCGCCCCTCTGCAGGGCGGATCGACGATCACCATGCAGCTGATGCGCAACCTGTACCTGGGAGGGGATCAGCACACCCTCAGGCAGAAGATCATCGAGGCCAAGCTGGCGATCGAGTACGAGAAACACCACAGCAAGCACTCGATCCTCACCAGCTACCTCAACAGCGTCCCCTACGGGACCGTCGGCGGGCAGACGACCGTGGGCGTCCAGGCCGCGGCGCGCGTGTTCTTCGACAAGCCCGTCTCCGAGCTGGACCTCGAGCAGTCGGCGCTGCTCGCCGGCCTGCCGCAGGCGCCCTCGCAGTACAACCCCTTCCTGTATCCCGCCGCCGCCAGGGAACGGCGCAACGAGGTGCTGGCGAAGATGGCCGAACTGCACTACATCACCGACGCGCAGGCCAGGGCCACCGAGGCCGCGCCGCTGGAGGTGCACCCCGGCCACTTCTACTCCGAACGCAAAGAACAGTTCTTCTTCGAATACGTCCGCCAGCAGCTGATCGAACGCTACGGCGCCAAGACCGTCGAACAGGGCGGGTTGAAGGTGTACACCACGCTCGACCTGAACATGCAGCGCCTGGCGCACAACGCGATCGCCGAAGTGCTCGACGAACCCGGCGACCCGGCCTCCGCGATCGTCACCATCGACCCGCACAACGGCGACATCGAGGCCATGGCCGAGTCCGAGAGCTACGAGCAGTCGCAGTACAACCTCGCCGCCGACGGGCACCGCCAGCCGGGCTCGACGTTCAAGGCGATCGACCTGGCCGACGCGCTCACGCGCGGGGTCGACCCGTACACCACCTACTACTACTCGCACACGCTGTACCCGGGCTGGCTGGCGATCGAACCGAATTACAAAGTGCAGACGTTCGAGGGGGTCTCCGAAGACAAGTCGATGGACCTCGTCACCGCGCTGCTCAAATCCGACAACACCGTCTTCGCGCAGCTGGCCGCGGATCTGGGCGAGGAAACGATCACGCACATGGCCTACCAGATGGGCGTCAAAACGCATCTCTCCAGCTACCCCGCCGAAGCGCTCGGCGGGCTGACGCTCGGGGTCACGCCGCTGGAAATGGCCGACGTGTACGCGACGCTCGCCGACGGCGGTTATCGCGACACGCCGATCGCGATAACCAAGGTCGTCTTCCCCGACGGCCAGGTCGACGAAAACTGGGGCAAGCCCCACCGGGTCAAGGTGCTCAGCGAAGCCGTCACCGCCGTGGAGACCAGCATCCTCCACGACAACGTCGAGGCCGGTACCGCCACGCGCTCGGCGATCGACTGCCCGACGGCCGCCAAGACCGGCACGACCGAAGAACTGATCGACGCGTGGCTGGACGGCTACACGCCCGACTACTCGACCGTCGTGTGGATGGGCTACCCCAACAAACGCATCTCGATGACAGACGTCCACGGCGAGCCACAGCAGGGCGGCTACCTGCCGGCAGAAATCTGGCACGACTACATGGCCGCGGTCACCGAAGGCAAGCCGTGCGTCGAATTCCCGCCGTCCAGGGAAGCGATCTCCTACCGGCCGTTCTACGGCAAGTACGCCAGCACCGGCGAGGCGCTTGCCGCAGCCGAAGCGCGGGCCAACGAACATCACTACCAGGCCAAGCCCAAGCGCGCCCCGGGCCGGACCGCTCCCAAGGTGAACAGGGGCGAACCGCCGATAGAAGCCCGCCAAGCTCCCCTGCCGGTGGTGCCCTCGACGCCCTCGCCGCCCTCCAGGCCCGCGGAAACCCCGGCCGGCGGTGGGCCGACCGTCAACAAAACCGGCGGCGCCGGTCCCGGATAGCCGGCGGACGGGCGGCGAGGAAGCCCCGCCGCCGGGCCGGCGCTGGTAGTTTGAGTCTCGATACGCGGAAACAAACGGCCGTCCTCGCGCAGGGCGCGCGGGCGACCAGAATGGGATGCGGCGTGGCGAAGGAGGACAAGGTTGAATTCGAGGGTGAGGTGATCGAGGCCCTGCCGAACGCGATGTTCCGCGTGAAGCTGGACAACGACCACGTCGTGCTCGGACACGTAGCCGGCAAGATGCGGCGCTTCCGGATTCGCATCCTCCCGGGCGATCGTGTTCGCTGCGAGCTCTCGCCGTACGACCTGGACCGCGCGCGGATCGTCTACCGGCACCGCTGAACACGAGCATCCCCGAGCGCTCCCTGATCGACTCCATCGCCGCCGAGCTGGCGAGCTCGCGGCCGCCGGGGAGGATCGTGCGGGGAATGGGAGACGACGCGGCGGTCGTGCGCGCACGGCCGGTGTGCGTGGTCTCGGTCGACGCGATGGTCGACGGCGTGCACTTCCGCCTGGGCGACGGCTGGGCGACGCCCGGCGAGGTCGGGCACCGGGCGCTCGCGGGCGCCCTGTCGGACCTGGCCGCCATGGGCGCCGACCCGGGCGAGGCATACCTCGTGCTGTGCCTGCCGGCGGACCTCGGCGAGGAGCGTGCGCTCGAGCTGATGCGCGCTGCGCACGCGCTCGCCGCACGGACCGGAACGGTGATCGCCGGCGGAGACGTCGTGGCCGCGCCCGTCCTGAGCGTGTCGGTCACCGCCGTGGGCTGGTCTGACAGCGCCGAGGAGCTCGTCGGTCGCGACGGCGCGCGCCCGGGCGACATCGTCGGCGTCACCGGCCGGCTGGGCGCAGCCGGTGCCGCGCTGGCCGTGTTGGAGGGACGCGTCGCCGCGAACACTCCCGGTGCCGGGACTGCGCTCGCCCGCGCACGCGCCCCGATGCCCCGGCTGCGGGAGGGCCGCGCGCTGGCCGCGGCCGGCGTGCACGCGATGATCGACCTCTCCGACGGCCTGGCCACGGACGCCGCTCACATCGGCCGCGCCAGCGGCGCGCGCCTGCGGGTGGATCTCGCCGCGCTGCCCCTGCACGAGGGCGTGGCGGAGGTCTCGGCGGAGCTCGGCGAGCCCGATTGGCGCCTCGCGGCGGCCGGCGGCGAAGACTACGAGCTGTGCTTCTGCGCCGCCGCCGGGGACCGCGCGCGCGTGCAGGCGGCCGTCGCCGAGCTGGAGACGGTGCAGGTCAGCTGGATCGGCGAGGTGCTCGCCGGGGCGCCCGGCGCCACCCTCTCAGACGAGCGGGGAGACGCTGTTCGGATCGAGGGATACGAGCATATTTTTTAGGGGTTCCCTCCCGCCCAGTTCCCGCCCACCCCGGGGCGCCGCGGCCGGACGTGGCTGCGCTTCGATCGGCTGCGGTATCGCGCCGCCGGGGAGCAGCCGCGCGGCGCCCTCCGGCACGGTGCGCGTCAGCCGCGCGTACACGAGCAGGCGTTTTTCGGCGGTGAACACCGGCGTGCACGCCGACAGCACCAGGCGGCTGTAGCCGGCCTGCGAGATCGCCGCGCGCACGTTGCTCGGGGAGACGACCCACTGACTGGTGACCTTGTAGGTGAAGTGCGCGTAAGGCATCTTCAGCAGGATGGTGTTGCCGGGCTTCAGCAGGTTGATTTCGCGGAACGGCGCCAGGTAGGTGGTCCGGTGTCCGGCGATGGCGGTCGTCCCGGGGATTCCGGGGAAGCTCGTTTCCGAGTAGATGCCCGGCCCCTTGATCAGGTCGTCGGTGTCCGTGCCCTTGACGATCACGTAGCTCGCGCCGACCCGCGGGATCACGATGCGCCCGACAGCGGAGCCGTTGCCGGCGTGGCGTTGGAGCTCGCCGGCGAGGAACGCGATGCGGGCGCGCTCGTCCGGCAGGCTCGCCAGCGTCCGCCGCTCGACCGGTGTCGGCGCGGCGCGTTCGACCGCGCGCAGGTCTGCGCTCAGGTGGTCCTGCTGCAGCAGCGCGTACAGCGCCGTGATCGGCTCCTGCCACACCAGCGTCACCGCCGCGTCGAGCAGCGCCAGGGCGCCGCTGACGATCAACAGCACAGCAAGCGCATGCACGGCGCGCGCGGAGCCCGACCGGCGATCGCGCACCGGCGCGAGGTCCGGGCCGTGCGCTGTGGTGGTGAGCGACTCGGACACTGCCCGCCTATCGTCGCAGAGCCGACTCCGTACCACCGAGCGATCCCGGGCCCGCGTATGACATCGGACCGCGGATCGTGACCTCGAGCCCGTCGGCGAACTGCGGGCCCGCGGACGGCCGCGGGCCCACGAACGCGAGGATCGCGGCGGCCGACACGCAGCCGAACGCCAGGCTCCACAGGATCGCTGCCGCGAGCCCGACGTGGCCCCCCGCGAGGAGCTGCACGGCCATCCACGCCACCTCGCCGACTCCCAGCCCGAGCTGGCGCGCGTAGAAGAGGACCAGCAGCGCCAGCGGCAGCACCCCGAGCGCGACCAGCGCGAGCGAGAACAGACGGCGGGGGCGCTCGCCGACACCCAACCGCTCCGGCGAGGCGAGCGCCAGCCACACGTGCAGCGCCGGAAGCGCCAGCAGCGCGGCGAACGGATTGGCGACCCATGCGACCACGCCGATCGGGACCGCCACCAGCAGCATCGACAGCCCCGCCACCTCGGGGTCCGGGCGCACACGCCAGCCCACGCGCCGGACGAGAACGCCCCACAGCAGCCAAGCGAGCGCGAAGGTCAGTCCCACCGCCACGACCGCCGTGGCCGCTGTCCCGTCGAACGGCAGCGCGCTCGGCAGGACCGGCGCCGACGGCACCGCGCCGAGGATCCCGAGCCGCCCGAGCAGGTACGCGAACACCGCGCATGTGAAGAACGGCAGGGCGCAGCTCAGCGTCCACACGGTCCAGCGCCCGACCGGCATGCGGCGACGGCGAAGGCGGGCAAGACCGTCCGCGACGGCCACCAGCGGGGGCAGCAGCAGCGTGATCACGAGCAGCCGCAGCGCCCATTCGGGAAGGATCTGGTGGCGCAGGAGCAGGCCCGTCTGCATCGCCTGTGGGACATCCGGCGCCGTGTCGAGGGCGTCGACGGCGTTCAGCGCCGCGCGACCGAAGCCTTCCAGGCGTTCCACGCTCACCCGCTCGGAGGGCGCGGGTCCGCGTTCCCCGGATGCCTGCACCAGCACGGCCGGGACTCCGCCGGCGTTCAGCACGCCCTGTTCGCCGACGGTCATCGGAAAGGCGAGGTGCGCCAGCTGCCCGAGCGTGCTCGGCGCGCCGGCGTCGACGCCGAGCTCGTCGGCGATCGCACCGGCGACCGTGCGCTGGAGCTCCAGCGGGGCGGAGCCGAGACCGTCGGAGAAGGGCACCACCAGCGGCGCGCGTGTGTCCGCGCCGGCGACGTCCCCGAGGACGATCGCCGCGTCGAACGGTCCGAGCTGGCTGACCCGGTGCTCGTCCAGCAGCTGCGCCGCCCCCGCGTCGCCGCCGCTGCCTCCGCTCGTCGAGGCCAGGACGATCGTGCGCTTGGTCTCGCGTGTGGCGAACACCCGGGCGAGCTCCAGCAGCGCGGCCGTGCCCGACAGTTCGGCCTCGGAAGAGGACCCGCCCGCCCCGGCGGCGTCGCGATGCGCGAGGATCAGGATCGGCGTGGCGCTGGTCGACCCGGGTCGCTCGGCGACGACGTTCGTCAGGGACTGCTCGCCGTCGATCGTCTGGGCCCGAAAGTTGTACGTGTGCACCGAGAAGCCACCCCCGGCGGTGCCGCCGAGCCCTTCGAGCTTCTGCGCCACATCGACGGCCAGCTTCCGATCGCCTGCGCTGCCCGGGCGCCGCTGCGGGAATGCGCGGGCCAGGTGCTGCAGTTCGGCGAACGCGGGCGCGCCTTCGAACGCGTCCGGGGCCAGCGTCGAGGTCAGCGGCGCCGGGCGCGCGCCCAGCGAGAACGCGGCGATGGCAAGCGCGAACAGGAAGGGCACGAAGGCCGCTCGGTACAAGCGCCCGTTGAACATGCGCCTAGACCATAGTCCGCGGATCGGCTCCACGCGCGGCCCGCCGACGCCCGTGCGGCCGATCGAGGAGGCGTGCGCGCGGAGAGCGGGGATCCGTGCGGTCGAGATCCGTGGGCCCGGTTAGGTATCGTGCCGGCGCGTGCTCCAGCCCGTCGCCGTCGCAAGCAAGACGCTCGCCGACTACACGCACATCTGCGGCAGCGAGCTGATCGCCGAGATCCGCGAGCTGGCCGAGCCGCTGCAGGGTCAGCGGGTGGTGCACATCTCGGCCACAGCCTTCGGCGGCGGCGTCTCGGAGATCCTGTACACGCTCGTGCCGCTGATGCGCGACGTCGGCCTCGACTGCGAGTGGCAGGTGATCTACGGACGCGAAGAGTTCTTCAACTCGACCAAGCTCATGCACAACGCCCTCCAGGGCGCCCCGCAGGATCTCGACGAGGAGCAGTGGGCGATCTGGCGCCGCTACAACGACATCAACGCGCGCGAGCTCACCGGCGGGTGGGACGTGTGCCTGGTCCACGACCCGCAGCCGGCGGCGCTGTGCCAGCTGGTGCCGGAGAAGGCCAAGGGTTGGGTGTGGCGCTGCCACATCGACCTCTCGACCCCCAACCCGGACACCATCGCCCAGCTGCTGCCGTATCTCGAGCACTACCCCCAGTCGCTTTTCCACATGCGCGAGTACGTGCCCGACGGGATGCAGGGCCACGTCAACGTGGTGCCGCCCGCGATCGACCCGCTGACGCCGAAGAACATGGCGCTCTCGCCCGAGGACGGGGCGTTCGTGTGCGGGCAGTTCGGGATCGACGTCGACCGGCCGCTGATCTGCCAGGTTTCGCGCTTCGACCCGTGGAAGGACCCGCTGGGCGTGATCGACGCCTACCGCCAGGTCAAGGAGACGGTGCCCGAGGTGCAGCTCGCGCTGGTCGGCTCGATGGCCAGCGACGATCCCGAGGGGTGGGACTTCTTCAACTCGACGATCGCCCACGCGGACGGCGACCCGGACATACACATCCTCAACAACTTCAACAACGTCGGCGCGATCGAGGTCAACGCATTCCAGTCGCACGCCGACGTGCTGATCCAGAAGTCCACCCGCGAGGGCTTCGGGCTGACGGTCTCCGAGGCGATCTGGAAGGCGCGGCCGTTCATCGGCGGGAACGTCGGCGGCATTCCCCTGCAGATCGAGGACGGCGTCACCGGATTCCTCGTGTCCAGCGTCGAGCAGTGCGCGCAGCGTACCGTCGAGTTCCTGCGCGACCCCGAGCTCGGCCGCACGCTCGGCAGGCGCGGCAAGGAGCACGTGCGCCAGCACTTCCTCACCCCGCGCTACCTGCGCGATTATCTACGGATCTTCAATGAGCTGAGAGAGGCATGAACGGCGAGCCGGCACAGCGGTCTCCGCTGGTGCTGGTGAGCAACCGCGGGCCGGTCACCTTCCACGCCGACGGCGAGGTCGCGCGCGGCTCCGGCGGGGTGGTGACGGCGCTGAGCGGCCTGGCCTCGCACCGAGAAGCGATCTGGATCGCCTCGGCCATGAGCGAGTACGACGCGGAGGTCTCGCGCGAGCACGGCGGGCGCGCGTTCCCCGTGCGCTCTCCCGCCGGCGGCGAATACCACGTACGCCTGGTGGTCAGCGATCCCGACGCCTACGACCGCTTCTACAACGTGTTCGCCAACCCGATGCTGTGGTTCATCCAGCACTACCTGTGGGACCTGTCCAACGCGCCGGACATCCGCCGCGAGGAGATCGAAGCGTTCGAGTTCGGCTACAACGTCGTCAACGAGGACCTCGCGCGCGCGGTCGTCGAGCAGCTCGAGGGCGCCTCCGAACCGGTCGTGATGGTCCACGACTACCACCTGTACACGCTCCCCGACCTCGTGCGCCGCGCCCGCCCGGACGTGTTCCTGCACCACTTCATCCACATCCCGTGGACGCAGGCCGACGCGTGGCGCGTGCTGCCCGCGCGGATCCGCGAAGAGATCTTCACGGGCCTGCTGGCGAACGACATCATCGGCTTTCACACGCGCTCCTACAGGCACAACTTCCTGCAGTGCTGCCGCGACCTGATGGACCTGGAGGTGGACTTCCAGCGCGGGCTCGTGTGGACGGGAGAGCGCGAGGTGTGGGTGAGGGCGTATCCGCTGCCGATCGACCATCAGGCGACCCGTCAGATCGCGCAGAGCGCGCGCGTGAGGCAGTTCGAGGAGGAGCTGCTGCGCCGCCGGCGGGACTTCCTGATCCTGAGGGTCGACCGCGCGGATCTGAGCAAGAACGTGCTGCGCGGGTTCTCGGCGTTCGACCTGTTCCTGGAGGAGCACCCCGAGTTCAACGAGCGGGTGACCTTCATGGCCCAGCTGATGCCCTCGCGTACGGACGTGCCGCAGTACGCGGAGTACCTCGAGCGGATCGAGGCTGTGGTGGCGGTCGTCAACCACCGCCACGGCACCCCCGACTGGATGCCCATCCAGCTGAAGCTGCGCGACGATCTCGAGGAGGCGGTCGCCGCCTACAAGCACTACGACGTGCTGCTGGTCAACGCGATGTTCGACGGCATGAACCTCGTGGCCAAGGAGGGGCCGATCGTGAACGAGCGCGAGGGCGTGTCGATCCTGTCGGAGAACACCGGCGCGCACGAGGAGCTCGGCGAGTACGCGCTGTCGGTCAACCCGTTCGACATCCAGGAGCTGGCGAACTCGATCCACCTCGCCCTCACCATGGACCGCAGCGAGCGTCGCCGCCGCGCCGAGGGGCTCGCGCAGATCGTCACCTCGCGCGATCCCGGCGACTGGATCGACGAGCAGCTGGCCGACATCCGCGCCAAGGGCCAGTCGCGGTAGCGGCACCCGGCGGCGGGCGGGACTCGGGGGCGGGCGGGACTCGAGGGTGGGCGGGAGTCGATACCCTAAACGTATGACCCTGCCCGCACCCACATACGATCTGGTGGTCCTGCTCGACCCGCAGGCCGAGGAGAGCGCGCGCGCGAAGATAGTCGCCGACGCGCGCGCCGCGATCGAGGCGCAGGGCGAGCTGCTGCGCCACGACGAGTGGGGCGAGCGGCCGCTCACCTACCCGATCGACAAAAAGGCGAGCGCCGAGTACCACCTGCTGCAGTTCCACGCCGGCACGGCCGATCTGCTCGGCGGCCTCGATCGCTCGCTGCGCATCATCGACGACGTCCTGCGCTTCCGCATCATCAAGCTGAAGCCGGGCGTCCCGGAGGCGCCCGACATGCGCTCGGCCGCGGCATCCGTCCGCCGCGCCGAGGCCGATCCCCAGGCCGAGGCGGAGCCGAGCCGCGAGGTCGAGGTGGAGATCGAGGTCGAGATCCCCCTTGCCGAGCCCGCGTAGCCGCCGACCGGCTGCCGAGAAGCGGCGCCAGCCCTTACGCGCGGGCCGCGAGCGTAATAACATCGGCCCATGAGCTGGGCCGAGGCTGAGGACATGACCGATCTGTCCGGGGCACCGCCGCCGCAGGCGGTGGTCAGGACGGACGTGCTGCGCGCGTCGCCGCCGATGTTCGACTCGAGGGCGCTGGACGCCCTCTCACGCGTGCACCCGGCGGTGCCGGTGATCATCTTCCTCCCGGCGATCATCGCGCTGGGCGCGTGGGGACTGTCGAGCGTGAGCGTGCCGGCGGCGGTCGGCCTGGCGGCGGGTGGCTACGCGCTGTGGACGCTGTTCGAGTACTGGCTGCACCGGCTCGTGTTCCACTTCGAGCCGCAGGACGGGTTCGGGGCGCGCCTGCACTGGATCATCCACGGCGTCCACCACGACCACCCGAACGACCCGCTGCGCCTGGTGATGCCGCCGGCCGTGAGCATCCCGCTGGGGGCGGTCGTGTTCGGGGTGCTGTACCTGATCTTCGGCTCGCGCTACGCGCCCGCCCTCGGCGCGGGCTTCTTCGCGGGCTACCTGGTGTACGACCTGACCCACTACTACCTGCACCACTTCCGCCCGCGCGGGCGACTGGGCAGGGCGCTGCGCGAGCGGCACATGCGCCACCACTTCCAGGACGACACCCGCGGCTTCGGGATCAGCGCGCCATACTGGGACGAGGTGTTCCGCACCTCCTCGCGGGCGAAGCGATCCTCGCAATGAGCGGGGTCGCCGCCGGAGGGCACGAGAGTCGCACCGGCGGTCCCCTCTAGACTCGAAGCTCGAACTCGACCAACCGGATCGAGTCCCCACACCGGACGAGCAACAAGCTGAAAGGAAGAGCAGCCGTGGCCGCCACCAACATCAACAGGGTCGTGCTGACCGGAAACCTGACCGCCGACCCGGAGCTGCGCTCGCTGCCGAGCGGCACGTCCGTGTGCAGCCTGCGCCTCGCGTGCAACACGCGCCGCAAGAACGGAAGCACGGGCGAATGGGAGGACAAGCCCAACTACTTCAACGTCACGGTGTGGGGCGCGCAGGGCGAGAACGCGGCCCGCTACCTGTCCAAGGGACGCCCGGTGGCGATCGACGGCCGGCTGGAGTGGCGCGAGTGGGAGGCCCAGGACGGCACCAAACGCCAGGCAGTCGATATCATTGCCGACTCGGTGCAGTTCCTGGGCTCGCGCGACGATGCCTCAGGCGGAGGCGGACCGATCGAAGATCGGTCAGCCGGCGACGGAGCCTCCAGGGGCAGCGACATCCCGGTCGACGAACGGGATTTCCAGCCCGCACCGGTTTCCGGCGCCGCCGGCGACGACGACATTCCGTTCTAGCCAGTACAGCGAGGTCCCCGTGTTTTCAACAGTAGCCATGCCAGCACGACACCGCAGCCGCGGCGGAGGACGCTGATGGCCAAAGCGCGCGGTCGCGGCAAGCCGGTTCGCCGGCGCGACAAGAAGGGCGGGCCCGGCAGCGGGCGGCGCAAGCCGTGCCAGCACTGCCGCGACAAGGTCGAGCAGGTCGACTACAAGGACGTGGCGTCGCTGCGGAAGTTCATCTCCGAGAAGGGAAAGATCCGCTCGCGGCGGATCACCGGCTCGTGCCGGCGCCACCAGGTCCAGATCGCCCGCGCCGTCAAGCGTGCGCGCGAGCTGGCGCTGTTGCCGTACGTGAACGAGGGCGGTCGCGACGACAGCCCCCGCCGCGACCGCGGCGACCGGGACCGCGAACGCTAGGCGCCTGGCATGCCCGAAGCGATACTCCTCAAGGACGTCGAGACGCTCGGTGAGCAGGGCAGCGTGGTGGACGTCTCCAAGGGCTACCTGCGCAACTACCTGATCCCGCGCCAGCTCGCCCAGCCGGCGACCAAGGGCGCGATCGAAACGGTCCGCCAGCGCCAGGCGGCGGTCGAGAGGGCCGCGCGCGAGGCGGTCGAGCGGGCGCAGGAGAACGTCAACCTGCTCAACCGGACGGTCCTCACGATCCCCCAGCAGGCCGGCGCCGACGGGCGGCTGTTCGGGTCGGTGACCGCGCAGGACATCGCCAGCGCGATCCGCGAAGCGCGAGGGCTGCGGCTGGACAAACGCAACGTGCATCTCCCCGAGCCGATCAAGAACGTCGGCACGTACATGGTCGTCGTCGATGTGGTCGAGGGCGTCACCGCCACGATTAAGACTATGGTCGTGGCCAAGAAGTAGCGCTCCGCACGTGTGTCGATCGTCCCCGGCCGCTGACGCGGCGGGGGCCGAGTCGCCTCACGTGCTCCGCTTGGCCGAGTTCCCGTCCTACGGCGGGCAAGTATAAAGCCTCTGTATAAGGCGATTTGGCGCGGCTTGGCGCTTTCGGTGCGGATCAACTACCGTCGGGCGCGGTGAACTTTCAGGAACGCATCCAAGCGCTGCTCGCTGTATACGCGGATCGGGCGAGCCTGCTAGAAAGGGGCCTCTTCACCGAAGTGGTCTTGTCCTGCCAGCCTCACGCAACGGCAAATCCCGGCGGGAACGAAACCTATCTCGTTGTATTCGCATCTCGTGCCGAGGCCATCTTCAAGCCGTTTGAAGGCCAGAATCCCGCAACGTGCGCGAACTATCAGCAGGACCCCTACGAGGTCGTCCTACACGAGGTCGCCGCGTGGCGCCTCGCCGAGGCGATGGGCGGGCCGTGGGATCAACTGCTGCCAACGGCTGTCTTTCGCAACATCGGCGCGATAGGCGCGGGGGCGGTCATCAACAAACGCCGAGGCATACCCGTAGCGCTGCCAACCGTCCTTGAACAGGCCCAGGCGCAGGCGGACGCAGCCGCCCTCTGGGACGCCCTCGTCGGGCAGCAGGATCGGCATACCAGCAACTTCCGATATGAGGCCGAAACACGCACCCTCGCGCTCATCGACCACGGATACGCATTTGCGTTGCCAGGGCACCGCTGCAATGCGTCGGTCTTTGTCGCTGAACGCGCCGCTGCGAACCGCAGGGCCCTGCATCCGCACGAGACGCAGGCCCTCCAGCAGCTTCTGGCCAGCCCAGACCTACATGGCCTACGCCGGTTTCTCGACGCGCCGCGCGTAAATGCCCTGCAAACGCGTGCAGAATCGATGCTCGCCAGGCAGGAAATCCCCCCACTGGGCGCGTACTAATAGTTGCGCGAGAGGTTGGTTTCGTGCGATACTCGGGTAGTGTTGCCTCAAGCAGAACGCGATGGAGGTCGATGAGCACCCTTGTAGGGTGCCAACGGAAGGCAAAGGAAGAACCAATGGTTGTCGTGTCGATTCGCAGCCCCTTCTACGATGAGGAGGCGGGGGAACAGCGCTTTCGCCCGCGAGTCACGGTCATCGCGCAGGGCAACCAGGTCGAGATCGAAGGCGAGAGCGCCTTGGTTGCCGACGGGATGCTTCCCGTGATCGACATGTCTACCGGCCGGCAGTTGACCGCGAGCGAAGATGCTGAGGTGTGGGCGCGTAATCTGCCGTTCGCCTTTCGCGCTGGAGACATCATCGCCGAGATCCTCGTGGACACCTCGCCAACGGTGGCCACGAACGGAGTCGAGAGCGAGCCTCGTGAACCGCCGACGATCCCAGACTCGTTGACCGACTGTCGGCAGGCAGCTGCGGGCTAGGCCCACTCGTCCGGCTAGATTTGGCTCTGTAGAGCCACACGCCCCATTCTCCGGAGGGAACGTCCGTTCCCCCGAACATACTTTCGGAGTGTACGTGTCGTGGAGACATACTTCCGGGAGCGAATTCTTCCGAGATAGCGGGGAGGCCGCCGGGGCGGCGGCCGGGGGCGACCTAGACTCGACACAACCATGGCCATGAGCGCCGTCTCGACAGCCAACGGCGCAACGGGCGCCTCCGCGAGCGTGATCACGCCGCCGCACAACCTCGACGCGGAGCAGTCGGTCCTCGGCGCGATCCTGCTGTCGGATCGCTCGCTGTACGCGCTGGTGATCGAAGAGGGGCTGCGCGCGGACGACTTCTACCGCGAGCGCCACGGCACGGTCTACGAAGCGATGCTCGCGCTGTACAACGAGAGCGAGCCCGTGGACGTGCTGACGGTCACCGACCGACTGCGTCAGATGGGCAAGCTTCAGGACGTCGGCGGCCCGGCGACGGTGGACGAACTGACCGGCGTCGTGCCTGCCGCCGGACACGCCCGCCGCTACGCGCAGATCGTGCGCGAGAACGCTCTGCTGCGGCGCCTGCTCAAGAGCACGTATGAGATCCAGGAGAGCGTGCTGGGCCACCAGGCGCCGCCGCGTGAGCTGGTCGAGCTGGCGGAGAAGGCGATGCTGGAGGTCGCGCGCGACGACCGCCAGCAGGACTTCAGGGCGATCGAGGAGGTGCTGCACGAGGAGCTCGACAAGCTGCATCGGCTGTCGCTGGAGGGCACCTCGCTGACCGGCACCCCGTCCGGCTTCAAGGACCTGGACGAGATCACCGGCGGCTTCCAGGCGGGGAACCTGATCATCATCGCCGCCCGCCCTGCGATGGGCAAGAGCGCGCTGGTGTGCAACATCGCCGAGAACGCGGCCGTCGAGCACGGCAAGCCGGTGGCGCTGTTCTCGCTGGAGATGGCCGAGGCCGAGCTCGCGCAGCGGTTCGTGGCCTCGCAGGCGCGGATCAAGGGCGAGGAGCTGCGCAAGGGGCGGGTGGCCGAGCAGCGCTGGCCGAAGATCCTGAGCGCCAGCCAGCGCCTGGCGGCTGCGCCGCTGTGGGTGGATGACTCCAGCGACGTGGGGATGCTGGAGATCCGCGCGAAGGCGCGGCGGCTGCACAGCCAGTGCGAGGGAGGGCTCGGGCTGATCATCATCGACTACCTGCAGCTGATGCGCACGGACAGCCGCTACGACAGCCGCGTGACCGCCGTGGGCGAGCTCAGCCGCGGCCTGAAGATCCTGGCGCGCGAGCTGGGGGTGCCGGTGATCGCGCTGTCGCAGCTCAGTCGCGCCGTGGAGCAGCGCCCCGACAAGAAACCCCAGCTGTCGGATCTGCGCGAGAGCGGGAACCTCGAGCAGGACTCCGACCTGGTGATGTTCATCTACCGCGACGAGTACTACAACGAGGACTCCGAGCGCCCCGGCGAGGCGGACCTGATCATCGCCAAGCACCGCAACGGCGCGGTCGGGAAAGTCACGCTGACCTTCCAGAAGGAGTACCCGAAGTTCATGAACTACGCCGGCGAGCGCTACGCGCAATGATCCTGGGCACGTATGGCGGCGCCGGACGGCGTCCTCGGTCGCTCGCGTGCGAAGCACGCCACGCTCCCTGCGTCCTTGTCCGGCTTGCCCTACCTACCCAGGATGGGCCACCGAGCGAGCGCTACGCGCAATGAGCGGGGAGGCGCTCGAGCTCACAGCGCACCGCGCCCGCGCCGGCGGGCGGGATGCCTGCCCGCTGGGCCTGTGCGACGGCAGCGGCTTCGTGGTCGACGAGGCCACCAACACGGCCAGCGACTGCCGCTGCCGGGCGGCGCGCATCGCCGGCGCGCGCACCAAGAGCCTTGCCGGTCGCATCCCGCGCCGCTATCGCGGCGTGTCGTTCGACCGCCCGCCGGTGAGCGACATCGCCAGGACCGCCCCCGATCAGATTCGCTCGGTTCGCCGCTACGTGCAGGCGATCGAGGAGAACATCGACGCCGGGCGGGGGCTGTGGATCCAGGGCAACGTGGGCACGGGGAAGACCACGCTGGCGATGCTCGTCTCAAAAGCGGCGCTCGACGCGGGACGCTCGGTCGCCATCTACTCGCTCCCGCGCCTGCTCAACCTGCTGCGCGAGTCGATGGACTCCCAGGAGGGCAAGCTCGACTTCATGGACCGGCTGACGGCCGTGGACCTGCTGCACATCGACGACCTCGGCGCGGAGAACCGCACCGACTGGGTGCTCGAGCAGCTGTACTCGATCGTCAACGCCCGCTACGAGGCCGAGCGGCCGATCGTGGCGACGACCAACCTCATGCCCGACGAGCTCTCCGAGCGGCTGGGTACGCGCACGGTCTCGCGCCTGGTGGAGATCTGCGGCGATCTGATCCCGCTGTGGGGCGAGGACAAGCGGCGGGAGTTTCGCGCCGAGCAGACGGACGTCGCGGGTCGCGCGGGCTGAGTCCTTCCGGGCCGGGTTGAGCGCGTCCCTAAACTCCACTGCGCATGCCAGGCATAGTGATAGTGGGCGCCCAGTGGGGCGACGAGGGCAAGGGCAAGATCACCGATCTGCTCGCCGAGCACGGCGACGCGGTCGTGCGCTTCCAGGGGGGCAACAACGCCGGGCACACGATCGTCAGGGGCGAGCAGGAGTGGAAGCTGCACCTGATCCCCTCGGGCATCCTGTATCCGGGCAAGCGCTGTGTGATCGGCAACGGCGTCGTGATCGACCCGAAGGTGCTGATCGACGAGCTCGACGCTCTGCGCGCGCGCCGCGTGGACGTCAGCGGCCTGCGCATCTCGGCCAACGCGCACCTGATCATGCCCTACCACCTGCTGCTGGACTCCGCCGGCGAGGCCAAGCTCGGCAGCCTGCAGATCGGCACCACGCGCAGGGGGATCGGCCCGTGCTACGCGGACAAGGCCGCGCGCCTGGGCATCCGCGTGCAGGACCTGCTCGACGAGAAGATCCTCAAGAAGAAGATCGTCGCGGCGATGGAGCCCAAGCGGCTGTCGCTGCGACCGTTCGAGAAGGACCCGGCGCTCGACCTGCACACGATGACCGAGGAGTACCTGATCTACGGCCACCGCCTGGAGCAGCACATCGCGGACACCTCGAAGCTGATGTGGGAGATGCTCGACGACGGCAAGACGGTCATCCTCGAGGGGGCGCAGGGGGCGATGCTGGACATCGACCACGGCACCTATCCGTTCGTCACCTCCTCCAACCCGCTGGCCGGCGCGGCGTGCGTGGGCAGCGGCATCGGGCCGAAGGCGATCGACGAGATCTGGGGCATCTCCAAGGCGTACACGACGCGCGTGGGCGCCGGCCCGTTCCCGAGCGAGCTGCACGACGAGATGGGCGAGACGATCCGCCAGCGTGGCGGGGAGTTCGGCACGACGACCGGGCGCCCGCGGCGCACCGGCTGGCTGGACCTCGTCGCCCTGCGCTACGCCGCGCGTCTGAACACGCTGACGGCGCTCGTGGTGACCAAGCTGGACGTCCTGTCCGGGCTCGATCGCGTGCAGGTGTGTACGAGCTACCGCGGCGCCGACGGCGCCGAGTTCGAGGACTTCCCCTACCACCAGACCGTGCTGCACCACACCACCGCCGAGCTGACCGAGCTCGGCGGCTGGAGCGAGGACCTGGGTGAGTGCCGCACGATCTCGGACCTGCCCGACGGGGCGCGCGAGTACCTGGACTTCATCGCCGAGCACGTCGGCGCGCCGGTCGCGCTGATCGGCGTGGGGCCCGGCCGGGAGCAGACCGTGTGGACGGATGCGGGCCGGCAGACGATCATCGGCGCGAACGAGCGCATGGCGCATTCCTGAGCTCCTCTTACGGGGCTCCTGCCGTGGCTTCGGCGGCGGCCCGCCGTAGATCAGCCGCGGCGCCGCGGCCAGCGGGTCGGCCGTGGGCGCCGGCTGGCGTCGAGAGCTCGCCGTTCCCGCCCGCGCCGGCGCTCCTCATCGCGCGCCAGGTCGCGTTCTTCGCCGAGGCCGATCTCGAGGAAGACCAGCAGCAGGGCTCCACCCAGCCCGGAGGCGATCAGCACGATCGTGAGCACTTCGCCGGTCAGCCCCCTGACCAGGGCGGCGCACGCGCCGCCGGCGATCACCAGCACGGCTGCGGATCCAAACGCCAGGATGCGCGCGCGGGGAGACACAGCTCAACGGTACAAGCACGCCGGCGCGGCACGGCCCGGTGGTGCGCTGACGCGCATCCCGGACCGTGCTCGCACCGTGCGTCACGAACCGCTCGGCTGTCCTACAGGCCGAAGGGCCCGCCGAATCCCTGGCTCGGCGGCCACGGGAACTGGTAGGCGCGGTAGGTGTTCACACCGGCCGGGAACTCAGCGTTGAAGACGAGCCTGCCGGACGGGTCGAACTCCGAGAAGTACGGCAGCGCCCCCCAGCCCACGACGAGGTTGTCCTCGAATGTCGTCTGGGCGTTGCCCTGCGACGGTGCCGAGAGGCCCTCGGGCTGGTCCTCGGAGGCCACCAGCGTGGCGACTTTGGTCCGCTGGTTCAGCTTGACCGTGATCGCGCGGCTGTAGGGCAGCAGCGGCGTCCCCGACGACTCGTTGTCGAAGAACGTGTACGTGTCGTTGCCCAACGCCTCCGGGTCGTGCTGCCAGGCGAAGATCTCGCCCGCGCTGTCGAGGACCTGTCCCGGCGCCGCCTGCAGCGCGAAGCTCGAGTCCTTGCCGCCGAGCTGCCAGATGATGTTGCCGTTGGCGAGGCTCACCTCGTAGGTCGTCCACGTGTCCCGCGCGTCGATCAGCAGGTTGCCGTTCGTGTCCAGCTTCACGGCGTTGATGTGGAACCAGTCCCAGGGCGAGCTCGCCGAGGCTGGCAGCGGCTGCTCGCTCTGGCTGAACGGGACGTGATCCTCGCTGTTCCACTGGAACAACACCTGGCCCGTGGCGATGTCGATCTCCTGCACGACACCGTTGATCACCGTCTGATCCGCCGGGCCGCCGATCGACGTCAGGTTCGCGGTGGCGGTGGTGTAGGAGAGGATCAGCGCCGTGTTCCATGGCGTTATCAGGAACTCGTGGCCGTCCGCGCTGAGGCCGTTGCCGGCGTTGACGGTGGCGATCTGCTGGTAGTGGTCGTTGTAGATGTAGTCGGTGCCGCTGGAGAGCCCGCCGAGCCCGGTGCCCTGCCACCAGGTCAGGACCGGCCGGCCCTCGTAGGTCTGGACGCGGAAGTCGCTCGCCTCCTCGCCCGCGGGGACGGCCTTGAACCACACGACGTCGCCCCGGCTGTTGACGATCTCGGGGCCATTGGCGTAGGTGCTGGCGTCGCCGAACGGGGAGATGAAGAAGTCCCCGCCCTGCCCGACGAACGGCGAGGAGGTCAGGATCGTCACCGGCGGCGGCGACGTTGGCGCCGCCAGTGCGGCACTGGCGCCGGCGAGCGCTATGAGAGCAGCGCCGACGACTATCGTGACCGCGCCGATGACCATCTGGAGACGTCGTTGCAACCCGCTGCGGGGCGCACTCGAGGACGTTAGCTGGAGCATTTCTGTTCTGCCTTTCTTGATGTTGGGTTGTGATCTGTGGGTCGCGAGCCGGTTGACCCGGGCCCGCGGAGCGCACCCTAGAACAGAATCCGCATAATGTCAACCGATTTTATGAGCTTTTGTCCTCGGCCGCTCGTAAGCTGCCGGCAAGCACCAGCTTGAGCAGTCCCCGTATAAAGCTCATAATGTCAATCGGCTTGCTATGGTTTGCTCGGAAAGCACACCCCGACGAAAGGAGCGAACCGTGGGTCACGCCGACGAGCACGAGCACACAGGGCCGGGCTACGCCTCTCCCCGCCTCGCCGCGCGCCAGCCGCCCGAGACGTTCATCTACGTCGCCTGCCTGTACGAGGGCACGGGCATCGCGCGACCGGACTTCATCGCCGTGGTGGACGTCGACCCCGCCTCGCAGCGCTACGGGCAGATCGTGCACCGAACGGACATGCCCAACGTGGGCGACGAGCTCCACCACTTCGGCTGGAACGCGTGCTCCTCGGCATGCCACTCGCAGCTGACTCGAGACACCCTCGTGGTGCCGGGCTTCCGCTCCTCGCGCATCCACGTGCTCGACGTGTCCGATCCGCGGGCGCCGCGCGTGCGCGACGTGATCGAGCCGCAGGAGATCATCGAGAAGACCGGGCTGAGCACCCCCCACACCGTTCACTGCATGCCGGGCGACATCGTGACGGTGTCGATGCTCGGCGACCGCGACGGCAACCTGCCGGGCGGCCTGGCGGTGCTCGACGCGCGCGACTTCTCGGTGGTCGGCCAGTGGGCCAGCGAGCGCGGCGACCAGGAGTTCATGTACGACTTCTGGTACCAGCCGCGCCAGAACACGCTCGTGTCGAGCGAGTGGGGCGCTCCAAACACGTTCCAGGACGGGTTCGACCCGGCGGACGTGGCAGCCGGCAAGTACGGACGCCGGCTGCACTTCTGGGATCTCGAGCGGCGTGCCAAGGTGCAGAGCATCGATCTAGGCGACGACGGCCTGATCCCGCTGGAGATCCGCTGGCAGCACGATCCCGACAGCCGCCAGGGGTTCGTGGGAGCGACGCTTTCGAGCAACATCATCCGCTTCCATGGGGACAACGGCTCGTGGCAGGCAGAGAAGGTGATCGACGTCGCCAACGAGCCGCTGGAGAGCTGGCCGCTGCCGGGCGGCGTGCCGGGACTGATAACCGACCTGGTGCTGTCGCTGGACGACCGCGACCTGTTCCTCTCGAACTGGTTGCACGGCGATCTGCGCCACTACGACGTCAGCGACCCCAGCGACCCGCAGCTGCGCTCGCAGACCTGGCTCGGGGGCCTGCTCGGGCGCGACGGCGGGCATCCGCGGGCGAGCGCCCCGCTGACCGGCGGCCCGCAGATGTTGCAGTGCTCGCTTGACGGTGCGCGTGTGTACGTGACCAACTCGCTGTACTCGACCTGGGACAACCAGTTCTACCCCGAGCTGCGCGGCTGGCTGACCAAGCTCGACCGTCAGCCCGACGGCAGCTACGCGCTGGACCAGGACTTCTTCGTCGACTTTCACGAGCAGGCCGACGGGGCCCGCCCGCACGAGATCCACCTGCCCGGCGGCGACTGCACGACCGAGATCTTCCAGTGACGTGGAGCAGCCTGTGAAGGGTCTCCGGCCGACCTGCGGGCACGTGCGCGAGTGGGCCGTCCGGGAATCGAACCCGGAACCTTGGGCTTAAGAGGCCCCTGCTCTGCCGGTTGAGCTAACGGCCCGTGAGGGCGCCGGCGAGATCGGCCGGCTCGATCCGAGATTCTAGCCAAGCGCGCACGCCGCCGGCAGCCTCGCCGTCCGGGCGCGCGCGTCGCGGGCTACTTCGCCTTGGTGGTCGACGATTTCCCGGCGGTGGTCGACGTCGTTCTGACTTCGGTCGCTTTGAATTCCCCTTTGGAGTTCAGCTTGCCCACGTAGGTCTTGCCGTTCGTGGTGGTCGTGTAGGTCTTTTCGCCGGAGGGATTGGCCTTGACTTCGGCCAGCTCCTCCTTCACTTTCGCTCGCTGGGAGGCCGGGGCGAGGCTGACGGCCTTTTCGGAGGCCAGGTCCCCGACGCCGACGTTCTTCGCCCTGTAGGCGTACTCGGCGAGCTGCGCGTACAGCGCCGCGTCGGTCGGTCGGGCGGCGACCGCGATCTGCAGGACTTCCACCTCCTTCGCCGGTTCGTCGAGGCCCGCTTCGCTGTACACCGACTCCATCAGTTGCGCCAGTTCGCCGCTGGGCTTGGGAGGGTTCAGCGCGACGTAGCTGTCCCACGCCTCGGACGCTTCGTGGAACAGTTCCTTGCCCTTGCTCGTCACCGCTCCCGAGCTCGTGACGTACGCTTCGCTGCCGGCTTCGTGCAGCAGGTTCTTCGTGAGGTTTTCCCATGCGCTCGCGTCGTTCGGGTGCTCCACCGTGAGCTTGCGGTATTTCTTGATCTGGCTGGAGAAGCTGGCGGCGTTGGAGCCTTCGCTGTTGGTGAGGCTGTTGACGATCCCGCCGCTGCCGAAGCCGCCGCCGATCCCGAAGCCGACGAGGCCCACGCCCATCAGCAGCGCAAGGCCGGTGTAGAGGACCCGCACCGTGCGGCGACGCCCGCGACCCCTGAGATCGAACAGCATCAGTCCGACAGTCCTGGGTCTGTGTGGTCGATCAAGTCCTGCACGGTCGGCTCCGCTCGGTTGTCCTCTGACGGTGGCGCCGGATCCTCCGCCGGATACCCGGCGCCCTCGGTCCTCGCACTGCCCTCATCGCTGCGGCCACGATCCCTGCGCCCGACAAACGATGCAAGCAGGATACTCGCCTCGTAGAGCAGGTAGAGCGGAACGGTCTCCAACAGCATCGTGATCACTTCGCCTGGCAGCAGCGCCGCGATCGCCGCGCAGGCGACGATCGCGAAGCGGCGACCCTTGCGCAGCTGCCGCGGGGTCACGATCCCCAGGCGGGTGGCGCCCAGGATCAGGACGGGCGCCTGGAACATGAGCCCCATCGCCAGCAGGATGGTCGCGGCGAAGCTGTAGTACGGGCCCGCTTGTACGATCACGTTGAACTCGTTGGAGTTGAAGTTGACGAAGAAGTGGATCGCTGCCGGCAGCACGACGAAGTACCCGAACGCCACACCGGCCGCGAACAGGAACGGGACCGCGGTCAACAGCGGCATCGCCACGCGTCTCTCGTGCGGCTTCAGCGCCGGCAGGACGAAGCCGTAGAGCTCATACAGGATCAGTGGCAACGAGACGATCAGGGCGAAGTAGAGCGTCACGGTGATCGTCGTCGTGAACGGTTCGCCGACGCCGAGCGTCGCCGGATTGTCGGCGGGGGGAGTGCGCGGGACCTTGGCGACGTCGGCCTTGAGCGCGGCGATCAGCGGTGAGAGTTGGGCGCGCGCCGCGGCCGAGAGGCCGCTGTGCGATCCCGCAAGCACCCCGAGCGCGGCCTGCGTGTCGGCGGCGACTTTCAGCAACCCCTGCTGAGCGAGCGCCGCCTGCCCGACGGTCCCCTGCCCCTTGGCGACCTGCTTTTTGGTCTGGCTTGTCAGCGGTCTGTTGATGACCTTCAGCAGCGCGTGGTTCTGCCAGAAGCACACGCCGAACGCCACTGCCAGCACCACCCCGCTGACGATCAGGCGCGTGCGCAGCTCTTCGAGGTGGTCCACGAGGCTGAGCCGATCCTCGTGGCCGATCGTGCGGATCGCGCTGGCCATGGGCTTATGAACGTAGCACCGCGCCAGTGTTCCTCCACGTAGCTAAAGGCTCCAGCTCCGCGCGTCGATGACGACTCAGAGCCCGTGATGGAATCAGAGAAGGAGCCCGACATCCAGCCCCATCCGCCACAGCGGCTGGGCAAGCCGACAGGCGCCGTCTACCCCGGAGCGGGGCAGCACGCGGACGGCACCTGCACGCCGGCGCAGCTGCACATGTGCTTCCACTGCGCCGGCGAGCTCGTCTACCCGCTCGACTGGTCCGAGGAGGGCCCCCGGCACTGGCGCATCGTGCTGCGCTGCCCCGAGTGCGAGTCGCGGCGAGAAGGCGTGTTCGACCAGACGGCCGTGGAACGACTCGACGACGAGCTCGACCGGGGGTCGAGCGCGCTGCTCGGAGACCTCAGGCGGATGACGCACGCGAACATGTCCGAGGAGATCGAGTTCTTCGTGCGCGCGCTCGACGCCGACCTGATCGTGCCGAGCGACTTCTGAGCGCCGAGCGAGATCTGGGCGCTCAGCGATAGCGCCCGACGACCGCGTCCGCCACCAGGCCGAGCAGCGCCGAGCGGCCATCCGGGAGGATCTCCGGCAGCGCGGCCTTGGCCTTGGCCACGACCGCCAGCGCCTGCTCCCGGGCCTCGTCCAGCGCGCCGGTCGCCGCGATGCGCTCGCACAGCGCCTCGATCTTCGCGGTCCCGCCGACCCCGTCCAGCGAGGCCAGGTCGAACGCGGCTAGCTCCGGCTCGCGTTCTCGAGCCAGGATCAGCGGCAGCGTGACCGTGCCGTCCAGCAGGTCGGTGCCGCGCGACTTGCCCGTCCGCTCCACCGGACCGGACACGTCGAGCACGTCGTCGAGCATCTGAAAGGCCAGCCCGATTCGCCGCGCGAACGCACCGAGCGCGTTGGCGAGGGCGGTCGAGCCCTCGACGGCTGTCAGCGCACCCAGCCGGCAGGCCGCCTCGAACAGCGCGGCGGTCTTCAGCTCGCAGCGGCGGAGGTAGCGCTCGACGGCCACATGCGGTGCGTAGGCGTCCTCGCGCTGCAGCAGCTCGCCTTCGGCGAGCGCCGAGCTGGCTTGCGAGAGGGCGCACAGCTGGGCGACGTCGTCGTTGCGCGCGAGCTCGGCGAACGCCCGCGAGAACAGCAGGTCGCCGGTGGCCACCGCCATCTGCCGGCCGGCCACGGCCGCCACCGTCGGGTGCCCGCGGCGCAGCAGCGCGCCGTCGATCAGGTCGTCGTGGACGAGCGTCGCCGAGTGCACGAGCTCGACCGCGACTGCCGCACGCACCAGGCGCTCCTCCCCGCCGGGGCTCTGCGGCGGGCCCCCGGCCGACTCGGCGGCCAGGACGACCAGCAGGGGGCGCAGCCGCTTGCCGCCGGCGATCACGGTGGCGTTGGCGTGCGAGGCGAGCGGCGTGCCGGCCTGCGCGGTCACGCGCTCGAGGTGGCGCTCGGCGCGCTCCATCCGCTGGCGCAGGCCCTCGCCGCCGAGGCGCATGATCGCGTCTAGTCCGTCCACTCCCCCCACGGGAACGCTGGCCGTCATGCTGCTCACTGCGCTCATGATGCCTGCTCGCGGGGGACGGTGCCGGCGTGGATGGACACAATGCCGCCAGCGGTGAGGACGTAAGCGAGCTCCGACAGGCCCGCGCGCTCCATCTCCCCGGCCAGCGCCGCCGGGGCGGGGAAGCGCCTCACCGAGCTGGGCAGATAGGTGTACGCCTGCGCGATCGCGTCGTCGCGCGCCCCACCGCGACGGCGCGAGCTCGAGGCGAGGGCCGCGCCCGCGGCCCGGCCGAGCGCGGGCACGATCCGGTCGAACCACAGCCCGTAGAACACCGACAGCGGAGGGCGCGTGGGGGTCGTTATCTCGAGCACCACCACCCGCCCTCCGGGGCGCACCACGCGGACCATCTCCGCCAGGCCGCGGGTGAGATCGTCGAAGTTGCGCGCGCCGAAGCCGACGGTTGCCGCGTCGAAGCAGTCGTCGGGGTAGGGCAGCTCCATGGCGTCGGCCCATTCGAAGCGCGGGCGCAGCTGAAGCCCGTTGCTCGCGGCGACCTTGCCGCGAGCTCGGTCGAGCATGCCCTCGGCGAAGTCGCTGCCCACGACCTCGCCCGTCGGCGCGACGCGCCGCGCGAGCTCGATCGCCAGATCCCCGGTGCCGGTGGCGACGTCGAGCACGCGGCTGCCCGGACCGACGCGGGCGAGATCGGCCGCGCGCGCGCGCCAGCGGTGGTGCAGGCCGGCGGTCATGGCAGTGTTCATGAGGTCGTACACGCCCGCGATGCGGTCGAACATCGCGCGCACCTGTCCGGCCTCCAGCCTGCCGGCGTGCGCCCCGTCACGGGGCGCCTCGGCTCCCTGGCGAGCGGGCACGCCCCGACTACTTGAGCGTGGCGAGGAAGTTGACGACCGCGTTGAACTTCTTCGCCGGCAGGTTCTTGAAGGAGGGCATCGGCGCCGTCGGGTTCACCAGCGTGCGCGCGATCCCCTGGCGCGGCAGCCGCGAGGCGATGTTCGTGAGCGGCGGTCCGGGTCCGAGGTTGCCGTTGTTGCCGATTTTGTGACACGCCTCACAGCCGGACTGCGCGACCACGAGGCGCCCTTCGTTCCACTGGGCCACGGCGGCCGGGCCATTTTCGACGACCGCCTTCGGTGGCGAGAGTTCCAGCGCGTCCGGCGTGCCGGCGTTGGCGCCCTGGTAGGTGAGGAACGCCATCGCGCCGATCACGCAGATGCCCGTCAGCGTCGCGATCGGACGGCGCTCGGGACGGCGCTCGGGACGGCGATCGTAGAAGGGCAGCAGGAACAGCAGGATCATGCACAGCGTGGGGACTCCGATCGTCGCCAGCTGGATGATGCTCGGAGTCTTGATGATGCGCAGGATGTCGAACAGGAAGAAGAAGTACCAGTCCGGGCGGGCGTCGTAGCTGGTGCTCGCCGCGTTCACCTTCGGCCCCAGCTCGTCCCCGAGCACCAGCGCCAGCGCGATGATGACCGCCATCACGACACACGCCATCGCCCCGTCCTTGGCGACGGCGTAGGGGAAGAACGGCTTGCCCTGGGACTTCAGGATCGAGTACTCGCGGAGGTACTCCTCCTTCTCGCGCTGATTCATCGCGTGGCTGTGGCCGGTCGCGGATCGCCGGTCGCTGTTCGCGTACGCACCGGGCCTATACCTCGGCCTCGCGCAGCTCGCGACGCTTCTCAGCTTTGGTCCACGGCGGCGCGGTGGTGCCCAGCTTTGCCACGAGGTAGAGGTGGGCGCCGATCAGCGCGGCCATGAGCCCGGGAATGAGCAGCATGTGGATGGCGTAGAAGCGCGAGAGCGTGGTCGCGCCGATCTCCGAGCCGCCGCGCAGGAAGTCGCTGAGGTAGGGGCCGATCAGCGGGCCGGTGCCGTTGATGTTCACGCCCACGGTCGTCGCCCAGTAGGCGCGCTGGTCGAACGGCAGCAGATACCCGGTGAAGCCCATCGCCATCGTCAGGATCAGCAGCACCACCCCGATCACCCAGTTCAGCTCGCGCGGGTACTTGTAGGCACCGAAGAAGAACGTTCGCCCCATGTGCATGAACACGAGGACCACCATCACGCTCGCCCCCCACTTGTGCATGCTGCGCACCAGCTGGCCGAGGAACACGTCGTTGGTGATGTAGCGGACCGATTCGTAGGCCCCCCCGGACGGTTCCGGCCGGTAGTACATCGCCAGGAACACGCCCGTGACCGCCTGGCTGAGAAAGGCGAACATCGTGGCCGAGCCGAGCGTGTAGAACCAGTTGGTGCCCTTGGGCACCTTGCGGAACATCAGCCAGCGGGCGGCGCCGCTGAGCGAGGTGCGCTCGTCGACCCAGTCGACGACCGTGATCCCCGCCTGCGCCGCCCCGTCCAGCGACCCGCCGTTGCCGTCCGACTCCCCGGGGCGCGGGGGCGGCTCCCGCAACGGTCCGGGAAGCGGCGGCGAGGGTAGCTTGGGGAAGTTGGGCACGGTGGCGGCGGCGGAGTGGGGGGCTATTTCTGCGCGTCGGGTCGGGACGGGTACAGGTACTGGCCGATGCCGTCGAGCGGCTCGCCGGGGTCGCGTGGGGAGAAGCGGCGCAGCTGGCTGTTCACGCTGAAGCGCGCGCCGAGCTGCACGTCTTCGCCGACCACGCGCGTGTAGAAGCGATCGAGCGGCCGCGGCGGCGGGCCGGACACGGGGCGGCCGAGCAGGTCGTATACGCCGCCGTGGCACGGGCAGATGAAGCGCTCGGCGGCGTCCACCCAGCGCACGGGGCAGCCGAGGTGCACGCAGCGATCGGAGATCGCGATGTAGGGCGTATAGCGGTCGTAGACGTCGGTGTCGAGCGCGGGGTTTTTCTTGCGCACGTACGCCGTGGACTTGCCCGCCTCGCCGATGTTCGGTACGAGCGTGATGATCACGGGCACGTAGTTGTTTTCGGGGAACTGGCCGACCGTGCCGACCGTTTCCCAGCGGTGCGGCGTGCTCTTGAAGATCGGGCCGATGGCGAAGCCGAGCGCGGGCAGGGTGAAGGAGGCGGCGGCGATCGCTCCGGCCGTGTGCGCCGTCCCCGTCATGAACCTTCGCCGCGTGACCGTCTCGCCCTCGAACGCCCCGGGGATCCCTCGATCGAGCGTGTACTTGGACCTGTGCTTTGCGTGCTTGTCGGACACCGGGGGCAAACAATATCGAGGCGCGATTCAGGGCGACGCCGGAGCCGCCATGGCGCTTGTGCGCATCGCCTCGAACGCATCGGGGGCGCCCGCGAGGACGAGCTCCTTGGCGCGCCTGTGGGCCTCGCTCGGACCCCACCCGACCGCGCGCGCACCGGCCGCCCAAACGGCGTCGGCGAGCTTGCGCCTGCCCGCGCCCTGTGCGAGCGCGCTCAGCGTGATCGTGTCCGCGAGCTCGGCCACCGCGAGCGTGTCGCCCAGCTCGACCAGGCGCGCCAGCCCGATCGCGTACAGCTGGTCGCCGGCCAGCAGCCGCAGATCGGCCTCGGGCACCCGCACCACGCGGGGCTCCCCGTAGTGCAGCAGGTAGCCCTCGTAGATCGCCTCGACCAGCAGCTCGTACTCCTCGCGCCTGCCGGCCGCCCGCGGCCCCCGCGCGGCGACGCTCGCCGGGCTGGAGGCGGTCGCGGTCGGGTGGGGACCAATCGCGCGCCGCTCGCCGTCTCCGACCTCCGCCCGCGGCTCGACCAGCGTCGCCATCAGCCCGCCCTGCCGACGCAGCAGCGCCCACAGACGCTCGAGCACGTCCGTGCTCACGCTGAGCTCCTGCGAGCCGCTCATCTGCCGGCCGCCGGCCCACCGGACTCGGTGGCGGACTCGGGCAGGCAGGCGAAGGCGGCGGCGGCGGCCTCCAGCGTGCGCTCGATCTGCCCGGCGGTGTGCGCCAGCGACGGGAACCACGCCTCGAACTGGGACGGGGGCGGGTAGACGCCGCGCGCGAGCAGCTCCCGGCACCACGCCGCGTGGGCATGAAGATCGCACGCCTGCGCATCGGCGAAACAGGACACGGGGCGCTCGCTGAAGAAGACGGTCATCAGCCCGGGCATGCTCACCACCTGCACCGGATACTCGCCTGCCGCCTCGCGCAGGCCGTCGGCGAGGCTCGCGGTGATGGCGTCGAGGCGCATGTAGGCGGGCTCGTCCAGCAGCTCGAGCGTCGCCAGCCCGGCGGCGACCGCGAGCGGGTTGCCCGACAGCGTCCCCGCCTGGTAGACCTCGCCGCTGGGGGCGAGCATCCGCATCAGCTCCGCGCGGCCGCCCACCGCGGCCGCGGGCAGGCCTCCGCCGATGATCTTGCCCATGATCACCAGGTCGCCTCCCACGCCGCTCAGCTCCTGGGCGCCGCCACGGGCGACGCGGAAGCCGCTGATCACCTCGTCGAGGACCAGCAGCGCCCCGTTGGCGTCGGCTCGCTCGCGCAGCAGCGCCACGAATCCGTCGGCCGGAGGCACGAGCCCCATGTTGGCGGGCAGCGGCTCGGCGATGATCGCGGCGAGCTCGAGGCGCTCGGTGGCCGCGACGAGGGCGTCGGGGTCGTTCCACGGCACGACGATCGTGCCCGCGGCGGCGCTCGCCGGCACTCCCGGGCTCGCGGGTAGACCCTGCGTCGCCAACCCCGACCCGGCCTGCGCGAGCAGCCCGTCGGAGTGGCCGTGGTAGGCGCCCGCGAACTTGAGGATCGGCTCGCGGCCCGTGGCCGCGCGGGCGAGGCGGATGGCGGTCATCGCTGCCTCGGTCCCCGACGAGGTCGTGCGCAGCATCTCCACCCCCTCCATCCGCCGCGCGACCTCGCTCGCCAGCTCGACCTCGCCGGGGGTCGGCGCGCCGAAGCTGGTTCCCCTGGCGGCGGCGTCGACGACGGCCGCGACGACGTGCGGGTGGGCGTGCCCGTGGATCAGCGGTCCCCACGAGCAGACGTAGTCGACGAACCGGTTGCCGTCCACGTCGATCAGTTCGCCGCCCTCGCCCCGGGCGATGAAGATCGGCTCGCGTCCGATCGCGCGCATCGCCCGCACCGGCGAGTTGACCCCACCCGGGATCACCTCGAGGGCACGCCGGTAGAGCTCCGCGGAACGCGTGTCTGTGAGCGAGGCCGTCAAGTCGGTCAAGCGCCTCTATCGCGAATACGATGGCGCACGCTGCGTCGAAGTCGAGACATACGGGCTCAGGCGCCGCCAGCGCTCACGCGCCCTCAGGCGCCGTGCGCGCGCTCCCACTCCTTGAAGTCGTCCGTGAAATAGAGCAGCCGGATCTTCTTGAACTCGGTCGAGGAGTACAGCGTGGCGCGCTCGTGGATGCCGGTGCGCTCGGCGATCGAATCGAGCACCGCGTCGCACTCCTCCTTGGAGCGGCCGTGGGCCATGGTGAAGACCGAGTATGGCCAGTCCTCGTAGGTGGGGCGCTGGTAGCAGTGGGAGATGCCGCGCACGGCGGCCATGCGGCAGCCGATGTCGAAGATCTGCTCGTCGGGTACCTGCCAGACGCCCATGCCGTTGGCGGAGAAGCCGGCGCGGCGGTGGTAGAGGATCGCGGCGACGCGGCGCAGGATGCCGCGCTCCTGCATACCGGCCAGGTGGTCGAGGAAGCGCTCCTGGGTGAGCCCGAGCTGGGCAGCGGCGGCGGCGTACGGTTCGTCGACGACGGCCATGTCGCCCTGCAGCGCGCGGATGACGGCGATGTCGAGCTCGTCGTAGGGCTGGGGCTCGAGCTCGATCGGCTCGGCCACCTCGGCTGAGCTGGACAGTGCCTGCGTGTCGCCCTCCATCTCCAGGTCCATGCGGATCTTGAACAGCCTCAGCGTCGGCAGCTGGCGCACGGACTCGGCGCCGGCCTCGCGTGCGAGCACCTCCAGCGTGCCCTCCAGGCCGAGCTTGGAGTCGGGCTCGGTGGCGATCGTGAACCACAGGTTGAACTCGTGGTTGCGCAGGTAGTTGTGCGAGACGCCGGGGTGTTCGTTGATGACCTGCGCCGCGCGGTGCGGGTGCTCGGGATCGACCTTGGCGGCTACGAGCATCGAGGAGTAGCCGAGGGCGCGCGTGTCGAAGATCGGCGTGACCTGACGGATGATGCGCTTGTCGAGCAGGCGCTGAACCCGCTCCATGACCTCCTGCGCTGAGACCCCGCCCAGCTCGGCCACGTGCCGGTAGGGCTGCGGCGCGATCGGGAAGCTGCCCTGCATCAGGTTGAGCAGGCGACGGTCGACGTCGTCGAGCGCAACTGCGGCACCGTCCTTGCGGCTGCGCAGCTTCGGCGGCGCCGTGGTCGGCAGCGTCTGGTCCGCCACGTCGGCGAGCGGCGAGACGACG
This sequence comes from uncultured Solirubrobacteraceae bacterium, assembly GCA_963805745.1. Taxonomy (GTDB): domain Bacteria; phylum Actinomycetota; class Thermoleophilia; order Solirubrobacterales; family Solirubrobacteraceae; genus Palsa-744. The sequence goes on from CAWDVD010000002.1 coordinate 1,228,891, forward strand.
GCCGGCTCGGGCTCTGCTGTCAGGTCTGCTCCGCCAGCCATGTGGCTGCGTCCTTTGCGTGGTAGGTGATGATCGTGTCGGCGCCTGCGCGGCGCAGGGAGGTGAGGATCTCCAGCACGGCCGCCCGCTCGTCGATGTAGCCGGCGGCTGCTGCGGCCTTGACCATCGCATACTCGCCGCTGACGTTGTACGCCGCGACGGGCAGGCGGGTGGCGCGCTTGACGGCGCGGATCAGATCGCCGTAGGCGAGCGCGGGCTTGACCATGACCATGTCCGCGCCCTCCTGCACGTCCAGCAGCGCCTCGCGCACGGCCTCGCGGCCGTTGGCGGGGTCCATCTGATAGCCGCGGCGGTCGCCGAACGCGGGGGCGGAGTCGGCGGCCTCGCGGAAGGGCCCGTAGAAGGCCGAGGCGAACTTGGCGGAGTAGGCAAGAATCGGCGTTTCGAGGAAGCCCTCGCCGTCGAGCTCCTCCCTGATCGCCCGCACGCGGCCGTCCATCATGTCCGACGGGGCGACGATGTCGGCGCCCGCGCGCGCGTGGCTGACGGCCGTGCGCGCGAGCAGCTCGAGCGAGGCGTCGTTGTCAACCGATGGCGGACCGGCCCCATCGGCGCGCAGCACGCCGCAGTGCCCGTGGGAGGTGTACTCGCACAGGCACACGTCGGTGATCACGAGCAGCTCGGGCACGGCCTGCTTGATCGCGCGCGTGGCCAGCTGCACGACGCCGTCCTCGTCCCACGCGCCCGAGCCGTGCTCGTCCTTCTCGGCGGGCAGCCCGAACAGCATCACCGCGGCGATCCCCAGCGCGGCCGCGTCCTGCGCCTCGGCGACGAGGGCCGCCAGCGACAGGCGGTCGACCCCCGGCATCGTGGCGATCGGTTCGCGGTCGGCCCGCGGGCCGACTGAGAGCTCGGCCTCGGTGACGAACAGCGGCAGCACCAACTGCCCGGCGCGCACGTCGGTCTCACGCACGAGGCCACGCAGGCCCGCGGTGGCCCGCAGTCTGCGCATGCGCGTCTGTGGAAAGGCCATCGCCTTCGAGGATACCCCGCCGGGAATCGTTTATGTGAGCGCCTCCGGCGCTCGGAGGCGTGCGCGGCCCAGCTACTCGACGTCTCTCAGCCCCACGCGCGCGAGCCCCCCGAACACCGCCATCAGGCCGGCGAGGTGCACGAGCGGGAGGCCAATCGAGGGAGAGGCGCCGTTGACGGCCGCGTCGAGCGCCTCCAGGGATGCCTTGAAGGGGAAGACGAACGAGATCGCGTTGACCGCGTCGTAGACGCCGATGGACACCGACCCGGAGGGCACGAGCGCCAGGAAGGCGAGCGGCAGCGACAGCGCGAAGGCCAGCAGCGAGGCGGCGCGCACCTCGCGCGCGAGCGCGCCGATCGCCACACCGAGCGCGCCGAATGCGAGCGCGCCGAATGCGAGCGCCACCAGCCACAGGCCCACGCGACCCCAGTCGAGCGCCACGAACGCGCTGATGCCGGCGAGCATCGCGAAGGCGATCGCGAAGGCGCAGCCGGCGGCGAGCAGCGCCTTCTCGGCGAGCAGCGCCTCGCGCGAGATGAGTCGCCCGCCCCCACCGGGCGGGCCTCTGACCAAGCGCGCGAGCATGTGCTCCTCGCGCTCGAGCGCGACGCCGCCGGCGGCCAGCAGGACGCACACGAACATCAGCGACACGCTCACCGCCACGACCACGGCGAACGTGTTCAGCGGCGTGCGGCGGCCGTGCAGGAGCCTGCTGTTCACGCGGATCGGCTGTCCGATGGCCGCGAGCACGTCCTTGCTCAGCGACAGGTTCTGGGCGGCAAAGCCGGCGAACGCGTCGATCCGTTCGAGTTCCGTGCGGTCGCGCCCGCGCGGTTGGCGGGCGATGATCCCTTGCAGCGTCGAGGGTATCCGGGTGAGCCCGATCAGGTTCGCGGGCGCCCCGAGGATGGGGGCGTTGCCGCCTTCAAGCAGCGCGTCGATGGCCTTGGCGGCGGCCTGCTGGATCTGCTCGGAGAAAGCCAGGTTGGCCTGCGCGAGCGCGGAGTCGAGGGTCGAGGCCACGAGCGACTGCTCGAGCGCGTCGCCGTTGTAGAGGACTTCCAGCTGCGCCTCCTCGACGGCCGAGGAGACGCGCGCGGCGATGTCCGCCGGGATCACCACGGCGGCCAGCACTTCGCCCGAGGTGACCTTCTGGATCGCCTGCGCGCGTGAGGACACGCGCACCGACTGGACCTGGTCGAACAGCTGCTGCGCGTATTCGCCGACCTCGACGCGCTGGTCGCCCACCTCGATCGTTTCCCCCGGCGGAGCCTCGTCCACGATCGCCACCCGCGGCCGCGACGGGCTGCGCGAGATCGCCAGCCCGATCAGCAGGGCGATCGCCACGGGGTAGACGATCAGGAGCGCGACCAGCAGCCGCGAGCGGCGCAGGATCAGCAGGTCCTTGCGCGCCAGCCATCTCACAGCGTGCCCTCCGGGTATGCGCGGGCCCGCACGATCAGGCGCCCGGCCGGCCGTCGCGCTCGCGCAGGAATCGCACGAGCGCGCGCTCGAGGTCGCCGCTGTCACTCTCGCCGCCCTGCGCCAGGAGCGCCTGGGGAGCCCCGTCGAACAGCAGCCGGCCGGAGGCCAGCACGAGCACGCGGTCGGCGTGGCGCTGCGCCTCGCTGAGGTTGTGCGTGGAGAACACCACGGTCGTGCCGCCGCGCAGGAGCCCCGCGATGAACTCCCACAGTCGCTCGCGCTGGCCCGGGTCGAGGGACGCGGAGGGCTCGTCCAGCGCGAGCACCGGCGGATCGGCAATCAGCCCGAGGGCGACGTTCACGCGCTGGCGGTTGCCACCGGACAGTCGCCCGACGGCCTCCCGTTCGCGGTCGCGAAGGTCGGCCTGCTCGAGCATCCGCTCCACCGCCGCGCGTGGGTCTGGCACCCTCTCCAGGCGCGCGAACAGCTCGAAGTTCTCGGTGACCGAGAGCTTCGAGTAGACGGCCGGCTGCTGCGGCGCCCACCCGACGTCGCTCGGCTGGCGGCTGACGGTGCCGGCGCTCGGCGCCTGGATCCCGGCGATGATCGACAGCAGCGTGGTCTTTCCGGCGCCGTTGGGTCCGACCACCGCGACCAGCTCGCCGGCGGCGGCCTGGAAGCTGACGTCGCGCAGGGCCTCCAGCTCGCCGTAGCGCTTGGCGAGTGCGCTGACGCTGAGGACGGCGCTCACAGCAGTCCGCTGCTGCCGCGATCCCAGGATTCGAGCGTGAGGTGGCGAGAGAGGTAGACGACCGTCTCGCGCAGGACCGCGAGAATCGGCAGCGCGATCAGGGCGCCGAAGATCCCGTAGAACTGGAGTCCGAGCAGCAGCGCCAAGATCACCAGCAGCGGGTTTATGCGCAGCGTGTGCCCGAAGATCTGGGGGGCGACGACATGGCCCTCGAGCTGCTGCATTCCGACGAACAGCAGCGCCACCCACAGTGCGGTGATCGGTTTGGTCAACAGCGCGACCAGCACCGGGGGCAGCGCGCCCAGGATCGGGCCGATGTAGGGGACCAGCTCCATCACCCCGTAGAACACCGCGAAGGCCAGCGCGTACTTGCTCCCGTCCGGGAAGATCCCGATCGTGCCGAACAGGTACAGCGCGAGGCCGGTGGAGGCGCCCATGACGGTGCTGAACAGCAGCTGGCCGCCGACGTAGCGGGAGACGGCCCGCTGGACCAGGTGCGGGTAGTCGTCCGCCTTCGAGCCGTCACCGTCTGGCATCCCCCGCCGCACGAGCGCGCCGATCTTCTCGCCGTACAGCAGCATGTACACCGACAGCACGAACACGAGCACCAGGTCGAAGATCGCGCCGGCGGCTTCGGTGGCGAGGGCGCCGCCGAACGAGGCCAGCTTGCTGGCTTCCTTGGCCACTTTGCTCTCGATGCTCTGCAGCGCGGTTTTGCCCTGCTTGACGAGTTCCAAGTGGATGCCGTCGTGGTCCAGTTCGTGCTGGACGTTCGCGAGCGTTTTGTTGGCTTCGTCGACGATGTGAGGGAGGTTGTCGCTGAACGTGCGCACCTGATTGGAGATAGGGTTGGCCAGCAGGAAGCCGATACCGGTCAGCGTCAGGAAGAATGCGAGGTACACGGCGAGCACCGCAAGCCCACGGGGAAGGCGCGAGCGGTGCAGGAACGCGACAGCCGGATTGAGGATGAGGGCGATGAGGGCGGCGATGATGAAGATGACCAGCACTTTCCCCGCGGCTCTCGCCAGTACCCACAGCGCCAGCAGCGCGAGCGGCAGCAGCACCAGCTGGACCCAGCGCGGGACCATCACACGCGGCGGCTGGAGCGGCGATGGTGGCCCCTGTGATGGTGGCCCGCCCGCCCGCCCGCCCGCCCGCTCGCCCGCCCGCTCGCCCGCCCCGGAGTCCGTGAGCTCCCGCTCCTCGACGCTGGGCGGATCGCTCCCCGCCGGCTCAGCCTCGGGGGCCTTCTCGGAGACGCCTGTCACCTGCCTCCCACCATCGCCAGAGTATGGCTGAGTCCGAGGCGGCCGCCGGGAGCGCGGGTGGGCGGGAGCCGCGCGCGGCGGGAGCCGCGGACAGGGGCGCGGGCGTGGCGAGCATCCTGTTCGTGGGCGACATCGTCGGCGGCATCGGGCGCCAGACGCTGCTCGACTGCCTGCCGATCCTGCGTGAGCGCCACGCGCCGACATTCGTGGTCGTCAACGGCGAGAACGCGGCCGGCGGCCTGGGGATCACGCCCAAGATCGCCGATCAGCTGTTCGCGGCGGGCGTGGATGCGATCACACTCGGCAACCACACCTACCACCGCCGCGAGATCTACCCGTACCTGGCCAGCCACGACCGCATCGTGCGCCCGGCCAACTTCCTGCGCAGCCAACCGGGCAAGGGCGTGTGCGTTGTGCAGCACGGCGGGATCCGGCTGGGCGTGGTGAACCTCAGCGGCAACCTGTATCTGCGGGCGGGCCGCTCGGCGTTCACGGAGATCGAGGTGGCGCTCAATGAGATCGGCGCGGTGGAGCACATCCTCGTCGACGTGCACGCCGAGGCCACCTCGGAGAAGGTGGCCATGGGCTGGCACCTCGACGGGCGCGTGACGGCCGTGGTGGGCACGCACACGCACGTGCCGACCGCCGACGCGCGCGTGCTGCCGGGAGGGACCGCGTACATCACCGACGTGGGCATGACCGGTCCGCGCGGCGGTGTGATCGGGGTCAAACGCGAGCAGGCGATCGAGTCGCTGCTCACGCAGATGCCGATTCGCTTCGAGACCTCGCAGGAGGACCCGTGGCTGATGGGCGTGCTGATCAGCTGCTCACAGCCGTTGCGGGCCGACTCGATCGAGCAGGTGCTGATGCCGCGGCCGGCAGCGGCTCCGAGGGATCGCTGAAGCGTCCGAGCAGCGCCACCATCACCAGCGGGAAGAACCAGGGTATGTAGAGGTAGAACCAGTGTTCGATCCCCAACTGCACGGCCAGGATCGCGGCCGCGCAGGCCGCCGCCAGCCCCACCAGATCGCCGCGGCGAGGGACGACCGCCAGCCCGATGGCGAGCGCGGCGGCGGCGATCTCGGCGATGCGCTCCAGCCCGTGCAGCCCGTACAGCCCCCACACCGAGAACGGCGAGTCGCGATTGGTCTGGTAGACGAGCGTCCGCTCGAAGATCGTGTGCAGCGAGTCGTGGCTGAACGCGGGGATGGACACCAGCGCGGCCGTGCCCGCGAAGGCGGCCGCGAACAGCGCCAGCGCGCGAACGCGCCGGGCGGGCGAGAGCTCGAAAAGCCCATGGGTGGCGAGCAGCGGCGCGAGCGCCAGCGGCGCGAACTTGGTGAGGCCCGCCAGCGCGGCCAACCCCCCGCGGGCGCTCAGCGCGAGCTTCGAGCGGTAGCTCGCGGCCAGCACCGCCGCGAGCACCAGCACGGCTAGGAGCGTGTCGTTGGAGTTGCTCTCCAGCGCGTACAGCGTGAACGGGTAGGAGACCCACGCGTAGGCGAGGGCGATGCCGAGCGTCGGGCCGCGCATGCGCCGGCCGAGCAGGAACATCAGCGCCGTCGCCAGCAGATCGAAGAAGATGGCCGCCGCGTGCGCGGCCGGCAGGTCGTCCCACGTGCCGCTCCAGCCGAAGATCTGCTCGAAGGGGACGTACGCCTCGTAGTTGACCGGACCGTAGGTGTCGCCGTGTTCGTTGTCCGCCGGATAGCCGCCGTACAGGGGCCTGCCGTCGACGATCCGCTGCGCCCCGATCACCCCCGCGTAGCCGACGTCGATGACGTTCGAGTCGGTGACATTGAGGGCGACACGGAAGCCGAGCAGGAAGACCACCCCGAGCGCGAGCCAGGGCGCGGGCACGAGCAGCCGCAGCCTGCCTGCGCCCCCGAGGGTGTGCCCTTCGGGGGGCGGCCGCCGGCGCCCGCCCCGCGAGTCGCGGCTGGATCGGCGCCGCAGCAGCGCGAGCATGCGCGCGAGGAGATACAGCAGCGGCGGATACGCGAGCGGGACCGACGCGTAGATGTGGGCGTGGTTGAAGAACGCGAGCGACACCGAGAACGACAGCAGCGCGAGCAGGTCGAGGTGCAGCAGCGAGAAGGGGCGGCGGAAGTCGAAGAACGGCAGGATGAACAGCACGCACAGCGGCAGCCAGATGTACAGCGCGTTGACGTGCCTGCCGAACGCGCCCGGATAGCCGCGCGCCATCGTCCAGATGACCTGAAAGCCGGTCCACTGTTCGACCACCCGTCCGGACAGGTCCTCGATGATGACCAGCCCTATCTCCTTCTTGCCGCCCAGAGTGAAGTAGCTGACTTGCCATTGGAACGCGCCCTTTTCGTAGACGTCGCCGAAGGAGCCGCGGTATTCGCGGCGCAGGGCGCGCATCTTGGGGAGGCGGTTCGCGATCGCCAGGACCTGGTCGCTGGAAAGCCTGCGCGCGTTTGCGGGCACGCTCGAGAGCGCCACCGGGATCGGCGTTTCCGAGCTCGCGGCGCTCGTCAGGGTCGACGTGTGGGGCCTGGCCGTCGTCGCGGTCGCCGTGGCAGCGGTCGTCGTGACGGCGCGCGTCGTGGCGGCGTGCGCCGCGGCGGCCGGAAGCGCGAGCGCTGCGGCGAGGGCGGCGGCTGTGGCGAGGACACGCACCGAGCCGAGGGTAACGACGTCAGCGCGAGCGATCGAGCCCGAAGTGACGCAGCACCAGCGGGGCGACGTCGCGGATCGCCCACTGGGCCGGCTCACGCTCGGGGAGCGCGACGCCGCTGAGCACGAGCGCGCCGAGCGAGTCGCAGGCGTGCAGCGAGCCGTGACTGCCGCCGCCGACATGCGCCTGGCGGCCCCAGTCGATGAACTCGAAGCCGGGGGCGGCCGACAGCAGCACCTCCCCGGAGGTCCGGCAGGTGAGCGCCGCCCAGGCGCGGGCCAGCGCGTCCGGGTAGGCGGCGGTGAGCAGGCGGCCGTCCTGGACGATCCCGTCGATCGCCGTGAGCGCGCCGTCCACGCTCCAGGAAGCCCCGCGGGGGTCGACGAGCGGCCCACCCGGGGCGAAGCGCAGCTCGCCGCGGGACGGGCTCACGATGACGCCCTCGCGCGGCGCGTCGTGCGCGTCGCGCTCGAGCCACAGGACCAGGTCGACGCCGTCGATCTCCAGCGCGCGGGCCACGACCGACGCGCGCATGGCGTCGCGCTCTGACTCGTGCAGCGCGTAGACCATGGCCGCTCGCTGAGAAGGACACACGGCGATCCGCGGCTCGCCGTCGCGGGAGCCCTCCGAGGAGCGGACCGAGCGGCTGGGGGACGGGTGAGAGGGGCCGAGAACGTCCAGCTCGGCGAGCTCGTCCTGGAGCGCGATCGTGGCGGTGACGGGGGCCTGCGAATGGTCGGCCATCGCGATCACGGCGTGCTCGGCCAGGAACTGATCCACGCCGCCGGCCGCGTTCATCACGCGCGCGAGCTGGAGGTCGGCCTGGCCGATCGAATGCAGCTGCGCGTCCGGACCGCGCTTGTGCGAGTGCCAGTCGTTGTCCGGGAGCGACAGCAGCAGGAAGTCGAACAGGTCGTGCTCGACCAGGTACGCGGACACGCACCCGGAGTGGCGGTCGCGCAGGCCGGGCATGCCGAGACCCGAGCGGCAGCCGGTCGGCCGCGAGGCGAACACGTCGGCGTAGAACAGCTCGCGCGGGCCCATCACCGCGTGGCGCACGAGCGCCGAGGCAACGCGCGTGAGGGCGGTGTCGCGCTGAGGCTCGTGGCGGTGTCGCCCCCGATACATCAGGTAGGTGGTGCCGGCGGTGCGCACGTCGACGTCGTCGAGCGTCTCGAACACCGTCGGCGTCTCCGTCGAGAGGTGGGCGCGGTTCATGTTGTAGACGGTGTCGGTCAGCTGGCGCGCGATGCCGAAGCGCTGGGCAGCGCGAAAGCTCGAGCCGTACTCGACATAGCGGTGCTCCTCGCGGTGAAACCAGTTCATGCCCGGGATCTCGTGCTCGTCCTGGCCTGTGCCGGTGACGATCGAGGCGGCGCACACGGGAGTCACCGACGGGAACGCGGCGACGCAGTCGGGCACATAGCGCCCATCCGCCACCAGCCGCTCGAGCACCGGTGCCACGCCGGCGTCGATCGCACGCTCGAGCATCGCGGGGGCCATCGCGTCGATGACGCACAGGACGAGCTTGGTCGCGGGGGAGCTCAACGACTCGCCGTCTCAGCGGCGCAGGATGCGCAGCCCCGCGTACTTTTCATCCGCGCGGGCGCGCCCCCGCCAGGCGAACCAGGCGAGCAGCGCGATGACCACGTAGCCGAGCGGATGCAGCAGCGCGACGAGCGCCGCGAGCGCCAGCGCGGCCGCGTCGAGGTAGATGGTCAGCGCCTCACGCGCCGAGCGGTCACTCAGACGCGAGCGCGCGCGGAGGATCACCGGCCAGGACGCGCGCTGGGCTAGACCGGCCACGAGCAGGCCGCCGATGACACCCGGCCACCACGCGTCCCCGTGCGCGGCCAGCGTGCCGGCGAACAGCAGCGCGCCAGCCCCCAGCCCCAGCCCCGTGAGCGACGCGCCGAGCGGATCGGCGCGCTGGCTGGCGTCGCTCGGATCGATCGTCGGCGCGAGCCTGAACAGCAGCTGCAGGCCGTACGCGAGCACCAGCGCCACCACGACGACCAGCAGCCACCAGCTCGCCCGCAGAAAGTGAAAGCTGCCGTCGGCGAAGTCGACTCCCAGCGCTTCGGAGGAGCCGAGCGCGCCGGCGAGTAGCAGCGGCAGGAACGGGCGCAGCCCGCAGGCGGCCGCCAGTCCGGCGCCGAGGCCGATGTAGAAGAAGATGCCGTTCATGCGGAAGTGTCCGCGGAGGTGCGATACCGTGCGAGTGCTGGCCGACCTCCGATCGGTCAGGACGATAGACGACCCGTCCGGCGGCCAGGCGGTCGCGGCGCGAGGTTCGGCGAGGGTGGCGGCGAATAGAGGCAAGAGGCTATGAAGCGATCGACCAGCGGAGGCGGTGACGGGCGAAGGGTCCGCCCGGCCGCGCACGAGCTAGCGCGTTACGAGGCGTTGTTCGCGGCGCGCACGCGCGGCATGAAAAGCTCGGCGATGCGCGAGATGATGGCTCTGACCGAGCGCCCGGAGGTGATATCGCTCGCCGGCGGCCTGCCGGACACGAGCACGTTCGCGCCCGAGCTGTTCGCGAAGCTGATGTCGCAGGTGGCGGCCGAGTCGACCGCGCGCGCGCTGCAGTACGGGCCGACCGAAGGGATGGCGGCGACGGTTCGCTGCATCGTGGACGTGATGGAGGCCGAGGGCACGCTCGTGGACCCGGCGGAGGTGATCGTCACGACCGGCGGCCAGCAGGTGATCGACCTGGTGTGCAAGACGCTGATCGACCCCGGGGACGTGATCGTCGCGGAGGCGCCCACGTATCCGGGAGCGGTGCCGACGTTCAGCGCCTACCAGGCGGACGTCGAGCAGATCGAGATGGACGCCGACGGGATGCCGATCGACGATCTGGAGAGCACGCTCGATCGCCTCCAGAGCGAGGGACGCAGACCGAAGTTCATCTACACGATCCCCAACTTCCAGAACCCCGCCGGGGTGACGATGTCGCTGGCCCGCCGCCGCCGCCTGGTGGAGGTGGCGCGCGAGCGCGAGCTGCTCGTGCTGGAGGACAACCCCTACGGCCTGCTGCGCTACGAGGGCGAGCCGCTGCCGACGCTGTACTCGCTCGACGCCGAGAACTCGAGCCCGCCCGCCCGGGGCGGCGCCTCGGACCTGGTCATCTACCTGGGCACGTTCTCGAAGATCCTCTCGCCGGGGCTGCGCCTGGGGTGGGCGGTGGCACCGCGGCCGGTGCTCGAGAAGCTCAACCTCGGCAAACAGGGATCTGACCTGTGCTCCTCGCCGGTGACGCAGATGTTCGTGGCAGCCTACTTCGCCGAGCGGGGAAGCGAAGGCCACCCGCCCGGGCCGGCGTGGGTCGAGTACGTGGAGCGGCTGAAGAAGCTGTATCGGCGCAGGCGCGACGTCATGCTGGAGGCGCTGGAGGAGCACTTCGGCGGACGCGCCAGCTGGACGCGGCCCGAGGGCGGGCTGTTCATCTGGGCGACCTTGGAAGACGGCGTCGACACGACCGATCTGATGGCGCGCAGCGAGGGGGTGGCGTTCGTGCCGGGGCGCGCCGCATACGTGGACGGACGGCGCGGAAGCTCCTCGATGCGCCTGAACTTCGCCGGGGTCCCCGACGACGACATCCGCGAGGGGATCCGGCGGATCGGCAGGATCATGGGTGGAGACACCGGTCTGCTGGGGACCTTGACGGGATCCCCGCCCGGCCGGCCCTCCTCGCCAGGCGCGGCCGGGACCGCGCCCGAGCCGAAGGCCGACGAGCTCGCCCCCCTCGCCGATGTCGTCGCGCTGCCTCGCCGCGGTGGATCGGACCCCGCCCACCCGGCACGCCGACGACGGGATCGATGAACGCCGCGAACAAGGTCGCGGTGCTCAAGGGCGGGGGCTCGCTGGAGCGAACGGTGTCGCTGCGCTCGGGCGCGCGGGCGCAGCACGCGTTGGAGCGACTTGGATACGAGGTGGTCGCGATCGACGCCGGCCCGGAGCTCGTGGCGCAGCTGCACGAGTGCAGGCCGGACGCGGCGTTCATGGCGTTGCACGGCCGCGACGGCGAGGACGGGACCGTGCAGGGGCTGCTGGAGGCGATCGGCGTGCCCTACACGGGCTCGGGACCGGCGGCGTGCATGCGCTGCACCGACAAGGCGCTGGCGAAGTACCTGATGCGCGAGGCGGGCATTCCGACGCCGGACTTCACCGCATTCAAGGAGACCGCCATCAAGGAGCTGGGAGTGGCCGACGCGCTCGCGGACGTCGAGCGCACGCTCGGGTTCCCGCTGGTCGTCAAGCCCGCCAGCCAGGGCTCCGCGCTGGGGGTGAAGTTCGCGCGTTCGAGCAAGGAGCTGCCCGGGGCGATCGTGGGGGCGCTCTCCTACGACCGCAAGGTCGTGATCGAGCGCTACGTGAAGGGACGCGACCTGGCGGTGTCGGTGCTCGACACAGAGACGCGATCCCCGCCCACCCCCGGCGAGACGCGGTCCCAGCCCACCCCGGGCGAGCCGCTCGCGCTGCCCGTCGTCGAGGCGATTCCGCGGGAAGAGGAGTTCTACAACTACGACTCGCGCTACGAGATCGGCATGACCACGTTCGTGTGCCCCGCGGAGCTGCCCGGCAAGACGGGCGAGCTCGCCCGGGAGCTGGCGCTGCGGACATACAGGCTGCTCGGCTGCCATGGCGTGGCGCGGGTCGATCTGATGCTCGACGCCGAGACCGGTGAGCTGTCGGTGCTGGAGACGAACGTCGGCCCGGGATTGACCGAAACGAGCCTGCTCCCGCTGGCCGCGGACGCCGCGGGGATCGGCTTCGACGAGCTGGTCGAGCGCATCCTGTCAAGCGCCTTTACACGCTGATCGAGTCCCACGAGGTGTGGTGACCGGCGCCGGCAAGGCTGTCCGGAGCACGCGCGAACGTGTCTCCCGAAAAGGTTCTGTATAGCGATGGCTATACAGAGTTTTCTGCGAGAGCAAGCCCGCCGGTCACGAGTCGCCGGCGGCGAAGTCCTCCGGCGAGACCTCGTCCAGGAACTCCTTGAACTTCTCGACGACGTCCTCGGACTCCTCGACGTCGTGCTCGAACTCGATCGCCGACTCGGAGATGACCTCCTCGGCGGCGTAGATGGGCGCGCCGGAGCGGACCGCCAGGGCGATGGCGTCGCTCGGACGGGAGTCGATCTCCAGCTCGCGCCCGTTCACGCTGAGGGTGATGGACGCGAAGAACGTGTTCTCGCGCAGCTCCGTCACCGACACCTGCGTGCATTTGACGTCGAGCTCGCCGAGGATGTCGCACAGCAGGTCGTGGGTCATCGGCCGCGGAGTGCCGGCGCCCTGGAGCTTCATCAGGATCGAAGCGGCCTCCGGGTGCCCGATCCAGATCGGCAGGAACTTGTTGCCGTCGACTGTCTTCAGGAGCACGATCGGCTGCTTGCCAACCATGTCGAAGCTGACGCCATAGATCACCATCTCCTGCACAAGGGTCCTCCGAGCGGGGGGAAGTCAGAGTATAGGTACCGGCTGGGCCGCCGGCCAGCGGCGCGAGGGCGCGACACGGGGACTCAACGGGGCGAACGACGCGGGCTTCTCAGCGGAAGCTCCACAGCTTGTTCCCGAGGAAGTTCAGCGGCATCGAGGCGGCCACCGCAAGCGCCTGGGCGGGGACCTTGTCGATGCCGACGCCCTGCACGAACAGCGTCAGCAGCAGCAGGCTGAAGGCCTCGGCCACGAGGCTGACCATCAGGAAGCGGATCGCCTGGAAGTGGGCCCTGCCGTCCCTCGCATCGAACGTCCAGTGACGGTTGAGCACGAAGTTGTTCACCACCGCGACCAGCCACGCGGCGACCGACGCGACCCTGTAGTCGACCCCGACGGGATGCACGAACAGGGCGTACACGGCCAGGTTGACCGCGAACCCGACGCCCCCGACGAGGCCGAAGCGGACCAGCTGCAGCCAGTTGGCGGGCCGGCGCATCCCGTGCAGCAGGCGCACATGCGGCCGGATCTCCACAGCCGTGGCGTCCTCGGGCATCGCATCAGGGTAGCGACCCATCCCGGCGGATGGGGTCGCTAGCCTTGTCAGCGTGCGTACCCGTCGCGAGCCGCTCGCCGCCTTCGCCTGCCTGCTGGCCGCCGTCACGCTCGCCGCCTGCGGCGGCGCGGGCGCAGGTGCGGGTTCGGGAGCCGGGTCGGGCTCGGGCTCGGGCGCCAAGGCTCACGGGGCGAGCGTGAAGACGCCCACGCACCCCGCCAAGTCGGACCCGCCCGGTGGCGCCACGACGGACGCGGTGGCGACAGCGCCGCCCGGGCAGAGCCATCCGGGGGTCGCCAAGGAGGTCGCCGACCCCCTGGAAGCCGACAGCTACCCGGCCCCGGCCTCCGTCAAGCACGCCAGCGCCACCGCGCCGGCCAAGGCCGGGGAAGCGATCGTCGCGGCCGGCGCGCCGTCCAACGCGGAAGTGCGCAAAGAGCTGGCGCAGATGCAGGCCGTGGAACGCAGCGCCAGGGAGCAGCAGCAACAGCGCCTGATCCCGGTCCCCGGTGGCGAGTCGATCGGCGGCAACGGCACGATCCCGATCCCCACAGACGTTCCCGAAGTCGTGCAGAAGGTGATCGCCGGCGCGAACGAGATCGCGGACTTCCCGTACGTCTACGGCGGCGGGCACGCCTCCTTCATCGACAACGCCTACGACTGCTCGGGGTCGGTCAGCTACGCGCTGGCGGCCGGCGGGCTGCTGAGCGCGCCGGAGACCTCAGGTCAGCTGGAGAGCTGGGGCGTGCCCGGCCCGGGCAAGTACATCACCGTGTACGCGAACGCCGGGCACACCTACATGTACGTCGACGGAATCCTCTACGACACGGCCGGGCGCAGTGGCGTGTACGCGTCTCGCTGGCAGGTCGAGCCCACCGACAACGCCGGCTACGTCGTGCGCCACTGGCCGGACCTCTGACCGATGGCGATCGCGCTCACGCATCTGGCGCACCTGATCTCCTCCCTTCCGATGGCGCTCGACGGGGAAGCGGAATCGGCCAACAGCACCGGGCTGGGAATCGTCTCCGTGGCGTCGATCGGCCTCACCTACATCGGCCTGTTCGCCCTGTGGTTCTTCGTGTTCCGAGGTAAGTCGCGCTCCAAGCGCAAGAAGGACTCCTCGGACTGAGCGACCGAGCGGTGGTCAGCGTGACACCGGAGCCGCCGCGGGTGAGCGTGAAGCTGCTCAGAACCGGTCAGCGGGTGAGCGTGAAGCTGCTCAGGACCGTCGTGGTGCTGGGGCTGCTCGAGGAGGCGTTGCGCACGATCAGGCGCAGCATCAGCGAGACCTTGCGCAGGCGGTCCAGACGGGCGGCCGTGCGCTTGGAGAACTGGATGTGCAGAGCGCTGTGCCCTCCCTTGGTCGTGACCAGGATGGCTTTTGCGATCACGATCTCCGCGGGCGAGCCGGCGGGCAGGCCGACTGCCGGGGCGCCGCTGATTCCCAGGCGGTGAGCGATCGCGCGGCTGAGCAGGACCTCGAAGTGCCCTGCGACCTGCTCGTTGACCGAGTAGCTGACCGCGAGGCCCTTGCGCAGAGCGGTTCGCAGGCTCTGCGGGATCACGGCCGCGGCGGCCACCGGGGCGGGCACGCCCGGAGCGGAGCTCGACGGGGAGCCGCTGCCGCTGCCCTGCGTGGTCGACCCGGAGGAGCCTTCTGGGCTAGCCGCGCTTGGCGCAGGCGGACCGTCGACGCTGACGAGCTGTGTGATGCTGCGCGTGTTGCCGCCGACGTCCCTGACGGTCAGTGTCACTTCGTAGGTGCCGCCGTACTGGTAGGAGTGGAAGATGCTGGCAGCGCAGGGACTCAACCAGGGCGTTTCGCACGCCGGCGCGCCGGGCGCGTAGCCGGAGACCAGGGGAGTGCCGTCGCCGAAGTTCCACGTGTAGGTCGCGTAGTTCGGTTCCGGCGAGCCGGTGGTTGGGTATTTGACTCCCGCATCGAGGGCCACATCTGACTGCATGCCGTCGAAGCCGACGATTTCTCCTGCGTTGACGACGTTGGGCGCGGTGAATTTGGGGTCGAGGTTGACGTTGTTCAGGCAGGGGACGCCAGGATAGGGGAGCAACTCGGCGGCAAGGCTGAACGCGTCGTTGAGGTAATAGTTCCGCTCCGCCAGGGTCTGGTCAAAGAGCGTGCCAGCCCAGGTCAACGGGTTGGCAACGACGCTCCCGCCAAGCACGGGTCCAAACAGGAAGCGGCACTCGTCGGTGTTCTCGTAGTGCTTGGAGTCCTGCCAGGCGTTGAGCAGCGGGTCGGTGACCATGTCCTGTTGCTGGAGGCTGACCTGGTTGATGATCAAATCGGACAGTCCGTAGTCGCAGTCGCCGTTGGTGTTCGGGCATTCCTGCTGGTTGGGCTCCTCCTCGTGCGGGCCTTCCAGGAGTTTCGCAAGTTCGATTTCCGCTTTTTCTTCTGCGTTCTTTTCTTCAAATTCGTCCTGTTCCTTCGAGTCTCTTTCCTTCGATTCCTCGAGTTCGTAGCCGCTTTCGCCGGCCGGGTCGATGCCGCCGTCCTGGCACTGCCAGCCGGGCCTCTGGTCGGGTTCGAGGAGGCGCCAATCGCCATAGCCACCGGCCGACCAGGGGATGACCGCGTAGACGACCGTGTTGGCGGCGCCCGTGGGCAGGCCGCCGGGATTGATGTCGGTGTGATAGCTGCAGAAGCTGTGTTCGTAGCTTTCTTCGTTCCCTTCCTGGAAGTCCGAGCAGTGCCCCGTCGCTTTGCCGCCATCGAGGCAGACAGTGACACCGGGAGGCGTGAGCAGGTAGTACACGTCGCCCAGTCCAGTGGGAAGCTTGTAGTCCGCGATCACGGCTTCCATCGCACTCGCCATCTGGGCGCTGGTAAGACAGACCGCGGTGGGTGTGCCTCCATGTTCGAGCGGGATCTGGTCTTTGACTTCAAACGGGTTCGGATCCACGCAGCCCGAGGCCGGGTAGGCGTGGGTGTAGGTGTAGGCGCCCTTGAAGGTCTGGGCGTAGCTCGCAGGCCGGTTGGACTTGTCGGTGTACTGCTCGTCGACAGCGAACACGCTCGCGAGACTGCCACTCGCGGCTCCCGCGGCTTGGAAGTAGTTGTCAATCACGTCCTGCCATTCGCTCCAGTACTCGTCGTCGGGGTCCCAGTAGATCGCGTAGACCCCCGTGCCGTGCAGCACCGGGTTCCCTTCCGGGTTGGCGTACGTCTTGGGAGTCCCAACCCCTCCGGGGAAGGGCGAGTACGAGTCGCTGATGGGAGGCGCCACGCCAACGGTCATCCCATCGACCGTGGTCACCACGGCGCCTGCCGGCGCAGCCGCGAACATGAGCGCCGCCGAGACGATGGCCGCCAGCGCCGAGCCGAGCAGCCGGCCTCGGGCGTGCACCGGGCGCCGGCGGGCCGGCGGCGGGAGCGTACGCGCAAAGATCGTCACGGGACCCTCATCGGCAGCGGCGGCCGGTTGCCTTAGCCCGCTGGACGACGTTTGCGCGGCGTCCGGGCGCCAGCGCTCCTGAGGCGCTCGTCCCGGCGCCGCCCGCCGGCGCTCGCGGTGCCCGGCCGCCAACGCTCATCCGGCGCCAGGTGAGATGATGTCGCCCGAGCGGACATGGCGGCGATCACCGACCACGAGGCGGAGCAGATCGAGAAGGCCAACGCGACGGGGCGCACGCCGGTCGTGTTCATTCACGGCCTGTGGCTGCTTCCGAGCAGCTGGGAGCGCTGGGCGGCGGTGTTCGAGGAGGCGGGCTACGCGGCGTTGACGCCCGGGTGGCCGGACGATCCGAGAACGGTCCACGAGGCGCGTGCCAACCCCGCGGTGTTCGCGGGCAAGACGGTCGGGCAGGTGGCCGCCCATTTCGACGAGGTGCTCGGAAGGCTGGAGCGCAAGCCGGCGCTCGTCGGGCACTCCTTCGGCGGCCTGCTCGCGCAGATCCTCGCGGGACAGGGCCTCGCGGAGGTGTCCGTGGCGATCGACCCGGCGCCGTTCCGCGGCGTGCTCGCGCTGCCGCTCTCCGCGCTGCGCGCGGCGCGGCCGGTCCTCGCCAACCCTCTCAACCGCAGGCGTGCGGTGGCGCTCACCTACGGACAGTTCCGCTTCGCGTTCGCCAACGCCGTCAGCGAGCTGGAGGCCAGGGATCTGTATGAGACGTTCGCGGTGCCCGCGTCCGGCGCGCCGATCTTCCAGGCGGCGAGCGCCAACCTGAACCCGTGGACCGAGGTGAAGGTCGACAGCGAGAGCCCCGCCCGCGGCCCGCTGCTGATCGTCTCCGGCAAGGAGGACCACACGGTGCCGTGGGCGATCGCCAACGGCTCCTACAGGAAGCAGGCGGGCAACGCGGGCGTGACGGAGATCGTCGAGATCTCGGGCCGTGGCCACGCGCTGACGATCGACAGCGGCTGGCGCGAGGTCGCCGACACGGTCCTCGCGTTCATCAAGCGCTTCACCTAGCCGGTCATGGCCAGCGCCGGCACACAGGTCGCTGTCATCGGGGGCGGCGTTGTCGGGTGCGCCGTCGCACATGCGCTGGCTCGCCGCGGCGTGTCGGCGTTGCTGCTCGAGGCCGAGCGCGAGCTGGCGCTGGGGGCGAGCGGCGCCAACTCGGGCATCCTGCACACCGGCTTCGACTCCACGCCCGGCGCGCTGGAGACGCGGCTGATCCTGCGCGCCGCGATCCTGCGCGAGCAGCTGCTGGACGAGCTGGCGGTGGCGGTGTGGCGCTGCGGCGCACGGCTGACTCCCAGCGGGGAGGACGAGCTGGCAGCGGTCCGCCGGCTGGCCGAGAACGCCCGCGCCAACCACGTGGAGGTCCGCCTCGACGTCGGCGGCTCGCTGAGCGTCCCGGGCGAGGCGGTCACCGATCCCGTCGCGTTCGTCCACGCGCTTGCCGGGGCCGCCCGCGCGGGTGGCGCCACGGTCAGGCTGGGAGCGCGGGTCAGCGGGCTCGCGCAGACGCCCGACGGCCTGACGGTCGAGCTGCACACGGGCGAGCTGCTGCGCGTGTGCGCGGCGGTCAACTGCGCGGGGCTGTACACCGACGAGGTCGCGCGCATGGCCGGTGACGAGCTGGTGGCCGTGTATCCGCGCAAGGGCGAGTTCCTCGTCTTCTCCGCGCCCGAGGATCCGCCGCTGGCGGAGATCCTGCTGCCGGTGCCCTCGGCGCTGGGCAAGGGCGTGCTGGTCTTCCCCACGATCGACCGGCGGGCGGTGATCGCCGGACCGACGGCGCGAGAGCGCGTAGACAAGCGCGACTGGTCGGTGGAGGCCGACGCGGCCGAGCTGATCGTGGAGAAGGCGCGGCGCATGTACCCGTCGCTCGAGCGCGCGCAGCCGATCGCCGCATACGCCGGCCTGCGCCCGGCCGGGCGCGACGCCAACTACGTGATCGAGCGCTCACGCGCACTGCCCGCGCTCGTCCACGTCGCTGCGATCCGCTCCACGGGCCTGTCCGCGTCGCTGGCGATCGGCGAGCACGTGGTCGGGATGCTCGCCGGCGACGGCGCGATCTCGCCCGCGCCCGTGCGCACGCTGGCCGCGCCCGCGCCGCTCGCGCCCGCGCAGCCACCACCGCCAGCGAGGCCGACGGCGACGGACGGTCCTCGGACGGGCTCGCCGGACGCCTGGTGGGAGCGCGCCGCGCGCCGCAGCCGGACGTCGACGCCGCCTCAGCAGCAGCCACGGCGGCAGCCGAGGCCAGCGTGAGCTCGGGGCTCCTGCTCGGCATCGACGAGGGCACGACCGCCGTCAAGGCGGCGCTGTTCGACGCGGACCTGCGCGCGGTGGCCGAGGCCCGGCGGGCGGTCCCCGTCTCGCACCCGCGCCCCGGCTGGGTCGAGCAGGACCCCGAGCTGATCCTGGAGGCGGTCGTGGACGCGGTCGCGGAGGTGCTCGAGCACGCCGACGGGCGCGAGATCCTGGGCGCCGGCCTCGACCACCAGGGCGAGTCCGTGCTCGCGTGGGAGGCCGGCAGCGCTCGCGCGCTGACGCCGGTGATCGTGTGGCAGGACAAGCGCCAGGAAGCGCTGCTCGCCGAGATCGGCGCTCGCGCGGTCGAGCGCTCGGGGCTGCCGCTCGATCCGTACTTCTCGGCCGGCAAGCTCGCGTGGCTGCTGGCGCACGACGAGCGCGTGCGCCGGGCGCGGGAGGAAGGCTCGCTGCGCCTGGGCACGGTCGACGCGTTCCTCACCGACCGTCTGGGTGGCCGCTTCGCCACTGACCTGTCGACGGCGTCGCGCACGCAGCTGCTGGCCGTCGGCGGGCGCGACTGGGACGAGGAGCTGCTGTCCGTGTTCGGCGTGGCGCGCGAGTGCCTGCCCGTGCTCGGCCCCACCTTCGGTGCGCTGGGCGAGCTCCGCCACGAGCGCTGGCCGGCGGCGCTCCCGCTGGCCGCGCAGCTCGTCGACCAGCAGGCCGCACTGGCCGGCTCGGGCGCGATCGCGGCGGGTGAGCTGAAGGCGACGTACGGCACCGGCGTGTTCGTGCTGGGGCGCACCGACGGGCCGGCGCGGGCGGACGGGCTGCTGCCGACGATCGCCTGGGCCGGGCCGGGCGGGAGCGGTGGCGTTGGCAACGGTGGCGTTGGCCACGGCGCTCAAGCGGGGGCCGGCGCCGGCACGGGAGCAGGCGCCACCGTGGGCGAGATCTTCCACGCGCTGGACGGCGGCGTGTTCTCGGGCGGCTTGCTGCTCGACTGGCTCGCCACCGGCCTCGGCCTGGCGTCCGACGCGCCGGCCCTGGCCGCGGCCGCCGCCGGCGTGCCAGACAGCGCCGGCGTGCTCGTGCTCCCGGCGCTCGCCGGGCTCGGCGCGCCGTGGTGGCGTCCCGGCGCCCGCGGGGTGATCGCCGGGCTGCACCCAGCGGTCAGCGCGGCGCACGTGGGGCGTGCGGCGCTCGAGGCGATCGCGTGGCGTGTCACCGACATCGTCGAGGCGATGGCCGACGTCGCCCCGGTGCAGCGCCTGCACGTCGACGGCGGGCTCACCAACGACGAGACGCTGCTGCGCATCCAGTCCGACGCGCTCGGCCTGCCGCTGTCGGTCGGCCCAGCCGACACCACCGTGCTCGGCGCGGCGATGCTCGCGGGCGTCGGCGCAGGCGTGTTCGCGAGCGTCGAGGACGCCGCGCTGCGGCTGCCGGACAGGCGCACGGTCGAGCCGCGCGGGGATGCTCGGGAGCGCGCCGCCGAGCGCGAGCGTTGGCGGGCGTTCGTGCGAGCCAGCGCGGATCTGGGCGCTCACCCGTAGCCCTGCAGCGCGGGTCGTCCCAGCCGCGGCACGAGACCGCTACTCGCCGCTCACCTCATAACCCGCGGCCCGCAGCGCCGCGAGCACTTCGTCGGTGTGCGTCGGGCCGCGGGTCTCCAGCGTCAGCTCCACGCCGGTCTCGCGGACGTGCAGCGGCACCGCTTCGCGCACGTGCTCCACGCTGACGATGTTCGCGCGGGCACGCGCCACGCGCTCGAGCAGCTCGGCCAGACCGCCCGGGCGGTCGGGGACGCGTGTGAAGATGCGCACGCGCCGGCCCTCCTCGGTTTCGTGGCGCAGCAGCAGACCCGCCAGCAGCCCGCTGTCGACGTTGCCGCCCGACACGATCGCAACGCTCGTCCCCGACACCCGCCCGAGGCGTCCGCTGCGCAGGGCCGCGACCGCCACCGCGCCCGCTCCCTCGGCTACCAGCCTCGCGTGTTCGACCAGGAACACCATCGCCTCCGCGATCTCCTCCTCGCTCACCGTCTCGATGCCGTCCAGCAGCTCGCGCAGGAGCGGCAGCGTCAGCGCGCCCGGGCGCTTGATCGCGATCCCGTCGGCGATCGTCGCACCGGCGGCCGCCTCGACCGCGCCGGCCTCAGCCGCCGCCGTGCCGGTCCGCAGCGCCTGCACGTACGGGGCGCACGTGCGCGCCTGCACGCCCACCAGCTCCACGTGCGCGCCCGCGCGCCGCAGCGCGATCCCGATCCCGCTGGCAAGGCCTCCGCCGCCGACCGGCACGACCACGCGGGCGAGGTCCGGGACGTCCTGCAACAGCTCCAGCGCGAGCGTGCCCTGGCCGGCGATCACGTCGAGGTCGTCGAACGGGTGCACCAGCGCGGCGCCCGTGTCCTCGGCGCGCGCGTGAGCCAGTCCCAGCGCCTCGTCCACCGACTCGCCATCCAGCTCAACACGAGCACCCAGCCGCTGCACCGCGGCGACCTTCGACACCGGGGCGTCGCGCGGCATGAACACCTCACAGGCGATGCCCCTGACGCGCGCCGCCTGGGCGACCGCGCGCGCGTGGTTGCCAGCGCTCGCAGTGACCAGGCCGGCGGCCGCGCGCTCGCCCAGCGCCGCCACCTTGCTCAGCGCGCCGCGCAGCTTGAACGATCCCGTCCCCTGCAGGCACTCGGCCTTCAGCGCGACCGGCGATCCGGCCAGCTCGCTCAGGTCCTCGCACGCGAGCGTCGGCGTGCGCGCCGCCACGCCGCGCACCGCAACGCTGGCGGCCTCCAGATCCGCGCCGGCGATCAGCTCGGCGGCGCCCGGCGCGTCGGGTGCGCGGCCGCTCAACGCGTCGCCCCGAGCGCCTGCGAGGCCGCCGCGGTCGGGTTGAGCTGCTCGATGCTCAGCGGCCGCGCCGGTGGATGCTCGAGGATCAGCCGCGTGCGCACGCGGAGGGTGTCCGTGATGTGCACCAGCTCGCCCGACGCGAGCGGTCGCCAACCCGGGTCCGCGTCCATGCGCTCGCTCGCCAGCACCACCAGCGGCCGGTCGACCCCCTCCTCCGTGCGCACGCGGCTGCCGAGGCTGCTGGAGTGCGCCAGCGGCTCGCCCGGCGCCCGCTCCAGCACGTACAGGGGATGCGTCTGCGGGTAGCGCAGAGCGCGCAGGCCGTCGGCGCTCGCGAGCACGAAGTTGATCGCGAACAGCGGCAGGTTCGCCGCCACCCAGCCGCACGCCGCCTCGATCCCCGCGTCGATGTCCCCGTCGCGCGCCGCGATCTCGCGCGTGATCAGCGCGAAGAACCGCTCCGAGTCCGTGTCGCCCTTGACCAGCCGGACGTCCTCGCCGAGCTGCGCGTCCAGCGCCGGCAGGTCCTCGATCACGCCGTTGTGCGCGAACAGCCGGCCGTGCTGCTCGAACGGGTGCGTGTTGTGCAGCTCGAGCGCGCCCGTGGAGGCGAAGCGGACGTGGGCGACGAACGTCCGCGAGCGGACCTCGCGCGCCTCGCGCGCGAAGCGCCTGTCGCCGTACGCCGCCAGCGCCTGCTTGCTGATGTGGGGCTTGTCCTGGTCGTCGAACCAGCCCAGGCCGGTCCCGTCCGGCTCGCGATGGCTCTGTACGGACAGGCTGTCGGGCGCGTCCAGCAGCCAGAACGTCGCCCGCGCGGGCTCGCTCCCGGCGCTCATGCCGAACAGGCGACACATCTCGACGTAGGCTACCGAGCAGGTCCCGCACACCCCAGGACGCCCACCCGCGGCGCCCCTGTTCGTCGGCGCGCTCGGGAGCGTCGGCCACATGATCCGCAGGGACCTCTCGGGCGGCTATCGCGTGCTGTTCCTGCTGCTGCTGGCGCTGATCGTGTTCGGGATCGTCTCGCTGTTCGTTTCCATGCCCGGCGGCAACATCGTGTATTCGCTGCTCGGCCTCTGCGTGTTCGGGGGCTACACCGTGCTGGACTTCAACCGCATGCGCCGTGCGGGCATGGAGGAAGCCGTGCAGCTCGCCGCGGGGATCTTCCTGGACGTGCTCAACATCTTCCTGTTCTTCCTGCGGCTGTTCGGATCTCGCGAGTAGGCGGCACTCGCAAGCCGAGCTGCTCACGAGCTGCTCACGCTATGGTTAAGGCTACGGGGGACGGCTGCCGATCTATACGTCAGGTCGAAGAAGGCCGGGGAGCCATTCCCCATCTATCGCGGCGCTAGAAGCCGCAGTGAGGAGACGCCCATGAATCCCGGCGTCCCACGGAAGCACGCAGGACTGCTTGTGCTCGCAGCGCTCTCCACCCTGCTGTTCGCGAGCAGCGCCCAAGGCGCGACCGCAACGGTGGGGCTGGGATCGGCGGCCGGCTTCTCGGTGTTGGCCGGCTCGACAGTGACCAACACGGGCCCCACGACGATGTTCGGCGACCTGGGCCTGAGCCCCGGCTCGTCGGTGACCGGTGCTCCGCAGGTGCTCGGCCAGACGCACGTCGACGACGCGGTGGCAATCGAAGCGAAGAGCGCCCTCACCACCGCCTACGACAACGCCGCCTCACGTCCGAGCAACGGCTCGGCCGGGACGGACCTCGCCGGTCAGGTCTTCCTGCCCGGCGTTCGCACCGCCAGCAGCTCACTGCTGCTGTCCTCGGGTAGCGTCACGCTCGACGCCGAGGGCGACCCCAACGCGGTGTTCATCTTCCAGATCGGCTCCACGCTGATCACCGGCTCGAACACGAGCATCGTGCTCACAGGCGGCGCGCAGGCGTGCAACGTCTTCTGGGAGGTCGGCTCCTCCGCGACGCTGGGGACTGGCACGAGCTTCGTCGGCACGATCATGGCCTCGGCGTCCATCACCGCGAACACGGCCGCCACGATCCATGGCCGGCTGCTGGCACAAACCGGTGCGGTGACCCTGGACACCAACACCATCACCACGTCCACCTGCGCCTCCAGCGAAAGCGGTGAAGGTGGCGGCACCGAAACGAGCACGGGCTCAGGAGGCGCCGGCTCGGGCGCGGGAGCCGTCACGACCACCCCGCTGCCGCCGACCGGGTCGCGAACCACCGGGAGACACGGCGCCGCGCGCCGCCGCAAATCCAAGCGGCATTCGACCGCCCGGCGGGCGCTCCCGCACGAGCGCGGTGCGTTCACCGGATGATGGCCCGCAAGCGCTCTCACCGATGCGGGCGCCGTCTCGTCGTCGTGCTGGCGGCGGCGTGCCTGGCGGGCTCCACGGTCGGCTCCGCGACCAGCGCCGGCGCTGGCGGTCCAACCCACGTGCAGGCCACTCAGGAACTCGTGGTCCTGCTCACCGCGCACGCTGCGCACCGGGCGCCCGAAGCCGGATCTCCGCACGTCGCGCTCGTGGCAGCACGTCGACCGATCACCGGCGAGCAGACCACCCTGCCGGTGATCGCGCGCGCGATCGGCTTGGGCGGGGCACAGTGGCTGCACGTCATGTTGCCGGGTCGCCCCGACGGGCTGAGCGGCTGGATCGCTCAGCAGGGCACCCGCCCGCTGGTGACGCCCTGGCACATCGTCGTCGACCTCGCCGCCCGCAGCGTGAAGACCTACCGGGACGGCGACCTGGCGAGAAGCTTTCAAGCCGTTGTCGGCAAGCCCTCGACGCCGACGCCCGCCGGTGAATTCTTCGTGGAGGAGGTGCTGCAGATGGCGCCCGCCGAGCCCGGGGGGCCGTTCGCGCTGGCGCTCAGCGCCCGCTCGAACGTGTTGCAGGAATTCGAAGGCGGTCCGGGCCAGATCGCCATACACGGCCGCGACAACCTCGGAGGAACACTGGGCGCCGCCGAATCGCACGGCTGCATCCGCCTCGCCACCGCGAGCATCGACTGGCTGGCGGCGCGCATCGGACCGGGCACGCCGGTGACGATCGAAGAGGATTGAAGGCCGAAGCCTCGATCAGGGACGCGCACCCGCGCGCAGCTCCGCGAGACCGTCGGGGATGCTCTTGACGGGCGCGTAGCCGAGCTGGTCGCGCGCCTTGTCGATTCGGATCGTGCACTCCTGCGCGGAGACCCAGTAGGCGAAGCGGGTCAGCGGCGGGCGGGCGGGGAGGGGCAGCAGCCGCCAGCTCGCCTCGCCGGCGCTCGCCAGCACGTGCGCGGCCGCCGCGGGGATGCTGCGCGAGGGAGCCTCAAGTCCCTGCGTGGCCAGCAGCTCACCGACGAACTCGCGAAACACGACCGGCTCGCCGTCGGTGACGAAGTAGGCGTTGCCCGGGCGCCCGCGCGTGGCCCCGAGGATGAGCCCCTCGACGGTGTTCTCGACGTGGGTCGTCGAGGTGCGATGGCGCCCGCCGGCGATCCACGCGAAGCGCCCGCCGCGAACCATCTCGGCCATCACCGGCAGCAGCGTCGTGTCGCCGAGGCCCCACACGAAGCGCGGGCGCACGACGACCGTCTCGAAGCCGTCGCGGTTGGCTGCCATGACGGCCTGCTCCGCGCGCGCCTTGGTCGCGCTGTACAGAGCCGGCGAGTCGGGGCGCAGCGGCGCCGTCTCGTCGACGTTCACGAGCGGCTCGCCGGCCAGCAGCGCGGCCTCGGTGCCGACGTGGACGAAGCGGCGCACGCCGGCCTCCACACAGGCGCGCAGCGCGTTGCCCGTGCCCTGGACGTTGCCGCGCTCGAAGTCCTCGCGCCGGCCCCAGTCGCCGAGCGTCGCGGCGGCGTGAAACGCGAGCTCGCAGCCGTCGGCGCCGGCGCGCATGGCGGTGACGTCAGCGAGATCGCCGGCCACGGGCTCCGCGCCACGCGCGCGCACGCGCTCGGCCGCCGCGCTCGAGCGTGCTAGCGCTCGCACGGCGTGACCGTCAGCGCGCAGGCGCTCGATCAGCCGGCCGCCGATGAAGCCCGAGCCACCCGTCACGAACACCCCGGTCATGCTCGCCGCAGGCTACCCTAGTCCGCGTGGACGCGATCGAGCCCAGGACGGTGTCGCTCCACGGTCGCCCGGTGAGCTACGTCGAGGCGGGCAGTGGCCCGGTGCTGCTCCTGATCCACGGGATGGCCGGCACGTACGAGAACTGGCAGGCGGTGATCGAGCCGCTTGCCGAGCGCCATACGGTGCTCGCACCCGACCTTCCCGGGCACGGCTCCTCGGCGCCCGGCGGCGGCGACTACTCGCTCGGGGCGCTCGCCGCCGGCCTGCGCGACCTGCTGATCGCGCTCGGCCACGACCGCGCGACGCTCGTCGGGCACTCGCTCGGCGGCGGGGTGGCGATGCAGTTCGCCTACCAGTTCCCCGAGATCACCGAGCGTCTCGCGCTCGTCTCCAGCGGTGGGCTCGGCCCGGAGGTCAGCCCCGTGCTGCGCGCCGCGGCGCTGCCGGGCGCGGACCTGTTCATCGCTGCGACGGCGGGGCCGGGCGCGATCGCGGGATCGGCGCTCGCGCGTGGCCTCGCGGCGGTCGGTCTGCGCCCGAACGCCGACGTCGCCGAGGTCGCCCGCGGATACGCGTCGCTGTCGGACCGCGGCCGTCGCGCCGCGTTTCTGGCCACGTTGCGCGCCGTGGTCGGCACCGACGGCCAGCGCGTCGACGCGGGCGACCGGCTGTACCTCGCCGAGGGCGTGCCCGTCCTGATCGTATGGGGGCGAGGAGACCGGATCATCCCCGTTCACCACGGCGAACAGGCCCACCTGGCGATCCCGGGCAGCCGCCTGGAGGTCTTCGACGGGTCCGGCCACCTGCCGCAGCTCGACGCACCCGGGCGCTTCGTCGCGGTGCTCGAGCGATTCCTGGAGGAGACCGAGCCCGCGCGGTGGGACACCGGGCAGTGGCGTGCCCGGCTGACCGCCGCCGGCGAGTGACGGGGGCCGCGCGAAGCGGCTGCTAGGGGTCGAGCTCGGAGCGAAGCTTCGTCAGCCCGAGCCGCATCCGCCCCTTGACGGTGCCCGGCGGAAGGGCGAGCCGGCGCGCGATCTGCTCGTGGGTGAGGCCGTCGAAGAAGCCCAGTTGGATCACCTGCCGCTGCGCCGGCGGCAGCAGCGCGAGCAGCTCGGCCAGCTCCTGCGTCTCGGCACGGGCGGCGAAGTCGCCGGGCACGTCGTCGCGTGAGGGCTCCTGCTCGAGCCGAGCGTCGTCGCGCGCGGCGGCGAGCGAGCGGCGGCGCGCCAGGTAGATCGCGCGGTGGCGGACGATGCTCATCGCCCACCCCGCCACCGATCCGCGCGCCGGCTGATAGGTCGCCCGCGAGGACCACATCGAGACGAAGGCATCCTGCACGGCGTCCTGGGCGCAATCGCGGTCATGGCAGACGGAGAAGGCGGTGCGGTACGCGCGCACGGCCAGGCGGTCGTACAGCCGCCCCAGCGCAAGACGCTCTCCCGCCTGGACCTCGCGCATGAGCGCGGCGTCCGTCAGCTCCAGCGAAAGCGCGGCCCTCATGCGGCAACCTCGATCGGCGCCAGGAAGAACATCTCGCAGGCGATGCCCGGCGAGGTCTGGTTGGCGCTCATGAAGGCCACGACCCGGCGCAGCGTCAGGCGCTCGACCTCCGCGCTGAAGTCGTCCTCGCGGTCGGCCTGGAACGCCACGCGCCCGTCGATGACCTCGCTCGCCCCGCCGGCGGCCACCTTCTCCTGCTCCGAGGAGCTCAGGATGTCCTCGAGTATGCACACGACGACGTTGTCGTTGATGTACGTGCTCGCGGTCGTCCGGTCGTGCCCGTAGAACTCGCCGTAAAGCCTAACCATTGCCGCGGATATGGCCCGCGTGAGACCCTCTCCACTCGGCAGAGCGTGAACGTCTGGCATGAGCGCCTCGGTTCTCCCGGCTCTATCGATGGACGCGCGGGCAGGAGCAGAGGAGAAGCCCGGCGCTTGATCTCCGTGTCATTGTACTCTCCCGGCGCGACCGCTGCGGGATCGCGACCGCGAGTGATCCAAATACGCCTGGCCGTACTAGTGGAGAGTGGGTAGCGTCCCCCCAACGCTGAACCCTCTGGCACATTGGGCGCGGGGTCGACGGCGGTTTTCCTGGGCCATCTTCCTCGCGCCCTTGTGCACCGGTGAGAGCGGGTTCTCCCCCGCTCCCACCGTAAGCTCCTACCAGTTGATCGGCGGCGGCGGTTTTGCCGTCATTTCGATCGTGTTGCCCGGTCCGGACATCGTGGCGGAGAGGACCGGTCCGAACAGACCGCATCCGCCGAATTCCGGGACGGTGACCGTGGTCTTGAACGAGAAGCCGCCGGTGACCAGCTCGTTCACCGGCTCGGAGATGCTCAACGGCAGTGAGATCGGTTCGACCGTCGTGCAGCCGATCGGGACCGTGAAGATCCCGACGCCGACCGAGCCCACGAGCTCGTTCGCCGAGCCGCTGGCGCTCTCGCTGAACACCCCGCCGTTGGTCAGGCTCACGCTGCCGTGGATCGCACCGGTTGGGGTCAGTGCGCCCTTCACGGTGACTGGGATCAGACCGATGTCGATCGTCTGGTCGATCGGCGGTATCGACAGGGTCGCCGTCAGCGCACCCGAGGTGACGTCGCCTTCGGCGCTCAACGTCGAGCCCTTGGGAACTTCGACTGAGAGGCCGCTCTTCTTCTCGGTCACCTTGCCGCTCAGTTCCCACGCCGGCAGCGGGACGATCAGATCGCCGGTCTCGGGGGTCAGGCGAGCCGAGGACGGCAGCGTCGCGCTCGCCGAGTGATCCCCGCACGTGCTCGGCGCCGTCTTGCCCGCCAACCGTCCTTCGATCCAGCTGATCACGTTGGAGATCGCCGTCGGGTCTGTCAGCAGGTGATCGCCCGGATACAGCTGGAAGTCGTCCTTGACGCCCAGTTCGCACCACCTCTGGTGCAGTTCCACATCCTGCTTCACCGGCACGAACTCATCCTCCAGGCCGTGGTAGTGGTAGACGGGCACGGGCACCGATTTCGTCCCGAGCTGCTGTTCGTCGATGATCCTCTGCATCGCGGGGTGTTCGGACTCGAGCTGCGCGAACGACTTGTTGCCGATCGTGTATTCATCGCTGTTGACGTCGCGGAATTCCGCCAGCGACTGGATCGCGCACTCGCTCAGCAGCTTGCCCGCCGCTTCGAGGCCGGCCGCGTTGGAGAGCGAGGCGAGGTTGAATTCTTCGGGGTAGGCCGCGCTGAGGCCGATCAACCCGTCCAGCCCAAAGGCGGTGCCGACGGACGCGTTGTCGAATTCCCCGATGGCCTGGAGGTTCGCGGGAACGCCGCCGACGGCGAGGCCCACCATGTCCACGTTGGGCGCGTAGCTCGACTGGAGCTCTCCGGCCCAACCCGCGGCCTGACCGCCCTGCGAGTAGCCCCACACGATCACCGGATCCTTTTCGGTGATCCCCGAGCCAGGGACCTGCCTGCCCGCGCGCACCGCGTCCAGCACCGCCTGGCCCTCCGCCCTGCCGGCCGAGTAGGTCGGAACTGCGCCGTTGGTGTAGCCCTGGTAGTCGGTGACCGTCACCGCGTAGCCCTTTTTGAGGGATTCGATGATCGCGCCGCCGTCGTACTCGGTGCCTTCGGCGATCTGCAACGACGGGGCGCACTGATGGGCAAGGCCCTGCGTGCCCTCCGCATAGCTCACGACCGGCCGTTCCCCTTTGCCGATCCATTTGGCGGTGGGCACGATCACGGTCCCGGTCACCCAATCGGGTTGACCCTGCTGGCCGGTGGACTGGTAGAGCACGGTCCACGCTTTGATGCTGGGAAGCGTGACGTTGAGA
The DNA here is from genome assembly GCA_963805745.1 of uncultured Solirubrobacteraceae bacterium. Taxonomy (GTDB): domain Bacteria; phylum Actinomycetota; class Thermoleophilia; order Solirubrobacterales; family Solirubrobacteraceae; genus Palsa-744. The sequence continues at coordinate 1,258,356 of CAWDVD010000002.1, forward strand.
TCGACCGTCGCCGGCCGGTACCAGACGAGTTCACCGGCGGTGCCGGTGGGAGTGGGCGACGGCGGCGTGTAGAACGCCGACCCGGACGGCCCTTCCACGGGCGTCGCGGAGGCCACGGAGGCCATCGCCAGGACAAAGACAACCGAAAGCACGAATACCGCCCGCGCCAGAGCCGCGCGATGGGTCATGCGAACACCCCTCTCCCTAGTTCGTTTCACAGTGATCGAGCACCGTCGCGCCCTCGCCCCGAAGACCCGATCCAGGCGGCCCAGGCGAGGCGTGGAGCCTCGACGGAGCGAAACTGTAGCAGTGCCATACCTGTTTGTAAAGACCTCGCCGGGTCGCCCCCCCTTTGCCGCGAGCGGCCTCGCCGGAGCCGAGCGCCCGAGCTCCAGAGCGCGCCCACCGGCCTGCGAGAATGCGTGGCATGAGTCCGGCCACCCAAGCCCCCCGCCTCTACCGGGGCATCAGCTCGTCAGAGCGCCGTGCTCGCAGGCGCGAGCGGTTCCTGGAGGCTGGTCTGGAGCTGTTCGGGACGGCGGGATACGCAGGCACCTCGATCCGCGCCCTCAGCGCAGAGGCCTCGCTGAACTCGCGCTACTTCTACGAGTCCTTCAGCAGCAGGGAGGATCTGCTGTACGGCGTCTACAGGGGCATCATCCGCGAGATCGCCGAAGCCTCGGAGAGGGCGACCGCGGAGGCCCTCACGATCGAAGAGAAGGCGCGGGCTGGTCTGCGAGTCGGCTGGACGACCCTCACCGAGGACCCGCGCAAGGGGCGTGTGGTGTCGCTCGAGGTGGTCGGCGTCAGCGATCGCCTGGAGCGGCTGCGCCGCGAGAACAGGCACCGGTTCGCCGATCTCCTGTTCGCCGATCTCCTGACCGACAACCGCAGCCGCCTGGACCCCGTGCTCGCCGGCCGCTCGGTCATGGGTGGCGTCATGGACGTGCTGACCGACTGGATCAACGGCGATCTCGACGCGTCGGTCGATGAGATCGTCGAGCACTTCACGCAACTGTTCGTGGCGGTGGCGAACGCCGCGGGCCCGACGGAGACCTGACCCGCGTCAGGAGGATCGTGGCGCCCGCGCCAATGCGGGAGCGTCGATGTCGGCCCTGCCGCGGAAGAACGCTTCGGTGGCGGCCACGTCGAGTGGCCGCGCGAACAGGAAGCCCTGCCCGTTGTCGCAGTCCTCGTCTCTGAGCAGTAAGAGCTCGTGCTGCTGCTCGATGCCCTCCGCGAACGTGTCGATCGAGAGCGCCTTGCCGAGTTGCACGAGCGTGCGGATGAGAGTCTCGCCCTCCTTGTTGTGCCTCAGCCCCGAAATGAACGAGCGGTCGATCTTCAACGCGTCGACCGGGAACTGCTGGAGGTGGGCGAGGGATGAGTAGCCGGTGCCGAAGTCGTCGATCGCCAGGCGCACGCCGAGCTGCTTGATCTCGCCGAGGCGGCGGACCGTCTGCTCGACGTTGCGCATGAGCGTCGTCTCGGTGATCTCGATCGTCAGCGCCGCCGGGTCCAGCCCGCTGTCGCAGAGCGCGCCCCGTATGTGCTCGATGAGCTGATCGCTGTCCAGCTGGCGTCCGGAGACGTTGACGGCCATCGCGATCGGAAAGCCGTCCCGGCGCCAAGCCGCGCACTGAAGGCAGGCCTCCTGCAAGACCCACCTGCCGACCTCCGTGATCAGTCCGGTCTCCTCGAGCAGCGGGATGAAGTCGTTGGGTTGCACGACGCCGCGCACGGGATGCCTCCAGCGAATCAGGGCCTCCACTCCAGTGGGCGTCATGTCACTGAGGGAGAACGTGGGCTGATAGGCGAGGAAGAACTCCTCCTTCTCGAGAGCTTCGCGGAGGTCCATGTCGAGCTCCATGCGGTTGGCCACCGTGTCCTGCATGCCGCTCTCGAACACCGCGTAGCGGTTCTTGCCATCCCACTTGGCCCGGTACATGGCGATGTCGGCGTCGCGCAGGAGCTCCTCCGCCGAGGTCCGCTGCCCTGCCGCGATCCCAATGCTCGCCGTCACGGTCAAACGCGTCTCCCCGTCGGCGCCGAGCTTGAACGGGTGCTTCAGCGCATCGAGCAGGCGCTCGGCGACGAGCTCGGGCCCAGCCGCCAGCGAGAGCTCCTCGGCGATCACGACGAACTCGTCCCCGCCGAGGCGCCCCAGCGCGTCGACGTGGCGCACCACCCCCCCGAGCCTGGCGGCGACGGCGCGCAGCAGCTCATCGCCGACGCCGTGACCCAGGGTGTCGTTGATGCTCTTGAAGTTGTCGATGTCGATGAACAGCGACGCCACGGGCGTCTGGTTGCGAGCGGAGCGCGCGAGCATCTGCTCGACGCGATCCAGGATCAGCGTTCGGTTCGGCAGGCCGGTCAGCGGGTCGTGCGTCGCCAGGAACGCGAGCTCCTCCTCGCGCCGCGCGAGCTCCTCATCCGTGCGCTGGCGCTCGGCCTCGAAGCACTCGCACATCCGCAGCAGGTTGAACTCGACGCTCATCTGCACCATGCTCAGGGCTTGCGAGAGCGCGTGGGGCGAAACGTCCAGCTGTGCGGCGCAGTCACGCAGGACCTCCGCCATCACATTGCGCCACCACAGGCTGCGCCTGGTCACCTCGTTCAGCGACGCCGCGCGGTGGGCGGCCAGCTCACCGAAGATCTTCGAGCTTTCCCTGGCGGCGTCGTTGGTCACCTCGAGACCCTCTCCCGCGATCCAGCGGGCGACCGCGACCGTGGACCCCACGCATATCCGCTCGAAGCTGTCCTGAACCACGGCGTCGACGAGTTCGCCCGATCTGATGGTTCGCGCGACGGTCTTCTCGAGCACGTCGTCCGCGCGCGCCTTCAGCGCCTCGCCGAGGCGGCCCAGATCCTCCGCGGGCGGCTCCGTTGGAGCGGACGGCGGCGCCGGCGCTGGGATCTCTCCCTGCGCCACGCTCGAGCGTTGACCCGTCATCTCGAGCATCAATCGGCTGCCGGGCCCCATCCCTGAAGACCTGAAGGCCCCTTTGCAGACAGATGTCGTTGTCAGCCCGGGGCCGGTCGCACGCCGGCCGCCTCCTGTGATGCACCGCAGCGATGCGCTCGCGGACGGCAGCGCAGCCGCGACTGCGTCTCAGGCCGTGCGCCGCAGGATCACGGCGAACTCGTCCAGGTGCTTCTGGGCGAGCTCGAGCGCGGCCGGGAGCTCGATGGCTCGCAGCAGCTCGAGGAAGCTCTCGAGCTCCCACACGTGGAAGTGGTGGCGTGTCCCTTCGCGGGCGAACTGTGCCACCCGCTCGGCGACGCTCTCCTCTGGCAGGCACTCCACGCGCGCCCACTCCAGGTAGTGCTCGTAGCGCGAGATCTCGGGGCCCTCGCGATGGTCGCGCAAGACGTGCGCAACCGTCGTGCGGGCGCGCGAGACGTCGAACGTGTGTCGGGCGTCGGGCAGCGTGACGAAAAGGATGCCGCCCGGCCGCAGGACACGGACGAGGTTCTCCAGGGCGGCGATCGGGTCCTCGGTGTGCTCGAGCATGTGGTTGGAGACCACGAAGTCCACCGATTCCTCGGCGAAGGCTTCCAGCCGCTCGCCGTCGTCGATCACGTCGACGTTCACCACCCATCGCGGGTTCCCGTACACGGCGCTCGAGTGCGTCGCCAGCAGCTGCTCGCGGCTCATCACGTCGACGTAGCGCACCCGCGCCGCCCGAGGCAGGCGAAGCGGACGCTGCAGCGCGCCGATCTCGATCCCATCCCCGCGCAGGTAGCGTCGCGCGAGATCCTCGCGAAAGGTGGCCATGTCCGCCCGGTCGCTTGCGCGGAGCAGCACGTCACGCACCCGTTGGCGTATACGACGGGTGCTCAGGCGGGTGCGAAGCTCTCTACCGAGTTTCATGAGGGTGTTCTCGCGGGCGCGCCCTGCGCGATCGATGGCCGGTTTCCACCACGATCTGACGTCCCCTACTCTGGCAGTTGGCACTGACTGCGTAGTATCGGACATGATGGCTGGCGGTGTCGGAATCGGACCACCAAGCACGCCGCGCCGCCGAGCGTCCACGGGCGATCGCGGACCGGCAGCTGATGAGCTTCGGACGGCGCATCGGCTTCCTGAGCGCGATCGTGCTCATCCTGCTGCTCCTCGGCGCGCTCGGCCTGGCCCTCAGCGAAGGAGTCGGCTTCTGGTACGCGTTTCGCTGGGCGCTCGACACGGCGGCGACGGTCGGGGGCTTTCCCCGGCCTCGCACGACCGTGGGCCAGATCGTCGAAGTCGCGCTCGTCGTGCTGGGCGTAGGTACGCTCTTCTACGCACTTGCCACAGTCGCCGAGTTCTTCGTGGCGGGACACCTCGCCGACGTGCTGGCCATCAGGCGCATGCAGAAGATGATCGACTCGCTCACCGGCCACCACATCATCTGCGGCTTCGGTCGCGTCGGGCGTCAGGTCGCGCACGATCTGCACGCGGCGCGCGCCGACTACGTGGTGATCGACACCGACCCGGAGAACCGTCACCTGGCCGAGGGGCTCGGCGTGTGCTTCATCGAGGGCGATGCCGCGGATGACGCGGTGCTGCTCGAGGCCGGGATCGAGCGCGCGCGCTCGATCATCGCGTGCGCGGACTCGGACGCCAACAACGTGTTCATCACGCTCACGGCCCGCGGGCTGCGGGCAGACATCGCGATCGTGGCGAGGGCTGCGATGGAGGACACCGAGAAGAAGCTCAAGCGGGCGGGGGCCGACCGCGTCATCTCGCCGTACAAGGCCAGCGGCACGGAGATGGCAAGGCTGGCGCTGCACCGCCAGCTGAGCGGGGTGGTGGACGTGGATGTCCAGTACCGCCTGGAGGAGATCGAAGTGGGCGACAGCTGCGAGGGGCTGGGCCGGACGGTCGGCGACATCCGCGGAGGCTCGATGATCGTCGGCCTGCGGCGCGGGGCGGAGTTCCAACCGCAGCCGCCCGGCGAGACCACCCTGCTGCACGGCGACATCATCATCGCCATGGGCACGCCACCCGCGCTCGACCGGCTGGAGGGGCTGCTCGAGGACGGAGGTTCGTGAGCGTCTGCGATCAGCCGATCGGACGCTCTCCTGACCGGCCGCAGCTGAAGATATCGTGCGCGCGATGCGGGTCCGTATCACCGCTATCCCACTCCTCGCGCTCGCCGTGTTCCCCTCGGCCACCTTCGGGAGTACCGCCCACCGGGCGAGCGGCGCACCGCGTTCGCGCTCTCTCGGGGCGCTCGGGACACTCGCCGCAGGCGTCATGCGAACAAGGGCCCGCCAGTCCGGCATATCGCTGACTCCGTCCACGACCGAGCCCTATTGGGCGTGCCCGGATGGGCCCTGTGATGCGATCGTCGACCCGCGGCCCGTGTGGACGGGACACCAGTGGAGGCTCCCGGCGACGGGCGCGATCCTCGAAGGCAGCGGAGAACTCGGCGGCTTCGACCCACAGGACCTCCAGGCCGCATACCAGATCCCAGCCGCCGGGGGCACAGGCCAGACCGTCGCCGCGGTCGACGCCTTCGGCTACCCCGGCGCCGAAGAAGACCTGTCCAGATACCGTGAACGGTACGGGCTCCCTCCCTGCACGAGCGCCAACGGGTGCTTCACGAAGGTGAACGAGAGCGGCGAAGAAGCCGACTATCCGCCAGCCGAAGAAGAAGGGTGGGAGGATGAGAGCGCTCTCGACCTCGACATGGCCTCCGCGGCGTGCCTGGATGCCACCTCATGCTCGTCGAGGCCTCCACCGCATACTTGAGTGACATCGGCGAAGCGGTGAACACGGCCGCGCGGCTGGGTGCAACGGAGATCTCCAACAGCTACGGACTCCCCGAAGAAGAATGCGGCCCGTCCGACTGCGAAGAATTCAACGTCGACTACGACCATCCTGGCGTCGTCGTGACCGCGGCCGCGGGCGACAGCGGCTACGACAACTTCAGGATCGGAGCGAGCTCGCCAAGCTTTCCAGCTTCCTCGCCATACGTGGTTGCCGTCGGCGGCACAAGCCTGACGCATTCCCATCGCGGCTCGCGAGGATGGTCCGAAGAACCCTGGTACCTGTACTTCGAAGGAGGCTCCGGCGGTGGCTGCAGCACGGGCGAGCCGAAGCCGACGTGGCAGCAGGACACGGGCTGCGCGACCCGTACAGAGAACGACGTTGCCGCTGTAGCAGCGTGCATGACACCGGTTTCGGTGTATGTCGCGGAATGGGCGGACGCCTGCGGGACCAGCGTGAGCGCACCGCTGGTGGCTGGCGTCGCCGCACACGCCAGCGACTACGCGCGCTCTCTCCCGGGCGCGGACGCGTTCTACCAGGATCCGGGCGCCATCTTCGATGTCACATCCGGGACAAACGGGGAATGCATCCTGCCCGTGGAACAGGAATATCTGTGCTACGCGGGGCCCGGCTATGACGGTCCCACCGGCGAGGGAAGCCCGCTCGGGCCACTGCTGCTGAGCGGTGCAGCACCGTCGCTCACCACATCGCCGGCGGACGAGGTCAGCGGCGAGGAGGCGACGCTGAACGGCCGGCTGGACCCGCAGGGGCTCGGCACCACCTACCACTTCGAATACGGTGAAACGACGTCTTACGGCACGAGCGTCCCGATTCCCGACACGTCAGCGGGCTCCGGCACGGCAGAGCAGCAGGTGAGCTATGTCATAACGGGCCTGCACAGCGACACGACCTATCACTACCGGCTCGTCGCGAGCAACGAATCGGGCACGAGCTACGGCGGGGATGAGACGTTCATCACCGCGCCGCCGAGCGTGAGCCGCGTCCAGCCCGAAAGCGGGGCGCTGGCGGCAGGTGACGCCGTGGCCGTCAGTGGCACGAACCTCGCCGGCGCGATCGCCGTCGACTTCGGCGCCACGCCCGCCGCCAGCTTCAGGGTCGAATCGGCGACGAGGATCAGCGCGATCGCGGCGGCGGGCGCCGGCACGGTCGACGTGACCGTGACGACCCCGGCGGGCACGAGCACGGACTCACCCGCCGATCGCTTCAGCTACGCGCTGGGTCCCGTCGTGGGATGGGGCAACAACGAACGCGAAGAAGGAGACCTCGGCAATGAAACGCTCGCCAACCCCCACGATCCCGCAGAACTGAGCGACGTACCGGTGGAAGTCAGCGCCGTGCCCGAAGCGATCGGGCTGGCTGCGGGCTCGCACCACAGCCTTGCGCTGCTCCAGAGCGGCGAAGTGATGGCGTGGGGAGAGGGCATCGACGGCGAGCTGGGAGACGGCACTCGGCGCGGCAGCGCACGGGCCGAGAGAGTGTGCGCGCCCGAAGTGACGAGATGCCCTGGCGGACCCTACCTCGACGAAGTGACCGCGGTGGCGGCGGGCGAAGGCTTCAGCCTGGCGCTGCTGAGAAGCGGCGAGGTGATGGCCTGGGGAGACGACACAAACGGAGAGCTGGGCATCGGAGATCAGATCGGCAGTCGGGTTCCGGCGCCGGTCTGCATGAAGCTGCAGTGGCCGTGCAGGCCCGGCAACTACCTCACGGAAGTCGTGGCCATCGCGGCCGGGAGGTCCTTCAGCCTGGCACTGCTGAGAAACGGCACGGCGATGGCGTGGGGCGAAGACGACGAAGGACAGCTCGGCCCGGCTTCGGGCCATTCGAAATGCAGTCCATCGAGGAACAAATGCAGCTGGAACCCCAGCCCTGTGCGCGGGCTGACGGAAGTGACGGCAATCGCCGCGGGCAACGAATTCAGCCTGGCGCTGCAGAGCAACGGCACCGTCAAGGCCTGGGGGGAAGGTGCGGTGGGCAACCTTGGCGATGACTCTCACAAGAAGAGCGCCACGCCCGTTGCCGTCTGTGCGATCGGAGCGCGCAAGCCGTGCACGGCGGGCCTGGACGGGGTGAAGGGGATCGCGGCAGGCTCGAGGACGGCCTACGCGCTGCTCGAGAGCGGCGCGGTCGCGGCGTGGGGCTCGAACGACTACGACGCTCTGGGAGACGGCAGGTCCAGCGGCCCCGAAGCGTGCGACAGCGAAGGCCCCTGCAGCAAGACCCCCGTCGCGGTCAGCGGACTGAGCGGTGCGCGCGCGATCGCCGCCGGCGTCTGGAGCAACGTGGGACTCGCGCTGCTGGAAGGAGGCGAGCTCGCGACGTGGGGCTCCGGCTACGGCGGGCAGCTTGGCGACGGCGAACTGGGGGGTTCGAGCGTGCCCGTCCTGGTCTGTTCGCCGTACGCGTCCGGTCCGTGCCCGAGCGGGCCGTACCTCAGCGGCCGTGTCACGGCGATGGCGGTTGGCGGAAACCGGGCCTTCGTCAGCGTCGCTGCCGAGCCGTAGGGCCCAAGGATTCGGCTCCTGCGTCGGTCGCAGGTCCGCGGACGGGCGCCGGACCGCCCGCGACCGACCTACGTCGCGCGTTTGCGCCATTGACCGTCCGTCCACTTCGGGGGTCGGCGACCGAGGCTCCCCGTGCCGAGCGCCGATCTGTCCAGCGTGGGTGCCTCCCGCCGGACCGAAGCAAAGAGCGATGTCGCAGTCTGCGAAGGGGTGCCGGCAGCGATCGCCGTGCTGAGCGAGGCCGGGTCGGTCGAGCGTGCGACGAGCGCATTCGTGGACCGGTTCGACGTACGCGACGGCTCATTGACCTCGTGTCCAGACGAGGTCGAGCTGATCACCGCGGGCCAGGCCGAGCGCCTGACGGTGCTGCTCGACGGTGTCGAGGCGGAGCTCGTCGCGGTAGTCGACGCAGACGGCCGGCGCGCGGCCGTGCTGACGATCCCCACCGCGCGCGGTGCGGAGGATGTCGATCCGGGAAGTCCACTGCTCGACGAGCCTCTGGACGAGAGCCCCGCGATCGTCTGGCTGAAGGACCTGGATGGCCGCTACCTGCGCGTGAACCGCCGCTACGTCGACCAGCTCGGGACCGATGCCGAGCGCGTGTGCGGCCGGACCGATGCCGAACTCACCGCCGCGGGGTCGATCGAGGGACTGCGACTGGAGGAAGAGGACACCGCCGTCGGGCAGGCGCTGCTGGAGCTCGAGTACCGGATCGGCGCGTTCGAAGAGCGCCCCGCGTTCGCTGTTCTGCGCTTTGCGCTGCGCGACGGCGAGGGACAGCCGACGGCCACCTGCAGTGTGGCGGCAGCGGTCGCTGAGGAATCGCTGGCACGCTCGGAGTGCGAGCGGCTGATGAGGATCGATCGCTGGGGACGGCTCGACGCGTTCGCGATCCGTCAGGAGCTACTCGACGAGTGGGGGCTCACGCTGGCCGACGGGAGCTCCGGTCCGCCTCTCGATCGTGACGACCGCGTCGCGGCGGTCCTCGTCGAACGAGACGAGGCGCTCGCGCTGGCCGCGCGGCTGGAGGAGGAGCTGTTGAAGGAGGATGAGCAGCGGGGCAGCCTCCGCGACGAGGCGGAGCGCGCCGCCCGCCGCGCCGACGAGCTCGATGGCGCCGTTGCGGCCGAGCAGGCGCGATCGGACGAGCTCGAGCGCTCGCTCGCTCGCACCGGCGCCCGTGTGAGTGAGCTGGAAGCCGAGCTGACGGTCGCCCGCGGGGAGCTCGAGGAGAACCTGCTGCGTGCGGAGGCGGCCGAGGCTGCCGCGTCCGCGCAGGAGAGCAACGGCCTCAGGTGGGGCAAAGGCTCCCAGCGCGCCCTCTCGGCCGCGCTCGTGGGCCTCACGGAGTGGCGATCGGTACTCAACCACGCGGTTGGGACGCTCGGCTCGGAGGGAGGCTGGGATGCGACCATCGCGTGGTGCCGCGACCAGCCGCGCGGGTCGATGACGTGCAGTGCGATCTGGACGCGCGACCCCGCCGGCCTGGCTGCGTTCGAGGCGCGGACCTGGAAACACCGAGAGGATGCGTCGACCGCGGAGTTCGGTCGTGCTCGCAACCGGATGGCGGCGACCTGCCTGCTCGAGTTGCAGTCGGCGGAGGACCCGCTGCTCAGGGCCGCGGCGGCGGAGGGCATGGGCTCAGCGCTGCTGGTGCCAATCAGCGACGGCGGCGAGGCGATCGCGATGCTCGAGCTGCTGTCTCGGACGGCCACCGCGCCGAACGCGGAGCTGATGGTCTCGCTCGAAGCGATCGCGCTGCAACTCGGCGCAATGGCACAGCTCCTCAAGCTCACGGACGTGCCCCGCTGGCGGATGGGGCGTCTGTGAGCGTCCGCGCCAGCGGGTCCGGGACGAGCCGCGGAGGGGCAGCCTCGCGCGCTAACGTAAACAGCAAGGATCCATCGTTCGCTTGGATGTCATGCTCAACAGCCCGAGGCGGAACTTCCTCATCGCGGTCGCGCTGCTGGTCGGGCTGGCGGGCGTGTTGCCGGCCGGTGCTCGAGCCGAGCGGGCGCGAGCCGACGCCAACACGACCACCTCGCCGAACCCCGGCAACGGGCTCGAGACGAACCCGGAATTCTTCCCCATCGCGGTGTGGCTTCAGACCGCGACGCATACTGCCAAGAAATTTCACGAAATTGGAGTCAACACGTTCATCGCTCAGTGGGAAGGGAACACCGAAGAAGCTCTGCGGGCACTGAAGGAAGCCGGCGAGATCCTGATCACCGAACAGGAATCCGTTGCGCTCAACAGTCCGTACAACAGCGTGATCAAGGCCTGGCAAATCCAGCCGGACGAGCCCGACGACGCCCAGCCGAACGGCGAAGGTGGATATGGCCCGTGCGTCGAACCCAGCGCGATCGTCGCGGAGTACCACATGCTCAAGAAAAACGACCCCACGAGACCCGTCTACACCGGTTTCGGCCGAGGCGTCGCGGAACCCGAATGGCCCGGGCGGGGCCCGTGCACCGGTGACACGGCGATGTACCCAGAATACGCGGAAGGCACGAACATCGTGGAGTTCGACATCTATCCGGTCAACCAGGGCTACCCGTTGAGCATCATTGCCACGGGTGTGGAAAACCTTCACAAATGGGCGGGCAACAAGCCTCTGTTCACCGCCCTCGAGACCACGCCGATCGAAGGCGGGCACGGGCCGACGCCGGCTCAGATACGAGCGGAGACGTGGCTGGCGCTGATCCACGGCGCGAACGGGATCAACTACTTCTGCGACATCATCGGGCCGACGTTCGTCGAAGAAGGCTGTCTGACCATCCCCAAGGTCGTCGCCCAGATGAAGGCGGATGACGCACAGATCGCGTCGCTGGCACCCGTGCTCAACAGCGACACCATCCTCGGCGGCGTCAGCGTGACGTCGAAACTCCGGGTCGACACGATGGAGAAGGCGGTCGGCGGCCAGACCTACCTGTTCACGGAGGCCGTGGGCACGAAGGGCGGGACGGCCACCTTCAACCTCGCCGGCTTCGGCGACGCCAAGGTCACGGTCATCGGCGATCACCGCACGATCACGATGTCAGACGGCACCTTCAAGGACAGGTTCCACGGCTACGGCGTGCACCTGTACGAGATCCCCGGGGAAGCGGGCTGAGCTGGGCGGGCTTCGGAGAAGCGGGCGAACCATCCCGAAATACGTAAGCACCGGCGTTCGTCGAGGGATAGTTCAGGCTTGTCGTAGATGTGGGACCCTGATGACATGATCGTCTCGTCCTACCTGGGAAGTCACTGGCTCCGATGGCTAGCGATTGTGAGCTGCGCTCTGACGGCGGCGCTCACCGTCGGCTTGATGGCGGTCTCGGAAAGCCTGGCTCTGCCCCCGCCTAGGCCGTTTGAAAATAAGAGCTTGGCGATCGTCAACGGCGGCGTGCTGTGGTTCGATGAAGGAGCGCTGCTCTTGGAGGGCCCGCACTCGCGGATCAGACGACTCGGGGCAAGCAACTCGTTGCGAGACGACTTCTCCTCATCAGTGACCGCGACCGCGGCTCTGGTCGAAAACGTAGAACGGTCTGAGGAACCGCAATTCGTGGCGAGTGTCCTCCCCCGGCGGCTATCCGTAATCGCTCAGCCGCAGCGACTCAGCGGCGGAGGCTGCACATGGTGGGAGCCGTCCAGGCCCTTCGTCGTCGTGAAGGACGAGCTCGTCGCAGCCGGAGAATGCCAGGAAATCAAAGAACACCCCGAGCGAGAACCGCTGTACATACGCAACCTGCGCGGCGGGCGATGGAAAGTTCTGCGTTGGCTCGCCGGCGCATCCGGCCCCGAGCTCGCTGCGGAAGGCCCCCTGCTGGCGGTCGGCGCTCAGCGCTCAGATCGACGGATGACGGTCTCAATCCTCGACCTCTCCACCGGAGCCATGCAGGCGAGCTTCGGCACTCCCCTTGGGCGGCTGGCGTTCGCGTCGCCGCGGCGGCTCGTGCTGGAGACCTCCGATCCCGTCATCTCCACGCGGCCGCAGCGGTTGGGGCGGTCGCAGGTCGTCAAGCTGCGTTTGTACTCCAGCCATGGCAACTACCTCGCCAACCTCGGGGCAATGACCGAACCGCTGATCTCAGGCATGCACATCGTCACCTACGAAAACGGCACACTCTCCGTCAGGAGTGTCGCCGGCGGCGCTCCACGACCAATCGTCGGCTTCGACCCCCCGGCACGCGGACTCGAGTCGTTCGCCTTCCGCTGGCCCGATCTCGTCGTATCCGAGACGACGAGCACGCCGCTCCTTCCAAGCGAAGTGCGCTGCTACAGCGGCAGCTACGGTTCATCGAGCGAGCCATTCCTGGCAACGTTCGACCTCGCTCGAGTCGAACCGTTCGACGCTCCACCCACGATCGTCCACGTGGAACCCGCGGTACCGCTCACGAACTGCGGGCCTGCACCTCCGTGACGCAACCGGTTCGATGGTGCCGGCTTTGCCCTCCAGGGCGAATGCAGTCCCGCGAACGAGCCTCGACCCGCCTCACGCCGTCCAGTTGAACTGTGGCCCCCGGAAGTGGGCGATCCAGGTGGGCCGAGCGATAGTCCTGCGTGGTGTGGGTTGCCGCATTGGGCGGTGTCGGGTGCCGTAGTCGCGGGTATGGGGCTGACAGGCGGTGCCGACGCGTGATCGCGGGGGGCTCACCGCGGTGCGATGTGTCGTTGGTCGTTCGCGGGCTTGCGCTGCTCGTGTGCGTTGTCTTGGCGCTCGCCGCCTCGGCTGCGAGCGCCGGGGCACTTCGGCTGGGCGAAGCCGACGACTTCCGGAACCCAACGGGTGGTTTTTCTGGATTTCCTTCTCAAGTCGCCGTTGGTGCCGAAGGCGACATCTGGTTCACGGAGGCGGGCCCGAGCAAGATCGCCGAGATCAATCCCACCACGCACGAAAGCCACGACTTCGCGACCCCGACCTCCGCCGAGCCGGAAGGCATCGCCCTCGGACCCGAAGGCAATCTCTGGTTCACGGAGCGGCCCGCCAGCAAGATCGGCGAGATCAACCCCACGACGCACGAAATAAGCGAGTTCGAAACGCCAACCCCCAGCAGCGATCCGTGGGGCATCGCCCTCGGACCCGAAGGCAACCTCTGGTTCACCGAGTTTGACGCGGGCAAGATCGGCGAGATCAACCCGACAACGCACGCGATCAGCGAGGTCGCAACCCCTGGGGGCGAACCGTTCGGCATCGCCCTCGGACCCGAAGGCAACCTCTGGTTCGCCGAGCGCTCTGCGGGCCAGATCGGCGAGATCAATCCCACGACGCACGAAACGCACGAATTCGCGACCCTGACCGCCGAAAGCGGCCCGACCGACATCGCCCTCGGACCGGAAGGCAATCTCTGGTTCACCGAGTCAGGGAAGTTCATCAACTCGGGGGTCAGCAAGATCGGTGAGATCAATCCCACGACGCAGGTGATCAACGAATTCGAAACCCCGACCGCTAGCAGCGGTCCGTTGGGCATCGCCGTCGGACCCGAAGGTCACCTCTGGTTCACCGAGTGGGAGGCGAGCAAGATCGGCGAGATCAATCCCACCACGCACGAAATAAGCGAGTTCGCCACCCCGGCCGGCTCCAGCGAGACGGAAAGTATCGCCCTTGGGCCCGAAGGCAACCTCTGGTTCAGCGAGCCGGGCGCAAACGCGACCGGCGTGATCGGTGCAAACGCGCAGCCCGCGAGCCTGGCCGGGCCGGTCGTAGCGGGCTCTGGCCAGGCCGGCACGCAGCAGGTTTGCGAGGGGGAGTTGTGGAGCAACTTTGCTGGCCAGCAGCCCTCGCTTGAAGCGTTCTCCTTCGATGGCTACCAGTGGCTGTTGGACGGCGGTCCGCTCGCCGGTCAGACCGCCCAGGCTTTTACGCCTTCGGTGGCGCAGGTGGGCCACGTGCTCTCCTGTCGAGTGACGGCTACTTACCCGTTGACGCACACGACCGCGGTCGCTACGAGCGCGCCGGTGAGCGTGATCGCACAGAGCTCCGGTCCGGCTGGAGCAAATGGTGCCAACGGCGCCAGTGGCGCCACCGGCGCTCAGGGGACGATTGGTCCGAGCGGCCCGGCGGGCAAGGTCGAGCTGGTGAAGTGCACGACGGTCACCAAGAAGGTCAAGGGCAAAAAGAAGACCTCGCAGAAATGTTCGACTAGCCTCGTCTCGGGGCCGGTGAGCTTCACGACCTCCGCCGCCGAGGTGAAGGCGACGCTTTCGCGTGACGGTCGCGTCGCGGCCACGGGCACGCTGCGAACGGTCGCTGGGCACACCGAGTTCCTGTCAAACAGCGCACGCGTACTGCCACCCGGCCGCTACACCCTGACCGTCATGCGCAAGGCCGGCACGCACACCGCCACGAGCCGCCAAACCATCACGATCACATGACCTGAAGCAGGCGGCTTAGGAGAGCGCCTGACGGCCCGCTCCGGCTTCCGCGCCCTTCGGCACTCACCCCGAGGCTTGCGGAGTCGAGGAAAAGCAGCACTGCTCCGGCCCCACGCCGGCCGCACCTCCCTCGCGCGAGATACGAGCGTCCGCTGAAGTTCGCTCGAGACGCCTGCTCGGGACGACGAGCACTCGTCCGCGCTCCGGCGCGCCAGACGCTCGCTTGGGCATGGCGAAGGAGGCGTCTCGGACGAGCCGCCCGAGACTGCCCGTCCTCGTCCAACTCGACAGTCTTGTGCCGGGCGGACTCGCGCTCGCATTGCTCCGCTAAGAAGGTCTTCAAAATGGGTATAGGCGTCGCCAGCAGAGGATTGAGCAGGCGAGTGTGACGAACGCGGTGTGCATGTCGGGGTCGCGCTCGTAGCGGATTCTGAGCCTGCGGAAGTTGTGTAGGTCTGCGAAGCCGCGCTCGACGACCCAGCGCTCGCGGCCCAGGCCGGAGCCGTGCCCGGTTGCGCGTCTTGCGATCACGGGAGTGATCCCGAAAGCCCGCAGCAGCCGGCGGTGCTTGTCGAAGTCATAGCCACGATCTGCCAGAACACGGTCTGGTTTTCGGCGTGGCCGGCCGCGCTTGCCGGCGACCGGCCTTGAGTGCAGATCCTCGATCAGCGGGATCAGCTGGGTGACGTCGTGGCGATTGCCGCCGGTCAATGCGACCGCGAGCGGGATACCCGTCGCGTCGACCAGCAGATGGTGCTTTGAGCCCGTGCGCGCACGATCTACCGGGGATGGCCCGGTCAGGAGTCCCCCAAAAGAGCACCTATATGGCTGGCGTCAACCGATGCGCGTGACCAGTCGATCTTCCCCGCAGCGTTCAGCTTCACCAGCAGCTTCTGGTGCAGCGCATCCCACACACCGGCCTTCTGCCACGTCCGCAGCCGCCGCCAGCACGTCACCCCGGACCCATAGCCATACTCGCGCGGAAGGTCCTCCCACGCGATCCCGGTGTGCAGCACGTGCAAGATCCCGTTGAGCACCAGGCGGTCATCGATCGCCTTGCGACCCGGGTTACGCCGACGACGAACTCGAGCAGGAATCAACGGCTCGACCTCGGCCCACAGCTCATCAGTGATCTCGAATCTCGAGGGCACCTCCACGACCTCCAATCCTCGGGGACACACCCCAAAGAGTCAAGACCCGAACCCCAACCACTCCATTTTGAAAGACCTTCTAAGTCGGACGCGCGCATGGCGGCTCGGCACGGCCGCGGGTGCGTGATCGGCGCTTGACGCGGAGAGCCGCGACGCTTACGATGGCGGCGAGTTCGCGGACGGGCTCGGCGGGGGAGCCGGCCGAGCCGGACGCCGGCGAGGCAGACAGATGCTCGTGCTGGAACGGAAGGGCGGAGGTGGCAAGGTGAGCACGTTCAGCGCCCCATTGGGCATGACGGCAGGAAGCGCGCGCAGCGCCGAGGTCGCCCGCGCCACTTCGGCGTCGGCGTGCGAGCCGCGCGCTCGCAGCCACGTATCACGCAGGCGCGCGCTGATTGTCGCTGTGCTGCTCGCGCTGGCGCTCGGCGCGATCGTCGATCTCGGTCGCGCGAGCGTGCACCGCTCCGCGCCCGCGGCGCGCGTGCAAGATGCTCGCGCATTTTCCCGCGAGAGCCTGCTGAGCCTGCCGCTGTCGGCACGAGGACCGGTTTCCGCGAGCATCGGCGAGGACAGCGCAGCCTTCGCCGTCGGCGGCTCAGCCGGCAGCTTCCAGGCCAGCAACCCCGCCCAGCGCCTGCGCGCCACGTTCGACCGGGCCGGCGTGCTCGTCCGCTCCGACGGCGCGCGGGTCGGGCTCGCTCTCGACGCGATCGGATACGGCGGTGGGCTGCGTCCGCTCGCGCTGGGCGCACCGAGCGCCGCGGGCAACCGCGTGAGCTACCGCCACCCCGGCCTCAGCGAGTGGTATGTGAACGGGCCGCTCGGCCTCGAGCAGGGCTTCACGCTCTCCCGCGCCCCCACCCACGGGGCGAGCGGCCCGCTGACGCTTGCGGTCGCGCTCTCGGGCAATGTGCGCGCATCGCTGGCCGCGGGCGGGCAGAGCGTCGCGATGAGCCGCGCAGGCCGGACCGTGCTGCGCTACACCGGCCTGTCCGTCACGGACGCGACGGGGCGCTCGCTGCGCAGCTCGCTCGCGCTCGCCGCCGGGCGGATCCTGATCCACGTCGACGCCGATGGCGCCCGCTACCCGCTTCGCATCGACCCGTTCGTGCAGCAGGGGGGAAAGCTCACCGGCAAAGAAGAGTTGAAAGAAGGCTTACTCGGTTACAGCGTGGCGTTGTCCGCTAACGGGGACACGGCGCTGATTGGCGCCGCCTACGACGAAAAACAAGCCGGCGCGGCATATGTGTTCACGCGATCGGGCGAAAGCTGGAGCCAGCAGGCGAGGCTCGTCGCCACCGGCGAGAGCGGCGAAGGCCACTTCGGCGACAGCGTGGCGCTGTCGGCGAACGGGAACACCGCGCTGATCGGCGCGCCCAACGACAACAGCTCGGTCGGCGCCGCTTGGATCTTCACGCGCACCGGCGAAAAATGGAAACAGGCGCAGGAACTCACCGGCCACGCCGAGAGCGGCGAGGGCGTCTTTGGCCGCGGCGTCGCGCTCTCGGCAGAAGGCACCACCGCAATGGTCGGCGGACCGCTCAACGGCAGCACCGGCGGAGCGTGGGTATTCACGCGCGAAGGTGAAAAATGGACGCAGCAGGGCGAAGCGCTCACCGTCGGCGGCGTGGACGGCTTGGGCGAAAGCGTGTCGCTGTCCGCCAACGGCAATACCGCGCTGGTCGGCGCCCCGCTCGCAAACGCCGTTGACGGGGGCGCCTACGTGTTCACCCGCTCGGACGGAAACTGGAGCGAGCAGAGCCAGCTCACAGGGAGCGGCGAGGCGGGGGGAGGCGAATTCGGCGTCAGCGTCGCCCTCTCAGGCGACGGGAACACCGCGCTCGTGGGCGCGTACTTCGACGGCGCGGCGTGGGTCTTCACGCGCTCGGGCGCAAATTGGAGCCAGCAGGAAAAGCTCACCACCGGCGAAGGCGGGTCGGAAGGGTTCTACTTCGGCAAGAGCGTCGCGCTGGCCGCGGACGGCGACGCGGCGCTGGTCGGCGGCTACGACTACGAAAGCAAGGGCGCTGCGTGGGCGTTCACGCGCTCGGGCTCGACCTGGAGTCACCTGGGCGGCAAGATGACCGGAGAAGGCGAGAGCGCTGATGGTGGGTTCGGCTTCAGCGTAGCCCTGTCCGAAGGCGGGTACACGGCACTCGTGGGCAGCCCCTTCGGCAACGAAAAGCTGGGGGCTGCGTGGGTGTTCACGAATCAGAGTGCACCCACCGTCACCTCAGAAGCCGCCTCGGGCGTGACGACCCAAGCAGTCACGCTGCACGCCACGGTGAATGCCAACGGCAACGCCACGGAATGCGTGTTTGAATACGGCACGAGCACGGACTACGGACACACCGTCGAATGCTCACCGAAACCGACGGGCGAAGTCCCTGTTGCGGTGTCGGCCGCGCTGAGCCCGCTCAGCTCGAACGCGACATATCATTTTCGCGTCGTCGCAATGAACGACGTCGGTGTGAGCGACGGCGCCGATGAGAGCTTCACGACGTTGGCGACGAGCGCGTCCGCCGAAACGAAAGAAGAAAGCAAACCGGCTGAAGCGAAAGACAATGAACTGACGGCGAAGGCCAGCGAAGGCACCGGGACCGTCACGGCGGGCACCTACGGCTCGGACATCGGTGGCCCGGCACTGGCGAAAAGCACGGGCAAGTACATCGACGTCTACCACACGGGCACGAGCACGTTCAAGCAGGTCGAGATCAAGGATTGCGAACTCGGCGGCGGGAAGTCGCTCTGGTGGGACAACCCGGCGGCCACGTGGGAACCGATCCTGGAACCACCGGCCCTCTACAGCGAAGGACCGCCTGCGTGCGTCACCGTGACGCTCACGGAATCGACCAAACCGAGCGTTGCGCAGCTCATCGGCACGCGCTTCGGCACACGCTTTGGCGAGGCGCCGGGCTCGCTGGAGTACGGCAAATGCGAGGCTGCCAAGGACGGCCTCTACGAAGAAGGCAAATGCCAGAAAGAGAAGCTCAAGAAAGGCCTGCCGAAGGGCAAGTACGAATGGTATGCGAACCCCGTGGGGTGCTTCCCGAAGAAGAACGGCTACTACTCGGAATCCCAGTGCCTGACCGAAGACACGAAGAAAGGAAAGCCGAAGGGCAAATACGAAAAGGGCAGCAACGAGGTCAGCGGCAGCGGCGACGAAGCGAAGCTCGAAATCGAAGGAATCGGCGACCTCACATGCACCTCGAGCAGCGCGACTGGTGAGCTGCCTGGGCAGAAAGAGGGCATCGAGACGATCACCTACTCCGGCTGCAAGCTCGAAACGAAAACTGAAAAAACCGAATGCGCGAGCAAGGGCGCGGCCGCCGGCACAATCGTGACCAGCCCGCTGGAAACGTTCGTCGAAGACGAAGGCAAAGCCGTCGACACCGAAATCTTCCAGGATCCGGTCGCCATCTTCACGTGCAACAAAACCGAATACACGCTGCACGGAGGCGTCCGCGGCGAAACGACCGGCGACGCCGACACCATGAGCCTCACGAGCGAAACAGTCTACAAGCAGAGCGTCGGGGAACAGGAACTCTACGTCTCCGCGAGCGGAGCCGAACACAAGACGGTCATGACCGCCACCTACAAGACCACGGGCACACAGGAAATGGAGATCAACACGAATCCCCCACAAAGCGGCGGGTGAGTGCTCCCTCGACGAGAGGGCGGCGTCGTGCCGGGACCTCGTCGCGCTACTGCTTTCGCGGGAAGGCAGGCGCAGTTCGGCTCCCATGCGGGTGCTCAGCCAGGCCCAGGGGGTAGATGGAGGGGCCATTTCGGAGTCGACGCTTAGTAGTGCTCCGTTAGGTTGGTGGTGGTCGTAGTTGGTGATGGGGCGGCAGTTCTCTGTGGCAGGTGGGGCAGGTTCCGTGCCAGCAGGCCAGGAGCGCTTGTAGCTCCCGGGCGATTGCGAAGAGGGTTAGGCTGCCGCCCTGGCTGGAGGGCGCCGGGTTCGCTCCAGGGTGAGGAACGCGTGCGCGATGGAAACGAGGGTGACGTGGTGGTGCCAGCCGCGGTAGGTGCGGCCCTCGAAGTGATCGAGGCCGAGCGCGTCCTTGAGCTCGCGGTAGTCGTGCTCGATCCGCCAGCGCAGCTTCGCCAGTTTCACCAGCGTCTTTAGTGGCGTGTCGGGCGGAAGGTTGGAGAGCCAGTACTTGGTCGGCTCGTCCTTGCCGGGAGGCCACTCGCACAGCAGCCAGCAGACCGGGAGCTCCTTGCCGTTTCTGTTGGCGTTGTTGCGCAGGTGGATGTTCGCGGGGCGGACCTTCACTGCCAAGAACCTAGAGGTCATGCTGCCGCGTGTGCCCTCCCGCCAGGTGACTGTCTGAGCGGCCTGTTTGCCGGCGGCGAGGGCCAGCGCCTTCAGCGAAGATGGCTCCTGGCGGTAGCTCGGCTTGGGTGGCCGCCCGGTCCCTTTCCACTCCGGGCGCTCGGGCTCGACTTCCTCGCTATAGGCCGAGGTGGCACCCTTGACATCGAGCACATACCCAAGCTCGCGCTTCTGGAGCTCACTGGGAGCGGCGGCTTGCAGTGGCCCCGGCGCGGCGGCTTGAAGTGGCCCCACTTCGCGTCGGTTGGTGTGTGGTTGATCTTCTCTGATTGGTGGGTGCGGCGGCGTCTCGTGGAGCGGAGCCCGTAGGGCGTAGCGGAGCGAGACGCCGCCGGCGCGGCTGGTGTTGGGGGGTCAGGCGGCTCCTTTCTGCTTGGTGCGTGCGAGCCCGTGGCGGACGCGCCAGGACTCTTGGCCGGTGTCGATGATGTGTGCTCGGTGGGTGATGCGGTCCACGACGGCCTTCGCGAGGCGTGCGTCGGGGAACACCTTCGTCCACTCCCCGAAAGGGAGGTTGGTGGTAACGATCAGGCTGGCGCGCTCGTTGCGCTCGGAGATGACTTGGAAGACGAGCTCGGCTGCTTGTAGCTCGTTCGCGAGCGCTCCTTCACCAGGGCAAAGCAGCAGTCTGAGCGTTGTGTGCCCGGGCTATCGAGATTCGTCCGAAGCAGCTGCAGCAGCGCGCCAAGCGCGACCGTGGAGCCAAGTTCGACAAGCTCGTGCGCGACGCCCGCGAGCAGCTTCTGAGGCCCAACGAGACACCGCGGCAGGCGCCCATTGGGACGGTGAATGGGACGGAAGGGCGAAAAAGGGCTGCTAAGCGCCCTCGCCGGCGCCCTACGTCCTCCACAAAACCCAGTGATTTGCAGGCCATCCGCGAGTGGGCGATCCAGGACTCGAACCTGGGACCTCTTCCTTATCAGAGAAGCGCTCTAACCAACTGAGCTAATCGCCCTCGCGCTGCTATCACTGCGTTTACTCGGCGCCGGTGGTGGGATGGAACGTCGTGGTCCGGGGATTTCGGCATCGCCGGGCCATCTTATCGTCCGTGTTGGCTGGTCGCAGCGCGTCAAGGCGCCGGCTCGGATCCCGATCTGAGCGCAGGCGGCTGAGCTGGGCGCGACCTGGAGGAGAGGGACGTTCGCAGGCGGTCGACTCGCTGCCCGACCAACGACGGCAGCTCCGGGGGGAGCCCCTCGGTCTCGTCTTCCGCCGCCGCCACGGCCGCGGGGAGCCGGTCGAGCGAATCGGTGACGATCTCCTCGACCCTTCCTCTCGCCATCCCCCAGCCCGTCGCCTCATTGACGATCCGGTCGGCCGTGACCCTGTCGGCCTTCTGGACGCCGTCAACGTACATCGCGAGCTTGTCGTCGATGGGGTAGAGCCTCGTCGACAGCAGGTCGTAGAGGGGAGCCAGTCGCAGGACGCCGGTGTCTGTGTGCAGCAGCGAATAGTTCTTGCCGTGCGCGTCGCAGTTGCCGAGCGCCACGTTGAGGGTGAGCGCACGGAGAAACGTCTCCAGGGAATCCGCATCGGCTACGTCTTGGAGGACCCGGGCGACGCGGGCCAGCGTCGGTCCGGCGTCCTGCTCGTACTTCCTGCCCGCAGGCAACCCAAGGGCCTGGCACAGGTCCTCCTGGTGGACTCGATGAACGTTTCCGTCGGGATCGACGACGCGGTCGTAGCGTTCGACGACGAGGACGGGGCGCTCGTCGACGTTCGTCGTCTCGACGTTCGCGGCCGTGAGTCCATGGTGCTTGGCGACACGCATGCAGAACGCCTCGTTCTCGACGGTGTTCGCAAAGCGCTCGATCTCGGGCTTGAGGATGTGGGTGGAGGGCGTTCCATCGACAGGGCGACCCCACGCGCCGTCGGGCATGCGCGTGAGGAGGAGCTTCTCCTGGACGCCCGCCAGGGACAGTCGAACGTTGCGGTCGACCCCCAAGGGCGCACTGCGCAGGTTGGCCACCAGCTCGGCGAGCTGGTCAGGGCTGAGAGGCTCGGCGCTGCGGGTGGTGTGGAGCGGCGGCGTGGGATCGTCCTGTGGCTGGATGATCAGCGCCCCGGCGCAGTCCTTGCCGAGGGCGGCAAGCAGTCCGAAGACATCGCTCGCAAGCAGGTCGAGGTCCGCTGCGATCGCATTGCGGGGCTCGCCCTCCGGCAGAAGCCCGTCGAGAAATGCACGGGTCACGGCGTTGGGGTAGCGATCGCGAGTCAGCGGCAGGGCCAGCGACAGCAGCGGCGTGCCGCCTTCGTAGGTCGCCAGCGCGTCCTCGGTGTAGGAGAGGCGCAAGCGGTCGTTTCGCTCTTTCTCCACGACGGCGACCTGGTGTCCGTAGAGCCAGATCGCCAAGGGACCGGCCATTACCAGTCGGCTTCCTGGAGGGTGGCCCGGACGCCGAGCAGCTTGAGGATGCGCAGGATGCGGCGCATCTGCTCCGTTTCCTTGCCCTGCTCCAGCTCGGAGAGATAGCTCCGGTTGAGGCCGGCCATGTCGGCGAGCTCAGCCTGGGTCAGGCCGGCTTCCTCGCGGAAGTGGCGGATCGCTGGTCCAACCGAGGCCGCCGTGTAGAGCCGGAAGGGCTTGCCCGAACGAGGAGTCTTTTCGCGGAGGCTGTCTTTGGCAGATGTCTGCATATGCGGACATCATAGCAAAGAATGTCTGATGTCGACTTATATGGACATTCGCTCTCTGGGGATACCGTGTCGGGATATTCAGACATCGTTATCTCGAGAAGTGGCGGCAAGTGTAGAGCGGCGAAGCCTCGCCGTGCGCCTCACCTTCAGGTAGAGGGCCAGCCCCCTGGATGGAAAACGGCCTGATCTCCGACCTCAGCAGCGATCTACGCCACCGCCCGCGGTCGAATCCGGCGCGCGAGCTCGATCGCCTCCTCGGGCGTGGCGAACGACAGCTGCGCGCTGTAGCGACCATCGCGCGTCGGCCTCACCTGCACCTCGGCGCCGAGCGCGCCGCCGAGAGCCTCCGCGATCTCCCTGGCCGCCTGCTCCTGGTCGGGATGCGCCAGTGATGGCGTCCGCGAGCGGGGGGCGCCCCCGCCAGCTCCCGCCAGCGCGTTGCTCTCCCGCGCGCGCTCCTCGGTCACCCGCACCGACCATCCCCCCTCGACCGCCGCCCGTGCGAGCGAGCGCCGCGCGCCGTGATCCTCGGCCAGCAGCAGCGCGCGGCCGTGGCCCTCGCTGAGCGCGCCCTGCTGCACGAGCTCGATCGCCTCGTCGGGCAGGTCGAGCAGGCGCACCAGGTTGCTGACCGCCACGCGGCTGCGCCCGACGCGGCGTCCGACGTCCTCGCGCGTCAGCCCGAGCTCCTCCACCAGCGCCGCGCACGCACGCGCCTCCTCGATCGGGTTGAGGTCCTCGCGGGCCATGTTCTCCACCAGCGCCACTTCCAGCGCCTGGGCGTCCTCGCGCTCGCGCACGATCGCCGGGATGCTCGGCAGTCCGGCGATTCGCGCGGCGCGCCAGCGGCGCTCGCCGGCGACCAGCTCATACGTGCCACCCGGCTTCGGGCGCACCAGCACCGGCTGCAGCATCCCCCTCTCGCCGAGCGATCCCGCGAGCGTCTGCAGCGTCTCCTCGTCGAAGCGCCGTCGCGGCTGCCTGGGGTTGGGCGAGATCAGCTCGACCGCCAGCTCGCGCAGCTCCTCGTCGGCCTGCCCGGCGCCCTCCGCCGACACCGACAGGATCGCGCCCAGGCCCCTGCCCATGCCCGGCCTCGGCCTAGCCACGCGCGGCCACCTCCTTGGCCAGCTCGAAGTACGCCTCCGCGCCGGCGCTGTGGGGATCGTGGTGGGTCACCGGCAGACCGTAGCTCGGGGCCTCGCCCACCCGCACGTTGCGCGGTATCACCGTGTCGAACACCAGGTCCGGGAAGTGCGCGCGCACTTCGCGCTCCACGTCCTGCCCGAGGCGCGTGCGCGCGTCGTGCATCGTCAGCAGCATTCCCGCCACCGTCAAGCGCGGGTTCAGCTCACGCTGCACCAGCGCCAGCGTCTCCAGCAGCCCCGCCAGGCCCTCCAGCGCGAAGTACTCCGTCTGGACGGGCACGATCACGCGGTCGGCGGCCACCAGCGCGCTCACCGTCAGTGGTCCGAGCGACGGTGGGCAGTCCAGCAGGATGTACTGGAAGTCCTCGAGCACGGGCTCCAGGCACTCGCGCAGGCGCTGCTCGTATCCCTCCATGCGCGGGAGCTCGACGTTCGCTCCCGCGAGATCCGGGCCGGCGGGGAGCGCGCGCAGACCCCGCACGGGCGTGTCGGTGAGCGCTTCCCCGGCGGTCGCCTCGCCGGTCAGCACCTCGTAGCACCCGGGTGTCCGCGTGCGCGGTATGCCCAGCCCGACCGTCGCGTTGGCCTGCGGATCCACGTCCACCAGCAGCGTCGCGTATCCCGCCTCCGCGATGCACGCCGCCACGTTGACCGCAGTCGTCGTCTTGCCCACGCCGCCCTTCTGGTTGGCGATCGCGTAAACCGTGCCCACCGCGCGCACGCTAGCGCCGATCGTCCGCACGCGGCGGCCGATCGCCAGCAAAGTGCGCGCAATGCCGCCGCCTCGGCGCTCGCCTCAGCCCCCCAATGGCCGCTTGCGCGCGATCCCGGCCCTTCTCGGAAACCGCGGCGGCGTCTCGGCCACCTTCACGAACACGTGCAGATGGTGGTCCCTGGCGCCCTCGAACGGGACCACCCTGCGCACCTCGGTCCTGCGCAGCCCCAGCGCCGCTGCCGCCCGCTCGCCCGCGTCCTCGTCCGCTCGCGCGCGCCTGCCGCGCCAGTCGACCAACGTGCCCCCCAAGCGCAGCAGCGGCGCCGCGTACTCGAGCACCACCGGCTGCGGCGCCAGCGCCCTCGCCGCCACCACGTCGTTGCCCGAGAAGCCCTCCTGCCACTCCTCCGCGCGCGAGCACACAACGCGCGCGTTCTCGATCTTCGCGGCCGCGCACGCCCGCTCCAGGAACTCGCACCTGCGCCGCTGGCTCTCCACGAGGCTGACCCGCGCCGCCGGCAGCGCCACCGCGAGCGCCACGCCCGGGAAGCCCGCGCCGCTGCCGAGGTCCGCGATCGCAGCGGCCGTCCGCACCGCATCGACCTCCAGCGCAGCCAGCGAGTCCGCGACGTGCGTCCGTGCCGCGCGCTCCGCCTCGCGGACCGACGTCGGGGCGTGCTCGTCCGCCTCCAGCAGCTCGAGCACAGCCGTCAGTTGGCGGCGCTGCCCGACGCTCAGCCGGGTGCGATCCCACCAACCCTCGGTGCGATCGGACCCATCAGCGTTCATAGCGCCCAAAGAAATCCGCGTACTTGAGGCGCATGTCGCGTACCCGCTCGAGCACGTGGGAGTCGATCTCATCCGTCAGTGCCGACTCCACGACGGGCAGGACGTCCTCCGCGAGCGCCGCGCCGCGCGCCATCCACTGGTAGTAGTTGCGCTCGCCGTGGCTGTATGGCCCGTACAGCCGCGAGCGTGGGAACAGCGCCTGCAGCCAGCGGAACAGCGCCTCGTGACGAACGTGCATCCGCAGCGCTATCTGCGGCTGCTTGCCGTCGCCCCCGAAGTGGCCCTCGCCGATCAGGACCCCCACCACGAGCCCTCGCTCGAGGTCGGTCAGCTCCCGCGGACGCTCGTCGGCCATGGCCGAAAGTGTTTCACCGTCAAGAAAAACGTGAAACGCTCAGTGCGCCTCAGTCCTCGGACGGGGTCACCACGAGGTAGCGCTGCGGCTCGTTGCCCTCGCTGTGCGTCTCCACGTCGCCGCGCTCGCGCAGGTACTCGTGCACGATCCGCCGCTCGAACGGCGGCAGCGGGTCGAGCTCGACAGGCCTGCCCGAGCTCAGCGCCTCATCGGCCGCGTCGTCGGCTTCCGCGCGCAGCGCCTCGGCGCGGCGCTCGCGGTATCCGTTGGCGTCGATCACCACCCGAACCGCTGAGGGGCCGTCCGGAAAGACGATGCGCTGTGCCAGGTGCTGCACGGCATCGATCGTCTGGCCGTGCCTGCCGATGAACAGGCCCACGTCCTCACCCTCGAGCCGGCCGCTGAGGACGCTCTCCTGCTCGTCGATCTGGACCTCGGCGTCGAGGCTCAGCCCGACCACGATCTCCTCCAGCAGCTCGCCGAGCGCCTCCGCCGGCTCGAGCTCGTCTGCCGTCGCGTCGCCGTCGAGGCTGTCGTCGCGGTCGCTCATCGCCTTCTGCCCGAGCGTTTCTTCTTCTTGCGCGGCGAGCGCGGCGGCGGCGCGGCGGTCGAGGTGGCGCCTCCCCCGCTCGCGACCTCCGCGGGCGCGGCGGCGGTCCTGGCGCCGCCGGTCGCTTCGGACAGCGCCTGTCGCAGCGAGACGCGCGGTTTCCCGTTCGGCGAGCCCGCCGAGCGATCGACCCTTGGCGGCGGCGGCAGGCGGCGGCGGATCAGGTACTGCTGGCCGATCGTCCACAGGTTCGTCGTGATCCAGTAGACCAGCAGGCCGGCCGGATAGCGGTACAGGATCACGACGAAGATGAGCGGCAGCAGCAACATCATGCGCCGCTGGGTGGGATCGGCGGTGGCGGTGGCAATGAGCGTCGAGCCGAGCTGCGAGCCGACGTAGAGCAGGATCAAGACGACGAGCACTACGCCTGTGGCCTTGCTCGTGATGTCGGGTAGGAACAGGAACTTGCCGGAGTGCGGCGCGACCGTGTTGCACGCTGTGTTTTCGACGTATTTGGATGGCAGCTTGGCGACTGTCGCGATGTGCGAGGCCGATTTGTACGTGCTCGCCAGATGCAGCTTCACGTTCTCGGCGTTCTGGTTGTAGTAGGAGACGAGCTGGGGGCCGCAGATGTGCTTCTTCAGGTCGGTGCGCAGCATGTAGAACAGCGAGATGAACACCGGCAACTGCAGGAGCAGGGGCAGGCAGGATGCCAATGGGTTGATTCCTTTGTCCTTGTAGAATTTCATCAGCTCCTGCTGCTGGCGCTGTTTGTCCTCCTTGTACTTCTCTTTCAGCGCGCTGATCTCGGGAGCCAGCCGCTGCATCTCCTGCATCGACTTCAGCTGTTTGTAGGTCAGCGGCACGAGGATCGCGCGTATGAGCACGGTCAGGCCGACGATCGCCAGGCCCCAGCTGCCGCCCACGACGTGGGCGTGGATGAAGACCATGATCCCTTCGAACAGGCTGATCAGAGGCGAGAACGCGCTCTGGATCACGTTGGCGAGGATTGGCATGATCTAGGGAGTCTCGGCGGTCGTGGTGGTGGGCAGGTGGCTGAGGCCTGGTGCGCGGCGGCTGTCCGGGGCTGTGGGCTGCGTGCCCGATCCCCGCTCAGCCGCCATCATCGGGGCCGCGGGCAGGGCCGTCAACTCTGAACACTCGCTGGGCCTCCACCGGATCGTATCCGCCGAGGCTCCACGGGTTGCACCTGAGCAGACGCCACCCCGCGAGCACCAAGCCCCTAAGTATGCCGTACTCCCGGATCGCCTCGACCGCATAGCGCGAGCACGTGGGCTCGTACTTGCAGCGCCTGGGAATCGCCGGAGAGACGACGTGTTGGTAGACGACGATCGGAGCCGCGGCGGCCATGCGCGCCAGACGCGCGAGGCCGCTCGGCGGCGGCGGTGCGCCACGCGAGGCCGAGGAGGTCATCGCTCCAGCTCCGGTGGGGCATCCGCGGACCGCGCGCGCAGCCCCGCCCTGGCGATCAGCTCCGACAGCGACTCCTCCACACCGGCCAGCCCCTCGCGCTCGGCCAGCTCCCCCGCCCCGGGACGCGCCACGACCACCACGTCCTGGCCGGGCTTCAACCCACCCTCGACGTGCGCGAACGCCTCGCGCAGCAGCCGCTTGACCCTGTTGCGCTGCACCGCGCCTCCGACCTTGCGCGAAACCGACAGCCCCAGGCGCGGGCTCTGCGCGGAGGCGTTCGGGAACGTGTAGAGCACGAGATGACGGTTGGCGGTCGAGCGCCCCTGCCGGTAGACCCGCTCGAACTCGGCGCTGCGCGACAGCCGCCCGCGCGCCGACGCTCGCGGTTTCATCGCCTGTCCGCCGGCGTCGGGGATCGCGCCACCACGACCCTCAGGTGGAGAGGCGCTTGCGTCCCTTGCCGCGACGCCGCTTCAACGTCAGCCGTCCCGCGCGCGAGCTCATGCGGGCACGGAACCCGTGCGCGCGGGCGCGCTTGCGCTTCTTTGGCTGGTAGGTGCGCTTCATGGCGGGCTTGCAGTATAGGACCGGAGGGCCATCGCTGCTGTTTTTCGGTGATGTGTGCGCAGACACACCCGAGGGCGCTCCGAGTGGACCGTCTAGCGCTTCGGCAGTCCTTGGAACTCCGGATGGCTGACGATCCGGGCCTCCGTCTCGGCATCGATCCGGTAGTGCTCGTGCCACTCGTGGCCCGGCGTTAGCTCAGGATTCGCACGGAGTAGGTTGCGGAGCGCTAGCCCCTGGACGGTCTCTGGTCATCGCTACCAGTCTCGCCGCATCGACAGGAGCCGCACTCGCTCATCGTCGAACGTGTAGAAGATGCTAGCCGCCTCGGCACCGCTAGAAGTCTCGGCTGGGAATACGATCGGGGCCACCCAAACGGCGGGTGTTGCGGTCTGGAGGCCGAATTCTGGATCTGTCTTGAGGACCGCCTCGACGTACATCATCGCTTCATCCATGCGATGGAAGTCGCTGTCGATGGCGGCAGCCTCGGCCTCAAACCGAGGTTCGTAGACAAAGTCCCTTCCTACGGAGCCATTCATCCGGCCGTAAGGCCGAACTCGCGCGCAAGATTCTCGGCGTGCGCCTGCTCCTCGGACGTAAGTTGCTTGCGCTTTCCCCAAAACGCGGCTTCATAAGGGACTGGCGACTTAGGGCCAATCTTGTTGTAGGCGAAGATCCACCCCGGAAACTCGTGGGCGACGTCCACGAGTTGCGCGCCGGTGAACTCCTTGTAACGCTCGATCTGGCGGTCGATGTACTCAAGCTGCTCGGGCGTGAACACGTCAGTGCGGGGAGGTTCCAGCGCCACGGGGATCTCCTGGCGGTCGTACCCCGGCTGCATCTCTAGGCGGCCTTGCGTCTCTAGATCGCGAATCGCGAGCAGCTCCTCGGTCGGCGCGGGACCTAGCTCATCGGCCACGTAGTTTGCGCCCGTGACTGGCTCGCCAAGGCGGAAGTAGGCTCCGAAGTCGATCAGAAAAAGCAGCTTGGCGATCCTGATCCGGCCCAGGCCGGGGTGACCCTCATCGCGCGTCTTCTTGGCGATGTAGAGGTATAGCTCGTTGAGCCGCGTCCTGTCGATGTCCGGGGGTTGCATCTCGGGTTGCCTCCCGCACGCATAGCGTAGTAGAGTCGGCTGCCTTCATCTTCGTATACAGCTGATATACGAACACGAGTTTAGGGGTCCTTGCGGATGGCCGAGGTGGAAACCAAATCTGCGCAGCTTCATCCGCTGACGAAGGAGCGGCTCTCGGAGCTAAGAACGGCACTAAAAAGTGACGAGGGGATCACCGCGACCGAGGGAGACATCATCGGTGCCCTCGTCCACGGGAACACCGTTGCCCAGCTTGTCGCCCTGCTCCCCGTATATAAACGATATACGAGCAAGCACTAGTCCGTCTAACGCGGGCGGCGCTTTCGATGTACTCAAGCTGCCTGCTGGTAGGTCAGCCGCCGGCCCGCCGCGCGCCCGACGATGGCCGCCATGCGCTCGTTGTCCGTGTCCTTGCATGGCGAAGGGCTTGGCAAGCTCGCGGTGGTGCAGTCCGGAGTCCGTGTGCAGGTGCGTCCGGGCGACATCGATCTGCTCCTCGATGACCGTTCGCAGGTTGTGGCCGCGCACGTTCGGGACCGCCTGCGAGCGCACCCCGCCGGTCTGACGGGACACGAGTGCGGGGAGTGGACGAGGTGACCGCGAGATGGGCGACCGCAGCGTGACCGTTGACGGCCAGCACGGCTCTATGGAGCCGGTCCGGCTGCGGCGAGTTCGCGTGGCCCAGTAGGGCCGCGCTCGCAGCAGACCAGCTCGCGCTCTAGCGAGCTTTCGAGTGCCGCGCCGCACGCGGGGCACTCGGAGCGCCTTGGGTGTGTCTGCGCACACATCACCTTTTTCCCGCCAAATGCGGGCAGCCCTCTAGAGCCTGTCGAGGGGTTGGGTATAGTCGCCCGACCGGGCTCTCGGAGCCCTCCTTCGAATAGCAATCAGCACTTCCTCTGGGAGAGGAGCGGACCGACTCTGCCGTGAGCTGCGAGCTCGAGCACATATGGACGCGGGTGCAGGCCCAGCTTGCGCTCGTGGTCGACGAGCCCACCTATCGCATCTGGCTCGAGCCGCTTCGTGGCGTGGAGCTCGACGGGGACCGACTCGTGGTCGAGGCGCCCGTGCACGCGTGCCGCTGGATCCGCGAGCGCTTCGGCAGGGTCATCCAGGCCAGCGTCGAGTCCGTCCTCGGGCCCGACGCGAGCATCGAGCTCGTCACCGCGTCGCCCGAGGGAGCGCTCGACCCCGCCACCGGCCCGACGGGACCGCGGGCAGCCCGGCGAGAGCGAGGAGCGACGCCACCGCGCGTCCTCGCGGGGCACGGCGGCACGCTCCCACCAACGCCGACGGGACCGCTCGGCAACCCCAAGCTCACCTTCGACCAGTTCGTCATCGGCGACAGCAATCGGCTCGCTCACGCCGCAGCGCTCACGGTCGCCGAGATGCCCGCTCAGGCCTACAACCCGCTGTTCATCTGCGGGCCTCCAGGCGTCGGCAAGACCCACCTGCTCAGCTCGATCGCCAACCTCCTGCTCTCCCACAGTCCCGGCCTGATCGTCCGCTGCACGACCGGCGAGGCCTTCACCAACGAGTTCCTCGGCGCGCTCGGCGGCGGGCACACCGACGCCTTCAAGCTCCGCTTCCGCGACCTCGACGTCCTGCTCCTGGACGATGTCCAGTTCCTCGAGCGCAAGGCCAAGACCGAGGAGGAGTTCTTCCACACGTTCAACGCCCTGCACGACAGCGGGCGCCAGATCGTGCTGACCTCCGACCGTCCTCCGCGCGACCTGCAGGCGCTCGAGGACCGCCTGCGCGAGCGCTTCGAGGCCGGATTGGTAGCGGACATCAAGGCTCCCGACCTCGTGACCCGGCTGGCGATCCTGCGCAAGCGCGTGCAGCACGATCGCATCGTGCTCGACGACGACCGCGCGCTCGACGCGATCGCCGGGCGGATCGACTCAAACGTCCGCGCGCTCGAGGGGGCGCTCATCCGCGTCGTGGCGTTCGGCTCTCTGACCGGCAGGCCCATAACAGGCGAGCTTGCGCAGGAGGTCCTCGACGGGCTCTACCCCCGCCCCTCCTCGCCAGGGCAGCGCAGCCGCACCATCCACGAGATCCAGGCAGCCACGTGCCGCGAGTTCGGCCTCTCGCCCGCCGAGCTGCTCTCCTCCGCACGCACTGCGCGCATCGCCTGGCCGCGGCAGGTGGCCATGTATCTCGCCCGCGAGCTCACCGGCGAATCGCTGCCTGCCATCGGGCGCGAGTTCGGCAGGCGCGACCACACGACCGTCCTGCACGCCTGGCGGCGCACCACCGCGCGAATCGCCTCCGACGAGGCCTCGCGAGAGGCTGTGGAAAAGCTGTGCCGGACACTCAACTCCAGCGACTCATGAGCCGACAGCCGCGATCGACCGCCCAGCCTGAGAGACTTCTCCTCGGCCCTCCACAGCTCTATCCACCGGCCCACCACACGAATCACCACTGTTCGTGCCCACTGCACATGTCCCCAAGCCCTACTGATACTGCTCTTCAACTCATGGTCACATCATGAAGCTGTCGCTCTCGGCCGCAGACTTGCTGGCACAGCTGCAAACCACTACACGCGTCGCCTCGACACGCAGCGCCGTGCAGGCGCTCTCCGGCGTGATGATCTCCGCTCAGCCCGACACCACGCCGGAGTTGCTCGCAACCGACATGGAGATCGGTCTGCGCGTTCCCCTGCGCGCTGACGTCGCCCGCAGTGGCTCAGCCGTCCTGCCGGCGCGCCTGTTGCTCGACGTTGCCCGCTCGCTGCCGTCAGATACGCTGACGATGGAGCTCCGAAGCGCCGAGCAGGACGTCGAGCTCATCTGTGGGCCGACGACGTTCCACCTGCGCACGCTGCGCGCCGAGGACTTCCCGTCTCTGCCGTCCCCGTCCCCGGACACGCGGGTGACACTACCCGCGGAGGCGTTCATGCAGACGGTCACCCGCGTTGCCCGCTCGGCCTCGCGGGATGAGACGCGCCCGGTCCTCACCGGGATCCTCATGTCCGCCTCCGGCCAGGAGCTGCGGATGGTCGCCACCGATTCCTATCGACTGAGCGTCAAGGAGACCGCGCTGGAGTCCGCGTTGCAGGGGAGCCTGGAGGCGAACGTCCCCGCCAGGGCGCTCCAGGAGCTCGTGCGCATCTCCCAGCAGGCGCCCAGCGAGTCGATCGCTGTCAGCGTCGGGCAGAACCAGGTGATCTTCGAGCTCGGCGACGTCGTCCTCTCCTCGCGCCTGATCGACGGCCAGTTCCCGAACTACCGCCAGCTGCTACCCGAGTCTGTCGAGCACGAGCTGCGCCTGTCGAGCGCCGAGCTGACCGACGTCGTGCGCCGCATCAGCCTGCTGGCGCAGAAGAACGCACCGCTGCGCCTGAGCTTCAGCGAGGGCACGCTGACGGTTTCCGCGCAGACCCCCGACGTCGGCGAGGCCAGCGAGGCGATCCCCGTCCCGTTCCACGGCGAGCCGTTCGAGATCGGCTTCAACCCCGAGTTTCTGCGCGACGGCCTCGAGAGCATCGAGTCCGAGGAGCTCGTCCTCAAGCTGATCAGCCCGCTGCGCCCGGGGCTGATCGAATCCCCCGACACCGGGGACTTCGTATACCTCATAATGCCGATCCGCCTGAACGTGTGACGTCATGGCCGGCGCATCTCGGCGTCCTCGGTCGCTCGCGTGCGTAGCACGCCACGCTCCCTGCGTCCTTGATCTGCTTGGCCCTGACGCCACACGACGCTCGGGGGGCTTCTAGTGCGCGTCCTCAGCGTGCAGCTGCGCGACTTTCGCACCTACACCCGCGCGGAGGCGGGCATCGGCGAGGGCCTGACGGTCGTCCACGGACCCAACGGCGCCGGCAAGTCCAACCTGCTGGAGGCGCTGTACTTCGGGTGCACGGCCCGCTCGCCGCGCACTCGCAACGATCGCGAGCTCGTGCGCTTCGGGGCGCAGGCCGCACGCGTCGTCGTACGGCTGCAAGACGGAGCGGATGCCCATGAGCTGAGCGTCGGCTTCGGAACGCTGGAGGCAGGCGGGGATTCCGTCAAGCCGGTCAAGCGCATGACCGCCGACGGAGCCCCCGTGGAGCGGCTGCTCGACGTCGAGATCCGGCCCCTGGTGAGCGTCTTCATGCCCGATCGGCTGGAGCTGCTGAAGGGGCCGCCGGCCGTTCGCCGAGCCCACCTCGACCAGGTCGTCGCGGCGATCTGGCCGTTGCGCGCGGACACGCGCAGGCAGTACTCGCGAGTGCTCGCCCAGCGCAACGCGCTGCTCGCGCGAATCCGCTCGGGGCGTGCGTCGGACGCGACGCTGTCCACGTGGGACCGCGAGCTGGCCGCCAGCGCGCTCGAGCTGCGCGCCGACCGCGCCGCCGCGATCGACCTGCTGGCCGAGCCGTTCTCCCAGCGCGCTGCGCAGCTCGGATGCAGCGGCGGGGTCGCACTCGCCTACCGGCCCCGCTCGCACGCCGCGGACGAGGAGGAGTTCGTGGCCGAGCTGCGCGAGCGGCTGCCCGGAGACCTCGAGCGGGGCTTCTCCGGCCATGGACCCCACCGCGACGAGCTCGCGATCCTGCGCGACGGGCGCGAGCTGCGCGTCTACGGCTCTCAGGGGGAGCAGCGCCTCGCGCTGCTGGCGCTGCTGCTGGCGGAGCGCGCGCTGCTCGCCAGCGAACGCCGCCGCACGCCGCTGATGCTGCTCGACGACGTCATGAGCGAGCTCGACGGCGAGCGCCGCGAGCTGCTCGCCCGCGAGCTGCGCGCGGGCGGCCAGAGCGTCATCGCGACAACGGACCTTGCTCACGTTCCCGGCGCGACGGACGCCTCCGTGACGCGCCTGCGCATATCGCCCGGCGCGATCCTGCAGGAGGCGATCGCCGCATGAGCAGAACCGCCCCGCGACCCCTGACCGCCGCGCTCGGGGATCTCACCAGCGCCCTCGCACCCGCCAGCACGCTCGCGCGGGTGCAGGAGGTCTGGGAGCGCACGGCCGGCCCGGCGATCGCCGCCTGCGCGCGCCCCACCGCCGAGCGCGACGGCGTCCTCACGGTCACCTGCGCAGCCGCCGTATGGGCGCAGGAGCTGGACCTCATGGCCGGCGTGCTCGTCCCCCGCCTCAACGCCGCGCTCGGCGCCGAGCGCGTCCGCGAGCTGCGCTGCCGGACCGGCTGATGCGCTCGCCTGACCACCGGACTGACGGGCCGGCAGCGCTTTGGGCCCCTGAGCGCATATCGCCCTGTTTCCCGCCATTTTGCAGGCATTTAGGGCCTCCCGACAGCCCGATCAGGGGTGCCGCCATGCTATCCTTTCAGTCATAGCTAACCCGCCCCGGCCGTGGACCTCGAGCCCCGGAATCCGGGGCTTTCTCACGTCATCGGAGGGCCATTGGCAACAGGCAACGACAGCTCTGCAGAGGGCACCGGCAAGGGCGGCGTCAACGACCCGTCCGTAGGCGGCGACTCCGCCAGCTACGACGCCGAGGACATCACCGTCCTCGAGGGCCTGGAAGCGGTTCGCAAGCGCCCGGGCATGTACATCGGCTCGACCGGAGTGATGGGCCTGCACCACCTCGTCTACGAGGTGGTCGACAACTCCGTCGACGAGGCCCTCGCCGGCTTCTGCACGGAGGTGTCCGTCACCATCCACCCCGACAACTCGGTCACCGTCGTCGACGACGGGCGCGGCATCCCAGTCGCCGAGATGGAGAAGGAGGGCCGCCCGGCCGTCGAGGTCGTGCTCACCGTCCTGCACTCCGGCGGCAAGTTCGGCGTCGGCGGGGGCTACAAGGTTTCCGGCGGCCTGCACGGCGTGGGCGTGTCCGTCGTCAACGCCCTCTCCGAGCGTCTGTTCGTGGAGATACGCCGCGACGGCCACGTCTTCTCGCAGGAGTACGCGCGCGGCGCCCCGCAGTCCGAGCTCGTCAAGGGCGAGCAGCTTCCCAAGGGGGCGCCCACCGGCACCTCCGTCACGTTCCTCCCCGACGCCGACATCTTCGAGTCGCTCGACTTCGACTTCTACACGCTCGAGGAGCGCCTGCGCGAGACCGCGTTCCTCACGCGCGGCCTGAAGATCTCGATCGTGGACGAGCGCGGCGAGGGCCACTCGGCCGCCTTCCAGTACGAGGGTGGGATCGAGGACTTCGTCTCCTACCTCAACGAGAACAAGGACACCGTGCACCGCAAGGTCGTGTTCTTCGCCGGGGAGTCCGAGGAGGGCGCCGCGGAGGTCGCCATGCAGTGGAACTCCTCCTACCAGGAGTCGATTCACTCTTTCGCCAACAACATCAACACCAGCGAGGGCGGCTCACACCTGAGCGGCTTTCGCTCAGCGCTCACCCGCACCTTGAACAAGTACGCGCGCGACCACGGCCTGCTCAAGGAGAAAGAGGACAACCTCTCAGGTGAGGACGTGCGCGAGGGTCTGACCGCCGTGATCTCGGTCAAGCTGCGCGACCCGCAGTTCGAGGGCCAGACCAAGACAAAGCTCGGCAATCCCGGCATGGCGGGCTTCGTCGAGTCGATCGTCAACACCGGGCTGGGGGAGTTCCTGGAGGAGAATCCGAGCGAGGCGCGCGCGGTGATAATGAAGTCCGTCCAGGCCCAGCGCGCCCGCGAGGCCGCGCGCAAGGCGCGCGATCTCACCCGCCGCAAGTCCGCGCTGGAGAACTCCACGCTGCCCGGCAAGCTCGCCGACTGCTCGATCAAGGACCCGTCGCTGGCCGAGCTGTTCGTAGTCGAGGGTGACTCCGCCGGCGGCTCGGCCAAGCAGGGTCGCGACCGTGAAACCCAGGCCGTGCTGCCACTGCGCGGCAAGATCCTCAACGTCGAGAAGTCGCGCATCGACAAGGTTCTCCAGAACACCGAGATCCAGGCTCTGATCACCGCCATCGGCACCGGCGTGCGCGACGAGTTCAACATCGAGAACGCGCGGTATCACAAGATCGTTTTGATGAGCGTGGACGCAGATGAGCACGTGCTCGTCCGTGACGACCACGGTGTACGGATGACGACGATCGGGGAGTTCGTCGACCCTCTCGTCGATGGCCGCCCGGCCGAGGGGCCGCAGCGGCTGGTGCGCTCGGTGTACGGGAACTTTGGACAGGTCCTATCGGTGGGCCTGTCAGAGCGCGAGCCGCGGTTCGGCGAGATCAAGGGGGTGGTCCGCCACGAGCTGGACGAGCCCCTCTACGAGGTCAAGACGCTCTACGGACGCTCGGTGCGGGTGACGGGGAGCCACTCGATATACGTCCACGAGGACGGCGAGCTGCGCAAGAAGCGCGGCGATCAGATCAAGGTTGGTGACCTCGTCGTGGCTCCTCGGAGAATCCCGCTGCCCGATTGCGCTCCGCCGCGGATCGACCTCCTGCGCGAGCTCCACCGCCACCCGGACGCTGCGCGCCAGGTGTGGGTACGCGGGCCCGCAGTGCTCGATTGGTGCAAGCAGAAGATCACCCTTGAACACGCCGACAACCCCCAGCTGACGCAGCCCAGAGTCGACGTGCCGGAAGAGGTGCGCACAGAGCTGAGCACGCTGCGCCAGCGCAATCGCGTCTCGCAGCGAGCGCTGTGCGACGCCGTCGGCATTCGGCAGCCGGCCACCTTCTATGCCTGGGAGAAGGGAACCTCGCGCCCGATCCTGCCTCACTGGGAGGCGTATGTGACTGCGGTCGGCGGCGACCTCGAGTCCGTCCGGCCCAGAGTGAAAGTGTGTGACAGCGCCCTCGATCGCACGTGGCGGCGCCAGTACCGCGCCTCGCGACACAACCGGCTGCGCCAAGAGGTGCGTCTATCCGAGCTAGACGAGCTCGACGTCGAGTTCTTTGAGCGACGTGAGGATGTGCATCTCACGCCCGAGCACTACGCCGGTCGGGCAGTCAACCGCTACATAACCGTCGATGGCACGTTGATGAACTTGCTTGGGTTCTCACTGGCCGAGGGATCATGCAGTGTGCGCGGTGGCGTTCGACTGGCCATCGGCCGTGGCAACATCGGCTACGCCAAGGAGATGTGCGCCGCTATGGAGCACGTCTTCGGGATCGCTCCCCGGACGTACGATGCGACCACACGTGTGGCGGAGATACGCGTCAACAATCGAGTGGCAGCTCTCGCTTGGAAATACTTGTTTGGATTCGAGGGACACTCCGCCACCGAGAAGCGGATGCCATCGATTGTCTTCAATGTGAGCGAGGCGCTGCGTCTTCAGTTCCTGCGCGGCTTCCTGCTTGGCGACGGGACAGCCTCATGCGGTCGAGTCACGCTGTACTCCTCATCGCGCCACATCGCAAGCGGGCTTCAGTACCTGCTGTCCTCGTTCGGGGTACTCACATCTACCTCCGTGCGAGAGCCAGACGGTACGCGGGGGACTCTTCACGGGCACCCGATCGAGCAGAAGCACCCGCATTGGCAGCTCAACGTGACCGACGTTGGCGATCTGTCCGCGATTGCGCCAGCATGGCGAGACCATCCAGGGGCGCGGACCGTCCGCGCGAGGATCGCCTCGACCCGCGCCGTCGCCCGCCGTGCAGCGGAGCTCTCCGAGGATCTCGTGGGTCTACCGGTCACGAGCGTCAAAAACGTGACCGCGACAAACGGCTGCGTCTATGACTTCTCGGTCTGGGGCGACGAGAACTTCGTCGCGGGCATGGGCGGGTTGGCATCTCATAACACGGATGCCGACGTCGATGGAGCCCACATCCGGACGCTCGTGCTCACCCTGCTCTTCCGTGAGATGGAGGAGCTAATCAAAGCCGGCTATGTCTACATAGCCAAGCCCCCGCTGTACAAGCTCAAGCAGGGCTCACGCGAGCGCTACATCGAGAAGGACTCCGAACTGGAGGAGATTCTGCTGGCCGATAAGTGGGAGAAGATCGAGGTCTTCGACCGCCACGGTACCCAGTTCAAACTGACCGAGGCGCGCTGGCAGCGCTTCTCCCGCTTGCTCAAGCAGTACGAGGGCTGGTCCCTGGCGATGCGGGGGCACTTTGGCCACGATGTCGTCCAATTCCTGGAGGAGTCCTCGCTGCTGGGCGAGCAGGCGCTGAGCGTCGAGGCGGCCATCGAGTTGCTCGGCCGCGGTGGCGTCGACGGCGACACTCACGCCACCGAGCTGCTGGATAGCGATCCGATCGAGCTGCGCGTCCGAGCGGTCGAAGCGAAGAGCGGCTTCGCTCGCGTCCATCGCATCAAGCGCAGTCTGTTCGACTCGCAGGAGTACCGTCAGCTGGCTCGCGTGCATGCCCAGCTGATCGAGCTCGCCGGCGTGCCCGCCTTCGACGTGCGCCTCGGTGACACCAGCGAGAGCGCACCGTCGTTTGAGGCGCTGTACCCGGCAGTGATGGCGGTGGCACAGAAAGGCATCAAACTACAGCGCTTCAAGGGCCTCGGAGAGATGAACGCCGAGCAGCTCGGCGACACCACCATGGCGCCGGCCACACGTACACTCGCGCAGGTCACGCTCGAGGACGCCGCCGCCGCCGACCGCATCTTCTCCAAGCTAATGGGCGACCAAGTCGAGCCACGACGCGAATTCATAGAAGAGAACGCTCGTGCTGTCGCGAACCTAGATGTGTAGGGAGGTGAGTGATGGCAACAGCTGACGTGATCGGCGGTGGCAACGTCGAACCGCGCGCGCTCGAGGAGGAGATGCGTACGGCCTACCTCGACTACGCCATGTCGGTGATCGTCGGGCGCGCGCTCCCCGACGTTCGCGACGGCCTCAAGCCCGTGCACCGCCGCGTTCTCTATGCGATGAACGAGCTCGGGCTCGGGCCGACCCGCTCCTACGCGAAGTGCGCCAAGATCGTCGGCGAGGTGATGGGCAACTATCACCCCCACGGCGACTCCGCCATCTACGACACGCTCGTGCGCATGGCTCAGAACTTCTCGATGCGCAACGAGCTCGTCGACGGCCAGGGCAACTTCGGGTCGGTGGACGACGATCCGGCTGCCGCCATGAGATACACAGAGGCGCGTTTGTCTCGAATTGCCACCGAGATGCTGCGCGACCTGGACATGGACACGGTCGACTTCGTCGCCAACTACGACGGCTCGCGCCGCGAACCGCTCGTCCTACCGGCACGCTTTCCCAACCTGCTCGTCAACGGCTCCTCGGGCATCGCCGTCGGCATGGCCACCAACATCCCACCGCACAACCTGCGCGAGGTGATCGACGCGACGATCGCCTACATCGACGATCCCGACATCGACACCGCCGGGCTGATGCGCCACATCAAAGGCCCGGACTTCCCCACCGGGGGGATCATTCTCGGCCACGCTGGCATCAAGGACGCCTACGAGACAGGCCGCGGCCGCGTGCGCGTCCAGGCCCGCGCGCACATCGAGCCGCTGAGCCATGGCAAGGAGGCGATCGTGGTGACCGAGCTGCCGTTCATGGTCAAGAAGGGCGGCGAAGGCAACCTGGAAACGAAAATCGCCGACCTCGCGAACGAAAAGCGGATCCCCGAGATCTCCGATCTGCGCGACGAGTCCGACAAGCGCGGCATGCGCCTGGTGATCGAGCTCAAGCGCGACGCCATTCCGAAGGTCGTGCTCAACAAGCTCTACAAGCACACGCCGATGCAGACGACCTTCGGCGTGAACATGGTCGCGCTTGTGGACGGCGTGCCGCGCACGCTCAGCCTGCGCGAGGCGATCGGCAGCTACGTCGCCCACCAGCGCGAGGTGATCGTGCGGCGCACCAAGCACGAGCTGTCCGAGAAGGAGGCCCGCGCCCACATCCTCGAGGGGCTGCTGACCGCGCTCGAGCACCTCGACGCGATCATCGAGCTGATCCGCGGCTCGCGCGACCGCGACAGCGCGCGCGAGCAGCTCATCGCCCGCTTCGAGCTGAGCGCCATCCAGGCCACCGCGATCCTCGACCTGCGCCTCTCCCAGCTCACCGCGCTGGAGGCCGACGGGATCAAACAGGAGCACGCCGACGTCACCGAGCGCATCGCCGAGCTGCGCGCGATCCTCGGCGACGAGACCCGCGTCCTGTCCGTGATCAAGGAGGAGCTGACGGAGATCTCCGAGCGCTTCGGCGACGAGCGCCGCACCGAGATCAGCCACTCCGAGGACGAGATCGACATCGAGGACCTGATCGCCGATCAGCAGATGGTCATCACGATCACGCAGACGGGCTACATCAAGTCGCTGCCGCTGGCCACCTACCGCCAGCAGCAGCGGGGCGGGCGCGGCGTGACCGGGATGGACATGAAGGACGGCGACTTCATCGAGCACCTGTTCGTGTGCTCCTCGCACGACTACCTGCTGTTCTTCTCCAACCGCGGCAAGGTCTACCGCTCGAAGGTCTACGAGCTGCCCGAGGCCCAGCGCACGGCCAAGGGGCGCGCGCTCGTGAACATCCTGCCGCTGCGCGAGGGCGAGCGCATCCAGGCCGTGGTCTCGACACGCGACTTCACCGAGACCCAGTTCCTCGTGTTCGCGACACGCAACGGCACCGTCAAGAAGACCGAGCTTCAGTCCTACAACACGCCGATCAAAGCCGACGGCATCATCGCCATCAACATCCGCGACGACGACGAGCTGCTGGCCGTGCGCGCAGTCGCCCCCGGCGATGAGATCATCATGGTCTCCCGCGCCGGCCTGACCGTCCGCTTCGCCGAGTCCGACGCGCGCTCGATGGGGCGCGACACGACCGGCGTGCGCGGCATGGACGTGGGCAAGTCCGGCCGCGTGATCGCCATGGACGTCGCGCGCGACGACATGGACCTGCTGGTGGTCACCGAGAACGGCTACGGCAAGCGCACCCAGATCGCGCAATACCGCAAGACCAACCGCGGTGCCAAAGGCGTCAAGACGATCGGCCTGACCGAGCAGAAGGGCGCGCTCGCCGGCGCGCTCGTCGTGCGCGAGCACCAGGAGCTGGTGTTCATCAGCGTCGGCGGCATGGTCCAGAGGACCGCAGCCGGTGGCATCTCCCAGCAGGGTCGCTCGGCAACCGGCGTGCGCGTGATGAACCTCAAGGACGACGACGTCGTAAGCGCCGTCGCGCTGGTCGTGGACACCGGCGAGGATGACGCGCCCGCCGCCTCCGGCGCCGGCGAGCAGCCGAACGACGAGCAGCCGAACGACAACGGCGCCGGCGCCTAGCTCGACAGCGATATCATTGGTTGCGCAAGATTTTTCCCACGATTTCTGACGCTGTCTCCCACCCGTCCAGATTCGTGCGCTAGCGCTCAGACAGGCATAGGCGCCGGCCGACAGGCTGAGGGTGCCTATCGCCCGCAGCCTCCCAGTCCTCGCCCTTTCGATCCTCAGCTGTGCCGCGTTCGCCGCCGCCACCGACCCCGCCGCAGCCTCGCGTCCCTCCGGGAGCTTCGGTGGGACGGTCGCCCACGCGACCGCCGCCGGCCGAGCCAACCGCGCCCGCGCCGGCTGCGTCAAGAACTCCGCCCGCGCCTCGCGCCGCGCTCGCCTGGCCGCGCACGGCTGCCGGGGGAGAGCACGCAAGCCCCGCGCCCAGAAGCCCGCAGGAACCCGCCCCGCGAGGACCCGCCCGGCAAAGACGCGTCCTGCGAGGACCCGTCCGACCCCAGCCCCCCGCGCGACCAGCCCGACGCCCGCCGCGAGCACGGCGCCGGCCGCCTCCGCCCGCAGCGACGCCGCGACGATCGCAACCGTCCTCGCCACGTCCTGCCAGAACACCGAACTGACCCCCGACGTGGAAGACATCGGCCTGGTGCGCGCTGCCGTCCTCTGCCTGATCAACCGCAAGCGCGCCGAAAACGGCGAGAGCCCGCTGGTGACGAGCCCGGAGCTGGAAGAGGCAGCCGAAGGCCACTGCCAGGAACTGATCGCCGACGATTACTTCGCGCACGTCTCGCCCAGCGGCGAGACCCCCGTGGAACGCATCCGCCTGACCGGCTACATACCGAACCTCGGCGACGGCTACGTGATCGGCGAGAACCTCGCCTGGGGCACCTATCAGCTGTCGACCCCCCAGGCGATCGTGTCGGCCTGGATCGCCTCGCCCGGGCACCTCGCCAACATCCTCGAAGCCCAGTACCGCGAAACGGGAATCGGCGTCACGCCCGCCGTGCCCGCGTCGCTCTCCGGCGGCGCCCCCGGCGCCACCTACGCGCAGGAGTTCGGCGTCATCATCCCCTGAGCCGGAAGGGTGGGCTCCGGCACTGCGAGCTCCGAGGTGGGCTCTCATCCCCGCATGTCATCTCCGTTCGCTAATCTGGCCAGACCAGAGAAAGGAGGTGGTCCAAACGTTGAGTGACAGTTCTTGCGGGACCCTGGAGGTGACCGGCCGTTAGGTCGGGAGGCTGGA
Source organism: uncultured Solirubrobacteraceae bacterium (assembly GCA_963805745.1). Lineage (GTDB taxonomy): Bacteria > Actinomycetota > Thermoleophilia > Solirubrobacterales > Solirubrobacteraceae > Palsa-744. The sequence goes on from CAWDVD010000002.1 coordinate 1,301,024, forward strand.
CCGCCTAGCGGAATCCAACCCGGGACACCCCGAGACGACTGCCGGCCCTGGTCCCTCCGGCCTCGCCCGTCGCTCTCGGTCTTTCCAGTCAACAGCAGCTTGCGAAGGGCGCCGTCGTGCAGGCGCCCTTCGCTTTCTCTTTGGCCGCTGCGGCGTCAGGCGGCCTGCGGCAGGTACTGCAGCCATGCCGCCGGGATCGTCGGGCTGGCGACGTGGATGAAGATCTCCGCCCGCGGCGTGCGCGGGGCGTGCCTCGGGTGCATCCCCGCCTGCCGCGGCAGGCGGTCCCCCTTGCGCCGGTTGCACGGCGCGCACGAGGCGACGATGTTCTCCCAGCTGGAGGTGCCGCCCTTGGAGCGGGGGATGACGTGGTCGACGGTCAGGTTGGAGTGCGATCCGCAGTACTGGCAGGTCCAGCTGTCCCTGGCGAACACCGCCCTCCGGGTGATCTTGCGCCGGTGCGCGTCACGCGGAACCCTCACGTAGCTGACGAGCCGGATCACCACCGGTCGCGCGAGCGTCGAGCTCTCCGAGCGCAGCTCCCGGCGGCCGCGCTCGACCAGCTCGGCCTTGTCCTTGAGCAGCAGCACCACCGCGCGCCGCACCGTGCACACGTTGATCGGCTCGTACGTGGCGTTCAGGACGAGCACCCGGCCGCTCATCGCCTTCGCGGGCGATGTCCCAGGTCCGTGCCGCTGGTGCTCTGAAGGCGACACGGACCCCACCGGCTCTGGTGGGGCTGTGCTCTCCATCTTCAGGCCCGGAGTCTAGCGAGGCCCGCCCGTCCACGCTCTCCGCGCGCGGCGCTGTGGGCTGCTCGCGTCGGTCAGGACCCGGGCCGCCGGGGATCGGCGGCGGCCCGGTAGGAGCCGAGCACGCGCACCTCCTCGCACAGGCCCCGCATGCCCGCGATCGCCTCCGCGACCGGATCGTCCACCACGCGGCCGGCGAGGTCGGCGAAGAACATGTAGCTGCCGAGACGCTGCCGGCGCGGGCGCGACTCGATCTTCGTCAGGTTGATGTCCCTGCCCGCGAACTCGTCCAGGCAACGCACGAGCCAGCCCGGCCGCTCGGCGCCCGCGCCCCAGAACACCAGCGATGTCTTCCACTCGCCGCCGCCCCCGCGCAGCGGCGCCGCGGGGCGATCCTCGCTCGGCCGCGCCAGCCACACGAAGCGCGTTTCGTTGTCGTCGCGGTCCTCGACTCCCTCGCGGATGACCGTGCCGCCGTAGATCTCCGCCGCCAGCACGGTCCCGATGGCCGCCTGCCCGCGCCTGCCTGCGCTCACCACCGTGCGCACGGCCTCCGCGGTGGAGCTGGCCGGTAGGACCTGTGCGCGCGCCAGCTCGTTGCGCAGGAACAGCGTGCACTGCCCCGGAACCTGGGGGTGGGTGATGACCGTCTCGATCTCCTCCAGCGCCACCGCCCCGGGGGCGATCAGCGAGTGCCTGACGCGCAGCAGCGCCTCGCCCACGATCTTGACGTCGCTCGCGTCTCCCGCGAGCAGGTCGAGCGTCACGTTGATCGATCCCTCCAGCGAGTTCTCGATCGGCACGATCGCCCAGCTGACGTCTCCGTGGCGCAGCGCCATCACGGTGTCGTAGATGCTCGCCAGCGCAAGCGGCTCCACGGCGTCCTGCGTCGCGCTGGCCAGCAGCGCCTCCTCGGTGAACGTTCCCGCCGGTCCGAGATAGCCGACGCGCGGCCGGCCGGCCGGCGAGCTCTCAGGCTGGCTGCTCATCCGTGGCCGACCCGCCCCCACCCCAGTCCCCGTCGCCTGCCAGGGCCAGGCGCACGGCCTCGGCCTCCTCCGGCGAGAGCTCCAGTTCGCCGCGCCCGTCGCGCACCTGCTTGCCGTACACGCGCGCCTGGTCGCGGTGGTGGATGCACGAGAGCACGATGCCCGACCGTTCGTCGTCCAGCAGCGCGATCGACATCGACTGGTGCCCGGACAGCTCGTTGTAGGCGTCGTAGCGCACCAGCGCGCGGTGCGCGATGCGTCCCCGCAGCGCCGCCTCCACGGCCCCCAGGCGCGCGTCCAGGCGCGTGGAGGTCTCCTCCACGTATGCGCTCAGCGCCTGGAACGCCTCCTGCATGGCGGCCGCGTGCGCCACCACGTCCTGCTGCTCGCGCTCGCCGAGCACCAGCCGCTGAGCCCGGCGCAGGCGGCGCACGCCCACGCTGAGCGCCGCGCATGCCAGCAGCGCGGCGATCGCCAGCGCCCCGGCCGCGATGGCGATGATTCCCTGCGTGTCGGTGATCGATGCGGCCATCGCCACAACTTAGCCGCTGGCGCCGCGCACGCGGCCCGCCCCCGCGGGGCGGCCCGCCCTCCACAGCATGGGCCCGCCACCGGCAGTGCCGCCACGGTGCCGGGCCTATTCGCCGAAGATCGCCAGGTAGCTGCCCTTGTTGTTTTCGGTGTTCGTCTCACCGGGCACCGGCTGGATATACGCTTCCACCTTCGCCGGCGCCCCCTGCGGCACGCCGACGACCGTGACTTCCGCGTTGACCTTGCTGCCCGGCTGGGTCGAGTTGATCACGTGGGATGCCTTGTACTGCTTGCCGGCCGCCGTCACCGCCACTTCGACCGTGACGTCCGTCTCCTGGCTTTCGCCGGAGTCTTCGACGATCACCGTGAACGTCGGATTGGCTCCGCCGCTCACGTGGTTGACCGTCGGTTCGGGCTGCAGCGTGTTGGCGCCCACGCTCACCCCGATCAGCGCGCTGCCGTGGGTGCCCGGAGCGAGCGCCGTCTGGGAGCTGCTCGCGGCCTGGCCGGTGATGCGCGAGAGGGCGCCCGCCGCTTCGAGCCAGCCCAGGTTGGGCAGGAAGCGCGTAGGAGATGTCGTCAGGCCCTGGATCCCGTTGGCGGCCAGCGTCTGCTGGATCAGCGGGACCACGCGCTGGGAGTAGACGACGTCGGAGGCCAGGAAGATCTCCATGTCTCCGGCGAGCTTCGTGCTGTCCTGCTTGGCCTGCCCGTCGAGCGCCGTCGGCACGAGCGCCGCCACCTTGGTCATGCCTTCGACCCGCAGGTCGAGTGCCAGCAGCAGATCGCGCTGCGCCGAGGCCATTTCGCCGGGCACGCTCAGGCTCTTCGCGCGTGTGGCGATGCCCTGCGCCAGCCCTCGCAGTTCGTCGACCTGCTGCTCCACGTCGAGCGCGGACTTGTTGGCGGAGTTCGTCAGCGCCACGAACAGCGGGTGGGAGACCTGGGTGTCGGATTCCTGCGCGAGTTCGCTGACGTCGTGGTTGTAGTTCTTCAGCGACTGCTGCTTTTCGCTTTTCAGGCAGCCGTTGATCAGCAGCACGATCGCGATCAGCAGCACGATCGCCACGCCCGCCGCCGCACGCCGGCGCACCATCAGGGTGTGCTGGTCGGACCCCGACGCGCCCGGGTGCTGAGAACGGCGCGGCCGTGGTCGCTGAGGGGACGCCCCGCCCGCCGGCCGATCGCCGGACGGCCGTCGCGGTGTGCGGGGCGACGGCCGCGATGCTGTCTCCTCGCCATCGTCAAAGAACGACAAAGTCAACCGGCTCCTTTGCAGGGACTTTATGAAGGTTCCCAAGTATGACTGGCGGCCGTCCCCGAGGCGAGACTGCAACTTCTCGGTCAGTGCGCCATTTTCTGCCGGCCCCGGCAGGGACAGGGCCCGCCGACGGCGAACGCGGGAGCCGGTGGAGTCGCCGCACACCCTCGTCCAAACGCCCGGTCCACGTGACGCCTCCGCGCAGGAGCCCACGCGCCGGCGCCTGACGCGCCGCGGCGATGCGCCCGGCGCCGAGGACGTCGTGCTCGGTCGCTACCGGCTGCTCGAGCGGCTCGGCACGGGCGGCTTCGGCGTGGTCTGGCGTGCCCACGACCAGCTGCTGCACCGCGAGGTGGCCGTCAAGCGGGTGTCGCTGGGGGCGGGTGGGGGTCCGATCGACAGCGAGCGCGCCGAGCGCGAGGCACTCGCCGCCGCGCGGCTGTCGCATCCGGCGATCGTCGCCCTGCACGAGGCGTGCGCGGTGGACGAAGCGTTCTATCTGATCTCCGAGCTGGTCGACGGCGAGACGCTCGCCCGGCTGATCGCCGAGCGGGCGCTCGCCGACGAGGAGGTGCTGGCGATCGGCCTGGCGCTCGCCAGCGCGCTGTCCCATGCCCACGCGCGCGGGGTCGTCCATCGCGACATCAAGCCCCAGAACGTGCTCGTGCCCTATCGCACGGAGGATGGCGCGCCTGCGCCCGAGGCGCTGGTCGCGGCGGCCAAGCTCACCGACTTCGGCGGCGCCAGCCTCGCCGGCGAGGACGCCCTCACGCGCACCGGCGACGTGGTCGGCACGCTCGCGTACATGGCGCCCGAGCAGAGCGAGGGCCGCGACGTGGGCGCGCAGGCCGACCTGTACTCGCTCGCGCTCGTGATCTACGAGGCGCTGTGCGGGGTGAACCCCGTTCGCGGCCCCACGCCCGCCGCCACCGTGCGGCGCATCGGCCGCCCGCTGCAGCCGTTGCAGCGCAGGCGCCGAGATCTGCCCATCGCGCTCACGCGTGCCCTGGACCGAGCCCTGGCTCGCGAGCCGGCCGGCCGGGGGACCCTGGAGGAGCTGCGCCTCGCGTTCGAGGAAGCGCTCGAGCACGGGCTCAGGCGCCCCCGTTGGCGGCGCGGGCGCGCCGGCGCCCATCGCCTGGCAGCGGAGGATCCGTCAGCCACCATGCGCCGTGCCGGCGCCACGCGTGCCCCCGCTCGACTACGCCCGCGCCCCGCCGCGCTCGACTACGCCCCCGCGCCCCGCCGGTTCGCCGACGCCGATCCGACGGTCGCCCAGCCAGAGCAGGAGACCCCCCCGCGCCGGATCGTCGGGCTGCCGCGCGCCATGTGGCTTGCGTGCGCCGCCGCCGCGATCGGCTGGCAGGCGTTCGCCGGGCGCCCGGGCCTCGCCCTGCTGATGTTCGCGGCCCTGCTGCCGCTGCTGGTGCTGCCCGGCGCGCCTACGAGCACACGCCTCGGGGCGGGATGGCTCGCGTGCGCGCTGGCGCCCGTGCTCGGCCTCGCCGGCCTCGCCGGCGCCTTTCCCGCGCTCGCGGGGCAGGCATCGCGCTGGCGCGAGCGCGCGGCGCTGGCGGCGCTCGGGTACTGGTGGCTGGCGCTCGCCGCGCCGCTCCTCGGTCGGCGCCTGTGGCTGGGCCCGCCCTCGGGGACGCCAGCCCGCCCCGTCTGGGAGGGCTCGCTGAGCCTCGCCGCCACGCACGTCATCGCCCCGCTGCTCGTCCTCGGCATGCTCCTGGGTGCGCTGCTGTGGGGGGCCGGCGCGGCGGCGCTGCCGTGGATCGTGCGCGGGCGCAGCGCCGTGCTCGACGTCATCGCCGTCACCGTCTGGTCGGCCGCGATCGCGGCCGCCGCGCCCGCGCTGGATGCCGGACTGGCCGCCCACGCGACCCAGCCCAATCCCCGCGGCGCCGTCCTCGGCGCGATCCTCGGCGGCGTGATCGCGGTCGCCGCCCGCGCCCTGCGTGGACCCGTGTAGAGGCTGTCGAAACAGGTTCCGAGCAAGGGTGCGTAGCATGGCTGATCGTTGCCGGCCGATCGGCAGCGATTGATCAACGCCCGCCCACCCGTCCGCCGATGAACCCGCTCAAGAGCGTCGAGACCACGATCGCCAACCTCGTCGAGGGCACCTTCGGGCGGCTGTTCCGCACGGAGGTGCGGCCGATGGAGCTCGCCCGCAAGCTCGCCCGCGAGATGGACTCGCACCGCACCGTCTCGGTCTCGCGCGTGTACGTCCCCAACGAGTACTCCGTGTGGCTCTCGCCCAAGGACCGCAAGCGCTACGAAGGGGTCGAGCACGAGGTCATCGGGGAGCTGTGCGCGTATCTGCTGGAGCACGCCCGCCGCGAGGATCTGATCATGGCCTCCCAGCCGCACATCGTCTTTCACACCGACGAGCGCCTGTCGCTCGGCGAATTCGGCATTCAGGCCCGGTTGGTCCGGGCCGGCGGTGAGGATGAGGGCGGGCAGCCTCATTCTCACCACCAACCCCCCCCATCTGCCGCGCCCGAACAGCATGGCCAGACGATGATCTACAGCAACTCCGAACGCGTCGGAGGCGCGGTCGAGGAGGCGCACGCCCGTCGCAGCGCCCAGCGCGCGCTGCTCGCCGTCGGCGCCCGCCGGCTGCTCGTGCCCCCCGGCGGCGGCACGATCGGCCGCAGCCACGACTGCGACGTCGTCCTCGACGACGTCGGCGTCTCGCGCCGGCATGCGAACATCCGCCCGGGACCCGACGGCTGGACGGTCGAGGATCTGGGGTCGACCAACGGCGTGCTCGTCAACGGCCAGACGGTTCGCGGCGTGCGAGCGCTGCAGCCGGGGGATCGTGTCGAGCTCGGCACGACCGAGATCGTGTTCGAACTTGCATGAACACGCTCGAGCCCGTATCCGTGGCGCTGAAGTTCGGGTTCCTCGTCGTGCTGTATCTGTTCCTGCTGTGGGTCGCGCGCAGCGCCCGCCGCGATCTTCGCGGGGGCCCTGCCGCTTCGAGCGAATCGCCGTCCGGACGCGCGAGCCCGTCGATCCCGCCGGACGCCACGGGCATGTACTCGGCCTCGGCGCTCGGCAGCGCCGACGTCGCCCACCGCGCTCCGCGCCTGGTGGTCGAGCGCGCGCCCGGCCACGACCAGGGGATGATCTACGACCTCGACGGCGACATCGTGCTCGGACGCGGCGACCGCGCCGAGATCCGGCTCGAGGACCCGTTCGCCTCCTCGCGCCACGCCCGCGTCTACGAGCAGGGCAACATCGTGGTCATCGAAGACCTCGACTCGACCAACGGCACGTATCTCAACGAGGAGCTGCTGCAGACGCCCAGGCCCCTGCATCCCGGCGACCGGGTGCGCATCGGCGACAGCGAATTCGAATTCGAGGTCGACTAGCGATGCTGCGCGTGGCCGAACAGTACGCCGGGACCGACACCGGGCGCCAGCGGCGCGCCAACGAGGACTCCCTGCTCGCCCGCTCGCCGCTGTTCGTGGTGGCCGACGGCATGGGCGGCGCGCAGGCCGGCGAGGTCGCCTCGCGGATCGCGATCGAGTCCTTTCAGCCCGGCCTGCAGGACGCCTCCGAGCCCGAGCAGGCGCTCGCGTCGCTCGCGCTCGCCGCCAACGCCCGCATCCACGAGCTGTCGCACTCCAACGCCGAGCACGCCGGCATGGGCACGACCCTCACCGCCGTGTACGTCGGCGAGGAGGAGGTGGCGATCGCGCACGTCGGCGACAGTCGCGCCTACTGCCTGCGCGACGGCCAGCTGCTGCGCCTGACCGACGACCATTCGCTGGTCGACGAGCTCATGCGCCAGGGCCGGCTCACGCCCGAGGAAGCGGTCGAGCATCCCCAGCGCTCCGTCATCACGCGCGCCCTGGGCCCGGAGGGGATGGTGGAGGTCGACACGCGCTCCTTCCGCGGCCGCGCCGCAGACGTGTACCTGCTGTGCAGCGACGGCCTCACCACGATGATCTCCGAGGAGCGGATCGCGGCGGTGCTGCTCGCCCACCCGCAGCTGCGCGACGCCGGCGAGGCGCTGATAGCGGCGGCCAACCAGGCAGGCGGACGGGACAACATCACCGTGCTGCTGATCCGCCTCGAGGAGGTCCATGTCGCCGAGGCGCCGCTCGTGCACGAGGGCGCGACCTTGGTCGGGGTCCCGGCCGTCTCCGCGCCAGTCCCCGCGCCGGCGCCCCCATCCGCGGCCCCACCCGTCCCTGCACGGGACGGCGCAACGATGACGCAGGCCCCTGCCGTCCCCGCCCCAGCATCCGCCCCCCGGCGTCTGACCCCGCGTCCGGCCCCGCCGGCCTCGAAAGCCGCGCCGGGCGCGCGCGCGCGCAGGCGGATCCGGCGCGGGGGCGCGCTCGTGTTCGCGCTGGTCGTGCTCGGAGTGCTCGCCTCCGCCGCTTACCTGGCGCTGCAGTCGGTGTACTTCATCGGCACCAACAGCCGGGGTCTTGTCACGATGTTCCAGGGGCTGCCCTACCGGCTCCCGGGCAACGTGGCGCTCTACAGCAGCCAGTACGTATCGGGGGTCAGCGCCTCGACGCTCAGCCCGGAAAGACGGCGCTCGCTGCTCGACCACTCGCTGCGCACGGAAGCCGAAGCCGCCTCGTTGATTCGCAGCCTCGAACTCGGACAGCTCGAATGAGGCTCCCGCACCCCATGACGGGGCACAGGCTGTGAACCGCCCGATCATCCGCCTGTACGGGCTCGTAGCCCTGCTGTTCGCGCTGCTCGTCGCGTTCACCTCGCGCTGGACGATCTTCGAAGCCACCTCGCTGCGCGACAACCCGCTCAACGAGCGCACGCTGCTCGAGCAGCGGCGCATCGAGCGCGGACCGATCGTGGCCGCCGACGGGACGGTGCTCGCGCGCGACGTACGCCGTCCTGAAGACACCTACCAGCGGGCCTACCCCACGGGCGAAGAGTTCGCCAACGCGATCGGCTACTCCTACCTCGAACCCGACCTCGGCAGCACCGGACTGGAGCGTTACCGCAACTCGGCGCTGAACGGGCAGACCGGCACGAACCTGCAGACGATCCTCGACCAGCTCCAGGGCAGGGAACCACAGGGCGAGAAGGTCATCACGACGCTTGACCCGCGCGCCCAGCGGGTCGCCAACGAAGCGCTCGCCGGCTACAAGGGGGCGGTGGTCGCAATCGACCCGAGCACCGGCGCGGTCACCGTGATGGCCTCCTCGCCGAGCTTCAACCCCAACGCGCTGCGCTCGTCCGCCGACGCGGAGAAGCTCAAAACGGACCCCAGCGCCCCGCTCGTCAACCGCGCCACGCAGTTCGGCTACGCGCCGGGCTCGACGTTCAAGGTGCTCACCGCCACGGCCGCCATCGACACGGGCGTGTACACGCTCGAATCGACCGTCAGCGGTCGCAACGACATAACCATCTCGGGCGTGCCGCTGCAGAACGACCAGAACGAAAGCTTCGGCGAGCTGACACTCACCCAGGCGCTCGCCAAATCGGTGAACACCGTGTGGGCGCAGGTCGCGGAAAAGCTCGGCAAGCGCACGCTCGCGCGCTACATGGACCGCTTCGGCTTCGACCGCACGCCCCAGCTCGACTACCCGGCGAAAGAAATGTCGCCCAGCGGCGAGTACGAAGGCGAAGACCTGCTGGCGCCCACGAGCCCCAACGTCGACGTCGGGCGCATGGGCATCGGCCAGGACAAACTCGAGGTGACCCCGCTGCAGATGGCCGAGGTCGCCGCCGCCGTCGCCAACCGCGGGCGCCTGATGGTGCCGCATCTGACAAGCCGCATCGTCGACGCCGAAGGGCGCACGGTGACGAGCGTCTCCCCACGCGTGCAGTCGGTCGTGATGAAGCCCTCGACCGCCGCGGCGGTGACGTCGATGATGGAGGCCGTGGTCAACGAAGGGACCGCCACGGCCGCGCAGATTCCCGGCGTGCAGGTAGCGGGCAAGACGGGCACGGCCGAAACGCAGATCGGCACCGCGCTCAACAACGCCTGGTTCATCGCCTTCGCCCCCGCGTCCCACCCCCGCGTGGCGATCGCGGCGACCGTCCAGCACGTCCCCGGCTATGGGGCCATCTTCGCCCTGCCAGTCGCCAGACGCGTGATGGAAAGCCTGCTCGATGATTGACCCCGAGACGATCATCGACGGCCGCTACAGGGTGATCTCGCGCCTGGGCTCCGGGGGCATGGCCGACGTGTACCTCGCCCAGGACCAGCTCCTGGGCAGGGACGTCGCGGTGAAGGTGCTGCACCATCACTTCTCCGAAGACCAGGAGTTCGTCGAGCGCTTCCGGCGCGAGGCCTCGAGCGCCGCCGCGCTGTCGCACCCGAACATCGTCGCGATCTTCGACCGCGGCGAGTGGAACGGCACCTACTACATCGCCATGGAGTACGTGGCCGGCCGCTCGCTGAAGACGATCGTGCGCGAGCACGGCGCGCTCGACCCCGCGGCGGCGATCGACATCGTCGTGCAGATCCTGCGTGCCGCGCGCTTCGCGCACAGGCGCGGGGTCATCCACCGCGACCTCAAGCCCCACAACGTGATCATCGACGAAGAGGGCCGCGCCCGCGTCACCGACTTCGGGATCGCCCGCGCGGGCGCCTCGGACATGACGCTCACCGGCTCGATCATGGGCACCGCCCAGTATCTCTCGCCCGAGCAGGCGCAGGGGCTCGCCGTCAGCGCCGCCTCGGACCTGTACTCGATCGGGGTGATCCTGTACGAGCTGCTCACCGGCGTGGTCCCGTTCGAGGGCGAGACCGCGGTGGCGATCGCCCTCAAGCAGGTCTCCGCCGAGCCATACCCGCCGAGCGCGCTCAACCCCGCGCTGCCCCAATCCCTGGACGCGGTCGTCCTGCGCGCGCTGGCCAAGGACCCCGCGCAGCGCTACGCGGACGCCGACGAGCTGATCGCGGCGCTCGAACACGAGCGCGCGGCGCTGCCCGCGTTCTCGCCCGCACCCGCCGCCGCCGTCCCCGCCGGCCCCGTCTATCACGCTGCGCCGGCGCCCGTGGCGCCGAGCACCGGCTCGCTGCTGGCGGCGCCGCCCGGCACCGGGCGCTACGACATCGATGACGGCCCACCGCCGCAGGACGACCGCCGCTGGCGACGCGCGCTGCTGTGGACGCTGGCGGTGGTGCTCCTCATCGGCGTGGCGGCGCTGGCGATCGTGCTGACGCAGTCGAGCAAATCGGTGAGCGTGCCGAGCGTGACCGACCAGACCGAACAGGCCGCCGGAGCCGCGCTGCGCAGCGCGGGCCTGAACCCCGTCCCGTCGCTGGCGCCGAGCACGACCGTCCCCAGCGGCCTCGTGATCCGCCAGGCGCCGGCCGCGGGGAGCGTCGTCAAGAAGGGGAGCCGGGTGAGCATCGTGGTCTCGGGCGGCCCGTCGAGCGCGCCGCTAATTAACGTCGCCGGGCTCAGCGCCGCCAAGGCCGAAGCCAGGCTGCACAAGGCGGGCTACAAGACGACGAAGAAGGCCGAGTCCAGCAAGACGCTCGAAGCGGGCCTGGTGATCGGCACCGAACCTCCCGCTGAAACCGAGGTGCAGGAAGGCCGCCTGGTCACGCTGCTGGTCTCCAGCGGCCCCGCTCCGGTACGCGTGCCGGACGTGACCGGCCAGTCCCAGGAAGCGGCGGAAGCGACGCTCACCAACGCCGAACTGGCTGTCGGCGCGATCACGCGGCGAGTGTCGAGCACGCAGAACCCGGGCACCGTGCTCGCGCAGTCGCCGGCCGCCGGCAGCTCGGTGCGCGTGGGCGACAAGGTCGAACTGACGGTCGCGCGAGCGCCCAAGGAAGTCGCCATCCCCGGGGTCGTCGGCGCGGCCGAAGCGGTGGCGGTGGCGCACCTCAAAGCCGCCGGCCTGCACCCCGTGACCGTGACCGCAGCGACGACCGAAGCGGCGCAGGTGGGCGTGGTGCTCAAACAGAGCCCCGAAGCCGGCACCAAGGCCCGCAAGGGCGCGACCGTGACGATCACCGTCGGCGCGCAGGCGACGCCGACCATACCCACGACCACCACGACGACGTCCACCACCACCACGACGCCCGCGCTGCCGCCGTCCGAATGAGCGACCGGACGGGCACGGGGGGCACGACGGTCGGCGAGGCGCTCGCGGTGGCCGTCCTGGCCGGTGGTCGCTCCTCCGAGCACGACGTGTCGCTGTCCTCCGGCACGGCCGTCCGCGACGGGCTGCACGCCGCCGGGCACGAGGTCGTGTGGGTCGAGATCGGTCGCGACGGCGTCTGGCGCCGCGACGGGCAACCGCTCAGCGTCACGCCGGCGGGCGGGCTGCTCGGGGTGGACGTCGTGTTCCCGGCGCTGCACGGCCCCTTCGGCGAGGACGGGACCGTGCAGGGGCTGCTGGAGACGCTCGACGTGGCCTACGTGGGAGCGGGCGTGGCCGCTTCGGCGGTGTGCCTGGACAAGGTCCTGTTCAAGGAGCTGATGTCCGCGATCGGCGTCCCGCAGGTGGACTACGTGGGGGTGCGGGCCGAGCGCTTCGCGCGCTCGCGCGAGCACGCGCTCGCCGAGATCGCGCGGATCGCGGCGCTCGGCCTGCCCGTGTTCGTCAAGCCGGCGCACCTGGGCTCCTCGATGGGCATCGTCAAGGTCACCGCCGAGGAGGAGCTGGGCGAGGCCCTGCGCCACGCGTTCGACCACGACAGCCTGGCGATCGTCGAGGCGATGGCGTCGGGCACGGAGGTCGAGTGCGGGGTGCTCGGCGTCCTTGCCGGCGAGCGCGACGGCGGCGAGGCGGCGATCGCCTCCGAACCGGGCGAGATCGTGTACGCGGGCGAGTTCTACGACTTCGGCGCGAAGTACGTGCCCGGCGGCATGGAGCTGAAGATCCCCGCCCGGATCTCCGCGAGCGCGAGCGAGGAGGTCAGGCGGCTGGCCGTGCGGGCGTTCGCCGCCGCCGGCTGCGAGGGCCTGGCGCGGGTGGACTTCTTCGTCGAAGGAGAGCGCGTGCTGGTCAACGAGCTGAACACGATGCCCGGCTTCACGCCCACGAGCGTGTACGCCAAGCTGCTGGCCGCCTCGGGCGTCGCCTACCCGCGGCTGCTCGACCGCCTCTGCCGGCTGGCGTGCGAGCGCCATGAGCAACGGCGCGCGTACCGCTTTTGAGTTGGACTGCTGAGCGCTACTTGAACAGCGTCAGCTCGTCGATCGTCGCCGACTCCATCCCGGGCGGCAGCGTGGTCAGCCAGAGGAGGTAGTAGCGGTGCGGGTGCCCGGACAGCGCCACCGGGATGCGTTCGCCGTTGTGCACGTAGGAGCTCGCGCCGACGGGTCCCAGCCACCCTCGCACGCTCAGCGGCGCGGAGTCTCCATACGGCGGTTCCAGTTCGATGTGGTCGGCGGCGTAGATCTGCACGGCGAAGCCGGGGGTCGGCGTCTGGACCTCGATCGCCTTGGCGAGCACCGTGGGAGCGGCGTCGAGATAGACGCCCGTGCCGACGCCGCCGGGCTTCTTGAGCGTGCCGTCGTAGTACTGCTCGGTGCTCCACGTCGTGTTGGGGTCGCCGTCGACGACGTTGTCGACCTGGTCGCGGTTTTCCGGCCCGGTGCCGAACGGGTTGTAGTCGTGGGCGGCCGTCTGGCTCAGCGCCACCGGTTCCAGGCCCGCGTGCGCGCTGATGCCCGGCGTCACCCCCACGCCGCGGTGCGTCCTGCCGGCGAGGGCGACCAGCGCGATCGCGACGATCGCGACGAGCAGCGCCAGCGAGGCGACCCAGCGCGCGGGGTGGCGCATGCGCCACGGCAGGCGACGGCGTGCCTGCCCGGGGAGGCTGCGCAGCACGGTGGTCACCTCGCCGGTGGCCGCCCCGGCGCGGGCGGCCTCGATCGCGAGCACCTCCTCGAGGTCGGTCACCATGCTCCCCGCGTCCTGGTAGCGGCGCGCGAGATCCTTGGACACCGCGCGGTCGACGACCGCGGCGGTCGCCGCGGAGAGCTCGGGACGCAGCAGCTGCACGTCGGGCACGTCCTCGCGCACGTGCTTCATCGCCACCGCCACCGGCGAGCTCCCGTGGAAGGGGACGTCGCCGGTGAGCATCTCGAACAGCACGACCCCCAGCGAGTACAGGTCGGACTGTCCGGTGACGGCCTGCCCGAGCGCCTGCTCGGGCGAGACGTAGTCGGTCGTGCCGAGCACGCGCCCGGCGATCGTCAGCCCTTCCTCGGTGAGCGTGCGCGCGATCCCGAAGTCCGTGATCTTGGCTGCGCCTTCCTCGCCGATCAGCACGTTGTGGGGCTTGACGTCGCGGTGCACGATCTGGCGCTCGTGGGCGGCGCCGAGCGCGCGCGCGATCTCGATCGCGTAGGCGATCGCCTGCGGGATGTCGAGCGGCCCTTCGCGGCGGATGACGTCCTTGAGGGTCTCGCCTTCGACGTACTCGAGCACTATGTACGGCGATCCCACCTCCGCGGTTGCGGTCCCGCCCTCTCCCTGCGGCTCCCAGTCCGGCGAGGGCTCCTCGCCGGCGTCGATCACGGTGACCACGTGCGGGTGGCTGAGCTGCGCCACCGAGCGCGCCTCCCTGCGGAAGCGCTCGAGCTGATCGGAGTCGGCCGCGATCTCGCGATGCATCAGCTTGATCGCCACCGGCCGCTCGAGCACCGTGTCGAAGGCGCAGTAGACCGTCGACATCCCTCCACGCCCGATCACGGTGTCGAGTCGGTAGCGCCCGCCGATCACGGTGCCGATGACGATCATCCGCCTCTATTGTGCGCGCAAGCCAGGCGGCGCGCGCATGCGCGACCGGACGCCATCCCCTCGAGCGGCCGTTTCGTTTACGGATTAGTCGGAGTTCGCAGTGCGCTGAGAGCGCAGGCGTGAGATCACGAGGGCCGCGAGCAGACAGCGGTAGAGGGAGCAGGGCCAGAGCGGCTGACCGTCGCGCAGCCGGCGATCCAGCAGCCGGGCGCTGGCCAGGGTGGAGAGCAGCGCGCTCGCGCCACCGAGCGCGAGCGACGCGCGCTGCTCGCGCGGAACGCCGGTGCGGCGCATGCGCGCGCCCTTGAGCGCGCTCGCCGCGAAGATCACCGGCAGCCCCGCGTGCCAGGAGAGCGCCTGCGCCGCGCCGCGGGCGAAACCGCGCGCGCGCGCGGCGCTCAGCGTGGCCCCGTTGCGCGATACACCGGGCATCAGCGCGGCCGTCTGGGCGAGCCCGAGCGCGAGTCCGTCGCGCGCGGTCGCGTCCTCCTGGGCGCGCGCCCCGTCGCTGCCGCTGGCGCCCGGGCGCGCATCCGCGATCGCCATCGCCACGGCGCCGCCGGCCAGACCGGCCGCGATCGAGCGCGGCCCGCCGAGCCACCGCTCGATCGGTCGGTCGAGCACGTATCCGGCGAGCGCGGGCGGCGCGAGCGAGAGCGCGATCACGACCGCCCGCCGCCCGTCCACGCGCGCGGCGTCGTGCAGCAGCTGACGGCGCATGTGGATCGCGAGCGCTGCGCCGGCGCCGGCGTGCAGGGCGACCTCGAAGGACTTGCGCCGCTCTCCGTGCAGCCGCGCGTAGGGCCAGCCGGCGAGCCACGGGATCAACGTCGTGTGCGCCGAGGAGGAGACCGGCAGCAGCTCGGCCGGGCCCTGCAGCAGCCCGAGCGCGACGGCGTGGCGAAGCGGGAGCGCCTCCTCGGGGCAAGCCTCAGCCGACGGCATCGGCTGCCGGGTCGCGGCGCGCCCGCCGCCGGCGCACGAGCACGTACACGACGCCCACGACGACCCCCGCGACGATCGCGTAGTCGACGTACTCGAAGCCCTTGCGCACGCTCGTCCAGTCGCCACCGAGCGCATGCCCGGCCAGCGCCAGCCCCAGGACCCACGGGAACGTGCCGATCAGCGAGAACACGGTGAAGCGCCCGAGCGGCATCCTGGCCACGCCCGCGGGCAGCGACACGAACGCCCTGACCACGGGGATCACGCGACCGATCAGGACGGCCGCCTCGCCGTGGCGCTGGAACCAGCGATCGCCGCGTTCGATCTGCGCCGGACCCATGTGCAAGCGGGCCCCGTGGCGTTCGAACAGCTCCAGGCGCCCGCCGCGGCCGACGGCGTAGGCGACCCAGGAGCCGACGATCGTGCCGAGCATGCCCGCCAGCACGACCCCGACCAGCGTCAGGTGGTGATGGGAGGCGCTCTGGCCGGGATCCGCGACGGCGAAGCCGGCGAACAGCATCACCACCTCGGAGGGGAGCGGGATGCATGCGCTGCCGACGGCCATCAGCGCGAAGATCACCGGCAGGCCCCCGTCGCGGACCAGGTGCGAGGTTTCGTTGACCAGCGTTTCGGATATCGCGGCGAGGACGAGCATCGGCCGGCCAACGATACTGGCGATGCGCGGTCGTGACACGGACTCGCGCCCCGGGGCTCGCCGTGGCGCGGACCGTTACCGTGCCTCGTCGATGCGCGTCTGGATCGACCTGACGAACAGCCCGCACGTGCTGGTCATGCGCCCGGTGATCGAGCTGCTGCGCGCGGACGGCCACGACGTGCGCGTGACCGCGCGCGACTTCGCCCAGACGATCGAGCTGTGCGAACGCCTGGGCGTCGCCCACACGCAGATCGGTCGCCACCGCGGCGGCAGGCTCTCCGCCAAGGCCGCCGGCCTGGTGTCGCGCTCGGCCGCGCTCGTGCGCTGGGCGCGCACCGACACCCGCGCCAGCGGCCCGTTCGACGTCGCTCTCGGGCACGCCTCCAACGACGTGAGCGTCGCGGCGGCCGTCCTGCGCATCCCCAGCGCGACGATGTTCGACTACGAGTGGGCGACCGTGCAGCACAACGTCAACTGCCGGCTGGCGCGGGCGGTGGTCGTGCCCGACGCGATCCCGCCGCGGCGCCTGGAGCGCTACGGGGCGAAGGGCAAGGTGCGCTCCTACGAGGGCCTCAAGGAGGAGTACTACCTGGCGGACTTCGAGCCCGAGGACGCCGTGCTGGAGGAGCTCGCGCTCGATCGCGCGCGCTCGATCGTGGTCGTGCGCACGCCGCCGGAGGTGTCTCTGTATCACCGCTTCGAGAACCGGCTGTTCGCGGAGGTGCTGCAACGACTGCGCGCCGCCGCCGCCGAGCAGGGGATCCAGCCGGTGCTGCTGGGGCGCGTGGAGTCCCAGCGGCAGGAGCTCCGGCGCGTCCCCGGCTTCGTCGTTCCCGAGCACGCGATCGACGCGCAGTCGCTGATCGCCCACGCCGACCTGGTGATCTCCGCCGGGGGCACCATGAACCGCGAGGCGGTCGCGCTGGGGACGCCCGTCTACACGACCTTCCAGGGGCGGCTGGGCGCGGTCGACGAGCGGCTGATCGCCGAACGCCGCCTGCGTATGCTGAGGGCCGCGGACGAGCTCGACCTCGGCGAGCGCGCGCGAGCGAGCGCGCCGGCGCGTGTCCGTCGCGATCCCCGCGTGCTGGTCGACCTGCTGCTCTCGCCCGTCGCCCACCGCGCCGAGCGGGCGCCCGTCCGGGCGCCGGAGTCGGGGTAGGCCCTTACAATCCTCACAATGCGCCGACGGATCCGCTCGGCGGCCCTGCCCCTCCACCGTCACTCGCTGCCGCAGCTGGCAGTGGATGGGGCGCTGGTCGCGCTCGCGTACTACCTCGCCTTTCAGCTGCGCTTCGACAGCGGCCTCCGCGCCCAGTACGTGCACCTGCGCGAGGACACGATCTGGTGGGTGGTCCTGGGGAGCCTGCCGGTGCTCGTCCTCTCGCGGGTGTACCTGCGTCGCTGGCGCTACGCCAGCCAGCGCGACTACGAGGCGGTCGTGCGCGCGGTGGTCGTGATCGTGCTGCTGACGGTCGTGGCGATCGACGTGCTGCGACCGGTCCACAGCTACGTGCCGATCGCGGGAGCCCGCTCGGTCCATGGTCATGTGCGCCTGGGTGTGGTCGCTGTCGTGCTGCCGAACGGCGTGATCGTGCTGTTCGCGCTGCTGTCGCTTGTGTTCCTCGTGGGCGTGCGCGCGATCGCGCGCAGCGTGTACGAGCGCCGCCCGCTGGCGGCCTTTCGCGGTGGGCGCAAGGACGAGCGCACGGTCCTGATCGCTGGCGCCGGCGAGGGGGGGCGGATGGTGGTGCGCGAGATCCTGCGCAACCGCGAGCTCGGCCTGCTGCCGGTCGGCTTCCTCGACGACGACCCGCTCAAGCTGCGCCTGCGCATCGACGGCGTGCGCGTGCGGGGCAACACCGAAGGCGACCTGCGGCGCATCCTCGACGAGGCCGAGCCCGACGAAGTGATCATCGCGATCCCCTCCGCGCCCGGATCGACGCGCGCTCGCATCGTGCGCGAGTGCCGCGCGCGCTCCATCCCGGTGCGGACGCTGCCGACGGTGTTCGAGCTGCTGCAGACGCGCGGCGCGCTCGCCAGGCAGGTGCGCGAGGTGCGCGTCGAGGACGTGCTGGGCCGCGAGCCGGTGCACATGGAGCTCGAGCGCGTCGGCGCGTACCTGGCCGGCGAGACCGTGCTCGTGACAGGCGCCGGTGGCTCGATCGGCGCGGAGCTGTGCCGCCAGATCGCCCGCGTGGAGCCGCACCGGATCGTGCTGCTCGACCACGCCGAGGACAACCTCTTCTCGATCCAGCGCGAACTCGAGGACGAGCGCCACGTGCCGCCTTCGATGCTCGCCGCCGTGCTCGCCGACTGCAAGGAGGAGGAGCGCATGCGCGAGGTGTTCGACGAGCACCGGCCGACGATCGTCTTCCACGCGGCCGCCTACAAGCACGTCGGCCTGATGGAGGCCAACCCGGTGGAGGCGGTGCGCAACAACGCGATCGGCACGCGCGTCGTGGCTCACGTCGCCGGCGAGACGGGCGCCGCGCGCTTCGTGCTGGTCTCGACCGACAAGGCGGTCGCCCCGGCGACCGTGATGGGCGCCTCCAAGGCGCTCGCAGAGTTCGCGCTGGAGGCAGCCGCCGCCCGCTGGCCGGCGACCCGCTACAACGCTGTGCGCTTCGGCAACGTGCTCGGCTCCTCGGGCAGCGTCGTGCCGATCTTCCGCCGCCAGATCGAGCGCGGCGGCCCCGTGACCGTGACCGACGAGCGCATGACCCGCTACTTCATGACCATTCCCGAGGCCGTGCAGCTGATCATCCGCTCCGGCTCGCTCGCCTCCGCACAGGCGCCGGAGGAGCACGACGCGCCCCCGACCGCCGGGCGCATCGCCGCGAGCGCCCGCGGGCGTGGCGCCGAGGTGTTCGTACTGGACATGGGCGAGCCCGTCCGCATCGTCGAGCTCGCGCGCGCGATGATCGACCTGTCGGGCCTGGACCCCGACCGCGACATCGACGTCGAGATCGTCGGCCGCCGGCCCGGCGAGAAGCTGCACGAGGAGCTGTTCAACAGCTACGAGCGCCCGCGCGCGACGGCCGCGGAGAAGATCCTGCTGGCCGAGCGCGAGCCGCTGGCCGTCGAGGCGGTCGAGTCGATGTTCGCCGAGATCGGCCTGCTGGTGCTCGAGGGTGACGCCGCGGGTCTGGCGGCGAAGGTGTCCGAGCTGGCCGCCGCGCGCCGCGACGAGCCGGGGGACGGCCAGAACGGCCAGCGCGAGGCGCCTGCTCCCCTCGTACACTCCCCGCATTCATGATCTCTCTGCCGCTCGCGCTCTCGCTTTCGAGCACGTTCACCCAGATCGGAGCGATCGCGGCGTTTGCCGCGCTGGTCGGGATCGCGACCCTCTCGCTGCTCGTCTTCTCCCAGGCTCGCGAGCTCAAGCGGCTGCGCGAGTGGGCCGGGCGCGCACCCGAGCGCGCCGCCGACCTGGAGCAGCGCGTCACCGCCGCGGCCGCCATTCGGGTCCAGCAGCAGGGGCCCGTGGGTCAGCTCGCGCGCCCGGTCCCGCGTGCGGCTCCGATCCAGGCGAGTGCGGCCGCCGCCGGTGGGGCTCCCGCCACGCGGGTGGTCGCGACCCCGCCCGGCGCTATCCCCGCGGGCCAGCCGCTGACCGCGAGCGGAGCCCCGGCAACCCCGGTCGCGCCCGCTGCCGGACCCCCCCTGCCGCCGCCGACCGCGCCGGGCGTCGCGAACCAGCCCGGCACCGCCGTGCCCGGTCAGCCGGCTGTGCCCGGCCAGCCGCTCGTGCCTGGCCCGCCGGTCGTGCCCGGTCAACCGGCTGCGCCGGCCCGCCCGGTGCCCCCGGGCCAGTCTGTGATCCCTCGCGCGCCCGTGCCCGCGGCCGCGGCGCAGCCGGCGACTCCGCCCCGCCCGCCGGCGCCCGGCCAGCCCGCCGTGCCCGCGGCGCTCGTAGCGCCCGCGGCGCCGCAGCCGGCTCCAGTCGGCGCGCCCGCGTCCGCGGCCGGGGCTGCGCAGAGCCGGCCGCTGGCCACCGGCACTCCCACCCCCGGCGTGACCGAGCCGCGCCCCCCGGCCCCTGCCACGGCGGCTGCCGCCGCCGGCGCCATGGCGGCAACCCCGCGCGCCCCGAGCCCGCCGCAGCCATCCGCTCCGCCCGCCCCACCGCAGTCGCCTGTGCCGCCCGCGACAGCTGTGCCGCCTGCCCTGGTCGCGTCCGCCGCGCTCCCGTCCGCCCCGCCCCCGTCCATGCCATCCGCCGCACGGCGACCGCCCGCGCCTATGGCTTCCCCCGAGTCCCGTCCGAGCGCCGCGCCGGCGCAGCCGCCGCGTTCGGTCTACGCGGCCCGCCGCTCGCCGCGCAGGACGGCGTTGCTGGTCGGGGGAGTGGTGGTGGTCGCGGCGGCGGCGGTCGCTGTGGCGCTGACGGCGCTTGGTGGATCCTCGAGCGGCAAAGCGGCGACGTCCTCGGCCACCGCCGCGTCCGAACATGGCGGGGCGCGCTCGAAGAAGCGGCCCCATAAGCCCTCGCCAAAGCCGGAACCCAAGGCGCCGCTGGTGAGTCCGGCGGAAACGAGCGTGGCGGTGCTCAACGCCACCGAAGCGGAAGGCCTCGCCCACAGAACCGCCAGCGAACTGCAGCAGAACGGTTACTCGCAGGCCACGCCGCTGAACGGGAAACCCCCCGGCCAGGACCAGATCAGCGTCGTCGAGTACGTCAGCGGCCACCGGGCCGAAGCCGAAGCGGTCGCGCGCTCCGCGGCGGTGACGCGCGTGCAGCCGGTCGAAGCGGGCGTGACCGCGCTCGCGGGCTCGGCGAACGTGGTGGTGATCGTCGGCGCTGACAAGGACAGAGAAGCGTCGAGCCCATAGCCGGCTTTCTGGACATCCCGGCGCGGTCGGTCAAGCCGCGCGAGCAGGGCATCACCCACGTGATCGACAGGGGACTGTCGGTCGCCGAGGTCGACGGCCTGCTGGAGGTCGCTGGGGACAGCGTCGACATCGTCAAGCTCGGCTGGGGCACCGCGCTGGTGACGGCCAACCTCAAGCCCAAGCTGGAGCTCTACGAGGCGCACGGCATCCCGGTGGTGCTCGGCGGCACGTTGACCGAGGTTGCGATCCGCCAGGGGCGTGTGGATGGCCTGGTCGAGTGGCTGCGCGAGCTCGGCCTGCGCCACGTGGAGATTTCCGACGGCACGATCACGCTCGCCGCCGAGGTCAAGCGCGAGCTGATCGAACGCCTGTCGGGCGAGTTCATCGTGCTCGCCGAGGTGGGCAGCAAGGACGCCGACTTCATCATGGCTCCGTACATCTGGGTGGAGCAGATCGAACGCGACCTGGCGGCGGGAGCGTGGAAGGTGATTGCCGAGGCGCGCGAGTCTGGCACCGCCGGGATCTACCGCGCAAACGGCGAGGTGCGCACAGGCCTGATCGACGAGATCGCGCACGCGATCGAGCCCGAGCGCCTGATCTTCGACGCTCCGCTTCAGCGCCAGCAGGTGTGGCTGCTGAAGCGCTTTGGCACGGAGTGCAACCTCGGCAACATCGCGCCCGCGGACGTGCTCTCGCTCGAGACGCTGCGGCTCGGGCTGCGCTCGGACACGGTCGAGCGGTTCGCGCTGGGCGGCGAGGATTGACCGAGGCCGGCGCCGGGGTCGATGACGGGTCCGCGCAAGCCCGGGCATCGGCTCCGGGCAGCGATTCGCTCGCGCGGATCGTGTTCGCGCTGCTGGTGCTCGCCTGCTTCGCGGCGTTCCTGATCACCCAGCGGCTCAAGCACACACCGACGGCCGTGCAGGACTTCGAACGCACGCCGTTCTTCTCGCCGTATCCGAGCGGGCACATCAAACAGGAGGCGATCTCGTTCAAGCTCGCCAACGCCGATCAGGTGACGGTGACGATCATCGACTCGAGCGGTGACACCGTCGCGACGCTCGTCAGCGGCCACCCCGTGGCCCGCTACAAAGTGTTCTCGCTGCGCTGGAACGGGCGCAGGGGGACCGCCCACCGCTACAGCACGCTGAAAAGCCCCAGAGGGCTGACGATCCTGGTGCCCGAGAACCACGGCGCGCTCGCGGCGGCGGGCGAATATCGCGTGCGGATCGGCCTGCGCCACCACAGTCCCGTGCTCTCGCCGTTCAGCTTCACGCTGGTGGCCCCGTGAGCGCGGTCGCCGGGGCGGTGGCCGCGACCAGCCTGCCCAGCGCGGGAGCCATCGCCGCCGCGCTGGCGGGGGCGATCGTGCTGGTCGCGGTGCTGGCGGCCGTGATGCGCCGCCACCGCGACGCGTTTCCGCTGCTGGCGGTGTTCGCGCTTCCGTTCAGGGTGCCGATCTCGACCGACGGCAGGACGGTCAACCTGCTGGTCCCGCTGTACCTGGTCGTCGCCGCGGGGACGCTCACGCACCTGCTGCCGCGGCTGCTGGGCGGGGAGGCGGGTCGGGATCGCTCGCCGCGCGAGCCCCGACCCTCGCCTGCGCGAGCGAGCTGGTGGGCCTCGCCGCGGGGCGTTGAATGGCTGCTGTTCGCGGCCATCGGCCTGTACGCGCTGCAGACGATCTA
Source organism: uncultured Solirubrobacteraceae bacterium (assembly GCA_963805745.1). GTDB lineage: Bacteria > Actinomycetota > Thermoleophilia > Solirubrobacterales > Solirubrobacteraceae > Palsa-744. The sequence continues at coordinate 1,323,388 of CAWDVD010000002.1, forward strand.
CTCGAGCGACCGGGGCAAGGCGGCAGAGAACATCGCGTTCTTCTACGTGCCGTTCGCGCTGCTGTTCGTGATCCTCCGCGACGTGCGCTGGACGCGCGAGCTGCTGGCGCGCTGCCTGGGCGTGGCGGTCGCGCTGGCGGTGCTGTTCGCGGGGGTCGGCTTCGTCGAGTACTACCGCAAGGCGCTGTTCCTGAACCCGAAGGTGGTGGCGGCCAACGAGTACGACAACTACTTCCGCGTCAACTCGGTGTTCTTCGACCCGAGCATCTACGGGCGCTTCCTGGCGCTGGTGATGATCGCGGTCACGACCGCCGTGCTCGCCGGTGCAGGCGCGGCGAGCGCCGCCGCGACGCGCCTGCGCGAGCGCCGCCGCGACGTGCTGCTCGGAGCGGCCGTGCTCGCGTGGCTGCTGGCCGGGCTGGTGACGAGCTTCTCCCAGTCGAGCATCGCCGCGCTGCTGTTGGGGCTGGCGGTGCTGGGCGCCTGGTGCTGGGGCGTGCGCGCGACCGTGCTGGTGTCCGTCGCGGTGGTGGCGGCCGCGGGCGTGTTCGTTCTGCTCGCACCCGCCGGCCTGCACTTCGGCCTGAAGGGCTCGAAGGGCTCGGCCAGCAACGCCACCAGCGGGCGCACGACGCTGATCTCGGGAGGCCTCGAACTGTTCGCCAAACGGCCGCTGGAGGGCTACGGCTCGGGGTCCTTCGAAACCGAGTACAAGCTCCACAGCAAGGCCGCCGACGCGACCGCCGAGAACGCCGTCTCCGCGTCGCACACGATCCCCATCACGATCGCCGCCGAGCAGGGGATCGTCGGCCTCGCCCTGTACGCGGCGCTGCTCGTGGCCGCCTTCCTGGTCCTCTTCCGCGGCGCAGGGCGCTCCCCGCCGCGGATCGCGATCGCGGCGTGCTTCGCGGCGCTCGTCCTGCACACGTGGACGTACGCAGACTTCCTCGAAGACCCGTTCACTTGGACGCTGCTGGCCGTGGGGGTGGCGCTGGCGCGCCAGGAGGACCGCCGGGCGGCGCTGGCCGAGCTTTGATCGCAAACGTTTTGCGAACGCATGCCACATAGGCTCGGCGCCGCCTGTCGAGACTGGACGCGTGTCATGGTGAGTCCGCGTACGCTTAGGCCGACAAATCCGACGCCAGGCATCCGGGGTCGCAGGAGCGACAGGGGTCGAACCTCGATTGTTGCCTTGCGGATTGAGATCCGTCTCTAGCCAGCGTTCCGTAGCGCGTCGAGCAGGTCGCCGGTCGTGAAGACTTCGAGGCCGGCGTCGGCAAAGTCCTTGTCCTGTGACCAGACGGGCAGGTCGAGCTTGAGTGCGAGGGCAACCGTGGGCCAGTCGTCGGGGTCCCGCGCTGAGATGCGCTTCTCGGCCAGTGCCCGCTGACCCTCGTAGTCGGCGGCTGGCTTCCACTCGATCGACATTACCTGTAGCGCGGCGAACAGGAGCGCTTGGTCGAGGCCACGCTTGGTCGCCAGGCGAGGTAGATGGCACGCGATCTCCTCGGCTACGGCCTGGGTCGCCACGCACTTCGGTCCCTGTTGGGAGGCGATCACGAGGCGGGCGCGCCCGCCGATCAGCGCAGAGAGGACGACGTTTGCGTCAGCGACGACTGCGGGAGGCAGCGAAATCGTCAAGGACCTCGGACTCGCTTACACCCTTGGCGGCAAGCTGCTCGCCGACCTGCTCGGAGAGGCGCAGGAACACCTCGCGGCGCACCTCGACCGGCAGCTCTGGCGTATCCCAGGGCAGGAAGAAGCCTGCTGGCGTCCCTTCGCGCGTGACGAGAATCACGTCCGCAGAGCGGAACATCTCCGTCGCGTGGTCGCGAAAGTCCCGGACGGTCACGACCTTCATGTGGGCACCTCAGTGGTCACAAATCAATATCTTAGCATCACTCTTGTCTTTTCAGGATAAATGCATCATTATGCCCATATCATTCGGACTGAATCTTTCTTCGTGCCACCTCCGAGCTTGCCGGATGATGTTCGGGAGCGGCTTCGTGCGCAATCAAGGGCTCTGTTCGGGAACCTCGACCGTCTCGAGGTGGCCGCCGCGATCGCCGCTAGCCCCGATGGCGTCGTCAACGCCACGGACCTTCAGTGGGAGCTTAGGATCGCGAACAATCGGGTCCGAGCCCAGCTCGTGGGACTCGCTGACTTGGGCTTCCTTCAGCCGGTGTCGACGGAGGCCCGCAAGCGCTACTACCTGCGGATCGACAGTCCGTTTTGGTCCACCTGCCTCGACCTCTATGGACAGTGGAGCCAATGACATGGGCGCCGATAAAGAGGACCCGCTTGGTACCCGAGTTCGCTATCTAGCCAACAGCATCCGACCCTCGCGCGAGGGAGATGAGGGGGGCGACGTCATTCTCGAGCTGCTAACGCTGGCTCAGCAACAGGCTCAAGACGCAGCGCGAGATGCGGTTGAGACAAATCAGCCCTCAGATGCGGCGGAGGCTATCCATATATTGCGAAGCCTTGAGCAAACCTGGCAGGAGCACCGGACGTTCAGTGTGAGGCACAGGCATGACAAGCGGCTGTTTGGCCTCAAGCTGCTGATGGCTCGTTCAGCGTATGTCGTACTCATCGGCACAGCAATCACGGCCTTCTACGTTGTGTTCGACCACGGAGGCTTTCCGGCGACAGTCGTGGCCGAGGCCAGCACGACGCTGCTCGTACAGACGGCTGGATTGATGGCGTGGTGCTGGCGACTTGTTGTCGCCCGCGAAGCACCGCAACCTGCCCCTGTAACCGTCGCAGACATGGCTGGGAGCGGGGGCTTTGATACTTCGGCGGACTAGACCAAACTGCTCGTAACCAGGTTGCGATCGACAAGCTCGGAGCCCCGGCATCACGACCCACGACGCACGCCAGATCCCTCGCAACGCTCATGTCGTCGTGCGCAACCCGCACAAGACCTCCGCCGGCAAACGTCGACTGCTCATCGGCCGCACCGACGGTGGCCGAGTCTTGACGCTGGTCATCGAGCAGACCGTCGACCCGACGACCTGGCTGATCGTCACGGGCTGGAACTCCTCGCCGCGCGAGCGTAAACTGCTTAGGAGCTGAACATGGCGCACGATCCTTGGACAGAGCCTGACCCCCAGCCCGGAGATTTCGATGCCGACCTGACGGCGATCGATCCGCGGTACGTCGAGGCCCATGTCGGCAACCCCGACGCCAAGCTGACGATCGTCGTCGGCGTCGAGGATGAGGACGCCGAGCGACTGCAGCAGCTAGCCGCGAGCCGTCGCCAGCGGCCTGCCGAAGTAGTCGCAGACCTGCTTCGCAGCGCCTGACCAACAGGCCTACATGGTGGGCGGCGACGGGGCTCGGCCCTGACCAGTCGAACGACCTGAGCCTGCCACGCAGGGCACCCCGCTGGGTAGCGCGGCTGGCCAGACTGGTGAAGAGCGCGCCCTCTCGGGTAGGTAGGTTCTGACCCGTGCTCGGCTACCTCAAGCGCCTGGTCACGACCGGTGCGGCGTACCAGTTCGGGGACATCCTCGCCAAGGGCCTGGCGCTGCTGACGCTGCCGCTGTACACGCGCCACCTCGACACGAAAGCGTACGGGGCTGCGGAATCGCTGCTCACGGCGGTGATCCTGTTCAGCATCCTGGCGCGCGCGGGCATCGGCGAAGCGTTCATCCGCTTCTACTTCGACGACGACGACACCGCCCGGCGGGAGCGGATCGCGCGCACGGCGACGGCCGCGGTCGCCTGGACGACGACGCTCGCCTCGCTGGTGGCGCTGGTCTTCGCGGGGCCGCTGTCGCGGCTGCTGCTCAAGTTCGAAGACCCGCTGCTGCTCGACTGTGCGGTGCTCGGCCTGTGGGCGTTCACGAACCTGGAGATGGTCTACGCGCAGTTGCGCGTGGACGAACGCAAGCGCGCGTATGTGTACGCGTCGGGGGCGAACGTGGCGATGACGGTCGCCTTCACCGTCGCGCTGGTCGTGTTCGCCCACCAGGGCGCGCGCGGCCTGCTGCTCGGCAACTTCGGCGCCTCGGCGGTGGTCGTGCTCGGCCTGTGGTGGGTGCTGCGCAGGCGCGTGTCGCTGCGCGTGAGGACGGCCGACCTGCGCGCGATGCTGCGCTTCGGGCTGCCGACCGTCCCGGCGGACGCGAGCGTGTACGCGCTGCAGGTCGCCGACCGCTTCTACCTGTTCAGGGTCTTCTCGCAGACCGCCGCCGGGCAGTACGCGATCGCGATCAAGCTCGCCACCGTCGTGTTCGTCGCGGTGCGCGGCTTTCAGTACGCGTGGCCGCCGCTGGCGTACTCGATCGACAGTGACGAGGAGGCGGGCAGGCTGTACTCGCTCGTCACCACCTACTACGCGCTGGCCACCGGCGTGGTCGTCTGCGCGGTGGCGCTGCTCGGGCGCTGGATGGTGCGGCTGCTGGCCGCCCACGAATACTTCGACGCCTACCGCGCGCTGCCGTGGCTGGCGCTCGGCTGGGCGCTGTACGGGCTGTATCTCGTATTCGTCGCCATCGCCGGTCGCGCGCGCGTCACCTCGCGCAACTTCCCCGCGGCGGCCGCCGGCCTCGCGGTCAACGTGGCGCTGCTCGTCCTGCTCGTCCCGCGCGCCGGCGCCGGCCTGGGGATCGCCGGCGCCGGCATCGCGCTGTGCGGCGCGTACATGGCGATGCTCGCGGCGATGTACGTGCTCACGCGAAGCCTGTTCGAGGTCGGCTTCGAATGGCGGCGCCTGGCGCAGCTGACGGCGATCCTCGCGGGCGTCGCCGTCTCGGGCGAGCTGCTGCTGCCCAGCCACGGGCTCGCGGGCCTCGCCCTGCGCGTCGCATGGCTGGCGCTCGTGCCGGCGGCGCTGGCGCTCACGCGCTTCTTCCACCCCCATGAGCGCGCGCAGGCGCGGTCGCTCGTGGCCGATGGGCGCCGGCGCGTGGCGGCCTTCCGGGCGGGGCACGGCGACGTCGAGGCATATTCGGAGGACCCGCTGAAGGACGTCTGACCGGTGGCCGGGTGTCTAAAGCAGCCATTCTTGGCTCAAGAATGCGGCTTTTGTGGCCGATGGGTGCTTTGCTGTGTCCGACCTTACTGCCAACCCCACGCACCGACCGGGCGCCAAGGAGCGCCGGCGGCGCGCCGAGGCGCTCAGCCGTCATCGCGCCGACGCGCGCGTCAAGAGCCTCGCGGCGGCCGGCGAGGTGGCCTACCTGCGGGAGCAGCTCCGCCTGGCGGCGAGGCTCACGGCGGAACTGGCCGACAGGAGCGACGTCGAGGAGATGGCCCAGCTGGTCGTCGACGAGCTGCACGAGACCTTCGCGTTCTATCTGGCTGCCATCCAGCGCCTCGACGACGACGGCGTGCTGCGGCTGGTGGTCGCGCGCGGCCCGCTGGCGGAGGTCATGACCGAGTTCCTGCTGACCGAGCAGCCGGTGTCGCTGGGCGTCAACGGGAAGGTCGCCCGCTCCGGCCACACCCTGCTCGTGCGCGACACGCGGGCGGACCCCGACTACATCGTCCGCGATCCCACGACCGATCCTCGCTCGGAGCTGGCGGTCCCGGTGCTGGTGGACGGATCGGTGTGGGGGGTGCTGAACATCGAGGCCGCCGAGCCCGGGGCCCTCGCCGAGGCCGACGCGGTGCTCGTCGAGGCGGTCGCCACGAGCTTGGGCGTCGCCGTGCACCGCGCGCGCCTGGTGGCCGACCTGGAGAGCGCGTTCACCACCACGCTGGCCGCGCTGACGAGCACGGTGGAGGCCAAGGACGACTACACGGCCTGCCACGGGGAGGACGTCGCCGTGCTCGCCGAGCGGGTCGCGCTGCGCATGTCCCTCTCGAGCGCCCAGGCGCGCGACGTGCGCTACGCGGCGATGCTGCACGACCTCGGCAAGGTGGCAGTCCCCAGCGAGATCCTGCTGAAGCCCGGACCGCTGACCGACGAGGAGTGGACGACGATGCGAAGCCACGCCGCGATCGGCGGGGACCTCGTCGGGCGCATCGACGCTTTCGCCCATCTCGCCCCGGCCGTGCGCGCCAGCCACGAGCGCTGGGACGGCGCGGGCTATCCCGACGGCCTGGCCGGCGAGGAGATCCCGCTCGTCGCCCGCATCATCGCCGCGTGCGACACCTACGACGCGATCGTCACCGACCGACCCTACCGCCCGGCCCGCTCCGCCCGGGAGGCGTGCGCGGAGCTGGGACGCGTCGCCGGAGCGCAGCTGGACCGCCGCGTCGTCGACGCGGTCATCCAGGAGCTGCAGTGCGCGTGAGCCCGGCGGCGCGTCCGACGCTCAGCCGCTAGCCGAGCTGTCGCGGTTGTACTCCTCGGCTGCCTCGCGCAGGCCTTCGCCGCGCTGCGGACGCAGCGTGGCCGTCACGTGGCGCCAGTAGCGCCTGGCCGAGTGCTCCGGCAGCGCGAGCGCCACCAGCGCGCGCACGGCGTAGCTCCAGGCTGTCAGCCAGCGCACGGCGCGCGCGGCGCCGGGGGAGTGGTGCTTGCGCATGTACAGGTCGCGGTTGCGCGCCATTTCGACGATCCGCCGCTCGGGGACAGGGCCGGTCGAGAGCTGCTCGTGATGGACGGCCACCGCCTGCGGGACGTACAGGCTGAGCCAGCCGGCGTCTCGCAGGCGGCGGGCGAAGTCGACCTCGTCGGAGTACACGAAGAAGTCGGGGTCCAGGTAGTCCACCTGCTCGGCCGCCTCGCGTCGCACGAGCAACGCGGAGGACTGGCACCAGTCGACCTCGCGCATGCGCGCGCCGTTGCTCTGCACCGTGTACACGCGGTGCAGCATCAGCGCGGCCGCGAGCGCCGTGAGGACCGTTGGAAATCGCCATGCGCACGCCTGTCCGCGACCGTCCGGGCGCAGCAGCCTCGCCCCGGCGCACGCCGCCCGCGGGTGCTCCCGCAGCGCCTGCCACAGCGCCAGCGTCGCCCCGGGGCGCAGCTCGGAGTCCTCGTTGAGCAGCAGCGCGTAGCGTCCTTGCGCGCGGCGCAGCAGCTCGGAGTCGTTCAGCGCCTTGCCCCGGCGCCGATCCAGCGCGATCGTCTCGTCCACCGCCGGGTGCTCGCGCGCCACCCGCGCGGACCCGTCGCGCGAGCCGTTGTCGAGCACCAGCACCTCGGTCGCGAACGGCAGGCTCTCCCGCTCGCGTGCGATCGCGTCCAGGCCGCGCGCCAGCAGCTCCCGCTGTGAGGTGTTGACCACGCAGAAGCTCAGCTCGACCGCGGACACCCGCGGGACCCTACTTTCAACCGGACTGACAGCTGTGGCGTGCCGATCTCGAGCTCTTGACTAACCTCTCTCGGAGCAGTCACTCGGAGGGCTCCTCGTGAGACTGGGAAGATTCCAGCGCAGCCATCAACGTAGCTCCAGCGACGGCCGCCCGGCGGAGCAGCCGCGCGGCCGTCGCTGGCGACGCGTGCTGGCGGGTCTGGCGGGCGTGCTGGCGGCTGCCGTGGTGGCTTTCGGCGCGCTGGCGTTCGTGTGGTCGCGTCCGGCGATCGTCGCCGACGCGGCGGCGCTCGCGCGCATCGACCTGCCCGTGACGCAAGGCACGATCGAAAGCGTGAAGGCGATCGGACCGGATGGGCGGGCGATCCCGATCGCGGTGAGGGACGGTCGCCTGTGGCCGCGCGTGGCGCTCGCACCGGGCGAGCCGATCTCGATCGAGCTCGTGTTGCGCCGCCCGGGCTGGATCGCGTGGCTCGCCGGCAGCCGGGACAGCGAGCGGGTGCAGCTGCGCACCCCCAGCGCGCTTCTGCGCGAGCGCTACGTGACGCTCGCGGCCGGCTCGCCGCTGCGACTGGCCTTCGACCAGCCGGTGCGCACGCTCGCATACGGGCAGCCCGAACATCTGCGCCGGCGCACGCTCACGCAGCCGCTCAGCCAGGTCACGCTCGCGCGCGCCGGTGAAGCCGGCTCGATCGAAGTGGCGGCCGCGCCGCGGAGCTGGGAGACGCTGCCGGCGCCATCGCTGGTGAGCTGGTTTCCGGCCGGGGCCGGGGCGAGCGCAGTGCTCAGCCCGCGTCCGGGAACGCGGATCTCGCCCGCCACACCCCTCTATCTGACCTTCTCGCAACCCGTCTCCAGCGCGCTCGGCGGGAGCCTGCCGCGCCTGCATCCCTCCGCTTCCGGGCACTGGCGCACCGTCGACAGCCACACGATCGCGTTCACGCCGAGCGGCTATGGATTCGGCCTGGACACCACCGTCACGCTCGCGCTGCCGCACACGGTTAGGGTCCTCGGCGGCCCGCACGACGGGGCTTCGAGCGTTGCCGCCTGGACGGTGCCGGAAGGCTCTGACCTGCGCGCTCAGCAGATCCTGGCGCAGCTCGGGTACCTGCCGCTGCGCTTTCACTCGGCGCGCCGGATACCGCGATCGATCGCGGCGCAGGAGCGCGCCGCGATCGATCCGCCGGCAGGCGCCTTCTCCTGGCGCTACGGCGACATACCCGGCTCACTGCGCGAACAGTGGCAGCCGGGCGCTGACAGCGTGGTGATGCGCGGAGCGGTGATGGCCTTCGAGAACGCGCATGAACTCGAAACCGACGGGATCGTCGGCCCGGCGGTCTGGCGAGCGCTGATCGATGCGGCGATCGCCCGGCAGAGGACCTCCGCGAGCTACACCTACGTTGAGGTGAGCGAGAGCTCGGAGACCCTGGAACTGTGGAACGACGGATCCGTGCGCCTGACCACGCCCGTCAACACGGGCATCGCCACGGCGCCGACGGAACTGGGGACGTTCACCGTCTATGAGCACATCGCGTCGGGGACCATGAGCGGGACGAACCCCGACGGCAGCCACTACGAAGACCCCGGGATACCCTGGATCAGCTACTTCAACGGCGGTGACGCCCTGCACGGCTTCGATCGTGCGCAGTACGGGTTCCCGCAGAGCCTCGGCTGTGTGGAGATGCCCCCCGCGACTGCCGGGGAGGTGTGGCCGTACACGCCGATCGGGACGCTCGTCCACATCGATTAGGGCGGCGACGGTGGCACGCGCTCACGTGGCATGTGCCAGCTGACGCGCTGTCATGTGGCACCCGAGCCGTGCGATCGTGCCGGGGCATGGCCGGCCAGCAGTCCCTCGATGTCCTGTGGCGGGCCGGGGCGGCCGAGCAGGTAGCCCTGGGCGATCTTGCAGCCGAGCTCCTCCAGCGTGGCCTGCTGGCTGTGTTCCTCGACGCCCTCGGCGACGACTGTCAGCGACAGGGACTGTCCGACGCCGAGGATCGCCTGGAGCAGCTCGCGGCTCTGACCGCCGTCGTTGAGAGCCGCCACGAAGCTGCGGTCGATCTTGAGGACGTCGACGGGCATGCGCTGCAGCTGCGACAGCGATGCGTAGCCGGTGCCGAAGTCGTCGATCGCCACGTGCACGCCGAGCGCCTTGATCTCCTGCAGGCGCTCGCGCGCTGCGCGCGGGTCGCGCATCAGCGTCGTCTCGGTGATCTCGAGGGTCAGCGAGGAGGGCTCCAGCCCCGCGTCCTGCAGCGCGCGCTGGACATCCTCGGCGAATCCCCTGCGCCCCAGCTGATACGCCGACACGTTCACCGAGATCCCCAGCCCGGCGCCCGGCGCGCTCCACGCGACCGCCTGACGGCAGGCCTGCTCGAGCACCCAGCGGCCGATCGGGACGATCAGCCCGCTCTCCTCCGCCAGCGGTATGAAGCTGTCGGGCATCACGACGCCCCGCGACGGATGGCGCCAGCGGATGAGCGCCTCGACGCCGAGCATCCGCCGGCTGGGCAGCTCGTATATCGGCTGGTAGACCAGGAACAGCTGGTCCTCTCCCAGCGCCGCGCCGAGGTCCGCCTCGAGCTCCAGGCGCCCTTCCGCGCCCGTGTGCATGCTCGCCTCGAACAGCGCGTAGCGGTCCTTGCCCGCCGCCTTGGCGGCGTACAGCGCGAGGTCTGCGTCGCGCAGCAGGTCGTCGGGGGTCGTGTACTGCCCGACCGCGACCCCGATGCTCACGGTGATCGAGAAGCTCCTGCTGGCGTCGCCGAGCTCGATCGGCTCGCGCAGGGACTCGGTCAGACGGTCGGCGAGCGGGTCGAGCGTCGCTTCCTTGGGATCGCATTCGACCAGCACGACGAACTCGTCTCCGCTGAGACGGCCGACGGTGTCCTGCTCGCGCACCGCGCTGGCCAGCCGTTCTCCGACGACCTCCAGCAGCCGGTCCCCGGCGGCGTGACCGAGGTTGTCGTTCACGTGCTTGAAGCCGTCCACGTCGATGAACAGCGCGCCCGCGACCATGCCCGGCTGGCGTGCCGCGCGCGCCAGCATCTGCTCGGCCCGGTCGAGCACCAGCGCGCGGTTGGGCAGCCCGGTCAACGCATCGTGCAGCGCCTGGTGGGAGAGCTCGCGCGTCTTCTCGCGCACGAGCGCCAGCGCCCGCGTGCGCCCCGTTCCCAGCACCAGCACGAACAGGCCCACCAGCAGGCTCAACAACAGGCCCCCGATCAGCAGCGCCAGCGCGTCGCCGTTCGCGAACACCCCGTCCACCGCGCGTGTCCCGAAGCTCTGCATCGTCCAGCCTTCGCCCGAGCTCGGCAGGCCGGCTTCGTGTCCGACCTGGAGAGCGATGTTCGTGCTCTGCGCGCCGGCCGGGGCGGTTCCGGTGGTGAACACGACGTGCGAGTAGCGTGAGTCGTAGCGGAAGCGCACGGCGATGTTCGGGTGACCCTGGAGCGCTCTGTCCAGCACGATGTTGGGTACGAGCAGCTCGCCGAGCCACCCCACGAACGCTCGCCGGCGGGCGGCCACCGTCGAGGGCGCCACACCCCCGTGGTAGACCGGTGTCTCCAGTCCCAGCAGTGTGTTCTGCGAGCCCACGACCGGGGCGTAGCTGGCCAGCCCGGAGTCGCGCGCCGAGATCATCGTCGGGGCGAGCGCGCAGTAGTCCACGCCCGCCGGCAGGTAGGTGGCGGTGCTCCGCGCCAGCCCCGCCACGGCGAGGCAGTAGTACGGCCGCTCACCGGGAGGCAGGAGCTGGAATGCCTCCGCCGGCGCCGTCGATCGCGGCCCCAGCGGTCGCACCGGATTGGCGGCTATGCGTGCCTTGAACGCAGCCATGCGCGACGCCGGCACGAGCGACACCAGGCCGATGTTCTGCAGCTCGGGGTAGCGCTGCATCGCGTGCACCGATTCAGCCCACCTGTCGAAGTCGGCCGGCGAGGCGTCCGGGTTGCCGGCGACGAACGCGCTCGCGCTGACGACGAGGTCTTCCTCGTGCTGGATCGCAAGCTTGAGCGTCGAGGCGATCTCGGCCGAGGCCAGGTGAAACGCCAGTCGCTCCTTGCCGGCATCCGAGCGCGCCACTTCGCGCGCCCCTAGCACCGACGCGAGCACCCCGGCGAGCACCAGCAGCGCCATCGCCGCCACCCAGATGCTCCTGTGGCTCGTGGCCGTGCTCAGCCGCGAGCGCCAGCCCGTGCGTGCGCCCGACGGCGATTCCCGTCCGGATCGGGAGGGCGGGGCTGTCATTTGGGTCTGACTCTCAGGCACCGCGACTTCCCTTCGACGCGATCTGGCTTCTGCTTGCGGGATGCACGTATGCGTACACATCGGCAGCGCCGGCGGGAAACGCAAGTGTTCGTGCGCCAGTCAAGCGGGACTCGCTCGATCCCGACAGGGGCCGCATGACCGGACTGTTTCCTGCTCCCAAGCCGACCGTTGCCGAGAAGGGGGGCTCCCCGCGCGGCCGCATGGGGGCGATCGCGGTCGCGGGGCTGCTGATGGTCGGCCTCGGCGTGGCGGGTTGCGGTGGCAGTGGCGCCGGCGCCAAGTCGACGCCGGCCGCCACGATCACCAAGGCGGAGTTCGTGGCGAAGGCCAACGCGGTCTGCGGAAAGGCCGACGGCGTGCTCAGCAGCGCGGAAGCGAAGCTCGCGAACCTGCGCAGCAAGGCGCAGGTCGCGGCGGTCGTGAGGGACACGTTCGTGCCCTCCATCGAAGCTCAGATAAACGGCATAAGGGCGCTGGGCGTTCCCACCGGCGGCCAGGCCGCCGTGACGAGCATGCTCAGATTGGTTCAGGCGGACCTGAACACGCTCAAGAGCAAGCCGATGCTGGTCGCAACGGACGTGTTCGCGAACTTCGCGCACGTCGCGCACCCGTACGGACTGACGGCCTGCGCCCCGCTCAGCTGACGGCTGGCCACCCGGGGCGGCGGTCCCGATCTGGCGTACCTGCATAGGCTTAGCGCGTGAACGCCCTGGAAAAGCTGCGCGAGCGCATGGCCGAGCTCGCGGATCTCGCCTCGATCGAGATGCTGCTCAGTTGGGATCAGCTCGTGATGATGCCCGCCGAGGGCGCCGCGCCGAGAGCGCAGCAGCTCGGCGTGCTGGCCCGCCTGACCCACGAGCGCGCGACGGCCGAGCAGATCGGAGCGTGGCTGGGCGAGCTCGACGGGGCGACGCTCGACGAGCTGGACCGCGACATCGTGCGCCTGGCGCGTCGCGACTGGAAACGGGCTCGCCGGATCCCGGAAGAGCTCGCGGTCGACCGCGCCCGCGCCAGCACCGAGGGGCAGGAGAGCTGGCAGCTCGCGCGAGCGAGCGACGACTTCGGCGCCTTCGAACCTGCGCTTGCGCGAAACGTGGAGCTTGCGCGAGCATACGGCGAGTGCCTGGCCGAGGACGGTCAGAGCCCGTATGAGGCGCTGCTCGGCGACTACGACTTCGGATTGACGACCGCGGAGCTGCGCCGCGTTTTCGGGGCGCTCGCCGAGGCGCTGCCGCCGCTGGTGGCCGCGGCGCAGGCGCGCTCGCCCGGTCGGGCGCTGCAGGTGCCGGTCGGCGCGCAGCAGGTGGCCGTGGCCGGCACGATGCGCCGGCTCGGGGTGGAGGACTCCAGCTGGCGGGTGGACGTCTCGGCCCACCCGTTCACGGCGTGGATCGGCCGCGGGGACACGCGCGTGACCACGCGCTACCGGGACGGGGAGGTCGAGTCGCTGCTGAGCTCGCTGCACGAGTACGGCCACGCGCTCTACGAGCGCCAGGTGGACCCGATGCTGGAGCGCACCAACCTCGGCCGCGGGACGTCGATGTCGATCCACGAGTCCCAGAGCAAGCTGTGGGAGAACCATGTCGCGCGCAGCCCCGCGTTCGCGGAGGTCCTGGCGGCGGAGCTGGGCGCCGGCGGGTTCGCGGTCGCTCCGGCCGAGCTGCACGCGACGCTGGTGGCCGTGCGGCCGTCGGTCATCCGCGTGTCCGCGGATCCGCTCACGTATCCGCTGCACATCATCCTGCGCTTCGAGCTCGAGCTCGCGCTGATCGCCGGCGAGCTCGCCGTCGGAGACCTGCCCGGCGCATGGCGCGAGGGCATGCGACGCCTGCTCGGCGTGGAGGTTCCCTCCGACGCGCTCGGATGCTTGCAGGACGTGCACTGGGGCGCCGGGTCCTTCGGCTACTTCCCCAGCTATGCGCTCGGCTGCCTGATAGCCGCCCAGCTGTGGGAGGCGATGGAGCAGGAGCTCGGACCGCGCGAGGAGGATCTGCGCCGCGGGGAAGTGGCCCCCATCCAACGCTGGCTCGCCGAGCGCGTGCACCGCCACGGCCGTCGCCTGGACACGATCGCGCTGCTCGAACAGGCCACCGGAAGCTCCCTGCGGATCGAGCCGTTCCTGCGCTACGTCGCCCCGCTCGCAGAGCTTCGCTGATGCGCGTGCACATCGTCGACCCGTCGGCCTACACGCCGCCATACGACCATGCCCTGTGCCGCGCGCTGGGCGCCGCCGGGGCCGAGGTGGAGCTGTACACGAGCCGCTTCGTCCACGGACCGGTCGCGCCCGCCGACGGCTATCGGCGGCGCGAGAGCTTCTACCGCGTCGCCGGCCACATCCGCGGCGCCCGCGCGCGACGCGCGGTCAAGCTCGTCGAGCACGTCCCCGACATGCTCCGCTACCGTCGCGCGGCGCTGGCGGCCGACGTGGTGCACTTCCAGTGGCTGTCCGTTCAGCACCTCGACGGCCGCCTGCTGCCCCGCGGCCGCCCGCTGGTGCTGACCGCGCACGACGTGCTCCCGCGTGAGGCGCGGCCGGGGCAGCGCGCGGCGCAGCGGCGCCTGTACGACCGCTTCGACGGGATCGTCGTGCACTCCGAGCACGGCCGCGCGCGCCTGACCGGCGAGCTGGGCGTGGAGGAGCGGCGCGTGCACGTGATCCCGCACGGGGTGCTCGAGCACCTGGCGGCGGGCGCGGCCGACGGTTGGATCTCGCCGCCGCCATCGCAGACGCGGGAGCCGGTGGTCCTGTGCTTCGGGTTGATGCGCCCGTACAAGGGCATCGACCTGCTGCTCGAGTCCTGGAGGGGGATCGAGGACGCCGAGCTGTGGATCGCGGGCATGCCGCGCATGGACATCTCCGCGTTGCAGGCGGCCGCGGCGCCCGGCGTGCGCTTCGTGCCACGGTTCATCGGCGACGACGAGCTGCCCGCCTACTTCCGGCGCGCCGACCTGGTGGTGCTGCCCTACCGCGAGATCGACCAGTCGGGCGTGCTGTTCACCGCGCTGGCGTTCGGCAAGCCGCTGCTGCTCAGCGACGTCGGCGGCTTCCCCGAGGTCGCCGCCACCGGCGCCGCGCGCAGCTTCCCCGCCGGCGACGCAGCCGCGCTGCACGACGCGTTGCTCGCGTTGCTCGGGGACCCGGCGGCGCTGTCGGCCATGAGCGAGCGAGCACGGGCGCTCGCCGCGGGGCCGTATTCCTGGCAGGCGATCGCCCGCCGCACGCTGGAGCTGTACGAAGACCTGCTGGCCGGCGCCTGACGCAGCGCGCGGCCGGTGGCCGTCGTGTCCGCCACAATCCCTGCCCGTGCTCGCGCTGGAGATCGTCTTCTGGGTGTCATGCGGCCTGATCGTGTGGACCCAGGTCGGTTACGCGGTCGCACTTGCGGTGCTCGCGCGCGTGCTCGCGCGGCCCGCTGCATCGCCGCGCGAACGCATCCAGCGGAGCGGAGCGGAGCCCTCCCCACCAGAAGCCCATCAATCCTCGCCCGCCTCCCTCCCCGCCCTGTCGCTGATCGTCGCCGCCCACGACGAGCAGTCGGTGATCGCGGAGAAGGTGGCCAACGCGCTCAGCCTGGACTACCCCCGCGACCTGCTGGAGGTGATCGTGGCGTGCGACGGCTGCGCCGACGCGACCGCCGCGCGGGCCGGTGAGGCCGGCGCCGACGTCGTGCTCGAGCTGCCGCGAGGCGGCAAGATCCGCGCCCAGGACGCCGCGGTGGAGCACGCGCGCGGCGAGATCGTGGCGTTCTCCGACGCCAACGCGCTGTGGGAGGCCGATGCGGCCCGGGAGCTCGTGCGCGCGTTCGACGATCCGCGCGTGGGCTACGCGTGCGGGCAGGTGCGCTTCGTGCGGGCCGCCGCCGGCGCCTCCGCGCGGGGCGCTCCGAACCAGGAGGGCGTGTACTGGCGCTACGAGCTGGCGGTACGCGCGCTCGAGTCGCGGCTGTCTTCGATCACGGCGGGCAACGGGGCGATCTACGCCACCCGGCGCGAGAGCTACATCGTGGTCGACCCGATCATGGGCCACGACCTGTCGCTGCCGTTCAACATGGTCAAGCGCGGCCTGCGCGCGGCGTACGTGCCGAGTGCGCGCGCCAGCGAGAAGATGGTGCCCTCGCTCGGCGGCGAGTTCGCGCGCAAGCGGCGCATGATGAGCCACACCTGGCCGATCGTGCTGCGAGGGGGCATGCTCTCCCCGCGCGGCTATCCGCCGGGGTACGCGCTGATGATCCTCTCGCACCGCCTCCTTCGCTACGCCACGCCCGCCCTGCACGCGATCGCGCTCGCGGCGAACGTCGCGCTCGTGGTCAACGGCGCCGGTGTCGGGAGTGGCGCGCGGATCCTGTACGTGGTCACGCTCGACCTCCAGCTGGCGCTGCTGCTCGCTGCCTCGCTCGCGGGCCTGCTGCCCGTCCGTCCGCTGCTGATCGCCCGCTACTACGTGCTCACCACAGCCTCGCTCGCCGCCGGCCTGTGGGATTGGCTTCGCCACGGCACTTCGGCATCCTGGGAAGCCGCCGAGGGTACGCGGTGACGATTAGGTTAGGCGGTGTTTACGCGGCGATGGCGCGCTCGACGTAGACGCCGGGACCGGAGGGCTCAGGCACCGGTTCGTTGTGCTCGCGCATGACGTCGAGGTGTCCTGCGAGCGCTGTGCGCATCTCCTGTATGCATGCGTCGATCGTGCTGCCGGTTGCCACACAGCCCGGAACGTCGGGCGACCACGCCGAGTAATTTGACGGCGGGCCACCCTCGATGAGAATCAGATAGCGCTCGATCTCGGTCATTGCCTCAGTCCTGCCTGTCTCATGATGCTTGTCTTGGTCTTGGGATGCAAGTCAACCGCCCGCTGCGAGAATCCCCGCGGTGATCCGCCGCGCCGTCGACATCGTCGTCTCAGCGACGGCTCTGCTCGTGAGCTCGCCCGTGCTGGCGCTGGCGGCACTGGCGATCCGCGTGGAGAGCCCGGGCCCGGTGATCTACCGCCAGCGTCGCAGCGGTCTGCACGGCCGCGAGTTCGACGTGCTGAAGCTGCGCACGATGGTCGAGGGGGCGGAGCGCATGGGCGCTGGCCTGGCGGTCAACGAGAACGACGCGCGCATCACGCGCGTGGGGGCGCTGCTGCGCCGGACGTCGCTGGATGAGCTGCCGAACCTGGTGAACGTGCTGCGCGGAGACATGTCGCTGATCGGCCCGCGACCGACGCTGCCGGTGCAGGTGGCGCAGTACACCGAGCGCCAGCGCGGGCGCCTTGCGATCAGGCCGGGGATCACCGGCTGGGCGCAGGTCAGCGGCCGCGCGTCGCTGCCGTGGGCGCAGCGGATAGAGCTCGACCTGTATTACATCGAGCACCGCTCCCTGGCGCTGGACCTGCGGATCCTGATGCGCACGCCGGCGATGGTGCTCGGCGGCTCGGACCTGTACAAGGGGCAGTCCGGCGGCTGGGAGGGCGAGCTGTGAGCCCGCCCGCCGACCCGCCGGCCGTCCTGCTGACGGGCGCGGGCAAGCGCTACGACATCGTGTCCTGCTTCGCGGCGCTCACCAGGACTGTGGTCGCCGACCCATCGCCGCTCGCGCCAGCCCAGTACGCGGCGCACACGCGCGTGGCCGTGCCGAGGATGGACGACCCCGAGTACGTGCCCGCGCTGCAGGCGCTGTGCGAGGCTCACGGGGTCGGTGTGGTGCTGCCGCTGACCGACCTCGATATAGAGATCCTCGCTCGCGCGCTGGAGGAAGGGAGGCTTCCCGCCCTCGTACCGTCTGCCGAGGTTGCCCGCGCGACGTACGACAAGTACGAGGCGCACCTGCTGCTCCGGCGCCTGGGGCTGCCCTCGCCGCCGACGGCGCTGCCGCAGGACGACCTCGACGAGCTCGACTACCCGGTGATGGTCAAGCCCCGACGGGGATCGGGCGCGCGCTCGATCCACCTCGCGCACGACGCCGCGCAGGCGCGCTTCATCATCGACTACGTGCAGGAGGCGCCGATCGCCGCGCGCCCGAAGGGCCTGCCGGGGCCCGAGCCGGTGATGGTGCAGCGTGCGATGGGCGGCGAGGAGCTGTCGATCGACTGCCTCGGCGACCGCGAGGGCCGCTGCGTGAACGCGATCCCGCGCACGATGCTCGAGTCCCGCGGCGGCGAGTCGATCAAGGGTCAGGTGATCCACGACGAGGAGCTGATCGAGCTCGGGCGAGAGGTGATGGAGGCCCTGCGCGTGGCCGGCCCGGCGACGATCCAGGTGTTCCGCGACCCGGACGTCGGGTTGGGGATCACCGACGTGAACACGCGCTTCGGCGGCGCGTTCCCGGCGCCGGTGTACGCGGCGCTGCCCGGGCGCACCTACCCGGAGCTGATCGTGCGCATGGCCGCCGGCGAGCGGGTGGAGCCGCACGTGGGGGAGTTCAACGCGGGGATGACGTTCACCCGCTACTACTGGCAGCTGGAGCTCGACGAGCAGCTGGCGCCGACCGGGCGCGAGATCCTCCCCGGCGCCGGGCGCCCGCTGTAAAGCTAGAATTTCCGGCGATGGCTACGTTGCTGGCCGATTCTCCGCCCGCCCCGGTGCCGACCCCGTCCGCCCCGGCGTCGCCGGACGGATCCGGTGGGACTCCGATCGAGCCCGCGCCCGCGTTCGCGCCGGGCGAGCGGGCGTGCGCCAACTGCGGCGCCGCGCTGGCCGCGGATCAGGACTGGTGCACGCAGTGCGGCGCAGGCGCTCCCGGCAGTCTCGGCACGCGCGGCTGGCGCTCGGCCGCCACGGTGCTCGGCGCCACGGCGATCCTCGTCCTCGGCGCGGCGGCGGCAGGATACGCGGCGTTGAGCAAAGGCGCCGGCAGGGCCCATGTGCTGACGACGACCGTCGCCCAGGCGCCGGCGCCGACCGCCACCACGCCGGCGACCGCCGGGACCGCGCCGACCACACCGGGCACGGCGGGCAAAGCCACGACGAGCCTGCCGCCGGTCACGGTCAAGCCGCCCAAGATCCCGCTCACGGCGGCCACGCCGAAGGCCTCGGAAAAGAGCGCCACCAAGACCGGCTCCTCGGAAACCAAGACCACGACGTCGACCAGCACCACGCCCGCGAGCTCCACGACGCCGAGCAGCGCGACCAGCGAAGAAGCGCAGGCGGCCATCCTGCTGGACACCAACGCCGCATCCACGTACAACCCGTACGACGACCCCGCGAGCTGGTTCGGCGACCCGAGCCTGGCGATCGACGGCGACACGTCGACCGCGTGGACCGCCCAGGTCGACCCGGCCACGGCGCCGAACATGGCGGACGGACTGCTGATCGACCTCAAGTCCAAGCAGAGCGTGTCGGTGCTCAAGCTCGTCACCGCGACGCCGGGCATGACCGTGCAGGTCTTCGGCGCCAACGGCCACACCGTGCCCGCGTCGATCACCGAACCGGCGTGGATCGGGCTGAGCCGCGCGCAGGTGGTCAAGAAGCGCCACCTGCGCATCGTCCTGCGCCATGCGAAGGAGGCGTTCACGTTCGTGGTGCTGTGGATCAGCAAGGTGCCGGAAAGCTCGATCGGCACCGCCGAAGCGCCAGGGCACGTGAGCGTCGACGAAGTCGAACTGTTCCCCGCCAGCTAGCTTGTAAGACCCGAGCAGGTTGTTCGTGCGGGCGATGGGTGTCTGTCGCGCGCCGGCTCGTCGCGGCGCGGCTCAGACGGAGCGCGTGGCCGAGCTCGCCCGCGCCCGCTTGGCCGCCGGGCGCTTGGCGCGCTTGCCTGCCGCCTTGGCGGTCGGCTTGGCCCACACGTCGTCCACGAACGCCGCGATCTCCCCGGTCAGCCGCTCGGGCCGCAGTCGCAGCTCGACCAGCGAGTTGGCCTGGAGCAGCCTGGCGTTGGGCATCTCCTTGGCGAGCATGCCGGCGTCGGAGAACGGATGGACCGGATCGCGCAGGTGGCCGAGCACGAGCGTGGGGGCGGTGAACGTCGAGCGCTCGCTGCGATGCGGAGCTATGCGCCCGAAGAACAGCCCCTGCAGCAGCGCGCCGCCGGGTCCCGGCTCCTGGCGGACGAGGTCGAGCATGACGTTGCCGTAGTGGGGCAGCAGCCGCCGCGGCACGGCGCGGGTGGCGCGGGCGAGCAGCTTCATCACCGGCTCGCCGAACGTCAGCGCGACCAGCAGGGGCGTGAACGTGAGCGCGCTCCACAGCAGCCCGTTGTCCAGCACGGGCATCTCGATCACCATTCCGCGCAGCCGCTCGGGGTTGCTCGAGGCGACCTGGAGCGCGACGTTGGCGCCGAGCGAGGTGCCCATCACGACGGCCTGCTCGATCTGCAGGTGGTCCATCAGCGCGACCACCTGCTTGCCGTAGGCGATCATCGAGTAGCGCCACATGTCGCGTGGTCGGTCCGAGCGCCCGTGGCCGAGCAGGTCGAGCGTGATCACGCGGTTGCCGTGCGCGGCCAGGTCTTCGGCCAGCGAACGGTGCATCTCCTGGGAGAGCAGCAGCCCGTGCAGCAGGATCAGCGGGCGGCCATTCGCCGGGGCGCTCTTGGCCGTCCGTCCGCGCCCTCCGGCCGGGGTGAGCGCAGCCGGGCCGCCACCGAACTCGGTGTAGGCGAGGCGCTGCCCCTCGAACTTGAAGAACGGCATGGTCTCCAGCCTACTAAGGATGCTGGCTGGCTGGCCAACGCGCTAGCTTTGCGGGAAGATCCGTCGGCCAGCCACCCACAGGAGGAGACCATGGCCAAGCAGCCCCGCATCCTCGCCGGACAGACAGCCGCGATCACCGGCGCCGCACGCGGCATCGGGCGCGCCACCGCGGAGGCGCTGCTACGCCAGGGTGTGAGGGTGGCGCTGGGGGACCTCGACCTCGCCGCCGCCCGCCAGACGGCCTCAGAGCTCGGTGCGAGCACCGTTGCGCTGGCGCTGGACGTGACCGATCGCGCCTCCTTCGGCGCATTTCTGGACGAAGCGGAGGAGCAGCTCGGGCCGGTGGACGTGCTGATCAACAACGCGGGGATCATGCCGATCGGCCCGTTCCTTGACGAGGATGACGCGACCGCCCGCCGGACGATCGACATCAACGTCCACGGCGTGATGCTCGGAATGAAGCTGGTGCTGCCGCGGATGCTCGGCAGGGGCCGCGGCCACGTCGTGAACATCGCCTCCCAGGCAGGGAAGTACGGCTTCCCGGGCGGGGCCACGTACTGCGCGAGCAAGGCGGCCGTCATCAATCTCAGCCGCGCGGTGCGCAAGGAACTGCGCGGCAGCGGCGTGGACATCTCGGTCGTGAGCCCGGTCGCGGTCAACACCGAGCTCGGGCTCGGCCTGGCCGAGCCGCGCCAGCGCCAGTTCAGGAAGATCGAGCCGAGCCAGGTCGCGGAGGCGATCGTCGAGACGCTGCGGCTGCCGAGGTTCGACGTGCACGTGCCCAAGCAGCTCGCCATCAGCGAGCGTGTGTCCGCGCTGCTGCCCATCTCGGTTCAGGACGGGCTCTCGCGGCTGGCCCGCGCGGATGCGGTGCTCTCGCAGGTGGACACCGCCGCGCGCGCCGGCTACGAACTGCGCGCCGCCCACTCCGAGCCGGCGCTGGAAGCCGCCCACTCCGAGCCGGCGCTGGAAGCCCCGCCCGAGCAACCGCAGATCGCACAGACGACCGGCGACTGATCAGCCTGCGGGTCCCGCGCATCCCGACGGCCTGCCCGCGCGCCTTGCCGGGCTGATCTCAGCCGGCGGTGAGCCAGTCGGCGATCAGGCTGCCGATCAGCGGCCCCTGGTCCTCCTGGAGGAAGTGGCTGGCGTTCTCGATCGTGCGCGGAGGCGGCGCACCCAGCTTCTCCGCCAGGCGCTCGCCGACCTTCAGCGGGAGGATCGGGTCGGAGTCCGCCCACAGCACCAGCTTCGGACGGCGATCCACCTCCAGCGCGTCCTGCACCCGCTGGCCCGTGGCTGCGCCCGGGTCCTCCGGCGAGCGGGGCATCATCAGCGGGAACGCGCGCGCGCCGGCCTTGGAGGCGGGGCTGGGATAGGGCGCCTCGTAGGCAGCGGCCACCTCGTCGCCCGGGTCGACCTTGCACGCACGCCGCACGAGCATGCCGACGGGCAGGTCCTCGGTGCGCTGCACGAAGTCGTGGAAGGCGAGCCAGGCGTCGCTCATCCGCTGGCGTCCGGTGAACAACCCGGTGTCGAGGATCACCATGCGCTCGATTCGCTGCGCATGCTCGACCGCCATGTTCAGGCCGATCCCGCCGCCCCAGTCGTGCACCACGACGGTCGCGCCGCTCAGGTCGAGGTCCTCCAGCAGCGTGGACGTCATCGCGC
Organism: uncultured Solirubrobacteraceae bacterium; assembly: GCA_963805745.1. Classification (GTDB taxonomy): domain Bacteria; phylum Actinomycetota; class Thermoleophilia; order Solirubrobacterales; family Solirubrobacteraceae; genus Palsa-744. Next base: position 1,345,153 of record CAWDVD010000002.1, read on the forward strand.
AGTGGCGGTCGAAGGAGTACCAGCCGATGTCCACGGGCTTGTCCGAGCGCCCGAAGCCGGCGAGGTCGGGAACGATGCAGCGGAAGCCGGCGTCGCGCACGGGCGGGATGACCTTGCGCCACAGAAACGACCACGTGGGCTCCCCGTGAAGGAAGATCACGGGCGCGCCGTCGCCCTCGTCGAGGTGCGCGAGCCGCAGGCCGTCCACGACGCGGTATTGCGAGTGGAAGGGGAAGTCGGGGAGACCCTGCAACGCCTCCTCGGGCGTGCGCACCGCGTCGGTCATCTCGCCGGGCAGCATACCCGTGCGCCATCGGCTAGGCTCGCGCGCAGTGCACACCCTGGCCCTTCAACTGGCTCCTGTGCTCGCGGCGGAGAAGAGCAAGGTTCCGTTCTACATAGCGGGCGGCCTGCTCGTGACGTGGGCGATGGTGCTCTCGCTCGGCATCGGCCTGCGCCGCCCGGACTTCCCCGGCAGCGCGGCCGGCCAGCGCGCGGTGGTGGCGGTCAGCGCGGTGCTGGTCCTGGCGGCCGTGTCCACGGCGGTGCTGACCGCGAGCCCGCCCGCCAAGAGCGCGCCCGTGCAGACACGCACCGAAGAACAGGCGCCGATCCCGGTCGCCTCCGCTCCCGTGCCCGCCAGCGCCCCCAGCGAACCGGCGGCCGCGCCCGCCCAACCTGCGGCCACCACCCCCGCGCCCGCCTCGTCATCCTCGCCGGGCAAGGCCGCCACCTCGCTGAAGCTCGCCGCCAACCCGACCGGGCTGCTCGCCTACAACACGAAGCAGCTGAGCGCCAAGGCGGGGACGGTGAGCATCACCATGACCAACATGTCGCCGCTGGAACACAACGTGACGGTCGCCGAAGGCAGCAAGGTCCTCGGCGCGACGCCCACGTTCAAAGGCGGGAGCATGACGCTCACGCTGAAACTGAAGCCGGGCAAATACGTCTTCTACTGCTCGGTGCCCGGGCACCGCCAGGCCGGCATGGAAGGGACGCTGAACGTCTCGTGAAGCTGTACGTCTGCTGGGGCACGTTCCCGACGCCGCGCCCCGGCGGGCATCCGTGCGCGAACGCCTACCACGCGCTGAAGGACGCCGGGCACGACCCGGAGTTGATCAAGTCCTACGGCTTCGCGCTGTTGCCGGGCGTGTTCAACCAGACACGCGGGCGTCGCGAGGTGCAGGAGCTGACGGGCAATCGCTGGGTCCCCACGCTCGTCCTCGACGACGGCTCCGTGATTGACGACTCGCGCGCGATCGTCGACTGGGCCAAGGCCAACCCTGCGTAGCTCTGGCTGGAGCTCTGACGGTGGCTCCGGCGGTGGACCGTGATCGAGGGCGTCGAACGGACCTCCGCGAGCATCCGCTCGGAGTCCCTGTCGGCGAGCGCCGCCGCGCGGCCGAGGGCAATCGCGAACGCCGCACTGAATCCGATCACGCCGAGCGCTGAAGCGACGATGATGAACGTGGACATCACCCCCTTCTGCTCACAGTCGGGTCAACTCCCGCACGGACCCTCGCACATCAAGCGGATGGCAGTCCAGGCCCGGGCGAACGAAGACCTCGCTCACACCGCAGCTTTCTGCATCCGTGCGGCGATTTCCTGCTCCACCCAGCCGACAATCCCACTCACCCAGCCGACAATCCGACACACCCAGCCGAAAACCCCACCCACCCCGCCGAAAACCCCAACAGAAGGGAACCAGCGATGGACATCCTTGCCAGGCTCGACGAGACACGTGCCGCCGTCAACGTGCTCGAGCATCCGTTCTACCAGCGCTGGAGCGCGGGCGAGCTGAGCGCCGGCGAGCTCGGCCTGTACGCGGGCGAGTACCGGCACGCGGTCGTGGCGCTGGCGCACGCCTCCGCGCGCGCCGCCGAGTGCGCGGCAGCCGCCGACCGGGCCGAGCTGCGCCGCCACGCCGAGGAGGAGGCCGCGCACGTGGCGCTGTGGGAGCAGTTCGAGCGGGCCGCCGGATCCCCGCCCGACCACTCGCCGGCGGTGGCCGATGGCCCGCAGCCGGGAGCGCAGCCGGCCGATGCTCCGCCGTCGGAGTGCGCGCAGTCGCTGGAGCCGGCCGACCGGCCGGCGCTGGCGCAGACGCGCGCGTGTGTGCACGCGTGGACGGCCGGCGAGGATCTGCTCGAGCATCTCGCGGTGCTGTACGCGATCGAGGCCGGCCAGCCGGAGGTGTCGGCGACGAAGCTGGGGGGGCTGAGAGCCCACTACGGCTTCAGCGAGGAGGGGCCGGCGACCGAGTACTTCAGGGTTCATCGGCTGCGCGACGTGGAGCACGCGCGGGAGGCGGGCGAGCTGATCGCACGGCTGATGGCCGACGTCGAGGACCCGGCGGAGCAGGCAGACAGGATGGTGGCGCGCGCGCGCGACGCGCTGCGCGGCAACTGGCTGCTGCTCGACGGCGTCGAAGGCGGTTGCTGACAGCCGTTACATGTGTAACGTTGCGGGGACGGTATAACCATCGCTATACCGTCCCCGCAAGAGAAGACTCCGCGGCGGCTCGCGTCACACTCGCGTCACACCTCGCGGCACGCCCCCGTCATCTAGGCGCGGCGAGCGGACGGGCGGACAGGCGCCAGGCGAACAGGACGGCCGCGACGGATGTGGCGAGGTTGAGGCTGGAGACGCCCGGGCGCATCGGGATGCTGACGCGCGCGTCGGCGCCGGCGATCAGCTCGCGGCTGAGGCCGTGGCGCTCGGTGCCGAAGGCGAGCAGCGCGCGCGCTGGCAGCTCGGACGGCTCGAACGGATCGCCGTCGGGGTCCATCGCGAGCAGCGGCCGGTCGCGCTCGCGCAGCTGCTCCAACCCCGGCAGGCGGGCGACCGGCAGCGCGTAGTGCAGCCCCGCGGCGCCGCGCAGCGCGTCCGGATGCCACGGATCGTGGCTGCCGGTGCTGAGCACGCCGGCGACGTCCGCCGCGGCCGCGACACGCACGCAGGCGCCCATGTTGCCGAGGTCGCGGGGGTCCTCCAGCAGCACCACCGGCGCGGGCTGCCGGTCGGCCAGCACCGCCGCGGGGTCCACGAACGGGCGCTCGGCCAGCGCCATGACACCGGTGGACGGCGCGAGCGGAGCGAGCTGGTCGAACACCGCCGGGTCGATCTCGCGCGCGAGGGCGCGTAGCAGGGGGCTCAACTCGGGCGCGAGCTCGGCGGCCAGGCGCTCGAGCTCGGCGGCGTCGCCGGTGAGCACCTCGAGCACCGTCGCGCCGAAGCGCAGCGCGTGCTTGAGCGGGTGAAAGCCTTCGAGCACCGCCAGCGCGGGATCGCGTCGCGCGCGCCCGAAGCGCGGGATTAGCGATCCGTCCTGCACCGTTCGATGATCGCACGCCGCCCGCCCCTCAACATGCATAGAGTGCTGTTCGCCGCATGAAGCTCGAGGGCATACACCACATCAGCGCGATCACCGGGGACGCTCAGGGCAACGTCGATTTCTATACCGGCGTGCTCGGCCTGAGGATGGTCAAGCAGACCGTCAACCAGGACGAACCGAACATGTATCACCTGTTCTACGGCGACGAGCACGGCTCGCCGGGGATGGACCTGACGTTCTTCGAGTACCCGGGAGCGGCCCGCGGCATCGCCGGCGCGGGGATGGTCCACCGGATCGTGTGGCGGGTCTCCTCGCCGCAGGCGCTGGAGTTCTGGAAGGAGCGGCTGGCCGCGCACGGCGTGAGCGCCGAGCGGACCGACGACAGCCTCCTGTTCGCCGACCCCGAGGGCCTGGCGCACGAGCTGGTGCTCACCGCCGCCGAGGACGAGCCGCTGAGCGCCGACGCGCCTGAGATCCCCAGCGAGCACGCGCTCCAGGGCTTCGAGGGCGTGCGCGCGTACAGCAACGCGCCGGTTCGCAGCCAGGGCCTGCTCGGCGACGCGATGGGGTTCGCCAGGCGAGAGGGCGAGCACTGGGAGGTGCGCGGCGAGCGCAGGAGCGGCTTCTACGCCTACGACCCCGCCCCGCCGGAGATCAACCGCACGCAGGGTGCCGGCACGGTGCACCACGTGGCGTTCGCGGCCGTGATGGACGACCTCGAGGCGTGGCGCACGCGGGTGGCCGAGGCGGGCGCCCGCCCGACCCCTGTGATCGACCGCTTCTACTTCAAGTCGGTGTACTTCCTCGAGCCCAGCGGCGTGCTGTTCGAGATCGCGACCATCGGCCCCGGCTTCGCGGTGGACGAGGACGAGCGCCATCTCGGCGAGAGCCTGTCGCTGCCGCCGCCCCTGGAGCCGCTGCGCGAGCGGCTCCAGGACACGCTCACGCCGCTGAGCTACCCGCCGCCGTGGCGCGTGGCTGCCTCTCGCTGACCCCGTCGCACGCGGGACCGCCCCACGCGGCCGCTGCCCGCCGGCAGATCCCACGCAGGATGCCTCGCACGCGTCCAGCGGCGGCGCCGTGGCGCTCAGGTCCAGGTCCGGGGACCCGATAACCACCACATGAAAACTGGGGATGTCCGTGGCCTGGCGGACCCATCCGCGCTGCGCATGCGCGCGGCGACGTTCGGCGCCGGCGTGTGGCTGACGTACGCGGTGTGCGGGAGCAGCGCGGTCTACATCCTGCTCACCTGGCATCTGGCCAACCGCAGCGCGCTGGCCGTGATCTTCGGCACGGGGCTGCTGGCCGCCGCGGTCGTCGCCCAGCTTCCGCGCGAGCGGATCGTGGGCAGCCGCTTCCGCGAGGCGTTCTTCCTGGGCTGGAGCATCCTCGACCTGGTGCTGATCACGCTGGCCACGCTGGCCGACGGCGGCACGGGCAGCCCGCTCGCGCTGATCTTCTTCATCCCGGTCGTGTTCGCCGCGATGTCCTACCCGCTCGGCTCGGTGGCCGTCGTCGGCGGCCTCACCGTCGCGAGCTACCTGATGCTCGCGGTCACCGCCGGAGGGGCGCCGTGGAGCTACCAGGTGCTGTTCACGGTGGTGCTGTTCTGCACCGGCGTGATGAGCGCCTGGCAGGCTCGCAACCACGGCCGCCAGCGCACGGCGCTGATGGAGGTTTCGCGCACCGACCCGCTCACCGGATGCCTCAACCGGCGCGGCTTCGAGGAGCGGGCGCTCGCGGAGATCAGCGCGGCCTGCCGCTGCGTGAGCCAGGGCGCGGTGCTGCTGCTCGACGTCGACCACCTCAAGCAGGTCAACGACCGCCAGGGGCATGCCGCCGGCGACGGGCTGCTGCGCTGGGTAGTGCGCACCGTCAAGGACACCGTCAGGCCGAGCGACGCGATCGGGCGCCTGGGCGGCGACGAGTTCGCGGTCCTGTTCGCGGACATCGCGCCGGTGGACGCCCTCGAGAGCGCCGCGCGCATCACCGCCGCCCTGAGCAAGTGCGCTCCCTGCTCGATGGGGCTGGCGAGCTTTCCGATCGACGGGACCGACTTCGAGGAGCTGATGCGAAAGGCCGACAGCCGCCTGTACGCCACCCGCCACCAGCGCGCCGATCACGGCAGGGCCGCCGCCGACGAGCGGCTCAGCTGGGCGGCCACGCTCGCTCGCGCCGTGGACATGCGCATGAACGCCGAGCACGAGCACTCGCGCGCGGTCGCCGACCGCGCGGTGTCGATCGCCACCGCGCTCGGGTGGCAGGAGGACATGCTCGGCATGCTGCGCATCGCGGCGATGCTGCACGACGTCGGCAAGGTGACGGTGCCCGACAGCATCCTGTGCAAGCCCGGGCGCCTCACGCCCGAGGAGTTCGAGACGATCAAGGGCCACAGCGTCGCCGGCGCGGAGCTCGTGTGCAGCGTCGAAGGCCTCGAGACGATCGTCCCGTGGATCCGCCACTCGCACGAGAGCTTCGACGGATCGGGCTACCCCGACGGGCTGCGCGGCGAGGCCATTCCGCAGGCGTCGCGGATCATGCTCGTCGCGGACGCCTTCGACGCGATCACCAGCACGCGGCCCTACCGCAAGGCCCTGTCGGTCGCGCACGCGTGCGAGGAGCTCAAGCGCCACGCCGGAACCCAGTTCGACCCGGAGTGCGTGCGCGCGCTGCTGAGCTGCCTGGACGGCGAGCCCGTCGCCGGCGCGTCCCCACTTGCCGTCGCCTGAGAGCGTGCCGCCGCTGAGCGCCGAGGACACCGAGAGTGCGTTGCGCGGGAGCAGCGCCAGTCGGGCCGGGGGCGTCGCGCGGCGTCGCGCGGCTCTATGCGGCCGCGTCGCCGAGCCGGCGTGAGCGCGGGGAGCGCCGCGCCAGCACGGCGCCCCAGTCGGCGTCCTCGATCCGCCCCGGGTGGGTCTCGTCGATGAACTCGCGCAGCAGCCCGGACAGGCCGTCGGGATCTTCCAGGTGCGGGAAGTGCGCCACGTCGGGGAGCGTCCTGAAGAAGCTGCCGGGGATGGCTTCGTGCGCGCGGCGCCCGTGCACGAGCGGGATCGTGTTGTCGCGCTCGCCCCACACGATCATCGTGGGCATGCTCTCCAGCAGGTACAGGCGGTCGGTGGCGCTCACGCGCTGGCCGTGCACGTCGATCACCGAGCGCAGCGTCTGCAGGAACGCCTGTCGCGCTTCCGCGTTCTCGAGCGGCCGCAGCGCCCGCGCGATCGCCTGCGCGTACACGCCGCCCGCGAGCGCCCGCTCGCGCATGCGCCGGCCGGTCCCGGCCAGCGCGGCCAGCAGACGCGGCTGGATGGTCAGCGACAGCAGCGTCGAGAACCCGGGCAGCGCGGCGGTGCGCAGCACCGGGCTGACCTCGTGGCCGAGGCCGCCGCTGGAGATCAGCACGAGGCGCTCGACGCGCTGGGGGAACTGGTAGAAGAACTGCATCGCCACGCCGCCGCCGAGCGAGTGCCCGACGATGCTCGCGCGGTCGATCCCGATCGCCGCCAGCAGGTCGCGGATGCTCGCCGCGTGGGCGCCCAGCGAGTAGTCGCCCCGCGGCGCCGCCGAGTCGCCGTGCCCGATCAGGTCGGGAGCGATGACCGTGTGGTCACGCGCCAGGTCCAGCGCCACCGACTGCCAGTGGCTGGAGGAGTTGAGCATGCCGTGGATCAGCACGACCGGCGGTCCGCTGCCGGCGATCCTGTAGACCGCGCGACGTCCATGCAACGCGATCTGCCACTCCTCGAACTGCGCCGCGGGCGCCGGCACCGGCACGGGGCGCCCCACGCGCTCCGCTTGCTCCCCGCGCTCGGGTACGGAGTGGCTGGCTGTCAGCGGAGCACCTCGCCGGGCACCCTAGCAAAGGGTCATACTCCGCTCACCGATGTTGCGGCTGGTGACCATCCCGATCAGCCACTATTGCGAGAAGGCGCGGTGGGCGCTCGAGCGGACCGGGCTGGAATACCGCGAGGAGCCCCACGTCCAGGGCATCCACCGGCTCGCCTCCACGCGTGCGGGGGGTGGGGGAACGGTGCCCGTGCTGGTGACGCCGGGCGGATCGATCGGCGACTCCGCGGAGATCCTCGCGTGGGTCGACGAGCGCACCGCGCCAGAGGATCGCCTGTTCCCGGCGGGGCATGCGGAGCGGCGCGAGGTGGAGGCCCTGTGCCGACGCCTCGACGACGTGCTCGGGCCGTTCGGGCGGCGGCTGATGTACGTGAACATGCTCGCCCACAGGGCGCTGATGCTGCGCTACAACAACCAGGGCGTGCCCGGCTGGGAGGACCGCGCGATCCGGTGGGGCTATCCCCTGGCCGTCCGCTTCGCGCACCGCGCGCTGGAGATCAGCCCGGGCATCGAGGCGCAGGACGAGGCGGTGGTGTTCGGCGAGCTCGACTACGTGGCCGGGCTGCTGGAAGACGGCCGGCCGTATCTGTGCGGCGAGCGCTTCGGCGCGGCCGATCTCACGTTCGCGGCGCTGGGCGCGTCGGTGCTCGTGCCGCCCATCTACGGGGTCGCGCTGCCCCAACCCGACGTCCTGCCCTCGTCGACGGCGGCGCTCGTCGAGCGCGCCCGCGCGCACCCGGCCGGACGCTACGCGCTGAGGATGGTCGCCGAGCAGCGGCGGACGTCTGTGGGCCCGCCGGCGCTGGTGGGCTGAGCGGAGACGCTAGCGCGCGGGAGCGTCGTCCCACAGCCGGATGTTCCGTCGCCCCGCGCGCCGGGCGCGGCGACGGGCGCGCTCGGCCGGGTCGAGTCGCTCGTCGGCGGGGTCCACCCGCTCGTCGACGTCCGCGCGCAGGTCGTCCGGCTCGACCCACTCGTACAGGCAGTGGCTCGCCGAGGCCAACCGCCGGCAGGCCCGCTGCAGCTCCTCCGCGAGCTCGAACCAGGCATCCGAGTGCGGCGGCTGTGCCGCGTCGAGCAGCAGCGCGGCCTCGTCCAGACGCTCGCGCAGGCCCGCGCGGAAGCGCTCGAGCTCCTGCGCGGCCGCCGTGCGCGCCCCCTGCCAGGTGCGGTGCTGCGGCGACTCGGGCAGCGCCGGCATGCCGCCCGCGCGGCGCGCCCGCCGCAGGCGACCGCGCCCGGCGGCCGTCAGCTCCCACGTCGCCACCCCGTGACGGCGCGAGCGCTCGAGCCAGCCTGCCGCCTGCATCACGCCCAGGCGGGAGCGAACGTGGCGGTCGGTCGCCGAGCGCGGGGACACGGCCAGGTGCTCGAGGATCGCCCACACCGGGATCGCCGGCGTATCTCCCGCGCGCTGGCCGGCGCGGTGGCGCGCGGCGCGCTCGACGGCCGCCAGCACGAGCTCGTCGGTGGGTAGGCCGGCGGGCGTGGCCGAGGGTGGCCGCGCGGGCGTCGCGGAGGATGGCCGCGCGGGCGTCGCGGAGGGTGGCCGGCCGGGCTTGGCGCGCGGGTCTCGATCTGGCTCTGACATGTCGCCTCCTCTCGTTCGAGGCGCCGAGCAGCCGATGCTCGATTCCGTCCGCGTGTCCGGCGGTGCGCCGCGCGCGCCGCTGAGGGACAATCGACGGGCATCGAGGACGACCGACTCGGTGCCGGGCCCGGGGTGTTGACGCACCGCCGGGCCATTGCTTTCAGGACACGGCCACGCTAGTCCGAGTCGCCGTCTCGATCAAGGGAAACTGGTAGAAAGTCTCAGTGTTGACACAGGTCGGTTTCACGCCGGGCACGATTGGGAGCGCCGGGTGACCGAGCGCCAGCAGCAGACGCCTTACCTGGACGCGCTGTGCGCGTACGCGCAGAGGGTGCCCGCGCGGCTGCACGTGCCCGGGCACAAGGGCGGCCCCGGCGCCGACCCGGGCCTGCTGGAGGCGTTCGGCGAGCAGGCCCTGAGGCTGGACATCCCGGCGCTGACGTACGGCATCGACGTGGGCGTCGAGCCGACCCCCTTCGAGCAGGCGCAGCGGCTGGCCGCCGAGGCGTGGGGAGCCAGGCGCGCGTGGTTCCTGATCAACGGCGCCTCGCAGGGCAACCTGGCGGCCGGCCTCGCGCTCGCCCACTACGGCAGCGATGTGGTGGTGCAGCGCAACGCGCACTCGAGCGCCATCGACGCGCTCGTGCTCTCCGGCCTGCGCCCGACGTTCGCCGCACCCGAGGTGGACGCCGAGCTCGGGATCGCCCACTGCCTCACGCCGGAGACGCTCGAGCAGGCGCTCGCGGCGACGCCCGCGGCGGTCGGCGCGTGGGTCATCTCCCCGACGTACTTCGGCGCGGTGGCGGACGTGGCGGCGCTCGCGGCGGTCGCCCACGGGCGGGGCGTCCCGTTGATCGTCGACGAGGCGTGGGGCGCGCACATGGCCTTCCACGAGGAGCTGCCCGAGCACGCGCTCGCGCTCGGGGCCGACCTGGTGATCTCCAGCACGCACAAGATCGTCGGCAGCCTGACCCAGTCGGCGATGCTCCACCTCGGTCACGGCGAGGGCGGACTGATCGGCGAGGACACGGTCGACCGCGCGGTCACGCTGACCGAGTCCACGAGCCCCAACTCGCTGCTGTGCGGCTCGCTCGACGCCGCGCGACGCCAGGCGGCCGTGCACGGGCGCGAGCTGCTCGGCAGGACGATGGCCGCGCTCGTGCTCGCGCGCGCCGAGATCCAGGCGATCGACGGGCTGGACGTGCTCGACGACCGGCTGGCCGGACGCCCGGGCGTGTTCGCCTACGACCCCCTGCGTCTGGCGGTGGACGTGCGCGGCGTGCGTGCCAGCGGCTACGAGCTGGCTCCGCTGCTGCGCGAGATCGACGACATCAACCTGGAGCTGGTCGGCCAGAACGTGCTGGTGGCGGTGTTCGGCATGGGCGAGCGCGGCCTGCCCGAGGCCGCGCGGCTCGTGGCCGCGCTGCGCACGGCCGTTCAGCGGGTCGGCCTGGACCCCGCCGGAGCGCGCGCCAGCTTCGCCGCGCCTCCCCCGTGGGGCGAGCTTGCGATGACCCCGCGCGAGGCCTACCTCGGAGCCCAGGAGGTCGTGCCCGCGGCACAGGCCGCCGGACGGATCGCCGCCGAGTCGCTGGCCACGTATCCGCCGGGGATACCCAACGTGCTCCCCGGCGAGCGCCTGACCGCGGACACGCTCGCCTACGTGCAGCGCACGCTCGAGCTGGGCGGGAGCGTGCGCGGCGCCAGCGACCGGCTGCTGCGCACCGTGCGTGTCGTCATCGAGGACGCGCGGCGACCGCGCTGAGCGAGTCCGGCGGCTGCGCGGCATCGGCCGTCGGGAGCGGGTCGGCCAGGGGGAGGGGGTCGGTTTCAGGGTGGGGGCCTGTCGCGGGGACGCCCACGACCTGCTCCAGCCAGCGGGAGAACAGTGCTCGGGCGAGGGGCACGGACCGGGGCTCGGCGGCCTTCAGCTGCTCGAGCATCGCGGACGCGCAGCCGGGTCCGCCCAGCGCCTCCAGTTCCTCGACATACGCCGGTATCCGCATCCATTCGACGCCCAGCTCATGGGTGACCTCGAGGTGGAACTGCAGTCCGTAGGCCCGGCCGACGACGAACGCCTGCTGCTCGTACAGCTGGGAGCGGGCGAGCTGCACGGCTCCCGCCGGAAGCTCGTAGGTGTCGCCGTGCCACTGGAGCGTCGAGAACGTCCGCGGAGCAGCCGCGAACACCGGGTCGCCGGCGGCAGCCGCGGTCAGCTCCACCGGCAGTACCCCGAGCTCGGGTCGCGCGCCCGGCGCCACGCGCCCCCCGAGGCTCGCCGCCAGCAGCTGCGCCCCCAGGCACACGCCCCAGTAGGGCCTGCCCGCTCGCACCGCCTCCGCGATCAGCCGCTTCTCCGGCCCCAGCCACGGGTACAGCGCATCGTCATACGCGCCCATCGCGCCGCCCATCACGACGATGCCCGCGTACGCTCGCCAGTCGGGCAGCGCCTCGCAGCGATCCACCGCCACGCGGCGCAGCGGGATGCCCCGCTCGAGCAGCTCATCCTCGTACGCCGCCGGCGGCTCGCAGTCGGCGTGCTGCAGGACCAGCAGCGTGTGCGTGGCGCGCACCTGGCTCATGGCCGCGCAGTGTAGGGCTCTCGGGATGCTCTCAGCCTTGCGAGGGGCTGCTCTCAGGGTCGACCGGCAGGGTCTCCCACGCCGGCCCGCACGGGTGAGCGAGCGGTCAGTCGGGCGGGCGCTCGCCGTCGTAGTAGTCGACGCTGTCGCCGAGGTGGAACATCGCCCGCAGGCCGCCCCCATCGGGCAGCCTCTCGAACGCACCGAGCTTGCTCGAATCGGAATAGATCACCAAGTCGGGCTCGCCGTTGGTGCTGAACGAGAGGAACCGCACGGTCTCGGCTGTGCGGTTGACCAGCTGGTGGCCGCCCGCCTCGCCGCGCAGGAACGCGACGACCTCGCCCTCCTGGAGCTCGCGCCAGCCATCCGGCGTGCGCAGGCTCGGGGCGCCGTCGAGCACCAGCACCAGCTCCTCCTCGGCGAGGTGGTGGTGGTAGGGGTAGGCCGCCTGGCCCGCCGGCACCTCCCACAGGCTCAGCCCCAGCCGTTCGCTGCCCGCCTGGCGGCTGACACGCGCGCGCATGCAGCGAAACCCGTCGTGCTCGCGCGGCTCGTCGAACAGCGGGTCGTTGATGTTGGCCACGCACGGACGGTAGACGCCGCACAGGCGGACAGCCGTCGAGCCGTCCACGGCGACCGTGTCGGCAGGCACCGTGGCGCCAGCCCGCGGCGAACTTGCAAGGCTCCCGTATGCGATGGCACACCAGATGTGGAGCGCGGTCGACGGCTACATCGCCGACCGCCTGATCCCCGAGGACCCTGCGCTCGACGCCGATGGACGCCTGATCACGCTCGAGGCAGACGCCCGCTGTGCGGCGCTCGCCCGTGAGAACATCGCGAACGCGGGCCTCGCGCAGATCGTGCACGTGCGCGTCGGGGATGCGCTGCGGACGCTGCCCGAGCTCGTCGACGAGGGGGCGGGGCCGTTCGACGCGATCTTCATCGACGCGCGCTTCTACGAGCTGCTCGCCGGCGAGCCGCGCGTGAGCGCCACCGTGATCCAGACGGTCGGCGCCAAGGGCCACGACGGCTTCGCGCTCGCGCTCGTCACGGACGAGCCGTAGCCGTGGTCGAGGGTATGCACGAGCTGCAGCTGGCGATCTTCGACTGCGACGGCGTCCTGGTCGACAGCGAGACGATCTCCAACGGCGTGCTCGCGCGCCTGCTGAGCGAGGAGGGTCTGCCGACGACGCTCGCCGAGGCTCGCCGCGACTACCAGGGGCTGCTGCTGAGCGAGGTCCTCGAGCGCGTGCAGGCGAAGCTCGGCCGCGCGCTGCCCGCCGGCTGGCTCGAGCTCTACGAGCGTCAACGCACGCACGCGTTCCGCCGGGAGCTGGCCCCGGTGCCCGGTGCGGGCGAGGCGATCGAGCGCCTGCGCGCGGCGGGCGTGAAGGTGTGCGTCGCGTCTCAGGGCAAGCTCGAGAAGACCCGGCTCTCACTCGAGCTGACCGGCCTGCGTCACCTGTTCCCCGACGGAGCCGTCTTCTCGGCCGAGTCCGTGGCGCGCGGCAAGCCCCACCCCGACCTGTTCCTGCACGCCGCCGGCGCGATGGACGCCGAGCCGGCGCGCTGCTTCGTCGTCGAGGACACCCCCTCCGGGGTGATCGCGGCGGTGGCAGCGGGCATGCGCGCCATCGGCTACGCCGCCGACAGCGACGAGAGCGCGCTGCGGCTGGCCGGCGCGGAGATCGTGCACTCGCTCGAGCGGCTGCCGGCGGTCCTACTCGGCGGCGTCCACCAGTAGGCGGCCGACGCTGTCGGCCACGCACACCGGCTTCTCACCCCCCTCGGCCTCGACGGTGCAGCGGGTGACAACCTGATGCCAGCCGCCGCCGACGTCGGAAACCTCGACGATCTGCGAGAAGCAGCGCAAGCGCGACCCCACCGGCACGGGAGCGGGAAAGCGGACCTTGTTCCAGCCGTAGTTGACGCCCATCCTGAAGCCGCTCCACTCGCTCAGCTCCATGCGCAGACCGTCGATCAGCGACAGCGTCAGGTTCCCGTGGGCGATCGTCGTGCCGTACGGGCTCTCGACCTTGGCGCGCTCGACGTCCACATGGATCCACTGGTGATCGCCGGTCAGCTCGGCGAACCGATCGACCATCTCCTGGGTGACCTCGCGCCACTCGCTCGGGCCCACGACCTGGTCCTTGAGCGCCCGCAGATCCTCGATCCCGTGGGCGACAGCCCTGGGCATGCTCGCGCTTGTAGCCATCTTCTCTCCTTTCGCCGAAACCCGAGGGTCATCCCCGAGACCCGAGGTCATCCTATTCGCTCGCGCCGCCGGTCAGGGTCACGTCTGCACTCGGCGCCCCACACGATGGGCCCAAGCAGGTGGCTACCGGCACTCACGGTCTCCCGACAACGGGCCGATAAGGCTCGAGTGAGCGCTGCCTATGGCGAAAACGACGGCGCCGGGGCGGGCCGCGCCCGCTCGCCGGCGGCGACAGCCGACCCAACCGTGCTGCGCGTGGCGCGCCAGCCGATCTTGGACCGGGACGCCCGCCTGATCGGCTACGAGCTGCTGTTCCGCGAACCCCCGTCGGAGACCGCCGACGTAGTCGACCACCGGGCGGCGACCGCGACCGTGATCGTCGACGGGCTGCTCGACGTCGGCCTGTTCGACCTCGTCGGCGGGGGCCGCGCCTATCTGAACGTGTCGCGGGACTTCCTGCTCAGCGTGCGCCCGCTGCCGCTGCCAGCCCAACACGTCGTGCTCGAGCTGCTCGAGGACCAGGCGGTGGACGACGAGCTGCTGGAGGTGCTGCGGGAGCTGGTCGAGCAGGGCTTCACGATCGCGCTCGACGACTTTCGCCCGACCCCCGCCACCGAGCAACTGCTGAAGTACGCGCAGATCGTCAAGGTCGACGTGCTCGAACACAGCGACCAGGCCCTCGAGGACCTGGTCGCCCGCCTGCGCGAGCGGCACCCGCCCCTCACCCTGCTCGCCGAGAAGGTCGAGACCCGCGAGGAGTTCGAGCGCTGTCGCGAGCTCGGGTTCGAGAGCTTCCAGGGCTACTTCTTCGCGCGGCCGTCGCTCGTGCAGCAGCAGCGTCTGCCGTCGCAGGGCCTCACCGCGCTGGGCGCGATGGCCGAGCTGACGGCGACCGAAGACTTCGACGAGCTGAATCGCATCATCACGCGCGACGTCGGACTGAGCATGCGCCTGCTGCGCTACGCCAACTCGGCGTACGTGTCACTGCCCCGGCGCGTGGGCTCCGTCCAGGAGGGGCTGTCGTGGCTGGGCGCGATCACCGTGCGCCGCTTCGCGCTGATGGCCGCGCTCGCCAGCGCCCGCGACGTCCCCGACGTGCTGCTCGTGACCGCGCTCGAGCGGGCACGCATGTGCCAACTGCTTTCCGGCGCCGGGGAGGGCGCCGCCGGGGATTCGTACTTCACGGTCGGCCTGTTCTCGGTCGCCGACGCGCTCGCCAACGCGCCGATGCAGGATGTGATCGAGCAGCTCCCCTTCCGCGAGGACATCGCCGAGGCGCTGCTGCATGGCAGCGGTGACCTCGGCGAGCTGCTCACCGAGGTCACCGCCTACGAGCGCGGCGACTTCGACGCTGCCAGCGAGCTCATCCGCCGCCATCCGGAGATCGAACGGATCTACCGCGAAGCGACCATGTGGGCCGACCTCGGCATCGCTGAGCTCGTGTGAGGGGTGCGCGGCGCCGCGGGCGCTGCGATTTGGACTCGCGGAGGTGCAGGTGATCGGTCTATG